>JAZNEP010000028.1:0-237596 GCA_045588655.1 Lachnospiraceae bacterium | reverse complement strand
CCGACGAAAGTGGAGAGATCAAATATACATACACATACAGCATCTTCGGAAAGCTACTGAGCGGTAACTACGGAGAAGTAGAGTTTTTATATAACGGACAGTACGGAGTCGCAAGTGATGATAACGGCTTATACTATATGAAAGCTACCCAGGATGGGGTAGAAAATGATTACTACATGTACTAAATAGTGGAGGTCATAATGAGTGGAAATATTTATGATTATATATTTTCAAATATATTGATTACATTGGTGATTTTATGGTTTATTGTCCAAGTGATTGTGGATAGATTAGAATACATAATTTATCAAAAATATATGAATACGCCTCAGATAGTCCAAGGAGAAATAAAAGAACTATGTAGAGCGGCTCTTCAGGGAAAGAGAATGTCACATTACTCTGGTTTTCATTATGCAGTTGTTGAATATCAATATGAAGGCGTTACGTGTTCTGCCAAAATATTAAGAACAAAGAAGGATTATACCTCTAGAAAAGTCATGTTGGCAATGGATCAAGATAATAGAAACATAGTTGTTAGAGCAGAAAGAGAGAGAGCATACAAATATCCGATACATTATTTCTTACTGCTTTTTGTTCCAATTAATATGTTGTACTACAGTAATAATGAATGTGATATGAAAATTTGGATGTGGACAATTGCATCTGCTGTGATTTTCATAATCATGTATTATTATCGTAAGAATGTCATAGCTCATATATATGAAAATAGACAACAAGAGTGGATAAATAAATCAGTGATTAAATCAAACGGAGAGATACCAAAGGTTGTAACGGGAACTGTATTTTTGTTATGTATTTTATGTATAATTTTTTTGATGTTTTATTTGCCAAATATATATTAATGACGCTATAGAAACAGACACAATATCAGAGAGGGATTCTGTGCTTGCTAACTGCTATAGTATCAAGGGGGTAGATGGAGAATGAATTATCTTGATTATATGAAAAAGAAGACCTTTATGTGGAAAGGTACGTTGGTAACAATAGTACTATATGGTGGAATCATTCAGGCAATTTCGGCTATTATTTTTGGAGAAAAAGTGTTTTGGATGGAAGAACTTATATTGTTTGCGATTGTCATTGGGTTATATTTTAGTAACGGTAAATATAACAATTTAGTAAATAACGCAATACAGCAGTATGCCTGTTATAATGCAGATAGTAGTTTCTTCTTGAGAATATTATCCAGAGGGATTACGAGACATTATTTTTGTTTTATAAGTTATGAGTTCAACAATAAAACGAAATTTTGCATTACTACAGTTATTGGGCAGGATGAGTTAGTGAGATTTAAGAATTTGTTGGAAAAGAAACCGTTACCTATCGCAAGGAGTTATGATGGGAAAAAGTGCGTTTTTTTGATTCAAGAATTTTTTGAAGCGCATGGATTTCATGGACAAGGCATAGAGGAAGAGAGTTATCCAATATGTTTATTAGTATACATACCTAAAATAATCATAATTTTGTTAGCTATATTTGCGCATTTTATTTACTAAACGAAACAACTATGGTGGATTGCAACTACAACAAAAGGTGATGAAGTATGTACTAAGATATACGATGCTCTTAAAGTTGGATTAGATAGGTTTATTAACTTTTATGGTTGGAAGAGAGTTAACTAGATGGAATATTTGCGTTTAATGTCAAAGAAAAGACTTATATGGAAAGTATCGTTGAGTAGTGTACTATTGTTTGGTGGAATGCTTCAATTGTTCGCGGCAGTTATGTTTGGGGAAGAAATTGTTCTGGTAATAGAATTAGTAATAATATTTTTAGTTTTGATATTGGTAATGCAAAATAGAAAATATAATAGATTAGTTGACAATGCGCGATTAGATTATGGGCATTACAACGAGAAAAAAGTAAATACATATAATTCATATGCATATACCGACTCATACAAAAATTTGGAAGAGTGGGGTGGTAGTATGGGGGCAAGTGTGTCTAGTTATGTTGGAGCTGGATTAGATTTGAATTTTGGAGATGGATATGTGGGATATACTAAAAAGACAACATATACACCTAGTTTGTTATCCATTGATATGCATGGAGAAAGTTCCTATACTTGGACAGTGTTTGATTTCAATTTAAAAAATAAGTATAGAAAGAATAGATGTAAAAAATTAGAATAGGTGAATGTAAATGAAAAAACTATCTATATGCGTAGTGTTTTTTGTAATAATTATTTGTAGTGTAAATTTTTGGTTATGGGCTATGTATGATAATGCAACAGATTTATTATTCTATAAAATTCCACATAGAATAAATTGCGAAGAAAGCATTGTATATATGGATGACAAAGGATACATTTATGTGGGGGATTTGACGAATGGTAAGTTGCAAATATATGATAAAAATGGAAGATTTCATTATGGAATAGCAATTCCGGATAGTTATGATGGGTTTTATTTTGCGGTTGAAACATCAGATATTTTGATAAAAACATCCCAAAATTATTATATTGTAAAAGAATATAAAGAGTATATAAGACCTAGTGAAATAATTGCAATTCAAAATATCAATAAAAGAATTAATATGTTTGAAGGCAAATTGTATAAATTAAATGATAATTATTCGATTCAATTGGATGAAGGTCTGAGTGTCTTTCTGAAGCCAGTACATATATTTCCTTTTTCTTTCTTTTGGACATTCTTGTTTATGTTTATATCATTAGTTTGGTTGATGTACATGAATAAAGGATTACGAGAATTGATATTTAGGAAAAGTTGGTAATTACATTTGTGACGCATTAAAAGTTTCTTTGACATTTACTTTCTTAAATGAAGTATCTAAATAATGGAGGGGGATATGAATATTAAAATTATTATGATATTAGCAATTATTTTTTTAACAGAGTACAGACTTCTGTTCAGTTGGTATAGTCAATATTTGGTTGGTTATACAAAGGAATTAAGAAGTGTAGTGTTATACAAAGTTTTATAGAATCAAATATTTTTTCGACAGTTGCAACAATTAGTGAGTATTTTTTCGATATTCAAATTGATGATAGGAAGTACACCATTAACCAGACCATACGCACCACGTTTTTTCCAAAGGCACTGGACGAACGTCGGTCCTTAGTCACCACGGAGTGGGGACTTAGTACCGTTACGAGAGTCGTGTAGCGAAAGCGGCCGAAGGAGGAAACGTGGTGCGTATGGTCGTATAACGTGATATTGCGGCCGACCAAAGTGAGATTCATACCATTACCTATACGTATGACAGATATCTTTCTCCGTGAATGTCTGTGTCAAAATAGTTACCCAAATATCTTGGGTTCTTTTTTTATATTTTTTTCATAATTCTTTTCTTTGATTGCTGTTGACAATAAAAATATGTGATGATATAACTATGATTAGCAAATGTTAGCACTCGAATTAAATGAGTGCTAATAAAAAAGAAAAGGAAGTGATACGGTGGAAATAGATGCACGAAAAATGAAAATTCTTCAAGCAGTGGTTCGCAACTATTTAGAAACGGGCGAGCCGGTCGGAAGCCGTACGATTTCCAAATATACGGATCTCAACTTGAGCTCGGCTACAATCAGAAATGAGATGGCTGACCTGGAAGAACTTGGTTATATTCTCCAGCCTCACACATCTGCAGGGCGGATTCCTTCCGATAAAGGATATCGTCTTTATGTGGATACCATGATGGAGGAGAAGGAAAAAGAAGTAAACGAAATGAAAGAACTGCTTCTTGAAAAAGAAGAGAAGATGGATACGCTTCTAAAAAGAGTAGCCAAGGTGCTGGCAAATGATACCAACTATGCGGCTATGATTTCGGCGCCGGCGGTACAGGGAAATAAAGTAAAGTTTATTCAGCTTTCGCGGGTGGATAAACACCAGCTTGTGGCAGTGATTGTAGTGGAAGGCAATATTATTAAAAATAATATGATTCATGTCAAAGAATATTTGGATGATGAGACTTTGCTAAAGTTGAACATCATGCTAAATACTTCGCTGGGAGGTCTTTCAATTGCGGAAATCAATTTGGCTATGATTCAAAGGTTGAAGCAGCAGGCAGGCATTCATGAAGCGATTATCAGTGACGTCATTGATGCGGTGGCAGAGGCCATTAAAGGGGATGATGAAGATCTGGAAATCTATACATCCGGAGCGAAAAATATTTTCAAATATCCGGAGCTGGCAGACAATCAGAAAGCAAGCGAGATCATTAATACATTTGAAGAAAAGCAAATGCTAAGTTCCCTTGTGCAGGAAACGTTGACGAACGCAGAGAGCAGAGGAATTCAAGTGTACATCGGAGAAGAATCACCGGTTTCTACGATTAAGGATTGTAGTGTGGTAACTGCAACCTATGAATTAGGAGAGGGAATGCGGGGAACGATTGGTATTATCGGACCGAAACGCATGGATTACGAAAAGGTAGTCGATTCCCTAAAAGGACTCATGCATCAGCTTGACAATTTATACGATAAAAATGAATAGCCGAAAGGAATGAGAAAATGGCAGATAAAAAAGAAGAAGCAGTAAAGAAGGCAATAAAAGAAGCACAGGATAAGGCAGTAGAAAAAGAATGCGATGCAGAAGATGTGGTAGAAACACAGGAGATGGCGGAGCAGGAAGAGGCTACAGAAGAGGCGGTGCAAGACGAAGATACATCGGAAGAGAAAACATCCAAGTTTTTTGGGAAAGATAAAAAGAAAAAGGACAAATCCAAAGAGAGAATTGAAGAGCTGGAAGATAAAGTAAAAAGACAGCTTGCAGAATTTGAAAATTTCCGTAATCGTAGTGAAAAAGAAAAAGCCCAGATGTTTGACATGGGTGCAAAAAACGTCTTGGAAAAAATATTACCGGTGGTAGATAACTTTGAACGAGGTTTGCAAACCGTTCCGACTAGTGAAGGTGAAAAACCATTTGCGGACGGAATGAACATGATTTACAAACAGCTCATGACAGAGCTGGAATCACTTGGCGTAACACCAATCGAAGCAGTGGGAACGGAGTTTAATCCGGACTTGCACAATGCGGTTATGCAGGTGGAAAGTGAAGAATATGAAACCGGCTTTGTGGCACAGGAGTTACTTAAGGGTTACAAGTATCGCGATACGGTGATTCGACACAGTATGGTAGCTGTGGTGCAGTAATTAAAATAAGCATAATCAACAATGAAATGATAACAAAATATTCATAACAGGAGGAAAGAACATGAGTAAAATTATTGGTATTGACTTAGGTACAACAAACAGTTGTGTAGCGGTAATGGAAGGTGGTAAGCCTACAGTAATCGCAAATACAGAAGGCGCAAGAACCACACCGTCTGTAGTGGCATTTACAAAGAACGGAGAAAGACTTGTTGGTGAGCCTGCAAAGCGTCAGGCAGTAACAAACGCTGATAACACCATTGCATCTATTAAGAGAGATATGGGTACAGACAATGGACGTAGCATCGATGGAAAGAAATATTCACCACAGCAGATTTCTGCTATGATTCTTCAGAAATTAAAATCAGATGCAGAAAGTTATCTGGGTGAAAAAGTAACAGAGGCTGTAATTACAGTACCGGCATATTTCAACGACGCACAGCGTCAGGCAACAAAAGATGCAGGTAAGATTGCAGGTCTTGAAGTAAAACGTATTATCAATGAGCCGACAGCAGCAGCACTTGCTTACGGTCTTGATAATGAAAAAGAACAGAAGATTATGGTATATGACTTAGGTGGTGGTACATTCGACGTTTCTATTATCGAAATCGGCGATGGTGTCATCGAAGTATTATCTACAAACGGTGATACACGCCTCGGTGGAGATGACTTTGACCAGAAAATCATCGATTGGATGATCGCAGAGTTCAAGGCGGCAAACGGTGTTGACTTATCAAATGATAAGATGGCTCTTCAGAGATTAAAAGAAGCAGCAGAAAAGGCGAAAAAAGAGTTGTCTTCTGCTACTACAACAAACATTAACCTTCCGTTCATCAGCATGAACGCAAGCGGACCACTTCACTTTGACATGAACCTGACCAGAGCAAAATTTGATGAGCTTACACATGACCTTGTGGAAAGAACAGCAATTCCGGTTCAGAACGCATTAAAAGATGCAGGACTTACAGCTTCCGAAATCGGAAAGGTATTACTTGTTGGTGGTTCGACACGTATTCCTGCAGTTCAGGATAAAGTAAAACAGTTAACAGGACATGAGCCAAACAAGACATTAAATCCGGATGAATGTGTGGCACTTGGTGCTTCCGTTCAGGGTGGTAAACTTGCAGGAGATGCAGGTGCAGGCGATATTCTTCTTTTGGACGTTACTCCACTTTCTCTCTCTATCGAGACAATGGGTGGCGTAGCTACAAGATTAATTGAAAGAAATACAACAATTCCTACAAAGAAGAGCCAGATTTTCTCTACCGCGGCTGATAACCAGAGCGCAGTTGATATCAACGTAGTTCAGGGTGAAAGACAGTTTGCTAGAGATAATAAATCATTGGGCCAGTTCCGTCTTGACGGTATTGCTCCAGCTCCACGTGGAATTCCGCAGATCGAAGTTACATTTGATATCGATGCAAACGGTATTGTAAATGTATCCGCAAAAGATCTTGGTACAGGAAAAGAACAGCATATTACAATTACAGCAGGCTCAAACATGTCTGATGATGAAATCGATAAAGCTGTAAAAGAAGCAGCAGAATACGAAGCACAGGATAAGGCTCGTAAAGAAGCAGTTGATGCAAGAAATGACGCAGATTCATTTGCATTCCAGACAGAAAAGGCACTTGGTGAAGTGGGCGACAAATTATCTGACAGTGAAAAAGCTCCTGTAGAAGCAGATCTTGCAGATCTGAAAGCATTCCTTGATGCAACAAAGGATCAGGAATTGACACCGGAGCAGGTGGCTGAAATGAACGCAAAGAAAGAAAAACTCACCAATTCTGCACAGGCACTTTTCTCAAAAATGTATGAGCAGGCACAGGCAGCAGGCGCACAGGGTGCTCAGGCTGGACCTGATATGGGAGCGGCTGGCGACAGCGCACCGGAAGGTGATGTCGTAGACGGAGATTACAGAGAGGTTTAATGTAATATTATGGCAGAACAAAAACGAGACTATTATGAAGTCTTAGGTGTAGATAAAAATGCCGATGATGCGGCAATCAAAAAAGCATACAGAGTGCTTGCCAAAAAGTATCATCCGGATATGAATCCGGGGGATCAGGAAGCAGAGAAAAAGTTTAAAGAAGCATCCGAAGCATACGCAATCTTAAGTGATCCGGAAAAGAAACGTCAGTATGACCAGTTTGGTCATGCTGCGTTTGAACAAGGCGGCGGTGCAGGTGGCTTCGGCGGCTTTGACTTTAGTGGTGCGGATTTCAGTGATATTTTCGGTGATTTATTCGGTGATATGTTCGGGGGCGGAAGAAGTCGTCGTAACAGCAATGGACCGATGAAGGGATCGAACATTCGAACCAGTGTCCGTGTTACATTTGAAGAGGCTGTATTTGGTGTAGAGAAGGAGCTTGAGCTCAATCTCAAAGATAGCTGTCCGACTTGTAAGGGAAGCGGTGCCAAACCGGGAACCAGCAAGACTACATGTACAAAATGTGGTGGAAAAGGGCAGGTAGTATTTACTCAGCAGTCATTCTTCGGTACGGTGCGTAATGTGCAGACATGTCCGGACTGTGGAGGAAGCGGTCAGGTAATTAAGGACAAATGTACGGATTGTCACGGAAGTGGTTACGTAACCAATCGCAAGAAGATACAAGTAACCATACCGGCAGGAATTGACCATGGACAGAGCATACGTATCCGTGAAAAAGGTGAACCGGGAGTAAACGGCGGACCAAGGGGTGATTTGCTCGTAGAAGTAATGGTACAACGCCATCCGATTTTCCAGAGACAGGATTATCATATTTATTCAACGGTTCCGGTATCGTTTGCAGTCGCAGCTTTGGGTGGTGAAATCCTCATTGATACGGTAGACGGAAGAGTGGTATATGATGTGAAAGCAGGTACACAGACAGATACTCGCGTGAGACTAAAAGGAAAAGGTGTACCGTCGCTTAGGGATAAAAATTCGCGTGGCGATCACTATGTTACACTTGTGGTTCAAGTACCGGAAAAACTATCCGGCGAAGCGAAAGATCTGCTTCGTAAATTTGATGCAGAGACCGGTAATTCTCTTGAGGAAGTAAAGAATTATACAGAAAGTAAAAAAGAGAAAGATCCGAAGGACTCCGGAACAGGCGGAGGCAAGGGATCGAAAAAGAAAAAAGGATTATTTCGGTAATTACGGAATAAAAGGATAAAAAGGAAGCACTGCAACATAATCAATCGACAGGATTATGGGTGGTGCCTTCTTTATTTTTTGAATAGGAAACATACCAAATGTGATATACAGCGCATATCAACCCCGTCATAAGTTGTATCACCACGTAAATTATGGTATAATGAGCGGCGAATTGGGCAAAGGGGGACGTTGTATGAATCAAAAGCAATATACGCCCGCAGAGTGGGCAGTGTCTATTCTATTTTTGATTTGGTTTGTAGGATCAATTGCAGGGCTTCTTTTGACGGCGAAGTCAGGACAGGTCGGATGGGCTTTAGCGATTTTCGGACAGTATTTTGTTGTGTTTGGGTTAATTGCATTGTATAACGAGATAAAAACCGGTTTTCGGAATCCGATTTTTCTTATTTTTTTAGCGGTTGGACTGATTGTGGTAACGTGTGCTTTGATGTGGCAGCTCGGAGACGATGCGGCGAAGGAAAAAGTGGTGGAGCAGATACCGAATGTTGCAGCAGGAGTCTTTCTGCTTGTCGGAGTGTTGCTGCTTATCGGAATCGTAACAGAAAAACTGCTGCAGAAAAAATGTACCTGTGCCGTGCTGGGAAAGTGCGTGGAAGTGAAGTGGCATTACAGCAATTCCTCCAGCGGAGGGCGGACCTATTGTCCGGTTTACGAATATTACTACAATGGACAGGCTTATACGGGTAGTCAGGGGATCTATACGAATATGATTTGTGTCTGTGAAGGGGAATATCGGGAAATTTTTCTTAATCCGGACAAGCCGGAGGTGTTTTATGAAAAAGGGACGTCACGCATGCTGAACGGTGTGTCGCTTTTTTTCGGTGTAATATTTATTGCGGTTAGTGCAGTTGTCATTTATGCATACAATTTTATATAGTGAGGAATACAAGATGAAATGGACAAAACTTACGATTAAAACGCTCGCAGAGGCGGAGGATATTATCATCAGTACGATGTATGACCTTGGCCTTGAGGGAGCACAGATAGAAGATAAAGTACCGCTTACAGCGTGGGAAAAGGAGCAGATGTTTGTTGATATTCTGCCGGATGCGCCGGAAAATGACGGTGTGGCCTATGTTAGCTTTTTCGTGGAAATTCCGGAAGAGGACGAGTCTGCTGAGGGTAACGGTGGCATGAAAAGCGCAGAAGGCGCAGAAACACCAACGATTACAGCCGGTCTTTCCGACGGTGTGGATAATTCCTATTTTGCAGTCAGTACAGGACAATATGTAGACATTGATGTACTTGTGGAAAATATGAAACGTGAACTCGAGGATCTGCGCATGTTTATGGATATCGGCGAAGGAACCGTTACGGTATCCGAAACGGAAGATATCGATTGGATGAACAATTGGAAACAATATTTCCATCAGTTTTATATAGACGATCTTCTTGTGACACCGTCGTGGGAAGAGGTGCGCGAGGAAGATAAGGATAAGAAAGTGCTCCACATCGATCCGGGTACGGCGTTTGGAACGGGTATGCATGAGACAACTCAGCTTTGCATTCGCCAGTTGAAAAAGTATATTACACCGGAAACGCAGCTTTTGGATGTAGGAACGGGAAGTGGTATTCTCGCGATTGTTTCACTGATGTACGGAATCAAGTCGGCGGTCGGAACAGATCTTGACCCGTGTGCAGAGCCGGCGGTAGCAGAGAACATGGAAATGAACAATATCGCACCGGATAAATTTGAAATGATGATTGGGAATATTATTTCTGACAAGTCCATTCAGGACAGAGTCGGATATGCGAAATATGACATTGTGGTTGCAAATATTTTGGCAGAAGTTTTGGTTTTGCTCACACCGGTGATTGTAAATCAGTTAAAACCGGGAGGGATATATATTACCTCTGGTATTATTAACGGAAAAGAAGGTCTGGTTATGAAGGCGGCCAAGGAAGCCGGAATGGAAATTGTGGAAGTGACGCAACAGGGTGAATGGATGAGCGTGACAGCGCGAAAAGTGCAATGATGCTAATATAAGAGGTTTGCACGTGGTGAAAGTTAGCCAGTGCTAATGCGAGAAGATTGGTGCGCGGCAGAAAACGAAACGGGAGAAAGAAATGTATCAGTTTTTTGTAGAACCGGGGGCGATTGTTGGAAATAGAGTGATCATCACCGGAAAAGATGTAAATCATATAAAAAATGTTCTTCGCATGAAAGAAGGAGAAGAAATTGCAGTGAGCAACGGGATAGATCAAAAAGAATACCGGTGCGGAATTATGACACTTGGCGAGGAGGAGATTGTTTGCGAAATCCGATTTGTCAAAGAGGACGCAGTGGAGTTGCCGGTGCAAGTGTATTTGTTTCAGGGACTACCGAAGGCAGATAAAATGGAACTGATCATTCAAAAGGCAGTAGAACTTGGAGTGTACGAAGTGATTCCGGTAGCGACAAAACGTGCGGTCGTAAAGCTGGATGCCAAAAAAGAAAAAAGTAAGCTGACAAGATGGCAGGCCATCGCGGAAGCGGCGGCCAAGCAGAGCAAGCGAGCATGTATCCCGCAGGTTACCGGTGTTATGAGTATGAAAGAGGCCATAGAGAAAGCAAAGGAGATGGATGTAAAGCTGATTCCGTATGAAATGGCGGAAGATATGTCCTATACAAGAGAAGTAATTCGTGCAATCAAACCGGGGCAATCCATAGCTGTTTTTATTGGGCCGGAAGGTGGTTTTGCGGAGGAAGAGATAGATTGGGCCAAAGAAAATGGCGTTAGTCCCGTGACACTGGGGAAACGTATTCTGCGCACAGAAACAGCAGGAATGACAATGATGTCGATTCTTATGTATGAGTTGGAAGGGAAAGAAAACTAGGGCATGACTTGGCCGGGTGCAAAAAAAGTAAGGCACAATTCGGCCTGGAACGACAAATGTTGTGATGGCATATAATAGTACAGGATAAAAGCTGAAAGGAAGGCTGAAATGGAAGTATATTTGGATAACTCTGCAACGACCGGAGCACGCAGCGAGGTAGTGGAGCTTGTGAGCCGGGTAATGTATACGGATTATGGAAATCCGTCCAGTATGCATCAAAAAGGCGTGGATGCAGAGCAGTATGTTAGAAAAGCGAAAGAATCTATTGCGAAGTTGCTGAAAGTGCGAGAAAAAGAAATCTTTTTTACCTCAGGAGGAACGGAATCTGATAACTGGGCGTTGATTGGTGCAGCGAGCGCAAACAGCAGATCGGGACGCCACTTGATAACAACGAGAGTAGAACATCCGGCGGTTCTTGAAACTATGGAATATTTGGAATCAATCGGATATGAGGTAACGTATCTTCCGACGGATGAATATGGTGTAATCCGACTTCATCAATTGCAGGAGGCGATTCGTCCGGATACGATTTTGGTTTCTATTATGCATGTGAACAATGAGGTCGGAGCGGTGCAACCAGTGGAAGAAGCGGGGGCACTTATTAAGGAAACAAATCCGAAAACACTGTTTCATGTGGATGCGGTGCAAAGTTTTGGGAAGTACAAGATTTTTCCGAAAAAATGCAAAATAGATATGCTTTCTGTGAGCGGACATAAGATTCATGGGCCAAAAGGTACCGGTTTTTTGTATATTGATGAGCAGGTAAAAATCAAACCGATTTTATTTGGAGGCGGGCAACAGAAAGGATTGAGATCCGGAACGGAAAATGTACCGGGGATAGCAGGACTTGGCAAGGCATGTGAAATGATTTACGCTGATATTGCACAAGATGTAAAGAAGTTGTATGAATTGAAACAATATTTTTCGGATGAAATTATGAAAATTCATCATGTGAAAATTAATGGACCGCTTTATGAGGAGGGAGCACCGCACATTGTCAGTGTCTCTTTTGCAGGAGTTCGAAGTGAAGTGCTTTTGCATGCACTTGAGGATAGAGGTGTCTTTGTCTCTTCGGGAAGTGCATGTTCGACGAATAAGCATACGGTGAGCAACACATTAAAGAGTATGGGTGTGGGACAGGAAATGTTGGACTCGACCATAAGATTCAGTTTTAGTGTCTTTACAAAAAAGGAAGAACTGGATTATACTTTGAAATGTTTGAATGAATTGCTTCCGATGCTTCGAAGATATACGCGCTATTAGACTGGATTAGGTGGCAGAAGTGTGGAAATGCTTCTGCCTGTCAGAAAAACATCGGATGAGATGAGAGAAAAGGAGATAGTATGTTTACGGCTTTTTTGATTAAGTATGCAGAAATTGGAGTAAAGGGAAGAAACAGATATTTGTTTGAAGATGCGCTTGTAGAGCAGATTCGTTTTGCACTTAAAAAAGTAGAAGGCGAATTTAAACTTCGAAAGACGCAGGGAAGAATTTATGTGGATGCGGTTTCGGAATTTGATTTTGACGAGACGGTGGATGCTCTCAAAACGGTGTTTGGTATTTCGGGAATCTGCCCTGTAGTTTATGTGGAAGACGAAGGGTTTGAAAAATTGTCTGAAACAATTGTGGACTATATGAAGAACGTGTATCCGACAGGGGACAAGACGTTTAAAGTGTGTGCAAGACGTGCAAGAAAAAATTATCCGATGAGTTCCATGGAAGTGAATTGCGAACTTGGAGGGGTGATTTTAGAACATTTTCCAAAGATGAAGGTGGACGTGCATACACCGGAGATAGAACTGAATGTGGAAATTCGCGAAAAAATATATATTTACTCTGAAATCATTCCGGGACCGGGCGGAATGCCAATCGGAACCGGTGGAAAGGCAATGTTACTTTTGTCCGGCGGTATCGATTCGCCGGTGGCGGGCTATATGATAAGTAAGCGAGGGGTAAAGCTGGAAGCAGTCTATTTTCATGCGCCGCCTTATACGTCAGAGCGTGCAAAGCAGAAAGTAGTTGATTTGGGAAAATATGTGTCTGTATATGCCGGACCTATGAAGCTTCATGTGATTAACTTTACCGATATCCAGCTTGCAATTTATGAGAAATGTCCACATGATGAGCTGACGATTATTATGCGCCGTTATATGATGCGAATTGCTGAAACGATTGCAAAAGAGACCGGATGTCTTGGACTTGTGACCGGTGAGAGTATCGGACAGGTTGCTTCACAGACAATGCAAAGTCTGATTTCCACCAATGAAGTATGTGAACTTCCGGTGTATCGCCCGCTGATAGCGTTTGATAAACAGGACATTGTTGATATATCGGAAAAAATCAATACGTATGAGACTTCCATTTTACCGTACGAAGATTGTTGTACTATTTTTGTGGCAAAACATCCTGTTACAAAACCGAATGTTAATGTGATACGCGGACATGAAAAGAATTTGGATGACGTGATTGATGGATTAGTGCAGGCAGCGCTTGAGACAAGAGAAATCATCGAGATTGAATAATAGGGAAAATA
Source organism: Lachnospiraceae bacterium (assembly GCA_045588655.1). GTDB lineage: Bacteria > Bacillota > Clostridia > Lachnospirales > Lachnospiraceae > SVFI01. The sequence continues at coordinate 223,961 of JAZNEP010000028.1, read as the reverse complement.
AAAAGAACAGGACAGGGTCCTGTTCTTGTAATTACTATGATTAAGTATGTACAGAAGATTATACTGTGTAGTTTTTAAGAACTTCCATTACATCTTCTGCGCCATCTTCTACATGGATGTTTAAGTCGATTGGTTTAGATAAATCTAAACTAAAGATACCCATGATAGATTTCGCGTCAATTACGTATCTTCCGGATACTAAATCAAAATCGTAATCAAATTTTGTAATATCATTTACAAATGATTTTACTTTGTCGATTGAGTTTAAAGAAATCTGTACTGTTTTCATTTTCAAAATCCTCCTTTTTTATACCTTCGTTTATTATACTAAAGGCAGGTGTTTGAAAAGTCAATACGAAAACGTTACAAAAAAAAGGGAGGAAACCGATGAAAAGTGTGGCACTACATAACCTTGGATGTAAGGTAAATTCCTATGAACTGGATGTAATGCAGCAATTTCTACAAAAAGAAGGATATAAAATTGTTGATTTTGACCAAAAAGCGGACATTTATATCATAAATACATGCACGGTAACCAATATAGCCGATCGAAAAAGTCGCCAGATGTTGCATCGGGCAAAGAAACAAAACCCGGATGCAATTGTAGTTGCGGTCGGTTGTTATGTACAGACGGCAAAGCAGCAGATTGAGGAAGATCCGTATATTGATCTTGCAATAGGAAACAATCGAAAAAAAGAGATTGTGCAGATTGTGGAAGAGTTTTTGAAAAGAAGACAGGAATCGGATATGCAGCCGGAGGTGCGAAAAGAGGATAAGACATTGTCAGGAACCACAATTCCTGTAATCGCAGAGGAAAAAGAGTATGAAGAAATGCAGCTTTCTCATACGGCAGAGCATACGCGGGCATATATCAAGATACAGGATGGATGTAATCAGTTTTGCACTTATTGTGTGATTCCTTATGCGCGCGGGCGTGTTCGCTCACGTCGGCCGGAATTTGTACGTTCAGAGATTGAAGCACTTGTGGAAGAGGGATATAAAGAAGTGGTTCTTACCGGTATCCATCTTAGTTCTTATGGATTGGATTTTCGTGGGGAGGCATATAACCGGAATCGCGAGGAGAATAGAAAGGCACTGGAAAACGGGGAAATTCCGTATTCAAATGATCTCCTTGAGTTAATAAAAGAGATCCATGAAATAGATGGTATTCAGAGGATTCGTCTTGGCTCCCTGGAACCTCGTATTGTGACGGATGATTTTGCAAGAGAGCTATCTGCCCTGCAAAAGGTCTGTCCTCATTTTCATCTTTCGCTGCAAAGCGGAAGTGACAGCGTGTTAAAGAGAATGAACCGACAGTACACATGTGAGCAGTTTTTGGAGGGGGTAAAGATTCTTCGAACCTATTATGATGAGCCTGCGATTACCACGGATGTGATTACCGGTTTTCCGGGCGAAACCGAAGAAGAATTTGCACAAACCAAGGAGTTTCTTGAGAAGGTGCGTTTTTTTGAAATGCATGTATTTCCGTATTCCAGAAGGGAAGGAACTGTAGCAGCAGGGATGAAAGGCCAACTGACGGAGAAAGAGAAAAAGCAGCGTAGCAGTGAGCTTCTTGCTATGGATAAAGAGTATTCCCTCGCATACCGGAAGCAACATATCGGAAAAAGAATGACGGTTCTTTTTGAACAAAAACAAGTGATTGACGGAGTGGAATATCAAGTCGGTCATACCTCAAATTATGTAAAAGTAGCTGTAAAAGAAGAGGAAGATTTTACCAATCGGGAAATTGTCTGCAAATTGGTGGGTATGCTCGATGATGAAACGGTTTTTGCTCAAAAGAATTGAGTTTATGAAAAAGTAGTGTTATAATCATAAAAGTATACGTTAGAGAAAAGATAGAAGATTTGCAGTTGTGATAATAATGGATAGGGGCGTGATGATATGCAGGAGTTGGGCAATACACAATATTTTAAAGTAGAGGTGGAACCGGAAACGGGAGTGAAAGTCGTACTATCGACGGTATATGAAGCCTTAAGTGAAAAGGGCTATAATCCGGTGAATCAGATTGTGGGGTATATTATGTCCGGAGATCCAACTTATATTACAAGTCATAAAAATGCCAGAAGTCTCATTATGAAGGTAGAAAGAGATGAATTGGTGGAAGAGATGCTAAAAGAGTATATTAAAGCAAATCAATGGAAATAGTGAGGGTATGATATGCGTATTATGGGGTTGGACGTTGGCGCAAAGACAGTTGGCGTAGCAGTAAGTGATTCACTATTGCTGACTGCGCAGAGCCTTGAAATTGTGCGTAGAAAATCAGAAAATAAACTGAGACAGACTTATGCCAGAATTGAGGAACTGGCTGAAAAATATCAGGTAGAGAAGTTTGTAATCGGTTTACCGAAAAACATGAATGCGACAGAGGGGGAGCGTGCAGCAAAATCGCGTGAATTTGCGGAGACGCTGTTTCGGCGTACAGGAATAGAAGTTGTGCTTTGGGATGAGAGATTGACGACAGTTGCAGCAGATAAGACGATGATGGAAGCAGGGATTCGCAGAGAGGATCGCAAGGAATATGTGGATGCGATTGCTGCTTCTTATATATTGCAGGGATATTTGGACTATCTTCATAACCAAAAGAAGCAGTCTGCAACCAGAGAATAGGTTTTAGGAGAACAGATGGAAAAGATAACATTTACACCGGAAACGGAAGAGGAAGCAATACAGCTTTTTGTGTTAGAAAAAACACGCCTTGGCGGAGTGGATTATCTTCTTGTGACAGATAGAGAAGAGGGAGATGCACAGGCGCTCATATTAAAAGATGTGACAGCGGATCATGGCGATGAAAGTACGTATGTCGTAGTATCGGAAGATAAAGAACTGGAGGCGGTTGCCGCAGTTTTTGAAAGTATGCTGGACGATATCGCATTTGTAGAAGATGAAGAATAAGTCAGCGTAAGATAGGTAAAAAATAAAACAGGCGTTAAAGTGTTTTTGTGCAGTTTTCCGCAGAATCGGAAGCGTTTATGCCGGTATTGGGGCGAAAGAGGAGCATATGCGTGGGATTCACACCGGAGTGGATGAAAAGACTTTAGGGCTTTTTAGAATTTGGAGGAGAGACAATTGAATAGTAAGCTTAAAATCATACCATTAGGAGGTTTGGAGCAGATTGGAATGAACATTACTGCCTTTGAATATGAAGACAGTATCATTGTTGTGGATTGCGGTCTGGCGTTTCCGGAAGATGATATGTTTGGAATAGACCTTGTCATTCCGGATGTGACTTACCTGAAGGAAAATGAAGACAAAGTAAAGGGATTTATGATTACACATGGTCATGAAGATCACATAGGGGCATTGCCTTATGTACTGAAAGATCTTAGGGTCCCGATTTATGCAACCAAACTTACCAACGGAATTATAGAGAGAAAGTTGGCGGAGCATGGACTGGAGAAAGCAGTCAAAAGAAAGGTAGTTCGGTTTGGACAGCATATTAATCTTGGTAAGTTCAGAGTGGAGTTTATTAAAACCAACCACAGCATTGCGGATGCAGCAGCGCTTGCAATTTATTCACCGGCAGGAATTGTAGTGCATACCGGTGACTTTAAGGTGGATTATACACCGGTTTATGGAGATGCAATCGATCTGCAACGATTTGCAGAAATCGGTAAGAAAGGTGTACTTGCACTAATGTGTGATAGTACCAATGCAGAAAGACCGGGATTTACGCCTTCAGAGCGAACGGTTGGTGTGGCATTTGATAATATTTTTTCAGAGCATACGTCCACAAGATTGATTATTGCTACGTTTGCTTCTAATGTGGACCGTGTACAGCAGATTATTAATTCGGCCCACAAATATGGCAGAAAAGTAGTAGTGGAGGGTCGAAGCATGGTGAATATTATTGATACCGCCATGCATTTAGGATATATTAGTATTCCGGACAATACTTTGATTGATATTGAACAGATAAAAAATTATCCGGACGAAAAGACCGTGATTATCACGACGGGAAGTCAGGGAGAAAGTATGGCGGCCCTTAGCCGGATGGCAAGCGGAATGCACAGGAAGATTCATATTGGACCTTTTGATACCGTTATTTTTTCTTCCAATCCGATTCCTGGAAATGAAAAGGCTGTGTCGAAGGTAATCAATGAATTATATGCCAAAGGCGCAGATGTCATTTTTCAAGATGCTCATGTGTCGGGACATGCATGCCGTGAGGAGATTAAGTTGATTTATTCTCTGGTTCAGCCGAAATATGCAATTCCGGTACATGGAGAGTATCGTCATTTGCAGGCACAAGCAAATCTGCTTAAGGATCTTGGAATGGATAAGGATGATATTTTTATATTGCGTTCCGGAGATGTGCTGGAGCTGAATGCGGATGAAGCAAATGTGACAGGAAAGGTACCGGTTGGTTCTATTTTTGTAGATGGTCTTGGTGTGGGGGATGTCGGAAACATTGTGCTTCGTGACAGACAGCATTTGGCCGAAGACGGTATTGTGATTGTCGTAGTGGCACTCGATTGTGAAAATAATTATGTGGTTTCCGGGCCGGACATTGTAACAAGGGGATTTGTTTATGTCAGAGAGGCAGATGAACTATTAGATGAGGCCAGACTCATTGTGGCAGATGCACTGGATGATTGTATCCATAGAAAAATTTCAGATTGGGGCAGAATGAAGAACATCATGAAAGAAGCTCTGAATGAGTATTTGTGGAAGAAGACAAAGAGACGTCCGATGATTTTACCGATTATTATGGAAGTGTAGAGATGCAGGTGAGGGAGAGCATATGTTTGAATTGCAAAATGAACTTGATGAATTTATTGCAAAAATAGAAAGTTCAAAAACTTACCGAGAATATGAGACGAAAAAAAACGAACTTTGTCAGCAACCGGAGCTTAAGCAAAGGGTCGATGAATATCGACGTAGAAATTTTGAGCTTCAGACCAAAGAAGATCACGGGAATTTGTTTGAAGAGATCGAACGTTTTCAAAAAGAAAACGAAGATCTTAGAAATATTCCGCTAGTCAATGATTTTCTTGCATCAGAATTGGCATTTTGTCGTATGGTCCAGGAAATTACGACTACAATTGCGCAGGCGGTAGCCGAAGACTTTGATTGATAGAAAAGAGGAAGAGACGTGAGCATAAAACAAATACTGGGTGCAGTTTTGAATATGATTTTCCGATTGACGATATCGTGTATTATTGTGATGCTGGTATATCGTCTGGCCATGTATTCCTACCATTTTGGTTATATGGTATTTGCTGAGGCAGCTAAGGAGCCGTCGCCGGGAAGAGATGTCAGTGTGACGATAGAGTCAGATGATGACCTCATGGAAATCGGAGAGCTTTTGGAGCGCAGAGGTCTTATTTCTGATGCCAAGATATTTTTTGTGCAGGCGTACCTTCTGGAATACAAGGATAAAATTGTACCGGGAGTATATAAGCTCAACACTTCAATGAAAGCAGAGGAAATGATGTCGATTATGGCAACGGTAGCGGAGGAGAGCGAGGGCGAATCCGAAGAAAAGGAGACAGAGTAAGTGATCGTAGAACAGAGATATGTTGATTTTATGAATTCTCTGGAAAAGGAAGATATTCTATATCTGGAAGAATTGGAAAAATATGCGATTGATACGGAGGTTCCGATTATTCGCAAAGAAATGCAGAGTTTTTTAAAAACGCTGATTACGATGAATAAACCGAGGCAGATTCTGGAAGTCGGAACTGCCATCGGTTTTTCTGCGTTACTGATGAGTGAATATATGCCGGCGGATGCACATATTACCACGATAGAAAAATATGAAAAACGCATTCCAATAGCGCGTGAAAATTTTGAGAAGTATGGTAAGTCGGATCAAATTACGCTGATGGAAGGAGATGCGACAGAAGTTCTTGCTGGTCTTACGGGAGAGTATGATTTTATTTTTATGGATGCGGCAAAGGGACAATACATACATTTTCTTCCGGATATTTTACGTTTGCTTCGCCCGGGCGGCGTTCTTTTGTCAGATAATGTGCTGCAAGATGGGGATGTGATTGAATCGAGATATGCAGTGACAAGGCGCAATCGAACGATTCATGCCCGTATGAGAGATTATCTCTATGAGCTCAAAAATCATCCTGAGTTGCAAACATCCATTCTTCCTCTTGGAGATGGTATCACTCTTTCGGTAAAAAGATAAGGAGAAGCAAGATGAGAAAACCAGAATTACTTATTCCGGCAAGCAGTCTGGAAGTGTTGAAAACAGCAGTTATATTTGGTGCAGATGCAGTATATATTGGCGGTGAGGCATTTAGTCTCCGTGCAAAAGCAAAAAACTTTTCAAAGGAAGATATGGCGGAAGGGATTGCATTTGCTCATGAACATGGTGCGCTTGTTTATGTTACGGCAAATATTCTTGCACACAATTATGATATGGAAGCAGCAGCGGAATATTTTAAAGAGTTGGCAGTGTTAAAGCCGGATGCACTTATCATTTCAGATCCGGGAATGATTATGTTAGCAAAGGCTAATTGCCCGGAGATTGATATCCATTTGAGTACACAGGCGAATAATACCAATTATATGACCTATCGATTCTGGTATGAACAGGGAATTAAGCGTGTGGTTAGCGCCAGAGAACTTTCTCTCCGTGAAATCAAGCAAATCCGTGAAGCAATTCCGGAAGATATGGAGATAGAAAGTTTTATTCATGGTGCGATGTGTATTTCTTATTCCGGAAGATGTCTTTTGAGTAATTATTTTACAGGGCGTGATGCAAACAGGGGGGCGTGTACACATCCTTGTCGTTGGAAATATGCAGTCGTGGAAGAGTCCAGACCGGGCGAGTACCTTCCGGTTTATGAAAATGAGAGAGGAACCTATATTTTCAATTCCAAGGATCTTTGCATGATTGAGTACGTTCCGGAAATGATTGATGCGGGAATTGACAGCTTTAAGATAGAAGGACGCATGAAGACGGCGCTCTATGTGGCGACAGTGGCCCGTACCTACCGTAGAGCCATTGATGCATGTCTTCAGTCAAAGGAAGCGTATGAAGAGTTGCTTCCTTGGTGCCGGGAAGAAATTTCGAAGTGCACATACAGACAGTTTACAACCGGATTTTATTTCGGGAAGCCGGATGAAACTACACAGATTTATGATAGCAATACCTATGAGCAGGATTACATTTATCTGGGGATTGTGGAAGAGGTAACGTCACCGGATCAGACGGCTGATTGCGAAAACGGATGTGTCGTATCCATCGAACAGAGAAATAAATTCAGTGTAGGTGAGACGATTGAGATTATGAAACCGGATGGCAGAAATGTAGAGGTAAAGGTGTGCTCTATTTGCAATGAGGATGGACAGGAGCAGGAAAGCGCACCACACCCGCAACAAAGACTTAAGGTCAGACTTTCGGGGGCGGCACAAAAATATGACCTTCTGCGAAAGAAAGCATAGACATTTTTGAGTTTTCGGGTATATAATATGACGCATAATAAAATTTGAACGGTTTTTTACCGGAAATGGATGAAGAAAGGGAAGAAAAATGAGTGAAATTATAAACGTGGAAGAGATCTTTGGACAGAATGTATTTGATCTGCAGAAAATGAAAGAGTGTCTTCCGGAGCAAGTTTATAAGGAGGTTAGTCTTGTTATGGAGCAGGGTGGAACCTTGTCCATGACGGCAGCAAATGTGGTTGCAAAAGCAATGAAAGATTGGGCTGTGGAAAGAGGTGCAACGCATTTTACTCATTGGTTTCAGCCATTGACCGGTATTACCGCTGAAAAACACGATGCATTTATCACACATCCGGATAAAGAAGGCAGAATGCTTATGGAATTTTCCGGAAAAGAGCTGATCAAAGGAGAACCGGATGCGTCTTCCTTCCCATCCGGAGGACTTCGCGCAACCTTTGAGGCTAGAGGATATACTGCATGGGATATGACTTCGCCTGCGTTTTTAAAAGAGGCTTCAACAGGAGTGGTACTTTGTATTCCGACAGCATTTTATTCGTATACAGGGGAGGCATTGGATAAGAAAACACCGCTTCTTCGTTCTATGGAGGCAATTTCGAAGCAGGCGCTCCGTATTCTGCGTCTCTTTGGACATGAAGATGCGATGAAGGTGACACCGTCGGTCGGCGCCGAGCAGGAGTATTTCCTTGTGGATGAAGTATTATATAAACAGAGATCGGATCTGATGTTTGCAGGAAGAACTTTGTTTGGAGCACCTGCGCCAAAGGGACAGGAAATGGAAGATCACTATTTCGGTGTCATTCGTGAACGTGTCGGTGCGTTTATGATGGATTTAAATGAGGAGCTTTGGAAGCTTGGTGTGACAGCAAAAACACAGCACAATGAGGCAGCGCCTGCACAGCACGAGCTTGCTCCGATTTATGAAACGGCAAATATTGCGACAGACCATAATCAGATTGTCATGGAAACCATGAAAAGAGTGGCAACAAACCACAGTATGAGATGTTTGTTGCATGAGAAACCATATGCGGGTGTCAATGGTTCCGGAAAGCATAACAACTGGTCGATCACATCAGATACAGGTGTAAATATGATTGATCCGGGAGATACCCCAAATGAAAATATACAGTTCCTTCTGGTGCTTGCATGTATAATGCGAGCAGTAGATAAACATGCGGATTTACTTCGCCAGTCAGCAGCGGATGTTGGAAATGACCATCGACTGGGTGCGGATGAGGCGCCACCTGCGATTATATCTATTTTCCTTGGTGAGCAGTTGGAGGATGTAGTGAAACAGCTGGTGGAAACAGGTGCGGCAGAGTCACTCAAAGAGGGCGGAACCCTTGAGACCGGTGTCTCCACACTTCCGGATTTTGAGAAAGATGCGACAGATCGTAACCGTACGTCACCGTTTGCTTTTACCGGAAATAAATTTGAGTTTCGAATGGTGGGATCTTCGGATTCAATCGCAGGACCGAATACGACTCTCAATGCGATTGTGGCACAGGCCTTTTGTGAGGCGGCGGACCGATTGGAAGGTGCAGAGGATTTTGAGCTTGCGGTACATGATTTAATCAAGGAATACATGACGGAGCATCAGCGGATTATTTTTAATGGAAACGGTTATTCACAGGAGTGGGTACGTGAGGCAGAAAAGCGTGGACTTCCAAATATTAAGTCGACGGTGGAAGCGGCGGAAACGCTCACTAGCGATAAGTCAGTAGAGCTTTTCGAGCAGTTTGGTATTTATACGAAAGCGGAGCTGGAATCTCGTGAGGAGATTATTTACGAAACCTATGCCAAGACAATCAATATTGAAGCGCTTACCATGATTGATATGGCAGGAAAACAGATTATCCCGGCAGTTGTAAAATACACCAAGACGCTTGCGGAGATGGTGAATGCACTTCGCGATGCAGGAATGGATATTGCAGTTCAGAAAGGAATGCTTGAGAGTGTGACAAGACGTCTGTCACAGATGCAGTCAGCCTGTGCGAACTTAAAAGATGTAGAGCGCAAAGCGCGTGATATCAGAAATGCAAAAGAACAGGCTTTCTTCTATATGAATGAAGTGATTCCGGCGATGGATGCACTTCGTGTTCCGGCGGATGAACTGGAAATGATTGTGGATAAAGAAGTTTGGCCGATCCCAACTTACGGTGAATTAATGTTTGAGGTTTAATACCAGGAACAAAAGGTAAAGATATGAGAAAAATTATGAAATTTATTCTGATGATGGTGTTGATATGCAGTTTAACCGGATGTGCACCGTATTTGGATCACTATACAAAAGAAGAGTGTGAGGCACTGATGGAAGATGTGACCGGCTGCGATATAACCTATGTTTCCACGCAAGAAAATTCTGAAAATAAGCAAGTGATACACTTGTTCCAAGATGAGTCCGGTATGGAGTTTGCGGTAATTAGTGAGCTAAGACAGGGGTGGTTTCAGGTAGGGTTGTACCGCTGCTATATTTCAGATAATTATGTGTCAGCGAAGCTGAAATTACATAGGCAGGAAATCATGGATATTCTGGAAGAGTATGGATTTGTAGAACATATGCGGAAAGAATACAAGTACTGTGAGCATAATATAGCTGCCGGCGAAGGTGTCAATACGGATAATATTTACTTGGAGTATCCTATGGGTGAGGCAGAAGAGAATTTGGAAGTGATTGCGAAGATGGCTGCAGCAGGTGCTAAAATCGACGAGCTGCTGTCCATTTGTTATGATGAAGATTATGATAGTACAGTGGAGCTTTCGGGAGGAGATTATGAGAGTTTCGCACCGGGCGGTATGAATATCAGATTTTCACGCGAAGAAATCGGATATAGCGGTGAGCCGTACAAGGCGTTGGATGGTACGTTTTTTGATTGGTCTATGTCAGAGGAGGAGCGCTGGACCGAAGAAGAACTGTATGAGCATTTGAAATCAAAACTGACAAAAGCGCTCGGTTTAGAAGAAGAATAGCCTATAAAATAAAAAAAATAATTTTTTTTCAAAAAACACTTGCACAAAGTGAAAATATCGTGTATACTTTGTCCTTGTGATGGGCTATCGCCAAACGGTAAGGCAACGGACTCTGACTCCGTCATCTCAAGGTTCGAATCCTTGTAGCCCAGCTGATGAGCGCGTATCGAAAGATACGCGCTTTTTTGTTGAAATGTAGTTTTATTCGGTCTGTGATTTAGGATTGTGCAGTGCATATCAATTCGGTTTTAATGCTCCCTGGGACTTAGTGGTCTCAGGGAGCATTGCGCTTGTGTACGCTAGAATATATGTGAATTGATTTTGAGGAAATAGGTTGCTATATGTAATGTCTATATTATAAAATAAAGAAAATGATGTGGGAATTTTCATAGGAGGGAGAGGTATTTATGGGCAATAAACACAAGGTAAAGGGTACTGTTTTATTATTATCGGCCATGCTTGCGCTGATGCCACAAAAAGTTTTTGCTACAGAGGTGATTCAACAAGAAGTAGTTTTTAGAGATACTATAGAATGTGAGCTGGATCGAGAGAGTGCATCTGAGAATCTGGGGGCTGAGGGATTTATGCCTTCTACGGGTGAAGTAAAGACGTTGGTTTTGTTGGTTGATTTTCCATCAGAACCACATGATGAAGACAGTACCCCGGAGGTGATAGAGCAGAGTTTAAATGAAAGTGACGATGGACTGAAGAAGTTTTATCAGAACGCTTCCTATGGAAAACTATCAATTGATTCTGATGTTGTTGGTTGGTATACTGCCAAATACGATAAAGATTATTATTTGAGAATTCAGGAAGATGGTACATTAATGGAATCTAACGACTCTTATGTTAATCCGTATGGAAGACAGCTTTTTGCACATGAGGTCATGGAGCATTTTGATCGGCAGATTGATTTTTCAGAGTACGATTCCGATAAAGATGGCTATATTGATGGCATATACTTAATGTTTAACGGATATAATACAGGTTGGAATACACTATGGTGGAGTTACGTCGCGACGGAACGTGATATGGGTACAGAAAACGCATTGACTTTTGATCAGGTTCGTGCAGGGCAATATGCATATATTTGGAAGGATGTTCTTTATGTTAATACCATGATTCATGAAACAGGTCATGTGTTAGGGCTAGCTGATTATTATGATTATGATACTTCGAGCGCTGAGTCCGGACTAGGTGTATTAGATGTAATGAATGGCAACTTTGGAGACCATAATGCTTTTTCAAAAATACAGCTTGGCTGGTTAACGCCTAAGGTTGTAACTAGTGCGGCGGATATTTCTCTTCGCTCCATACAGGAGTATCCAGATGCCGCGATTATCTATGAAGATGCGGATACAACTTCGGATCACTACTTTTTAGTGGAATACATTACGCGTACGAAGAATAACGAGTTTATCGGAGATATTCCTGATGAGGGTGGAGTGCGTGTTTTTCGAGTTAATGCAGCACTTGTAGATCCGGATAAATCGGCAAATTACATGAATTATAAGTACGGATACAGAGATGGGGAAGTGCCATTGATTGAGGCGATTACGGATGGTACCATTTACTTAGCGGAAAAGGGGGTATGTACAATATACGACACAGGACAGGACGTGGAGGTCTTCTTATGGAAGGAGGGGGCGAAAATTAGTGCTAATGTCATGCCTTCTACTTTTAATTATGGAGAAACTGCCGATGAATTAAGATATACGGGTGTGCAGATTGAAGAGATTAAGATTGGACAAGATAGTGCCAGTATGCATATTGATTATGTTTCGATAGATGATACGAAGAAGCTTACATATAAACTTTATAAACAGGCAACAGAAACATTGCGAGTACAATTACGGTGTGACAGTGAAGTGAAATTATTATCATCGGATGATATTTTCTTTTATGATGCCGATGGGAATGCAGTAGAAACGATAGTAGAAATAGATAGTTCTATCGTTAAGAAAAACCGTGATATTTATTTTTCGTGTAAAAAAGATAATTTGAAACCAAATTCGGAATATACATTAAGAATACCAGCTCATAGAATTAAGGATGTTTTGGGGAATGAAAATGAAGAAGAAATAGTTACTACTTTAACAACACCGTCCTTTGAAATGGAGGGTAGTGTATATTTAACAACTGCAGATTATGAAGTGTCGCCGCCGATTCAAACAATGGATAATAAGATTGCGATTGCAGCACATGAAGGCGGGGATTTGAAATTGCTTTTTATTCATCCGGAAACAATGGAGACAGAGAAGACGGTAGTATATCAGGAGATATTTAATGAAGAAGGTCTCAAACCGTCAAGTATTGAATTGTTTCAAAAAAGTGATAATCAAATTTTGATAAGAATCAGGTATTTCAATATAGAGCTAAACAGAGTTTATTTGGCAAATTTGAATGGTTCTATAGAATTGCTTTTTGAAAAGGAAAGCGCAGTTACAAATGCAATTGCAGTTTGTGAGGATGGTTTCTTTTTTACCAATATTCAAGAGATATGGTATTATGATTTTGATAAAAAGACAGTACTTAAGACCACGAAAGAAAAATTAGGTTTAGTTGAAGCGGATAGAATATGTCCTTTAAAAGGAAATCAATGTTTGGTTATACAGTCGGGGTCTAGTCGATGGGACACAAAATTTTTGGTTTTGGACAATCAGTTACAGGTTTTGAAGGGTAGAAAATACAGAAGCGGTTTCTTTTTTGATTCAACGGAAAATGTGGTAAATGCGGTTCAATATAGTGACAACACGATTGCTGTCTTTTCTGTTGTTTCGAATGCTAAAAAATCAGGTGGATTTATCAATTTTTATGATATAAATTTGAATCTGTTAAACCGAATACAGATTTTGGATGAAGGAGCGTTTACGGGAAGAAATCTGTCAATTGGAAAATATGAAAAGAATTTATATATTACTGCTGTAAATGGCAATTCAAATATTAGTACATTGAAAGAATTTGATTCCGGAAAGCAAGGATATTATACAGGGGAAGCTTATTTGTATAATTTGAATGAAGATTTTACAGTGAATCAAATTTTAAATTTAAAAAATACTTTTGCTACTTTAAAATTTATAGCTTATGAAAATGACACGTTTGTAGTCGATGCTCGTAAGAATGAGGAAGAGAAGTATGAGCATATTCTCACAAAATATCCTGATTCGAATGTGCCGGGAAGTGGATTCAAAGACATTTCTAAATCTATGGAGGATGTAGAATTTGTGAGTGTATTTGATGATGAGCAGGAAGAATCCCATGCCTATGGTGCGCCACAATTTGAGTGGTCAGAAGACGGAAAAACATGTAGTCTCATATTTACATGTGCAAATGATGAAAGCCATAAAGTAACAGAGGAAGCAATTGTAACATCGACAATAAAGACGGAACCAACCTGTAAAGAGAAGGGAGTCACTGCATATACAGCAAGCTGTTCGTTTGAAGGAGAAGTTTATACTGACAGTAAAGATGTACAAGATATAGAAATGGACCCAGATAATCATGTGAATGAAACAGAGACCAGAGATGCAAAAGATGCTACCTGTGGCGAAGAGGGTTATAGCGGAGATACATACTGTAAAGGTTGCGAAGTAATAATTACAACAGGAATAACGATTCCTAAAAAATCGGTTCATATATGGAATGACGGTGTCATAACAAAAGAACCAACGACAACACAAAAAGGCGAAAAAACATATACTTGTAACGTGTGTAAAACAACGAAAGTGGAAGATATTCCAATGAAATCTGCTTCTGATAACAAAGAACCGGACACAGAGGAATCAAAACAACCATTACAGGTGGGAGAAACTGACACTTCCGATGACGGAAAAGCAAAGTATGAGGTGACATCTTCGGATGCAAACAACGGAACGGTACTATATGTTGCTCCGTCAGATAAGAAGGTAACCGAGGTGACTATTCCGGATGTTGTTGTTATTAATGGTATTACTTATGACGTAACGGCTATCGAAAAGAATGCTTTTAAGAATAATAAAAATATCAAGAGTGTGGACATCGGAAAAAATGTAAAGATAATTGGTGCAAATGCGTTTTATAATTGTACTAAGCTTAAAACGGTGAAATTAGGAAGTAATGTTACCACAATTGGTGACAAGGCATTCTACAAGTGCACAGCGGTGACTAAAGTTTCCCTTCCATCCAAGACTAAAACTATTGGTAAGAGCGCATTCTACGGATGTAAAAAAGTGACTTCTGTGACGATTGGAAAGAACATAAACAAGATTGGTTCCAAAGCATTTTATGGATGCAGTAAGTTAAAGACACTTACTATCAAATCAACCAAGCTGACGACAAAGAATGTAGGAACCAAAACATTTGGTAAGTTGCCAAAGAGCATGACCGTGAAAGTACCGGAGAAGAAATTCACGACCTACAAGTCCATGCTGATTAAACGCGGTGTGAATAAGAAAGCGAAGTTTAAGAAAAGTTAAGTGATTCTTTGCTACGGTTGGAGCATACATTAGGACTTTTTGAAAAGGACTACATTAAAGCGCGTATCGAAAGATACGCGCTTTTTTTGCGCGCTTCTAAAAAAGAAGTGGTTTGATATGATATTGCTACGTGATTTAAGAGCGGATGGAAGTTTTATGGCGCCAAAATCATGAAAGTTGCAAAATGACACAATCTCAAGTATAATCTAAAAATATGATTATCCGGCGGAGGTAGACCCTGCTGCAAAAGGAGGAAGAGAGATGTATAGTTTTGAGAGTAGAATTCGTTATAGCGAAGTGGGAAGCGATTCTAAGCTGACCTTGCTTTCGCTTTTGGATTATTTTCAGGATTGTTCCATCTTTCACTCAGAGGACCTTGGAGTCGGTGTACAGTATTTAAAAAAGCAGCACGGTGCATGGGTGCTCAATTTCTGGCAGATTGATATTGACCGTTTTGTATCACTGGGCGAGAAGGTGACGATTGAAACCCATCCATACGAGTTTCGATTATGTCTGGGGTCACGTAATTTTGGAATGCGTGACGAAGAGGGTAAGAGAGTGGCTGTGGCCAATACGCTTTGGACTTTTTTGGATACGGACACGGGCAGACCGACGAAACCGGCGGAGGAGATATTAAAAAAATATGAGGTGGAGCCACCTTATGAAATGGAATATCTGGATCGAAAGATTGTGTTCGAAGGGGAAGCTAGGGACGAAGATCCAATAGAAGTAAAAAAACAGCATCTGGATACGAATTATCATGTGAATAATGCGCAATATGTTAGTATGGCGTGTGATTTTCTTCCGGAGGATTTTGCAATCCGTCGTATGCGTGCAACCTACCATAAATCAGCAGTCTTGTCTGATTTGATTTATCCAAAGGTTTATACGCAAAAAGAGAATTGCATCGGTGTGGCCCTCTGTGACGAAAAAGGGGCTTCCTATGCGAATATAGAATTTTGTAGTAACTGCGAAAGAAGATAGAAAGAGGAAAATATGTTATTTGGACAGAAACAGACCTTAGTGGTAGTAAAGAAAGTGGATTTTGGCGTATATCTGGCCGATTCCGAAATGAGTAAAGAGGATAGGGTGCTTCTTCCGGCAAAGCAGGTTCCGGAAGGTATAAAGCAGGGAGATCAGATGGAAGTCTTTTTGTATAAAGATTCCAAAGATAGACCGATTGCGACGGTTAATACGCCAAAACTTATGCTTGGCGAAACGGCCAGACTTCGTGTGGTTTCGGTAGGAAAGGTGGGCGCATTTCTTGATTGGGGTCTGGAAAAGGATTTATTTCTTCCGTTCCGTGAGCAGACGATTAAAGTGAAGGAAGGTGACGAGGTGATTGTAGCCTTGTACCTGGATAAGAGTGAGCGTCTTTGCGCTACGATGAGAGTGTATCCGTATCTCTCGACAGAGAGTCCGTATCAGGAAGAAGATGAAGTGACCGGAATGATTTACGAAATCAGTCACAATTTTGGTGCGTTTGTGGCGGTAGATGACAAATATTCTGCGCTTATTGCCAAAAAGGAGCTGTACGGAAAGCTGGAAGTGCTTCAAACAATAAACGCCCGTGTGGTCAAGGTAAAAGAGGATGGAAAGCTGGATCTTGCTATTCGTCAGAAG
Source organism: Lachnospiraceae bacterium (assembly GCA_045588655.1). Taxonomy (GTDB): domain Bacteria; phylum Bacillota; class Clostridia; order Lachnospirales; family Lachnospiraceae; genus SVFI01. The sequence goes on along the minus strand of JAZNEP010000028.1, from coordinate 207,474 downwards.
GCGCATCTGCAGATGGATACAGATGCAGACAGATTGCTTGAACTGTTGGAGGAAAACGGTGGAAAGCTTCCGATTGGTGACAAATCGACCCCGGATAAAATTCGCAAATGGACAGGAATGAGCAAAAATGAATTTAAGCGTGCAGAGGGAAGATTGTACAAAGAGCGCAAGATTGTGGTGGAGCCGGAGCAGATCCGACGGGTATAATTGCTTTTTTTGGGGAGATGCTTTATACTAGGTTGAAGTGATGGGGAAGAGAAGAAGGAGTAGAAAAGAAGGAGTAAAAAATGAAAGTTCAGAATATAAGTGATATGGATAAGTTTTTTGAGGTGATTAACAGCTGTAGCGGAAAGGTGGAGCTTGTGACAGGCGAAGGAGATCGTTTAAATCTCAAATCAAAGCTTTCTCAGTATGTATCGCTGGCAAACATCTTTTCTGATGATTCGATTGGAGAGCTTGAACTGCTTGCTTATGAACCGGAAGATATCAATAAATTAGTGAACTTTATGATGAATGAGTAAATAAAAGATTAAGTGGATTGCGATGAATTCAAAGAGAGTCAATTGGTTATTTTTTTTCATAATATTAATTGATATGGGTGTACTGTTTGGGATGATGCTGGCGGGACAAAGCTTATCAATCGGAGTGTTGGCTTCGCTGTTTCTTAGTCAGGCTATTATTTTTGTTCCGGCGATATTGTCCCTTGTTTTTACAAGAACGAAGCCGACCGATTTAATTGCCATTAAGCGACCAAAGTGGTCTATTTCGTTGCTTGTAATATTGATAACCTATCTTTGTATGCCGCTCATTACTACGATAAATGCCTTTTCTATGTTGTTTGTGGAAAATGAAGTGACAAATCTTCAGGCGCTTTTACAGGGGATTCCGGTGGGACTGGTTCTTCTTATGATTGCGCTAATCGGACCGGTGAGCGAGGAGTTTGTATTTCGTGGAGTGATTTACCATGGGTACAGAAGTAGTGGGAGAATCATCCCGGCGATGATTTTGTCTGCATTTTTATTTGGTGTAATGCACTTGAATTTTAATCAGATGAGCTATGCCATTGTGGTGGGCGTAATCGGTGTGTTGTTGATTGAGGGGACAGGAAATTTATTTTATAGCATTTTGTTCCATGTATGTATAAATTTTTCCAACGGATTGTTGCTTGTATGGCAGGATCCGGAAACGGCGGCTATGGATGCCGGGCAGTCAGAGCAGATGATTGAATCAGCGATGAACATGCCTTATAAAGAAGCGCTTTGTGTGGTTGTGTCGGTATATGCAGTAATAGCGTGTGTGACAACAGCAATTGCAGGGTGTATTTATTATTTTATTTTGAAGAGAGAAGGCAGAGTAGAACATGTGCGATTGCTGTTTTCGAAGGAAGGCAAATCGGGTGTGAGTGAGGAAAACAGGAAAATGATTACCTGGCCGCTTATCGTTTCGGTTTCATTCTGTCTGGCATATATGGTGGTTGAGATTGCACTGTTAAAATAGTAAAGGTGATTTTATTATGAGACATATGCATGTGCTTGGCGTCGAGCTACAGGATTACACTGTGCGCGAAGCAATGAGAAAAACAGAATATTTTTTCAAAGATGGAAAAGTACGGACAATTGTATATATTACAACGCGAGGATTGATGGCTGCAGAGGAGTCGCCTCAGTTGAGAGAGTTTTTGGGCAATGTCGATATGACGGTGGCAGCAGACAGTGATATCTTGAGAGCAGCAGGTGGCGCAAACCGCAACCGCATAAAAGAGATCGATAACGATGAGTTTATGGAAGAATTTCTTAAAAAAGTGATCCGGAGTCATAGGACAGTCTATCTGCTGGCGGGTAAGCAGGAGCAGCTACAGAGGCTGGAGGAGTGTTTGAAGACATATCAGCAAAATCTTCGGATTGTGGGAAGGTTTTCACTCGATAATCTGGAACAGGATGAGGATTATCTGATTAATGAGATTAACGGGATTCTCCCGGATGTTCTGATATCGAATATGGATACGCCGCTTCGTGAAGAGTTTTTTGAAAATAACCATATGAAAATGAATACAGGAATCTGGCTGATGTTAAAAGATGAGGTAATTCATGCTACATATGGTAGGAATCTGTTTTGGAAGATTACAGACAGAATAACGAAGACTCTGTTCCGAAAAAAAGTGGTAAAATATCAGAGTCAGGAAAGTGAAAAAGAATAAAAATGGATAAAGACTTTATGAAGATGTCGAAAAAGAGCTTCATAAGGTCTTTTTTTGAAAAAAATGCATAAAAAAGTACGGGAAATGAGTAGATTTTTTTGTTAAAATGTTTTAATATAATAAAATACGATGTGCAAATGGCAATTATGAGGGCACAATTCTTTGTGAATTATGTATAAAATTTGTCAGAAGACAAAGCAAATACAATTATGAGGTATTAGGAAAAGGAGCGGGGTATATGATTTCGAATCAAATTCTGCAAAACACGTTAGACGGATTAAAAGCAATTTCCAGAGTGGATTTTTTTGTTTTGGATACGGATGGCAAGACGGTGGCTTATACGGTAGATGCGGAGGCAGATTATGTTGATGCGGTAGTGGATTTTGTAAAATCACCGGCGGACAGCCAGGAAGTGTCCAAATATCAGTTTTTTAAGATATATGACGAGCAGGCGGTAGAGTATGTGCTTGTCGCTACCGGATCGGGCGAAGATGTCTATATGATTGGTAAAATGGCGACATTCCAGATTCAAAATCTGCTGGTGGCGTATAAAGAGCGTTTTGATAAAGATAATTTTATCAAAAATTTGTTGCTCGATAACCTTTTGCTCGTGGATATTTACAGCCGTTCGAAAAAGTTACATATCAGTATGGAAGCACCTCGAACTGTTATGATTGTGGAGGTGACGGGAGGAAAAGATGCCAATTCGGCGGATGCGGTTCGCGCAATTCTCTCGACAGGAAACAAAGATTTCATTACGGCGGTGGATGAGAACAGTGTCATTATTGTAAAAGAAACATCAGAGGATAATGTCAAAGAGGAGCTTGAGCAGGCGGCGAAAAGTATTATTTCTGCACTGGAAAAAGAAGGCGCTTCGAAAATTCATGTTGCATATGGTAGTATGATAAGTGAATTAAAAGAGGTAAGCCGTTCTTATAAAGAGGCGAAGATGGCGCTGGATGTGGGCAAAATCTTTTTTGATGAAAGACAGATTATAGCTTATAGCGAACTAGGTATCGGACGTTTGATTTACCAGCTTCCGATTCCTCTGTGTAAAATGTTCATTCGCGAGATTTTTGGCAATAAGAGTCCGGATGATTTTGATGAAGAAACGATTGTTACGATTAATAAGTTTTTTGAAAACAGCTTAAATGTTTCAGAGACATCCAGACAATTGTTTATACATAGAAATACGCTCGTATATCGTCTCGATAAACTTCAGAAGAGCACAGGTCTGGATTTGAGGGTATTTGAGGATGCCATCACGTTTAAAATTGCTATGATGGTGGCTAAGTATATGAAATATATGGAAAACTTTGAGTATTAGTAAGGAGAAAATTCCTATGATTACATTAGAAAATGTTGTAAAGTCTTATTCTACCGGGGCACCGGCACTCAATGGTATCAGTCTGCAGATTGATGCGGGTGAATTTGTATTTATAGTAGGAGATAGCGGATCGGGGAAATCGACCTTGATTAAATTGCTGCTAAGAGAGCTGATGCCGACTTCCGGAAAAATTGTAGTAAATGGCATAGAAGTGGCAGAGCTTCGGCATAAACAGATTCCGAAATATCGCCGTAGTCTTGGAGTGGTATTTCAGGATTTCCGTTTGTTGAAGGATCGTAATGTATATGAAAATGTGGCATTTGCTCAGCGTATTGTACAGACGCCTAGCAAGGAGATTAAAAGGAATGTCCCTTCCATTTTATCCACAGTAGGTTTGGCCGGAAAGTATAAGGCAAGACCAAAACAATTGTCCGGTGGGGAACAGCAGAGAGTGGCGCTTGCAAGAGCATTGGTAAACAATCCGCCGATTCTTCTTGCGGACGAGCCGACAGGAAATCTTGATCCAAAAAATTCGTGGGAAATCATGAAGCTTTTGGAGGAAATCAATGCAAGAGGCACGACAGTAGTCGTGGTAACACATAACAGAGAAATTGTAAACACAATGAAAAAACGAGTAATCACGATGAACAAGGGTGTTATTGTGAGCGACGAAAAGGAAGGTACATACATCGATGAGATTTAGTACATTGGTTTATACATTAAAACAGGGAATTATAAATATTTTTAGAAATAAATGGTACTCGCTTGCATCTATGGCAACGATAAGCGCCTGTTTGTTCATGTTTGGTATTTTTTATGCTGTAGTTGCTAATTTTCAGCATATTGTCAAAGAAGCGCAGGATGGAGTAGCTGTTACCGTATTTTTCAACGAGGATGCGAGTGATGAGAGAATTGCAGAAATCGGTGAAATGATTGAAAAGAGAGCAGAGGTTTCCCGTGTAAACTTTATATCATCCGATGAAGCATGGGAGAGTTTTAAAGATGATTATTTGGGTGAATATGCGGATGGATTTGGTGATGATAATCCGATTGCGGATTCGGAAAACTATGAAGTTTATCTGAATGATGTTTCTATGCAGGAGAGCCTTGTAACTTATATCGAGTCAATCAATGGAGTTCGAAAGGTAAATCGCTCAGAGATTACAGCCAATACACTGTCCGGAATGAACCGATTGATTGGATATGTTTCCATTGGAATTATTATGATTTTGTTGGCAGTATCCGTATTTTTGATTAGTAATACAGTAACCATCGGCATTTCTGTGCGTAAAGAAGAAATAAATATTATGAAGTATATTGGTGCGACCGACTTTTTTGTGCGTGCTCCGTTTGTGATTGAAGGTATGTTGATCGGAGCAATGGGATCTTTGATACCGCTGGTGATTATTTATTTCATATACAACAATGTGATCGCGTATGTGACAACAAGATTTGAGATATTGACTCAGCTTTTAAAATTCCTGACGGTAGAGCAGGTGTTCCAGGTACTGACTCCGATTTCGCTTTTGATTGGTATTGGTATCGGTTTTATGGGAAGTTTTTCAACGGTTCGAAAACATATTCGTGTCTGATAAAATAGGCGAAATAAGGTGACAGGAGTAAATATTTATGGTAAGAACAAAACGACTGATGGGGTTTTTGCTGGCTGTGTTGTTGCTTTTTATGACCCCGGCCGCTACGTTAGCCGCACCGGATACAAAAGATAGTCTGGAACAGCAGATTACTTCCGATACAGGGGCTCTTTCCAATGCAAAAAATGAGAAGAAAAATTTAGAGAGCAGCCTCGAGGCGGCACAGGAATCAAAAGAGACTCTGGTGCAGGAAAAAAACCAGCTTGCTAGCCATATGGAAGAATTGGATGGTAAGATGAGTACAGTATCGGCAAAGCTTTGGGAAGTTGAAAGTTTATTGGAGACAAAAACAAAGCAGTTAAGCGAGATGGAAGAGCGTCTGGAAAAGGCACAGGAAGATATAAAGGTGCAATACGAGGATATGAAAATTCGAATTCAGTTCATGTATGAACACGGAACCATGTCCTTTATTGAGATTCTTTTTTCGTGCAAGAGTTTTAGTGATTTGCTCAACAAAGCGGAATATATTGAACAGGTATCAGCGTATGATAGAGAGATGCTTGACGAGTTTGAAGCTACCAAGAAAAAGATAGAAAAACTGGAAAAGGATTTGGAGGTTGAACAAGAGGCGCTCCAAATGACAAAAGGTGAGGTAGAAAAGCAGCAACAAGAAATGAAAGGTCTTATCGAGGAAAAACGCGATGAGATTGAAGAGTATGAAGCGGATATAGAAAACAAACAAAAAGCCATTGAAGAATATGAGAATATGATTAAGGAACAGGATGATATGATCCGGGCCTTGGAAAGTTCAGTGGCGGAGGCGAAAAGAAAACGAGCGCAGATGAATGTTTCGGGGAATGGGACACCTGCTCCTACTTACAGAGGTGGCGCGTTCTGTTGGCCGGCTCCTTCGTATACTAGAATTTCGGATGAATATGGAGAGCGTATGCATCCGATTTTGCAAGTGACGCAGTATCATAATGGTTTAGATATGGCGGCACCGAGTGGAAGTCCGATTCTTGCGGCAGCGGATGGTTATGTAGTGGCGGCTGCCTACAATGCGACCATGGGAAATTATATTATGCTTGACCATGGGGATGGATTGTATACCATTTATATGCATGCGTCTGCCCTGTATGTTTCGGAAGGTCAGAACGTAGAGATGGGTGAGCAGATTGCAGCAGTCGGATCTACCGGTCGTTCTACAGGTCCACATCTTCATTTTGGTGTTCGATTGAACGGAAGTTACGTAAATCCGTGGAATTATTTGTAGTGAAAGGGAATAAAATCAATGCGTGATGTACAAGATGTGAATAAAACAGAAGAAGTAGAACAGACAGCAGATACATTCGCACAGGAAAGGGTGCAAAATCTGGAAGAAGAAAAAAAGAAGCAGCGACAGGTAAAAAGAAATTGGTTTGCAGGCGGTGTGATTGCAGGGCTTGTGATTTCGCTTGTGGCATTTTGTGTTGCCTATTTGTTTGTGGGATTTCGGGGAATCGGAGCCGGTCTTGTTGGAGAGAGAGTTGCGAAAACGGATTCCCAAAAGGCGGTACTGAATTCTGTTGTAGCGCAGAAAATTAATCTTTTAGAAGATAGTATCAGACAGTATTATTTAGAGGATGTAACAAACGAGGAGATGGAGCTGGGATTGTATCGGGGTTTGGTTCAATCCATGGGAGATCCATATTCCTCCTACTATACCATTGAAGAGGTAGAAGAGCTGCGTGAATCAACGGAGGGTATCTACTATGGAATTGGTGCGTATGTCGGTATGGACCAAAAGACAGGATACTGTAAGATTACCGGTACAATAAAAGATACGCCGGCTGAGAAATCAGGATTGCAGGCGGAAGATTTGATTGTTAAGGTGGATGGACAGGATACGCAGGGCATGGATACAACGGATGTTGTGGCTCTGATTAAAGGGGAAGAGAATACGGACGTAGTGATTACCGTATTCCGAAACGGAGAAAATGATTATTTGGATTTTACCGTAACCAGAAAAAAGGTAGAGGCACCAACGGTGAATTATGAGATGATGGAAGACGGTATGGCCTATATTCAGATTACACAGTTTGAACAGGTTTCTCCGAATCAGTTTAAGCAGGCGCTCGAGAGTGCCCGTGAGGATGGAATGAAAGGGCTGATTTTGGATCTGCGTAGCAATCCGGGCGGTACATTGATGGGAGCAGTTGAGATTGCAAGACAGATGCTTCCGGAAGGAATGATTGTATATACAGAAGATAAATACGGAGAGCGAGAGGAATATACAGGAGACGGAAAACATCAACTGGAAGTGCCGCTTGTAGTATTGGTAAACGATAACAGTGCGTCTGCATCTGAGATTCTTGCCGGAGCTATAAAGGATTACGGAATCGGAACCTTGGTTGGAACGACCACATACGGTAAAGGAATCGTACAGAAGGTGTTTGGTATTACGGATGGTTCTGCAGTAAAATTGACAATTAGTCATTACTATACTCCAAAGGGAAATGATATCCATGAGGTGGGAATCGTTCCGGATGAGGAAGTGGAACTTGATGTGGAAAAATATGTTGAAGACGGAAGTGACAATCAGCTCGACAGAGCAAAGGAGATTCTTGCAGGAGAAATAAAAGAATGAGACTGGCCTATTTGATTACTGCATACAAAGATGCCGCTTCTTTGCACGAACTGGCACAGCTTTGTTCGCAGACAGGTTATGTATATATTCATGTAGACAAAAAGAGCAAAACCATCACGGATGAAGACATTCAAAAATTAAATGAGATGAATCGTTGCCGTGCAATTCGAAAATATAGTATTGCGTGGGGCGGATTTAACCACGTCAGAGCGATTTTAGAGCTACTTATGATGGCGACAGGAAATGAGGATGTCAGTTATGTGCATTTGCTGACAGGAGAGGATTTTCCGCTGGTTTCCATGGAGGAACTGGATAGACGGTTTTTGAATAATCCCAGCATTTATATGAGTTATATTACGCCGGAGGAGCTTCCGGAGACAGTGACGGTGCGTTACCGTTATTACAATTGGTTTCGTGATAAAAATGTAAAAAATAAATGTTTGTGGCAGCTTCAGAATATTACTGTGAAGCTACAAAAACTGGCGGGAGTATATCGCCGGGGGATTGGAGAGTTTGAACGCATATACAAAGGTTTGGTATATATTTCGATGCCAAAGGAAGCGATGGCGGATGTGGTAGAATATGTGGCCCGACATGAAAACTTTTGGGAAGACCTTTCCAAATGTCAGGTGCCGGAGGAATTTTTCTTTCAGACCATTTTTATGAATGACAGCAAATGGTCTGAAAGAGTAGTGGATAAAGAATTGCGATATATGGACTGGAGTAAGGGCGATGGAGCAAGTCCGGCGTATTTGCAGGAAGCGGATTATGAGAAAATTATAGAAAGTGATTGTCTTTTTGCGCGTAAATTTCATCCGGAAGTGTCCAAATCGCTTCGTGACAAAATTAAAGGGAAGATAAAGGAGGAAATACAGTGCTGGAACAATTAAAAAAAGAAGTGTACGAAGCAAATATGTTGCTTCCGAAGTATGGACTGATTACATTCACGTGGGGAAATGTGAGCGGAATTGACAGAGAAAAGGGATTGTTTGTTATAAAACCAAGTGGAATTGAGTATGAAGATCTCAAACCGGAAGATATGGTAGTGGTGGACTTGCAGGGAAATAAGGTGGAAGGAGAGTACAATCCTTCTTCCGATACAGCGACACATATGGTTCTTTATAATCGATTTCCAAACATAGGAGGCGTGGTACATACACACTCACCGTGGGCGACTTCTTGGGCGCAGGCGGGAAGAGGAATTCCTTGTTACGGTACTACACATGCAGATTATATTTATGGGGAAGTACCTTGTGTACGAAATCTGACAAAGGAAGAGATTGAGGAAGCATATGAACGAAATACAGGTATTGCCATTGCAGATCATTTTGCAGAGTGCAAAGTGGATTATGAAGCAACACCGGTGGTGCTTTGTAAAAATCATGGAGTCTTTACGTGGGGAAAGAATCCTCATGATGCAGTACATAATGCGGTAGTGCTCGAGGAAGTGGCGAAGATGGCAGCAACGTGTGAACAGCTGAATCCGAAAGTTATGCCTGCGCCACAGGAATTGCAGGACAAGCATTACTATCGTAAGCATGGAGCAAATGCTTATTATGGACAAACAAAAAAGTAGAGAGGAACATATGGAGATGGAGTTAGTAAGAAAGAGTATTTTGGAAGCAAAAACGGTGTTGGGTATTGAGTTTGGTTCAACCCGAATCAAAGCAGTATTATTAGATGCGGATCATCAGATGCTGGCATCCGGAGTGCACGATTGGGAAAATCGTTTGGAACATGGTGTGTGGACCTATCATTTGGATGATATATGGAATGGAATCAGAGATTGTTATAGTGATTTGAAGAAAAATGTAAAAGATACCTATGGTGTGGAGATACAGAAGATTGGTGCAATCGGTATCAGTGCCATGATGCATGGATATATGGCATTTGATTCGGAGGGCAATATGCTCGCACCATTTCGAACATGGAGAAATACGATGACGGAGGTGGCAGCAGGCGAGCTTACAGCATTGTTTGATCATCAAATTCCGCAGAGATGGAGTATTGCGCATCTGTACCAGGCGATATTAAACGGAGAGGAACATGTAAAGGACATCCGCTTTTTCACCACACTGGCCGGATATGTGCATTGGAAATTGACTGGTGAGAAAGTGCTTGGTATCGGAGATGCTTCCGGAATGTTTCCTATAGATCCGGATACAAAGTCATATTACGGAGATATGCTCGATGCATTCGATGCGAAAATAGCTGATAAAAACTACCCTTGGAACATTCGTGAGATTCTTCCGCTTCCGCTTATGGCAGGAAAAGAAGCGGGAATGCTTACAAAAGAGGGTGCCGCGTTATTGGATCCGGACGGCGTTCTTGGCGCAGGAATTCCTATGTGTCCGCCGGAAGGAGATGCTTCGACCGGTATGGTGGCAACAAACAGTGTAAAGGTGCGTACAGGAAATGTATCGGCAGGAACTTCTGTTTTTTCTATGATTGTCTTAGAGAAAAAATTGTCCAAAGTATATCCTGAAATCGATATTGTGACAACGCCGGAAGGAAATACGGTAGCAATGGTGCATTGTAACAATTGTACCTCAGATTTGAATAGCTGGGTTTCTGTATTTAAAGAATTCTGTGATACGTTTGGTGTCGAGATGGATATGAACAGACTCTATGAAGGGCTTTACAAAAAGGCTTTGGAGGGAGACAAGGATTGTGGCGGACTTCTCGCATACAATTATTTCTCAGGCGAGCATATCACCCATTTTAATGAGGGAAGACCATTGTTTGCGCGTGAGCAGAATTGTAAATTCAGTCTTGCCAATTTCATGAGAACACATCTTTATACGTCGCTTGGAGCAGTGAAAATCGGAAACGATATGCTGTTTGCTGAGGAGGGCGTAAAAGTAGATGTCATTTGGGGACATGGTGGATTGTTTAAGACAGAAGGTGTCGGACAGTCGATTTTGGCAGCCGCACTGAATTCTCCTATTTCGGTGATGAAGACAGCAGGAGAAGGTGGTGCTTGGGGATGTGCAGTTTTGGCAGCCTATATGCTTGATTCAACAGAGATGACACTGACAGATTATCTCACCAGCAAGGTATTTGCGGATGTCGAATGTGTGACAATCGAACCAGATTCGGAAGATGTGAAAGGTTATGACGCATTTATTGAAAGATACAAAGCCGGACTGGCAATTGAACGTGCAGCGGTTGAGGCTTTGAAATAGAAACGTAAGAATGCATAAAGAGTCCGCTTGCGGACTCTTTATTATTTGGGAAAAAGGAAGGGAAAATTGATTATGAAGATAGGTGGAAATAGAGCCTTTTCGCTGGGGAAGGTAATGCTGAAAGACGAATATCTACTGAATGCGTTCGAAAAAGAAATCGTATATTTGAAAGCGCTTGATACGGATAAGTTACTTGCCGGATTTCGTGAGACAGCCGGAGTGAATATGAGAGGCGCAGAGCGCTATGGAGGATGGGAGAGTATGTTGATCGGTGGACATACGCTAGGTCATTATATGAGCGCGTGTGTGAGGGGCTGTGAGTCGGTCAACTGTAATGAAAGTGACAGACAGATACTGTTGCAAAAATTATACAGTATATCTGAGGGATTAAAAGAATGTCAGGAAGCAGGGAAGAGTGGTTTTTTGTTTGGAGCAGCCATCAGTGATCCAAAGAATGTCGAATCTCAGTTTGATTGCGTGGAAGAAAACAAAACTGACATTTATTCTCAGGCGTGGGTGCCATGGTACACGATGCACAAGGTGTTTGAAGGACTTGTGTCGGCGGCGAATATGGACGTAGATGGAGAAGTGGCAGCAAATATAAAACAGACAGCCTGCATGACTGTGTCGAGGCTGGCTGACTGGGTATATGCAAGAGTGTCAGGCTGGAGTGAGGAGACACGGAGAACGGTTCTTGGTATTGAGTATGGTGGTATGAATGACTGCTTGTATGATGTATATTTGATTACAGGAAAAGAGGAACACTTACAGGCGGCGCATGCATTTGATGAAGTGGAATTATTTGAGAAAGTGCGGATGGCACAATCGGGTGATCATATTCTGGACAATCATCATGCAAATACCACGATTCCAAAGTTTCTTGGGGCATTAAAACGTTATGTTGCTGTGGGAGAGGATAGATATTTGGAATACGCAGCTCATTTTTGGGAGCTGGTGACCCAAAATCATACCTATATTACAGGTGGAAACAGTGAGTGGGAACACTTTGGTAAGGATCAGATTTTGAATGCAGAAAGAACAAACTGTAACTGTGAAACATGCAATGCCTATAATATGTTAAAGATGACAAAGCTCCTGTTCATGATTACAGGCGATGTGAAATATGCAAACTGGTATGAAACAACATATGTGAATTCTATTTTGGCGTCACAAAACCCTGAGACAGGAATGACAACATATTTTCAGCCTATGGCAAGTGGATATTTCAAGGTATATGGGACTCCTTTTGATAAATTCTGGTGTTGTATTGGAACCGGTATGGAAAACTTTACTAAACTACAGGAAAGCTATTATTTTGAAAAAGAGGATACTTTAATTGTAAATCAGTACATTTCGTCCTCGGTGGCGTTCCGCGACGCGGAAATTATACAGTGTGCGCAGATACCAAAATCGGATCGAATTATGTTTGATATAAAAGGAAGGATGGAAGGAAATCTGATGTTCCGTTTGCCGGATTGGTTAGCAGGACGTGCAACGATATTAAAAAATGGGGAAGAATATGAGTATCAAATAAAGGAAGAGGGGGCGAATGAAGGCTATGCATGGGTCGAGGGTCCGTTTGAAGCTGGGACACAGATTGAACTTGTGTTGCCGATGAAGGTGGTAGCATACAACCTACCGGATCAAGAAAACACGTATGCGTTTAAATACGGTCCGGTTGTATTAAGTGCCCTTCTGGGAAACCAAGATATGATAGAGGGTAGCACCGGAGTGGATGTAACAATACCTGAGAAAGGTGTGATAGAAAAAAGCTATGTTCCTTCAGGAAATGAAAAGGTTCGACTTTTGGAACATTCGGTTTCTGACTATATGAAGCATATTGATCAGTATCTGGTACGCCGTCAGGATACACTTTTCTTTGATTTAAAACATACGGATGCTCCGCTTACCTATGTGCCGCATTATATGCAACATACGCAGCGCTATGGTATTTATTTTGAGTTTATGACGTTTTTTTAAAGAACGGACTTAACTTTTGTTGAATTTGTGATATACTAATAAAATAGAATGTATGTTCGTTTTTGGAGTGATGGCAAGATATGGATAAATTTATTTTACATTCAGAATATAAACCGACAGGAGATCAGCCACAGGCGATTGAGGAATTGGTAAATGGTTTTAAGGAAGGAAATCAGTTTCAGACGCTACTTGGTGTTACGGGTTCGGGAAAGACATTTACCATGGCCAATGTGATTGCGGCGCTGAATAAGCCTACCCTTGTGATTGCGCATAACAAAACGCTGGCAGGGCAGCTCTATGGTGAGTTTAAAGAGTTTTTTCCGGAGAATGCGGTGGAGTATTTTGTATCCTACTATGATTATTATCAGCCGGAGGCTTATGTGCCATCGACGGACACGTATATTGAAAAAGATTCCGCGATTAATGATGAAATTGATAAATTGCGTCTTTCCGCCACGGCTTCACTCACAGAACGTAGAGATGTAGTGGTAGTGGCATCGGTATCTTGTATTTACGGAATCGGTAGCCCGGAAGATTATATGGGAATGATGGTTTCGCTCAGACCAGGGATGATAAAGGATCGGGATGAAGTCATTTATGAGCTGATTCAGATTCAGTACGATCGCAATGACCTTGACTTGGATCGAGGCTGTTTCCGTGTGCGAGGTGATGTTCTTGAGGTCAATCCCGCACAGGGAAGTGATTATATTATTCGTATAGAATTTTTTGGAGATGAGATTGATCGCATCGCGGAAGTGGATGGACTGACGGGAGAAATACATGCAGATCTTTCGCACATTTCAATATTCCCGGCCTCGCATTATGTGGTGCCGAGAGAAAAGATATTACATGCCTGTGGTGAGATTGAGAAAGAAATGGAGCAGCAGGTAAAGTTTTTTAAAAGCGAGGACAAGTTGCTTGAGGCGCAGCGTATTAGCGAGAGAACAAATTTTGACATTGAGATGCTTATGGAGACGGGGTTTTGTTCCGGTATTGAAAATTATTCCAGACATTTAAATGGAATGGCAGAGGGAGAGACTCCGATGACCCTTATGGATTATTTTAAAGGGGACTATCTGATTATTATCGACGAGTCTCATATGACGGTGCCACAGATAAGAGCAATGTTTCATGGTGACCGGTCGAGAAAGACAACATTGGTAGATTATGGATTCCGTCTGCCGTCGGCACTGGACAATCGACCGTTGAATTTTGAAGAATTTGAAAGTAAAATAGACCAGCTTATGTTTGTGTCGGCCACACCGGCGGAATATGAGTCGGAACATGAGCTTCTTCGCGTGGAGCAGGTGATTCGCCCGACCGGACTATTGGACCCGGAGGTGGATGTTCGACCGGTGGAAGGGCAGATTGATGATTTGATTTCTGAAGTAAAAAAAGAAACTGAAAAGAAAAACAAGGTGCTTGTGACAACGCTGACCAAAAGAATGGCGGAGGATTTGACTGATTACATGAAGGAAGTCGGAATTCGCGTAAAGTACCTTCATTCGGATATTGATACCCTGGAGAGAGCCGAGATTATTCGTGATATGCGAATGGATGTGTTTGATGTGCTGGTGGGAATTAATCTTTTGAGAGAGGGATTGGATATTCCGGAAATCTCTCTTGTGGCGATTTTAGATGCAGACAAAGAAGGTTTTTTACGTTCCAGAACCTCACTGGTACAGACGATTGGGCGTGCAGCCAGAAATGTACAGGGACACGTGATTATGTATGCAGATACGATCACTGATTCGATGAAAAGTGCGATTGAAGAAACGCAGCGAAGAAGACGGATTCAGGATGCGTACAATCGTGAGCATGGAATAACACCAAAATCAGTAAAGAAAGATGTGCGTGCACTCATCAGTATTTCAAAAGCAGTTGATTCTAGGGATACCCGTATCGAAAAAGATATGGAGTCAATGAGTGCAGAAGAATTGAAAGCGCAGATTATTCTTGTGCAAAAGCAAATGAAAAAAGCGGCAGCAGATCTTGATTTTGAAATGGCCGCAAAGCTAAGAGATGAGATGATTGAGCTGAAAAAGCATTTGCATGAGATTGAGGGATAAAACGGAAGTATACTGACGTAAAGAGGATAGGATATGGTTTTTTCGACGATTATATTTTTGTGCGTGTTTTTGCCGATTACAATTATCGGTTATTATATCATGCCGTCCAAACTAAAAAATTATTGGTTGCTTTTTTTCAGCCTGGTTTTTTATGCCTGGGGAGAGCCGAAGTTTGTATGGGTTATGCTATTGTCTATTCTGCTCAATTATGTTTTGGGAATGTCGATTGCAAAATGTGGAACCGGTCAGGGCTATCAACGACGAAAAAAGACGGCAGTGGCATTGGCGGTAGTTTTAAATATGGGAATCTTATTCCTGTTTAAATATTTAACATTTACCATGGAAACGGTGCAAAAGCTGATACCTGAGTTTCCGGTTGTGGCGATTGCTCTTCCGATTGGGATATCCTTTTATACATTTCAAGGTCTGTCGTATGTGATTGATGTGTACCGGGGAGAGAGTGCGCAACGAAATCCGTTCAAATTGGCGCTTTATATATCGATGTTTCCACAGCTGATTGCAGGACCGATCGTCCGATATAAAGATGTCAGCGGGGCGCTGGCGCAAAGAGTACACTCTGCCAATAGATTTGCAAAGGGAGCGGAGCGTTTTGTGATTGGTCTGGCAAAAAAAGCGATTCTGGCAAACATGACAGGAGAATTGGCAAACTCTATCATGACCGGAGACTTTGGTACGATGAGCACATCGGTTGCATGGCTTGGTGCATTTGCATATACCTTACAGATTTATTTTGATTTTTCCGGCTATTCCGACATGGCAATCGGACTGGGAAAGATATTTGGATTTGATTTTATGGAAAACTTCAACTATCCATATATTTCGCGTTCCGTACGCGAATTTTGGAGGCGTTGGCATATCTCACTTTCAGGGTGGTTCCGAGACTATGTGTACATTCCGCTTGGCGGAAGCAGAACCGGAAATGTGTATTTGCATCTCGCGATTGTGTTTTTGGTAACAGGAATCTGGCATGGAGCGGCGTGGGGATTTCTTATTTGGGGTATGTGGCATGGGCTCTTCGTTCTATTGGAACGTCTTTTAACAAATAAAGGTATCATTGGCAAATCAAAACAAAAGCATTTTATGGTTTCTGTATTAGGATGGATATATACGATGTTTGTAGTAATCATGGGCTGGGTGTTGTTTGGAATTGTTGACCTTAGAGAATTTGTAGAATACGTAGCAATAATGTTTGGAAAAAATTCAGGAGCATACACCGCATACGGCCTGCGTTATTATCTCAGTAACCAAATGATATTTTATCTCGCGGTTGCGGCCATTTCATGTATTCCGTGGAAAAATGTGTTTGCAGCAATTTGGAAGACGGTAGGCGATGACACAAAACAACTGCCGGAAGGTGTTTGTGTAATGTTCGAAATAATAAAAAAAGTGCTTTTCGTTATTTTGTTGATCCTGTGTTTTGTGTTTGTGATTAACAGCTCTTACAATCCGTTTATTTATTTCCGTTTCTAGAGCGGAATTTTTGGAGGAATGAGATCCTATGAAAAAGAAAACAATGTCTATGATAAACTTCATATTTTCGATCGCATTTCTGGCAATTTTGCTGGTGCCTTTTTGCATGCTCGATACGACGGAAGTGATTGACTCATCACTGGAAAACCGGAGAATGACGATGTGGCCGGGATGGGGATTCAATCAGGCAATCAATGAGTGGTATGGTCACTATGTGGAGGATAGAGTAGGATTTCGCGAGGAAGCGGTTCAATTTTACATGGACGCTACTTATAGGGTGTTCGGTGAATTTTCCGAGGATCTTCATATGTATGGAAAAGAGAATGAGATTTTTCCGGCAGATAAAGAATATGTCCGTGCATATCAAAATCTCGCAACGGATGAGGAGTTAATCGATGCTCTTGTCACTTATTTGGATAGAACCAATCAGTACTTGGAAAAAAAGGAAATTCCTTTTTTCTTTTTGGCGGGTCTGGATAAGAAAACTGTTTATGGAGAATATATGCCGGACTACATTCGGGTGGATGAGAGCAAAGAGAGTATTATGAAAATGCTGTCGCGTAAACTCGATGAAAAAGGAGTGGAGTATGTCATTCCGATCGAAGAATTTACAGAACTCAAAAAAACGCAAAAATTGTATAATAGCAAATATGACACAGCTCACTGGAATGCGTTTGGTACAATGGCCGGACTGCAACTGTTAAGTGAGAAGGTGCAGGCAGAAAACGCCAGAGTTCCTTTGTTGACAGAGGATGCGTTCGACCTGTCCTATGAGAAGAAACGAATTGAGTTTATTTCTCTTCCTCTTACGGAGGAGGTTCCGGTCTACACATTAAAACCTGAATACAGTGAAAGTATAATACAGGATTACGAGTTGTCGTTTAAACTTGATCATATGGAGGGGACAAGTGTTCAGCACATTGTAAATGAAAAGGCGCTTTCTGATCAGAAAATATTAATATTGCAGGATAGTTTTTTGCAGGACAACTGGCAGTATTTTGCCTATCGCTACAAGGAAGTATACATGATTTCAAGACAGAATTATGAGCGGATGCAATATTATGTTGAGACCTTGGAGCCGAACGTTGTGGTATTTGAAAATGCAGAGAGAGCATTTGTAGATGATTTATATGCGTACGTCAATCTGGCAAATGTAATTTACGAATAATAAGTAAAAGGATATAAAATGCAATCATGAGTGAAAAAAAGGAATTTATAAAAATAAGAGGTGCAAAAGAGCACAATTTAAAAAACATAGATTTAAATATACCAAGGAATGAGCTCGTCGTTTTAACCGGACTTTCCGGTTCCGGAAAATCCTCTCTCGCATTTGATACCATTTATGCGGAGGGGCAGAGGCGTTACATGGAATCACTGTCCTCCTATGCAAGAATGTTTCTTGGGCAAATGGAAAAGCCGGATGTGGAAAATATAGAAGGGTTGTCTCCGGCTATTTCGATTGATCAAAAGTCGACGAATCGTAATCCTAGATCCACAGTGGGAACTGTGACGGAAATTTATGATTATTTCCGTCTTTTGTATGCGCGTGTGGGTATTCCGCACTGCCCGAAATGCGGAAAGGTAATTGCAAAGCAGACAGTGGATCAGATGGTAGATCAGATTATGGAACTGGAAGAGCGTACGCGCATCCAGATTCTTGCGCCGATTGTTCGTGGTAGAAAAGGTGAGCATGTAAAAGTGTTAGACCGAGCGAAAAGAAGTGGCTATGTGCGAGTTCGAATCGACGGAAATATGTATGAACTGGCAGAAGAGATTAAGTTGGACAAAAATATAAAACATACCATTGAGATTGTGGTGGATCGTCTTGTGATGAAAGAGGGGATTGAAAAGCGCTTGACCGGTTCGGTAGAAAATGCGTTGGAACTTGCGGATGGCCTACTGGTTGTAGATGTAGGAGGCGACCAAACGCTGAATTTCAGTCAGAGTTTTTCTTGTCCGGACTGTGGAATCAGTATTGATGAGATTGAGCCGAGAAGCTTTTCGTTTAACAATCCGTTTGGAGCTTGTCCGCTTTGTTTCGGCCTTGGATACAAAATGGAATTTGCACCGGAGCTGATGATTCCGGACGAATCACTCAGTATTAACGAAGGAGCTATCGCGGTGCTGGGATGGCAGTCGTGCTACCAAAAAGGAAGCTTTACCAATGCGATTTTACAGGCGCTTTGTCAGAAATATGGATTTAGTCTCGATACTCCTTTTCAGGATTACCCGGAGAAAATTCGTAATATTTTGATACATGGAACGGATGGGGAAGAGGTTGAAGTATATTATGAGGGACAGAGAGGAAAAGGAGTTTATCCGATTGCGTTTGAAGGATTGATAAAGAATGTTGGTCGCAGATATCGTGAGACAGGATCGGAAACAATGAAGCAGGAGTATGAGGCATATATGAGTATTACTCCATGTAAGGAATGTAACGGTATGCGACTCAAAAAAGAGTCACTTGCGGTGACAATTGCAGATAAAAATATACATGAAATCACATCAATGTCTATAAATGCCTTGCATGCTTTTTTAGAAGATCTTCAATTGACACAGCAGCAACAGCTAATCGGAAGAAGAATTATTAAGGAAATTCGAAACAGGGTTGGATTTCTAGTCAATGTTGGTTTGGATTATCTTTCACTTTCACGTTCCACCGGTACATTGTCCGGAGGAGAGGCGCAGCGTATCAGGTTGGCGACACAGATTGGCTCCGGTCTGGTGGGGGTGTGTTATATTTTGGATGAACCGAGTATTGGTCTGCATCAGAGAGATAATGACAAACTTCTGGCAGCATTGAAACGTCTCAGAGACCTTGGAAATACACTTCTGGTAGTAGAACATGATGAAGATACGATGAGAGAGGCAGACTGGATTGTGGATATTGGTCCGGGAGCCGGAAGTCATGGTGGAGAGGTGATTGCTGAAGGGCGTGCAGAGGATATTATGAAGGTGCCGGAATCGATTACAGGACAATATTTAAGCGGTGAGAAGAAAATACCGGTTCCTAAAATGAGAAAACGCGCATCTGGTTACCTTAAGGTAACGGGAGCAGCAGAAAATAATCTAAAAAATCTAAATGTGGAAATTCCGCTTGGGGTTATGACATGTGTTACCGGTGTCTCCGGATCGGGCAAATCATCACTTGTGAATGAGATTGTATATAAAAGATTAGCGCGCGACTTAAATCGTGCATTGACGATTCCGGGAAAACACAAAGAAATGAAAGGTGTGGAGCAGCTCGATAAAGTAATCAATATCGATCAGTCTCCAATCGGGAGAACGCCGCGTTCCAATCCGGCGACCTACACAGGATTGTTTGATCAAATCAGAGATATGTTTGCATCGACACAGGATGCAAAGGCACGAGGCTATAAAAAGGGGCGTTTCAGCTTTAATGTAAAAGGCGGAAGATGCGAAGCCTGCAGCGGGGACGGTATTTTAAAAATCGAGATGCATTTTCTTCCGGATGTCTATGTTCCATGTGAGGTGTGCGGCGGAAAGCGTTACAACAGGGAAACGCTTGAGGTGAAATATAAAGGAAAGAGCATTGCGGATGTTCTTGATATGACAGTGGAGGAAGCACTTGGTTTTTTTGAAAATCTTCCGATGATTCGCAGAAAGATACAGACGCTGTATGATGTGGGATTAGGTTACCTAAAACTGGGACAGCCTTCGACCACATTATCCGGTGGAGAGGCGCAGAGAGTGAAGCTGGCTACCGAGTTGTCGAAACGAAGCACAGGAAAGACGATTTATATTCTGGATGAACCGACGACAGGTCTTCATTTTGCCGATGTCCATAAGCTGGTGGAAATTTTGCATCGCTTAACGGAAAGTGGAAATACTGTGCTTGTAATCGAGCATAATTTGGATGTGATTAAGACTGCAGATTATATTATTGATATCGGGCCGGAAGGCGGAGAACGCGGAGGAGAGATTGTGGCGCAGGGAACACCGGAGAGCGTTGCAGAGAATACGGCCTCTTATACAGGGATTTACATTAAAAAGTGTTTAAAATAAACTGAGTGAAAAAATGCCCTAAAGTTTTTTCGTAGAATTGACGATATAGATTACGAACAAGTTGCAAACAGTATATCAGGCATGGACGCACAGTTTTACAGGGATGGAAATTCCCAGAGTCTGTGCGTTTGTGCTTTTTATAATAAATCAGACCGATTTTGCTGCGAATATGAAAAAAAGTATAAATTCTATGAAAACCCTTTGAAAATGGCATGGAAATGCGCTATAATAATTGCGCGTATGCAAAAAAGACAGTATCGATGGAATCAAAATATATTTTTTGATTTCGACGCTATAAATAAACGAGAGACCATGAAAGGGGAAAGAAGATGCAGTATACAGATATCGGAATTGATTTGGGAACAGCCAGTATTCTGGTTTATATCAGAGGAAAAGGCGTTGTTTTAAAAGAGCCAAGTGTAGTGGCATTTGATCGTGATACAAATAAAATCAAAGCAATCGGTGAGGACGCGAGACTGATGCTTGGACGTACACCTGGAAATATCGTAGCGGTTAGACCGCTTAGACAAGGTGTAATTTCAGATTATACAGTAACAGAGAAGATGATGAAATATTTCATCCAAAAAGCACTCGGAAAGAAGACATTCCGTAAACCGCGTATCGCCGTGTGTGTGCCAAGTGGTGTCACAGAGGTAGAAAAAAAGGCAGTAGAGGATGCGACTTATCAGGCTGGTGCAAGAGAGGTTTCTATTATTGAAGAACCGATTGCAGCAGCAATTGGTGCCGGAATTGATATTTCAAAACCATGTGGAAATATGATTGTGGATATCGGAGGAGGAACTTCTGATATCGCTGTCATTTCTCTGGGTGGTACGGTTGTTAGTGCTTCCATCAAAATTGCAGGAGATGATTTTGATGAGGCAATTGTTCGATATATGAGAAAAAAACATAATTTATTAATCGGTGAAAGAACCGCAGAAGACCTTAAGATTAAGATTGGTTCTGCATATAAGAGACCGGAAGTGGATTCTGTGGAGGTCAGAGGACGTAACCTTGTCACAGGTCTCCCTCGCACAGTGGAAGTGACCAGTGAGGAGACAGAGGAGGCGTTGAGAGAAGCAACCGCACAGATTATCGACACAATCCACAGCGTTCTTGAGAAAACTCCGCCAGAGCTTGCTGCAGATATTGCAGACAGAGGTATTGTTCTGACAGGTGGCGGAAGTCTTCTTCGTGGATTAGAAGATTTGATTTATGCAAAAACGGGTATCAACACGATGACGGCAGAAGATCCTATGACCTGTGTGGCAATCGGAACCGGAAAATATGTGGAATTCCTGGCAGGTTACAGAGACGAGGTATAAGCGGTAAGCCCGGGAGGAGTAGTATGGTAAAAGGACTCTATACAGCATACACCGGAATGGTGAACCAGCAAAACAGAATGGATGTGCTGACGAATAATTTGGCAAATTCAGCAACCGTCGGATTTAAAAAAGAAGGCGCAACAAGTCAAGCGTTCGATGAAGTGCTTGCTTACAAAATTAAAGATTCGTCTGATCCGGCTTTGGCAAGGAACATCGGAAAAATGAGTCTGGGTGTAAAGATTGGTGAAAATTATACCGACTACTCACAGGGAGCATTTCGAGTGACAGATAATGTGTTTGATTTAGCGCTGTCCGGAAATGGATTTTTTGCTTGTGAATACACAACGAAAAGTGGCGAGACATCGGTGAAGTATACAAGAGATGGTTCGTTTACACTCAATGTCAGAGGAGAGCTTGTCACCAAAGATGGAGATTTTGTGCTGGATGAGGATGGGAACCATATTGTACTCGATCCGAAGAAAATGACATCATTTGACCAAAGTGGAGCAATTTTACAGGATGGTCAGATTGTGGGACAGATTCAAATTGCAGACTTTGAAGATTATAATTATATAGAACATTATGGCGAAAGCTATTTCCGCCCGGTAGACGGAGCAAGATTGGTCCCGGCCGAGGCGACTCTGTTTTCAGGATATTTGGAACAGTCTAATGTAACGGTAATCAATGAGATGGTAGAGTTGATTTCTGTAACACGAAATTATGAAACAAATCAAAAAATGATTCAAAGTATCGATGGTACATTAGAGATAGCAGCAAATCAGCTTGGTAAGATTTAATGAAAGGGGTAGTTGAGTATGGTAAGAAGCTTATGGACAGCGGCCAGTGGAATGATCGCGCAACAGACAAATGTAGATACAATTGCCAATAACCTTTCAAATGTAAATACAACAGGCTATAAGACGGAAGTGGCGGAGTTTAAGTCGCTTCTTTACCAGAATCTGCAGACGGAGACAACGACTGCCAACGGACAAAACAAGCCAATTGGTGCACAGGTGGGACTCGGTGTCCGCAATTCTGCGATTACGTCGATTTTTAAACAGGGAAGTTTGTATGAGAGTAACTCAACGTCTTCCTTTGCGATTCAGGGAAATGGATTTTTTGCCGTGAGAGGTCAAAACGGCGAAGTGAATTATACGAGAAATGGTAATTTCCTTTGGGCGATTGATGGAAATAATATTACACTGTCTACGACAGATGGTCAGTATGTATTGGATTCCAACGGAAATAAGATTACGTTTAACAGAAACAATTATGTCACATCACGTATTGCAATCTCAGCGGATGGTACAATCGGATATCCGGATGCGACCAACAATGTGCAATCACTTGGTATCAAAATCGGGCTCTATCAGTTTCAGAATCCTTCAGGACTTGAGAAGTTGGAAAACAGTCTTTACGGTGTTACGGATGCGAGTGGAGCGGCGATGAATGAAGCTACGAACAATGCCCTTGTTAAGAGTACTGTGGCGCAGGGATATCTTGAGGGTTCGAATGTACAGGTCGCAGATGAAATGGTAAATCTGATTGTTGCACAGAGAGCGTATGAAATGAACTCAAAGGCAATTCAGGCAACGGATGAAATGATGTCTCAGGCAAATAATCTGAGAAGATAGGAGTAGCATATGGATATGAGCGGGATTACATCTTCTTATATGAATTATGCGGACACTCTTACAGGTGCAACGACCGGCAAGAGTGCAAGCTCTATTTCATCGTTAGAGAATAAAGATCTTTCCAAGGCAACCGATGATGAGTTGATGGAGGTGTGTCAGGAATTTGAGGCATACTTTATGGAAATGGTCATGAAAGAAATGATGAAGACGACAAGTCTTTTCGGTGAGGATAACAGCGGTTCTAATTCGACACTTGTAAATTATTTTAAAGATAGTGCGATTACGGATCTGGCAAAAAGTGCGACGGAGCAAAATAGTCTCGGATTGGCACAGACATTATATGAGCAGATGAAAAGAAATTATGGTTTGGATGCAAAGCCGGCAACTTCCGCAGAAGAGGAGTTATCGACAGAAAAGGCAACTGAACTGAGTGAGGAATAATAAAAGAACAGGCTGTTGCAAATTGATTTTGCGACAGCCTGTTTCGTGATGGGAGCTGGCAATGATGCAGACAATCGATGTATTTGTAGAGAAAGTAATCTATCGGAATGAGACGAACGGATATTGTGTATTGATGACGCAATATGAGGATGACGAATTCGTTGTAGTGGGTGTGTTTCACGGTGATGTCCAGGGACAGATACTTCGGGTAAATGGTGAGATGGATTACCACCAAAGTTATGGGGAACAGTTCAGAGCGGATTCTTATGAAATCATTGAACCTACAGATGCAGAGTCTATGAAGAGATATCTTTCGTCTGGAGCAATCAAAGGAATCGGAGAGGCACTGGCAGCACGGATTGTGAAACATTTTGGAGATGAAACGCTTCGGATTATAGAGCAAGAGCCCGAACGACTGGCAGAAGTAAAGGGAATCAGTTTGCGAAAGGCACAAGAAATAGCTGTGGTTGCAGAAGAAAAAAAAGATATGCGCGCTGCGATGCTTTTTTTGCAAAAATATGGAATATCCAATACGCTTGCAGTAAAAATATATGAAAGATATGGTCTTGGGATGTATGGGATTTTAAAAGAGAATCCATATAAAATGGCAGAGGATATTGAAGGCGTCGGATTTAAGACGGCCGATGCGATTGCTGAAAAAATAGGAATACATACCAACTCCGATTACCGTATTCGGAGTGGGATTTTGTACCAGTTGTTACAAGCCTTGTCAGAGGGGAATATGTATCTGCCTAAGGAAGAATTGCTTGAGCAGACGGAAGAATTGCTTGGTGTGGAATCTATGGCGATTGAACCACATATCATGAATCTGATGGTGGATAAAAAATTGGTGGTAAAAGAAGAGTGTGTCTACAGTATGTCTGCTTATTATGCAGAGCTTGCGGTAGCAGGGATGTTGTTGCAACTCAGTCGGGTTCCGCGTAGCGAAAAGGAGCAAGATCGTATCAAGAAACAAATTGCTGTGATTGAAAACGAGGAAAAAATCCGGTTGGATGAATTGCAAAAAAAGGCAATTTTAGAAAGTGTACAAAGTGGTGTATTTCTCTTGACGGGTGGACCGGGAACGGGAAAAACGACAACGATTAATACCATTATACGATATTTCATGTCCTGTGGAATGAACATTGCGCTTGCTGCTCCGACAGGGCGTGCCGCCAAGCGGATGACAGAGGCCACCGGTTATGAAGCAAAGACGATACATCGCTTACTTGAAATTGGTGGCGGTGCAGAAGCGGAGCGAGCATATTTTGAGAGAAATGAAGATAATCCGCTGGAATTGGATGCCGTCATTATCGATGAAATGTCAATGGTAGATATTTTTTTGTTTCACTCGTTATTGAAAGCGATACCGGTTGGAACGAGACTCATATTGGTGGGGGATATGAATCAATTGCCTTCGGTAGGTCCGGGGCAGGTTATGCGCGACATTGTGGAATGCCAAATGTTCTCCTGTGTAAAACTTGAAAAAATATTTCGACAGGCAGGAGGGAGCGATATTGTGATGAATGCCCATAAAATACAAGCGGGGGGTCGAATTGCACTGGATAATAAGAGTAAAGATTTTTTCTTTCTTCCAAGAAATGATACCAATCATATTTACAATAATATGGTACAACTTGTGACAGAAAAAATGCCTCGTTATGTAAAAGCACATCCCTATGATATTCAAGTGCTTACACCGATGAAAAAAGGAGCACTTGGCGTAATAACACTGAATAAAATATTGCAGGAATATGTAAATCCGAAAGATGCAAACAAAAAAGAATATGCCTTTGGTGAAAAAATGTTTCGCGAAGGGGATAAAGTGATGCAGGTAAAAAATAACTATAAGATGGAATGGGAAGTGGTAGGCAAATATAACATCACGATTGAGAAAGGGTGTGGTGTATTCAACGGTGATGTAGGGAAAATAATTGAGATGAATGAATATGCACGTACAATAAAAGTGGAATACGAAGAAGGTAGGTTTGTTTTGTATTCCTTTGATCAAGTGGATGAACTGGAGTTAGCATATGCTATCACAATACATAAATCACAGGGAAGCGAATATCCGGCAGTGGTGATACCGCTGCTTGGAGTACCAAAACTGCTTTGCTACAGAAATTTACTCTATACTGCAGTGACGAGAGCAGTAAAATGTGTGACATTAATTGGAACGGAGCAGACTGTGGAAGATATGATTGCAAACGAAAATGTGCAGATTCGATATTCTGGTCTAAGAGAGAAAATAGTGGAGCAAGCGCGGCTTCTGATGGGATCAGATTGATAACCAAAAAACGCTGAGGGAACCGGAGTAAAAAGGGCGTTTTATGGGTGTTTGGAATAAGAAGAAAAAGAACCAGAATAAAAGGGGTTTGGATAAAAAGCGAAAGAGACGAGATTGGCATGTAGGAGACTGGATACTGCAGCTTCTCTTTCCGCGTAGATGTCCATTTTGTGATGAACCGATACCGGGAGGGGCGGCATATGTTTGTGTGAGATGTGAGAAAAAGATAAGGGTAATCCGAGAACCGTATTGTTACAAATGCGGTAAACCGGTGGAGAGCGGGGAGAAAGAGTATTGTAGAGATTGCAGAAAATACGGGCATGTGTTTGAACGTGGCCGTGCACTTTTGTTATATAGCGGTGAGGTGAAAGCGTCAATTTATCGCTTTAAATATGCCGGACGTAAGGAATATGCAAAGGCTTACGCTGCATTGGTCATGCAAGAGCTGTCGGACTATTTCAGGGAAGTTGATGCGAACGCGATTGTGCCCGTGCCTCTTCATAAAAAGAGATATCAAAAGCGTGGTTATAATCAGGCGGAATTGCTGGCGAGGGAGATTGGGAGATATACGTCATTACCGGTCTTACCGCAACTTGTAACAAGAACCCGAGATACGCTTCCGCAAAAGCAATTGGACAGAGGCGGACGGCAAAATAATTTGAAAAAAGCTTTCAAAATCAATGGAAATGATGTAAAATTAAATACGATTATACTAATTGATGACATTTATACAACCGGAAGTACAATGGATGCAATTGCGCAAGTGCTTCGAGATGCAGGAGTAAAGCAGATTTTCTTTCTGACGATATCATGTGGAGAATAGCAGGAGGATTTTTATGGATGTAAAGAATTGCCGAAAGTGTGGAAAATTATTTAATTATATTACAGGGCCGCATGTGTGTCCGTCGTGTAAGGAACGTATGGAAGCTAAATTCCAAGAAGTAAAAAAATATATTCAGCAACATGGACGCGCCAATATGACGGAAGTTTCAGAGGAGTGCCAGGTAGATATCCAGCAGATTCAGACTTGGATTCGTCAGGAGCGTTTGCAGTTTGCGGATGATTCTCCAATTGGTCTGCCTTGTGAGGTCTGCGGTAAGAGAATCGGAAGCGGAAGATTCTGTCCGGAGTGTAAGGACAATATGATGCGTAATCTAAACAGCGCAATGGGCAAACATGGGGTGGAAGTGATCTCCCCGAGGGAAATCAAAAAAGCAAAAGAAAACAGAATGCGATTCCTTGATAAATAAAAAATAAGGAGATACCGATGCTTAGTCAGGAAAGAATTAAACTCATGACCAAAATGGCAGCGTATGAAGAAAATGAGGGCAAAAAGTATATGTCCATCGGAAGTTATTTCCGAAGTGACTATATGGGGATGCAGATTCTATATTCTGCGATATGTGCGACCATTGGATTTTTGCTGGTTTTTGGTTTTTGGGTGTATTACAATTTTGAAACATTAATGCAGGATATATACAAGAAAGATTTGATAAGTCTTGGACGACAGGTTTTATTGTATTATGTGATTTTTGTAGTGGCGTATTCGTTGATTACGTACATTATTTATTCCTTCCGCTACAGTAGAGCGAAGAGGAGTTTAAAGCGATACTATCGTCACTTAAAGCAGCTTGCTGCGATATACGATATAGAGAAAAACGGTCGATAGAACCGTAAAATGCATATCCCGGAAAGGATTATATTATGTCTTTTTTATTAGAACTTAGAGAGAAATTAAGAAATATGTATAGTAGGAACGAGGTGTATATACTTCCGCTGGTAAAATTTTTGCTGGCATTCCTTGTACTGATGTTGCTAAATTTGAATCTTGGCTATATGACCAAACTGAATAGCCCGGTTGTTTTGCTTGTGTTGGCACTAATGTGCTCATTCTTGCCGGTCAATCTTATGGTGCTTATATCAGCAGGATTTATTCTGGCACATAGTTATGCAGTATCGATGGAATGTGCGATTGTGACAGGAGGGGTATTTCTTTTGCTCTTTCTTTTGTATTATCGTTTTTCGCCGAAAGATACACTGGTTATTCTGCTTCTTCCGATTTGCTTTGGATTAAAAATACCATATCTGATTCCGATTGCAGTTGGATTGATATGTGGACCGGCGTCGATTGTATCAGTATCCTGCGGTATCGTGGCATATAATCTGATTTGTTATATAAAAAATAATGCAGCTGTGATTGCGGCGCTGGATGTGGAGAATTCGGTCGCAAAATTTCGTTATATCTTGGATGGTATGTTAGATAGCAAAGGAATGTTAGTTCTTATTGTTTCTTTTTCAGCAACCACAATTATTGTGTATGTGATTCGTAGATTATCTGTAGATCACGCGTGGACTATCGCAATCTGCGTAGGAGCAGTGACGAATGTTGTAATTCTCCTTGTTGGTGATTTGATGTACGAAACCAATATTTCCGTAGTATCATTGATACTGGGAACAGTTGGTGCATTGTTGGTTGCAAAAATTTTACAATTCTTTGTATTCAATGTAGATTATACAAGAACTGAGTATGTGCAGTTTGAAGATGATGAATACTATTATTATGTCAAAGCAATTCCGAAAAATTCGGTATCCAAACCGCAGCATACGGTAAAGAAGATTACAAGCGTTCTGTAAATGAATTACACGTGGATACACAAAAATAACTGAAAAGTCAGGTGTTCCAAATGCAACAAATCAATACATTTATCGAGAAATATTTTTCGACAATGCATATCCCGAAAACTCTTATGTGGACAGATATTGCCGAAATCATCATAATTTCATTTGTGGTATATCAGCTTTTGACCTGGATTCGAAATACAAGAACCTGGGCTCTTTTGCGTGGAGTTCTTGTCATATTTATATTTTTGTTTGTGGCGGCATTGTTTAATATGTCCACGATTCTTTGGATTGCCGGTGAAATTTTTTCGATTGCAGCCATTGCTATCGTAATTATTCTTCAGCCGGAGCTTAGAAGGGCGTTGGAGCAGATTGGGCAAAAGAGTATCGTAAATGCGCTGTTTCCTTTTGAGACAAGTAGACTCCATGAAGGGCGTTTTTCAGATAAGACGATTCAGGAAATTATTAAGGCGTGTTACGAGATGGGTAAAGTGAAAACGGGGGCGCTGATTGTAATAGAACATAATTCTTCCCTGATGGAGTATGAGAGAACAGGAATAGAGGTAGATGGGCTTGTGACAAGTCAGCTGCTGATTAATATTTTTGAACACAATACACCGCTTCATGACGGTGCGGTGATTATACGTGGAAATCGTGTCACGTCTGCAACCTGCTATCTGCCGTTGTCAGATAACATGGAACTTTCAAAAGACTTGGGTACAAGACATAGAGCGGGTGTGGGTATTTCGGAAGTGACAGACTCTCTTACGATTATCGTATCGGAGGAAACCGGGCGTGTATCGGTAGCGTACGATGGTAAATTAATGAGAAATGTAGAACCGGATACACTGCGCGCTAAGATTATTAAACTACAGAACAAGACGACAGACGACAAAAAGAAAAAGAAACGGTCATGGAAGGGAAGGGCTAAGAATGAAGAAGTATAGATTTTTTCATAACTTCGGACTCAAGATACTTGCGGTATTGATCTCTATCCTGTTGTGGCTTACTGTGATTAACGTGTCAGATCCGGTAATTAATACAACCTACAGTGATATCCCTGTGGTGATTACAAATGCGGAGAGTGTGACATCGGAAGGGAAAGTGTATGAACTAACAAGTGCAAGTACGGTTACAATTGCGGTCAGTGCAAAGCGTTCCATACTTGATTATCTCAATGAGGATAATTTTAAGGCAGTTGTTGACCTTGAAAATTATAATGAGGGAACAGGAACGGTTCCGATTCGTGTAGAGACCAACCGTCATAGTGATAAAATAGAAAGTATGAAATCCAGAACAGAATATGCGACGGTAAACATAGATGACATGTTAAGCAAACAGTTTGTGATTACGCCGATTGTCCTAGGTGAACCGGAGGATGGTTATGTAACTGGTGAAGTGTCGACGGCAGAAAATATCGTCCGGATTTCCGGTGCAGAATCTGTGGTTTCGACCATTAAAAAAGTAACTGCTGAAGTATCTGTTTCCGGATTGAGCAGCAAAGTGAATACTTCTGTTGATTTGAAATTATACGATGAGCAGGGTGAACTGGTTCAGGATAAAAATCTTACGAAAAATATATCAACAGTTGCAATGTCAGTGCAGATTCTTGCAACCAAGGAGCTACCTCTTCGTTTTTCGGCCAGTGGAGTCCCGAAGGAAGGATATAGTATTAGCGGACCGGTGACAGCGGACAGAGATAGTATTGTGGTGGCAGGAAAAGCCACATCACTTGCAAATTTGAATGCGATTGACATTTCCTCAGCAGCAGTCAGTGTGGATGAGGCGGATAGAGATTTGACGGTGGAAGTGGATTTAACGAGATATCTTCCGGATGGAATTTCTCTTGTAGATGAGGAAAGCACAAAGCTGGTAACGGTAAAAGTACCAATTGATGCAATCGTTACAAAAGTGTTTGAGATTGCAAAAGAAGAAATACAGATGCTAGGGCTTCCGGAGATGTATGAGGTTGAGTTTGTGACAGATGCAGAGAGTCTCTCCTTAGAAGTTGAGGGGGTATCCGGTATTATGGCATCGGTAACACAAGATGATGTGAAGTTGGCGATTGATTGGGATAAGTATGTCAAAGATCAGAAGATGGAGGCGCTAAGTGAGGGAACCTACCGAGTACCGGTTGTGGTTAATTTGCCGGACGGTGTAAGGAAGACGAGGGATATACTCATAAGCGTTCGACTAAATGAAGTGGAAGCAGAATAATCTAGAAAAGAATCGTATGCAAAAGATAGATGATATCATTATAAAATAAAAAAGAATCGAGGAAAAAAAGATGGCAAGAATGTTTGGAACAGATGGAGTGCGCGGGGTGGCAAATGCAGAACTGACTCCGATGCTGGCAATGCAGCTTGGTCAGGCCGGTGCATATGTACTTACAAAGGAAAAGGATCACAAACCTACTATCATGGTTGGCTGTGATACGCGTATTTCAGGTGATATGCTTGCGAATGCCCTGATGGCAGGAGCGTGTTCCGTTGGCGCAAATGCGGTTTACGTAGGTGTTCTTCCGACACCGGCGGTGGCCTATTTGACAAGAAAGTATAAGGTAGATGCAGGAGTTGTGATTTCGGCATCACACAATCCGGTTGAGTTTAACGGAATTAAGTTTTTTGATGAAAACGGTTACAAACTTCCGGATGAGATGGAAGATGAAATTGAAGCTGTCATAAAGAGCGGAATGGAAGGTGTGAAATTTCCGACCGGATCGCAGGTAGGAAAGGTAAAATATCGTACCGATGCAAGAGAGGAGTATATCAATCATGCGATTCAGTCGATTCCGATGGATTTAAGCGGTCTAAAAATCGTAGTAGACTGTGCAGAAGGTGCGGCTTTTTACACATCGGTTGAGGCATTGAAAGAGCTGGGAGCGAATGTAATAGCGATTCATAACAATCCGGATGGAAGTAATATTAATGCCAACTGTGGTTCGACCCATATGGATGAATTAAAGGGCCGTGTTCTAGTGGAAAAAGCAAATGTGGGTCTGGCTTTCGATGGAGACGCAGACAGACTTCTTGCGGTAGATGAACAGGGACAGTCGGTGGATGGTGACCAGATTATGGCCATTATCGGTAACCATATGAAAGCAAAGGGAACGCTAAAAGACAATACGATTGTGGCCACGGTTATGAGTAACCTTGGGTTCTTCCTTATGGGAGAAAAAAATGACATAAAAATTGAGCAGACGAAAGTCGGCGACAGGTATGTGTTGGAGCGTATGAAAGAAATTGGCTCTATTTTAGGTGGTGAACAGTCCGGACATATTATTTTCTTGGATGAGAATACAACAGGAGACGGACTTCTTAGTGCGCTACACCTGTTACAGGTAATGGTAGAGACCCAAAAGCCACTTTCAGAGCTGGCTTCGATTATGGAAGTGTTACCACAGGCGCTAGTAAATGCTAAAGTTGCAAATCACAAAAAAGATCGTTATATGGAATATCCGGAAGTGGCAAATGCAATTGAAGAATTGACAGCGAAATTTGCGGGAGAAGGTCGTGTACTTATCCGCCCGAGTGGAACGGAGCCACTTGTTCGAGTTATGATTGAAGGAAAAGACCAAAAGCAAATTGAAGCAGAAGCTAAAAAATTAGCCATCCTCATACAGGATGTTATGTTTTAATGTAATATTTTTGTAATATCTTGTGAAAATAAGGGAAGTATGGTACACTTAGCAGTGAGAGATAAGTTTGCACTAAGTGTAATGGAGGGTATTGTTCATGGTAAGCCAGAAAGTTATTATTAAAAATCCAACAGGGCTACATCTAAGACCAGCTGGCATTCTATGTAAGGAAGCAATGCGGTTTAAGTCTCTGATTACATTTTCATTCAGAGATAATACAGCAAACGCCAAGAGCGTACTAAGCGTTCTAGGTGCATGTGTTAAATGTGGCGATGAGATAGAATTTGTCTGTGATGGAGAGGACGAAGAAGAAGCTCTAAAGGCTCTTGTGACGGCGATCGAAAACGGACTAGGAGAATAATTTTGACAGCCCATCTAACGATGGGCTGTTTTTTATAAGTGGATTCCAATTATCATATCAGATAGAAAGAAGGCAGAAAAATGTTAAATTATCAAAGATATCGCAAAAATCCGGTAGTGCATTATCCGGAAAGAGAGTGGCCGAATAAAGAGATTGAAAAAGCGCCAATTTGGTGTAGTGTCGATTTACGTGATGGAAATCAGGCACTGATTGATCCGATGGTTGTAGAAGAAAAAATTGAAATGTTTGAGCATTTAATTAAGCTTGGTTTTAAGGAAATTGAAATTGGATTTCCGGCTGCGAGCCAGATTGAATATGATTATTTGCGTCAGCTTGTCGATCGTAAATTGATTCCGGATGATGTGGTAGTGCAGGTGCTTACACAGTGTCGTGAAGAGTTGATTGATCGTACATTTGAAGCCATTGAGGGATGCAAACAAGCGGTGGTACATATTTACAATTCAACTTCGACTTTGCAAAGAGATGTTGTGTTCCAGATGAATCAAGATGAGATTATTGAGATTGCTGTAAAAGGAACGCAGATGGTAAAGGAGCGTGCAGAAAAGTTCCCGGGAAAAATTATTTTAGAGTATTCTCCGGAAAGTTTTACCGGAACAGAGCTTGATTTTGCACTTCGCATTTGTACAGCCGTACAAAAAACATGGGGAGCAACAAAAGAAAATCCGATTATTATCAATCTTCCGTCAACGGTAGAGATGAATACACCAAACGTTTATGCGGATCAGATTGAATGGATGAATAAACATTTTGAGGATAGAGAGAGTATTATTTTATCAGTTCATCCACATAATGACAGAGGAACAGGTGTTGCCAGTGCAGAGCTTGCTCTGCTTGCAGGTGCAGACCGCGTGGAAGGTACCTTGTTTGGAAATGGTGAGCGTACCGGTAATGTAGATATTTTAAATATTGCTTATAATATGTTTTCGCAGGGAATTGATCCGCAGTTAAACATCGAGCATGTGAATGAGAGTATCGAGTTATATGAGAGATGTTGCAAAATTCCGATTCATCCGCGTCATCCGTATGCAGGAAAGCTTGTCTTTACCGCGTTCTCCGGATCACATCAGGATGCAATCAACAAGGGAGTTTCTGCACTGAAAGAGCGTGGAAGTGACGTATGGCAGGTGCCATATCTTCCGATTGATCCTGCGGATATCGGTAGAGAATATGAACCGATTGTTCGAATTAATTCGCAGTCCGGAAAAGGTGGAGTGGCGTTTGTCATGGATACCTATTTTGGATTCAAGCTTCCGAAAGGTATGCACAAAGAGTTTGCAAAAGTGATTCAAAAAATCTCAGAGAAGCAAGGTGAAGTTTCACCGGAAGAGATTATGGAGCAGTTCCGCACACAGTATCTTGAACAGAAAGAGCCGCTTCACTTTAGAAAGCTTCGGGTAGATGATATGAGTGATGCAACCGATTCACCATTTGATACGAAGGTGACGCTTGTCTACACAGATCATGGAGTCGAGAAAACAGTGGAAGCAGTCGGTAATGGTCCGATTGATGCAGTTCAGAGAGGGATTCAGGAGCAGACAGGAGTCCGCATAAAAGTTCTTGATTATGAGGAGCATGCACTTCAGAGCGGGGCAAGTTCTCAGGCGGCTGCGTACATCCATCTGTTGGATGCGGATGATGGAACTGTCACATACGGTGTTGGTGTGAGCAGCAATATTACAAGAGCGTCTGTAAGAGCAATTTTCTCTGCACTCAACAGACTTGGAATCGGTGCGAATTAATCTTGGAGCATGAAAATGAAAAAAGTGAAACTAAAAACATGGAAACCACATATTATTTTACCAATTATAACCCTGTTGTGTTTGGCAGGGTTTATTGGTAGTTATGTATTTCCAAATACAGTACTTGATACGTACGTGATCAATATGACAGAGGAGGAAGAGGACACAGAGGTGTTGCTTCCTCTTTCTTTGCAGATACCGATTGAATACAAGATGAATACCGGCGGTCTTGCTATGCGTGGAATTCAGGTGGGAATTCATAAACGAGGTCATGCGCTTGAGAAAACCAATCTGATTTATTCTATATATGCAGGTGAAGAGTGTATCTCTCATAATATGTATGAGGTGGCAGCAGGAGATGATCTGCAATATGTGTATTTGCCATTTGAAAATTATGAAGCATGTGTCGGAGAATTAAAGATTACGTTTGTATTGGATGCAGCGGAGGAGAACCCGGATGCCTTCCCGGCGCTTATGGCAAATCACGCGCAGGTAAAAGATGCAAAAACAATTGCCGAAAATCGATTGGACCAATCGCAGAATGAGGAAGTGGCTTTAAAATGCAATTACATTTATACGCATGACACCTATCCTTTTTTGTATGATTTTCGCTTGCTTACTTTTATATTTCTGGCCGCATCCATGACGGTCATGTATCCGAAGCGTAAGAAAAAGGAGGAAGAAAGATATGCAGAATAGATCAAAATCAAAAATCTTCCTCAGTTATCTATTAGCAATGTTGGTTGCAGTAACCATAACATTTTTGGTGGAATGTCTGATATTCCAGTTTCCGGCTTTGCGTTATAAGCAAAAGCCGATTAGCTTTGCGCTGGATGGAACGGACAGCCGAGTGCAGCTGACGATAAAAGATGCGCTGGCACAACTGACCGCAGAGGAAATACGCAGCATTGAGATAGAGAGAGATAATCAGCGTATTCTTGCGGAGTATAATGGGGAGGTATATGAGCCTCCAGTGGATGATACTCTTGTAGAAAAAGACGATACGATGTATCGAAAAGTAAAAAAGACCATTCTCCATGTGACACTGGAGAAACCGTACTATATTCACAAACTGGATTTACGGGTACCGGTAACGGAAGATGCCGGATATAGTGTTGTGGCCTCAAAAGACGGAAATGTAGTAAATTCCAATATCTATTGTACGATTGAACCAAAGATAGGGGCAGGAATCGCAAATGTATCAGAGTATGTAGATGAAATCGAAGTGGAAATACTTTCCGAAGAAGAGTTGGATGCGGAGGACATGAGTCTTACAATTTCTAATTCGTTCCAGCCCAATCGTATGCGAGTTGCATTTTTAATCGTGTTATTCCTGCTGGCTGCAATCATGGTATTTGAGAAACAGGCGCAAAAAGAAAAACAAGAATGGATTTTTGCAATTACCTGCCTGTTTTTGGGAGGTCTGCTGATTTGTGGCATAGGTACAAATCAAGTCAGCTACGATGAGTATGTACATGCCAAGGCTGCATATAAATTATCCTTTGGTACGACCATCGAATTTACGGAATCCGCACTCCAGATGGCCGGAAATCTTCTGCCACAATTTACAAATCCGCAGGAGCGGGAGTTGATAGAAGCTTATGAAAATCAAAATAATGATTTTAGCTGGGCAGATATCGGACATCAAAGCAGATTTGTGCGTTCGGAGACCAGAGTATATTATCCGATGGCACTTGGATTCTGGTTGGGCAGAGTGTTGAATCTTGGATTCGCACAAACGGTTGCTCTTGCCAAACTCGGCAATTTACTGTTTTATATACTGGTGGTATTTTTTGCTATTCGCTTTGCGACAAAATATAAGAATATTGTGACATTAATCGGATTGTTACCGAATTCTGTGTTTTTAGCTGCTTCGCTGACTTATGATGCGGTGGTTAACAGCTTTTTGTTGCTGGGCATGGTACTCATTATCAACGAGATATTAGAACCGCAGAAAAAATTAACGTGGCAGAACACGTTGCTTATTTTGTGTTCTTTTGCCATTGGATGTCAGTCGAAACCGATTTATGTGGTTATGGCGCTGTTGATGCTATTTTACGGAAAGGACAAGTTTCATAACCGTTTCCAGGAGTGCATATGTAAGGGTGCGATTCTGGTGATGGCAGGTCTCATGGTTTATAATATATTTTTCCCGACACCGGCGGCAGGAAGCGATTATTATTTGGTTGGTAATTTCAGTTACGCGGGTGATAAACGAAATCTTGGAACGAGTGTTACGGGGCAGATACAATATATTTTTGGAAATCCGGTCACCTATGCCCTTTTATTGTTAAGATCCATGGTTGAGATGCTTGGCGGTTACTTGCTTGGTACATCTGACTTTTTCCAATACGGATATCTGGGCACGGCTCCGACCATTGCAACCTATGTCGTTATTTTGTTGGCAGTATGGCTGATGTTGTTTGCGGCAAAAGGAGAGAAGAGACAAGGGATTGGTATTAAATTCGTGTTGCTTCACCTGTTGATGGTTTTTGGTGTTTCGGCGATTGTCTGGACGTCCATGTATGTCAGTTATACAACCGTGGGAGCAAATGAGATTCGCGGAGTGCAGGGAAGATATTTCATTCCGATGTTTCTGCCACTTGCCTGCTGTCTGTTAAATGGCAGATGGGAGAGTCGGATGGAGCAGCATAATCGAAGCCGTATTATGTTTTCTGTTATGTCATTGCTCAATCTGGCTATGATTTATATGCTTGTGATAGTGGCAATGAATGTGTAGAAATGTAAAAAATTCTGGTAGATAATAGAGGATAATTATGGTCAGTGTAATTGTACCTGTGTATAAAAGCGAGCAGACGCTGGAGCGGTGTGTAAACAGCCTGCTTGCGCAGGATTATAAAGAGATCGAAATATTGCTGATTGTCGACGGTCCACCGGATGGTTCGGGGATTCTTGCAGAGAAGCTGGCGGGGACAGATGAGAGGATTCGTGTGATTAATCAGGAAAATCAAGGTGTTTCTAAAGCTAGAAATCGTGGAATACGCGAAGCAAAAGGTGAGTATATCCGATTTTTGGACAGTGATGATTATGTCGGAACGAATTCCATATCACCAATGGTGAAACAGATAGAGAAAGATGAAAGTGATTTGGTAATTGCAGGTTATCATCATTTATACTATGGAAGCTGCGTTTCAAAAGTGCCACAGGATATTGGGTGTTTTCAGCGGGAAGAAGCCAAGGAAGTGCTCTGCCGCCTATATCAGGAAGGTTTTTTAAATATGCCATGGAACAAATTGTTCCGGCGGGATAAAATAAAGGCGGAATTCCCGACAGACAGAACACTCGGTGAAGATTTGGAGTTTAATTTGGACTATATATCGGATGCAGAAGTCATATCTGTAATTTCGGATTATGTATGCGAGTATATTACTGATGACAGAGGGACGACACTTTCTACGAAAAAGAGAGACGATAAAGTAGAAACAGCGCTTCACTTGTATGAAGTATCCAAAGCATTTTTTGATCATTATGGTGTGAAAGATAAAAAGCAATTGGCGTTTCTTGATACAAAAGTGATCACAACGTTTTTAGATGAAGTAGAGATGACAGGTTTTGCAGATGCCAAACGAAAAGAAAAGAGACAAATGGTCATAAGTTATGCACAGGCAACCAGAGATTTTTTGGATCAGGGTGAACCTAAAATGGTGAATCTGGACAAGCTGGATTATAAATTAATTTATTTCTTTCTAAAGAGAAATCAAATTTGCATGACAATGTGGCTGGTTGATATGAGAACATTTGTGGTGCGACTTGTAAGAAAAGGGAGAAAGGCATGAAACCGCTGATATCAGTGATTATTCCCATATATGGAGTAGAAGCGTATCTGCGAAGGGCAGTTGATTCGGTCCTGGGGCAGACCTACAGAAATTTGGAGATTATACTTGTGGATGATGGTTCGCCGGACGGATGTCCGGCTATTTGTGATGCCTATGCTGCTCGCGAAGCGCGCGTGCGAGTGATTCATAAGGAAAATGGAGGGCTCTCAGATGCCAGAAATGCAGGACTGGATGTAGCTGGGGGAGATTACATTGCGTTTCTCGATAGTGATGATTATTATGCACCATTTTTTATTGAGGTGCTATACAATGAGATGCAGTTGGCGAGTGCGGAAGTTTCGTTCTGTCGCTATGAAGTCACAGAGGCAATGAAAATAGAGGATGGGCCTGATTTTTTGAATGTAAAACGGGCGTATCTGTCAGGAGAGGTTCAGCGTGAAATATTGGACCGAGAACAGATGCTGCTTCACCAGTATGATGCCATCTGTGAAGATGCGACCTATTATATTGTGGCATGGAACAAGCTGTATAAAGCATCTCTTTGGAAAGGGGTACGTTTTCCGAAGGGAAAGATACATGAAGATGAGGCTACGACCTATCGGATTTTTGATAAGGTGAAAAAGGGCGTTTATATTAAAATGCCAATGTATGCCTATTTTAGTGCACCGGAAAGTATTACGCGTGCACGGTTCCAATTGAGAAGACTGCAGTGGTTTGATGCGCTCGATGACAGGATACGTTTTTTGGAGCAAAAACAAGAAACGAGGGCTTGTTATGCAGCGGTGCGTGCACGTGCAGATGGGGCCATTCGATATTATTTTTCGCTCAGGCGTGAGTTTCCACGGGAAAAGGGAGAGGCAAAGCGTCTGCGACAGTATGTGAGAGAGGCGCTTGGGTATAATCGTAGTGTAGAGAAACCAAACAGAAGGTTTTTAAGTTTGGTAACACAGATAGGATACCGGTTGTTTTTGATGGCGCCGGGAGTCTATTCCTTGATAACGAAAGTGGGGAGATAGGAATGCCGAAAGTAAGTATAGTGATTCCGGTCTACAATATGCAGAAATATCTGGAGAAGTGTATGCAGAGCGTACTGACGCAGACGCTTACGGATGTGGAGATTATATTGGTAGATGATGGGAGTAGTGATGAGTCGCCGAGGCTTTGTGATGAGTATGCGCGCACGGATAAAAGAGTACGGGTCATACATAAGAAAAATGGTGGTCTGACTTCAGCGTGGAAAAAGGGTTCGCTGGAGGCAACCGGTGAGTATATCGGATATGTGGAGAGTGATGACTATATAGAAGAAAAGATGTATGAGAAGCTTTACGAAAGGGCACAGGCAACCGGTGCGGACATTGTGTGTTGTGGACTGACCCATCTGTACGAAGATCAACCGGAGAGAATGTGGACGGAGCAGATGGAGTTTGCAACAGACAGCTTAAAGAAAAAAGACCTTACGCAAATGTTGTATCCGCAGCTGATTAATGACGGAAGCTTTATGGGAAGACATTTGCAACCCAATCGTGTGACGAAGATTGTGAAAGCTGAGTTAGTAAAGAAGAATCTTGAGCAGTGTGCGGATGAGGTAAGTATAGGAGAAGATTACCAATTTTCACTCTGCATGTTTTTGGATGCGGAGCACGTAGAAATTATACGAGACTATTTTCCGTACAATTACTATATGAATGATGAGTCAATGACAATGCGACATGACAAACGATATCCGGAAAAAATTCGAATTATGAGAGAGAATTTGTGTAGAATTTCCGATGCAAAACAGGTATATGATTTGAAGCCACAGATATGGAACGATTATCTTTGCCTGTTGGTGCTTCATACCAAGAGCATTGTTTATAAGCAGAAAAGTGTTCCGTACAGAGAGCTGCGCAGAGAAATGAAAGAAGTGCTTACTGCATCCGATGTAAAAGAAGCACTTCAGATTTGTGATATGCCAAATCTTTCTATGGCAGAAAGATTGTTTATATTCTTTATGAAGCACCATATGTATATGGCAATCTGGATGGTGGTAAGGCTTTATTTTCGAAGTTGACGGAAGAGACGTATGACAGGATTCAGGGAGTTACCCGGAGGTTACATTATGGAAAAGCGTATGAAATATATCTATTGGGTCTGTTTTGTGCTTTTAATCGTGTGGATTGCATTTTTATCCTTTTATAGGCTGGATGTCAAGTATGTAGATCCGTGGGATGAAGCCAGACATGGAGTCAATGCGTATGAAATGGCAAACGGAGGAAATCTGTTTCAGAATACGTATCTAAGACAGGCCGATTATTACAATTTAAAACCACCGCTCAGTATGTGGTGTATTATGCTGGGTATGGCTGTCTTTGGAAACGGTGTGTTTGCGCTGCGTTTTTACTCTGCACTTTGCTATGTCATCCTTGCGGTGGTTGCAGGAAATTTTTTGCGCAGATATGGAAAGCTGGAGTCGCTTTTGGGAGTGGCGTTTCTTGCGATAAATACGACAGCATTTCAGGCGCATATGATCCGCGCCGGAGACGCGGACAGCCTGTTTGTTCTTCTGTTTTCACTTGCCATGTTTTGTATGATGCAGATACCGAATAGACCGAAAATGCTTTATTTGTGCGGGCTCTTCTTTTCGCTTGCATTTTTGGCTAAGAGCTACCATGCAGGAGTGATTGCAGTTATCGGTGGACTTTATCTGATTTTGACCGGACAAATCAGAAGATTCTGTATCAGGCAATGGGGCTTGTTTGCGGCTTCTATTGCAGGGCTGATATTACTTTGGGCAGTGCCGAGAATGATGGTAGACGGTCTTACTTTTTTTCGGAAAATGTGGGAGACGGATGTGCTTGGACGCACGGATGGGACACTGCAAAATAATATTGCTCCGTTTATGTATTATTTGGAATATTATTTTGGTGCTGCTTCGGGCAAAGTATCCCCATACCTATGTGCACTTGTGATAGGCATTGTTGGTGTTTTTGTGTTCAGTCGCAGTTTTGTATGGAAAAAACGGGAACAATACATTGGCTGGGTGCTTTGGATTGTGGTGCCATTGTTCGCGTTTTCTTGTGTGACGAATAAGCTTTTATGGTACGTGTATCCGTCGCTGGTGGCGCTATTGCTGGGAGCAGGGGTTATGGCGGCAAGATTAATCAAAAACAGTGAGATTTTGCCAATGCTGCGTGTTGTTTTAACCGTTGTGGTGGCCTTTGTATTTCTTCATTACTCAGCTGCAGTGGTGGAAACCATACATGCACAGGGGCCGAATGTATTTCAGGATTTAGTGCGTCAAATGGCACAGGATGAGAAGTATAAAGGCTGCAATATATATGTGGACTATGAGGTCTCGGAAGAAGGGATTATAAATTCAACATGGAGTCAGCAAGATGTTTTTGTGGCAGAAGCGTACGGAGATTTTGTGTGTATAGATGACGGACTCATGGGAATTATGTTGTCAAGTTATCATGCGCAAAAAACAGGATTGCTGTTTGTTTCAGATCAAGTGTATGAGCAAAAAACAGACTTGTATAAGGAATATACCTGTGTTGCAGAGAAAGATGGCTACCGTGTGTATGAAATTAGCTACTGATAGACATGCTGATTTTTATTCAATTTTTTGCGAAAGACAGTCACAGAAAAATCACAAAAGTGCTACGAAGAAATTGAAAAATATGAATGACAACAGGTTGTGTTTGTGATAAAATAGAAAAAGCTTGTAAAAATGAGCGTGTAATAATTTTAGAAGAAAACGAAGGTGAAACATATGAAAAAATGGAAAGTGATGTTAATTGCTGCATTGTCTGCCGCATGTATCCTTAGTGGTTGCGGGAAAGAAGAAGCGGAAGTAGTTCCTGAGGTGCAGGAATCGGTAGTTGAGGAGCCGGTTGTGGAAGAACCGGTCGTAGAAGAGCCTGTACTGGAAGAAATTGTAACGGATGAAGAGATACCGGAAGGAATGGAAAGAAGTTCTCTGACCGGTGAGATTATTGATAAAAAGATTTGGAAACAGCGTCCGCTTGCGATTATGCTTCCGACAGATAAGGCTGCTCAGCCACAGTATGGTATCGGTGCAGCCGGCGTGTTATATGAATGTATGGAAGAGGGCGATATGTCTCGCCAGATGGCCATCATTGAAGATTGGCATGATATGGAAACACTTGGTAATGTAAGAAGCTGTCGTGACTATTATGTATATTGGGCATTGGAGTGGGACCCGATTCTGGTTCATTTTGGAGGTCCTTACTATCTGGCGGATGTAACAAATCGTGACGATGTTTACAATATTACAGGATGCGCAGTGAACTCGACATCCTCAGCACCTGGATGTAATGCATTTTATCGTACCACAGATAAAGCGGTACCACACAATGCATATACAAACGGAAAAGAACTGATTGAAGAGTGTAAGAACTTAGGATATAAGCTAAAACATGATTTTGATAATTTCCGTGCGGAGCATTTCCTGTTTGCAAAATCAGAGGAAAATACGCTGGCAAGCGCACAAGGAAGCTTTGATGCAAAAGAGGTAAGTCTCGCAAACGCATTCCCATATACCAAATCTTCTTTGGAATATGATGAGGCAACAGGACTTTATAAGAAAAATCTTTATGAAAAACCACAGTGTGACGGTACGACAGGTGAGCAGCTTACGTATGAAAATGTGGTAATTCAGTTTGCACATTATGAAGTGCGTGATGACAAAGGATATCTTTCGTTCCAGTGTCATGATGATACGCAGGATGGATACTATATCACAAACGGAAAAGCCGTTCATATCAAATGGGGTAAAAACGGAGATTACAGCCCGACAAGATTTTATTATGATGATTTGACTCAGGTAGAGTTTAACCCTGGAAAAACATATATCGCAGTCGTACAGAATGATCGTTCCGTAACCATCGACGGTGTGGAATACAAATCACAGGTACAGTAAAAAGTGAGCCTACTCAAACTTAAAGTTGAGTAGGCTCTATTTTTGTTTTATTTCCATCCTCTCATAGGAAGCTATAAAAGCTTCACGATTACGCGGTATCTTCGCCGGCAACACATTTCGGAATTTGGTTCCAGTCTGCAGCGATGTCAGTAAAGGAAGAAAAATAGCTTCCTATAATCTTGTCGGTGTGAGCAAGGCACATCAAATCAAGTAAGGCATCCTTGATACCGGTTACACTGTCGCGGGACAAATCGCGTGTTTCATTGGAAATGATTCGTCCCGGGAATAAGCGGCGTAGATTTGCCTCCTCGGAAAGATCATCGGT
The DNA here is from genome assembly GCA_045588655.1 of Lachnospiraceae bacterium. Classification (GTDB taxonomy): domain Bacteria; phylum Bacillota; class Clostridia; order Lachnospirales; family Lachnospiraceae; genus SVFI01. The sequence continues at coordinate 163,874 of JAZNEP010000028.1, read as the reverse complement.
TGCAAGATAAAATTTTGTGTCCGGATAAAGAGAGATTTCTCTTTCCATGGACTGGATGAAAGATTGTGTCGAACTTTTGCCGATAGCAGGTTTATTGTCTGTGCGACGGATATGGACGCCGACATTATGGGAACCATAAGAAGAAGTCAGGGCCTGTATGCGATTCTGAATCTCCTCGGTTGGTACAAAAGAAGAATAGTCATGGCATTCAAAAAAATGTTCTTCCGTTGCAATGTAAAGCGGCTGATTTAAGGTTTGCTGAAATTCTTCTGTCAGTCCGTTTGGGTTGCGGTTTGCACGGATTTCGTCGTTACCGATTCGTTTGCGGGTGAATTGGAAAAAAAGTTTGCGCAGATTCCATTTAGAGTAGATATTCATAACTGAAAAAGCGTCAGTTGATTCAAACAGCTCTTCGAAGGGACAGCCAAGCTCAGCGTTGACGTTCCAAATCACTTTCAGTTTTTTTCCTTGCTTTTTTGCAAGCACCAAAGCGGAATTTATCGCGCGCATTCTATTGCACAAACCACCTATCGGTTGTATTATTAACATAGTATGTCCTGCTTTCTGTGATTATTTGTGAGCAGGCGAACCGGCTCTCTCGTAACAGTATATCAAAATAATTATAATTTGGGGAGTTTTTTATGAAAATCGTGCAAGTAAACACAGTATCCGGCGTCGGAAGCATCGGAAGAATCTGTGTGGATTTATATGAAACATTAGAAAAAGACGGACATGAACCATATATTGCTGTGGGTAGAGGCAGATTACCGGAGTCGATACATGGATATGAAATAGGAAATAAGTGGGATTTTGGATGTCATGTATTGAAAAACTTTTTTCAAGGAAAATCTGGCTTTGGTTCTAAAAAAGTAACGGAAAAATTGATTCATTGGCTGGAAGATATTCGGCCGGATGTTATACATTTGCATAACATTCATGGATTCTATCTCCAGACGGAGAGTTTGTTTGATTATTTGAAAAAATCGGATGCCTCCGTGGTTTGGACACTGCATGATTGCTGGACATTTACAGGTCACTGTGCTTATTTTGATTATGTTGGCTGTAAGAAGTGGCAGGAAGACGAAGGTGGATGTCACGACTGTGCGGTGCATGCAAAAGCATATCCGTATGCTCTTTTTAAGGATAATACGATATGGAGCTACGCGGCAAAGAAGAGAGCTTATACAGGAGTGAAGAACCTGACGATTGTAACTCCGAGTTATTGGTTGGCAGGTCTTGTAAAGCAATCTTTTTTAAAAGAGTATCCGATTGAGGTGATTCCGAATGGAATCAATCTTGATACCTTCTGTCCGACAGATGAAGCAGAGGGAGCGGAGAAGGATAGAGTTGCAGGTGGAGGAAAAATATATACGATTCTGGGCGTTGCAAATCGATGGGAGGAAAGAAAAGGTCTTCCCTATTTTGAAAAACTGGCAGATAGACTGCCAAAGGAATATAGGATTCAGCTTGTAGGTGTAGACAGTCGTCAGGCAAAGAAGCTGCGAAGGAAATATCCGAATGGTAAAATGATTCCCATTGAGCGGACAGAGAGTGTGAAAGAGCTTGCACAGCTTTATCGGGAGGCAGATGTATATGTCAATGCCACGCTGGAAGATAATTTTCCGACGACAAATCTGGAAGCGCTGGCTTGCGGAACGCCGGTTATTACATTTGAGACAGGTGGAAGTGCAGAGTCTCTTACAGAAAAATGTGGAGTAGTAGTACCAAAAGGGGAAGCGGAAGCGTTGTACCTTGCGGTCAGAGATGTGTGTGAAAATCACAAGTTTCAGAGGAAGGACTGCAGAGAGAGGGCTCTTTGTTATGAGAGAAACCACAGATATGCAGAATATATCGAGCTGTATAAACGCATCATAGCGAAAAAACGATAGAAACAATGTAAAGGATTCAAAATGGCAAACAGTAAGACAAGGGGAACAGAGAATGAAACAAGAGGAAGAAACAGTCTGGTGAGAGGCATCATGACTGCTTCTCTTTTTGTGCTGTTCTTTCTTGTCATTGTATTAATATGTATGGCCACATGCAGTCTGAATGAAAATACGTTTTTAAATACCCATGTGAGTGCGCCTGTAATTGCAGGATTGGTAGTGAGCTTCACTGTGTTTTTGGGAATATTTTATCGTGTGGTGGCAAAGCAGCTTACGTATTGCAGTGAACGGTTCTTAGGACTGTTGTTACGCGTGATTCCCGGATTAGCTATTCTACTTCAGTGCGTGTTTTTGCTTTATTTCAAAAGCGCCTATCTTTTTGATAGCGCATTTGTAGCAGGAGCAGCTTCGTCACTAGCCCGCAGTGGAGAGGTGGCGCAGGAAGCATGGTATTATATGTCGGTTTATCCGAATCAAAATGCATTTGCTGTATTTACGGCTCTTGTGTGGAAACTATGCGATGCAGTAGGAATGCAGGCGGGAAATATACCGCTTGTGCTAAATGCGATAAATATGATGTGTATTGATATAAGTCAATTCCTGTTGTTGCTGACAATCAAAGAATATCGCCCGCATCTTTCGAAGGAAAAGTGGGTGGTAATCCTGCTGTTTATCTGCATGAATCCGTTTTTATACATTGGGGTATCCTATTATTATACCATCACCTTGTCGATGCCGTTTTTTATGTTTGTATTATATGGATGTAGCAGGCTACTCTGTGACAGGGGGAAACAAACATCATCTTCCATGGTGTTATATACTGCTTTGGGTTTTTCTTTTGCAATCGGATATTTGTTTCGCGCAACTACGATTATTGCACTGATTGCAGGCGTGTTTTGTATGTATGCATTCAGGAAATGGAAACCAAAGCACATGGTAGTGCTATTGACGGTGATTGCGACGCTTTGGATTGGAAGTAGTGTAGGAGAAAAAGTGGTTGGGATTGACACGACGGATACTGCGTTTCCTGCGACTCACTGGCTCATGATGTCAATGACTGCGCCGGGAAGTCACAATGCGGAGGATGAACAGTTTACTTCATCCTTTGGCACGCAGCAGGAAAAAAAGGAAGCAGTACTTGATCGGATGAAGGAGAAAGCGCAGGGATTGGGAGTCAAAGGATTTGCCCATTTGGCTATCGCAAAACTGCGAAATACGTGGGCGGACGGAACCAATGGTTACCCAGTGTTTCTCGAACATTGTCTCAATACAAAAACAGGGTATGAGGCGATATTTGGCAGACATAACGATGCAGTGGTTTTATACCATCAGGCTTATTGGCTTTTGGTTCTTCTTGGGATTGGAAATGCCGTCTTTTGGAGTCTTAAAACCGGTACAAGAGAGAGGTATCTGTTTGAGGTGACGCTTCTTGGTGCAATTTTGTTTTATCTTCTCTGGGAAACCGGGCCACAGTACAGTTTGCCGTTTTGGCCGGTGCTTTCCTTTCTTGCGCTTGCAGGGATGGAGAGAAGGACGTCAGAGGAAATAAATGGATTATACGGATTAAAATTAAAAAGAAAAGAGACAAAAAATTGCAAAGTGAATGTACTTTTTGTCATGGCAATATTTTGTATTCTTTTTGTGAGTATATTTTTTATAAAAAAAATAGAGGTGTTTACACAAAGTCAGGGAGAGTTTGTACATCCGGTGGTATCGCAATACTTGGCAAATTATGAGCTTACTGTATCCGGTGAGGAAGAGCTGGTGCAGAGGTTTACCACAGACCAGCCATTTAATCGCATTTTGTTCCAGTACCGGAATGAGGATGCAGATTCTGATGCAGTTTATGGCGTGGAAGTGATTGGTGAAAAGCAGGGAAGAGTGGCAGAAGACGAGCTTGTTGCAGCCGGACAACCGTATAACAGTGCCAAGATGATAGAAACAAGTCTCATCTATCCGGTGGGAAAAGAAGAATTTAGGATTCGAATTTGGAAAAAAGCAGGGAGCCGGGAAAAGAACCTTCGTTTTGTGACCTACCGTATGGGAGAGTATGATGCGTATCCGGTCGGGAAGCTGATACTTGGCGAGCAGGAAGAGAAACAAGATCTTCTTTTCGCAGTGACACATACGTATGCGGGGGCATATACTTCTTCAAAACGCTATGCTGTTTTTGCATTCGTGACAGTTTTAGTGTATACTATAACCACGTTATGCTTAATGGAGATAAGAACATGCAAAAAGTCTCAGTGATTACAATGACCTACAATGATTGTGTGCATTTTGAAAAGTGTGCCCGTCAGATTTTGAAACAGGACTACGCAGAGTTAGAATATATAGTGATTGATGGTGGTTCCACGGATGGAACAAAGGATGTTCTGACATCCTTAAAGAAGGAATACGGCAATCAAATTAAATTTGTATCAGAGCCTGATCAAGGACTTTACGATGCATTAAATAAAGGGATACGTATCGCTAGCGGAGATATTATCGGGTTGATGTGTGATGAGTTTGCCAATGACCATGTGATTTCTGAGATGGTGGAAGTGATGGAAAAAGAAGGTGCAGACGGTGTACATGGAGATGTCAATTATGTGCAGGACGGTCATGTGATTCGCAGATGGCGTATGGGACAAGGTGATATTAACAAAGGATGGATGCCGGCGCACCCGACGCTTTATTTGAAGAGAGAAATATATGAAACCTATGGCTTTTATAAATTAGATTACAAAATAGCCGCGGATTATGAGTTTATTATTCGTATACTGAAAGAGAAAAAAACGAAGCTGGCATATATCCCGAAGGTACTTGTGAATATGTATCATGGTGAAAATTCGACAAGTACAGGCGGACTCAAAAATTATATGGATTCATTTTTGGAAGCGAGAAAGGCACTTGCGCAAAACCGGATGCCACATCCTACGCTGACATGTATCCGTAGAACATTCCGTGTGTTAGCACAGTTTGCAGGAAAATAGAGAGAGGATTCCCATGAAGAGTTTAGTTATTATTCCGGCTTATAATGAGGAAAAAAGCATACTTCGGACGGTGGAAGACATTCGTCAGAATGCGCCGGAGTTTGATTATATAATTATCAATGACTGTTCCACAGACCAAACATTATCCGTTTGCAAAAATGCGGGTATACCGGTACTGAATCTACCGATTAATCTTGGGATTGGCGGAGCTGTGCAAACCGGTTATTTGTATGCCAAGAAAAACCAATATGATTATGCGGTTCAGTTTGATGGAGACGGACAGCATGACGCAGCTTTTTTGCAGGAAATGCGTGATTATATGGCAGAGCGTGATCTTAATATGCTCATTGGTTCTCGCTTTATCGAAAAGGAAGGATTCCAGTCAAGTGGATTAAGACGCTTTGGTATCCGCTATTTTTCTGTGCTGATAAAACTTATTACAGGGAAGAAAATAACAGATCCAACCTCCGGAATGCGCATGGCGGACAAGTCAGTGATAGCTATGTACGCCGACTGTTACCCAAAAGATTATCCGGAGCCGGAAAGTGTGGTCGCAATCCTTCAGGCGGGAAAAAAGGTAGAGGAGTATCCGGTTGTGATGCGCGAAAGAACGGAAGGCATATCGTCTATCTCACCGCTGAAGTCTGTTTATTATATGATCAAAGTAACCCTTGCTATTTTGGTAGAGTGGATTCGCAGAAAGGAATATAAAAAATGATGACATTCAAATTGCAGATAATCATTGGTATTTTTCTGTTGATGGCGCTTGCTGTGATTATCTACATGGTAAAAAAGAGAAGTCTGGATTTAAAGTACGCATTGTCCTGGCTTTTAGCAATTGTTTTTGTACTGGTGCTGGATTGTTTCCCGATTCTTTTGACGAAACTTTCGGCGGCACTTGGAGTGTGGGCACCGGTCAATATGATTTTTTTCCTTGGATTTTGTTTTTCACTGTTGATTATATTTACGCTTACGGTTATGCTTTCTCGTATGGCAGAACGTGTTCGCAAGCTTTCTCAGGCAGTGGCTCTGAATGAAGAAAAACTGGGAAGATTAGGAAAAATGATAGAAAATAAAGACATAAGTCAAGAAAAAAGAGAGGATATCAAATGAAAAAGTTAATAATTACAGGTTGCAACGGACAGCTCGGAAAAGCGATGAATGATCAGCTTGCAGGAAATTCGGAATATGAATGCATCAATACAGATGTAGCAGAACTCGATATTACAGATATTGATAGTGTTATGAAGATGGCACGTGAAATAAAGCCGTATGCTATCGTAAACTGTGCGGCGCATACCAATGTTAACGCATGCGAATCACAGCAGGATCTGGCGTATAAGATTAATGCAATCGGACCGCGAAATTTAAGTATTGCAGCGACAGAGACGGGCGCGAAGCTGATTCAGGTTTCTACAGACTATGTATTTCCGGGCGATGAGAATAGAGCGCTGACAGAGTTTGATGCAGTTGGACCAAAGAGTGTATACGGTGCAACCAAGTTAGCAGGTGAAAATTTTGTAAAAGATTTTGCAAAGGATTATTTTATTTTACGTACTGCATGGCTTTATGGTGAAGGAAAGAACTTTGTCCGCACAATGCTTGGTGCAGCGCAGACGAATGAAAAGGTGAGAGTGGTTGGAGATCAGTTTGGCTCTCCGACGAGCGCAAGTGAGTTAGCTAAGGCTATCTGTCATCTCCTTCCGACAGAGAACTACGGAACTTTTCATGCGACTTGTGAAGGAAGCTGTAGCTGGGCGGATTTTACAAAAGAATTTTATCGCCTTGCAGGACTCTCTACCGAGGTGGAAGTGATTACGACGGCGGAGTATCCGACTCCTGCAGCAAGACCGGCTTACTCTATCCTAGAGAATTATATGTTTAAGCTGACGACAGATTTTATGTTTAAAGACTGGCATGACGCAATTGCAGAGTATATGGCAGCAGAATTGAAAAAATAGAAGAGAGGATTTTTACTATGGATGATAAGATCCGAGGACTACTCACCCATACGTTTCACATAAAAAGAGGAAAGATTGAAATTACAACATTGGATATTATCCTGTTTTTTGTTCTGACCGGATTTGCGCTTGTAACGCGCTATGCGCTCAGAAATGTCGTAGCAGGAGATTACAAGATGTTCTTCGAACCGTGGGTAGCGACGTTACGTGAAGCGGGCGGCGGTATCAAGGGATTGGCGGCGGAGTTTGAGTATGTGGATTACACCACGCCGTATCTGACGATTCTTTCGTTTATCAGCATTTGTCCGTTTTTAAATACGCTCCTGCTTATGAAAATTGTTTCAATCTTTTTTGATTTTGTTGCCGCATTTGCGATTATGGCGATTGTTTATAACCAGACAAAGTCTGCGACCAAGGCGATTCTTGGATATGGCGTACTGCTTCTGGTTCCAACCGTCATGACCAATAGTGCGATGTGGGCACAGTGCGATATTATTTTTACGAGTTTTGTTTTGTGGTCCCTTTATTTTATGTTGAAAGACAGACCGGCGATGAGCATGATGTTTTATGGAATTGCCTTTGCCTTTAAGCTTCAGACGTTGTTTATGGCACCTCTTTATCTGATTCTGTGGATGAAAGGAAAAATAAAATTAAAGCATTTTCTGTTTTTACCACTGATGTATGTCATAGGTATGATTCCGGCGCTGATTGCGGGACAGAGTTTTTGGGAGCTGATTAGTGTCTATTTCTTCCAGGCAAACGGAGCGATGGATATTTATGCGCTTTCTCACAAATTTCCAAATATTTATCAGCTCATAGGAACGGATGCGTTCCTGTTTGAGTATGCGGATGCAGGAATTTGGATAACGCTTGGGGCTCTTATGATACTGTTATATGTATTTGCCAGAAAAAATTATGTGTTCGATTCGAAACTGATGCTTCGTATGGGAATGCTTCTGACCATGACCGTGGTATTTTTCCTGCCTCATATGCATGAAAGATATGCAGTGCTTGTCGATGTCATGGCGATTATCTATCTCTTTATTGAGCCTGAAAAATTTTATATTCCGCTACTTACCATTTTGTGTTCGTTTGCAGGATATACAATCTATCTGGCTCAGAATAACATTATGCCGATGTATCTTTATACCGTCGTATTTCTTATGCTGATGTTTGATCATGCGGTTGCGTGTGTGAAACAGATTAGTGCAAATGAAAAGGTATGCAAGTAAGTATTTGGAGTATAGTATGGATAAGAAAATAACCGATTTTATCATAACAGAATTAAAGATAGGAAAATGGCGCCTTGCACCGATTGATGTGCTTCTTTTCGTGTTTGCGGCAGTGTTTGGCGTGATGATGAGAGTCAGTGTTGCCTCTTACCGTTGTATGGAGTTTTCGTCGTATTTAAATTTGAGCAATGGACTCAAAATAGCAACCGGCTGTTTTGATGTGTTACTTGCAGTTGTGAGTGCTTTGTATGTATATGAGTTAACTTGCCATAAAATAAAAGCATTTATTGCATATGCGCTTGTAATTATGCTCCCGGTGTTGGCTGCAGGAAGTGCCATGTGGGGAATGGGAGATTCCATCTATGTTTTCTTTGCAGTACTTTCCCTGTTTTTATTGTCAAAAGGGAAAGGAAATGCAGCGGTAATCTGCTACGGAGTGAGCTTGTTTTTGTGCCGTTATGCTTTCTTTCTTCTGCCGATTTACGCTATTGCGTTTATGCAAAAGAAGACAAAATTGATTGCGTATCTTGCACCGCTTTGCGGAGCTTGGTTTCGCAATGGAATTATGAGCGCTGGCGGGGAATTAGCGTTTCCGATATTTGAAGCGGAGAGACTTTTCTTATTTACGAGAGATGCAGGAGCACTTAGCTACAACTGGCCCAATTTTTATCAGATTATCGGACCGGACAAGTTTGTAGCAGAATATGGGATTGTGGGTAAGAGCATAGCAACTGTTCTTATGCTCGTCACAGTGGTTCTTGTGTTGCAGAAAAAGGAAGAGTTGGGAAAGGATAAATTAATTTCGTACGCCCTCTTGTTTTGTATGGTGTTTCCGTATGTGATGCCACAGATGGATGAGCGCTGTGGATTGCTTGCGGATGTTTTGGCTGTTATCTTTGTGATGAAGTATATGGATATGTACTATATTGCCCTAATCCACGTGATCATATCATATATTGCATATTCGGCATATTTTAGACAGGCTAGTGTGATTCCGCTTAGCTATATCGCCTACGTTATGCTGTTTCTTATTGTGGTGATGATTCGTTTTGTAATGAATGGTAAGAAACTGTGTATCGGCTTTGAGCGAAAGGAGAAATAAGTGATGAAGCAGGTACAAAAGCTCGATTATATAGACGGACTTAAGGTTTTGTCCTGTCTGATGATTTTCAATTTTCATTTTATAAATTTTTATTATTGTGGATTTTATTCGTTGCTTCCGGCGGATTTTCATACCACTTATTTGGAGGCATTTATTGGTTCCACTCCATTAAATCTGATTATGGGTGGAAAATTCGGGGTTCGTATCTTTATGACAATCAGTGGCTTTTTTGTGGGATACCGTTTCTTTGTCACGGGAGATAAATCATCTTTGTCATCCGGTGTGGTAAAAAAATATTTTCGTCTTGTATTTCCTATTATTACAGCAAATATTGCGATTTATTCGCTTATGAAGCTGGGTCTTTTCATGAATGCAGAAGCATCTCTTGTTGCAGGAAGTCAAGTGTTTGTCGGTAACTACAATCAGTTTCAGCCTAGTCTTTTGGCTGCAATCTGGGAAGCAATCTGGGGATGTTTTGCAACTGGGGCAAATCAGTATAATGGACCGTTGTGGTTTATCTATTATGAATTTTTTGGAACGATATTAGTAGCAGGAATTTTATCGCTGCTGGGAAATAGCAAAGCGAGATATTTTGCCTATATCATCGGTTGTGTTCTTGCCATTCGTTCTGACTTTCTTCCGTTTATTCTTGGCGCGGTTGTGTGTGATTTGACCTATCGGCCACCGATGTGGATAGAAAAGCTTTCCAAACAAAAATGGTTGATGTGGCTACTGCTTTTGTTTGGCGTGTTTTTGGGTTCGTATCCTCCGATTGGAGAGAGGTTGCAAGGGACCATCTATCAGTATATACCGGCTAAGGTAATTTTGTTTTATATTGTAGGTGCATCTTGTGTGCTGTATGCGTTGCTTCATCTGGAAGCCCCGCGAAAGGTTTTGGGATCAAAAGTAATTATCTGGCTTAACACATACAGTTATGGTTTTTATCTTGTGCATTTTTTTGTACTTTGCACATTTTCATGCGGCTTTTATCTGGCATTGCATGAGCGCATGAATTATCATTTGTTGGCAGCCATCAACTATTTGTTGTCCTTTGGACTGACTGTGCTGATTTCCTTCCTGATTCATAAATTTGTGGAAAAACCGGGAATGAAACTTGCAAATGGTATTGCGGCAAAATTTTGTAATGAAAATGATTAAGAAAGTTTAGAGAGAACCTATATGTCCGGAAAACAGAGAGAAAAGTGGATAGACCTTGTGAAGTGTATTGCGATATTAATTGTTATGCTCAATCACAGCCAACTTGCACTCCCACAAATCAGATTCTGGGGAGGTATGTTTTTTGTGCCTGTTTTCTTTGTGATATCCGGTTTTACGTATCATAGTCGTGAAGAATCCTTTCTGTCGTTTCTGGGTCGAAGGGCCAGGCGCCTTCTCGTTCCGTACATAGCGGCAAATGGGATTCTTTTTGCTTTTTTCTTTTTCAAAGATGTGGTGCTCGCAGCGGGATCGGCTACGGAAAAGCTTACCGGGCTGATCGGTATATTTTATGCCAGAAATCAGCTGTTTCTCGGGGAAGCAACAAAGACGTTGTGGCTGTCTGAAACAAAAGAAAATGTATTTTTTCTTACGAATTTAAACTCGCCGACCTGGTTTCTTCCGGCTTTGTTTTTAACAATGGTGCTGTTTGAGCTACTGTTTCGTATGACAAAGGGTAATGAAAGAAAAATGATTCTCGGCGCGGTGATATTGCTTTGTTTTGCCAATCTTTACCACTACATGCTTCCGATTCTTTTACCGTGGAGTTTTGATGCCATAGCGTATTTTCTCCTTCAGTTTATGTGGGGATATTTTATGAGAAAAAAAGATATTTTGAACTATGTGGATCAGCGTAAATGGATTCTTTTGATAATGGGGTGTGTTTTCTTTGTGCTTGCAAAATGCAACGGGTCAGTGAATTACTCTATCGCTGATTACGGAATATCAACGACAATGGCGCTCTATAATGCGCTGGCATCCTCTACATTGGTCATGTACGTTTGCTACAAAGCAAACAAGAATATTCCGAATGTATTTGCAATCATTGGACAGCATACTATGCTTTTGCTCTGCTATCATTTGTTTGTATTTTCTATATGGGAAACTATATTTGGCGGACTTTGGCCGGGATTTACCATTGTGGTAGCAACTGTAGGTTTGACGTTGCTTGGATGGGGAAAGGAGAAGTTGGCCTATGCAAAGAAACAGAGCAATTGATGCGGTTAAGGGATTCGCAATTCTTCTTGTGATGGTAGGACATTGCATTGTTCTAAACGGATTGGATCAGACGGACCCTTATGTTTATGATGGGATTAAATCGGTTCAAATGCCGCTTTTTATGTTGGTGAGTGGTGTGCTGGCTTCCTGTCATGTGCGCAGGAGTGGCTGCGGAACGGGGATGCGAAAGCTTGGTCATAGAGCAATCACATATTTGGTGCCTTTTTTTTCGTGGTTTTTGCTTGTGCATATTTATACACATGGCAGAGCGGGAACGCTATCCTTCTCTGTTTTTGCAGAGGAACTTAAATTATTGTTGTTCCAGACGGATCGCGGATTATGGTTTTTGATGACACTGTTTGTCGCTACAGCCTGCACCATGGTAGCACAGACTGTGACGGATATGGTGTTTATAAAAAATGAGTCAGTGGAGAGAGAAGAAGAAAAAACAGAAAGTCTGCAGCGTCGGAAAGCACTGCTTTTTGTTCTCATTAGTGCAGTTATCTATTTTCTGTTCTTTTTTCAATCGCGGAGTGGGAATACCTGTTTGAGTCCTTCACTTATGTTGCAGTATTTTCCATTTTATCTGAGTGGATATGTCGTGAATGGTTACGGTAGGGCGTTTCTACCGGCTTGGCAGAGAACAGAAAAAGGGAAATACAGATGCAAGGTAATAGAACGAAGCGGTGTTGCAATTATGCTTGTTGCATTTGTATGGATGGTTGTGACTATGGATTTGACAGCACCCGTAGATGGTGTAGTCACGCTGATATCTCAAATGCTCGCCTCGTTTGTCGGAACTTTTTCTTGCTATATTATAGTGTACCGCATGGCGCAGAAGTATCAAAAAAAGACAGAAAAATCAGGTTTTCTGCCTTTGATAGGAATGTATACATTGGAGATATATGTGTTACATTTCCGATTTGCCAGGATGCTCGGGTTGTCCGAAAAAGGATTACAGCTATATTCTGCAAGCGGAGTCATGTGGGTGTTTCTTGCCTTTGCTGTCATGAGTGTATTTACGGCAATCGGGATTGTTATCCTTCAGAGAATTCCGCTGGTATCGTTTCTGCTTTTTGGGAAACGACACGTGCCTCTTTGGAAAGACAAAGACGATCTACAATCATGAGCAGGGCAAGGGCCGCTGTTGCATACATGCAAGGGTACGAATATTGAATAAAAGAAGCCGGGGCAGTCAGAAAAATGACTGCCTCTCTTGCAAATAAAGCAAGAGAACAAATGAGTAAGAACCATTTTTTTCGAATCAGCGAAACAAGCGTTACAATCAAAAGAATGGCCAACATAGGAATAAATGCTTCACCGCCATATTGAAAGAGTGCAAGTGCATAATTGTCGTGATAAGAAAGAGGGAGCCGCTTGTATGCTTCCAGCATTTCCATGCCATAATTTCGGTCGTGATCGTAAAGATGAAAATCTGTCGAGGCGACCGGTTTTAAATTTAATACCATGTCTTTGTCATATCCAAAAAATCCGTTGGTCACACAAAATAGCTGAATCCGTTCACCGAAATATAAATCAAGGTTGTGAAGAATCAGATTGAGTGCACTTTTTAGATAGGCGGATTGCATTTCTTTGGTGGCGCCGGTCTGAGTATATCGACCTTCATTATGATCGGAGTTATAGCGGTTGTATGCGCTACAGGAGAGAGAATCGTTGTGAAGATATCCAAACTCTGTGATGGCGCTTACATTTTCGAGATCCTTGTCGCTTCCTTTATAACTTTGTTCGCGATGAACAATAACGGACAATGGTCTTGTGGTAGAAATAATCAAGTAATCACTGCCATAATATTTGTTTTCTCCGATGGATTGAGGGAGTTTTATGATAAAAAACAGAACAAGAGTCACCAGGAAGTAGAAACCGGCTTTCTTAAGATAGTGATAAGCTGCACAAATCAAAAAGATACCCAGAGGGAGCAACACCAGACTTTCACTGCGCCAAAGTGCAAGAACCGCGGTAAGCAGGGAGAGCAGAACCAGTTTTTTTGTGGTGAGCTGTGCACATTCTTTCCATTCAAAATATAGATAGACAAAATAAAAAACAAAAAAGCTCGAATAAATCGCAGGACGGAAGCACATGAGTGCCCCCAGTAATGTAAATGGCAAAATGCCGGAAATTAAAAGAAGATAACACCATTTGGACGCGTAAATTCGGTCTGCGCGGTAAAAAATATAAGAAAAAGTAAGTGCATAAAAAATATCAGAGAGAAGTACCGGCGCAGCTGACATCGGAAACAGCGACATGGCTACCATGTAAAAAAGGGAAGTTAGGTAATTGTGCCAGTAGACCGGATAATATCTTGTCGCATACGAAAAGATAATCGGGTCATCATTCATATAATAACCTGGATACGTAATCAAAAGTCCTACGCCATAAATACACATCAGAGCCAGAAAAGGTAGAAGAAGTTTCGGGCGTCTGAATGCATATAGGACAAATTCAAGAAAAAGAAACAAACAAAGAAGCGTAAGCAGCTTTGTCAAACAATGCATCACAGGAACCATCGCCGTATCAATCGGAAGACAGTTCATGTTCAAACCGTCATGAGAAAATAATTTGGTATCCGTGTAAAAGGTAACAATCCAAAGTAGAAGGGCGGTGGCAGCGACAGACATATGTTTCTTGTTATTATAAATAAATTGTTTCATAGTATACCTCGCGTGTTTTCCTAGGTAAATCACCTTTTCATAGTATACCAAACTATTTCTGTTTCGTACACAAAAGTATGGTAGGAAGATAAAATTTTGCGATAAAGCACATAAAAGAAAAAAATATGTTACAATGGTTAAGAATTTATTGTACATTGGAGGTTTTTATGGTACTCGTAGTTCCTGCTGCTTTGGCAGCTATCTTATATTTCTTTTATCAAAAAGAGGAGGATTTTGCCAAAAGTCTCGGCAAAACGATATTAACGTTTGAAGCCCTGGTTCTTTTGATTACCAATCTTTTGAGTATAGGGAACGCCTTGAATAGGAGAAATGCGTTCGTGTCATGGTTTTTGATTTGTGTTATATTTATTGGTTTGGGAATCAAAAAATATGGAAGGTCGTATCTTAGGATAAAACAGCGCAAAAAATTCGATGTATCACAGCTTGCACTGACAGAGAGAGCACTCCTTGTTCTCGGTCTTGTTTTAGCGTGCGTGCTATTGATTGGCGCTTTGTTTACTGTGCCTTACAATTATGATTCGATGACGTATCATCTGGCGCGCATCGGATACTGGATTGACCACGGAAATGTAAATTACTATCTAACCAATATTGATAGACAGCTTTACTCACCGGTTCTTTCGGAGTATAACATGCTTTATTTGATGTTGCTTTCAGGTAATGATATATGGCTCAATCTTCATCAGTATGTCTGCATGCTGGTTACTGCATATTACTTTTATAAGGTGGCGCGGATGCTGGGGACGGATCGTACATTTTCGGTTTTTGGAGTCTTTTTGTTCCTTTCTATGCCTCTCACTATCACGCAAAGTATTACAACGCAAAATGACCTTTCGGCAACAATGTGGTACGTATTGTTTTTATACTATTTGCTCTGGTTTATTCAGGCGCCGAAGCTTAGCTTTGAGAAGGAGACAAGAAAAGAATTACTGGAATATTTGGTCTGCGTGGCCGCCAGTGTAGGATTTGCATTTTTGATGAAAGTCAGTGTATGTGCTTCTATGATCTTTTTTGTGCCATGGCTTTTGATTTGCTGCATCAAAAGAAAAGATAAGATAAAAGACCTGCTTCTTTGCGTTCTGACTGCAGGAGGTGTTTTGCTTGTCACAATCAGTGAAACACTAATCCGCACCTATTTGGCGTGCGGTAGTTTTATAGCAGATACGACAAGTGGCGATATTATGGTAGCAACCAAAAACGTAAGCTACATTATCGTAAATATATTAAAGAATTTTTCTCTCCTGATTACACAGCATTTATGGACATGGATTAATGGATTTGTATATCGTATTGCGATTTCTGTGGGTGCGCTGTTAAAGGTGGAAGTAAATAATATCGCGATTGCCTTTCACGGATTTGACTTTATCACTTATCTGAATACCGGAGATGATATGTACAGTCACGATCGTACTTCCAGTGCATTCGCAGCGTACTTTGCGCTTCTTGCTGGCGTTCTTTTGGTGGTTGCACTTCTGATACGGCTTGTGCAACTGCTGCGTCGAAAGTCTGCCGTGGAAAAGTTAGCGGTTGCTAACAAAATTAGCTATGGTTTTGTGGTTTCTGCATGGCTCGGCTTTGGTTTCATTATGGCACTTCTTCGCTGGCAGCCTTGGGGGTCAAGACTGATGTATCCGGCACTGGCTATCACAGTCATTGCGGGGGTTCATATATTAGGAGCGTTCTGCAAACCAATGAAAAGAAAAGCACTTGTAATCGTTCCGCTTGCTGTGCTGAGCTTTATCTTGTGCTTAAAGCCGCTGGAATATAATATGACGCAGGCAAAAAAATATTTGGCAGCGGGATGTGAAAAAAGAGAAAAATATTATTTTGAAAATAATAAACGGTATTCGACGTATCGAAAGCTGATGAAAGAAGCGAAGAGCAGAAAGGCAAAAGATGTGGCGCTTGTCATTTCAGGAGACGGTTATGATTATCCGATTTGGAGAATCTTCCATGACAATTATCCAAAGGCAAAACTCAGACACATCCTTGTGGACGATACCAATATGGTTTTGACAGAATCAGAAACGGAGAGAGAACCGGACTGTATTTTGTGGATAGAAAGAGGCCGTCTGGAAATCGGAGAAACACTTGACTATAATGGAACGACTTATGTCTGTGTGTTCGTGGCCGATTCCGAGAAGGCCCCGGATAGTCTACTGGTCAAGCAGATGCCATAACTGTTCTTTTGTGCGTGCAATGAAAATATTGTCATAGAGCTCACAGAGTTTATGAAAATAGGTTTCATAATCACATTTTTCATTAAAGGAATCTTCTGCAAGCGGATACACAAAGATAATCCGACAGTTGGAGTCAAATAAAAGTTTGCCGGAAATGCAAGCTGTGGAATAATAAGAAATCAAAGTTTTGTGTTCCAGATTTCCGTCTGCTACGGCTAACTCAAACGGACAAGTGTCCGTATACATATGAATGTGATCTTCAAAACGATCATGTTCTCCGCGCGGATGCGGTTTGACGACAAAGTTTTCAAACCCGACGTGCTCTGCAATGTCAAGGATGAGTCCTCGATAAGTAAGAGGATTTTCGGTACAATTGGCAGTGCCTTGACCAAGAAACATAAATTTTTCAGTGAAAGAGCGACTCTCAAACTGCAGAATATCCTGAATCTGCTTCGTGACAAGAGAGATACGCTCTTTTGTCTTTGGTATCTGCACAAGCGAAAAACCGGTAGCAGATACGTTGGCAACATCAGGTTCTGCAAGAGACGGTTCAAACAAATAAAGTTCACACTCCATCTTTTTGATATCATATCCGAAAAATTGTTTGTACATCCGCTGTCCAAGCGGGGAGGAAACTGTGGAAATCGGTGGTTTTGTGTAGCTGGCGAAGCCATCCTCAAACCGATGGAAACAAACGTTATGATTTTGTTTGATTGCAGTTTTTGAAATTTCTTTTACAATTTCATCCGGCATTCCGGGAGAAGCAAAAAATATATCATCATACGGACCGAACGAAGTAAAAGAGCCCTCTTCCAGCATTTGCCGGGTAGTCGGATTATGAACAAAGCTTTCCCATAGTACCACCGGAGCGGATTTGTAAGGGTTTTTTATTTTTTTTGCATCTGCGAAAAAAACATGACGAAAATACGGATTCAGACGTCCGGATTGGTACAATTCATAAAAAAACGGTGATTTATCGGTCAGTACAAGATCTACTTCATCCGTAGGAAAAAACGCGTCTTTGATAAACAAAAAAACCATTAGATGATAGCTGGTACTTGCAATGCCGAGAATGTGCTTGGACATTTGGTGTGCTCCTTCTTGTGGACTGTGATTTATGGAAGAAGAGTTATCTATGGATAACTTTCTTCACAGTATCAATAAAAATAGATTTCTCTGTCTTCTCAAACAGGAACAGGAAGTTAATAATACTTCCGAGGATTCCGCATAGAAAAATATCAACAATAACCATTCCCCAGCTGGTAGTCGGAATTAGTTTTCCGAGAATAATAAAAAGAATCCCCATCAATACAGTTACCGCAATGTAACGCAGAATCGTCGGGTAAAATGTCTTTTTTGGAAGCTCTAGACAATAGGCTGCATACATTGGAGTAAAGGTCAGGTTCTTGATGATACCGAGAACAGAAGAAACGCCGGTAATAAAATAAATGCCATATGGGCGAAGGAACGGTATTGCCAGAAGAACAAAGACGATTCCGACATTTAAAAGTCCCATAATCAGAGTGACGAGAGAATTCCATTTTAATTTATTTACGATAGTGTAAACATTAAATAACGGGCTGATAGCTCCGCCGATGAGAGCACCGAGCATAATCAGAACCGTCAGAATGTAATAGACATCTATGATGTCGCGCTGGCTTGGGAGCCACATGTAATAAAAGGACATTCCAAAGCCTAAAATATAGCATAGAGGAATATTAGCAAAAAATCCGGTCAGCTTCATGGCCGATTTCATACCGCTTACCAGATCTTCTTTGTCATCTTTGGCATAACTGATAGTAAGGGACGGGGTAAATACTGCCGCAATGGTTTCGTAGAGCGTATTGACTGCAAGTACAATCGTTTGCGCTGTTCCGACATATCCGCTTTCTACTTTGCCGACCCAGAGATTCGTAATCAATGTGTTGAGTCCGTTGGTTAGCGCCTGACCCGCACGCATCACGGTGTTCCATACGCCGGCAGATAAAATTTCAAGCACTGTTTTCAGACGAAAATGTCTGCGGCTGACTTCAATCTGAGGCAGAAGCTTTTTCGTATAATGGACATAGGTTAAAAACAAATATCCGTTAGCAAGTAACGTTGCGACACCGATGTAGCTTACCTGTATCGGAAGGAGTGCGAAAGCGGCAACCAGAAGTACTGCTTTCAAAATCTGCGACTCGATAGTGCGCAGTGCAGAGAGATCCAAACGATTTGCAGCAAACGTTGCGGTTGAAAATGTGGTGGATACGATGGTTACCATGAAATTGAGAAACATCGTGCCAAACAGCCATTTTACATCGGTTACAAGTTCCGGTGAAATGTTGACCAGTTTTTCAAGATAAAGTACGACAGCGGTGCATGGCAGAAGGAGAATCGCTACAATCACCAGATTGGCATACATGACAGAGTTAAAATAGCGATTGGCGCCATCTGTGTCCTGTTGGTGGATTTTTACGGTGATAAAACGTCCGGCCATAGAATTTAGGGCCATGGCCATAATCGCAGCGTAGCTGACAAAATTGTTTGCCATGGTGACAAATCCCTGTGCTTCCGGACCGAGCTTATCAATGACCGTCGGAGTAATCAGAAAGCTGATGCCGAGACTAACCAGACAGGATAAGAGGCTTGCAGCCATATTCATAATCAGTTGTTTGTTTTTGCTTACTTCTGTTTTCATAGTTTTCATAAATTCTAGTATAACATTATACCCTGTGAAAGGCAAAAAGATTATTTTCATTGCAATCCATACTGGCGGATGGTAAAATATAATAGATTATGTGCAAAAAGGTGAGATAGATGAAGATTATGCCAAACCGGCTGGACCGGGGCTTTTATCAATATCAGGAAGAGTTTGAACAAAAGGCACTCGAGGTGCTTCGTAGTGGCTGGTATGTTCTGGGAAATGAAGTCAGACAGTTTGAGGAGGAGTTTGCTTCCTACGTGGGATCAAAGTATTGTGTCGGTCTTGCGAGTGGTCTGGATGCGCTTTGGATGGCATTTCGTATTCTTGGCATCGGTGCGGGAGATGAAGTGTTGGTTCAGTCCAATACCTACATTGCGAGTGTGATGGGAATCACAATCAACGGTGCAACGCCGGTATTTGTAGAACCGGATGAATATTACGGAATCGATGCAGCTGCGCTGGAAGAGAAGATTACAGACAAGACAAAGGCCATTCTTGTCGTGCATTTATATGGACAGGCGTGTGAGATGGATACGATTTGCAGTGTGGCAAAGAAGCACAATTTGTATCTGGTAGAAGACTGTGCACAATCCCATGGAGCATGTTATCGTGGACAGATGACAGGAACGTTTGGAGATATCGGTTGTTTTTCGTTTTACCCATCCAAAAATCTCGGGGCATTTGGGGATGGCGGAGCGATTACCACAGACGATCCAGAGATTGCTGAAAAAATGAGAATATACCGTAATTACGGAAGTGAAAAACGGTATTACAATATGGTGGTCGGAACCAATTCGCGATTGGATGAGTTGCAGGCAGGGCTTTTGCGGGTGCGCTTGTCACATATGGATGAACTGACACAAGAAAAAATACGTATTGGGGAACGTTATGACAGGGAATTGTCAAATGATGCATTCTCGCTTCCAAAGAGAAGAGCAAATGCCAATCACGTATTTCATCAGTATGTGATTCGAACTGGTCGCCGCAAGGAGTTGATTTCTTATTTGGAAGAAAAAGGAATCGGAACAATAATTCATTATCCAATCCCGCCACATCTTGCACAGGCATATGAGTATTTAGGCTTTCAAAAAGGTGATTATAAAATTGCGGAGCGATATGCGGATGAGGTGCTTTCGATTCCGATGTACAATGGAATGACCTCCGAAGAGCAGACCTATGTCATCGATATGCTGAATGCATTTGGGATATAAAAAGAAGAATAATACGCTGCACAGGAGAGCGAAATGAATATAAAAGAACAGTATAAAATTCTAGAATTTGGTGAATATGGTGATGAGAGAGGAAATCTTGTTGTCGCTGAGGGGAGCGGAAAGGACATTCCTTTTGAGATTAAAAGAGTGTTTTATATGTATGGTTCGGATGACACTGTCATTCGCGGGCAGCATGCAAACAGAAAGACACAGTTCGTATTGATTAACGTTAGCGGTACGAGCAAAGTCAAAGTAGACAATGGATTTGAAACAGAGATCATCGAACTGAATAAACCGCGAATGGGACTCTACATACCAACCATGGTGTGGAAGGATATGTACGATTTTTCGGAGGATAGTGTGCTTTTGGTACTGGCAAGTGAGCATTATGACGGAAGTGAGTATATTCGCGATTACGATGCATATATCAAAGAAGTGACAGGGAAGAACAGATGAGTAAAATTTCAATTGTAGTACCGGTGTATTACAACTCCGATACATTAATGCTTTTATATGAAGATATGAAAAATAAAATTCTTGGCAAGCTCGGTGAATATGAGCTCGTATTTGTCGATGACGGCTCCGGGGATGATTCGTGGGAAGTGATGAATCAAATCAAGGACATGGATGCTAATGTTCAGTGCGTAAAGCTGTCCCGCAATTTTGGTGAGCACGCAGCCCTTTTGGCAGGTCTTTCGGTGTGTACGGGAGACTGTGCTGTGACAAAACAGGCAGATTTGCAGGAAGATTCTGAGATTATTCTTGAGATGTATGAAAGCTGGAAAAAAGGAAATAAAGTGGTGCTTGCGGTGCGCAAAGAACGCGATGAAAATATCATCAAGAAAGCATTTGCGCATTTGTATTATGTTCTGATTCACAAGTTTGTGGAAAAGAGAATGCCGATAGGCGGTTGCGATTGTTATCTTGTGGACAGGCAGGTTATAGAAGTACTGGAACGTCTGGATGAGAAAAATTCCTCGCTGACGTTACAGGTGTTGTGGGCAGGGTTTAAGACGGATGAGATTTATTTCCACAGACGCGACCGCGAGATTGGTAAGTCCAGATGGACACTCGCAAAGAAAGTGAAATTGGTACTGGATTCCATGATGAGTTTCTCTTATTTTCCGATTCGCTTTATGTCGGGACTTGGAGTGACGTATTCTATTGCGGCAGTGCTCATGATGATTTACGTTGTGGTAGAAAAATTTACGGTGGGTACACCGATTTTGGGATGGGCGTCCTTGATGTGCGTGGTGCTGTTTTCGTTTGGAATCCTAATGCTGATGATGGGAATTTTGGGAGAATATGTGTGGAGAGCCTTGGATGCCTCGCGCAACCGTCCGCCATATTTGATTGATGAAGTGAAGAAGTCGCAAGAAAAATAAAAAAGTGGATTGCGTAGTTTCAAAAAATAGAAAAATCTATGTTTGAAACCCGCAATCCGCTTTTACTTTTTCGTTGTTTTATAAAACGCAATCGAAATCAAGACAGCAGAATGCCGAGAACGACACCGAGCAGAGCGCCCATGGCAACCTGAAGTTTGGTGTGTCCGACAAATTCTTTTAGTTTTTCTTCTGTAGAAAGAGACGTGTTGCTCATGTTTTGGAAAATCTCCAACATTTCATTTAGAATCTGAGCCTGTTTTCCGGTTTCGAGTCGCACGCCGCATGCATCATGCATAACGATAATGGCTAAAGTGAGTGATATAGCAAATTCCGGACTGCCCGGACCAAGATGGATAAAGGCCGTGGTGGCAAGGGCACAGACTGTAGCAGAGTGTCCGCTCGGCATTCCGCCGTCGCCAAAAAGTCGTTCCCAGACGAATTTTTTGTAAACAATTAAGTGCGTGATTGTCTTTAAAACCTGCGCACAAAACCAAGCAGTCAGCGGATTTAGAAAAAGCGCATTCTGTAACATTTGTTCGATATAATTCATTGTTTTCCCTCATTTGTTTTGTAGTATAATCACAATTAGTATATCCTATTTCAAAGAAAATCACAATAAAAAGAACGAAGCAGAGATGATTTTATAGATGGTTTTTTCGATGGAATTTTAATTTGATTTTTGATTCCGATATAATATAATAGAACAGGAAGAAGAAGCAAAAAATGAGTCTGGATAAAGAAACATAGGAGTATGAGGTGATGAGCATGAAGAAATATGGCGTGATTATGGCTGGCGGAGGCGGAACCAGATTTTGGCCACTCAGCAGAAAAGAAAGACCGAAACAGCTGCTCAATCTGAGCGGGAAAGAAATAATGGTAAATGAAACAATCGACAGAATTGCAATGTCGGTGGGGAATGAGAATGTTTTCATTGTAACCAATCAAACACAGGCGGCTCTGATGAAGGAAGAGACGGAGGGAAGGATGAACCCGTTACATATCCTTGCAGAACCGGCGGCAAGAAATACGGCTGCATGTATTGGATATGCAGCGATGGAAATTGTAAAAAAATATGAGGACGGAGTGATGTGCATTCTTCCATCAGATCATTTTGTAAAAGATACGGATGAATTTAAAAGAGTGATGGATGCAGCGATTATGGCAGCGGAAGATACGGATATGCTTGTAACTGTAGGAATTCATCCGACTTTTCCAGCAACAGGATACGGATATATTTGCACAGAAAAAGAGAGTGCAGAGCCGGTGCGTCAAACAGGAAAAGAATATTTCAAAGTCAAAGAATTTGTGGAGAAACCGGAAGAAGAGACGGCAAAACAATATTTGGCAGACGGCGGTTATGCATGGAACAGCGGAATGTTTATTTGGAAAGCATCCACGATATTAAAGAAGTTTGAGATGCTTTTGCCGGATGTATATGAATGTCTGGTCAAAATCGGTGAGGCTATGGGCACTGCTGATGAGGATAAAGTGATACAGGAGATATACCCAAATATACCTAAGATATCGATTGATTATGGAATTATGGAACGTAGTAAGGATGTTCTGATGATTGCAGGTGATTTTGGTTGGAATGATATCGGAAGCTTGGATATGCTTCGTATTGCAAAAGCAGAAGATGCAAATGGTAACGTGTGCTATGGCGAGCAGATTAATCTCGATACGAAAAACTGTATTCTATATGGTACGGATAAACTGATTGCAACCATCGGCGTGCAGGATTTGATTGTAGTTCAGTCCAAAGATGCGGTTTTGATATGTGACAAAAACAGGGCACAGGATGTAAAGCATATTGTAGACCAACTGGCGCAAGAGGGAAAAGAACAATATTTATAAAAGAAAAAAACGGGAACACTCATCTGTGGGGGGAGACGCACAGAGGGGTGTTTTCTTTGCTCTGCGTCACTTTACAAAATAGTATGTTTGGGTGTAATATAGTAGAGATAATGTTCTGAAAAAGAAGGAGAACAGATATGGCAAATAAAGAGATTAAAATTGGAAATTATATTGTAAACGAAACAAGCCGTCCATATATGATTGCGGAAATCGGAATCAACCATAACGGAGATATTGATATTGCAAAGAAGCTGATGGATGCAGCCAGTGCAACCGGATGGCATAACGTAAAATTTCAGAAACGTACGCCGGAGCTTGCTGTGCCGGAAGAACAGAAAAAAGTTCCAAGATCTACCCCTTGGGGCGAGATGACTTATTTGGAATACAAATACAGAGTGGAATTTGAAAAAGAACAGTATGACATCATTGATGCGTACTGTAAAGATAAGGGAATGACCTGGAGTGCATCACCATGGGATATGCCTAGTCTTGAATTTTTGCTTCAATATGATATACCGTACGTGAAGGTCGCAAGTGCTTCAAACGGACGCGATGAGATGATTGCGGAGGCGGCAAAATCAGGAAAGCCGGTAATTCTCTCTACAGGTATGACGACGATGGAAGAAGTGGATCATGCAGTTGAAATATTGGAAAAATATGGACATGGAGATTATATTCTTTTGCATACAAACAGTGCTTACCCGGCACCGGTAAAAGATTTAAATCTTCGTATGATAGAGACCCTGCGCAATCGTTTTGATTGTCTGGTGGGTTACAGTGGGCATGAAGAAAATCTGGAGCCTTCAATTGCAGCAGCTGTTCTTGGTGCGTGTGTGATAGAGCGTCATGTGACACTTTCGCATTCTATGTGGGGAAGTGATCATAAAGCGAGCCTTGAAGTGCATGCAATGGATATGCTCAACAAGCGTGTGCAAAATGTATATGAAGCGCTTGGTGATGGGGTGAAATATATGTCTGAGAGTGAGGCTGCTCAGCGCAAAAAATTAAGAACGGTATAATCCGCAGAGGAGACGTGGGCTATGCAGGCAATTAATCGAAAGAGCAGGTTGGTAGAGACCTATAGCTTGATAATTATTGATTTGCTTTGTGTAATTGTAGCACTTGCAACAGCGCTTGTACTTCGATTTGGAAATATACAACAGGCACTTACCGTGCAGGTGCATTACACAGTCGGAATTTATATGATGCTGTTTAGTGTGCTTTACAATGTGATGGCGGACTGGAACAGAGGTTTTTTTAAAAGAGGATATTTTGTTGAGTTTGTCGCTGTGGTAAAATACGATATTGTGATGATGGCGGCTATTGCGTGTATCATGTATGTGACACATGTGGCAGGAGATTACTCCCGTCTGACCTTTGGGTATTTTGCAGTAGCAAATCTGCTATATACCATGGGAGCGCATTGTGCATTCAAATATCTGATGCTTCGGTATTATCAAAAGAGTAATAGTAGCGACAAAGTAATGGTGGTGACGGAGGGAGATTATGCGGAAGAATTAATTAAGCGTATTCTTGCTTCCAAGCCTTGGAATTATGAGGTGACATCCATAGCAATTCTTGATACCGATTTTGAGGGCGAAGAGATCATGGGAATCCCGGTAGTGGCAGGGAAACATGACCTTTTTGATGTTTCAAGACAAATGCCGCTGGATCAAGTATTTATGTACCTTCCGGGAACACCGGCGAAGGAAGTGCGCTCGTATATTTTGGATTTTCAGACCATGGGTGTGGTTTGTCACTATAATGTGGAGATGAAGGAACTGAACTTGTCCGGAAAGACCGCAGGACATTTTGCCGGATACGCTGTTATGACATTTTCAATGCAATATTTTGATTATCGGCGTATGATGATTAAGCGGTTAATTGATATTCTGGGAGGACTTGCTGGAAGCTTCTTTACATTACTGTTAACACCTTTTGTGGCTTTAGCAATCAAGATAGAATCCAGAGGACCTATTTTCTTTGCACAGACCAGAATCGGTAAGAACGGAAGAAGGTTTAAGATACTCAAATTTCGTTCCATGTACATCGATGCGGAGGAGCGAAAAAAAGAACTGCAGGCACAGAACGAGATGTCGGATGGACTGATGTTTAAGATGGAAAATGATCCGCGTATCACAAAAGTAGGCAAGTTTATACGTAAGACAAGTATAGATGAGTTTCCACAATTTTTTAACGTACTCAAAGGGGATATGAGTCTGGTGGGTACGAGACCACCGACCGAGGATGAATTTGAACAGTATAGTAACCATTACCGCAGGCGAATGAGTATCACACCGGGACTGACCGGTATGTGGCAGGTGAAAGGCCGAGGGAAGGTGACAGAGTTTGATGATGTGGTCAAAATGGATCTTGAATATATTGATCATTGGTCGTTGTTATTAGATTTTAAAATACTGTTTCAGACAGTGGGAGTTGTGCTGTTTGGAAAAGGAGCGAAATAGAGGAGAAGTGGTTTGGTATGGAGAATAGAGAATTAAATATATGGGATATGTTTTGGTTTATCTGCACGAAGTGGAGAAAAATAATCATCAGTATGATTGTTTTTGCAATCGTGTTGGGTGCTTTTAGTTATTATAGAAGTTATATGGCTGTGCAGGCAGAATTGCAAAAGCAGACGGAAACAGAATTGAAAGATATCGAGCTGTCGGAGGAAGAAAAATATTATGTAGATAGCTATTTGGGTTATAAAGATGTATATGATAAGCAGGTTGAATATAATGCTGAGTCTAAAATAATGAATCTAAAGGCAAATGAATTTTACTTGCTGTCATTAAATTATTATATAGATAACGACTATATAGTGGAATATCCGATGGTAAATAAATTTAATAATGTGAATGCTATTTCGTACGCATATAAGTCAATAATTGCAGATGCCGGCTTAGGTGAAGCAGTAGATTGCAATAATGAGTATGGTGCAATAGAGGCAGAAGAAAATGCCGTGTTTACAATTTCGATTTATGGGGAATCAGAAGAGGAATGTTATGCGCTGTCAGAGCAGGTTAAAGGCATTGTCAAGGAAGCATATTCTACAGTTGAGAAGCAGTTTGGAGAGCATAAGGTGTATGATATTGCAGAGACTTGCGTGTTGACTTCTGATATTGATATGTTAGATTTTCAGAAAATGTCTATAGATAAGTTAAATGCCTATGGAAAACTTGTTATGGATATGGAGGCAAAATTTACAGCAAACGCGAAGCTTTACGTAGAATTATATGAAAAGCAGATGAAGAAAGAGAATGATTCACAAATAGGTGCGGATAGGGAATCACTGACCTTAAAAGCAGGGGTGAGTAAAAAGTATATTTTGCTGGGAGCAATTATAGGAGCTTTTCTTGCGGTTGGGTTATATGCGTTAGGATATATTTTTAATTCTAAAATACAGTACGAAGATGATTTTCAGAAATTGTATGGTCTTCATGTAATAGGAAAAGTGAAGTCAGAAAATAAAAAGAAACTGTTTGCCTTCTTAGATTCTTTCATTGATAAAATGAGAAACGCAAATATGGTCGTGTTGTCGGAGGAAGAAAGAATTAATATGCTTATTGGTGCGCTTTTGTTGCAAGCTAAGAATCATAATCTGAAAGAATTAGTCCTGTCAGGAAGATTATATACAGATAAGCAAAAAGAGTTGGTAAAGAGAATTTCTAGCGATTTAAAAGAGAATGGAATTGGTGTAAAATGTACGGATTCTGTATTGTATGATATAAAAGCATTGGAACAGAATGAACAAGCAAAAAATATAGTTCTGGTGGAATGCGCCGGATCTGCTAAGTATGAATGGATTAAGCAGGAAATAATGAACAACCGTTTTTGTGGTGTGGAAATATTGGGAGCTGTCATTATTAAATAATAATAAAGGTAGAAGAATAGATGGTAATAATAGTCGATTGCTTTAAATTGGTAAAAGGATTAGGGAAAAGTATAGGAATATACAATCTCTCATTAAATTTGATAAGGAATTTAATTGCTACCAAGGAAGAGAATGATGATACACAGATAATAGTATTTGGAAATGAGTATAATAAATGTGATTTTGACATACCGGGAGTTCGATTTGTTGCAGTTCCGTATGAGGCTAAGAATAAGGTTGTCTGTATTATATGGGAGCTAATTCTTGTTTCAAAATATTATAGGAAATATGGGGGAGACAGGATTGTCTTTCCGAGAGGATTTGCTCCGCTTAGTAAAAATATGAACGACTGCATCATCATACACGATATGATTCCATTTTATTACCATAGAAATTATCCTAAATATTTTAATAAACTGGAAAATTTCTATATAATGAATCGTTTGGTAAAATCAGCACAAAAGTGTAAGAAGGTAATAACTATTTCAGAGGCTTCAAAAAAAGAAATAATGAAAGAAGCTAAAGTAAAAAGTGATAAAATCAAAGTGATTTACAATGGTTGTAACAGAATTGCTGATATTGATATATCGAGCGAACCTCATTGTGAGGACGAGTATATCGTGGCAATAACATCAGGATTGCCGCACAAAAATGCCACAGGTATATTAAAAGCGTATGAGGAGTATGCAAAGAGAAGCGAGAAACCGTTAAGATTGAAAATAATTGGAATTGAAGATTGCAAAGAATATCCTCTTGATAGCGGTATTCGAAAACAAATTGATTTTTATCGATTTATCAAGGAAGATAAAGATTTGCACTTACTTATAAAAAATGCAAAGGTTTTTCTTTTCCTATCTTTGGTGGAGGGTTTCGGGTTTCCGCCGATTGAGGCCATGCAATTAGGGGTGCCGGTCATTTGTTCTACATACAGTTCGTTACCCGAGGTGGTTGGTGATGCGGCTGTATTGGTGGATCCTTTGAATCCGGTGGAAGTCGCAGAGGCTATTATGGATATTGAAAAGAATCCGGAAAAAGTAGGGGAACTAATTAAAAAAGGTAGTGAAAATATTCTCCGCTTTAATTGGGATGTGATGGCGAAAGAGTATTGGAGAGTAATAAAAGAATTATAAGAAGGAAAAAGAATATGGAACCGATAATCTCTGTGGTGACAGTATGTTATAACAGTGAAAATACCATAAAAAAAACAATCGAATCTGTACTTGAGCAGGGGGATTTGAGTTATGAATATATCCTAGTAGATGGAAAATCAACAGATAATACCATAAGGATAATAGAAGAATACCTACCACATTTTCAAGGTAAGATGCGATATGTATCGGAAAAAGATGCCGGATGGTATGATGCTATGAATAAAGGTGTACAGATGTCAACCGGTCGATTTATTAACTTTTTGAATAGTGATGATTATTATGATGAGGGGGCACTAAGAAAAGTAATATCAGTCATACAGGATAAAAATCTGACAGATAACATGATTCTTTACGGTGATTCAACGAATATTTATTGCAATCAAAAGGGGGAAAAGTTTTTAAAAAGGATTTGCGCACCGAGTGCAATTGATGAGACACATTCAGGACTTCAAGTAGGGATGTGTGGTATAAGACATCAGAGTATGTTTGTTGGACGGGATGTCTACAAAAACATTGGTTTACTAGATCTAAAGTATCGATTGCATGCAGATTGGGATTTTATGATAAAAACGTTGAAGGCTGAGATTCCGTATTTTTATATAAATGAGAATTTAACATTTTATTCAATGTATGGAGTATCTACAAAGGTGGACTACAAGGAAAGACACTTGCTGAGGAAAAATAATAGTTTGTATAAAAAGGTTGATTGGACTGACATTAGAGAACGGATAGGAATAAAGTCTTGGATTAGGAGAATTTTAGGAAAAAAATATTGGAATGAATTTCTGTTTGCATGTCATAAGAGAAGAGGCAATTAGGTAAGATGACTTATAGTAATTTATATATCAGAAGAAAAAGCATAATATATATGTTATTGTTATTTCCTTTTTTTGAGTTGTATTCGCTTGAAATGTTAATAGGGAAAGGGATTTTTCCTGAAATAATTAAAGTTGTAACGTATGTATATGTGTTGTTTCGTATGATCATTGCAGCGTATGCAATATGTGCACATTTTTATGAAAAAAAGAAAATAAATAATGTGACAATATGGGGAATCATGTTGTTTGTGTTTATGCTTGTATTGTCCAGTTGGATGAATGGAAGCGTTTATCTGACATATATTACTGGTGCGTTCACCTATATAGGATTTGCGTTTTTGTTAAATAAATTAATAAAAGATTCATATCAAGATGTGATTGTAGGTGGAATGATTTTGTTTGGAATATACAGTGTGCTTAATTTTGTGACTACATTGTTGTTTCCAAATGGATTTTTTAATGCACGTGATAAAGCAGAAGCAGTATATTTCTTGGGGTCCAAGAACAGCTCGTATTATTATTATTTGATACTCCTTTTGTTGGTGTCTATACACACATTATACAAAAAAGAAAAGATTAGAAATTGGCATATGATTTATGTCATTTTGCTCATGATAAGTGCATTTGTATGTAGATCAAGCAATACACTAATGTGTTTGTTTATTATTTTTGCCTATTATTTTATTGCAGTATATGGAAAGATTTTATTAAAGTTTTTAGATTGGAAAATTTTATGTATTGCAATTGTATTTATATCACTATTAATTATGTTCGGGGCAAATAGTGAGTTTGTGTATCGCGTTGTGACAAGCTTGGGGCGTGATATGAGTTTTTCGGGAAGAGATTATTTGTGGGAACAGGCATTAGAGCAATTTGTGGACGAGCCCTTGTGGGGGAATGGAGTGTTTAGTACATTTGTATTAAAAACAGGGGTGATTGCGACACACGCACATAATTTATTTTTGGATTTGCTTGCTAAGCATGGAGGAATTACACTATTATCTTTTTTTATGTTGATTGGAAGTGTATTTCTATCTATTGGCAAAGAGAAAGATAAAAGCATGCGTTATATGAAAGGGGTATTTCTTTTTGTGATATTACTTCATAATGTGTTTGATGATTGTTCTGTGTTTTTTACGATTTTCTATTTCGTAATTTTGTCTTATATTGATAAGAGGGAAAATATATGAGAAGTATATTAATATTTGTAATAGGTTATATATTGTTTTGGATAATTGAATATGTGTTATGTTTTTTTTGGTGCTTTGTCCGAAAGAAAAGAGATTCCAAGTTGATTAGTGTAGCTGTAAGCGATGAAAAGGAGCAAAAGAAAAGGGGAAAACTCTTCAACAGCGTAATATTGTTTCTTGATGGACTAGTGTTTGTTATGTTGAAAAAAACCAGTTATTTCCCATCGAATTTGTTTCGTATATACATTTTGCGCTATGTGTTTGGTATGCATATAGGGCAAAATGTTCTTATGTATTCTGGATTTGAAATTCGTTCTCCTTGGAAAATAAGTATAGGTAAGAATTCCATAATCGGAAATGAAAGCAAGTTAGACGGAAGAAATGGGTTGTATATAGGTGAGAATGTAAATCTTTCGACAGGTGTCTGGATATGGACGCAGCAACACGATTATAATGATAGTGACTTCGGATTAGATCAGCAGAAAGGAACTGTTATGATTGGGGACAGAGTATGGTTGGGAGGACGAGTGATTGTCCTTCCAGGGGTGGAAATAAAAGAGGCGGCTGTTGTAGCTTCGGGAGCTGTGGTAACAAGTGACTTGGAGGGGTACGGTTTATATGGAGGTGTCCCAGCAAAATATATTTGCGAGAGAAATAAGGATTTGGATTATCAATTTGACGGAGCGCATATGTGGTTTGTTTAGAATGATGAAGGAGAAAATGTGCAAGTATTTGTTAGAGTTTGTCAAAAAATAAAATATAGATATTTTCAAAAAAATGTATATGTATCTTTGAGGGCAAAAATTGGGAAGGGTGTTAAGTTAGAGGGTAAAAATTTTGTAGGACAAAGAACAACGTTGGATAATGTTAAGGTAGGAGTAGGAACGTACATTGGGGATAATAATTTGCTGATAAACTGTAAAATAGGAAAATTTTGTAGTTTGGCAAGATATATTCAAATTATCGATGGTCGTCATCCTAGTAGCATATTTGTTTCAACACATCCGTCATTTTTTACATATGGCCATCAATGCGGTTTTTCATATGTAGACCAGATTAAGTTTGAAGAACATTCGACAACGAGTTTTGATGGAAGTTATTGTGTAGAGATTGGTAATGATGTGTGGATTGGCACAAATGTTGCCATACTTGAAGGCGTTAAGGTTGGAGATGGAGCGATATTAGCTGCGGGTTCATTGGTAAACAAGGATGTACCACCCTATGCTATAGTGGGAGGAGTACCGGCTAAAGTAATTAAATATAGATTTTCAGAAGAAGAGATTAAATGGCTTATGGAGTTGCAATGGTGGAATAAAGATGAGCGGTGGATCCAAGAACATGCAGAGGCATTTGAGAGTGTCAAAAAATTGCAAAAAAAATTGGAAAAAGAATAGAGTTGTAATAATATAAAGATATAAGTATAATAGCTTTGGATATGCATTAATGGAGAGGGAATGATATGACAGCAGGTAATATTGCTAAAAATATTTTTGAAAGAGTATATAATGAAGCAAAGAGGATAAAAAAAACCAGCGTTGGTGCTTTTGATTTTCAAAGAAAAAAAATACTTAGAGAGAATATACAATTTAAAAATAGATTTGAAGCGAAGAGATGCTTTATCATAGGTAATGGACCATCACTTAAAAAACAAGATTTATCTCACTTGAAGGATGAGATAGTTTTTACGGTCAACTATATGTATAAGAGCCCACTGTACAAAGAAGTTTGCGCTGATTTTCATGTAATGGTAGATCCGTTTATCTTCGAGTTTGATTTGGAAAAAGATGCCGATAGGGAGAAATTAGAATCATTTAAAATGATTGTGAATAACAAGGTGGCACCTGTATGTTTTTTCCCTTATGATAAAAAAGAGGATATAGAAAAGGTTGTATTATCAGATTTTTTGAATATTTCATATTTGGATTGTACAGGAAATATCTATGAGGGATTCAATAAAAAAATAGATATGACGCGTACTATGTTTGGATATTGTAATGTGGTTCAGTATGCAATTTCGATTGCTGTTTATATGGGGTTTTCAGAAATATATCTTCTTGGATGTGATATGACCGGATATGAACAGATATCAGTTATGGCGGGGAAAGAAGTGGAGCTGCATGCTTATAAAATGTCAGAACAAGAAAAAGAACAAATTAAGAAAACGCATTCAAAGATAAATCCCGAAACATTTTTCGAAGGATTTTATAGGATGTTTGCTGACTATCGAAGATTGTACGAGTATACAAAAAAAAGGAATATTAAATTGTATAATGCTACGGCAGGTGGAGTGCTCGATTGCATTCCGAGAGTAGATTATAATACATTATTTATGAATAAGGAGAAAAGCGATGTTAAACAATAAGACTATTTTAATTACAGGTGGAACAGGTTCATTTGGTAATCATTTTACACAGTACGTGCTAGATCATTACAAACCCAAAAAAATCATCATTTACTCCAGAGATGAGTTTAAACAGTTTATTATGGCAAATAAATTTAAAGAACATGCTGACGTT
This sequence comes from Lachnospiraceae bacterium, assembly GCA_045588655.1. Taxonomy (GTDB): domain Bacteria; phylum Bacillota; class Clostridia; order Lachnospirales; family Lachnospiraceae; genus SVFI01. The sequence goes on along the minus strand of JAZNEP010000028.1, from coordinate 130,946 downwards.
CTTCGTTTCTTTATCGGAGATATTCGTGATAAAGAGAGATTACAGAGAGCGCTTGAGGGTGTTGATTATGTCATTCATGCAGCAGCTCTGAAACAGGTGCCGGCTTGTGAATATAATCCGATTGAAGCTGTGAAAACAAACATCGATGGAGCAACGAACATTGTAAACGCTGTTTTAGATTCTGGATGTGTAAAGAGAGTAGTTGCACTATCGACCGATAAAGCAGTAAATCCGATTAACTTATATGGTGGAACCAAATTAGTATCGGATAAGTTGTTCATTGCGGCAAATTCGTATGCAGGTTCAAAAGATGTTCGTTTTTCTGTTGTGAGATATGGTAATGTGGCAGGTAGCCGTGGTTCGGTTATTCCGTTCTTTAAGAATATCATTGATAATGGTGGAAAAGAGTTACCGATAACAGACTATAGAATGACACGTTTCTGGATTAGTTTGGAAGAGGGTGTTGAGTTAGTAATTAAAGCATTAAATGAATCAAATGGTGGAGAAACTTTTATTTCTAAGATTCCTTCTTTCAAGATTACTGATTTGGCACAGGCTATGCTTCCGGGATGTGAGATGCCGGAGGTGGGTATTCGTGAAGGTGAAAAGCTTCATGAAATTATGGTTACAAGAGAAGATTCCGCTTTGACATATGAGTATGAAAAGCATTACATTATTTATCCACACTTTAATTGGTGGGGACCGGAAAAGATTATTCCGGGTGGTAAAAAAGTAGAAGATGGTTTTGAGTATAGCTCTGGCATTAATACAGAGTGGCTTAGTGTAGATCAGTTAAAAGAATTAATAAGTAAAATGGATTTTAATCACTAATACAGAAAGGGATGATTATGAGTAAATCAGTTGCAATCATCACGGCACGTGGTGGTAGTAAAAGAATTCCTGGGAAAAATATTAGAGAATTTTGTGGAAAACCTATACTGTGTTACTCCATTGAAGCAGCGTTGGAAAGTGGAGTGTTTGATGAGGTTATGGTTTCTACAGATAGTAAAGAAATCGCAGAAATAGCAAGAAAGGCAGGGGCAACCGTGCCTTTCTTTCGGAGTGAAGAAACTTCTAATGATTATGCGACAACGGCAGATGTTTTGTTGGAAGTAATTACGGAATATCGTAAAAGAGGAACAGAGTTTCAGTACGCATGTTGTATTTATCCGACAGCACCTTTTGTAACGGCGTTAAAGTTACAGGAAGGGATGAAATATTTGAGTGCGGATGATGTGGATTCTGTTATGCCTGTAGTGCAATATTCTTTTCCGCCACAGAGAGGTGTAGAGGTAAAGGATGGATGCATTAAGATAAAATGGCCGGAATTTTATAATATGCGTTCTCAGGATCTGTCTCCAATCTATCACGATGTCGGACAGTTTTATTGTTTTAAGATAGCGCAATTTGAAGAAACAAATCGTGTTATAGGAGAGAGATGTAAGCCGATTATTGTGTCGGATTTGGAAGTACAGGATATTGATAATGAAGAAGACTGGAAGATTGCGGAGATAAAGTATAAACTTATGCAATCGGAGAAGGAGCAGTAATGCAGATAAATGGAAGAAATATTGGGGATGGAAATTCAAGTTACATCATAGCGGAAATGTCAGCAAATCATGCAGGAAGTATTGACCATGCAAAGGAGATTATCCATGCGGCAAAAGAGGCCGGCGCCGATTGTGTCAAGATTCAGACTTATACGGCCGACACGATTACGATGAATTGTCATAATGAGTATTTTCATATTGATAATGGAACATGGGAAGGTGAAAATTTATATTCCTTATACCAAAAAGCATATACGCCATGGGAATGGCAGGCCGAATTATATGATACGGCCAAAAAGGTAGGGATTGATTTCTTTTCTACGCCTTTTGATTTTACTGCGGTTGATTTTTTAGAAGAAATCGGGATGGAATTTTATAAAATTGCATCCTTTGAACTCGTGGATATTCCGCTGATTGACTATGTGGCACAAAAGCGTAAGCCAATTATCATGTCAACTGGTATGGCAAGTCTTGGGGAGATTGAGGAAGCTGTGAAAACTGTACGCAAATACGATTGCCCGCTTGCTTTGTTGAAATGCTCCAGTGCTTATCCAGCAATACCGGATTCTATGAATTTAAAGACGATTCCGAATATGAAGGAAGTGTTTAATTTGCCTGTTGGTTTGTCGGACCATTCGATGGGATCGATTGCAGCTGTAACGGCTGTTGCTCTGGGAGCAAATATCATTGAAAAGCATTTTTGCATCAGCAGAGAAATAGAAAATCCGGATTCTTCTTTTTCTATGGAACCGAAAGAGTTTGCTGAAATGGTAAAAAATATTCGAGATGCTGAAAGAGCAATAGGAAAAATCTGTTATGAAGTGACAGAGAGTGAGATGAGTAACAGAGACTTCAGAAAATCATTGTTCGTTGCGAAAACAATCAAGAAAGGTGACAAACTGACACCGGAAAATATTAGAATTATTCGACCGGCACAAGGAATGGAACCGAAATATTATTATGATGTTTTAGGGAAAATTGCATTAGAGGATATTGATGCAGGAACACCTTTAGATATGTGTCATTTTACCAGATAGGAGATTAAGAGCATGGGAACATTTTATTCGCAAGAAGAATTGGCTGGATTGGGATTGAAATCATATGGCGAAAATGTATATATAGGAAAGCATGTAATTTTATACCATCCGGAAAGATTGGAAATAGGTCATGATGTAAGAATCGATGATTATACAATTATTAGCGGAAATGTTAAACTGCATAACTATATTCATATATCGCATTTTTGTGGCTTATATGGTGGTGATGATGGAATCGAGATGTGCGACTATTCTGGTTTATCATCGAAAGTGACTATATATGCTGTTTCTGATGATTACACAGGAGAGTCTATGACCAATCCTATGATTCCGGCAAAGTATAAACCGACGTCAATAAGTGGAAAAGTAAAAATATGTAAACATGGTATTATTGGTGCGGGATCAATTGTTCTACCTAATGTGACAATCAATGAAGGAAGTAGTGTCGGATCCATGAGCTTGTGCACGAAAGATACAGCTGAATGGAAAGTTTATGCAGGTATTCCGGCAAAGGAACGAAAGGAACGATCAAAAAAAATATTGGAGTTGGAAGCACAGTTTGACCAGGATTGTCAGAAAGTAGAGTAGTATGATAGGTTTTAGAGTAGATGCAAATTCGGAAATAAGTACAGGTCATTTGATGAGGTGTCTTTCGATTGCGGAAAAAATCAAAGTGCATGGGTACGAAGTTCATTTCTTTACTGTGGATGCCATTAATATGAAGTTGATAGAAGAAAAAGGATTTAAGTGTCATGTGATGGAAGGCAAATATACAGAAATAGAGAAAGATTATTCACAACTGAGTTTTTTGATAAATAAGCTTGGGATAAGAGCATTACTCGTGGATTCTTATTTTGTGTCACAATCATATTTAAAGAAACTATCTGATTGCGTTAAAGTAATCTATATCGATGATTTGCATGAGATGGTATATCCATGTGATTTGCTGGTAAATTATACAATATTTGCGGACGAGATAGATTATTCACAAATGTATATGAAAACAAATACAAAGATGTTGTTGGGTTGCAAATATGTCCCGTTACGTCAAGAGTTTGAAACGATTGTTCCTAAAAAATGTAAAGATACAATAGAAAAAGTGCTTGTTTTGTCTGGAGGAACAGACCAATATCATTTTTTAGTGCATTTTGTTGAGGAGATTGTTTGCAAGGATAAGTTTAGAAATGTGATATTTCAGGTTGTATGTGGAAAATATAATACTGATAAAGAAAAATTAAAAGAAATTCAGAAAAGACAAGATAATCTGATGGTTTATGAAAATTTAGCAGAATTAAAGGATTATATGTTAAATGCAGATGTTGCGATATCAGCTGCAGGAACGACTCTTTATGAATTAGCTGCATGTGGAACTGCGACTATAGGTTATGCGTTGGCTGATAATCAACTTGAAAATTTACAAGTTTTTTCAGAAAAAGGATATGTGATTTCACTGGGGGATATCAGAAATGGATTTCCGAAGGATGCATTACTGTTTGCTTTGGAAAAAGCTGCTGAACTATCTTATCGTATAGATGTAGAAGAAAAAATGCGAAAATTGGTTGACGGTAGAGGTGCAAGTTACTTGGCAGAAGAAATTATACAATTGGTGTTAGCGGAAAAGGAAGTTTGCAATGAATAATAAATTGAAAATTGGTGATGAAGGGTATTTTCAAAAAACAATAACAGAGGCAGATATAGTATTATTTGCCGGAATTTCAGGTGATTTCAATCCCGTTCATGTGAGTAAAACAGAAGCAGAAAAGACAATTTTTGGTGAAAGAATCGCACATGGAATGTTGGGGGCGAGCTTAATATCAACGGCAATTGGTATGTATATGCCAGGACCGGGGACTATTTATTTGGAGCAGAATTGCAAATTTATGAGGCCTGTTATGATTGGAGATACGTTGACTGCAAAAGTGCAGATTAAAGAAATTGTAAATAAGGAAAAAGGAATTGTACGATTAGAAAATAAAGTATTTAATCAGCGGGAAGAAGTGGTAATAGTAGGAGAGTCGGTTGTGAAAGTTAACTCAGATAGATTAGTCGCTGATTAAAAAACAAAATCAAATTCTGTTCGCATTTATTTGGAACTTTGTACTACAAACTAATACATGTTATAAAAGGAGATAAATTATGTATATACCATATGGAAGACAGACAATTGATGATGATGATATTCAAGCAGTAGTAGATGTGCTTAAATCTGACTTTTTAACAACCGGGCCAAGTGTAACACAGTTTGAAAAAATAGTTGCAGATTATGTGGGGGCTAAATATGCAGTGGCTATTTCGAATGGAACAGCAGCTCTTCATGCGGCTTGTTTCGCGGCAGGCATTGGCGAGGGAGATGAGGTTATCACGACACCTATCACATTTGCTGCATCTGCAAACTGTGCACTGTATTGTGGAGCAACTCCGGTATTTGCAGATGTAAAAGCGGATACATACAATATTGATCCGGAAGATATAAAAAGAAAAATTACGGATAAAACAAAAGCTATAGTAGCAGTTCATTTTACTGGACAGCCATGTGAGATGAATGAAATTCATGCGATTGCAAAAGAGTATAATTTAGTAGTAATTGAGGATGCTGCGCATGCAATCGGAGCAGATTACAAAGGGAAAAAAGTCGGTTCTATCTCAGATATGACGACATTTAGCTTCCATCCAGTGAAGCATGTGACAACAGGAGAAGGCGGAATGATTGTCACTAACAATGAAGAGCTATATGAAAAATTAGTGTTGTTTAGAAGTCATGGAATTACAAGAGATGAGAGATTCATGCATAAAAATGAGGGTGGCTGGTATTACGAGCAGATTGATCTCGGTTACAATTATAGAATTACAGATATTCAGTGTGCGCTTGGAATTTCTCAGATGAAAAAACTGGACAAGTTTGTGGCTAAGAGAAGAGAGCTGGTAGATCGATATAACGAGGCATTTAAGGATACAGTGGGAGTAGTATGTCCGAAACAGGCGCAGGGATGTAATAACAGCTATCATCTCTACGTAATTCAGGTACCGAATGGACGAAGAAAAGAAATTTTTGATAAGCTACGTGAGGCAGAAATTGGTGTAAATGTGCACTATATTCCGGTTTATAAGCATCCGTATTATCAAGAGAATGGATATAAAGATGTCTGCTGTAAAAATGCAGAAGAGGTATATGCAAACTTTATTAGTCTGCCGCTTTATTACGGACTAACTTTTGAAGAACAGGATTATGTAATTGAGAAAGTGAAGGAGTTTGTAAAATAATTGTAGTTAATGGTGATATGAATTGAGTAACTCAAAAGAGATTAAAAAGAATGATACAGTAAAAGCAAGTTTTTGGTATTTGGTAAGTAATATGGTGTTAAAGGGATTGGGATTTATCACGATTCCTGTTTTTGCACGAATGCTTACCAAAACTGAGTTTGGATATTATAATAATTTTACAGCGTGGTTATCGATAATAACAATAGTTGCAACTTTAAGTTTGAGTACTTCTTTGGTAAGAGCAAGATTTGATTTTGAAGAAGATATGGATTCGTATACTACTTCAAATCTGATTCTGGGAACTTTGAGTGTTATTATATTTTTTGCTTTGGCTTATATAAACAAAGATTTTATGGAGAAAATATTCGCGCTGGATTTTAAGTATATCTTTGCAATGTTTTTGAGTGTGTTGTTTTTGCCTGCTTATAATATGTATACTCAGATACAACGATTTGCATATAAGTATAAAAGTGTTGTAGCGATTACTATTGGAGTGAGTGTAGGCAGTGTTTTACTTTCTTTGGGACTTATGTCAGTGATGAATAACACGTTAGATGCAAGGATTATCGGAGCGCAGTTTCCTTTTTTTGCAGTTTCCGCTGTGTTATATAGCTGTTTTTTGATAAAGAATAGAACTATAAAGGTAAAATATTGGAAATATTCTCTTGCAATATGCCTTCCGTTTTTGGTTCATTTGCTAGCTGCGAATGTACTGGGGTCTGTTGATAGAATTATGATTACGAATATGTGTGGGCCGGAAGATACTGCACTTTACGGTATGGCGTATAATATTGCCATGATAGTAACTGTTTTGTGGGATTCGTTAAATTCCGCATATTCACCGTGGTTGGGAGAGCAACTTTACAAAAAAAATTACGAAGGCATTAAGAAATATTCGTATGGTTATATATTGTTTTTTGTGCTTGCTTTGATTGGCGTGATGCTAATTACACCGGAAATTCTCTACATTCTTGGAGGAGAATCCTATATGGAAGCGAAGTATGTGATTCCACCGGTGATGTTGGGATATTTATTTATGTTTTTGTATAGTATGTATACAAATATAGAACAATTTGAAAAAAAGACAAAAGGAATGGCAATAGCAACGGTTTCAGCGGCATTGCTGAATTGGCTGTTAAATTATATGTTTATTCCGATTTTTGGATACCTTGCAGCTGCCTATACAACTTTGGCAGGGTATTTGTTTTTATTTTTGTTTCATTATTTGCTTGTGAGAAAAATGGGATTTCATACGGTGTATAATACAAAGTTTATTGTAGCGATTGCATTATTTGTAAGTGTAATAACTGCTGTAATATTGGGATTATATCAATTTAATTTTATTAGATATATTGTGCTTTTAATCTATGTTTTTGGAATTGGTATATATGGTTATAAATACAGAAAGACGATAGCTTCTTTTGTTAAAAAATAGAAGGCATTATATTAACTGTTATATAGAACTTTAGAGAAAAGGCACTATTTAAAGAATTTTTAAAGTGCTCGAAAAAATAAGCAAATTGTTATATTATAATAAGGTGTGATTATGAGTTCAATAGAAATAAAGAATAGAAAAGTATACTTGGATTGGATTCGGATCATTGCAGTAGCTTTAGTTATCTTTAATCATTCGGCGGGCTATACGCTGTATCAAGTGTCGGAGGGCGGAAAACAATTTTTTTATATGTTTCTTACTATGTTGACACGAATTAACGTTCCGTTGTTTTTTATGGTTTCAGGTGCGTTATTATTTGGCCATCAAGATGATTTCAAAGAGATATTCAGAAAGAAGATTGTAAGATTTATATTTATTACTGTTATATTCCAGGGTTTATTGTACATATGTTATTGTGCAAAAGGAATGTTTGAGGAAATGAATCCAGGGGCTGTTTTTCGGCGTTGGGTGTTTGGCGTTTTGGCTGGTGATTTGGAAGGTACGACGCAATATTGGTATTTGTATGCGTATGTGGGAATGTTATTTATGCTTCCATTTTTACAAAGGATGGCATGTGGAATGCGGAATCAAGATTTTATTTTGTTAATAAGTTTGCGTTTTGTTTTTTATTCTTTCATTCCCATAGTCAATGTTTTACTAGGCATGTATGATTCTGAATTGTCTATTAAAATTAATTCGCAATTTAGTGTTCCTTTGGCTGCACTAAATGCATTTTTTTATCCACTGATTGGATATTATATAGATGATAAAATAGATATAAATAAATTAAAGAATAAACATGTCTTTATTGCCGTTTTGATTAGTGTAGTAGGAATTGTATTATCTTGTGCTTGCACATATTATGAAGGTATTGTTACAGGAATATATACACAAAACTACGTGAATTTGTTTGATTATATTACGGCGATAGCAGCGTTTATATTTATTAAATGGATGACAACTGTGGTGTGTCCAAAACTTTCGAAAGGGAAGTTGGCAAAAGCTGTTTGCTATTGTAGTTCCTTGACATTTGGAATATATCTTTTGGGACCATTTTTAAGTATTATCGGTGGGAGAGTGACAACAACTCTCGAACCATTACTTCCGACGTTATTAGTATCAGGATGTTGGGTGTTGTTTTCGCTTTTGGTAGGAGGAATAATTACTTCAATACTAAGGAAAATGCCTATATTGAAAAATATATTATAGCATATGTGTTATTTGTATTTTGTTTTCTGGATATAACATTTTGGATGTACAAAAATAGAGAAATGTTAATTTCTTTTATAAAAAGATAAGGTAGAATTTATGATAAAAACATGTAGTATCTTAGGAGTGAATATTGCTGTTACAAATATGGATCAGACGGTCCAATATATTATGGAAAATATAGATGCTTTGCGAGGAAAATATATTTGTGTTTCAAATGTTCATACAACGGTTATGTCTTATGAAGATGTGGAATACCGAAATGTTCAGAACTCTGCAATTCTGGCGCTTCCTGATGGGAAGCCGCTTTCTATGGTAAGTAGGAAAAGAGGATATCTTGATGCTCAGAGAGTGACAGGACCGGATTTGATGCTAGAGCTGTTTCGCAAGCCATTGAAGCATTATTTTTATGGAGGCAAGGAAGAAACCCTTAGAGTTTTGGAAAGCAAACTGAGAGAAAAATATCCAGATATTCAGATTGCGGGAATGTATTCGCCGCCGTTCAGAGCGTTGAGTGAAGAGGAAGATGAAGAGGATATAAGACGAATCAATAAGTCTGATGCGGATGTAATATGGATTGGTTTGGGAGCACCGAAACAGGAAAATTGGATGTATGCCCACAAAGATAAAGTAAACGGACTTATGATTGGTGTTGGAGCCGGATTTGATTATCATGCAGATGTGATTAAGCGTGCGCCGAAGTGGATGCAGAAGTTAAGTCTTGAGTGGTTCTATCGACTCTTGCAGGATCCAAAACGTTTGTGGAAAAGATATTTTATCACCAATTTTAAATTTGTTTGGTTGATATTACAAAAGAAAATTTGAAATACAAAATACGTTGAGTATACCTAGGTGTTATGATATGATGATTGCATATCTGTTTTACGAACAGACGATTTATAGGCTACTCGTCTAATTGTAATTGAAATTCTTCTGATTCTTCTGTTGTATTATTAATTGACTCAGAAACATCCTCTGCCTTATCGACATATCTCGTATAGTCCGGAACTATGGTGGAAGTGTTTTCTTCTGTGGTGTTAGTCTGAGTGTCTGTACTATTGCTACAGGCGGTAATCGAGATAAAACAGAAAGAAGCAATAAATAAGCACACGATTTTTTTCTTCATAAAGGTTCTCCGTTTCTGTAAAGTGTTTTGTTGTTTTTTAGTTAACGTAAATTCTTTTATAAATTTATCATGGAACAGAATCGGTGTCAACGAAATAGGGAGACCACATATTGGAACATTTGTGGTAGGGGTTATGAGTGAAGTGGCTAACAGATGAGTGATGAAGAAAAGTATTTTTTAATAAAGGAGAACACGAATATGATGGAAAAAAATGCAAAAATATACGTTGCAGGACATCGCGGAATGGTGGGTTCTGCAATAGTGCGAGAATTGGAAAGACAGGGATATACCAATATAATTACACGTACGCATGCAGAGCTTGATCTTTGCAGACAGGATCAGGTGGAAGCGTTTTTCGAGAAAGAAAAGCCGGAATATGTGTTCCTTGCGGCTGCCAAAGTTGGTGGAATTGTGGCAAACTCCGAAGCGCTTGCTGACTTTATGTATGACAATATGATGCTGGAGATGAATGTAATTCATGCAGCATGGAAAAATGGATGTAAAAAACTGGAATTTCTTGGGTCTTCCTGCATTTATCCGCGCATGGCGCCGCAACCGATGAAGGAAAGCTGTTTGCTGACTTCCGAACTGGAAAAGACGAATGAAGCGTATGCGCTTGCAAAAATTTCCGGTTTGAAGTATTGCGAATATTTAAATAAACAGTACGGTACCGATTATATCAGTTTGATGCCAACGAATCTTTATGGACCGAATGATAATTATCATCCGACACACAGCCATGTGCTTCCGGCGCTGATTCGTCGCTTCCATGAAGCAAAAGAACAGAATTTACCATTTGTAACATGCTGGGGAGACGGAAGTCCGCTTCGTGAATTTTTATATGTGGATGATCTTGCAAACCTTTGCGTGTTCCTAATGAACAATTACAGTGGAGATGAAACCGTAAATGCAGGAAGTGGAAAAGAAATCACCATCAAGGGCTTAACGGAACTGGTGGCTAAGGTAATCGGATATGAGGGAGAAATTCGATGGGATACCTCAAAACCAAACGGAACACCAAGAAAGCTTCTGGACGTTTCCAAGGCAGCCTCTCTTGGATGGACTTACAAGACCGAGTTAGAGGACGGAATTCGACTCTCTTATGAGGATTTCTTAAACAATCCGATGCGAGCAGAACGTTAAAAATGAAAGGATTTACCATCGGCTTCGATACTCACCCGGAGTCATACCCTCCGCGCTCTTAAACACCTTTACGAAATAGCTGGTATCAGAGAGTCCGCATTCCCTTGCAATTGCATCTAAAGGAAGTGATGTGAAGCGAAGCTGTTTTTTGGCATGGGACACGCGGCGGGAGGTAAGATAATTGCCGATTGTACTTCCTGTCAGTTTTTTAAATTCCCTTGAGAGATGAAATTTGCTGATAAAGTAACGGCTGGCCAAATCATCCAACGATATTTTTTCTGCAAAATGTAAATCAAGATAATTTTGAATGTCATGAACCTTTTCTGCAATCGTATCAGTGCCGGCATTTCCGATTTCACTGATGCAGAGTGCAATCAAATCCGTGAGATAGCGATGAGATAAGATTTCTTTGCTGTTTCCCGGATTTTTTTGTGTTTCGAATAAAATTTCTAAAGTATCTAAAAATAAGGATAAGTGATTCGGATGAAAGAAAAAGGAGCCGCCAAGCTCAATAAAATGCTTGTAAAATAAAGGCGCCTGCTTTCCATAAAAATGAACCCATGACAGTTCCCATGGATCTTCCTTACTACTTTCGTGCGCATACTCTTCCAGGCAATCCAAAAAGACACAGTCACCGCTGATGAGAGAAAAGGTTTGGCCGTGGTAAGTGAGCGTTCCGGTTCCTTTGGTTACAGTGAAGAAAAGAAAGGATTCCAAGTTGTCACGACGGCTGACATGGGGGCTCAAACTTTGCAGAGATCCTACTTCCTGTACATAAAGGAAATTGGACTTCGCAAAGGAAGTCGGTGTAGCAAGAATACGAGATGAATTGGAAACTAACATAAAAAATACCTCATAAATACTGAAAAAATAATTTTAAAATGCATAGCAATATATTACCATTCAAAGGCAAAATTGTCTATTGCCATGGAATAGAAAAAGCAGTATTCTTGTTAGAGTCAATAAATTGATATGAGTTATTTCAGAAATGGAGGAGACTATGAAAAACGTAGCATTAATTACAGGTATTACAGGTCAGGACGGTTCTTATCTGGCAGAGCTTTTGTTAGAAAAGGGATATGAGGTGCATGGACTGGTGCGCCGACACAGTATCAGCAATACGCAGCGTATCGATCATATATTAAATTCGAAATATAACAAGGTAAAATTCTTCCTTCACTTTGCAGATATGACAGATTCTTCGAATCTGATGCGTCTGATCAGTGAAATCAAACCAACGGAAGTTTATAATCTCGCAGCACAGTCTCATGTAGGGGTTTCCTTTGAAGTTCCGGAGTATACAGCAGAGGCAACAGGAGTGAGTACCATAAAACTATTAGAGGCAATTCGTGTCAATGGTGGCAACTGTAGATTTTACCAGGCTTCCACTTCAGAGCTGTTTGGTGGTATTCCGGAGACAGCACCACAGTCTGAAAAGACACCGTTTTATCCAAAGAGTCCATATGGTGCAGCAAAGCTTTATTCTTACTGGATTACGGTAAATTACAGAGAATCTTATAATATGTTCGCATGTAATGGTATTTTATTTAATCATGAGTCGCCGCGACGTGGAGAAAATTTTGTGACACGTAAGATAACACTTGCGATTGCAAATATCATTGCAGGTAAGCAGGAAAAACTTTCTCTTGGAAATATGGATGCAAAACGTGACTGGGGATTTGCAGGTGACTACGTAGAAGGTATGTGGCGTATGCTTCAGAACGATTGTCCGGGAGATTATGTGCTTGCAACCAATGAAACACATACGGTGCGTCAATTTGTGGAGGCGGCATTTGAAGAGCTTGGTATTGAAATCCGCTGGGAAGGCAAAGGCGTAGACGAAAAAGGATATGACGCTAAGAGTGGAAAATTATTGGTAGATGTAAATCCTGAATTTTATCGTCCGGCAGAAGTAGAATTCCTTTGGGGTGATTCCACCAAGGCAGAGAAAGAGCTTGGATGGAAACGTAAAGTGGATTTCAAGGGACTGGTATCTATGATGATGGATGCAGATATGAAAGAAATCGCAGGAGTTTCTTGTGAAGAATATCGTGCACAGAACAAATAATCTGAGGGTTGCGGATTTTGTTGTGCAAAAGGAGTAAAAAAGATGAAGTGTTTAGTACTGGCAGGGGGCAGCGGAGATGCCCTCTGGCCGTTATCGAGACGTAACTATCCCAAACAGTTCATTAATGTAAACAAAGGCAGATCGCTGTTCCAGGAGGCAATAGCACGAAATCTGCCTTTTTGTGATGAATTTTTTATTGTAACCAATTACAAGTATGAAAATATTGTGCGCGGTCAGTTGCAGGTGTTTCAAGGGTTAAACTATCATTGCTTTCTGGAAGAGATAGGAAGACAGACGGCACCGGCAGTTTTGATTGCATGTTTTTGTATGAATCCACAGGAACAGGTTTTGGTGGTGTCAACGGATCACAGAATTGAGGGTGGTGATTACAATGGTACGATTGTGAAAGCACAACAAGTTTTAGATGAGAATAATGTTGTTGCGCTTGGATGCAGGGGAGAATTAGCACCGGGACACAATTTTTTCGATGTCTATGATGATGGACAGACGGAATATGGAGCGTTTTTAGGAAAGGACGAAGGTACCTGTGAAACAGGAATGGGAATGGGACTTCCGGATCGGGGTGTGGAAAGATATCTGGACAGTGGTATTTTTCTGATACAAGCCGGAACATTTTTAAAAGCGGTAAAGCAAAATTATCCGGCGCTTTATGATGCCTGTTGTCATGGAAAACATCGGATGCGCGTAGAAGCAGACAGTGCAGTGTTGACACAGGAATGGATGGAGAAAATTCCTTCCGTCAGTGTGGGAGAAGCAGTCTACGAAAAATGGACACAGCTGGGAAGAGTTAAAGTAGTGCCGTGTGATTTCGGATGGTCGAGATTGCTGAGTTTGGAAACGCTTGCGGAGCTGGTATATACCGAAGAAAACACCACCGATATTTGTCATCATTGTGAGAATGTGTCGATTATCAATGAGGCAAAAGAAAAAGTGATTGTGGCCAATAATCTGAAGGACGTTTTGATTGTAAATACCAAAGATGCAACTTATATATCAGGAAAAGGAAGTAGTGCGGATATTAAAAAAATCCTTTCGCAGGATGGGGAGTTTACAAGTCAGCAGCTTGCTCTATTTGATGAGGGAGACGTGTATTATACCACATGGGGATGCAAAGAGACACTCAGCAGGAGCGAAGGATATCTGGTAAAGAAATTAACAATTTTTCCGGGACAGTCGCTTTCTCTTCATAAGCATGAACGAAGAAGTGAGCACTGGTCTGTTGTAAGTGGGGTAGCCACCATTGTTCTGGATGGAACAGAGAAGGAATATCATAGAAACGAAAGTATTTTTGTTCCGATGGGAGTGTTTCACAGAATTTCCAATGAGACATCAAAAGACCTGATTGTGATAGAAGTCAGTATCGGTGAAAGTGCGGGTAGTATGACGGAAGATATGGTGCATGCACAAAAACAGATATCGGAGATTGTCAGACTACATCCGGTATATAAGGATTATCTGTGGGGAGGAAATCGATTAAGGGAACTTTACGGAATCGAGACAGAGGAAAAGGTGATTGCAGAGAGCTGGGAGCTTTCTGCGCATCCGGCCGGATGCAGTAAGGTGGCAGATGGCAGTTATAGAGGTAAAAACTTTAATGAATATCTTACCGCAATCGGGAAGGAAGCGCTGGGATGGAAGTGCCAGCCATATGACCGCTTTCCGATGCTGGTTAAATTCATTGATGCAACGGATAAATTGTCCATACAGGTACATCCGGATGATTCGTATGCATTGCCGTATGAGAATGACTATGGAAAGAATGAGATGTGGTACATTCTTGATGCAGAAGAAGATGCATTCGTTTATCTTGGATTTGAGCGTGATACGACAAGGGAAGAAGTAGAGCAGAGGATTGAAAACGGATCTTTGGCAGAAATTCTGCATAAAGTTCCGGTGCAAAAAGGAGATTCCATTTTTGTACCAGCCGGTCAGGTTCATGCAATTGGAGCAGGTGTACTGATTCTTGAAGTGCAGCAAAGTTCGAATGCAACGTATCGCCTATATGATTATAACCGGAAGGATAAAGATGGGAAACAAAGGCCACTGCATTTAGAGAAAGCGTTTGCCAATATGTGTTTTGCGGCCAGTGAGGAAAAAGGCAAACCATCCGGAAAATGGCAACAAGGAAAAGGCTATGAGAAGCAGCTGTTAGAACAGTGTAAATATTTTTCGGTTTGGGCATATCGCGTGGATGGACAGGCAGAATTTGTGATGGATGATTCTACGTTCTGGTCGATTGTGATTGTTTCCGGAGAAGGTATGATAGAAACAGAAAATGAAAGAAAAGCGTTCCGTGCAGGAGATAGTTTTTTCCTTCCGGCAGGACGCAAAGTGGTTAAGATAAACGGGGAGTGCCATTTGGTGCTCAGCCATGTCTAAGGTTGTGTTTTGCATGAGAAAATGCTATACTAAAAAACTATGAAGAGGAAAATAATTACGATAATTGCATATGTTTTTGCGCTGATTTTTCTTTTGGGATTTTCTTCGCCACAAAGGGTGTCTGCGTCGGAAAAAGCAGGGACAAAGAAGGATGATACGATACACATTCTTCTTGTGGGAAACAGCCTAACCAGACTGGGAGTGCGTTCCGAAGAACGTACTGTGCAGAGCCACCTTAAGAAAATTGCGAAAGCGTCTGGGAAAAAAGTAAAAATTAAAACGCTTGCACATGGTGCTGCAAAATGGAAAAATTATGCCGGACTCTCAAAGAAGAAGAAAAAATATCGTGCAGAATTTTTGAACGTGCTGCGTTCTGAGGATTGGGACTATGTGATACTACAGGAATATAACAGAATTTCCTATACGGCGTTCGAGAAAGATATGGTTCCGGCGGTGAAATGGCTCAATAGTAAAATTGAGAAGCATGCGCCAAAGGCAAAAGTGCTTTTATATATGACTTGCGGCCATGATTATGAGTATCAGAAGAAAAATGAATCGGTGATAGTTACATCCTATGATATGGAACGCTATATTGGGGCAGCTTATACAAACATTGGAAAAAATCTGGATTTGGATGTCATTCCGGTCGGGATACAGTTTTACAGGGCGTCGGTGTTGTATCCGGAAATTCGATTGATGGGTGAGGATAAAAAACATCCGACCAAAGCAGGTTATTTTTTGGTGGCCAGTTGTATCTATTATGAAATCTTTAAAAGTTATCCGGTGCTGAATGAGTCGATGCTTGCGCATGCGGGAATTGATGCGATACAAGCTGAAAAACTAATGAGCTTACTTGGCGCAGGAATAAAAGCGAATGTGACAGAAAAGTCAATGCAGATTGGCGATTCGTTTGTCATGAAAGTGAAGAGCATTCAGGGAGAACCACTTTCGCAGGTGTATTATGAATCTATGGACGATAAGGTTGCGCAGGTAGAAAGCACGACAGGTAAAGTGACAGCAGTTGGCGAGGGCAAAACGGTGATTGTAGCGGAAACCTCGGATGGACGACAGGCATTTTGTACGGTCTATGTTGCATATAGAAAACCGGAACAGGTTAAGGTCAAGGTAGCTGCCCGCCAAACAGCGGAAAAGAATCGGGTAAATGTGCGCCTGACATGGGATGGATTAGAGGGCGCATCGTACCGGATTTATCGGGCACGCTCAAAGAATGGAACGTATCAGTATGTGGCGACGGTACAGAAAAATCAGTATACGGACAGAGGAGTGAAAACCGGACATGATTGGTATTACAAGATATCAATCACAACCGGATTTGACAAAAATAGGGAAAAGGTGTCCCATAGAGTAAAGATTTCGCTTCCGAAGGTGAAGGGACTTAAGGTACAGGTTCTTTCAAAGGAAATGGTGAAGCTGAGCTGGACTAAGAGTAAAAAAGCGGACGGATATATGATATATCGTTCGGCTTCTAAAAATGGTCGCTATGTCAAAATAGCGGAGACTACTTCGTATCAGGCGTGTACGTATACGGATGCAGACAGAAAACGAGGCAAGACCTATTATTATAAGGTGGTAGCATATGGAAAAGATTGAACTTTTTGTACCGGGGCGGTTATGTTTACTCGGGGAGCATAGTGATTGGGCAGGGTTGCACAGAGTAATCAATTCTGCGATTGTACCGGGACAGGCGATTGTGACCGGAATTGAACAGGGAATCTATGCAGAAGTTGAAAAACATGAAAGATTTATTGTGCAGAGTGAGTTACCAAGCTATCATGATGCTTCTTTTTCCTGCGAGATGGATTCAGAGAAGTTAAGAGAAGAAGCGAGTGCAGGCGGATTTTTTTCTTATGTGGCAGGAGTGGCCTCCTATGTAAATGAATGCTACAATGTCGGAGGACTTAAGATTACGATTACGCGTATGGATTTGCCGATGAAGAGCGGTCTCTCAAGTAGCGCGGCGATTTGTGTTTTGGTGGCCCGCGCATTTAACCAGATGTATCGTCTCAGTTTAAATACGATGGGCGAGATGAATATAGCGTTTGTCGGAGAACAGCGCACTCCATCCAGATGCGGACGTCTTGATCAGGCGTGTGCGTATGGCGTAAGACCGGTTCGGATGGTGTTTGACGGGAATGAAGTAAGTGCAAAACCGATTCCTTTTAAAAATGCGTTGTACTGGGTGATTGCGGATTTGAAAGCCCATAAGAACACTGTGCAGATTTTGTCAGACCTAAATAAGTGTTTTCCATTTGCGCAAAACGAAAAGGAAAAAGCAGTCCACGAAGCATTAGGAAGTGATAATAAAGCGTTTGTTGACCGCGCATGTGACTATCTTGCCAGCGGGGATAATCAGGCACTGGGTGAGTTGATGACGCAGTTTCAGGACAATTTTGATCAAAAAGTAGCACCGGCCAGTTGGGATGAGCTTAAAGCTCCGGTGTTACATTCCGTATTGAACGACGAAAAGATAAAAGAATTTGTATATGGATGTAAAGGTGTTGGATCTCAGGGAGATGGGACGGTACAGTTTCTTGCAAAAGATGAGGAATGTCAGAAAAAACTGATTGCATATTTGAATGAGGAACGTCATATGGAGGCCTTCTCATTGACACTTCGCCCACAGCAGGCAGTGACCAAAGCAATTATTCCTGTAGCAGGATTCGGAACCAGACTATATCCGGCGACAAAAGGAATCAAAAAGGATTTCTTTCCGATTCTTGATGAAGATGGTCTGTTTAAACCGGCCATTATGGTGTTGTTAGAACAGTTAGAGACGTCAGGGATTGAAGAAATATGTTTGGTGATAGGTGAGGACGAAAAGCCGATGTATGACGCGCTTTTTGCGCCTCTTTCCGAGGAGCATCGCAGTAAATTGCCAGAAGAGAAGCGCTTTTATGAAGATCGAATCATCAAAATCGGGAAAAAGATTACGTATGTATATCAGAAGGAGCGAAAAGGTTTTGGTCATGCGGTTTATCAGTGTAGAGAGTTTACCAAAGGTCAGCCGGTGCTTCTGCTTTTAGGAGATATGATTTATGAATCCTATGGCCCTAAAAGCTGTATGTCACAATTGATTGATGCATACGAAAAAACAGGACTTCCGATGGTATCCATGCATCCGGTTCCACTTTCAGATGTCGTGCATTATGGAATTATGCATGGCCAATGGGAGAACAAAGAAGAAACGATTCTAAAGCTGGATGCCTTTTGTGAAAAGCCATCCTGTGAATATGCAGATGAGTTTTTGGGAACGGTAAGAAAAAATAAACGCGACCAGTATTATGCGGTGTTTGGACAGTACATTCTGACCAAAGAAGTGTTTGAAGTATTGGAGACAGATATTAGAGAAAATCATACAAGCGGTGGAGAAATCCAGTTAACAACTGCACTAGATAAAGTGCGTGAACGAATCGGTATGATGGGGCTTTTAATGGATGGAAAGTCATATGACATCGGCCTTCCGGAAAAATACAAACAGACTCTGTCGGAGTTTGGTAAAGGAAAAGAAAGAGAGAGCAGATATGAGTAATTCTGATAAAAAAGTGCTTTCCATTGTAATTCCTTGTTACAATGAGAAAAATAATATTCTTGAAATTGTTAAGAAAGTAAAAGAGTCTCCGGTGGAGTATAAGGAAATTATTGTAGTGGATGACTGCTCTACGGATGGTACAAGAGATATTCTTGAGGCAGAGATTCGTCCGCTTGTGGATCAGATTATTTATCATGAAACAAATGGTGGAAAAGGTGCTGCTCTGAAAACAGGATTTGCGGCAGCGACCGGGGATGCAGTAATTGTGCAGGATGCGGATATGGAATATGATCCGATGGAATATCCGAAGGTGGCCGGACCGGTACTGGCGGGCAAAGCGAAAGTGGTATATGGTTCACGTTTTAAAGAACAGAAGGCAAAAGGATATTTGGCCAATCGTCTGGCAAATAAGTTTTTGACCAGACTATCCAATGTGTTTACACATCAAAAGCTGACCGATATGGAAACTTGCTACAAGTGCTTTGACAGGGAGATAATTCAGTCTGTAGACATTCAGGAGAAACGGTTTGGTTTTGAACCTGAGATTACAGCAAAGATTTCCGATATGCGCATTCGCATTCATGAGGTTCCGATTTCTTACAATCCGCGCACCAATGCAGAAGGAAAGAAGATTGGCGTGAGAGATGGAATAAGAGCGATTTACTGTATATTCAGATATCATTGATTGGATTAAATAAACTGAATTTGTGAAAAAAGTGTGTTGCCATATTCTTCACATTGCAATTTGTGTCAGAGTCATGTAAACTGGACAAGGTTACATAAATTGTGAAAAAGGGAGTGACGGAAAATGAAAATAAACAAAGGGAAGAGAGCCATTGCCATATTTGGAGCTGCACTTATGCTTTTGCAGGCGCCGCTGGGACATTTACCGGTAATGGCTCATTCTGTGACAACAGAATCTGTGGTGGAGGATGCTGATGTAAATGTACAGGGAGAATCCTTGTCTGAGAACAGTGTGGTATCCTGCAATTCAGTACAAATAGAAGAAGAGAAGGAGCAGATAAAACAAGGGAATCTGCTTCTTAATTATGTATATATGGACCAAGCGAAGCTTGATGTAGGACAAAAACAAAATGTTTTAGTTGAAGTCGGGGATGAAAGCACATTAATAAAGAATGCTTCACTCATTCTTGAGAATACGGAAAGCGTGGAACGATATACGATTCCGATGGCAGATTGTGCGGGAAATGCAGTGCGATTTGAATGGGATACTACAGGTATGAAAATAGGTGTCTATCGCGTTGTGGGAATTACATATGTATGCACAGACGGTAAGGAGCTTTTTGAGGGGAGTATAGAGTTTGAGAAAGTGCCTGATATGGAGAATGTCTGCTTCGGATTAGGCGTGGAAAATCCAATCAATTCATCCGAATTTACGGAATATAATGAATTTGCCGAGGAAGTTGAGGGACTTACAGCGCAGGGTATTTCGGAATCAGATACGGTAGAAGGGCTGGATGTTAATATTGTTTCCCTCAAAGGTGCAGATGAGAATGAGACTGGTGCAGACAGAATTGCAGAAGCAATTGGCCATGCAAAAGAGGAAGTAAAGCAAGAAGAGATTACGGCGCAGACTGCTGCCGGAGCACAGACCAATTCCGAAAGTGGCCAGTGGCCACAGGTGCGCAAGGTGGCAGGAAGTCTTGTGGTTATGCTGGATCCGGGACATGATGAGACACACATTGGTGCGAAAGCAAACGGATTGAATGAGGAAGATCTGACATTGAAGGTGGCCAAATATTGTAAAGAATATTTGGAAAAGACATATTCCGATGTAGTTGTATACATGACCAGAGAGACAAGTGCGTGTCCATATCCGGGAACGACATCGGGAAATGACAATTCAGCTCGAGTGGACGCGGCGCAGCAAAAGGGTGCCGATGTATATGTAAGTATTCATTTTAATTCAACGGTCGGAACGACGACGGCAACTGGTGCGATTGTTTTTTATCCAAACAGTAACTATAACAGTAAAGTCGGCTCAAAAGGAGCAGCACTTGCGGCAAAAATTATAGAGCAGCTGGAAAAGGTGGGGCTGAAAAATAATGGAATCCGAATTCGCAATTCGGAGAATAATTCAACCTATCCGGATGGGTCACTGGCGGATTATTATGGTGTAATTAATCGAAGTAAGTTATACGGAATTCCGGCCGTGATTGTGGAGCATGCGTTTATTAACAATCCGGTGGATGCTGCATTTTTACAGAGTGAGGAAAATTTGAAAAAGCTGGGAATTGCAGATGCGCTCGGTATTGCGCAGGCATATAATCTTTCCACGGAAGAGGTCGAGTTTGATGCGGAAGATTTGCAGGTAACACAGATGGATGGTGTAAATGGAACGTTCCGAATTACTCTTTTTGGGGCGACACCAGAGAGCCGTATTGCAAAAGTCGGTTTTAAAGTGTATCCGACGGAAGCCAAAGATAAGTATTACCTATATACTGCAGAAAAAGATGCCAAGGAGGAAGGCGTTTATTCGGTAGTGGGCAATGTTTCAAATCATGATAAGATGACCGGAAAATACAAAGTTATTGCATATGCCTATGATGCGGCGGGTAAGAAGACGCAGCTTCGTTCTGCCACATTTGATGTTGAAAAGACAAAGTTTGACAGCACCGGTATGAAGATTTCGTCAAAAGTATCGGCCACTGAAAAAACAGTAACCTTAAAATTAAAAGGAAATGAACAGGCGGCCGGTGTATACTTCCGTGTCTATAGCAATAAAAACGGTACAGATGATGTAAAAACCTACCATGCGACAAAACTTGAAAACGGAGAGTGGAAAGCTACAGTGACGGTATCAAAACACAAAAATGCCGGATTGTATAAGGTAGTAGCTTACTCGAAAACCTATTTCGGAACGAAAGAAAAAGTGGCAACTTCAGAATTTACCATTGAAGGACCGACGGTAAGCGGAGCCAGAGTTTATAAGCAAAATCTAACCAAGGGAACGTTTCAGATCAGGGCATATGACGCACAGTCGGCGGTAGGATTAAAGTCTGTCATAATAAAAGTAAAAAATCTGGAAGGAAAGAAAAAGACAAATACCTACACTGCAAAGAAAAATTCCAAAGGATTTCATTATGTGGATGTAGATATGAAAGACTATGGATATGCTTATGGTGATTACAAGATAGAAGTGATTGCATCTGATAAAAACGGCTTTGAAGAAGTGGTGGACAGTTTTACGCATACGTTTGAACAGCCGGAGCCGGTGATTACCGCAAAATTAAAATCAAAGCATACAAAGATTTCTATGTCGGCTTCTGATTTGGGCATTTCAGCAAATGTGAAGGCTGTAAAATTCCGAGTATATAATACGGACTATTCGTCAAAGAAGAAATACTATGAGGCAAAAAAAGGGAAAGACGGTACGTGGACTGCATCAGCTAAGGTGGCTGACTTTGGAACAAGCGGAACCTACAAGATACTGGTATATGTAAAAGGTGTGAACGGAAAGTATCAGAAGTTGAGTGAATCGGTGAAGCTAGTGGTGCCGGATGTCAAAGGCGGAAAAATAAAAGTAAAGAAAAAATCGGACAGTGCAAGCTATTTGTATGTTTCCGGGATAGACTATAAAGGAGCAATTGGCTCTGTGCAGGTCAAGGTTTGGCCGAAAGCAAATACAAAAGCAAAGTATCTTTACACGGCTTCATTAAGAAGTGACGGATCTTACCGGGTGACAATTTCATCCAAAAACCACAAAGGAATTGGCGGAGACTATTCCTACCGAGTGACTGTGAAAACTAAAAACGGTATTAGTAAAGAGATTTTAAAAGGTACGATGAGACTTGGGGAATCGATTGCGGACACCGGTGAATTATATGCGATTGGTGGAAGTTCTAGTGTTACTGTGGCGCAGATGATGGCATACTATAAGAAATATGCCGTATATCCGAAGTATTATACAGCTTCCGATGCACCTAGTCTTAAGAAATTTTGTCAAATGTATTATGAAGAATGCGAAAAAGAAGGGATTCGAGCAGAAGTGGCATTTGCGCAGGCCATGAAGGAGACAAATTTTCTCCGTTATGGCGGAGACGTAGATATTTCTCAATATAATTTTGCGGGTATCGGAGCCACCGGAGGCGGAGCGAAGGGAGTATCGTTTGCTTCCGTGAGAATTGGCATCCGGGCACAGGTGCAGCATTTGAAAGCATATGCAAACAGTGAACCATTGAACTTAACCTGCGTAGATCCGCGTTTTCAATATGTACAACGTGGTTGTGCACCTTATGTGGAGTGGCTTGGTATAGAGACCAATCCATATGGCAAGGGATGGGCAACAGATCCTACATATGGAAGCTCATTGCGTCGGATGATTACGGAGCTTCGTAACTGTTAAAAATAAATATATTGACGAACTGCAATGGATTTCATATACTAAAAATGGTAGTTAAACGATAAAGCATACAATATTTTGTATGCTTTTGGTTTTGTCTTATAGGATTTAGGAGAACATATGGGAAAGATTACGGTAGAGACATGTCACATTGAAGGACTGAAAGTGATTACACCGGCAGTGTTTGGTGACGCAAGAGGATACTTTATGGAGACATATAATTATAATGATTTCAAGGAGGCAGGCATCGAAGAAGTGTTTGTACAGGATAATCAGTCTGCATCCAAGAAAGGTGTGTTACGCGGACTTCATTTTCAAATCGATTATCCGCAGGACAAGCTGGTGCGTGTAGTCAGCGGAGAGGTATATGATGTTGCAGTAGATTTGCGAAAGGATTCCCCAACATTTGGACAGTGGTATGGCGTACATCTATCAGCGGAGAATAAAAAGCAATTTTTTATACCGAAAAATTTTGCACATGGATTTGTTGTGTTATCGGATTATGCTGAGTTTGCATATAAATGTACCGATTTTTATCATCCAAATGACGAGGGTGGACTCTTGTGGTCTGACCCTGAAATCGGTGTGGAATGGCCACTCCCGGAGGGAATGACCAAAGAAGACCTCATTTTATCAGAGAAAGATACAAAATGGGGTGGTATTTCAGCGTATCGCAAGGAACGTGGCTTATAAAGCTATGCTAATGCCGGACTCCGGGGGGAATCTTGGTAGTTGAAGTGAGATGAAAGAAGATGAAAAAGAGAGAACGATATAAAAAGCTGATATCGGTCATGGAAGTGCTGATACTAATGTTGACTCACACCTATTTTTATGCGGTGTTGTGGTATTCTTATTATAGCGGACTGATGCCAAAAAAATTGCAGTTCTACCGCAGAGGACATTGGGCGGTTATTGCGATGTATGTTCTTGTATTGTGGCTTTTTACAAAGCTTTATGGTGGATTTAAAGTAGGATATCTGCGTTTATTTGATGTGATTTATTCACAGCTCCTGTCCCTGTTTTGTGCCAATGTTGTTTTGTATATTCAGGTTTGTATGCTCACGAGAGAATATGTAACACCGATACCGATTATGAAGATGACAGTGGTTCAGGTGGCAGTGATTTTAGTCTGGGTTCTGGTGTGCAGAGTTTTGTATATGAAACTTTATCCGCCAAGAAATCTGCTTTTGGTGTATGGTGAAAAAACGCCGATTGATTTTATCAACAAAGTGAATGCGCGAAAAGATAAGTATTTTATCCAGAAAAAGATTCATGTAAGTGAAGGCATGGAAAAGATTAAAGAAGCAATTGCAGAGTGTGAAGGGGTCATGATTTGTGAAACTGCTTCACATCCTAGAAATGAAGTGCTCAAATATTGTTTTATCCATTCGGTGCGTACGTATGTTGTGCCGAAAGTAACCGATCTTATGCTCATAGGATCGGATGAAATGCATTTGTTTGATACGCCGCTATTGATTTCGCGTAATCAGGGATTGACGGGAGAGCAGCTGGCAATCAAACGTGTGATGGATATTGTGTTTTCCTTGCTGGCATGTGTTCTTGCGTCGCCGATTATGCTTGTGATAGCGCTGGCAATCAAAATATATGACAGAGGACCTGTAATCTACAAACAGGTGCGACTGACTAGAGATGGCAAAGAGTTTAATATATACAAGTTTCGGAGTATGAGTGTGGATGCGGAAAAAGCCGGTGCCCGTCTGGCAATGAAGAATGATAAGCGAGTGACTCCGATAGGAAAGGTGATTCGTAAGCTTCATTTGGATGAGCTTCCTCAGCTTTTTAATATCCTAAAAGGTGATATGTCCTTTGTCGGACCAAGACCGGAACGACCTGAGATTTTTGCAAAGTATGAGAAAGAACTTCCGGAATTTGCATTCCGCTTAAAAGTAAAAGCAGGATTAACCGGGTATGCACAGGTCTACGGAAAATACAATACGACACCTCGAGACAAAGTGAAGTTGGATGTTGCATATATTGAACATTATTCTGTGTGGTTGGATATTAAATTGATGCTTCTGACATTTAAGATTTTATTCCAAAAGGAAAATACAGAGGGTGTAGATGAAAATCAGACGACGGCCCTCAAAACGGGGAAGACAGATAAAGGAAACGAAAAATGATTCAGACAAAATATTCCGTACTAATGTCGGTATACAAAAAAGAACAAGCGTTATTTTTGAGGGAGAGCATAGAAAGTATGCTTTCTCAGACGGTAGCGCCTAAGGATTTTGTACTTGTCTGTGATGGACCTCTGACGGCGGAGCTGGATGAGGTTATTTCCTTTTATGAAGATAAATATGAAAACTTGTTTCAGATTGTGCGTCTGGAAGAAAATGTAGGTTTGGGCAGAGCATTAAACCTTGGGATGAAGAAGTGCAGGTACGAGTATATTGCGCGAATGGATAGTGATGATATAAGTTTGCCGGAACGGATGGAAAAACAGCTCAAGGTACTCGAGATGATGCAGGTGGATATCGTGAGCGGCACATTGATTGAGTTTGATCAAGAACATCCGGGTGGCCGAAAGAAGAGGCAACTTCCGCAGGAACAAGACGAGATACTCAAATTTGCCCGTAGGAGAAATCCCTTCAATCATCCGTGTGTAACATATAAAAAAACATCTGTGATGAAATCGGGTGGATATCAGCATTTTGAAGGATTTGAGGATTATTATCTTTGGGTCAGAATGCTTAGAGATGGATGCTGCGGCTATAATATACAGGATATTATATTAAAAATGCGCGTAACAGGAATGCATGAGAGACGTGGCGGTCTTTGTTATACAAAGTCGATTGTTAAATTTAGATTATATTTATACCGAACTCGATTTTGTTCCTTTACGGATTTTTTGTACACGGTAACCGGTCATGTCATAGTCAGCATTCTTCCAAATAGACTGCGTGAAAGGTTTTATAATCAGGTGTTGCGTAAGGAATAATAGGAGAAACTAAAATGTCGCTTCGCTCGATGGCAAAAAAAATAATTGATTATACGATAGAGGATGAGTACAAAGTATATCGTCTCAAATTCACACCTTTTGTTTACCGCCGAAGATTCACGGCACAATTTCATTCGCTTTATGATCAAGTTCCAATTAACAAAAACAAGGTGGTTTTTAATAATTATATGGGAAGTGGTTTTGGCTGTAATGGAAAATATGTACTTAATGAAATCCTTGCAACGGAGCCGGCTCTGGCACAGGAACTGGATTTTGTCTGGGTGGTAAAGAATGCCGATGCGCAACGTAAAAATTTTCCGCCCAATGTCCGACTGGTGGAATATGGCACGAAAGAGGCGCTGTATGAGTATGCGACGGCTCGAGTCTGGGTGCAGAATTTTCAGATGGTACACTATTTAAACCAGGGGCTGATTAAGCGGCCGGGACAGGTGTATATACAGATGTGGCATGGGTCCTTTGGAATAAAAAGGATTGAAGGTAATTGCGGCTATTTAAATAAAGATAAGGCGTGGCTGGCGCTTGCTCAAAAAAATGCGGCTTACACGGATTACTGGATTTCAAACAGTTTGTTTGAAACGCAGGTTTACAAAGAGGCATTTTGGGGAGCCGGTGAGATTTTAGAATACGGACATCCGAGAAACGATTTGTTTTTTGCAGACATAGATTCGGTTGCAAGGAAGGTTCGCAGCACATATGAGATAGGGAAGAAAAAGATAGTTCTATATGTTCCGACGTTTCGAGACCAAAATAAATCCGAAATTTCGAAGCTTGATACAAAGGCTCTTTTGGATTGTCTGGCGAAGCGTTTTGGAGGAGAGTGGATATTTGCTTTAAGAGCGCATCCTCGTATGGCGCAACAGGAGAATATATACGCACAGGAACATGTTCTGGATGTGACGAAGTATCCGGATATTCAGGAACTTCTTGTTGCAGCGGATGTAGTGATTACGGATTATTCAAGTGCAATATTCGATTTTATGTTAACTAAGAGACCGGGGTTTTTGATCGCGGAGGATTATGATAAATACAAGGATTTGAGAGGATTATACTATCCGCTGGAAGAGACACCGTTTCCGGTGGCATATTCGCAACAGGAGTTGTGTGAGCAGATTTTGGGGTTTGACGAAGCCGCATACGAACGTAAGAGAAGTGAATTTTTGGCAAAAAAAGGTTCGGTAGAGGACGGAAATGCAGCAAAGAGAGTTGTTGCACTGATTAAAAAAATTACAGATAAGGATGAGAAGGCCGAATGAAAGAGATGATAAACCGACTAAGTGAAAAGCCGATAACGGCCACAGTGGTAGATATTGAGTGGGAGCGGATTTTTATGCACCTCTACATTAAAGTAGAAGTGCATGATAAATCACTGAATCTTGTTGAACAGCCGTTGGCGTTTTATCTTGTGGATAAATTGCTGTATGTATCGCCGGCGCGTTGCAAGCAGATGGATGAAAAAGACGGAGTTTACCATCTGCGTCTGAATGTGACCAACAGTGGAGAAAATGAGTGTATTCCGTCGGGCTGCTACATGATTGAAGTCTGTCAGGAGCACGTGCTGTTAGCAGATTGTGAAATGTCTCATGAGGTGGTAGCCAAGGTGGACGAATGTTCGCGTAATTTCCTCTATTCGGGAAGAAGGCGTGTATATTCAGCGACCTTTGCTGTGGAAGAGGGAGCGGAAACACTTCCGTTTGAGATGATCCTTCAGGCGGCAGGGCGCGTGAATATGACGTTTCCGCAGCGCTCTCGTATGAGAAACCGCATTCACCCGATAAAGGATTTAAGAGATACGTGGCTGGGAAGAAAGAATATTGTACGTGTGATTTATCGTATTTGTTGTGCGCTGAATAAATCCAAAAAGAAGAATACCATTTTGTTTATGACAGAGCAATCGGATCGAATTGCCTCTAACTTGAAGGCTGTGTCGGACAGAATGTTTGAAAGAGGAATGGATAAAGAGTATACGATATTATGTTCGGCGCGGGCTGCAAGTGAAAAAGGACAAGGTGTGAAAAGCTGGATAGTATTGATGAATAAGCTTTCAAAAAGTGGAATTGTATTTTTGGATGACCATGCACCATGTCTGGATTGGCTCAAGCTGACAGATGATACCAAGGTGATTCAGCTTTGGCATGCGGGAGCCGGATTTAAATCGTCCGGATACAGCCGATGGGGCCATATCGGATGTCCGAATCCGGTGTCTTGTCACAGACAGTATAGTTACGGTATTGCCGGATCCAAAAATATCGCGCCGTTTTTCTCGGAAGTTTGGGGAATGAACGATGAACAGGTGATTGCAACCGGAATGCCGCGTATGGATGAATATCTGGATGAGGCACATAAAAAGCAGAAGGTGGAAGAGATTTATGCGAAATATCCGCTCTGTAAAGGAAAGAAAGTGATTCTGTTTGCACCGACCTATCGTGGCAGAAACAAAAAGGATGCATTCTATCCGTATGAATTAATTGATTTTGAACAGCTGTACAGTGTGTGTGGCGATGAGTATGTGGTTCTTTTTAAGATGCATCCGTGGGTGCGTAAAAAAGTTCCGATTGATAAAAAGTATAAGGATAAATTCAAGGATGTTGCGGATTTTCCGAATATTAATGATTTGTTCTATATTACAGATTTGTTGATTACCGATTATTCGTCCAATATTTTTGAATATTCGTTAATGAAACATCCGATGCTGTTCTTTGCGTTTGATAAGATTCAGTATTCTTTCTCAAGAGGCTTTCACAGACCATATGAGGAATCGGCACCGGGAAAGGTGTGCTATACGTTTGAGGAGCTTCTAGAAGCAATCCGGACAAAAGATTTTGAACAGGAAAAAGTGCAGGAATATGTGGATCATCATTTTGATTATATTGATTCAGGAGCCTCGGACAGAGTCATTGACTGGCTTGTGCTTGGAAATCTTCCGGAGAGTGTAAAAGATGATCTTGCCCGTGTGAAGGCGGAAAATGACTATCGAAAATCACTTGACTTTACCTTGGGAGGCAAAAGATTGCTGGCAGAGGAAGACGGAGAAGAAGAGACAAATTAAGCAGAAGTTTTAAAGGGAAATGAAAGTAAAAAAAGAAACAATAGATTCAATTTGAACCTATTGTTTCTTTCTTTATTTTAAAAATCTGTTTTCAAAATATTACTTTTACTTTGCATTTTCCTGATTTTTTTTGAGAACTTCAATTTCTTTTTTTAGTTTTTTAATCGTTTCCTGATACTCCATGTTTTTGTCAAAGCGCGTGTTGTACATATTGTAAGTTCTTCGGAACTTGCGCTCAAGTTTTTCTTCTTTGGCGGCCTCATTGGTTCCGGTATACACAGGCATATTTTTTAAGATTTCTTCGTACGTATAAGGCTGGATGCTGCTTTCATCGCCAAATACGATGCGTTGAATGCTGTAAAACAGGGCTTGATAAACTGTACATAGATAGTCTTTGTCTTTTTGAATGCCTTCGTCGATGGCCTGTTCAATTTTTTGGAGAAGAAGCTTTGAAGTAATGCCGTCTGTGCCGATGACGCGGTTTTCATAACCGACGCTGTTGTAAAATCCTTTCACCTTGTTGTTCCATACAACACCGATGGATGGAACATCCAAAGCAAATGCGATAATGCTTGGATGGAGACGACAGGATACAATCGCATCGTAGGAAGAAATTTTTTCAATCATTTTTTCCGGAGTATTCATGTTGAATACACATTTGTTTAGAGGAACATTGTGGTTGCGAATCAAATGGTCAATAAACGCTTCATCACCAAAATGTCCGCTGGTTAAAAGTTCATAATCATATCCTTTTTCTGTGAGATCTGCAATCAAATCGAGCCACAATTTGGCGGCATCTTCGCGTGTGAAATCAAATTGGTTATCGACAAAACCATTGGCGCGAAGAATGAAAAGGCCGATTTTTTTCTTTTCTTTTGCGTTTTCCTTCGTAATATAATTTTCAAAAATTTTATCGGAGAATACAGCTGGGTCTGAAACCTTACCGATGACAACGTGCTCGCTCTCGTGATATTTTTGTAGAGCTTCGTAATCATCACGGGTGGTAATCTGTTTGACACAATCAAAGTTTAGCGTTTTTTTCAAACGTTGACATTTAGCATTGTCCTCTTCGTATCGTTCAACACCAATGGCGGAAAAGATAACCGGTTTATGAAATTCTTCTGCGATTTCAAGTGTGAGGGCTGTCTTTTCGTAAAATGTCTGATACAGGTAATTGAAAAGAGGCGCACCGCCGAAAATCACGATATCCGAACCTTTGATGGTTTTTCGGGCGTTTTTTAAGTGCTTCGGATCGCGTGTATTTAAGTATTTCTGTGGCACAATCGCTGCAGCACGGCTGTTAATCATGTAGTTGGTTTCGCGGATGCCGAGATTTTTCATGACGGTCGATATCAGTCCGATATCACAGGCTTCAATGACCTGATCTCCCAGGTTATCGGAATCCCGGTTGGTCAGAAGCAGTATATTGTATGCTTTTTTGTCCTTGGCAGGAACGTCTTCACCTTGCATTTTGCCGTAAAATTTCATGGTTGCATATTTGAATGCGTATCGAATTCCTTTTTCACGTACTTTTGTAATGGCCGTTTTTACATTCATTTTTTTATGTCCTTTCGTTCTCTTATGGAGATATTTTAGAACAGAATAGTATAGAAATCAAGAAAGAACTGGGAGCGCAAACTGCATTTTGAAAATAGCAGAAAGAAAAAAAGGATGATAAGCGGGGACAAATGTGTTATACTATACGCAAACTGTACTCAATTCAGGGACAGGTGAAGGAGGACAACGGAAATGAATGTTGCATTAGTGTTTGCGGGAGGTTCGGGACAGCGGATGCGTACCAGTGCCAAACCAAAACAGTTTTTGGAAATCTACGGAAAACCGATTATTATATATACCCTTGAGATATTCGAAAAGCACAAGGACATTGATACGATAGTGGTTCCTTGTATTGCAGGATGGGAGGATTATCTTCAGGAGCTTTTGGACAAGTTTGGAATCAAGAAGGTAAAGAAAATATTGACCGGCGGTAAAGATACGCAGGAATCCAAGATGATAGCACTCCGCTATCTGGATACTTTCTGCAAGGAGGATGATATTGTACTGCTACATGATGCAGTAAGACCTCTCATTACGGAAGAGCTGATCACAGACAATATTGAAGGGGTAAAGAAGCATGGAAATGCGATTACCGCAGTTCCGTTTACGGAGACAGCGATTACCAGTCAGGATGGTGAGCAGGTGGAAAAAACCATCATCCGTAATACCATGTTTGTGGCAAAAGCGCCGCAGAGTTTCTATTTTAAAGATGTTTTTGAGGCGCATACGAAGGGCGAGACGATGCCTTATACCATCACGATTGATACTTGCTCACTTATGACAGAGCTGGGCAGGGAGCTTCATATGGTGCCATGTAAGACAACCAATATTAAGATTACGACACCGGAAGATTATTTTATTTTAAAAGCACTGATTGACCTAAGAGAAAGTCAGGATATTTTCGGGTTATAAAATCAAGATGTCAGGAGTGTCCCGGGCAGCTTGTTTTGGAGGCTATTTATTTATGAAACAAAGTCATATTATCACAGAGGATTTGGAGAGAATTACCGCAGAGCCAATCGAATGGGAAGCTTTGCGTGGAAAAAAGGTACTTATTTCAGGTATCAACGGTTTAATTGCATCGTATATTGCGCGCACTATTTTTTTCCTGAATGATCAAAAAGGGCTGGGAATACAGCTGTATGGCATTGCGCGAAATGAAGAAAAGACAAAGAAAAAATGGGGTCAGGTACTCGGCAGAGATGATTTTTGTGTCATATATCAGGATGTGACAGTACCGCTGGAGTTTGACGGGCAGATTGATCTTATGATTCATGCAGCAAGTCAGACAGGACCGGATCAGTTTACAAGTGATCCGGTGGGAACCGCAATGGGAAATGTGCTTGGAACATATCATCTGCTCGAGTATGGTCGAACACATGGCACCTCGCAGTTTTTACTTCTTTCAACAAGAGAGATTTACGGAAAAGGAAGCCTTGATTTTGTAAAAGAAGAGGAGTATGGAGTGCTCGATCCGACAAGTGTGCGTTCCTGCTATCCGGAGAGCAAGCGCATGGCGGAAAATCTTTGTGTCAGCTACCGTCAGCAGTATCAGATGGATTGTCGTATTGTGAGAATCGCACATACCTACGGTCCGGGAATGCTTCTAAGTGATGGTCGGGTGGTTGGAGATTTCCTTGGCAATATTGTGAATCGTCAAAATATTGTCATGAACAGTGACGGGTCCGGAACGCTTGCGCTTACTTATATTGGTGATGTAGTGGCGGGAATTTTTTACTCACTGCTTCATTTTAAGGATCATGTATATAATGTTTCTAACTCCAATGAGACAGTGACGGTAAAGGAGCTGGCACAGACGCTTTGTGATTTGTTTGCGTCCTATGGAGTGGAGCTGATTATGAATATACCAAAGGAAAAACCGGCGGGATATTTGAATTATAAGCTGGGATTTTTACAATCGGAGAAAGCCATCGCAGAAGGCTGGACTCCAAAAGTGGATCTGCGTAGCGGAATGCGACGTACGGTTCAATATTTTGAAGAAATGAGAGAAGAAGTTTAGGCAATGAAAAAATTTATTTCACAGTTGAAAAGATACAAAAGTTATATGATATACAGTGCGAAAGCAACGTTAAAGGGTGAGGTGGCAGGCTCCAGATTAAACTGGCTCTGGTGGATTTTGGATCCGTTTTTGTTCATGCTTGTGTACACGTTTATGGCACTGGTTGTATTTGGAAAGGGAGAACCGTTTTTCCCGATTTATGTATTTATTGGTTTAAATATGTATGATTTTTTTAATCGTACGGTTCGAAAGAGTGTGCGTATGGTTAAAAGAAATAAGAGTATGATAGCTAAGGTCTATATTCCGAAATATGTTTTGATTCTAAATGAGATGTTGGTAAATGCATTCAAAATGTGTGTAGCCTTCATGCTGGTAGTGCTACTGATCCCGGTATATAGGGTTCCGCTTACCTGGCATATCATTGAGATTATACCGGTCTTTTTGGTGCTGGTACTTCTTACGTTCGGGTGCAGCTGTATTATACTGAATTTGGGCGTATTTGTTTCGGATTTGGCCAATGTTGTCGTGGTTTTGTTAAAGCTTGTGTTTTATATGTCCGGAGTTTTTTATAACATTCAGACGAGAGTTCCGGAGCCATACAATATGGTGCTGTTATATGGCAATCCTATTGCAGGTTTGCTCCAGAATGCGAGAAATTGTATTTTGTATGGAATGAGTCCGTATTACGATTTGCTTGGCATTTGGTTTGTGATTAGCGTGATTCTCTGCGTTGTGGGAGTGCGTTCGATTATCAAATATGAAAATACTTACGTAAAGGTGATATAAAGCATGTCAGATAAAAATATTGCAATTGAAGTAAAAGATTTGCATATCCGCTATAAAACGGTGCGTGCACAGTCAATTAAAAAAAGTCTTTTCTCATTCAAAAAATCAAAGGTGGATGAATTTGAAGCGGTAAAAGGAATCAGCTTTTCTATTAAAAAAGGAGAAATCGTCGGTCTGATCGGTAAAAATGGAAGCGGTAAATCGACAACGCTTCGTTCAATCGCAGGTATTTTTTCTCCGGATGAGGGAAGTATTGATATAGGTGATAATACGATTTCGCTTATGGCAATCGGTGTCGGATTTAATAAAGAATTGACCGGAAAAGATAACATTTATTTATCCGGTTTGCTTTTGGGATTTACAGAGGAGCAAATTAGGGCCAAGTACAAAGAAATTGTCAAATTTTCGGAGCTTGGTAAATTTATTCATTCTCCGGTCAGAACATATTCGAGCGGTATGTATTCCAAGCTTGCGTTTTCGATTACGGCAATTTTGGAGACAGATATTATTCTGATTGACGAAGTGCTTAGTGTCGGTGACATAAAATTTAAGAAAAAAAGTTTGAAGAAGGTAAAAGAACTGATTTCCGATAAGGAACGTACGGTTATGATTGTATCGCACAGTATTGAGACAGTTCGAAAGCTCTGTACTCGTGTGATTTGGCTTCACGAGGGGAATTTAAAGATGGATGGTCCGACGAATGAAGTGTTGGATGCGTATAAGGAGTTTATGAGCGCGACACAGCCGGAGAAAAAGAAATCGAAAAAGGAAAAAAAGGAAGAACGTCTGTTGAAAATTTGGGATGAGGAAGCGGAACATGAAAGTGGAACTGATACAATCAAACAAAATGCAAAGAATCAAAAATAGTCTTTTTTTAGCTGCCTACACCATTTGGATGTTACGTGCATTTTTAAATACTACTTTTTTTTATTCTGCACCTTGGTTTCAGTGGTGGAAGGAAAGTGCATTGAGTGCAACGCTTTTTGTCTGTTTGGCATGTGTTGTTTTTGATTTTTCATTCGAAATCAGAGAAGTGGGAATTTTGTTTCTGGTCTGTCTAATGTACTGGGTTTCCTACGCTACCGGTTCCCACGGATTTGCCGTTTCAATAGTGTTGATGTATGCGGCCAGAAGGGTGGCGTTTGATCAGATTGCGAAATGGACTGTGGTGTTGCAGACTACACTTCTTGTCTTTGTAGTAACAAGTTCGTTACTTGGTGTCATAGAAAATCATATATTTGTGCAGGCGGAGAATCGGGTGCGCTATGGGCTTGGTTTTTTGTATTGCAGTTATACAAGTCATTATTTACTTCTATTTTTTATGTTGTATCTGGTTCTTCAAAAAAAGATTCTGTGGTTTCAAATGATACTTTTATTGCTTGTGAATGCAGTTGGATTTATAGCAACGGATACGAAAACAGATATCATTTCTCTGGCACTGATGGGTGTCATGACGTTTATTCTCAGAGCAATTTATCAAAAGAAGCGTATTCTACGGGGGATTTCTTATGTCGCGTTCAGTATCCCATTTGTATTTTGGATGTTGAGTCTTTGGGTGTGCTCTGCTTATGATTTTGCTTCACCGATGTGGCAACGGCTTGATGGGATTCTGAACCAGAGAGTGAAACTTGGCTATCATGCATTACAGATGTATCCGATTCGAATGTTCGGACAAAAAATCAAATGGGTAGGAGGATCAGCGATGGTGAAAGATCCTTCTTTGGTATATAATTATGTGGACAATAACTATGTCACAGTTACTTTGCAGATGGGGGCTGTTTTGGCTTTTTTTATGTGTTTTTTGTATGGACGGGCAATTTATCTCTCAATTCAAAAAAAACAGTTGGCGCTGGCAGCCGCATTGTTTGTGTTTATGGTAATCGGATTAGTGAATCCGGAAATGAGAAATCTTTTGTATAACACGTTTTGGCTTGTGCTACTAAAGCCGTCAGAGCAGTTTGAAACTATTGAGAGTTGGATACCGCGAGAGAAAAGAGAAAAAAGAGATGGATAATGAGAAAAAGCAAACGTATTTAAAGTCTTATCAAGCATATCTGTTTCGTATGTTGCTGGAGTTTGATGCCTATTGTGAAAAAAATAATATAGAATATTTCCTCGCGGGTGGTTCGGCGCTGGGAGCGGTCAGACATGCAGGCTTTATTCCATGGGATGACGACATTGATCTGGCTATGCTGCGACCGGATTTTGAACGGATGGAGCAGCTTCTTGCGCGGAATGGAAACCGCATAGGACCTTATGTGTATTCGCCGGTACTTGGGCAGATTGTCAAGGATGCACCGATTGGGCATTTGCTGTTTTTGCCTGAAGGAGATTATGATGCGGCAGATGCGCCGAAACTGGATATTCATCCCATCGATGGCCTTCCGAAAGTAGCATGGAAGAGGAAAATACAGCGCTTCTTCAGTATTGTACATTATATGGCAGTTTATCGTCTGCCTACGAAAAATAAGGGGAAAGCGGCGCATATCATATCCAAGCTGTTGGTAAAGATTACACCGGATAAGTTGTTTGATTTTTACGCAAAGATAAGTTTAAAGATAATTTCGGCACACAGTGCAGAAACTGCGGAGGAAGTGTGTAGTCTCTTTGGACTGGCGGGATATGCCAATGAAGTAATGAAGAGGAAGATGTTAGTTCCTTATCAAAAGATAAAATTTGAAGATGTGCTATTACCGGTGCCAAATCAGTTGGAGGATTATTTGACAAAACTTTATGGGGATTATATGACGCTTCCGGCGGAAGATGAAAGAGCACCAAAGCATCAGGGATATGTGCATTTTATGGATGCGATAGAACACTGAGTTAAGCAAATAATAAAACAAAATGGGTTAGTAAGAGGAGGACAGGGTTATGCAAAAATGGGTGAGAGCAATGTATCAGCCGGCGATACCGATGGGAGTGAATGGACAGAGAGTAACCGGTTGTGCGGAACATATCGAGCTATCGCGAAAGGCGGCGACGGAGGGGATGGTTCTTTTAAAAAATGAGAACGAGCTTCTGCCAATCCGAGTGGGAAGCCAAGTGGCGTTATTTGGCAAAGGGTGTATCGACTATGTGAAAGGTGGCGGCGGTAGTGGCGATGTTACGGTAGCCTACACCAGAAATCTTTATGAGGGATTGAAAGCGTATGAAAAAGAGGGGGCATTGCGTGTCTTTGATCCGCTTGCTGCGTTTTATGCAGAGGAGATGAAGAGGCAGTATGCGGATGGTGCGCAGCCGGGCATGACGGTAGAGCCGGAAGTGCCAAAAGAGCTTCTTGCGGAGGCGAAAGCGTATACAAACACCGCAATTATCAGCATCTGCAGGTATTCCGGAGAGGATTGGGATCGAAAGCTTGGAGAGATTCAAGATGAAGCTGACCTTTTGACTTCAAAAGATTTTTTGGAAAAGAGTGATTTGATTTTTGAGAGAGGTGATTTTTACCTGACTCAAAACGAGGAAGCAATGGTGGCTCTTGTAAAAGAGAATTTTGAACATGTGATAGTAGTGCTGAATGTAGGCGGTATGGTAGATACGGCATGGTTTGCAGAGGATGAAAAAATAGAGGCAGTGCTTCTTGCGATGCAGGGAGGAATGGAAGGTGGTCTGGCGATAGCAGATTTGCTTTGTGGAAAGGTCTGTCCGAGCGGGAGATTGACAGATACCTATGCGAAGGAAATGACAGATTATCCGTCGACGGCTGACTTTCACGCTTCCATACATAATGTACAGTATACAGAAGATATTTTTGTGGGATATCGCTATTTTGAAACCATAAGCGGTGCGAAGGAGAGAGTAAATTATCCATTTGGATACGGGCTTTCTTATACTACATTTGATATATCGGGAATAGAGTCCTATTGTCGTTGGGAAGAGGGGACAGATTTGTCGGCAAAAGAGCTTGCAGAG
Organism: Lachnospiraceae bacterium; assembly: GCA_045588655.1. Taxonomy (GTDB): domain Bacteria; phylum Bacillota; class Clostridia; order Lachnospirales; family Lachnospiraceae; genus SVFI01. The sequence continues at coordinate 93,506 of JAZNEP010000028.1, read as the reverse complement.
GATGTAATCTATGTTGCAGCAAACGTAACCAATACAGGAAATTGTGCAGGTAAGGAAGTGCTGCAGCTCTATTACGGGGCTGTGCAGGGAAAATTGGGGAAACCGGCAAAGGCGCTGGGCGCATTTGTAAAAACCCGATTACTGGAACCGGGAGAAACGCAGCGTGTGATGATGGAACTTCCGGTAGCTCACATGGCATCGTACGATGATCTTGGGAAAGTACAAAAATCTGCCTATGTACTGGAAGCGGGTGCATACTCCATATATCTTGGAACCAACGTGCGAGATACAGTGGAAGTGATGGTGTATGAAATATTAGAAGAAGATGTAGTGGTTTGTCAGCTCACTGAGAAATGTCGTCCGTATCAGTTGGAAAAAAGAATGTGTGCGGATGGAAGCTATTTTTCTATGGAGACAAGTGATGTGCCTCAAATGCCTTGTGTATTGGAGAGGCAAAAAATAGATGAATTTGAAGGGGTGATACCGGAGGTTTTGGCGCAGCCGCTTGTGCAGAAACTATGGGGAGAGCCGGACAAAGAGCATAAATTGGTAGAAGTAGCACAGGGCAAGCTGAGTTTAGATGAGTTTATGAGTCAGCTGACACTGGATGAGTTGATTTACCTTGTGTGTGGACATAGAGGAACGGGAGTTACCAATACAGGATCGATGGGAGCGCTTTCAAAGTATGGAATTCCGACCATCAACACAGCGGACGGACCGGCGGGATTGCGCATTCAAGAAGAGTGTTGTGTAACAACTACCGCATTTCCATGTGCAACGCTTTTGGCCTCGACCTGGGATCCGGAATTGGTAAAAGAGATTGGAATTGCCGGGGCAAAAGAAGTCAAGGAAAATAATATTGGCTTGTGGTTGACGCCGGCGGTAAATATTCATAGAAGTCCGTTTTGTGGCAGAAATTTTGAGTATTATTCCGAGGATCCGTACCTGACAGGGAAGATGGGAGCGGCGATGGTAGAGGGAATGCAGTCCCAGCATATCGGAGCCAGTGTGAAACATTTTGCCTGCAATAACAAAGAAACAAACCGAAAAGAAAGTGACTCAATTGTATCAGAACGTGCACTCCGTGAGATTTATCTGAAAGCATTTGAAATCATTGTGAAGGAGGCAAGTCCTTGGACGATTATGTCCTCCTATAATATGCTTAACGGAGTAAGGGTTTCTGAGTGTAGAGAGCTTTTGACGGATATCCTTCGCGGAGAATGGGGGTATGATGGTCTTGTGACGACGGATTGGTGGAATCATGGAGAGCATTATCTCGAGATTAAGGCGGGGAATGATATTAAGATGATGAATGGATATATGGATCGCGTGAAGGAGGCTTATGAAAAAGGAGGAGTTTCCGAGCAGGAAATATACACGTGTGCAAAGCGAGTGTTGGAGATGATTCTGAAACAGGATTGATTTTTCTAAAGATGGGGTGAGTAAGATTTGAAGAAAAAAGGGAATCTTAAAGTGCGAAAAATAGTATATCTGTTGTGTGCGCTTTTATTGGTACAGTCCTGCATACCTACGTATATGCCTTGGAGCGGAGTGTCTGCTCGGGCTACGGAAATTACAGGGGAAAGACAGGAACAGCAATTTGGTCTTGGTTATGTCATGTTAAAGGATGATATGCTGGACGAAGATCGCTATTTGGAATCGGAGATGTTGATTCGTGCTGAGAAAAGCGCGATGACTGCGGAAAATATTCCGGAAAGTTATCGTTCCGACCAAGTGTCAGATAATTCACTGACAGTGAGCGGTCAGACGGTAAGTTATCTTCCGAATGAGATGAGAAATCAGGGTTCCTATGGATGCTGTTGGGCTTTTTCTGCTCTTGGGGCGGCGGAGGCTTCTTTGATAAGAAAAGGATATGCATCCGGTGACATTGATTTATCAGAACGCCATCTGACTTATTATTTTTATAACAAAGGAATGACTGCGGATCGAAAAGGGGGAACGTTGGGTGATTATAATGAGCCTAAAACGATGAACTACCTGGAGCAGGGAGGAAATAGTGCACTAACCATGTGGCATCTTGCAAGCTGGTGTGGGCCGGTTGCGGAACAAGAAGCGCCGTATAGCGGATTGTCTTCCAATACGACAGATGTAAATGGAATGCTTGGGCAGGAAAATACGACAGAGATGGCATATGAGACAGATGCATGTCACGTACAAAATATATATAAAATTGATGTCGGAAACATGGAGGATCAAATCGGTCAGAAAGATGTCCTTAAGAAGCTGATTATGGAATATGGTGCTTTAGGGATGAGTTATTATGCGGATGAGAGAAACCATTACGGATTTGAGTGTTTGGAATACGACAGCTATTATAACGACCGCTTCACTGCGCAAAATCATGCGATTTTAGTGGTGGGATGGGATGATCACTTTCCAAAAGAACATTTTTCAAAAGAGGCACCGGGAGATGGTGCTTGGCTCATGAAAAACAGCTGGGGAGATGAGAAGAAAAACAGAGCGCAGTGTGGATATTTTTGGTTGTCTTATTATGACACTTCGGTGAATACGGCATCTGTGCAATCACAGGTTCCGTATGCCTATGTGTTTGATGCACAGCCGGCGGACAATTATGATAATATCTGCCAATATGACGGAGATGCTTCAGTGACCAATGTGACATTAAACGGCGTGGCCAACTGTTTTCGTGCCGGTGAAGGAAACGGCGGTGGCGAACTGCTTAGAGCGGTTGGCATCGGTGTGGCTCAAAGCAATGTCACGGGGCAAGTGGAGATTTATAAAAATACGGATACATCAAATAACGATCCGACAAACGGAGAAAAGATGCTGACACAGCAATTTTCGCTCGCTTATCCGGGGTATCATACCATTGAATTAGTGAATGAAATCAAAATACCTGCAAATACGAATTATTCGGTAGTGTTTTCTTTTGATGCGGGGACAAAAATCTACATTAGCAGAGATAATAATACCTCTTATGATTTTGTGCAAATGTTGACAGAAGAAAATGAAGGAGTAAGTTTTTGCAGACAGAATCGAAACTGGGGAGATTTGGTTTCGGCGATTCAGGGAGTTGCTAGGGTGAAAGCGTACACGGATGATTTGGATGAGACACAGATGGAACCGCCGAAAGAGGATACGCCGGAAGACACTCCGACCGATGATCCGGTGGAAGAGCAGCCGGAAGTTCCGGGAGATGACCCGACAGACGATCCGGTGGAAGAACAGCCGGAAGTTCCGGGAGATGATCCGACAGACGATCCGACGGAAGAACAGCCGGAAGTCCCGACAGATGACCCGACGGAAGAGCAGCCGGATGACTCGACAGATAATTCGACAGATAATTCGACGGAAGATTCTGTTGAGAAGCCGGGGGAAACGCCAGCTGTAAAACCGGCCGTTCTCACGGCACTTTCACTGAATCAGATCGCACTGACTATGACCGACGGACACTCGTTACAGCTTGTGGCAACACCGACTTATTCTGCGACAAATGCATCGGATTGGATGGTTTACTGGAAGTCATCCAATCCGGATGTGGTGACAGTAAATGCATATGGAAAAATAAAAGCGCAGAACCCGGGTAGAGCTACGGTTACGGTTTATAATGGAAATATTCAGGCGAGCTGCCTGGTAACCGTCATTCCTAAGAAAGTACAGATGGTATCATTATCACTGACGACGGAAGGGAAAGCAAAGCTGAAATGGAAAAAGACAGAAGGAGTAACCGGATATATTATCTACCGATCCACATCTGAAAATGGATCGTATAAAAAGGTAAAAACGATAACAAAGGGCACAGTAATAACACAGGTAATGCCGGCTGTAAAAGGTTCGAAGCCATATTATTATAAGGTTTGTGCCTACAAGACGGTGTCAGGAGAACGGATTTGCGGAGAAGCATCGCAAGTGTTTACCTGTGCACCGGATATGGTTAAGGGGTGGAAAGCGACAGCTTCTGCCGGCTCCAAAGTAAAGCTTCGTTGGAAAAAAGGAAAAGGACTCACCGGATATGAAATATACAGGTCTACCCGAAAATCCGGTGGATATAAAAAAATTAAGACCATTTCAAAGGCGAAAACTGTGAAGTATACGGATTCGTCATTGAAAAAGGGAAAGAAATATTATTATAAAATACGAGCTTATCGCACAATAAAGGGAAAGAAGATTTATGGTCCGTATTCCGGTATTGTGATGGCAAAAGCGAAGTAGGAAAGAGAACAGTATGGCAAAATTAGCAAAAGCAAAAAAAGAACAGGAGAGTACAGGAAAAAGCATAGTCCGAAGTTTTCTTGAATATGTATGCGTACTTTGGGCAAGTATTTTGGTGCTTACGTTGCCTCTATACATGAAGGATGGATATTATCAGATTGGCGCAGCAAAATACGAGGCGTATGCAAATATTGTTGTGTACGGTATGCCAATCTTACTCATTTTGGTTGTTTTATATGCGATTTTTTCAAAAAAAGAGAGAAAAGAGACCAGGGAAATCAAATGCATAATCAAGGAAGAGATGTCCATTATCGACTGGTTTATGGTGGCGTATTTGCTGTGTGCACTTCTATCTTATCTGTGCAGTGGTATGATAAAAGATGCATTTTGGGGATATGACGGCTGGAATATGGGATTTTTTTCCCAGTTTAGTTTTGTAGTTCTTTATTTTGTGTTATCCAGATTTTTAAAGGATTCACCGATTGTGTTGTCATTGCTTTGTGCAAGTGCATTCTATGTCTTTGTGGTAGGAATTCTCCATCGGTTGATGATTGATCCAATCGGGGTATATGACAATCTTTCGCAGCAGTATAAAAATTTATTCCTTTCTACACTTGGGCAGGCATCCTGGTATTCAAGTTTTATGACGGTGTTAGTTCCAATCGGTATATTTGGTCACTGGTATTTTAAGCATTATATGGTTCGAATTATAAATGGAGTATTTCTGTTTGCCGGATTTGCCACACTTGTAACGCAGAATACCGACAGTGCTTATTTTGGATTTGTAGCTGCAATGCTTGTGGTATATTATGCGTCAGCAGACAACGCTAAAAAAATGCGAAGACTGTGTGAGATTGCACTCATGTTTCTTCTTGCGGCAAAATTCATGTGCTTTTTGCTTAAAATTCATCCAAATGAAGGGATGGAATGGGATAGCATTAGTCATATGCTGGTTTTTGATAACTGGATATGGATATTGGTGGCAATTTGTGTGGTGCTGATTATTGTGTTTGCAATTTTCGATAGAAAGGAAAGCTACCCTCGAAAGGCAATGATGATTACCCGTAATGTGATTTTTGGTTTCGTGGCAGGTTTAGTGTTGCTGTGGGCGATTGTGCTGGTAGCAGGAACGAAGGGATGGTTACCGGAATCAATCGCGGCGGCTTGTTTTAAAATTCCATATCTGACATGGAATGCAAACTGGGGAAATGGTCGTGGTTTCACCTGGGGATTTACAGCAAAGATGCTGGGAGAAATGAATATAAAAAATATGCTTATTGGTGTCGGACCGGACTGCTATGCAGCGTATGCACACGGAAATTATGCGGAGCTTATACAAACAAAGTGGGGAAATTCGGTGCTTACAAACGCGCATAATGAATGGATGAATGCGATTGTAAATTATGGTTGGATCGGTGGAACGATGTATATCGGTATTTTTATATCCGCGCTGGTACGTTTTATGAAGCGTGGGGCAAATAAACCGCTGGTGCTTGGCTTTGCAGCAGCAATCGCTGCTTATATGGCGCACAATCTGTTCTGTTACCAGCAGGTGCTTTGCACTCCGATTATCTTTTTGTTTATGGCAATCGGTGAGTATCAGCTGCGGAAAAAAGTGGAATAATACCAAAAAAGGGAGCCGGAATGTGCGTATAAAAAATGTAATGCAATTTGCGACAAATTGTATTATAATAAACCATATTATGTGTATTTTTAGGAGGAGAAGGATATGAGAACATATCTTGTAACTGGCGGCGCCGGATTTATCGGTTCGAACTATATTCACTACATGTTTAAAAAGTATGACAAAGAGATTCGTATCATCAATGTGGATGCGCTCACATATGCGGGCAATTTGGAAAACTTAAAAGAAGTAGAAAACAGAGATAATTATACCTTTGTAAAAGCAGATATATGTGATAAAGAGGCAATAGCAAAGATTTTTGCTGAAAATGACATTGATCGTGTCGTGCATTTTGCAGCGGAAAGTCATGTTGACAGAAGTATTCGTAATCCAGAGGTATTTGTGCAGACAAACGTGCTGGGAACCGCAGTAATGCTCAACTGTGCCAAGGCTGCGTGGGAGCTGCCGGATGGTACATTTAAAGAAGGGAAAAAGTTCCTGCATGTCTCAACAGACGAGGTTTACGGCTCGCTTTCAGATGATGGTGGTTATTTCTATGAGACCACCCCTTATGATCCGCATAGTCCGTATTCAGCCAGCAAGGCAAGTTCAGATATGCTTGTAAAGGCCTATATGGATACTTACAAGTTCCCGGCCAATATTACGAATTGTTCCAATAACTATGGACCATATCAGTTCCCTGAAAAGCTGATTCCGCTCATCATTAACAATGCATTACAGGGCAAGAAGCTCCCGGTATATGGCGATGGAAAAAATGTGCGCGACTGGCTCTTTGTAGAGGATCATGCAAAAGCAATCGACATGGTACAGGAAAAAGGACGTTTATTCGAAACTTACAATGTCGGCGGACATAACGAAAAGCAGAATATTGAGATTATTCATATTATTCTTGATACATTACAGGATATGCTCCCGGATTCTGATCCGCGTAAGGCGCTGGTGACAGAAGATTTGATTACGTATGTAGAGGATCGTAAAGGACATGACAGACGTTACGCAATCGCTCCGGATAAGATTAAAGCAGAAATCGGCTGGGAACCGGAAACTATGTTCAAAGAAGGAATTCGTAAGACCATTCAGTGGTTCTTTGAGCATGAAGAATGGATGAAAAATGTGACCAGCGGTGACTATCAGAAGTATTATAACGAAATGTACAAAAATTAAAAGAACGCAGAGGGAAGAAGGCTTGGCAGAGGTGTCAGGGTCTTCTTCCTATGTGCGTCATGGAGGTAAAAATGAAAGGTATTATTTTAGCAGGCGGTTCAGGAACCAGACTCTATCCACTTACCAAAGCAATTTCAAAGCAGATTATGCCGGTTTATGATAAGCCAATGATTTATTATCCGTTATCCACACTGATGCTCGCAGGGATTCGCGAAGTGCTTATTATTTCAACCCCTCGTGATCTTCCGACGTTTAAAGAGTTGTTCGGAAGCGGTGAGCAACTTGGAATGCAGTTTTCTTATGCGGTGCAGGAGGAGCCGAGAGGTCTTGCGGATGCATTTATTATAGGTGCTGATTTCATCGGTGATGACAGTGTTGCGCTAGTGCTTGGTGATAATATTTTTTATGGACAGAGCTTTTCGAAAGTGCTTCGTCAGACTGCAGATCGTATCGAAAAGGAAAAAGGTGCGACCATCTTTGGATATTATGTAAGAGATCCAAAGGAATATGGTGTGGTTGAATTTGATGAAAATGGAAAAGCGTTATCGATTGAAGAAAAACCGGAACATCCGAAGAGTAATTATGCGGTTCCGGGATTGTATTTTTATGACAATGATGTGGTAGAAATTGCTGCAAATGTAAAACCTTCAGCGCGTGGTGAAATTGAAATCACAAGCATTAATAATGAATATCTGCGTCGCGGTACACTGACAGTAGAGACGCTTGGTCGAGGATTTGCGTGGCTCGATACAGGTAATCATGATTCTCTTCTTGATGCGGCAGATTTCGTAGCAGCATTTCAGAAGAGACAGGGATTATATATATCTTGTATTGAAGAAATCGCCTATAAGAGAGGTTTTATCAACAAAGAACAGCTTCTTAAGCTTGCAGAACCGCTCATGAAGACGGACTATGGAAAATATCTGGTAGAGGTAGCGAATGGACTCTAAACTGAGGTTGCAGGTGATTGCCTGTGTTTCCGCTATTGTATGTGCAGTTTTGGGACTTGTTGTATTTATAAATGATAGAGAAAAAACAAGGCATGATGTGAATGCGGTACAAAATGTGGAAACAAAAGTAGAAAACAGTATACAGGAACAGACTGGTAATTCACCATTGCATGAGAAGTATCAGTTGCATCCGGATCGGGATCCATATGCGTTTATGCAGGATGAGGATTTCTTTGATCCGGAGAAAGAAGAAGAGCCGGATCAAACAAAGATGCTTTCACTTCTTGTATCGACCATACAGAAGGATATCCGCGTGCACGTGGTGGATGGAAATGGAAATCCTCTTCTGGGAGAGGTGCTTTCTTTTCGGTTAAGCAAAGATGGAAAAGAGATACAAAAAACTTTTGCCGATGAGGATAAAGACGGAATGCTTCATCTCACAGATGTTGAAACAGGAGAATATGAGGTTGCATTAAAGCCGGTGGAAGGCTATGAAGTGCCAAAGGAAGGCGTGATGGTGACGGTATCGGATGAGATTTCTTATACGGTACTCGATGATATCTCATTTTTGATTCGTTCAGAGGATGAAATTGACCCGACCGTGGAGGATACAGCAGTAAATGAGGCTGAGATTGACGCAGACGGAACAGAGACCAATCAGCGCCTGGCAGATGGAGCCAGTGTATTTGGAATCGACGTTTCTAAGTGGAATAAAGAGATTGATTGGCAGAAAGTCAAGAATTCCGGTGTGGAGTTTGCGATTATCCGTTGCGGTTATCGAGGATCGCAATCAGGGGCGCTTGTGGAAGATCCCTATTTTGAAAAAAATATCAAAGGCGCGACCGAGGCCGGTGTGCGTGTAGGAGTATACTTCTTTACGCAGGCAGTCAATCCGATGGAGGCAGTCGAAGAGGCGAGTATGGTGCTGATGCTCAGCAAACAGTATAAGATCTCGTATCCTCTTTTTATTGATACCGAAGGTGCAGGCGGTAACGGACGTGCGGATGGTCTGGATAAAGAGACACGTACGGCGGTCTGTAAGGCATTTTGCGAAACAATAGAAAATGCCGGTTTTACAGCTGGGGTTTATGCGAGTAAAAGCTGGCTGGAAAACAATTTGGATACCGAGGAGATTTCTTCGTATTCGACCTGGCTGGCGCAATATTCAAGTCGGCCGACTTATGAAGGGGAATATGATATGTGGCAGTATACATCGGCGGGAACAATTGATGGTATCAGCACACTCGTTGATTATAATGTCAGCTACATGGATTATTAAAAATTTCGAAGCAGGAGTGTTTGTATGCAAAACTGCAAGAGCAAAAATAATCTCATAACAGGAATTATATTGTTGATACTTGCATTTGTTTCTGTGGTGGGAGTGTTGAGAACAGTATATTATAGCGCAGATATTGATGAGTCGTATGCGATTACCATGGCGGTCAGAATTGCCGGTGGTGATCGCATGCTAGCAGATATGTGGGAGCCACATCAAATGTCTGCCGTCCTATATGCGCCTCTGGTGGCAGTGTATCAAAGCATTGTCGGTTCTATGGAGGGAGCTCTTGTTTTCATGCGTTTCTGCGGAGTGATCATACAGTTTTTGATTAGTATATTTTTGTATAAAACATTGCGCAGGGATATGTCGCCGTTACTTTCGGGACTACTTTCATGCGCATATTTTAATTTTACGCCGAAGCATATTCAGTCACCGGAGTTTACTCTGATATTTTATTGGGGAACCATGCTTTTGATGCTCTGTCTGCTCCGCTTTGCAGAGAAAGAGCACACGGGCTGGGTGGTAGCAGCCGGTTTGTGCACCAGCGTCACGGTCCTTTGTTATCCGGCTGCGGTGACAATGTTTGTGTATGTTTGGGTGTGGTTTTGGATAAAAAAATATAAAAAGCAGGCCGGATGTTACACGGCGGTCTGTGCGATTTGTGCAATCTGTTTCGTTGCTTTTGTTATGATCTGCGGCGGTGGCAGCGGTGTGTTTGAGAATATTTCTTCTGTTTTGATGGATGAGTCGCATGATCAATCACTGTCTGCTTTGTTTGTGTGGCATTTAGAGGAGCTTTGGAGTATTGTAAAAGTTCCTTTGGCGATGATGGTGCTTTGCCATGTAGGGCGTCCGGTGATTGGGCGTAGAAAAGGGAAAGAACATCATTTTATGAGTGCGCTTCTTTTTTGCGTGAGTGCTTACGCGATCTGGCAGTTCCATACCATCGAAAAAGTGAATTTTCTGATTTTTTATCCGATTGTGCTACAGGTCTTTATGGTGGAGTGGTATGCGTATGCCACGTTTGCAAAAGAAGAGAAAGACCGATTGTCTTTTTCTGTGACATTGCCGCTGAATTTGGCGGGAGTTGTAGCCATCCTGTTTTCATCCAATCTTCCGGCTTCTTATACGATGAGCTTTTTTATGCCGTCTGTTTTGCTGGGAGCATGGCAGATACTGCGCATCTATAAAAAGGTGCAGGCAAGAGCGGTGGCTGCGGTGGTTTTGTTGGTTGTAGTAATTTCTCAGCTACTTGTGGCTAGAATTTGTCTGGTGCGATTTACATCGACCCAGAGAAAAAATATTTTGGAAACGTATTATGAAGTGGACCATGGTGTGCTGAAAGGAATCCGGCTAGGGGAGGTGGATTATATCCACTACCAGGCAAAGTCTGAGCTTCTTGCGCGCTATGTGGAAGGGGAGGATACGTTTCTTTATGTCGGTGCGGACATGTTTATGTACAATGCGCTCAAGGCAGAGCAGATTGCGACAGGAAATACGATTTCAACACCGGCGTTTTCGCAGCAACTGATGAAATATTACGACACACATCCGGAGAGAATACCGACGGTTGTATTTGTAGATCGGGAATATGGGGCTGATTTTTCGGAAGTCATCGAGAAGGAGCCAATGAAAACATTTATGGAAACTTATTTTGAGATGGATGAGGCAGTAATGGAACCGGTGGTTACCGTTTATTGCAGGGAAAGGTAAAACATGGAATTGATAAAATGTCTGTTTTTGATATGTATTTTGTTGCTATATCCACTGCTTCCGGGAGTGGTAATCTGCAGAATCATAAAAGGCAATAACTCGTCTGATGTGCTAAATCGTGTCTATGTTCTGGGAGCACTTGTAGAAGGCACCGGAGTATGCGTGCTCGCATTTGTCGGTGTGCGGATGAATCTGTCGTTGTCACGTTTTACGCTAATTTTTTCTTTGGTAGCAAGTTTGTGTTTGCTTTTGTGTGCGCTGATATGCTTTTGCGACAGATCGTCTCGCCGCATGTTGAAAGCATTGATTTCCCAAATAGTGACAAAGATGAAAAAAGCAGATGGTTGGTTTGCGTTGATAGGAATTGCCTATTTGCTGATTGCGGTTTATTATCTGGTTTCTCCCTTCTCGATTGAAATGAATTTTGACACTCCGGAAAGTGTGGTTACAATTGTGGACAGGGGTGAGCTGACTGGTGCAGATGTCATGACCGGAAAAGAAATTACGATATCCGGAAACTGGAAAGAACAGATTTGTAATCTGCCGGTTTTTTATGCAGTGCTTTGTAAAATGACCGGACTTTCGCCGGCACAGATTCTGTTTGATGTAGTTCCGTATGTGGCATTAGTTTTGGTGTTTTGTGTGATTGGCCAGTGGTTTGACTTGTTTTTTGGTGAAAACCGCAGGGCAAAATCGTATGCTTTTTTACTATGTGCCATGGTGACAGTGTTTGGAAGTAAAGCCTATATGAATACATCCTACGGAGTGTTACATGTTCCGTACGAAGGGATGACACTGCTTTCCAGCGTTCTTCTGCCGCTGTGTTTTGTTATATGCATTCAAAAAGGTAGGTGGGTGGAAAAAACAGTGTGGCTTGTGCTGATCGTGATAAATGCTGCGCTATGTGCAGGAGTAGAAGCAGCACTGGTGCTTTTGATGTTTGAGTTAGTGGCGATAGGAGTCACTTTGGTGATACTGCATATGAGAAACTTATGGATGGAAAAGAGAAATATATCCGTCGTGGAAAAGAAGGAGGAATAACGCATGGATGTCGTACTTCTTTTTATGAGGTTGGAAGATAAATATTGGGGATTGTTCCTTGTTGCCCTCTTTTTCTTGTTTCTTTATGCACAAAACAGAAAGCAGGAGAAGGGAACGCAGACATTTTTACTTCTTTCGGTTTATGGTTTGGTAGCTTATTTGCTGTTTCTTTGTCCGTGGATTTATGAGTGGATTACAAAGCTAGTTCCGGTGCTTTCGGATTATTACACGGTAAGTCACGTGCAGTTGGTTGTCCCGGTTTTGTCGATTGCAGGAGCGACTGCGCTTTTGCTTGCAGAGAATGAAGGAAAGGGGAAACGAATTTCTTTGTTGATTGGGCTGACAGCATTGTTGTATTTTGCCGGTGATTTCGCTTATTTACCGTCGCAGGAGGATGGTTGGAAGGCAAAAGCCTCTTCACAGGAGGTGGAAATCTTTGATTTGATACTGGAACATGCCCATCAAAGAGGAGAAGAGGGGAAAGCATATATCTGGGGAATGGAAGAAATAATGGCAAAATGCAGATTGTATGATGCAATGCTCTGTCCGGTTTATGGGAAGGATATTGCAACCGTTCCGGAAAAGTATAATGAAGCTCAGAACATGTTATACCAAGGATATGCGCGATACGATATTAGCGGCGGTACGGCGATCAATGTCAGCGATCAGTTTGATGCACTTGCACTTTTGCCGTACCAGTATGAGCAAGAACCGTGTGAATATGTAATTTTATATGATCCGAAAACACAGTTTGAGGATTATAAGGAATATTTTAAGAAAAAAGAATTTGATGCAGTCGGACATTTTTCCGCGCTTGGTTATGAACATGTGGGAAGTACAAAGACGATGCTTTTGTTTTATAAAAAGAAAGGTTAAAAAACATGTTGCTAGTACAAAGTTTATCAGTATTGATTCAGATGTGCGTGATTCCTTACCTGATTGGTGGTCTTTTTTTCATGCGTGACAAAACGGAGGAAAAAAGTGTAATACCGGAAATTGCATTTCAAACGGTATCCGGTCTTATGGTTACTTACACGTGTTACGAATTACTGATGCTGATGTTCCAGCAGATGGGACAAGGATTTCGGATGCAAAGCTATGTATATCTGGTTGCCGAAGTGCTGTTGGCGCTGGCCGGTTTTGTCTGCATGCGAAAACGCGGAAAAAGGGAATGGAAGAAGCTGGAAAAGTCGCATTTGAAGTCGCGCTCTGCACTGGATCCTTTTTTGCTTGCGGCAGTTTTGCTGATTGTAATCCAGATAGGAGCCATTCTTTTTATGGCAACGCCGGATAAAGATGATGCGTTTTATTCGGGACTTTCGTCCATGAGTCTTGCGCATGACTATCTTCTTGAGTTTGACGCATATGGCGGACGTATGACCAATGTGATCAGTAAGCGTTATATGGTTTCTGCTTTGCCTGTGTATCAGGCCACGTTATCCCTATTTTCAGGGAAATTACATCATTTGTTTATTATACACAATCTGTTTCCAATGTTTTATATGCCGCTTGCGTATGCACTCTTTTATCGAATCGGAAAAGAGCTTCTGGACAAAGAAGGGATTCCGAAAGCGGGAGGGAAATTCCTTTTTTGTTTTGCACTGCTGCACATGATAGGGAATTATTATGTGTTTAGTCCAGAAAATTTCTTAGTGACGCGAATTTGGCAGGGAAAGGCACTTTTTGTGGTGTTTGGTGTTCCTATGATCTGGATGTGTGGCCGGCGTGCTCTTTTTTCAAAAAAAGATGATGAGAGCATAGGAAAGCGTGCAGGGAACTGGGTGCTTGTGGCATGTACGTTAATGGCGTGTACATTTATGGGAGAAACGGGGTTGTTTTTGGGACCGTTTATGCTGGGGTGTCAATGCTTGGCGGCATGTATGATAACCGGGGCGTGGAAAAAAATATTACCGGCAATACTCTGTTGCGTGCCGGAGCTAATATTGTTTATTCGATTTTTGGTGTAAAGGAGGAAGTCTGTGTCGCTTTTGTATGACTTAAAAGAAAAAGTAGATTTATATTTCGGCGTTGGGTCCATAGGCATTCTCTTTGTCTGTGCGTTGCTGCTCTGGGTGGTGAAAAAGGAGAAGAGCACGCAGCTTCGCTTTTATGTATATTATGTGGTCATTGCTCTTGTAGGAATGATGAATCCGCTATCGTTGTACGTGATTGATAAAAGCGGAAATCTGGGTGTGTATGAGCGCTTTTTCTGGTTGCTGATGACACCTCTTCTTGTGGCGTTTACATTTGCTGTATTCGTGCATAAAAATTCAAAAATGTGGATTCCGCTATTGCTATTGCTATTGCTTTGTGGAAGAACTGTGTTTACGGATACAGAATATAAAACGGCGGCGAACAAAGAGAAAATCAGCCAGGAAGCAATCGAGGTCAATGACATTATCATGCGGGATTTTGAGGGGCTTTCAAAAGAGGCCGTGGTGGAGCCAAATCGCATGGGAGTAGTAGCACCTCGCGCGGTGGTGACCGAACCGATAAATGAAGATATTCGTATGTACAATGCGAACATGGAGCTTTGGTATGTAAGGAAAAACTTTGGAAATTATGATCGAAAAGGGTATAAAAAGCTGGCAGCATTGATGACGATGGATAATGAGGAAATACCGGTCAAGACCTTGGTGAAACAGATGAGAAAGCGCAACTTTGAGTATTTTGTGCTGGGTGACTGGCAGACCTTATTGGGAGAAGTAGATCGTTATGATATCAAATTAATCGGAAAAACAGAGCATTACCGAGTGTACAAATATACAGAAGAACGTGTATATACGATGCGACAGTACGAGGATGTCAATGGCTACCAGTGTATGAGTTACATCATTCGTGATGGTCTGGGAGGACTTGTGGTTGTGGATGGTGGACGTGCATGGCAGAGTGAGGCACTTGTAGAAGAGATTAAGAAAAAAGGCGGGGTAGTAGACGCCTGGATTATTACGCATCCGCATGATGATCATTGCGGCGTTCTGGCGTCTGTTCTGGAGGCGGAATGGGATAAATCTGAGATTGAGATAAAAGAGATTTTAATCGGTGAGATGGACTATGACGCGGTAGTGGCGGAAGGTAACGAACGCTCTGATACCTATGGTTATTTAAAAATGGGACTTGAAGGACATGACAATGTACGTTGGTTAAAGGCAGGAGATGAGCTTGAGATCATTGGATTAAAGATGAAAGTGCTTCATACCTGCAATGAGATGGTGATAGAGAACAGTGATAATATCATGAATGATGGATCTATGGTGTTTAAGCTCAGTGGAAAGAAAAAGAGTGTGCTCTTTTTGGCAGATACAGCAGATAACAGTGAGCAGATTGCGGGAGGCATAACAGATCCTTCAAAGGGGAGCGAGATGGGACGACGGATTGCAGATGAAATTATGACTAGCTATCCGGATGATGTAAAATCGGACATTGTACAAATGTCACATCATGGAAACGGAGCATATCCGGATTATTTCTATGAGGCAATTGCTCCGAGTAAGGCATTTTTTGATGCACCGGACTGGCTGATGGAAAACAAAAATAAAGAAACCGGAGAAACCAGCTATTATTCCACACCGCATTATGTGGAACTGATGCAGCGACTCGGGGCGAAAGTGATTTCTTACAGCTCAAAAAGAAAGTATGTAAAATTCCGCTGACCAGGACTCGAATTGTATTGGGATAGACTTGTGGAAGACAACAAAGAACCTAGGCCGGATATTTGATATTTCGGGTGATATATGGTATGATAAATGAGTATGTTTGCGCGCATTGGCCAAACCATGGGAGAAATCAGAATGAGTACATTTTTAAATAAGTTCTTCTCGCTTCCGAAAGAACTGTGGAATAATAGAAGATTGATTTGGAAGTTGTCCAAAAATGATTTTAAGACAAGATACGCAGGTTCTTACCTGGGTATCATTTGGGCGTTTGTACAGCCGGTGATTACTATTCTTGTGTACTGGCTTGTATTTGAAAAAGGATTTAGTGCGAAAGCTGAGATGTTTAAATCCGGTGTGGAGGTTCCGTTTGTTGTATATTTGACGAGCGGACTTGTGCCGTGGTTTTTCTTCTCAGAGGCTGTAACCAATTCTACGAATGCACTGCTTGAATACAATTATCTTGTCAAGAAAGTGGTCTTCAAAATCAGCATTCTTCCGCTGATTAAGATTATTGCAGCATGTTTTATTCATGTGTTCTTCGTGGGTGTGTTGCTTGTGATTTATTTTATTTACGGATACTCGTTTATGCCACACCTGATTCAGCTCATATATTATAGCTTTTGTATGTTCATTCTTGTGCTGGCTCTCAGCTACACGTTCTGTTCGGTTGTTGTATTTTTTCGTGACCTTTCACAGATAGTTGCGATTGCACTTCAGATTGGAATGTGGGCAACACCGATTATGTGGTCAGTGACGAGAATGGAAGGAACCGTGTTTGAACCTTTGTTTAAGCTAAATCCGCTCTACTATGTCGTTAATGGCTATCGGCAGTCGCTGTTTGGACAGGCTTGGTTTTTCGAAGATTGGAAGATGACACTCTATTTTTGGGGAGTGACAATCCTTCTTTTTATTTTTGGAACGATCGTTTTCAAACGCCTTAAACCGCATTTTGCGGATGTGCTGTAATTTTTGTATAGATATTAGTTTAATATTATAGTTTGAGCGTGCCCCTTAGCAGAATATATACAGCCACGCTTACAACCTAAAATAGAAAAGGAATATGTATGGAAAACAATACACCAAGCGCTCCGGTTGTCATCCGTGTGTCGGAGCTCAACAAAGTATATAAATTGTATAATAAACCATCTGACCGTCTCAAAGAGTCGCTCGGTCTGTCACGTGGTAAGAAGTACAAAGAGCATTATGCATTGAAAAATGTTAGTTTTTCGATTAAGCAGGGAGAGAGTGTTGGGATTATTGGAACGAATGGTTCCGGTAAATCAACAGTCCTAAAAATAATCACAGGTGTTTTAAATAAAACAAGCGGCGAGCTTGAGGTAAACGGACGTATATCTGCTCTGCTTGAGCTTGGAGCCGGTTTTAATATGGAGTATACCGGAATTGAAAATATTTATTTAAATGGTACCATGATTGGTTTCTCGCAGGAAGAAATTGACGCCAGACTTCAGGATATTCTTGATTTCGCGGATATCGGTGATTTTGTATACCAGCCGGTCAAGACGTACAGCTCAGGTATGTTTGTGCGACTTGCTTTCGCTGTGGCGATTAACATTGAACCGGAGATATTGATTGTGGACGAAGCGCTTTCTGTGGGAGATGTATTTTTTCAGATGAAGTGTTTCCACAAATTTGAGGAATTCAAAGCAATGGGTAAGACCATTCTTTTCGTAAGTCATGATTTAAGCAGCATTGCCAAGTACTGTGATAGGGTGATTTTGTTAAATCAGGGCGTAAAACTTGCAGAGGGTAACCCGAAGGACATGATTAACATGTACAAGAAACTACTGGTCAATCAGCTTGATGTGGATACGCTTGAGGATATTTCGGGAAAGAGTAAACTGACCTTGGAAAAAGGTGATTCGAACGCATGGAAACAGCATTTTACCATCAATGATAATGTGCTCGATTACGGAGAACGACAGGCAGAGATTGTGGATTTTGCCATTGTAGATCAGTATGGAGCGTTTGGTAATATCATTCAGAAAGGGTCTGTGTTTGAGGTAAAAGCAAAGCTTCGTTTTAATGAGACAGTCAAAGATCCGATTTTTACCTTCACAATTAAAAATCCGCAGGGAACCGACATTACCGGGACAAACACCATGTTTGAACGGGTCGAGACCGGTGTATGTGAGAAAGGACAGGAGCGGATTGTTACCTACCGTCAGCAGATGGACTTACAGGGAGGCGATTATCTGATTTCTCTCGGCTGTACCGGTTATGTAGGAGATGAATTTAAGGTGTATCACAGATTGTATGATCTGGTAAGTATATCTGTGATTTCGGATAAGAATACCGTTGGTTTTTTTGATATGAACACGCAGATCACCGTAGAGGAGGTTTAGTGATGCGTACGAATCGCGAAGGGAATTTAAAACGTTTTTTTTCAATCCATAAGACCGCTCGTGTTCTTGAGCTTTGTGAGGAGAATGTGCTTTCGGAATGCGATTCGATATCTTTTGATAATAAGCAAGAGTATGATTATATTTTTTGGAACCCGGTGCGTGTATTGTCACACGTAAACAAAGTTTCGATACAGAATTTGTTTCAGTTGCTTTCGCAGGAAGGAAAGCTGATTGTGTTTTTTGATAACCCAAGCAGTGTGCATGCATTTGCACAAGGAGATCTTTCTGGGGAGAACATAGGATATCCGTTTCTGCTGACGCAATTATCGGAGCTCTCAAATGAGAGTCATGTTCATGTAAAATGGTATTATCCGTATCCGTGTGTAGACTTCCCATCGGTATTTTTTTCAGCAGAACGAATGCCTGGAAAGGGAGAATGTGACGATAATTTTTATCATTTTGACAGGGCACGTATGGAGGCATTTGATGAGCAGGAAGTCACAGATTTGTTGGTGCAGCGGGGGATGTATCCGTATGTTGCACACGCTTATATGATAGTGATATCAAAGATAGAATGTCCGGATGAGCCGATATATACCCGTTTTTCAAATGAAAGGCGTGTGGACGCGCAGATTCGTACGGACCTGTTTCGGGATTATGTGAAAAAGAGTGCTGTAACCAAAGAGGCATATCCGCATGTAAGGAAAATGTGTGATATGGAAAAACAGTTGCAGGCTGTGCTAGGCGATCTTAAGGTGCTTGGTAAGTCCTGTCAGGTAAATGAAATAAAACAAGTGCAGGAAGGTAGTGTTACGTTTTCCTATGTGCAGGGCAAGAGTTTGGAACAGACACTGGATGAAATGCTTGCACGAGGAGAGGTACAGGAAGTGGCAGACGTACTTCTTTTGGTATGTGAAGCATTTAGGAAGCTCTCAGCACTTAAGCCATTTGAAATCACACCGGAATTTGAGAAGGTGTTCGGAAGTTGTGAACACTGGAAGGAGCAGAGTTGGAAGGCACTTCCGGTAACGGATGTGGATTTGGTGTGTCAGAATATTTTGCTTTCGGAGAAAGCAGTGGTAATAGATTATGAATGGACATTTGACTTTCCGATTCCAATTGATTTCATGATATTCCGTTTTCTGTATTTTTATTTGGAGGCGAAACACAGAACTTGTATAGAGCAGAAAGTGTTTTCGGATTTGTATGAGAAAGTCGGGATTTCAGAGAAAAGCAGAGAACTGTTTTTGGCTATGGAAACCAATTTTCAGCACTATGTACAGCAGGATGCATGTGTGCTTTGCAACTCTTATGATATGCAAGGTAAGCCGGTGCTTACCGCAGAGCGGATTCGTAGTCATTTGGACGCGCTGGATGCAAGAGATGCGGTGTTGAAAAAGCCTTCAGGGAAAAAGGAGCAGATTCGTGCAAAATACTCCAAGGATGGAAATTTTGTATACAGATTACCGGAGGTGGCAGAGAATTCGGTTTTGGAGCTAAATTCTTTGGACGCGACAGGAGAAGGAGCGCCTTCCCGGATTCTTCGTATTGGAGCAATGGCAGACCAAAACGGAGAGCATGTCGGACTTTCGGTTGAGACAAACGGTGTGCATCTTGGCGGACTTTTATATTTGTTTGAAAACTGTTTGCCTATGCTTACAATAAAGGCAGTGACAGCAGAAGATATGCAAGCCGAAATCAGCGTGGAAGAAATTGAAATGTCCAAAGATGCGGTCAGGGAATTAAAGACGAGCGTTTCTGATTTGAGATTTGTCGTTGAAAATAGAGAACAGCAGATCCGCGATTTGAAAAACAGTGCGAGCTGGAAAGTGACAAAGCCGCTTCGCATGTTAAAAGGAAATAAAGAGGAGTAACTTATGTCAGAGGAAAAGCAGACAGTCAGACAGGAGGATTTGACTGCATACTATAAAGATCTGTATGAGAGAGAAAAAGAAAGAAATGAAAAGTTGACCTATCGTCTGGCGGACAGCCAGAGAGAAGCGGAAGATCTGCAGAGAAAGCTGGATAAGATAAAAGGTTCTGTTTTTTGGAAGATGGCAAAACCGTTTCGTGTGGTAATCAATTTTGCCATCGCAACAAAAAATCGTATTTTGTGTCACGGAAATCCAAAGGGAATTGCACGAAAGCTTGTGAATAAGTATCGAGAGAAGAGAGCGATTAAGATTCATGGTACCGGTAGCTTTCCGAGTGCTTCGCAGAGGAAGGCGGAGGAAGAAACAAAGTTTGACAGAGAGATTAAAATCAGTATTTTGGTTCCGTTGTACAATACGCCGGAGAAGTTTTTGCGTGAGATGATTGAGTCGGTGCAATTACAGACGTATAAAAACTGGGAACTTTGCCTTGCAGACGGATCAGACGATGCCCATGCATTTGTTGGTGAGATTTGTAATGCGTATGTCGCAAAGGATAGTCGAATCGTTTATAAAAAGTTAGACAAAAATGAAGGGATTTCCGGAAATACAAATCAGTGTTACAAGATGGCGAGCGGTGATTATATCGGTCTTTTCGATCATGATGACCTGCTACATCCAAGTGTTTTGTATGAATATATGAAGGTGATCTGTGAGAAAAATGCGGATTATATTTATTGTGATGA
Source organism: Lachnospiraceae bacterium (assembly GCA_045588655.1). Classification (GTDB taxonomy): domain Bacteria; phylum Bacillota; class Clostridia; order Lachnospirales; family Lachnospiraceae; genus SVFI01. The sequence goes on along the minus strand of JAZNEP010000028.1, from coordinate 72,884 downwards.
AGCGACATTTAAAGGCAATAGCATCAATCATATGATTACGTTGCATTTTAAACCGGATTTTGCGCTTGATAATCTGAGAGCTAACAACTATATTTGTCATTTCAGCGTGTTTGCCAAAGAACTTTTAGCAGATGGTGAGCTGTTCCGCAGCCAGTTCGATGGAAGTCAGGATCATGACATGATTCTTCGTCTGACACAGAAAGCAAAATGTATTGTGCATGTCCCGAAAATTCTTTATTACTGGCGTTCGCATAAAGGAAGCGTAGCCTCGGGTATTGATGCCAAGACCTATGCCATTGATGCGGCCAAGGGTGCGATTGCTGAACATTTAAAGAGCTTTGGATATCGGGATTTTGAGATTGAAAGTACCAGAGCGTTTGCAACTATTTTTCGTATTCGCTATGCGCTTACGAGCCGGCCGAAAGTGTCGATTGTGATTGCAAACAAAGATCATGTAGAAGACCTTTCGCGCTGTGTAGAATCGATCATCAATGTTTCGACGTATGACAACTATGAAATTGTGATTGTGGAAAATAATAGTGAAACATCCGAAATTCGAACATATTATGAAGAAATCAGTCAACATCCGCTCGTTCGTGTGGTAGAATATAAGGGAGCATTTAACTATTCCAAGATTAACAATCTTGGAGTGGTTAGTACAACAGGAGAATACATTCTGCTTTTGAATAATGATACGCAGGTGATTACACCGAATTGGATGGAAGAGCTTCTTATGTATGCGCTTCGGGCAGATGTCGGTGTGGTTGGAGCAAAGCTGTATTATGAAGATCGTACAATTCAGCATGCGGGAATTGTAGTAGGACTTGGAGCACACAGAACAGCCGGACATACGCATTATCGAATTCCGGAAGCCAATGTCGGTTATATGGGAAAGCTTTGTTATGCGCAGGATGTTTCAGCAGTAACCGGAGCATGTATGATGGTGAAAAAGTCACTTTACGAAGAGCTTGGAGGGCTTGATGAGGAGTTTGCGGTTGCACTCAATGATGTAGACTTCTGCCTAAAGGTCAGAGAAAAGGGACTTTTGAATATATTTACTCCGTTCGCGGAGCTTTATCACTTTGAATCGAAGTCCAGGGGATCCGACAAAGGGGATGCGAGAGCGATTCGCTACCAGCAGGAATCAGACCGGTTCAAAGTAAAATGGGAAAAAGTACTTGCCAAGGGCGATCCGTACTATAACCCAAACTTTTCGCTCGATCATTCTGATTTTACAGTAAATTGGAAACGAGCAAAACAATAAAAAACAGACAGGAGGATTTGAATGATGAACTACAAAGAGATGTATGAATTCTGGTTAGAGGATGATTATTTTGACCAGAACACCAAAGATGAACTTCTTGCAATTCGTGACAATGAGGAAGAAGTAGAAGACAGATTTTATCGTGACCTCGAATTTGGTACAGGCGGACTCCGTGGTGTAATCGGTGCGGGAACAAACCGTATGAATTTCTATACGGTACGAAAAGCAACACAGGGACTTGCAAATTACATTTTGAAACAGGGAAGTCAGGACATGGGAGTAGCCATTGCTTACGATTCCAGACGTTTTTCGCCGGAGTTTGCAAAAGAGGCAGCGCTTTGTCTTTGTGCAAACGGAATTAAAGCATATTTGTTTGATGCGCTTCGTCCGACACCGGAATTATCTTTTGCGGTTCGTACCTTAAAATGTACGGCCGGTATTGTGGTAACAGCAAGTCATAATCCACCTGAGTACAACGGATATAAAGTATATTGGGAAGATGGTGCGCAGGTGACATCCCCAAAAGATGTGGAGATTATTGAAGAAGTAAAAGCGGTGACCGATTTCCATGAAGTAAAGACAATGGATGAGTCCAAAGCGCTTGCAGACGGATTGCTTACCATGATCGGAAAAGAGATTGATGATGCATATATGGTAGAGCTGAAAAAGCAGATTGTTCATCAGGAAGTAATAGATGAAGTTTCAGATGAGCTTAAGATTGTCTACTCACCGTTTAATGGAACGGGTCTTGTTCCGGTAAAACGCATCCTTGCTGAACTTGGATTTAAAAATGTGTATGTAGTAAAAGAACAGGAAATGCCGGATCCGAATTTTACAACGCTGGCTTATCCGAATCCGGAAGATCCTGCAGCATTTGAGCTTGCGATTAAGCTTGCAAAAGAAGTTGGTGCAGATATTATTTTGGCAACTGATCCGGATGCAGACCGTCTTGGTGTGTATGCACTAGATACAAAGAGTGGTGAGTATGTACCATTCACAGGAAATATGTCAGGAATGTTGATTGCAGAATATCTGCTTCGTGAGAAGAAAGCAACAGGTACCATGCCTGCTAATCCAGCTCTTGTAAAAACAATCGTAACGACCAATATGTCCGATGTAATTACAAAAGCATACGATGTAAAACAGATTGAAGTATTGACAGGATTTAAATACATCGGCGAGCAGATTAAATGGTTTGAAGAAAACAACACATACAACTATGTGTTTGGTCTAGAAGAGAGTTATGGATGTCTTGCGGGAACACATGCAAGAGATAAGGATGCGATTGTTGCTGTGATGTGTCTGTGTGAAGTGGCTGCGTTCTGTAAAAAGAACGGAATTACGCTTTGGGATCAGATGATTAAAGTATATGAAGAGTATGGATATTTTAAAGAGGGACTTCACACAATCACAATGAAAGGTGTTTCAGGAGCACAGGCGATTAAAGATATTATGGCTGCCCTTCGCAAAAATCCGATGAAGGAACTTGCTGGTCTCAAAGTCCTCAAAGTACGTGATTACGACGTAAATGAGGTGACAGATATGGCAACCGGGGAAAAATCAGAGACGGGACTTCCGAAGTCAAATGTTCTCTATTTTGACCTGGAAAATGATTCCTGGTGCTGTGCTCGTCCGTCGGGAACAGAGCCGAAGATTAAGTTCTATATGGGTATCAAAGGCGAATCTTTAGCGGATGCAGACGCGAAATTGGAGGCATTAAGAGAGGCACTTATCGCAGCAATTCCTGAAGTATAAACAAGGAGAGTTATCAGTCATGAATAAACTGATGGAACAGATATTGAAATTTGGTGTGGTCGGTGTTGTATGTTTTTTGATTGATTTTGTGATTACAATGGTGGTTTCATCCCTGCTCAGAAGCATGGCAGGGATGGAAACTGCAGCAGCAGCGCTGATTGGTGCTTTTTTTGGATTTACCATTTCTGTGATCATCAATTATCTTCTTTCCATGAAATATGTTTTCTCAAGGAAAGAGGGGATGGATCGAAGAAAAGAATTTATCATTTTTACGATTCTGAGTTTGATTGGTCTTGGAATCCATGAAGTGATTATTATGATATCAATTGATGTCATCTACGAAAACTGGTTGTGGTTAAACCAATTGCTTTCTCCGACGCTTGCAACAGCAGGAGGAAAGATTTTTGCCACAGGTATCGTGATGGTTTACAATTTTATTACACGAAAAATCTTTTTGGAACAAAAGGAAGGATAAATTATGGATGAAAAAATGATGCTGTTTATTCCTGCGTATAACTGTGAGAAACAGATCGTGCGTGTACTTGCGCAGTTGGATGAGGAAGTGCTTCCGTATTTTGATGAAATACTGGTAGTGAATAACCGGAGTACGGATGGAACAGAAAAGGCGGTACTTGATTATTTGGGAGAAAATCCGCATCTTCCTGTGAAGCTGATGCGTAATGATGAAAACTATGGTCTTGGAGGTTCGCAGAAGATGGCGTTTGGTTATGCGGTAGAGCATGGCTATGATTATGTGTGTATGTTACATGGCGATGACCAGGGAGATATCCATGATTTTATTCCGATGATGGAAAAGAAGATTTATCGAAAATATGACTGTGTGTTGGGAGCTCGTTTTATGAGAGGATCCAGATTACAAGGATATTCGGCATTCCGCACATTTGGAAATATTGTATACGATTTCATTTTTGCATTTATCACCAAACAGAGGGTTTTTGATTTGGGAAGCGGTCTGAATATGTACAGTACCAAAATGCTCTCCAATCATTTCTTTGAAAAGTTTCCAGATAATTTGATGTTTAATTATGTGATGATTCTTGCATCGCATTATTATCAGCATAAGATTGTCTTTTATCCGGTGTCGTGGAGAGAAGAGGATCAGGTTTCGAATGTAAAGATGGTAAATCAGGCAATTGAAGTATTGAAGATGGCATTTTCTTATATGTTTAACAAGGAAGTGATTCATCAGGAATACAGAGAGGTAATCCGAGAGGGATATACCTGTCAGCAGATTAAAGAATTAGAAGAGTAACAGGTGTTTTTAATGATTTGGTGGACATTACTTATTGTTCTTGGATTTATAGCAGTACACTTGTTTAAGATGGCAAGGCTTTATCTTGTGCTTATGGAGCACAAGATTTCCTTTGGCCGTTTCATATTGCTGTATTTTAGGACAACCTTTATCAATTTAATAATTCCGTTTAAGCTGGGAGAGATTTATCGTGTGGAAGAGATTGCGCGTGAAACACGTGTATGGCAGGTAGGACTGCTCAGTGTCCTCGTTGACCGATATTTTGACACGGTAGGACTGTTTGTTTTGCTCTTTCCGTTTGATCTTTTGTTTCGTAAGGAATTGTCACCGATTACCATGATATTTTTTGTGGTGATTGTTGCGGTTATGCTGTTATACTTTGCTATTCCTGCAAGTTATTCCTATTTGAATCGTTATCTGATTATGCGTACGTCTTCTGCTCGTTCTATGGCAGCACTTAAGGGATTGGATGTTGTAAAAAAATGGTATGACTTTACGAAAAATCTGATTACCGGAAGATCCGCGCTGATTGTGCTGGCATCGCTCTTTGGTTGGGCAAGTGAAGTGGTGACACTGAAAGCACTGGCATCTTTTAAACTCCTTTCTTTTGGACTGGGAGATTTTGCTTCCTATATTGAAGCGATATTTATGAACGGTAATAGTCAGGTTTTGACGATGTATACAGGAACTACGGCTCTTGTATTTCTGATTCTGACTGTAGTTGGTTATGTCATAAAACTGTGTTGCGGTGTTAGAAAGGATAAACTATGAAGAAAGTAATTGTTGTTTATGACGACAGTCAAAAACCAAATAAAGAAATACGAACGATTACAGGAGACAAGACATACGGAGAAACGATTTTTAAACGTGTGACGTTGAAAGATCGTATGCGCGCAGAAGTTGCAAAGAATGAAGCAGTTCTGGATATGTTGTGTTTGGAAAATCAGAAAGAAACGGATAAGTTAAATAAAGATTTAATATCTGCGACAGATGATCCGGAACATACTTCGGTTGTTTATTTGTATTCCAATTATGGTCTGGCCAATACAAGAGAGTTCCAAAATCTTCTCACGAAGGCTTGTTATATCAATGATTTGTTCGTGGTAAACAGTGAAGAAAAATTGGCAGCAGTTTTATTGCCTGATGTAAAGAGTTGCATTCAGCAATTGGAACTCTTAAACGAGAGAAAGATAAGTGGTGATTCGATAGATACACAGGCTTTTATGGATCTTTCTGTATTGAATCATTTCCTGACGTTTATTACGAGTGGATTTGATGCAAGATTTTTTAATGCTCTCGCTGGAGATGAGTATACTGTTACCAAAAAATCGACGAAAAAAGAAAAAATTAAATCTGAATATAACTTCTACTACTTATTGCCTGACAATATGAAGATGTGGTTTGTGATGCCATACGATTATCAGGAAGAAAAAGAGAGTGCTTCCTATACAATGGAGCGGTTTCATATGACAGATATCGCGATTCGGTTTGTGCATGGAGCGGTAAGTTGCGATGAACTCTCGGATATCTTAGATAAACTATTTTATTTTATAAAACTCCGTAAGAAAAAAACAGTGGATGAAAAGATGGCAAAAGAGGTGGCAGATGACTTGTATCTGGGCAAGCTGCAAAGCCGTATGGAGGAGTTGAAAAAACTTCCGGCTTATGCGCAGTTTGACGCATTGATTGCAATGGGCACTTCTTATGACAGTATTTCACAGATTGTAGAACATTATCTTAGATTATACGACAAAGTGACCAAGGCCTTTTCGGAAAAAGAAAAAGTACTTGTCATTGGACATGGTGATCTTTGTTTTTCAAATATTTTGTACAGTCGGGAAGCGAATTTACTAAAACTGATTGATCCGAAAGGTGCGCTGGAAGAAGAGGATCTTTATACCGATCCGTATTATGATTTAGCAAAGCTTTCACATTCCATTTGTGGATGCTATGACTTTTTTAACAGTGGTCTGTATCAGATTACAATGGATAGGGATATGAAAATTAATCTCTCGATTGATACAGAGGCGGAACCTTACATGGATGTATTTCGGAAATATCTGGAAAAGAACGGGTATAGCTTTGCAAAAGTGAGACTGTATGAAGCAAGTCTATTTCTTTCCATGCTACCATATCATATGGACCAGCCCGGTAAAGTATTCGGCTTTTTATTAAATGCCATTCGCATTTTAGAGGAGGTAGAAACGTGTATAAAGAGTTAACGTTTTGTTTTGATATCGACGGGACAATTTGTCCGATTAAGCGAAAAGATCAGGAGTATATTGATTTGGTACCGTTTCCGGAGATGGTGGCAAAAATTCGTGAGTATAAAGAGGGAGGAGCCAGAATCGTTCTTTTTACTTCGCGCAATATGAACAGCTATAACGGAAATATTGGTATGATCAATGCCAATACAGCAAAAGTATTGTTGCAGTGGCTGGAACAGTGGGAGATTCCATACGATGAAATTGTGTATGGAAAGCCTTGGCCGGGTCACAAAGGATTTTATGTGGATGATCGCACTATCCGTCCGGATGAGTTTCTCAAATGTACCGTTGATGAAATGGATGCACTTTGTAAGGGAAGCCGTTGTACGGAGGAATAAAAATGAGAAAATGGCTGCTTGCACTTAGCATAGCGGGTCTGATGACGGTTAGTCTAATCGGTATATTTCTGCTTGAGGAAAGAGGAATCGGTGTTAGGGTGATTAGTGAAAAAAAGGCCCGGAAAATTGAAGAACAGCTGAACCAGCAGTCGGAAACAATGGAATTTGATCTGATGTTTGCCGGGGAAGCACTTGCGTATGATGCTACCGGCAAAACTTTTTTTCTGCCACTATCTTTAGAATCAGAGCAGTGGGAGAACGGCCGGATAGAAGCAACACAGGGAATCGAAATCTGGTTCCTTTCGGATTTTACGAAAGAAAATAAGCTTGCGCTGATCTCTCAAAATTCATCAATTCCGTTTTATGCAGTTTCAAAGGATGGATATGCAAAATACAACCTGAAACTAACCGGTTTACCGGTGTTATCGTTTCAGGGAACAGAGTGCATGACAGAGAATGGAGAGATATTGTATGAGCTCTCTCTTTATGATGTAAATCATGAATCGGACTGGGTAACCAGATGTCTGACGACAAGCACTCTGAGGGGAAATACAAGTCTCACATATGAAAAGAAAAGTCTCAGGTTGAAGCTAAAGGAGCAAACAAAGGAAGGTACTTACAAAAAGAAAAATGTCAATTTTCTCGGAATCAGAGAGGATGATGATTGGATATTAAATAGTCTTTATGCTGATAATACAAGGATTCGAGATAAACTGGCAATGGAACTTTGGCAGGAAGTCGGTGCATATCAAAATCCGTACGGAAAGAATTTTGGGGTGACCGGAGAATATGTGGAAGTGCTGATTAATGACGGCTATGCAGGACTTTATTTGCTGACTCACCCGATTGACCGCAAACAGCTTGGGATGGATAGTGTTTCTTCACAGATAGCAGCCGGAGAAAATGTGGTAGAACGTATCTATAAAAAGAAATATACAGCACCTTGGGATGAGGAGGCATTCCTTGGTCCCTTGCCCGATGCCAATCAGATCGATTATCGGGGCGGATTTTATCTAAAGGGTGATAAAGTACTGGGCAATGAGCAGGAGTGGGAACCGTTAAGAAGGCTTGCTGCATGCATTGAGTCGGAAGACGTGATGTTTGCAGAGCAGATTGCTGAAATGACGGATTCTTCCAATGTGATAGATAACTGGTTGTTTTTTCAGGCAATTGCCGGTTTTGATAATGAAAATAAAAATGTGTATTATATTGCACGCAGACAAGGCGATTTGACAAAAGGATATTTTATTCCGTGGGATTTAAACATATGTTTTGGCGCGGTTTACGCTGATAACCCATTTTATTGTGAGGAGACAATGGAGGAAGTGGAGACGGTAGTGGCGTTTCAACCGGGGATGCGAATGATTGAGCAGGATGTGGAAGGTGCTCGTGCACAAGCTTTTGATAGATGGAAAGAATGGAGAGCTGGTGCTTTTTCCACAGAGCAGATTTATGAGCGCATGGATACACTCATGAACAGCCTTGTAAATTCGGGGGCCATGCAACGCGAGATGGATCGCTGGCAGAATGGAAATGCGTCACCGGATCTTGCTTTTATGAAAGAATTCACGGCAAAGAGAATGGAATTTCTGGATGATTATTTAAATGATTTTACGAAATGAAAATGCAGGAAAGCAGTGGAGTATGAAAAAAAGCAGACATGAATATAAATTTCAAATTGATGAAAAAGATATTGTCCTGCTGACAGCCAGAATCAGTGGACTTATGAAAAAGGACAAGCATGTTTCGGAACAGGGGTTTTATCATATCCGGAGTATATATTTTGATGACTATGCAGATACCTGCTATTACCAAAATGAGGCAGGGACGGACCCGAGGGCAAAGTATCGGATACGGATTTACAATGCACAGGATACGAAGATTAAGCTGGAAAAAAAAGTGAAGCAAAACGGATTGACGAGAAAATATTCCGCGCCGCTCACAAGAGAACAGGCAGAGCAGTTGATTGAAGGAAAAATGCTTCCGATGCAGCAGGAGATATTTGAGGCTTATCCGGAGCTCCTTAAACGGTTCCTTGTATTGATGCAGACGCGGCGTATGCAGCCTAAGGTTATGGTCGTATATGATCGTATCCCCTACGTAGACCCCAGAGGAAATGTCAGGGTAACCTTTGATAAAAACATCGCTGCTTCCACAGATTTTTCACATTTTTTTGATAAAAATGTGAGAAAGGAACCGATTTTGCCGATCGGAGTACATCTGATGGAAGTGAAGTATGATGAGTTTTTGCCGATGCTGATTAAGGAAAGGCTTGATATCGGACATCTACGGCAGACTACGTTTTCAAAATATTATTTGTGCAGAAAGAGGAAAAAGGCATGAACACATTCTCAGATATTTTTAAAAAATCATTTTTACAGGGATTTAGCGGAGGAGATATTACAACTGCGCGAATTCTTGTCACACTTGCGCTCACAACGCTGATTGCAGCATATATTTTTGTTGTATATTATGTGGCGGCAAAGAAAACTTATTATTCCAAGACCTTTAATATTTCGCTTGCGTTGATTGCAGTGATTACGTCGAGTATCATATTGGCAATGCAGTCTAATCTCGTGATTTCACTCGGTATGGTGGGTGCTCTTTCCATTGTGCGTTTTCGTACAGCAATCAAAGATCCGATGGATTTGATGTTCCTGTTCTGGTCTATTGGTGCAGGTATTATCTGCGGAGCACAGATGTACAAAATTGCGGTGATGACGTCTCTCATTATTACCATTGGTTTGTTTGTTTTGGAAATGACACCGGCCGGAAAGGCAAGTGTGCTTTTGATTGTGAATGCAGAAGGTATCAAAGCGGAACCACAGATACAGCAGATTGTTGCGAAGTATGCAAAGAAAAATAAAGTAAAATCGCGTAATGTAAGTAAAGAAAGTCTGGATCTTATCATGGATATTAAGACAAGCAAAGAGCAGGAGCTGTTGCAGGATTTGATGGAGCTTGAGAGCGTGTTTGGTGCTTCTATCATGGCACATGATGGAGAGGTTACGATATAAAGAGTAGGAAAGTAGGCAATACGGAGGAATGCAGATGAAACTTACAGTTTTAATTACAATGGCAGGACTTGGTTCCAGATTTAGAAAAGCAGGATATCAGGTACCGAAATATCAGATTGAGGCACATGGAAAAACTCTGTTCGAATGGTCAATGGAAAGTTTGAAAGGATTTCAACATCCGGAAAATGACTATATATTTGTTGTAAGAAAAGAAGATGAAGCAGAGGGTTTTATTAAAAGTACTTGTGAAAAGATAGGAATTGGCAATGTGACAGTAATCGGAATCGATTACCTTACAGATGGACAGGCTACAACAGCCATGCTGGCAAAGGAAGCGTGGGATCCGGATTCAGCACTAATGATCTACAACATCGATACGTATGTGGAGGCCTTTGAAATGAAAGAGGACCAGATTGCAGGAGATGGATTTATTCCTTGTTTCCACGCGGATGGAGATCATTGGAGTTTTGCGAAATTGGATGAAACTGGTAAGGTCGTAGAGGTGCGTGAGAAGGTTCGTATTTCGGATAATTGCACACTGGGAGCATACTATTTTAAAACGTGTCGTCTGTACGAAGAACTATACAATGAATACTATACAAGCGAAGAAAAACTGGAAAAAGGTGAAAAATATGTAGCGCCTCTGTATAATTATTTGATTTCAAAAGGAGGAGATGTGCGCATCTCTATCGTGGATTATGAGAAGGTACATGTACTAGGGACGCCGGAAGAGCTTAATTACTTTCTTGAAACTTACAAAGCATAGAGCCAAAGGGCATAGATATAGGACAGAAAGAAGCTGGATCAAACAAAATGAAATGACAGAGGTTATCGGATGATATCTGTAAAAGAGAAGATGAAAAAACTGAATAAAGCAGCATTGATTCTGGCAATGGTTCACTTCTTTGTCAGCTTTTTTACTGACCGGCTGATATTTACGTATGTGCTACTGGATGGATCAACGATGAAAAATACACTAAGAACAATAGAAACGTTCGGCGTAAAAGCTGTGTTTCTATTGGTTCTTGTTTTTTTGTGGCAGGGAATCTTTTGGGCAGTGAAACAGGCAGATCGTAGAAACGTCAAGGTGGCTGTAGGGTATATGGCACTTATGATGGTATTGCTGGTGCTTACATGGCCGGGGATTTGGAGAATGGATGAATTTGGAATTCTATCAAGTTCGATTCAGCTATACCCACATTTTTGGCAAAATTATATAACGACTGTTTTTTATGTGCTGGCATTAATGCTTCTGCCGTTTCCTGCAGGAGTGATTGTTGTGCAATGCGCATGTATTTCCGTGGCGGTGGCACGAATGGTGTCACTTTGCCTAAGTGGAAAAGAGGAAAAGAATAAAAAAACATTTGTTTTGTTTCTGCCGTTTTTGATGTTGCCGGTTTTGGACTCGAATCTCTATCCGATTCGTATGAGTCTTTACGCTTTTTTGGAAGTGCTGCTTATCGCAGAGCTTTTTTATCTGGCAAAGGATGTAAGTGTTGCGATTAAAAGAACAACGGGATATTGGTGCTATGTCACCATCTTAGCTGCGGTTGTGACAATTTGGAGAACAGAGGCGATTTATTATCTTGTGGCCTATCCGGTGTTGCTTTCTTTGGCCGGTAAGGGACGTAAATATGTGAAACCAATTATTTGCTATATAATACTAAGTGTTATTTTATTTGTTCCTCAAAAAATCGGCGAAAATCTCACGAGTGGACAACAGTATGAATTGACAAGTGTGGTGCTTCCGCTGGTGCCGCTGATGCAGGAAGCAGACAGAAATGGTGATTCTGAAGATGTCCGTCTTCTTACGGTGATTGATCAGGTAGTAAATGTGGAGGTCACTCTGAGAGGAGCAAAGGAGGGGAAATCCGGGATTAATCTTTTTTGGGGAGAGCCGGAGTTTCAGAGAACGTATACCAGAGAACAGTTTTCAGAGTTTAAGTCTGCATATTATAAACTAGTAGTCAAGTATCCAAAGGTTTTCTTGAGAGAACGATGGATGACGTTTTTAGACAGTTCGGATTTATTGGAAAACACGACGGAGCTGTTTGTGAAAGAGGGTATTGCGAATTATGAGGTGTTTCAGACGTACCCGCTGTCACGGCCGCTGAACAACAAAATAAGAACGGGTGTTATTAAAATATTAGAACTAAGGAGTGCAGAAAACTATAGCACAAAGCTTATGGTGACGGATGCGATATATTCCGCCATACCTGCAATTTTGATTTTGTTTGTGACGAGTATAGTACTGCTCTGCAAAAGAAGATGGGTCGAGCTTGTGATGGTTCTGACTGTGCTGGTAAAAGTTCCACTGGTGTTTTTGACGGCACCGTCAAGGTTGTTTATGTATTATTATTCTGTGTATCTATTTGGATACTGTGTGTTATTTTATTTGTTGTATCAAAAGTGTACCGCGAAGATGGTTAACAAAGAGGGGGCTGCCCCAAAAGCGGGAGGTGTGCATGAGTCAGATTAGTAGAACGATTTCTTTTCTTAAAAGAAATGGAATTTTTCCGACGCTTTACGCTATGATGGAACGTCTCGGATGGTTTGGTCCGGATCCGGATCAGTTGCGGGCAAATCAATATAGTGGTCCGGTAAATATGGCAGAAGCAACGAGAATGGATGCTGGTGATTTGGCTAAGAGACAGCAGATGAGCGGATTGAAGTGGGCAAAAGAATATCGGTTTAGTATTGTCGTTCCAGCTTACGAGACAAAAGAGGATTATCTCAAGCAGATGATGGATTCTGTCTGCGTACAGACCTATCCAAAGTGGCAGCTTGTGATTGCGGATGCATCGGCGACGGATAAAGTAAAACGGGTAGTAGAGACTTATTCAGATGATAGAATATGTTATATGCCATTGAAAGAGAATAAAGGAATTTCGGAGAATACCAATGAAGCATTAAAAAAAGCAGACGGTGACTATATAGGTCTGCTTGATCATGATGATATGTTACATCCGAATGCGCTTTATGAGATTGCAAGTCTCCTTCAGACGATGGACTATGAAATGGTGTACACGGATGAAGATAAGATAAATGAGGATGGTAGTATCCGTTTTGAACCGAACTTTAAACCGGATTTTAATTTGGATTTTCTGCTTTCAAATAATTATATTTGTCACTTTACTGTGTTGAGCCGGGCGTTGATGGAAAAATTATCGTTCCGTCCGACGTATGATGGGGCACAGGATTATGATTTGTTTTTGCAGGCAGTATATGAAATTGAAAGAGAGTCATATGAATTATATAAAAAGCAGACAAAATTGCCATTAAACGGGGAGTTCCAAGCGTATATTCCATATGCGAAGGATGTAATGAGGCAGAAAATCGGCCATGTGCCGAAGGTACTGTATCATTGGAGAGCACATATGGCATCAACAGCAGATAATCCGGAGAGTAAGCGATATGCGTATGAAGCGGGAAAACGCGCCTTGGAACAGTTTGCTGCGCAGAATGGATGGCAGGTGTCAGTCAATCACACCAGGCATCTGGGATTTTATGAAATCGTATATGAGCCAGATATATTTACGGTGCGTAAGGACGTTATGGCTGTATGCGGGAAAGTAGTGAGGCGCGGAAGAATTGTGCAAGGTCCTGTGGTGGACGGAAAAGAATTGTTTGTAGGAATGAACAGCAGATATAGTGGGTATCTGCATAAGGCTGCGTTAAAACTAGATGCAGATTGGAAGAGTGAGAAGCTCTCCTGTGTTCGTTGGAGAGAGGATAGAAGTTTCTCTGAGGCGGAAAAGGACAAGGGAAGAATTGTATATCTGCCTGATTTTATTGTGAGGAAATAAGGATGATAAAAACCACAGTTGTGATACCAAATTATAATGGAATTGCATATTTGGAAGAGTGTCTTACCTTTTTAAAGCGTTCCCAAAAGACAACCTTCGAAACGATTGTTGTAGACAACGGGTCAACGGATGGGAGTGTTCTTAGGATCAAAGAGAAGTTTCCGTGGGTAAAACTAATGGAACTGGAAGAGAATACCGGATTCAGTTATGCAGTGAACGTTGGAATTAAGGAAGCAGAGACCGAATATGTTCTACTGCTCAATAATGATACCATTGTGGAGCATGATTTTGTGGAACGATTAGAATATGCGATGGAGATGCATCCGTCTTATTTTAGTTTTTCCTCAAAGATGCTGTCTATGAAGCAACCGGATATCATTGATGATGCGGGGGATTATTATTGCGCGCTTGGTTGGGCCTTTGCCAGAGGAAAAGGAAAATCTGCCAAGCGTTTTACCACACCGGGGGATGTGTTTGCAGCCTGCGGAGGTGCCGCTATCTATCGTCGCAGTGTGTTTAAAGAGATAGGGTATTTCGATGAGCTTCATTTTGCATATTTAGAAGATATCGATATCGGGTATCGTGCGCGGCTGTATGGATATAAAAACGGGTATTGTCCGGAGGCCGTGGTATATCATGCAGGAAGTGGATTCAGTGGGTCCAGATATAATGAGTTTAAGGTAAGACTATCTTCGCAAAACAGCATTTATTTGATTGCAAAAAATATGCCGTTTCTCCAGATTGTTTTAAATCTCCCATTGTTGCTTATCGGTTTTGGAATCAAAATCCTCTTTTTTATCAAAAAGGGACTGGGTAAAATATACCTAAAAGGATTGATTAGGGGGCTTCGGTTATCGCTCTCTATGGAGGGGCGTAAACATAGGATTCCTTTTTCTGTAAAGCGCTTTAAATTCTATTTCCGACTGCAGATGGAGATGTGGTATAACGTGTTGCGCAGATTTGTGGAAGGTTGACCTTTTCCGTGAAATAATGTAAAATGTTGATGTTATTTGAGATTAGGTGATTGACCATGATAAAAGATAATCAAAAGATTTTTAATAGACTTCATGTAGTGCTTGATGCATTTGTTATATTTATTGCATATTCAATGGCCTGGTTTTTAAAGTTCCGAAGTGGAATCCGACCGTTTTATACAGGGGCGGATGTAGGAGCTTTAAGTGGTAGGACTTATTTTACTGCCCTGTATCTGATTATTCCGGGGTATTTATTTTTGTACTATCTTTTTAATATGTATACGGCCAAGAGAGCCGGAAGTATACGTAGAGAGGTTTATAATATTATCCGTGCCAATACAGTAGGATTTGTGCTGTTTATCGGTGCATTGTTCGTTCTCCATCTGGATGATTTCTCGAGAACGATGATTTTTTATTTTTACCTTCTCAATATCATAGGTGATTCTGCACTTAGGGCAGCAATTCATAAGTGGTTGCGTGTACTCCGAAAAAAAGGATACAATATCAAGTACATTCTTTTAGTTGGATATTCGCGTGCGGCAGAGCTGTATATTGACAGAATTTGTCAGAATCCTCAGTGGGGCTATGTGGTCAGAGGTATTCTTGACGATAATATCCCGAGAGGAACAGAATACAGAGGCATAAAAGTAATTGGACAGATTGATAATCTTTTTTATATTCTTCCGGAAAATAAGTTGGATGAGATTGCAGTGACACTCGCCCTTGAAAATTATGGACGTTTGGAAGATATTGTAAGCTTATGTGAAAAATCAGGAGTGCATACCAAGTTTATACCGGATTACCATAGTGTGATTCCGAGTAAACCGTATACAGAGGATCTAAATGGTCTTCCAGTCATCAATATCAGACATGTTCCTTTGACCAATACACTGAATAGAATATTAAAGCGAGTTCTTGATATTGTTGGTGGTTTTTGTGCAATTATTCTGTTTTCACCGTTGTTGATTTTGACTTCTATATTGGTGAAAGCGACAAGTAAGGGGCCGATTATCTTCAAACAGGAAAGAGTGGGACTGCACAATAAGCCGTTCCAGATGTACAAGTTTCGTACCATGGAAATGCAAAAACCACAGGAAGAGAAAAAAGAGTGGACCACAAGAGATGATCCGCGTGTAACAAAAGTCGGAAAAATATTGAGAAGAACAAGCATGGATGAGCTGCCACAGCTCTTTAATGTGCTTTTGGGAGATATGAGTCTGGTCGGACCAAGACCGGAGCGCCCATTTTTTGTAGAAAAATTCAAAGAAGAGATTCCAAGGTATATGATTAAACATCAGGTGCGTCCGGGTATGACCGGATGGGCACAAGTCAATGGATACAGAGGAGATACTTCGATTCGTAAACGTATTGATTGTGATTTGTTCTATATTGAAAATTGGACCATAGGATTAGATATAAAAATACTGTTTCTCACTATTTTTAAGGGTTTTATTAATAAAAATGCATATTAAAGACCCAAGGAATGTAGCAAGGAGTCATAGAAATGGGAAATACAAAACAGAAAAGTACCGGAAAGAAGAGACTGACGAAGGCAGAGCGTGCAAGAAGAAAGCGTAACCGTATTATTTTAATTGCGGTTGAGTTGTTTGTGTTGTTTCTTATGGTAATCGCCTTATATGTGGTGAGCCTATATGGAAAGATTGACCGGACAGAGCTACCGGAAGAAGAGATTGTGATTAATCAGGGAATATCGGGGCAAAATAAATTAAACTCGGATGAAATTGCCAAGAATGAGGTAGTTAGCGGACACATGGAAACCTATCGTAATGTTGCGCTGTTTGGTGTAGATGCCAGAGACAATTCTCTTGGTAAGGGAAATCGTAGTGATACCATTATTATTGCTTCCATCAATGAAAAAACAAAGGAAGTGAAGCTGGTGTCAGTATATCGTGACACCTACTTAAACCTTGGAAATGATTCGTATGGAAAAGCCAATTCTGCTTATGCACAGGGTGGTCCTTTGCAGGCGATAAATATGTTAAATATGAATCTGGATATGAATATTACGGATTATGTGACGGTTGGTTGGGCCGGTGTGGCAGACACGATTGATGCACTTGGTGGTATTGAGATAGAAGTGGATGAAGCTGAAATTTCGCATCTGAACAACTATCAGGTAGAGACTTCAGAATCACTTGGAAAGTCATCGTTTGAAAAGGTAACTAAGACCGGTATGCAGACATTAAACGGAATTCAGGCAGTTTCCTATTGTAGAATTCGTTATACGGCCGGTGATGATTTTAAACGTACAGAGAGACAGAGAGAAGTAATAGAAGCGATTCTTGCCAAGGCGAAAAGCGGCAATATTGCAGCGTTAAATAAAGCTGCAAATACGATTTTTGAGGAAATCTCGACCTCCTTGTCGTTTAAGGAAGTGATGGACCTGCTTGCGGATGTGGCAAGTTATTCCATCGGGGAGACAGGCGGTTTTCCGACAGAACAGTATCGTACAACCGGAAGTGTCGGATCAGCAAGTTGTGTAATGAGTACAGATGTAAAGTCGGATGTAACTGAGCTTCATAAGTTCCTGTTTGAAAATACATCAGATTATGCACCGTCCACACAGGTAGAGACCATTGCTGCGGAGATACATCGAAGAACAGGAAGATAAGAAGAAATCCAAAAGGGGCATCACCGACCGGTGCCCCTTTTTTTAAAGAGGGAAGTAAGAATGACAGTAGATGTGATAATACCAACATACAAGCCGGATTCGATGTTTTTTGAGTTGCTGGACCGGCTTGAAAAGCAGACGGTAGAGATTTCGCATATTCTGATAATGAATACAGAACAAACTTATTTTGAACGACTTGTTTATGGACGTCCTTACAAGGAAAAATATAGAAATCTTAGTATTAAACATATTTCATCGTATGAGTTTGATCATGCCGGAACCAGGCGACGTGCGCTTAAATACTCCAAAGCAGATGTGTTTGTTATGATGACACAGGATGCATTACCGGCAGATGATAAGCTAATTGAGCATCTGATCCGTCCGCTTTCTGAGGATGGAGTGGCAGTCAGCTACGCTAGGCAGCTCCCAAAGTCCGATGCAGGTGAAATTGAAAAGTATACCAGACAGTTTAATTATCCGGATAGAAGCATGGTTAAATCGATGGAGGATATACCAAGGCTTGGGATTAAAACCTATTTTTGTTCGGATGTATGTGCAGCGTATAGGCGAGATGTCTATGAACAGGTGGGTGGGTTTGTCAAACGCGCTATATTTAACGAAGATATGATTTATGCAGCCAAAGTAGTGAAGGCAGGCTATTCGATTGCTTATACAGCAGATGCGATGGTATATCATTCGCATAACTACTCGGGAATAGAACAGTTGAAACGTAATTTCGATCTGGGGGTGTCACAGGCACAGCACCCGGAGGTTTTTGAGGGGATTTCTTCAGAATCGGAGGGGATTTCCATGGTGAAGCAAACCGCTCAATATTTGTGGAAAGAGGGACATAAAAAAGAGATTATCCGGTTGATTTATACCAGTGGTTGTAAATTCATCGGTTATCGGCTTGGAAAGCAATATAAAAAGTTGCCAAGACGAATGGTGCTTAGGTGCACATCAAACCTTAATTACTGGAACAGATGACAGTATTAGAGTGAGTAAAAGAGGTAAACAGGTATGTCGAAAAATATATCAAAAATCATGGGAATGATTTTCTCCGGAATATTATTCGGAAGTTTTGCAGGACTTGCCATTGTGGTGATTCTGTATTTGTTTCCGGTTTCTGATTCGCAGCAGAAAGGGGATAATCAGCCCCATACTCCATTGGAAAAAGTAGAAGAAATAAGCAGAGAGGCGGATGAGACAGCAAGTGAGGAAAGAAACAACGATTCGGATACGTATGTGACAAGTGGTGAGATTGATACGACCGATACAGCGAATAGCGAAAAAGAAAGTTCACAGATGGCAGTTGTGACAGATGTGACTAAGGTAGTGGATCGAGTGATGCCTTCTGTTGTTTCTATCTTTGGAACCTATATGGTAACAGAAGATTTTTGGGGATATCATTTTCAGCAGGAAGATGAGGGGAGCGGTTCCGGTATCATTGTAGGAGAAAATGAAGAAGAGCTCCTGATTGTAACCAACCATCATGTGGTGGCAGATTCGACATCCCTTTCCGTACAGTTTGTGGATGAGAGAACTTGTAATGCACAGGTAAAAGGCACGAATGCGGAAGTGGATTTGGCTGTAATAGCTGTACCTCTTACAGAGCTTTCGGAAGAGACAAAAGAGGAAATACGGATTGCAGCGCTAGGAGATTCTGATTCACTAAAAGTAGGGGAGCCTGCAATTGCAATCGGAAATGCGCTTGGTTATGGACAGAGTGTTACGACGGGCGTGATTAGTGCAGTAAATCGCCAGAATACCGTAGATGAAAGTGGTCAATCTCAGTTTTTGATTCAGACGGATGCAGCGATTAATCCAGGCAATTCGGGCGGGGCATTATTAAATGTGTACGGTGAAGTTATTGGAATTAATTCCAACAAAATTGCCGGAAGTATGATAGAAGGTATGGGATATGCTATTCCCATTTCAACTGCAAGACCAATCATTGAAGAGCTTATGAGTAAGAAAACAAGAGTACCGGTGAGTGAGAACAAAAAGGGGTATCTCGGAATTTCCGGTATCAATGTGACGGAGGATGTGCATGAGATGTACGGACTTCCGTACGGTGTATATATCGCCCAGGTGTTTGTAGGTACAGCAGCAGAAGAGGCTGGACTAAAAAAAGGTGACATTATTACTTATTTTGATGGAGAGAGCATAGAGACTATGGAAGAGCTGTCGATGTTGCTTGATTGCACGGAAGAGGGGAGCCGGGTACAAATGGGTATTATGGTTATGACACCACAGGGATATGAGGAGCAAAATATGGAAATTGTTCTGGGAGGACGTAATTAAACGGGGACTTCAAAAAGAAAAGGAGTGTAAGAGATTATGGCAGATTTTGATGAAGATGTTTTTTTTGAGGAAGAAGAAAAGGATGAAATCGGAAAAAAGATGATTTCGGAGGATGATTTTGCAGAGGATGAATTTGATGAGGCTGTTTCGTCTGCAGGAAAGCAAAAAAATGCAAACTATGAGAGTATTACGGATATAGAAGAAGATGAATTCCGTGATGATTTCGATATTGAAGATGTGGCCAGTGAGGATGACTTTGAAGACGATTATGATGATATACAAGGTGCAGATGTCGAATATGTAGAAGAGGTTGACGAGGAAGAGGAATCAGATACAGACGCTGAAGAGGAAGATGAAAACAAGGAGTATGAGGATGTTTGTTTCGTGTGTCGCAGACCGGAGAGTGTTACCGGAAAGCAGTTTAAACTTCCGAATAACATTTGTGTTTGTAATGATTGTATGCACAAAACGATGGATGCAGTCAGTCAGTTTGATTATCAGGGAATGCTTGATCCAAATCGAATGGACGCGTCATTCTATGGTATGGACCTGAGTGAACTTTCCTCCAAATTTCCGAATATCAGTTTTGTGAATCTGGCAGATTTACAAGGAGATGGCGGAATTCCGAATAAGCAGAAATTGAAAAAGAAAAAGAAAAAGGACAAAAAGAAAAAAGACAAGCCGATTCTCGATATCAAAAATATTCCGGCGCCACATAAAATCAAAGCACAGCTGGATGAATATGTAGTTGGCCAGGATCAGGCCAAAAAGGTGATTTCGGTAGCGGTTTATAATCATTATAAGCGAGTGGCGACGCAGACGATGGATGAGATAGAAATCGAAAAATCCAATATGCTTATGATTGGACCGACCGGATGCGGAAAGACCTATCTGGTAAAGACGTTGGCCAAGCTTTTGGATGTACCGCTTGCCATTACAGATGCGACATCACTGACGGAGGCAGGATATATCGGAGATGACATTGAGAGTGTGGTTTCTAAGCTTCTTGCAGCGGCAGATAATGATGTAGAGCGTGCAGAGATGGGAATCATATTTATCGATGAGATTGATAAGATTGCAAAGAAAAAGGAGACAACCTCAAGAGATGTCTCCGGTGAGTCTGTGCAGCAGGGAATGCTCAAGCTATTGGAAGGTGCGGAAGTGGAAGTGCCGGTAGGTGCAAACAGCAAAAACGCGATGGTACCATTGACGACGATCAATACAAGAAATATTCTGTTTATCTGTGGTGGCGCGTTCCCGGATTTGGATGAAATTATCAAGCAGAGACTTCGCAAAAAAACATCCATTGGTTATGAAGCAGAACTGAAAGATAAATTTGACAAAGACAAAGATATTGTGAAACAGGTAGCAATTGAAGATTTAAAGAAATTTGGTATGATACCTGAATTTCTTGGAAGATTGCCAATCATCTATACCTTAGATCCTTTGGATAAAGATATGTATATCAAAATATTAAAAGAGCCGAAAAATGCGATTTTGAAACAGTATCAGAAGTTACTGGCGCTAGATGAAGTGGATTTACAGTTTGATGACGGCGCATTAGAGGCAATTGCAGACAAAGCGATGAAAAAGGATACGGGTGCAAGAGCACTTCGGGCGATTATCGAGGAGTTTATGCTGGATATTATGTATGAAATTCCAAAGGATGATAACATTGGAAAGGTGACCATTACAAAAGAGTATCTGGAGGGCTGCGGCGGACCGAAAATAGAAATTAGAGGTAGTGTTGCAATGCTGACCGATTCAGATTCACAGGAATAATAGTGATATCCTTCACGTATAGTTGAATAAAGAACGAAAAGAGAAAACCGGGTAGATTTGCCCGGTTTTTTTCATGGCAGGGATGGTATGGATTGTAAAGAGATGATTTTGTCGGATGATTTTTATGACATACTACTCGATTCTCAGATAAATAGTGGAGAAAGCGGATTATCCGATTTTTCTCACTGTATGCTGGAGCTGATAGGGGATTATCATATTTTGTATCTTGATAGCAGGGAAGCGGAGGAACTCAACATTACCCGGTATAGATATGCCTATATTCCTAAATGTTATGCCTTGTTATCAGAAGAAAGCTACATCTGTGAGCAAATGATTGACGCGCGAAAGCAGGCGCAGATAAAAAGTGCACAGATAAAAAGTGCACAGATAGATACAAGTCTCCTGGGAGGCGCTTATGAAGAAAGTGGCATTACAGCAGTACAAAGACCGCCGCTCTCTCTTACCGGAGAAGGGATACTGATTGGATTGATTGATACCGGAGTAAGGTACTGGCTGGATGAGTTTGTGCGGGAAGATGGGAGAAGTAAAATTTTTTCCATTTGGGACCAGACCGTGCAGGAGGGGGAGCCGCCGAAGGGCCTTATCTATGGAACGGAATATACACAGGAGATGCTGCAGGAGGCGCTGCAGAGGAGAAGAGAAGGGCAGGCAGATGAAATTGTGCATGAGGATACCGATGGGCATGGCACACAGCTTGTATCGATTGCGTTAAGGGCTGCGCCGGGGGCTGAGGTTATCATGGTGAAATGTCGTCAGGCAAAGCCGCATTTAAAAGCATTTTATGGGATATATGAGGGGGCACAGGCATATGCAGAGGATGATATCATGGCAGGTATAAGTTATCTGGAACAGGTGGCACGTGCACAGAACAGACCACTTGTCATTTGTATTACCATGGGGACCAATATGGGAGATCATAATGGAGATTCCCTGCTGAATCGTTATCTTGAGGATATGGGAAATCGGTATAAGAGATGTCTAGTGATTGGCGGAGGAAATGAAGGAAATCTTGCACACCATTATGCAGGAAATCTTGAATTATCGGATGAGGAGGTCTATGAGGATGTGGAAATACGCGTCAGTGAAAATGTCAGAAGTTTTTCTTTTGAACTATGGGGAAGAATACCAAACAGCTTTAGCATTGCGTTGGAGTCACCGGATGGTGAACGGGCGGAGCGTATAGCAATCCGGTACGGTCAGGAAAACACCATACGATTTGTTTATAGTGGAACGATTGTGAATATCAGCTATGTGCTGGTAGAGCGCAATAGTGGCTTGGAGCTTATTTTTGTACGATTTATCAATCCTTCTCCCGGAATATGGACCGTACGTGTCTTTGCGCAAGGGGGCTATGGAAGGGCTGAATATCATATGTGGCTTCCTGTGGAAGCGTTTTTGGAACAGCCGGTATATTTCTTGCGTTCGACACCGTATCTTACAATGACGGAACCGTCTTATACAGAGAATGCAGTGGGGCATACTTATTTTGATTCGTCCAATGGTAGTTTTGCCATCAACAGCGGGAGAGGAGGAAATCAGAGCGGACAACTGACACCTGCGCTCTCCGTGGCAGGAGTGGATGTTGCGTCCATATCCGGTGCAGTGACAGGATCAAGTGCTGCGGCGGCCTTGATGGCCGGTGCTGCGGCACAGTTTATGGAGTGGGTGATCCTAAAACAGGGGGATCAGCTTCTGACGAGCATGGAAGTGCGCAATTATTTTATTCGAGGTGCGAAGCGAATGCAGGATGAGATATACCCTAATGCCACGTGGGGATATGGAAGAATGACGATTGAGGGAATATTCAGAGAACTGGTGGAAAAAATATAAAACAGGATAAAGGAGAACAATCAAGCAGATAACAGGAATGAAGTTGTCGTGGAATGAAAATAATGCTACACTATAGAAAATCCGAAAGAGGAGGTAGTCAAATGGTATATGTGATAATAGTAGGGTTAATATTTGGGGTTGAGTTTGCTATAAAATTTTTAGTAGAGAAGCTGGCAAAAGAGAAAGAACGGATTCCAATCTGCCAAGAAAAAATGTATTTGACCAAATATCATAATGAAGGTGCGTTTCTTGATTTTGGTGCATCAAAAAGAGTTGCAATCAAATATATTTCACTCGTACTTACCATAGGCTGTCTTCTTCTGTTTGTATTTACGCTTGGCAGACGAGGGAAGCATTTGTTAAAGCTTGGACTCTCCATGATGCTGGGAGGTGCGTTCAGTAATACGTATGATAGAATGGTACGCCGGTATGTGGTGGATTATGTTGGATTTAATGTAAAAAACCAGAAGTTTTCCAATACCATCTTTAATGTTTCGGACTTCTGTATCCTGATTGGCGCTGCGCTGGCAGTGATTCAGATTCCGCCGGAGAAGAAGTCCGCTAAAAAAAGACAAAGGCAAAAAATAAGACACAATAATTAGTTCCAGTGATAAAACGTAACATCAGTTCCATGGGCCGCGGCATCAGTGAGCGGGAGTTCGCAAATCTGATTTCCGGCCTCGTCGTAAAAATGTAGCATAATCTGTGAATTATTTCCCAGCAGCCAGCAGGCGTTCATTCCCATAGGAATAAGGAGAGATCCATCACCGGTGAGGCAGGAGACGGAGGCTCCGTTGAAGATTTGTCCATCACTTAAAAAAGTAATCTGAACAGATGCGCTTTGGGAGACAAGAGATTCTTCCAGCTGTAAAAACAGGACATCACAAGAGCTTCCTTTCACCATGAAGTCATCACCGACATCAGATGCCTGTGGATTGGCAATCGTGAGTCGATTGTTGAGGGAAGAAAGAGAAGCGCCAAAGGAGGCAGGTGAGAGCCCCAAATTGGTCGAATCACATACAAGTCTGTAATCATCACCCTTTTCTTTTTCAGGATAAAGCATTTGGTAAAGCTCGACAGGGTAGAAGGCCCGGTCATCCGCACAATAGCAATAATCTCCTGTGAGTATACGAGAAAAAATAAAATACGAAGCTTGCGCATCAAGGCAAAAGACAACGGGACGTGCTTTCTCAATCTGCTGCCATATTCTTTGCTGTGCTTCGTGTCCCTTTCCGGCCTGAATAAAACCGGTGGCACAAGCTTTGGCATTTAAATAGTAATAGAATCCTTGACCATCCATTCCCAGATAGCTGATATCAGGAACTATTTTGTTGCATTTTTCCATCACAGCTGCATATTCTTGAAGATAATGTACCTGATCTGCAACCATGAAACCATCGCCGAGCATGGAAGTATCCGGCAGAGAAATTTCCTGCATGGAAATAAAACTTTCCGGTACCTCATAGTTGGAAAAAAGCTTATCTGCATCATCCATGACAAGGGAAGCAGTCCCATTTGGATAAATCCACATATCAGGAAATTTCATGGCAGATACTTGATGATAAATTATCATAGGAAGCGAAAAACCGATTCCGAGAATGAGAATACGTATGGATGGCGAAACCAACGCTTTTCCATGAGAAAGAAGCAGCACAGGAAGAAAGATTCCGGCGACTGCAATTAACACAGGAGCGGTGCGAGAGAGTACCATGTTAGTGTCTGCGCGCACAAGCGTATAGGTGTAGGAGACAGCCAGTGTAAGAATCGTGGCCCAAAAACCAAACAGGCAGACTTTCTTTGCGTTGTTTGCATGTTTTTGGTAAAGGAGCCAAACAAGGGCACCAAGTCCTAGGGCAAGTACCAAAGGAAGGATTGGTAGGAAAAACCGAAATCCGTAGTAGAGCCATAGTCTTATGTTTTCGTGTGTATCTGCAAGGTAAGGAAGAAAAAATTCAGGGACAGCTTGTCCGTATAGGGAAATACCGTCTGCAAGAATCGTCTGTCCGGAATATACGAGCGTGTGGCTGACCATGCGAAGCAATAATGGCAAACACAGCAGAATGGGAAGAAGGCATACTATCCAGGAGATATAAAAAGCCGGTGTTCGGATTTCATTTTTCCAGTCGGTCTCCTTGATAAAACGAACCAGCATAGAGATGCCAAGTGGCAGTGTTGCAACCAGCACGGCGGCGCCATAGAGAGGATAATAGAGTCCTGCTAAAAAACAAGAGAAAATCCAAGTTGGGAGCCAGCGTTGCGGACGCTGCAGAAGATCTTTTAAGAAGAGTAAAAGTAAAACCGGGAGTACCATATACTGGCGATTGTATGCAGGCAGGGCAAAAAAGATAGCAAATAAGAGCGAATAACTGCCGCCCACATGTCGATAAATAAGATACATGGTTATAATACAAAAAAGAACCACAGTCATACTGATGGCAGGTGAATAATCGGAAACCGTTCCGCCAAGCAGTAGATTTTGTATAAATCCGTTTACCATAGGAAAAAGACCGGAGACAGGAGTGTATTCGTCATAAGCGGTCTGTCCGAGCATAACAATCTGCTGCCAAGGAATCATTTGCTCACCGTGGTGGTGTTGATCCGGCTGGGCATACATCGGACAGGCAGAGTAGGAATTGTAAATAAATACGGTGATGGCTGTGACGGGATGAAGCAGTCGTCCAAGAGAAAGGGACTCTGTGCGCCCCCAATGTTTTTTTGCATGCAAAATGGAGAAAGCAACAAAGGTCACTACAAGCACAAGGAAAAATATATAGTAAAACGGCGCATAGCGGATGCGCAGAATATTTCCATGATATACATAACGGTCTACGAAAAACAGCATGAGAAGCAGAGGAACGATGCACTGGAGCAAAAGAAGCAGCTTTTTGCAGAAAGTCCCCCTCCCTTTTGTGCACACAAAAAGAAGCAGCGTAACGATTCCGGTAAGGAGAAAGATACGATGTTGTGATAGTGAAAAGACTGGGGAAAACTGCACAAGAACAGTCAAAACGGCCAGTACTGCGTAATAAGAAAGAACCGGTAGTGCAAGAAAAGGCAGCGGAGCCGAATGTCCGATTTTGCAAATCGGAAAAACGGCCAAAACGGCGCATATGCCTAGTATGCATGCAAGGCTTACCTTACCGAATACGAGAAGATGTCCGATGAATGGAAGGATTGCAATCATAGCTGCAGTCAAAAGTTTTTGGGAGTCGGTGTCAGTACCGGAGCTTGCAAATCTTCCGGATAGAACGTTTCCGATATTGCGTCGCTTTGCAACATGTGAAAAAAGAAAAATAAGAAGGAATGTGAGCACAAGGCAAGCAATCGCAAGAATACGAAACAGCATAAGCTCTGCAGACTTGTTATATCCGGCAGATGATACATTTTCTATAATCAAATCATCAAATACCTGTGCATGTTCCGCCAAAGAGGGAAACACGTGATAAAAGACAACAAACATTGCAAGAATCGGTAAAAAAATTGAAAGAATAAAGGTAAGTGTTCCCATAAATATCTCCGTTTCAAATTGATATCTGTATTTTAGTATAAAAGCGTTTTTCTTTCAATAGCCCTGTGATTGTAGTATTTGACAAGCGACAGGAGATAAGGGTAAACTAAAGAAGATTGAGGGGAAAAAGTAAGACGAAGAATGGTGAAAAAAATGACAGAGAAAAAAATAAATGTTAAGAAAAAAGAGAACCGGACAAGCTGGCAGGACGTATCATCTTTTGCATTGTTTGTAGTGACAGTGGCAGCACTTGTGCTTTTCTGTATATGTTGTCCGGACAATCTCATGCATTCGGATACGACGGCAGAGGTCATATTATCAAAGCTTCTCGCAGAGGAAGGGAGTCTGATTTCCCAAAACTGGTTCTATTCCACAGAAATCCGAATTGTGTACTCACATCTGATTATGATTCCGTTGTTTCATCTGTTTTCTGATTATACACTGGTAAAAGTGATTTCTATATTTATTTTCTATTTGTTGCTCATTTATGCATACTATATGCTTGGGAAACGCTTTGAACTGGATAAAAAGTGGCATTTTCTTTGCTTGGCATTATTGTTTGCGCCGCTTTCTAATGAATATTTGGATATGATGTTTATCGGATGCTTTTATACATCACAGGTCATCTGCACGTACCTGATCCTTTCCCTCGTGATGAAAGAAAAAAAGAGCAAAAAAAGTGTTTGGATACACGCAGCGATTCTTTGCATCGTGGCACTGATTCTTGGAATGTCGGGGCTTCGTTATCTGGCAAGCTTATATTTGCCTATGATACTGGCTTATCTGTGTTTTGTATTGCTGGAACAGGGAAAACAAAAAAGAGAAAATGTGTGTTCGGTCCTACTTTCGGTTGTGATGACCGGATTTGCGGGAATCGGCTTTTTGATCAATAAATTTTATCTGGCAGTACACTATAGCTTTGATACGACCTCTGAGGTGGCATTTGTACCGATTGCGGAAGTACCGGAACGATTTCTTACATCCATTCGCCTTATGCTGGAGTTTATGGGATATCGGGAGATTAAAGTGGTGACAGGACTTGGACTTGTGAACCCGGTCAAATGTCTGTTTTTGCTGGTGTTTATCGCTATAATAATCTATCTGTGGAAGCATCGCATGGAACTGCTCAATGCGTCAGAACGGTTTTTGCTATACTTTTTTATCTTCTTGTTTTTGATCAATTGGTATATGCTTATTTTTACCAATGTGCTGATGCAGTATCGCTACTGGCTCCCGGTTTATGTTGTTGGAATACTTCTTGTCGGAATCTTTATGCAGAAATGGATTCCGGTCATCGGGTGGCAGAAAGGTGTGATGGCAGTGTTTCTTGCAGGTGTCGTGCTGGCATCACTTTACGGAGAACTTTGGCAGGATGTCAAATACAATGACTGCGAAAAGAGATATGGCTATATGGAGTTTTTGGAAAAAAATGAGTATGATTTTGGATATGCGACATTTTGGAATGCGTCAGTGACAGAATATTTAAGTGACGGAAAAATCAAAGTGGGTAATCTTGGGGGAGAGAACGGGATACCTGCACCATATGAATGGCTGACACCGAAATCGTACTATCAGGCGGGATTTCATAAAGGAAAAACCTTCCTGCTTCTGGCCAGAACAGAGGAAGCAGGGATGTTAAACGGAGATTTTACCGTGATGGAAGATGCAAAGTGTGTTTACCAGGATGAATATTATGCAATCTATGAAGGTCAGCAGGGGATGTATCTTTTCTCGGAAGGATATGAACCATAATCAGCATAAATAAATGAATGGGTTAGAAAATAAAAAGCCGGAATTTCCGGCTTTTTTTAGTTCATGCAGTACATGAAATAAAGTTCTAAGATTCTTTTGTCTCGTGATATTCCTGTTCGGTGTTTACATTCCACAGGATGGACTTGTCCGTGCTGCCTGCTTTGATGGCATTGACAGCCTCAATGGCAGTGAGCATGGAATGATCCATATTGTTGTAGCGATGTTGTCCGTTTCTTCCGATACAGAAAAGATTGGCGATGGAAGATAAATAGCTTTCAACGCGGTCAAAATGCTTGTACGTTCCAAAGTAAGCCGGGTAGGCTTTTTTGACACGAATATGAGTGGCATCCAACACGTCTTCTCTAGAGATAATATCAATTTTAACCAGCTCACTAATCGCAAATTCGATAAACTCTTCTTTTGACAGGTTCCACAGGGAATCCCCTTCGTTACAAAAATATTCAAGACCAATCCAGACCGTCTCCTCGTTTTTGGCAGGAAGATACGGGGACCAGTTATTGAAAATTTGAAGTCGGCCGATTTTTACATCTCGCTCCTGAATATAAATCCAGCAGTCCGGTACAATGTTGTTGACCGTTTTCATTGATGTCAGATTCTTTAAAAGAAGTTTATCAACCAACAGTCCAACCGTGATAAAATCACGATACGGAAGCTCTTTTGCAATGTCATAAACGTCCTTTGGAGCGTCTTTGTCCATCGCTATGATAAGATCCTTAACCGGCATAGAAGAAAAATAATAATCACCTGTATATAGGATGGTTTCATCCGTGAGCTCTGGCAGAGAGTTTTCTGCAGAGACTGTTTTGGTAAACTCCACACCGGAGATAGAACCGTCTTTTTGCAAAATGCGGGTTGCTTTTACGTTGAAAATTATTTCGCCGCCCATATCACGGATTTCATCGGCCATCTTTTCCCAAAGTTGTCCTGGTCCTTTCTTCGGATACATAAACTGATCAATCAGAGAAGTGGAGCTTGTCTTATGGTCCGGATGAAACAGTTTTGCAAAAAATTCTGCAATCATCTTTCCTAAAGAAAGCTCTTTTACACGCTGTGCACCCCAGTCCGGAGCAATGTTGCTCGGATGTACACCCCAGAGTTTTTCTGTGTAATCCTCAAAAAACATGCGATACAAAGGCTTTCCGAAACGATTGATATAAAAGTCCTCCAGAGACTGCTCTTTTCGTTTGATTACGCAGGAATAAAGATACCCAAATCCTGCTTTAATTGTGCGCCACAGTCCCATGTTGATAAACGTTTCCGGCTTCATGGAAATCGGGTAATCAAAAAATTTGCGTAAAAAGAAAATGCGGCTGACGCGGGTACGTACCAAAGAAACAACATCGGTTTTTTCAGGGTCCGGACCGTCCTTGGTTAAATCAACGTTGCGACCAAGAAGAAGATCATCGCTCGCCGGAGCCCCCTGCAGTGGCATCAGGCTTTTCCAAATGTCATTGACCTGCTCGTTTTTTGAAAAAAATCGATGACCACCGAGATCCATACGGTTGCCATTATATTCTGCTGTGCGGGAAATACCGCCGATATATTGGGTTTCTTCTAATATGATCGGTTGTATATCCGTTTCCTTTAAGAGCTGGTATGCGGCAGTAAGACCCGCAGGACCTGCTCCGATAATAATCGCTTTTTTCATGTTTGATTCCTTACATTGATTTTTGTATTTCCATACCTATTTATAATAGCTGATTTGCCGCAATACGTCAATGAGACAATGCGGTCAGAATGTGTGGAAAAAGAAGAGAAATATGGTATTTGACGCGAAAAAGATTGCATTGTACAATAATGGGAAATAGGAGGACGAAGGATGGAAGGGATTGTAAAAAGAGGAAGACTGTATATTTTTGCATGGATAATCATGATGTTTGTGTCAGTTTTTTTGATGGAAACTGCGTGGGCGAAGAGTGCAGTGTCAGAAAATCATGTTGCCACAGAGTATTATCTGGATGTGACACATGCGTCAGCTGTGTCAGACACCTATCGCACCATCCAAATCACATTTTCAAAGGTGGAAGGTGTGTCAGGTTATGAGATATACCGCGGGGAAACTGCGGAGGATATGCATCTGATAAAGGATCTGGCTGGAGCAGATAATATCAGTTACATCGATCGGGGAGAGTCCAAAACATATTTGACGACCGGAAAGAAATATTATTATAAGGTGCGAGCATACGTTCTGGAGGAACAGGGCGAAAAAATATATGGTGCGTTTTCATCGGTCTGCATCGCAAAACCATCACTAAAACTGCCGGTGATTACGAAGGTGGAGGTAGCTGATTACAAATCTATCAAGCTTACCTATGAGAAGGTAAGCGGAGCAAACGGATATGTCATCTATCGTTCGACAAAGAAAGATTCCGGGTTCAAAAAAATCAAAACGATTAAAAAGGGAAAAACAGTAGAGTATATCGATCAAAAATGTGATACCGGAACCAACTATTATTACAAAATCAGGGCCTACCGCACGGTGGATGGAAAAAAGAAATATAGTGCCTATTCGGAAGTGGCAGAGGCCGTTACCACCCTAAATAAACCAAAATTGAAGACAGTGACAGTGGTGTCAGGTGATACCGCCCAGCTTACTTGGAAAAAGGTAAGTGGTGCCTCGGGCTATATGATTTATCGAAGCGATACAAAAACAGGGAAATACAAGCGTGTCGCAACCGTAAAAGGCGGAAAAAAAACTAGCAGCAATGTGGGAGGTCAGGAAAACGGAAAACAGTATTATTACCAAATACGTGCCTACCGTACCGTAAAGAAAAAGAAACAATATTCGAAGTATTCCAATACGAAAACCGTAACATTTAATCGATTTGGGTATGCGGATGAGACGTATATGGACAAGGCGCAGCGTATCTTTGGCTTGGACTATTATAAAAAGTATAGTTCGAAAGAAGAAGCGGATCGCCATATGACCACAATCACGGTTGCGGCATGGGATTTTGCTTCGGACGGAAAAACAAAAGTGACAAAGCATTACACCGTCACGGTGCATGAGAATATAGCGGAAACGGTAAAACAGATAATGAAAGAGATCTATGAAGGAGAGGAACGTTTCCCGATAAAAAATATTGGTGGATACACATGGCGAGGAGAAACATCCACATCTGAGCACTGCTGTGGTCTTGCGCTGGATATTAACTGGGAAGAGAACTACATGATTGAAAATGGAGCTATTATCAGCGGAAAGTTATATCAGCCGGGAATTAACCCATATTCCATTCCGACAAACGGTGAAGTGGCAAGGATTATGAATAAGTACGGATTCCGTCAGGGACTTTGGGGGAATCGATGCGACTATATGCATTTTTCTTATTTTGGAACATAAGTCGATTTGACATGATAGGGCGTCAGATTACAGTTAGTCTGCAATCTGACGTCCTTCTGCGTTCATGTGATAATTTTCACGGTAAATCAGCTCCGAAATCGGCACAATTTCATAACCGTCGGCTTTTAGCTGCGTAATCATGGCATCCAGCGCTGAGGCCGTGTATTTGGCTCCGTTATGACATAGGATGATGGAACCGTTGCCGAGATGCTTGTGCTGGCAGACGGTTTTGATAATGGAATCGGTTCCGTAATCTTTCCAATCAAGACTGTCCACATCCCATTGAATCGGATAATATCCACAGGCTTCTACGGATTTAATGACGTTGTTGTCATAATCACCGTAAGGAGGTCGGAACAAAAACATGTCATATCCGGTCAGTTCCTTTACTTTTTTATGTGCTTTCATGACTTCATCTTTACATTCTGTCAAGGAGAGCTGAGTCATATGTTTGTGATTTTCGCTGTGATTTCCAAGGTCATGACCGGCGGCAAGAATGGTTTTTACGTCCTCAGGATAGGACTCAATCCAACCACCTGTCATAAAAAAAGTGACATGCACATCATGTTTTTTTAGAATGTCTAAAATTTCGTTGGTGTCTTCATTTCCCCAAGCTGCGTCGAAGGAAAGCGCGACTTTTGGTTCTTTTGTTTCTACGCAGTAAATCGGAAGGTTGCGTCCGGAGACACTACTGTTAGTAGAGAGCGTTTGTGGTGCAACGAAAAAGAAAGCGGAGATTCCGACAAGCAAAATGGAAAGGGTTAAGATGACATTTTTTTGCTGTATATAAAATTCCTTTAATTTCATGGCAGACCTCAAATTCTGTTTGTTAAATGTATGTGCTCAAAATCCAAAATATGATAGGAAGATTAGGACGGTGGCAAAATATTCGACGCCGGTTGTATGCCGGAAAAATTCTGCTATAATAACAAAAGGTAATAATTGAGAAAGAAGAGTATTCAAATGATCAAAAAAGCATTTAAGTGTGCATTTCCATATACGGTTCCGATTTTGACAGGCTTTTTATTCCTTGGGATTTCCTATGGGATTTATATGCGTGCGCTCGGTTTTTCGGCTGCATATCCGATTTTCATGAGCATGCTCATTTTTGCGGGATCCATGGAGTTTGTGACGGCCAGTATGCTTCTTAGCAGTTTTCAGCCGCTTGGTGCTGCGCTTCTTACACTTATGGTAAATGCGCGCCATATTTTTTACGGTATTACGATGGTATCGAAGTACAAACAGGTGGGTAGAAAAAAATGGTATCTGATTTTCGGAATGTGTGATGAGTCCTTTTCTATTAATTGTTCTGTGGATATTCCGGAAGGAGTGGATAAAGGTTGGTTTTATTTTTGGGTAACACTCTTAAATCAGTCTTATTGGGTGCTCGGGGCGACAATCGGTGCGCTTATTGGGTCGCTTTTTGCGTTTGACACAAAAGGACTTGAGTTTGTTATGACAGCGCTTTTTGTCGTAATTTTTCTGGACAACTGGCTTAAGGAAAAAAATTATATTTCCTCCTTGGTGGGACTTGCGGCGTCAATCATTTGTCTTGTACTGTTTGGCGCGCAGCGTTTTCTTGTGCCGTCAATGTGTGTGATTTTTTTGATTTTGTCACTGGTGCGACCTGCCTTTAAAAAGGAGGTGGAGTAAATGACGTTGTCAGAGCAACTTATCACCATCGCAATTGTCATTGCGGTGACAATTTTTACTAGAGCGATTGCATTCTGGCTCTTTCCGGAAGGGAAAAGGACACCGGCATTCATTACATATTTAGGGAAGGTACTGCCACCGGCGGTGTTTGGAATGCTCGTTATCTATTGTTTAAAAGACACCAGTCTCTTTTCACAGACACATGCACTTCCGGAGCTTTTATCGATTGCCTTGATTGTAGGCATACATGTGTGGAAGAGAAATATGTTCCAGTCTATTTTGTCAGGAACGGTTTGTTATATGTTGCTTATGCAATTTGTTTTTTGACACCAGATATTAGGGAGGAAGAAACATATGGGAATCTGTTATATTGTTGCAGCAATGAAAACAGAATACAAGATTGATAAAAAGCCGGGTGATTTTGTGATTGCGGCAGATGGTGGATATGCGCAGTTAGGCGGATGCATTCCGGATGCGATCCTCGGTGATTTTGATTCCCTTGGATTTGTCCCAAAGGAGGAGAAGGTAGTAGCATATCCGTCGAAAAAGGATGATACCGACATGATGCTTGCGGTAAAGTTTGGCCTGGAAAAGGGATATAAATCCTTTGTACTTCTGGGGGGGATTGGAGGTCGTCTGGATCATACGATTGCCAATATACAGACACTTGCTTATCTGTCAGAACACGGCGCAAAAGGAGTATTAAAAAGCGAAGCGAGAGATATCTATTTACTCAAAGAAACTGAGCTTCGTTTTCCGGCAGAAACCAAAGGAATATTGTCTGTATTTTCGTATGGAACAGTGGCGGAAGGTGTAACGATTTGTGGTGCAGAGTATGAAACGGACAATATTGTGCTGGAAGATGCATTTCCGCTTGGTGTCAGCAATGCATTTTGTGGGAAAGATGTAAGTATCTGCGTCCAAAAAGGAAGGCTTCTTATTGTGCATGAGAAAGAATAAAAATATTTGTGCAATATTAACAGTTTTACCCCCTCAAACTTTGGCTGTGAGGGGGTGTTTTTTGTCTTGTTTCCACAAAGACACCATGCTACAATCATCTTACTATTTCTAATCTTTAGATTCTGATACATCTAGTTTGTGAAAAGCTTTAGGAAGTTTCACAAGTCATGTGACCAATCGGTCATGACATTCCATGTTTGTAAACAAAATGGCCTGTATAAGCAGGATTACCTGTATAAATAGAATGGCAGAAAGGAGTTTTATGAGAAAAATAGGAAGAAAAATTTGGAGATTGGTTCCATGCTGGATGATGGTAGGGGTGAGTTTTGGTCTGATGATGCCTGTGGTAAATGTGACAGCCGAAGAGAAGGAGCGATTTGTTGTGGAAGAAAGAGCGATCATCGGTGGAGCGGACACAGAGGAGATGGAAACGGATCCTGTGCCGCAAACAGTTCCGGCACAGAGTATACCGGAAACACCGGAGAGTGAGAAGTCATCTGGGGACGGAAGGCAAAACCTAGATAAAAAACCACTTGAAAGAAAAGAATCAAATCAAAGCCAAACAACAAGTAAGACAAAAGAAGCAAATGAAATAACACAGGAGGAGGAACTGCAGGAAAACCTGCAAGTGAGCAGTAATCACGTAGAATTCACCTGGCCGGGAGCCGGAACAAAAGAAGAATACAAGGCGGAAGAATACAAGAAGGAAGAGATAAAGCGACAAGAGGAAAAAGAGCAGACGAAAGCGAATCGCCAAAAGGAAGAAGAACAGACACAAACGGCAGATATACAAGGGGGACAGGTAGAGTCCGGGAAGGTGCAGCAAGAGACGCCATGGTTCTTGCTGGCTATTGGTATTGTTTGTGGCGTCGGGGGAATCCTAAGGATTGTATATCGATTACGCATTGCATATGGAAAACTTTAAGTCCTTATGCTATAATGCTTGATAGTTTGGAGAACAGAGAAGATAGGTTCTAAAATCAGGAACGAAAGGAAGAAGCGCCATGCCGATTGCAAAAAGAAAAACAGAATATATTCTAGGTCTTTTGCTTGTCATTCTTTCTGTGGTAGCTATGGTCATTAAGATTTTTATCGGTTTTGATATTGATGAAGGCTATGCAGTATCTATGCCATTCCGACTTTTGCAGGGAGATCGGATGTTTCTGGATATGTGGGAGGTACACCAGACGTCCTCCTTTCTTCCGGCACTGTTTTTGTGGATCTATGTAAAAATAACAGGTGTAACTACTGGGAGTGTTGTATATCTGCGTATTGTTGCAACGGTCCTGCACCTAGTGTTGTCCACTATGGTATACAGATGTTTGAAAAAAAGGCTGGGAGATTCGTGGAGTCTTCTGCTTGCATTGTTGTATTTCAATATGCTTCCAAAGTGGCTTATTAATTTGGATTTTTCTATGCAACAGGTATGGGGGATGACTTTGATACTGATTCTGTTTGCCCGAATGCTAGAATGCGGTAAACAAAGCTATAGCTTCTTTATGGGAGTTGTACTTGCGGCTACGGTATTGGCTTATCCCGGGATGGTGCTGTCGTATCCGGCGCTTCTTTTGTCATTGTGGATGACTGGAAAAAGGGAAGAAGTTAAAACTAAAATTAATAAAATGATTTTGCTGACAGCAGGATGCGCTTTGATGGCAGTTTTGTTTTTTGTCTACATTCTTTCAGCTATGGGATTGAGCGAGTTTTTGGAAAGCATACCAATGGTGTTTATGGATGGTACACATCAATTCACGATGGAAACCAAACTGATGACCTATGCGGCCCAGTGGATGAATGTAGCAAAACAGTTGTTCATATTTTCTGTGCCGTGCGTTTTAATAACGATTGTTTTTGAAAAAGTCATAAAGCGACATCGAGAACATAGACATCAAGAACATAGTAAGATCACTTCCGGCGAACAGTTGGGATGTGTATTTTTGTTATCATTTATAACAATCACCTCTTTCTTAGTGATTTTTGCAAATTTGTTCGGTATTCAGATGGGACCGTTCCATTTTCAGGTTCGTTACCTGTTGTTTTTCTTGTTTGTATTTTGTTGGTCGGTGTTAC
The DNA here is from genome assembly GCA_045588655.1 of Lachnospiraceae bacterium. Taxonomy (GTDB): domain Bacteria; phylum Bacillota; class Clostridia; order Lachnospirales; family Lachnospiraceae; genus SVFI01. Next base: position 36,317 of record JAZNEP010000028.1, on the reverse strand, counting down.
GGCCGGTACGAGAGGGACGTTTTCTGTTTTGGGGCCCGTTGTTGCAAATGCTGATTGCATTTGTGGCGATTTTGATTTTTTCCAACGTGGGACCGGATTCAAGCAGTTCCTATTTGAGTATTGGTTTGATTGCTGCGGGGGTGGTGCTGTATCACAAAACGGTCGATTACGGTTTGGGATGGAATAGAGCAGCTTGGTTTGTACTGAGCATATTTGTGTTGAGTTTGATTTTTTGTAAAGGGTATTATGTCCGTATCACAGAATATGGACCTTCCAATATATTACAAAGCAGAGAGCAGATTCAAGTGGGTCCGTTAAAGGGCATTTTTGTGTTAAAAGAAGATTTCGACCGGGTGACGGAGGACTATCAGACGATTCAAAGTGCAACGCAGGAGAACAGTTCATTTCTCTATTTGGGTACGGAAGGAATTTCGAATCTGTACGCGCAGTGCGAATTTGTGTCACCGTCTACCATCAGTACACCGGCGTTTAATGAACAATGGGTGCAATATTTTGAACGGTATCCGATGAAGGAGCCGGAAGTGATTGTGCTTGCAAAAAATACCATAGATAATCGAGAGAAATTTTTTAAAGAGAATCCACTGGGAATCTGGATAGATACAAAATATGATGTTTTTCGTATGGAAGAAACAGACTCGTTGTGTATAATAAGAAAGAAATAAAAATAGAGAGAGGAATCGATATGAACTGGGAAAAAAATGTAAGAAAAGTGGTGCCATATGTACCGGGAGAACAACCGAATAAACCAAATATGATTAAGCTAAATACCAATGAATGTCCGTATCCGCCTGCAAAGGGGGTAGAGGAGGCAATAAAGAATCTTCGTTATGATGATTTCAGGTTGTATCCGGAAGTGGATGCGGGAAGTCTTGTTCATGTGCTGGCTGAGTATTACGGACTGAGCGATGAGCAGGTATTTGTCGGTGTGGGATCGGATGACGTGCTTGCGGTAGCATTTCAAACTTTTTTTAATTCAGACAAGCCGATTCTGTTTCCGCAGATTACATATTCATTTTATGATGTGTGGGCCGATTTATATAAGATTCCGTATGAGGCAGTTCCTCTTAGGGAGGATTACCATATTTGTGCGCAGGATTATACAAAGGAGAACGGTGGAATTATTTTTCCAAATCCGAATGCACCGACCGGGTTGTTGGAGAGTCTGGATACCGTCGAAGAGATTTTGAAGGCCAATCCGGATGTGATAGTAATTGTAGATGAAGCTTATATTGATTTTGGTGGTGAGAGTGCGCTGAAATTGATTGGTACTTATGATAATTTGCTGGTCGTACAGACTTTCTCAAAATCCCGTGCAATGGCAGGAATGCGTGTTGGATTTGCGATGGGAAATAAAAAGCTGATCAAGTATTTAAACGACGTGAAATATTCGATTAATTCATATACGATGAATTATCCGTCCTTGATGCTCGGTGTGGAGGCTGTAAAGGACGACGCGTATTTTAAAGCGACGACAGCCAAAATTATAGCAACGCGTGAACGTGTAAAAAAAGAGCTGAAGGAGCTCGGTTTTGAATTTACGGATTCTATGGCTAACTTTGTGTTTGCAAAACATCCGGATATTTCAGGAGTAAAACTCTATGAAGCTTTGAAGGAAAAAAATATATATATTCGTCATTTTAATAATCCATTGATTGCTGAATATAATAGAATTACAATCGGAACGGATGAAGAGATGGATGTGTTCCTTGATTTTGTCAAAAATTATCTGAAAGCAAAAGGAGATGTATCATGTTAAAGAAGTATTTATGGGTTTTACTGGTATCGATGGTTCCGCTTATTGAGCTTCGTGGAGCGATTCCAATTTCGCAGATGCCGGGGATGGAGCTTCCGCTCTTACAGTCCTATGTCGTGGCGGTCATCGGAAATATGATACCGGTACCAATTATATACTTGTTCGCGCGCAAGGTTCTTGAATGGGGAAGTGATAAACCTGTAATTGGGAAATTCTTTTCTTTTTGTTTGGAAAAGGGTGAAAAGGGCGGGAAAAAATTGCAGGAAAAAGCAGGACGAGGACTATTTGTTGCACTTCTTTTATTTGTAGGAATTCCGCTTCCTGGTACCGGTGCATGGACAGGAACACTGGCAGCAAGTATTCTTGATATGGATTTTAAATCAAGTATCACGGCTGTTATGTTGGGAGTATTACTTGCCGGTATTATTATGGGAGCGGCGAGTGCAGGACTGTTTGGAGCGCTTGGCGCATTTTTCTGATGAAAAGGATAGAAGATGAAGGAAGAATATGTAAGTTACGAAAGCTTTGCCCGGGTATACGACGAGCTTATGGATAATGTCCCATATGAAGAGTGGGCCCGATTTTATATTTCCAAGTTAAATGAATATGGCATAACGGATGGACTTGTCTGTGATTTAGGCTGTGGCACCGGAAATATGACGCTTCGTCTGGCAGAAGCCGGGTTTGACATGATCGGAATTGACAATGCAGAAGAAATGTTGTTGATTGCAAGAGAAAAAGCGCAGGACCGGGAGATTTTGTATTTACTTCAAGATATGCGTGAATTTGAGTTGTATGGGACGGTGAGAGCCTGTGTCAGCGTGTGTGATTGCGTGAATTACGTGCTTGAGGAAGAAGAGCTGACAGAGGTGTTTCGCCTGGTCAATAATTATCTTGATCCCAAAGGTATATTTGTGTTTGATTTTAATACGGATTATAAATATCGGGAAATTATCGGCGATACAGTGATTGCGGAAAATCGGGAGGATTGTAGTTTTATCTGGGAAAATTTTTACGATGAACAGGAAGAAATAAATGAGTACGATCTGACCATTTTTGCCCGACTGGAAAACGGTTGCTTTGAAAAATTTACCGAAACGCATTTTCAGCGGGGATATAGCTTAAAGCAGATGAAGGAAATGTTGCATGCAGCAGGACTTGTGTTTGTGGAGGCGATGGATATGGATACGCAAAAGGAACCGATGGAAACCAGTCAGAGAATTTGTGTTGTTGCGCAGGAATGCGGAAAGTAACAGAAAGAAAAAAGAGAGAAGAGGATAGAATTATGTCAGATTATATTGTGAGGGCGACGGCTGCAAATGCGCAGATTCGTGCGTTTGCCATCACTTCCAAAGAGATAGTGGAAACCGCAAGACAAAGGCATGAGACTTCACCGGTGGTAACCGCAGCACTTGGAAGACTTTTGAGTGCCGGAGCGATGATGGGCAGCATGATGAAATCAGAGAGTGATTTACTCACACTTCAGATTAATGCAAGCGGGCCGATAAAGGGATTGACGGTGACCGCGGATGCGAGTGCAAATGTCAAAGGATATGCGGTGGTTCCGGATGTTATGCTTGCGCCAAATGCACAAGGAAAGCTGGATGTTGGCGGTGCACTGGGACTTGGAATTTTAAATGTTATTAAAGATTTGGGATTGAAAGAGCCTTATTGTGGACAAACTGTACTTCAGACAGGTGAAATTGCAGAAGATCTTACGTATTATTTTGCTACATCTGAGCAGATTCCTTCCAGTGTGGGACTTGGGGTGCTGATGGAAAAGGATAATACGGTGAAACAGGCCGGAGGATTTATTGTACAGCTTATGCCTTTTGCAGAAGAAAATGTGATTGCAAAACTGGAAGAAAATCTGTCGAAAATCAGCAGTGTAACGTCAATGCTGGATGAGGGAAATACACCGGAACAGATTTTGGAGAGGTTGCTTGATGGGCTGGATATAGAGATTGTAGATACGATGCCGGCGCAGTTTGCATGTAATTGTGATAAGCATAGAATTGAAAAAGCAATCATTTCCATCGGAGCAAAAGATATCAATGAGATGATAGAAGACGGGAAAGAAATTGAAGTGAACTGTCATTTCTGTAATACAAGTTATCAATTTTCGGTTGATGAATTAAAAGAGCTGATGAAACAGTGTAAAAGATAGGAGGAGCCATATGCAGCATGGTTTCATAAAGGTGGCAGCAGTGACACCGGACATAAAAGTGGGAGATCCATTTTATAATGCGGAGCAAATTTGTAAAGGAATTGAGGAAGCAGAGCAGAAGGGAGCTAAGGTAATTGTGTTTCCGGAGCTTTGTCTGACCGGATATACCTGCCAGGATCTTTTTTTGCAGGAGGAGCTCCTTATAGCTGCCCAAGCAGGACTTCGTTATATTATGGCGTATAGTGATGGGATCGACGCTTTGATTTTTGTCGGGCTTCCGATGGTAAAAGGTGGCAAATTGTATAATGTTGCGGCGGCGATCAATGCAGGAGAGCTTCTTGGTTTTGTTCCAAAAACCAATATACCGTCATATGGAGAATTTTCTGAAGGACGGTATTTTGTGGCCGGAAACGCAGAGCCGACAAGCATTGATTTTGATGGCGAAGAGGTGCCTTTTGGCAGCAATTTACTGTTTGAAACAGATGCAATGCCGGGTATGGTTGTGGCAGCTGAGATTTGCGAGGATTTGCTTGTGGCAGACACAATCTCTACCTCTCATGTGAGAGCAGGCGCGTCTTTGATTGTGAATCTTTCGGCTTCCAATGAAGTGGTTGGAAAAGATGAATATCGAAAGATGCTGGTACGCTCTACAAGTGCTCGTCTGCTTTGCGGCTATGTGTATGCAAGTGCGGGTGAGGGTGAGTCTACGCAGGATTTGGTTTTTAGCGGACACAATATGATTGCGGAAAACGGAAAGTTGCTTGCAGAGTCAAAGCGCTTTGAAAACGGTATCATATATGCAGATATTGATTTTCATAAAATCAATTCAGAAAGAAGAAGAGTTTCTACCTTTGTGCAGGAGGAGTCTGACGTGTATATGATGGTGCCGGCGGCGCTGGTGCATCAGGAAACAGAGCTTGACCGCAGGTTTTCATCGATGCCGTTTGTGCCGCAGGATGAAAAGATGAGGGCACATCGTTGCGAAGAAATCTTAATGATGCAGGCTTGCGGATTGAAAAAGAGATATAAGCATATTGGGTGTCAGAAAGCAGTGATTGGAATATCAGGAGGTTTGGATTCCACGCTGGCACTCCTTGTTACAGTAAAAGCGTTTGATATGCTTAACATACCGAGAGAAAATATTTTGGCAGTCACTATGCCATGTTTTGGTACAACTGATAGAACGTATGACAATGCCTGCAAATTATCGCAGGTACTGGGAGCTACTTTGAAGGAAGTGGATATCAAAAAATCAGTCAGACAGCATTTTGAGGATATTGGTCAGGACGAGAACTGCCACGATGTGACTTATGAAAATGCGCAGGCGCGGGAGAGAACGCAGGTGCTTATGGATATCGCAAATCAAGTGGATGCGCTTGTCATAGGAACCGGTGATTTGTCAGAACTTGCACTCGGATGGGCAACCTATAATGGTGATCATATGTCGATGTATAGCGTAAATGGTGATATACCTAAGACCCTGGTTCGTCATCTTGTAAGATATTATGCGGAAACCTGTGCAAAACAGGAACTTTCCAAAGTTCTTTTGGATGTGCTGGATACACCGGTTAGTCCCGAGCTTCTTCCGCCAAAAGATGGAATGATTGCACAGAAAACAGAGGATTTAGTAGGGCCGTACGAGCTACATGATTTCTTTTTGTATTACGTATTGCGGTATGGATTTGCGCCGGATAAAATTTTCCGTCTGGCGAAAATGTCATTTGAAGGAATGTATGAAGAAGCAACCATATTAAAGTGGTTAAAGACCTTCTATCGCAGATTTTTTACGCAGCAGTTTAAACGCTCCTGTCTCCCGGACGGACCGAAGGTCGGAAGCGTCGGTGTATCGCCGAGAGGAGATTTGCGAATGCCATCCGATGCATCCGCAAGAATCTGGCTCGAGGCATTAGAGGATATGTAACTAAGGTGCAGGTTGCGTTACAGAGGCTTTATCAATCGTGGATTGTATGGCCTCAAGGAGGACGCTGCTGGTGTAACGATTATCATCAGAAAAGGTAATGTTATCAAGGGATTGAGAGTCATAGATCTGAGTGACTATCGAATCCAGGGATGGTTCAATTAGCGGATACATGGTGGTGATGGCTTCATCCAGATGAATCAAACGTATGGAATTGATATTTTCTTTGTCCAGAACAACTTCAAGTTCCACCGTATTTTGGCCAAGCATGAGACTGGTGGTGTAGACCCCCGGTATGTATGCGGTGGCAGGATTGTTTTCGACCCTTGTTTTGCCATCTTTATTGAAAAACATAAGGATGAGCAGAACAAGAAAAAGAATACCTAAAAAGAGAAATATTACGGTATAAACCAGCTCTTTCATATGAAGAACGATAATCTTTGTTTTGGAGTGCATAACAGGCTCCTTGCGGAAACATTTGTATAGCATATGAAACAGCAAGAAAAATTATGACCAAATATCAAGGAAAAACACACCGGTGCAGGAGAATCTGAGAAGAGATTGCGTGCACCGGTATTTTTTGCGTTTTATACGAAATTATGTGGCAGATTGTGTGAGAAATGATATAATAAGTCTGTTAAAAAAATAATCTGTTTTTAGAGAAAACAACCATAAAAAGATAGAAACAGAGTCGTATGTTTTATGTCGGAAAGGAGTATCGATCGGTGACTGACGTACAATTTGAGGAATGTATCAGTCGGATGGCGCAAGGTGAAAAAGATGGCCTCCGGGTGATTTATGAAGAGTATATAGGATATATTTATGCAGTTGTTTTTGACGTGCTAAAGAATAAAGAAAACGCAGAAGACATCAGTGCAGATTTTTTCATTAAGCTATGGTCCGTGGCCGGAAGCTACAAGCCGGGAAACGGACATCGTGCATGGATGGTCAGAATTGCAAGGAACATGTCGATTGATTTTTTGCGAAAGCACAGGCGCGAAGAGCTTAGTGACAGGATGGAAGATGCGGGAGAACAGACAGAAGGAGACAGCTACGGAAAAAGCATTTATGGAGGAGAGATAACCAGTCAGGTAGAAGATGAGGTTATTTCGGATATGTCATTGAAGGAAGCGCTTGCAATGTTAAACGAAAAAGAGAGAGAAGTCATTCATTTGAAGGTGATTGCGGATATGACCTTTAAAGATATTGCAGAGCTTTTGGATACCCCGATGGGGACAATTACATGGAGATATCAAAGTGCAATCAAAAAACTTAGGAGATGTGGATATGAGTAAAAATTTTGAAAAAGAGTATAAAGAGTATCTGAATGCACAAGCTCCGGATCTTTGGGAACGAATAGAAGCGGGCATCGATGCGGCAGAGCAAGGTGCGGTGCTGAATGATTCTAAGGTGATTCCGATGAATACAGGAACAAAGAAGGGGGGCAAAAAGAAGTCTAGAATCCGTTATCAGCATTATCAGATGTTTGTTTCTGCAGTAGCGTGTATGCTGGCGATTATGTTGATTGTTCCGGTGTACCGTTTGATAGTGAAAGATGAGGCTGCAGATAAGTCGGTCGAAGTGCCAACTAACATTACCAATGTTACTATCGAAAATACGGAAGAAATTGCGATGGAAGAAGAGGTAGATACGGTTAGCCCGCCTGCAGAGGCAGATACAAAGGAAGAGACTATGCTTTCCATGGAAGTGACGGAAGTGGCAGTGGATGTAGCACAAACAACAGAGAACGAGCCTGAGATTGAAGAGCCACCGGTAGCCCCAACGGATGAGGCGGGAAGCGGTGATACCGGCCAGCTTGCTACCGGTACACAGGATATGGACCTACAAAATGGAGGAGTATTGGAGCAGTCGCAAGAAGATAGTCCGGTGTTACCACAGGAGGAAATGACACTCTGCATTTTATCGGAGGGACTTGTCCAGGAAAATGGAACCGTATACGAGGCGGTAGCGGCAGAGGATTTGTCATCAGCAGTAATTAAGCTACTGGTACCTGTCGATAGTGAGATTTTGTTGGAAAAGGATCAGATTTATGTGATTACCCTGCAAAAAGCAGAGGATGCCGAGCATTATAACGTAACACAGGTCAGGTTGGTGGAATAAAACATTTCTGCAATGAAACCGGTGCAGATTGCTTGAAAAAGGGCGCCAGTTGTACTATCATAGTCTATATGCGATTATGAGAAAGTGAGGAAACAGAAATGTTAGAAGGTTATGTGGAAATTCTTGTAAAAAGAAAGACTCCTGTGTTGTTTAAAGCGATTGCATCGCTTTTAGGTGTGCTGGGAGCATTATTTATATTAAGCTGCTTGGTGTTGGGGAATTTTGGGCTTATTGTTGGGCTTGTGTTTTTGCTCGCATGGTATCTGGTTTCTTATGTGTCAAAAATTGAGTATGAATATTTATATGTGGATAAAGGACTGACGATTGACCAGATTAACAATCAGACCAAACGCAAAACGATTGCGGAGTATGATTTGAAGGGGCTTGAGATTCTTGCACCGATGTCATCGCAGGAACTGGCCTACTATAAGGAGTCTATAAAGAAAAAACAGGATTATTCTTCGAAAAGTAAAGATAGCAATCCGTATGGTCTCGTAGTCCGCAAGGGAGGAGATCTTGAGTTTATCATTATTGAGGTGACGGATGAGTTAATTAAACAAATTAAATTAATATCACCGAGAAAAGTATTTTAGGATTGACGGAAACGGATAAGTCTGTTAAACTTGCCGTTAACAAGTTAGAGATACAGAATAAAAATGATGACAAGACGGAGGAAAAGAAGATGGGTCAGATTATTGGCGAAGGCATTACATTTGACGATGTGCTGTTAGTTCCGGCATATTCACAGGTGATTCCAAATCAGGTGGATTTAAGCACAAATTTAACAAAGAAGATTAAATTAAACATTCCTATGATGAGTGCAGGAATGGATACGGTAACAGAGCACAGAATGGCAATCGCAATGGCGAGACAAGGCGGAATCGGTATTATTCACAAGAATATGTCGATTGAAGCGCAGGCGGAAGAGGTAGACAAGGTAAAACGTTCCGAAAACGGAGTAATCACAGATCCATTTTCCTTATCACCGGAGCATACGTTAAGAGATGCGGATGATTTAATGGCGAAGTTCCGAATTTCCGGTGTTCCGATTACAGAAGGACGCAAATTGGTTGGTATCATTACAAACCGTGATCTTAAATTTGAAACAGATTTCTCGAAAAAAATAAAAGAGTGCATGACTTCGGAAGGTTTAGTAACTGCAAAAGAAGGCATTACGCTGGAAGAAGCAAAATCGATTCTTGCAAAAGCAAGAAAAGAAAAACTTCCGATTGTGGATGATGAGTTTAATTTGAAAGGTCTTATTACAATCAAAGATATAGAAAAGCAGATTAAATATCCGCTTTCTGCAAAAGATTCGCAGGGAAGACTTTTGTGTGGTGCCGGTGTGGGGATTACAGCCAATGTGCTGGACCGTGTTAAGGCACTTGTGGAGGCAAAAGTGGACGTAATTGTCCTGGATTCGGCACATGGTCATTCCGAAAACGTACTTCGATGTGTACGTATGATTAAGGAAGCATATCCGGATCTTCAGGTAATTGCCGGAAATGTTGCAACAGCAGAAGGAACCAAAGCATTGATTGAAGCCGGTGCGGACGCGGTTAAGGTTGGTATCGGACCGGGATCTATCTGTACGACACGAGTGGTTGCAGGTATTGGTGTTCCGCAGATTTCAGCTATTATGGATGCATACTCTGTAGCCAAAGAGTACGGAGTACCGATTATTGCAGATGGAGGAATTAAATTCTCCGGTGATATGACCAAAGCTCTTGCAGCCGGTGGAAGTGTTTGCATGATGGGAAGTATTTTTGCAGGTTGTGATGAAGCGCCTGGAACATTTGAGTTATTCCAGGGAAGAAAATATAAAGTATATCGTGGTATGGGATCAATTGCAGCGATGGAAAACGGAAGTAAAGACCGTTATTTCCAGTCAGATGCTAAGAAGCTTGTACCGGAAGGTGTAGAAGGCCGAGTTGCATATAAAGGAACCGTAGAAGATACCGTATTCCAGTTGGTTGGTGGTATTCGTTCCGGTATGGGATATTGCGGAACCTCTACCGTCAAAGAACTTCAGGAAAACGGAAAATTTGTAAAGATTTCCGCAGCATCATTAAAAGAAAGTCATCCACACGACATTCATATTACAAAAGAAGCTCCAAACTATAGTGTGGAGCAGTAGAACGAATAGCAAGGCGGGGAAGCAATGATTCGTGAAATGTTGCAGACAACAGAGCTCCAAAAAATACAGGATGGATTTGCGGATTTAGCAGATATCTCAATTTACTGTATAGATGGAGACGGTAACCCGGTGACCGTGTTATCAGGAAATGAATCGGAAGCAGAGAGATTACTGCAGCTGATTGGAAAAGAACAATTAATGAGAATGTATAACCGCATTAGTGCATCTTCCATGGAGGATCAGATCGTAGAAGATACGGAGTACTCCAATGTGAAGATGGCAGCGGTTGCTATCAGAATGGAAGGCAAGCCAATATTATGTTGGCTTGCTTGCTGTGTTTTAGAACCGGAAAAATCGCAGCTGGGTGGTAAGTTGGCAACTGGTTTTTTAAAGATGACAACAGAGAAGAAATTTTATATGGCACTTGATTTGATTCGGCTTTCTATGTCAGAAGTCGTTCAGAGCATGTATGAAAAAAATATAGCTGAGGCAGAGAGTCGCCGTAGCAGATTTTCGGAAATAGAGATGGGACGTGCGCTGGAAAGAACAGAAGTAATGACGAGTATCGTACAGCTTTTGGTTGGTAGTGAGCCGTTTGAATTGCTGGCAGAAAAAGTGCTGATTGAAACACAGGGCTATCTGAAAACAACAAGCTTGCAGCTGATTCGCCTTTCGCGTGACGGACAGCAGATGGATGCGATTGCTACCAATGTATGTGAGGGTGGGCGTGTGATTGCATCCGAGGTTAAGATGCCGAGACTTCCGATTGTTTGGAATGACAAAAATCTGGTGATTTCATCCGGAGTGACCGCACCCGCTGATGTCCGGGATTGTATGATGGAACTGGGGCTTAAGGCGTTTGTGTCCATTCCGATTTGGATTCGAAAAGAAGTAGCGATGTACCTGTTCCTGGGGGAATTTGTATCGGAACGGGTTTGGAGAGCGGAAGAGATTAAATTTATTAATGATGTGGCAAAGATTTTGCAGAGCATGTTAGATCGCAGGATTGCGAAAAATTCCATGGCAAGTTCTTACAAATCGTTGACGGATATTCTCAATATGGTTGGAAGCAGTGTTTATATCAGGGATATAGAGACGGGCAATCTATTATTTGCAAATGAACTTTTTCAGAAAAATTTTGAACAGGAATTAAAGCAGGGAACCATTGAGCAATTGTTAGATGAGGCCAGACCGATAGGGATTCGGGAAGGGTTCTATGAATTACAACATATTGCCAGAAAGCGCTGGTATGATATGCACTGCAAATACATTGACTGGGTAGATGGCAGAAAAGCTGCTTTTTTCTCACTCTATGATATTACAGATAAAAAATTATATCAGAAGAAGATTGAGCAACAGGCATATACAGATTTTTTGACCGGTTTATATAACCGTATGTGTTGCGAGAGAGATCTTGCAATGCAGATTGAAAATGCCAGAATTGAGAAAAAGTCAGGAGGACTGCTATATCTTGATTTGGATGATTTCAAGAATATCAATGATGGACTTGGACACCAGTATGGTGATGCATTGTTAAAAGCGATATCTGGTAGTTTTCAAACGATAGAAGGGATTGAAAACAACAGCTATCGTATGGGTGGCGATGAATTTGTTATTATCATTCCACCGGAAAGTTTTGAGCGTTTTGACGCCATTTTAGAGGAAATAAAAGCTATTTTTGCCAGACCATGGTTTTTGAAAGATACGGATTATTACTGTACGATGAGTATGGGCGTCTGTCGTTTTCCGGAGAATGGGGAGAATGTGCAGGAGCTGATTAAAAAGGCAGATATTGCCATGTATGAAGCTAAAAAAGGCGGAAAAAACCGTGTAGAAATATATTCGGACAGTATGAGTTCTACATCAAATCAGCGTCTCGACATGGAAAAAAATATGCGTAATGCTATGATGGATGGTTACGGAGAGTTTGAGGTCTACTATCAGCCGATTATAGATATACAAAAAGAAAATACACCGTGTATAGGGGCAGAGGCACTTGTTCGTTGGAATTCTGCTGCATTCGGATTTATTCCGCCGTCCGATTTTATTCCGCTTGCAGAGTATCTCGGGTTGATTAATCCGATTGGAAATCATGTAATGAAAGAAGCTTGCAGAGCATGTAAATATTGGAATGATCATGGATATCCGGAGTATAAAGTGAGTGTAAATCTTTCGGTAATCCAGTTGCTACAACCGGATATTGTTGAGGTGGTCAAACATACGATAGAAGAAACCGAAGTCAATCCGCAAAATCTCACTTTGGAAGTAACGGAAAGTCTTGCAATCAATGACATGAGTCGAATGAAAGAAATTTTAAGTCGCATTCGTGAGTTGGGAGCAAAAATTGCATTGGATGATTTCGGAACCGGATATTCTTCGCTAAATCATATCAGGGAGATTCCGCTGGATGTTATTAAAGTGGATCAGAGTTTTGTGGCAGATTTGACAGAGGACTCGTACTCACAGTCCTTTATTAAAATGGTTGCTGAGCTTGCTGGGGCAATCGGTGTGAGTATATGTGTTGAGGGAATTGAGACAAGAGAACAGTATAAAGTCTTAGAAGGCATGTTGGTAAGATTGGTGCAGGGATACTATTTTGACCGTCCAATGCCAAGAGACAGGTTCGAAGAGAAATATGTAAAGGAGAAAACGGATGGAAGATAAGGAACTGAGAGAACGACTCGACCGAATTGATAAAAAACTAGGGTTGGAGCCATATCTTGGGAGCAATGAACAGAAGGAAACGTCGATAAGAACAATAACAGTAGATAAGATTGGCGAATTGCTGATATCTATTGAGGAAAAAAAGAAGGAGGCAAGAGATGAAGCGTTTTTGGATTATTTAGCGAAGATGGAGGAGTCGCTCTATCGTGAGCAGATGAAGCTGGAAGATTATGCCAAAAATATTCATCATAATTTTGCGATTTATGATAAACGTAACAGCGGTCAGGTAGAAATGTCGATGCAGGATGCACCGGTTACACCGCGCGCGGAAGTAATACCACAGGAAGAACCGGTTGCGCCGATTACGGAAGCAATACCACAGGAAGAGGCAGTTGCGCCGCTCACGGAAGGAATAGAGCAGGAAGTACCGGTTGCACCAATCTTGGAAGTAACACCACAACATGTGAAAGAGATACAACCACAGAAAATAGAGAAATCGGCACAGAAACGAAAAACAGACATGGAATTCGGTGTAGGTGCGGTTGTTTTGAGTGTTGTTGGAGCATTGTTTATTATAGCGGCGCTTGTGACATTTGGACTAAACTTTATGGATAATCTTGCACAGGGCATCTTTTTCTATGTGCTTGCAGGGGTTGTGATAGCTTTTTCTGAGTTCGCTCTTCGTAAGCATTTAGAGCGTTTTGCACAGGCGGTCACCGGGATGGGGGTCTGTGTCCTATATACGGCTACGATATTGAATTACCTGTATTTGCATACCATTAATTCCATTGTAGCAATATTGATTACGGTCGTGATTTCAATTTTTGCACTATTACTGAGTCGAAAAAGAGAGTCGGATTCATTACGCATGATCGGTATTTTGGGATGCTATATTTCACTTATGCCGCTCGATAGGTTCGACTCCCAGATGGAGTTTATTATTCCGTGTGTAATTCTTGTAATTATAAATATAATTTATTTACTTTTACCATTGCAGCGTAATGATAAGGTAGTGCGCAATGTGCATGCAGCTGCCAACATGGTGGCGTCCACCTATTTGCTGATCATGGCTTGGGTTTCCGATTTATCTGCGGCTTGGATATTTGCATTTGTAACAGTGATGGTGGTGGTACAATATGCGATTTACTTTGGTACAGAACTAGTCGGTAGTCTGAAAGGATTTTATATTACCGGCCAGATTCTGCTGCATCTTTTACTTGCTTTTGCTGTAATGGAAGAAACCTTTTATATTGTTGCACCGCTCGCGCTTGCGCTGGTGCATGGCGTGGCGTACTGGTTTTACCGCGATATGAAATGCAAGTGGATGGGACTGTATGGCTGGACCGGAGTAGTACTGCTGAGTTGCGCGTCACAGGAACTGAGTGTATTTTTGGTGGGAACAGCGATTGTGTTTGTGATTTATAAGATTCTCGCATGGAAATTGGGAGAATTACAAGTGGCAGATATGCTGGTGTCTATTTTCAGTGCTCTGGTACTGATTATGAATCTTGATCGAGAGTCCGGTGGAAACATGCAGTATGTTTTGCTCGCAGCATTTGTAATTTCGATTGTCTTTTTGGAATACAGAAAGGTATTTCATGAGAGTTTAATAATGACGGTTCTTTGGATGTTTGCTATGTTCGGTTTTGAATCGTTGGCCGTTTCAATTCTGCTTGCACTCACACTACTACTTATGTGTCTGGTGCTGTTTACGAAAATTGGCGCATATAGAAGTGAAAAAAATAATATACTGATTGTATTTGCGTGGATTTATAATGCGATAGGCCTTCTGGTATGCTTTATGGGATTGTATGAGAAGACGGCGGTGGTTTTGACGATACTGCTTTTGGTGGAATCAATCCTTCTTATGGTGCTGTTTTCAGAAGGCAGTGGAACAAAAACGGAAAATATTATGAGAGGCAGAACATTTGCATTGGCGATTTTTTATTCGCTCATGGTATTTGCGTTCGATATTGAGCTACCGATTATAGAAAGTATAATTCTTATGATTATTGCGGTGGCGTCGGTAGGTGTAGGATTCCTTTTGAAAATAAAGGGAGTGCGTATTTACGGACTTTGTTTGTCGTTGTTTGTCTGTGCAAAGCTCCTACTGGTAGACTTTGCGAATGCACAGTCAGCAGATCGAGTGATATCATTCTTGGTTGTCGGAATTATTGCGCTTGGAATTTCGTATCTGTACATGCGAATTGAGAGAAGTTTGGCGGAAAAAGAAAAACTTTAATTTTTGCAGTAGATATGGTATGATAAAAGGTGCAAATTTATATAAAAAGAAGAGGTTATTGGTAATGGAAAACAAAGACATGATGGAGACGACAGAAGAAAAAGAAGTGGTTTCCAGAAATTTTATTGAGCAGGAAATAGATAAAGATCTGGCAGAAGGGGTTTACAATACAGTACACACAAGATTTCCGCCGGAACCAAACGGATATCTTCACATCGGACATGCAAAAAGCATTCTTTTGAATTACGGGTTGGCCAAACAGTATGGTGGAAAATTTAACATGCGTTTTGACGACACGAATCCAACAAAAGAAAAGATTGAGTTTGTGGAATCGATTAAGGCAGATATTCAGTGGCTTGGTGCAGATTGGGAAGATCGTTTGTTTTTTGCATCCGACTATTTTGAGGAAATGTACCAGGGGGCAGTAAAACTGATTAAGAAAGGTAAGGCCTATGTATCTGACTTGAGCGCAGAGCAGATTCGCGAGTACAGAGGTACATTAAAAGAACCGGGAAAAAAAGATCCGTACAGCGACAGAAGTATTGAGGAAAATCTTGAACTGTTTGAAAATATGAAAAACGGTATGTATGAAGATGGTAGCAAGGTGCTTCGTGCAAAGATTGACATGACATCACCAAACATCAACATGAGGGATCCGATTATTTATCGTGTGGCACACATGACGCATCACAATACGGGCGATCAGTGGTGCATTTATCCGATGTATGATTTTGCACATCCGATTGAGGATGCAATTGAAGGGATTACACATTCCATCTGTACATTGGAATTTGAAGATCACAGACCTTTATATGACTGGGTGGTAAGAGAGTTGGAATATCCAAATCCACCGAGACAGATTGAGTTTGCAAAAATGTATCTGACAAACGTTGTTACAGGAAAACGTTATATCAAGAAGTTAGTGGAAGATAAGATTGTAGACGGATGGGATGACCCTCGTCTTGTTTCAATCGCAGCGCTTCGCAGACGAGGATTTACTCCGGAGTCCATCAAGCGTTTTGTTGAGCTTTGCGGTGTGTCAAAAGCAAATTCCTCAGCAGAGTATGCGATGCTTGAGTATTGTGTGCGAGAAGATTTAAAATTAAAGAAATCCCGTATGATGGCTGTTCTTGATCCAATCAAATTGGTGATTGATAACTATCCGGTGGGACAGACAGAGATGCTTGAGGCCGCTAATAATATGGAAAATCCGGAATTGGGCTCGCATCAGGTTCCGTTTGAAAGGGAATTGTATATTGAGAGAGAAGACTTTATGGAAGAACCACCAAAGAAATACTTCCGTCTTTTCCCTGGAAATGAAGTTCGTCTGATGCATGCATATTTTGTAAAATGTACAGGATTTGAGAAGGATGAAAACGGAAATGTGACAGTCGTACATTGTACGTATGATCCGGCCACGAAAGCAGGTTCAGGGTTCAATGAGCGAAAAGTCAAAGGAACGATTCATTGGGTTCCGGTCTCACAGGCAGTAAAAGCAACCGTTCGTCTGTATGAAAATCTTGTGGATGAAGAGAAGGGTGTTTACAACGAAGAAGATGGAAGCTTAAATCTGAATCCGAACTCTCTGCAGGTACTTGAAAATTGCTATATGGAACCTGCAATCACCGGAGCAAAAGCATATGATAGTTTCCAGTTTGTGCGAAACGGATTTTTTGCAGTGGACTATAAGGATTCCAAAGACGATGCACTTGTGTTCAACCGCATCGTGTCATTAAAGAGTTCTTTTAAGCTTCCGAAATAGTAAAGTAGAGCGAGGGTTAGCAATGGGTTTGTTATCGGGGCTCGGCTCATTAGGATTGGGTAACTTGGAAAATGCAGTCTTATATGAAAAAGCCGAAAAAAAGCAAGAAAAAGAAGTGGATAAAAAAGAGACACATGAGATAAAAGAAGAGGATATGATTTTTGATAAATCATATACATGTCCGGTGTGTGATCAGGAATTTAAAGCAAAGACGATTCGTGCAGGTAGAGTTCGAATGTTGGGAACGGATTTGGACCTCAGACCGAAATATGAAAACATTGATATGATGAAGTATGAGACAATTGTCTGTCCTCATTGCGGTTATGCGGCACTTAGTCGATATTTTAAGTATATGACATCAGTACAAATGAAGCTGATCCGGGATACGATTTGTATGAATTATCATCCGCATCCGATGGACGGGGATATTTATACGCATGAGCAAGCTTTGGAACGTTATAAGCTTACGCTTGCCAATGCAATTGTAAAACATGCGAAAGCAAGTGAGAAGGCATATATATGTTTAAAGACCGGATGGCTTGTGCGAGGTATGGCAGAGGCTTTGGATCAGAGTGCGGCGGATTATAATGCCAAAAAGGATGCATTTCAGAAGATGGAGATTGAGTATTTGAAAAATGCGTTGGAAGGTTTTCTTGCAGCCAGACAGACCGAAACATTTCCGATGTGTGGTATGGATGAGACGACGATGGATTATCTGATTGCTGCACTTGCCTTGGAATGTGAAGAATATGCTCTCTCTTTGAAAATAATCACTCATGTCATTATGTCCCGGGAAGCGAATTCACGTGTAAAAGATAGAGCGAGAGACATAAGAGATATTTTGCGGGAGAAGATGAAAGCATAAGTACAAATGAAAAAGTGCTGTCAGAGGAGTTGTTAATCTGACAGCACTTTTTATAGTACTTTTTTATATTTCACTGTTTTGAAGTAATTCCAAATAATAATTGGTCTTGGTCGCTGTGAAGTAAGGATAAATCCAAAGCATCGCAATACCGAAAGTAAGTGCGGAGAGGAAAAAGATTCCTAAAAAGCTTACTAAAAGATAAAAATAACTTCCGCGGTGTCCTTTCATTATAGCTTTGCTGTCAGCAAGAAGTTCACGGGCAGATTTTTCCGGATAATCAAGGATGAGATAGAATACTTGAGAGTAGTCAAGAGAAATAAGTGTAGCTTGGATTATCCAAAAAATCAAAGTGACCGAAACAAGTAAAGATAGATAATTGTTTCGTGTTACAATCAAAATCGTGGTGGCAATCATAAAAGGAATTCCGTAAATGATTGTTTTAAAAAGAATAAGAAGATACGCGATAATAGCTCGGTCAGCGCATGTGCGGAAACTAAACCACAAATCGCTTGTAGCGAAAGCATTATTTCTTGCAATATTTAGATATAAATGGTTTTGCCCTACAATAAATACGGTAGATAACAAAAGTACAATAAAATATACCGCGTAGTATAATAAAAGGCCTGATGCAGAATTTAGATTAACCTGTAATTCCGCCAAAGACAGGCATCCGCCTATAATGAGTTCCATTATGAGGTAAGCAAAGACGGTTGTTTTATATTTGCCCAACAACTGACCTCTGGCAGTTGCCTTGAGGGCATCCGATGATTTTAGTTGTTTCATAGTAACTCCAATAGTCTGTGCTGAAATAATAAAAGAAAAAATATAACAACAGATAGAAGGAGGTAAACGTTACCCCACCAAATTTAGATGCATTCCGGTATATTTGGTGGCATCTTCTTTTTTTCGCTCTTTCTGATATGGATTTTCTTCGTTTTCATATTTTATCTGTGTGGTTGTCTCGCCACCGGATACATAAGTTCTGCCACATTCCGGGCAGATGTCAGATTTTAGACGCACGCTGGCACGAAGCACCTGACCGCCTTTGACGGCAGCTTTTTTGTATGCGTTTGAAACATGCTCCTGTTCATGGGCGCGTACGGCTGCATTTGCGGCAGAAGGTGAGATGTGTGTGGCTGCTTTAAAAGAGACCATTTCATCAGAACCATCCTGATATTTTCGCTCGCTGCAGGTTTGGCACTCCGCAGGAGAAGACTGACGTCCGACTTGTTTCACGGAAGATTCTCCCGGATTCTTCATGACACCTGTAGTTGGATAAGGATTCATAGGACCATATCCGTTAATTCTCATTGCCATTAGCGTCACCTCCCTGTACTGAAGGATACATTTCCTCTAAAGCTTCATCAAAAGTCTGACCATACATTTGTTCATACGTTTCGTTTAATAGTTCCCGATACTCGGACGTATGAAACGTAAGGTAAACAAAAGCAGATGTAATAATCACAGAAAGAAAAATTCCGGCGATGGAAGAAACGACTCCTGCTTTCGACATAAATTGCATCTTGTTGGAATTGCCTTTAGAAAGAATGGCAAATAAAATGCTCAGCCCACCTGTTACCAGTGTTGAAAAAATAAACGTGCAGGAAGAGAGAGCCAGTCCCCCCATTACCATGGACATAATCACAAAAATATTATGTTGTGAGTGATAACCGTGTTCGGATGTGGTAGGTGGTTTCATATAATTCCGAAACTCCGGCTGTCCCATATTGTCGTTCATAAAAATCTCCTTTTGTTGTTTGTTTTTATCATAGCATGAAAATAGGATTGAATAAACCTTTTTTTTTGATATACTTTAAGTGTATGCCATAAAAAGAAAAATAAGTGAAATATTGGTAAAGAAATGAAAACATGCCTTGAGTGGTGCAAAAAATAGAAGGAGAAGTTATATGGACATCAACGTAAAACTTGCAGAAGAATTAAACATTAAGAAGGAACAGGTGGAGGCTACGATAAAGCTGATAGATGAAGGCAATACGATTCCGTTCATTGCCCGTTATCGAAAAGAAGTAACAGGAGCTTTAAATGATGAAGTGCTTCGTAATCTGTATGACAGATTGAATTATCTTCGGAATTTGGAGGATAAAAAGCAGAGTGTTTTATCCAGCATTGAAGAACAAGGTAAACTGACAGATGAACTCAAAGAAAAAATCTTGGCAGCAGAGACACTTGTTGTTGTAGAGGATTTATATCGACCATACAAACAAAAGAGAAAAACGAGAGCATCGGTTGCAAAAGAAAAGGGATTGGAACCGTTGGCTGAGATTATTTTAGAACAGAGCATTGCCACGTCACTAATGGAAGAAGCGCAAAAATATGTGGATGAAGAAAAAGGGGTTGCCTCAGCAAAGGAAGCCCTTGACGGTGCAAAAGATATCATTGCAGAAAAAATTTCGGACGAAGCGGACTATCGTATCTATATACGTAGTTTGACCTTTGAAGAAGGTAAGATTACGAGTGTTGCAAAAGAGGCAAAAGAACAGAGTGTGTATGAGATGTATTACGAGTACGAAGAACCGCTGAAAAAAGTAGTAGGTCATAGAACGCTTGCGCTCAATCGCGGTGAAAAAGAAAAAATGCTTATGGTTAAAATTGAAGCACCAATAGAGCGCATTTTGGGTTATTTGGAAAAGAAAACCATTATAAATGAAAATCCGGAAACAACGCCGGTGCTCAAAGAAACTATTGCTGACAGTTATAGTCGTCTGATTGCGCCGGCGATAGAACGTGAGATTCGTAACGAGCTGACAGAAAAGGCAGAGGATGGAGCTATTACGGTATTTGGAAAAAATTTAGAGCAGCTCCTTTTACAGCCACCAATCGCAGGACGTGTAGTGCTTGGATGGGACCCGGCATTTCGTACCGGTTGTAAGTTAGCGGTGGTTGATCCGACCGGAAAGGTGCTTGATACAACCGTGATTTTCCCGACGGAACCACAGAACAAAGTGAAAGAATCAAAAGAAATCTTGAAAAAAATAATAAAGAAATATAATGTTTCGCTTATTTCTGTCGGAAACGGAACCGCTTCTCGCGAATCAGAGCAGGTAATTGTGGAACTGCTCAAGGAACTTGATACTAAGGTTGAATATGTGATTGTAAATGAGGCAGGTGCTTCCGTTTATTCTGCATCAAAACTCGCGACAGAAGAGTTTCCTAACTTTGATGTAGGGCAGAGAAGTGCTGCGTCAATTGCCAGACGTTTGCAGGATCCTCTTGCTGAGCTTGTAAAAATCGATCCGCAGTCGATAGGTGTAGGACAGTACCAGCATGATATGAATCAGAAAAAGCTCAGCGAAGCACTGGAGGGTGTGGTAGAAGATTGTGTAAACAAAGTCGGTGTGGATTTAAATACCGCATCAGCATCTCTTCTTGAGCATATTTCAGGTATTAGTAAAGTAATCGCAAAAAATATTGTTGATTATAGAGAGACAAATGGCCGGTTTACAAATCGAAAACAGTTGTTAAAAGTTGCAAAACTCGGACCAAAGGCATATGAACAATGTGCCGGTTTCATGCGTATTACAGATGGTGAGAACCCGTTGGATGCGACGAGTGTGCATCCGGAATCTTATGAGGCGGTGCAACTCCTTTTAGAAAAAACAGGACTAACGATGGAGGATGTAAGAGAAGCGCAGAAAAAAGCAGCAGAGGACCGATTAAGGGCGAAAAAAACACCGGCGCCTGCAAAGAAGAATAAACCGGAGAAAAAGGAAAAGAAGGTCGTGATTCGTAATACCAATACTGCTATGGGCAAAGCACTTGCACAGGCAATGGGTGGTGTTAGTCTGTCTGTGGCTGCATCCGACAAGAAGGCGGCTAATTCAGATATAGCAGACAATGAGACAAAAGGTGGCACTGTTTCAGAAGGAATTTCGAGTTTGGAGAGAAAAATCAAGGATAAGAAAAAAATGGCGGAAGAACTCGGTATCGGGGAACTGACGCTCACAGATATTTTGAAGGAACTCGAAAAACCGGCTCGTGATCCACGTGATGATATGCCAACTCCGATTCTGAGAAGTGACGTTTTAGATTTAAAAGATTTAAAACCAGGCATGATACTGAAAGGAACGGTACGCAATGTAATTGACTTCGGCGCGTTTGTAGATATCGGCGTACATCAGGATGGTCTCGTTCATATTTCACAGATGACCGATCGCTTTATCAAGCATCCGCTTGAGGCAGTCAGTGTAGGTGATATTGTGGAAGTACAGGTCATGACGGTAGATGTTCCAAAGAAACGAATCCAGCTTACGATGAAAATAGGAAAATAAAAATATTAGCTCGAATGAGTGAGGATAAAAAACTCCCCACATGCTACGGCGTGTGAGGAGTTTTTTTGTTACATGTATAAGGCAGGGCATCTTAGTGGTAGCTATTGTACCACTTACGGTATTCGTTATTGAAATCTATAATACAAATGCTACAATCAAATCGGAGGTGTCGAATGAATATAAAAATTGTTGAAAATGAAATTGACTTACAAGTGGTTATACAATGTAGACAAATAGATGGTCAAGTGATGAGATTAAAGTCACATATTGAGCTTTTTGATTACACACTGCAAGCAAAATCAGAGAATGAAATTCGCTTTGTTCAATCGGGCGATGTATTGTATTTTGAATCGGTAGACAATCGTGTGTTCTTATATACGAAAGATAACGTAATGGAAATAAAACAACGATTGTATGAGTTAGAGCTGGTCCTTCCAGCCGAAGACTTTATTCGAATTTCAAAATCACAAATTGTTAATGTGAATAAAATTCGTAGGTTAATGCCGCAAATGAATCGTACGATTTTAGCTACGATGGACAATGGTGAACAGCTTTATGTGTCGCGAAAATATGTAAAAACATTTCGCAATCTGTTATCGATATAGGAGGTTTCATGAATGGGAAATTGTAAGAAGGATGTAATTCAATTTTTTGTCTGGATGAGAAATGGCAGTGCTTTTGGTATTAGTTGGTTTCTGGTTCTTTGGCTGATGCATAATCATGTATTCGGTATAGAGGATATTGCAACCGATGAATTAATAAAAATGATTTTGTTTGTGGTGGGAGGTGCATTTTTGTTTTCTGTTGCATTTACCCGCCTGTTCATAAAAAAATGGACGTTTCTTGGAAGATTAACCTGTTTTATGGTTTTGATAAGTGTATATGAGTGCATTGCGTTCTATTGTACCGGATTTTGGAGGGGGAACGGTACACGTGTGGAATGGTTCGCATTTATAGGGATTGTTTTGGGGTTATATTTCATTTGTATCGGAATTTATCAAATATACAGTAAAAAGCAAGGTGAATTATATACATTGGCATTACAAGAGTATCAGAAGAAAAGGAGTATGGAATATGAAAAATAAGGAAAGATGGTTTGAGGTAGTACAAGAATTAAGAATAGATAGTGCACGAAAACAAAAAAATGGATTACATTTTATTATTTCGTCCGTTTTTATCTGGGCAGCAATTCTAATGATACATCGTACGAAAATGCCGATTTTATCTAAGAATTTCTATACATTTTGTTGTTCGGTGCCATTGTTTCCGTTGGCACTGTTGATTTCAAAAATCATTAAAATAGATTTTCAGAACAAAGAAAATCCACTTACGAATCTGGGAATTCTGTTTTCTGTGAATCAAATGCTCTATATACTGATTGCAATGTGGATATATGCAAGTGTGCCTGAAAAAATGGTGATGGTGTATGCCATGATTTTCGGAGCACATTTATTGCCATATGGGTGGTTGTATCAATCAAGAGTTTACTACGTGTTTTCGGTCTTCATACCAATTGTCGTTTTGGTTGTTGGAATTAATTATTCCGCTGGTCTAATTGCAACGCTTATGTTTTTGATTGAAATAATATTATGTATATGCTTGGCTTTGAGTTATAAAAAATAAATATTTATCGAAAAACGTTAAAAAATGTTGACAAGTGATAAAAATGGGTATATTATGTGTTTAACGATAAACGATAAAAACTTACTTTTAATCGTTTATAATCTTGCAAGAAAAAGTACCTGGTAAATTATCTGACAAAAACAAAAAAAGAAATGGAGAAAAAACATGAAAGAACAGGCAATTAAAAAAATTAACCAAATAGGCAAAGTGAGTGGAATTATTACATTGATTAGCAAAATACTCGTAGGTTTAGGAATCGCAGTTATGCTTCTGGCGTCAATATTATGTTTCGCTATTCCGTCAGAGGGATTTTCATACGGAATCGAAAAAAGAGGAGTGGTAGAAATTGATGCAAATGCACTTGGAGGTGTGATTACGCAAGAGGATCTTGACCAGATTCAGAAGGATTTGGAAAATGGCACAAAGACAAAAATTGATAGTGGCTTAGTTGATGTAAATATCGGAGGAGATGACTTAGAATCTGTAGCTGTAGAAAAAACAGAAAATGGAATCAAGGTTATTGGCGATGCAAAAACACATCAAATGAATTTTAGAGAAATGGCATATTTCCTTTTAGCATTGACAGCGTTGCTCGCAATGACCCAAGTGACATTATATTTTATTGGCTTCCTTTGTAAGGCATTTCGTGATTGTCAATCACCGTTTGAAGAAAATGTAACTAAGAAAATGAGGAATCTTGCTTTTGCACTGATTCCATGGACGGTAGCTTCTTCTTTAAGTGACATTATTGTTAACAATGTGATTAAAAACAGTAATACAATCGCATTGTCAGTAAATCTTGGAATGGTAATTGTAGTACTTGTAGTATTTATGTTATCTTACATCTTTAAATATGGTGCAATTTTGCAACAGGAATCAGATGAGACATTATAGGAAAATAGAGTGATATAGATGGAGGAAGCTATGGGTAAAATAATTTTAAGACTCGACCGCGTGATGGCAGATCGAAAAATGAGTTTAAATGAACTTTCAGAAAAGGTGGGTGTATCAAATGTGAATCTTTCTAAGATGAAAACCGGAAAGATCAGTGCCATTCGCTTTTCAACACTAGAAGCGATATGTGAGGTTTTAGATTGTCAGCCGGGAGATATTTTAGAGTATGATCCGAATGGTGTAAATGAATAGGTAGAGACAGATAATAGAGATAGAAGAGACAAGGATACGTTTTCGGTCTTGATTTATTACAAAAACCGTAGTATAATCCAAACCGTAAAAAATAATGTTACGTTCTTCGGGGTTGGGTGAAATTCCCTACCGGTGGTGAAGTGTGTGATAGCACTTGAGTGTTTGCGATATAACCCCTATGGTTTCGCGCTGACAAAGATGCCAATATCACAGAATGAGTCCACGACCCGGCTGCAAGTCAGCTGGCTGATCCGGTTAGAATCCGGAACCGACAGTAAAGTCTGGATGAAAGAAGAAAGGCAAGCCTTGCTTTAGTATGCTTATTTGCCCCCGAATCACATTTGATTCGGGGGTTTTTGCATTCTTTCCGCTAGAACAAGACATGTAAAAAAGGAGAGAAACTATGAAGACAAAAAAAATCAAAACACGAAACTTGGCAATGATAGGAATGCTTTCTGCGGTGGCTTTTATTCTTGAGGCGCTTAATTTTTCGGTTCCGTTTATGCCGTCATTTATTAAGCTTGATTTTTCAGAACTTCCGGCGTTAATCGGAGCGTTTGCAATGGGGCCGCTTGAAGGTGTTGCTATTTGCTTGATTAAGAACCTATTTAATTTATTACGCACTTCGACAGGCGGTGTTGGTGAACTTAGCAATTTCCTTCTTGGTACAATGTTTGTCGGAACGGCGGGTATATTTTATAAAGTGAGAAAAGGGAAAAAGGCTGCGCTTATTGGTTCGCTGACAGGAGCTGTTGTAATGGCTTTGTTTAGTATCGTTTCCAACTACTTCTTTGTATATCCGTTTTATATGAATGTGATGGGGATGCCAAAAGATGTGATTTTGGGAATGTATCAAGTAATCAATCCTAGCGTAGATACTTTGATGGAGGCTCTTTTGAAGTTTAATGCACCATTTACTTTTGGTAAGGCAATGATTAGCGTTGTTATTACGTTTTTGACTTATAAAAGGATATCTCCAATCATTAAAGGAAACCATGACAAATAAGAATTGGTACATAATTTTTATTGAATCTTAATAAAATTTAAAAAAATATTCATTGACAAAAATGCCTGGTTGTATTACTGTATTATTTGACTAATACAACTGGGTTTTTTGTATTTTGGAGACAGAAAGGGGAACGTATGAGTGCTTTAGTGGAAATTCGGGATATGTGCAAGATATATAATCCCGGAGAAAATGAAGTAAGAGCATTAGACCATGTAAGCCTGACTATCAATAAGGGTGAATTCGTTGCGATTATCGGGCAGTCCGGTTCCGGTAAATCGACGCTTATGAATATGATTGGTTGTCTGGATGTTCCGACGGAAGGGACGTATATATTAAATGGTGCTGATGTATCAGGTCTTACAGATGATGAGCTTTCGGACATTCGCAACAAAGAGATTGGATTTATTTTTCAGGGATTTAATCTGATTGCAAACCTGACAGCGAGAGAAAATGTGGAGCTTCCGCTAATTTATCGTGGTGTATCACAAAAAGAAAGACATGAGTTGTCGGAGCGTGCACTTTCCATTGTGGGATTAGAGCACAGGATGAATCACAGGCCTGCGGAGATGTCGGGAGGTCAGCAGCAAAGAGTAGCGATTGCAAGAGCAATTGCGCAGGCGCCGCCGGTTATTTTGGCAGACGAGCCTACAGGTAACCTTGATTCGGCATCAAGCAAGGAAATTATTAATATATTGAAAAAACTGCATGAGCAGGGAAGAACGGTTATATTGATTACGCACGATAATGACATCGCGGCACAGGCAAAAAGGGTGATTCGTATAATGGACGGAAAAGTGGAAAGGGATTATGAAAATGGAAATGAATGAATCAATGGAAAAGACAGAAGTGACAGATAATACGGATGTTACCGGAGGAACGGAAATGATACAGATGGTTGACACAGATAAAAAGAAGAATAAAAAGAAAATTAAACCTTGGATGGTATTTACAGCGATTGTAGCTGTTGGTTTTCTTGTGTTGATAGGAGTTATGCTGAAGCAACTTTCCGGTATGTCTGTGATGGGTACTCCGGTTGAGACAACAGAGGCACAGAGAGGAAGTATTTCTCAGACAGTGGATACTTCCGGAACGGTAGTCTCAGAAGAATGCAAGACATATTTTGCAGATGTGACTGCAAAAATCAATGAGGTTTCAGTAGCAGAAGGACAATCAGTGAAGAAAGGCGATTTGCTCATTTCTTATGATACATCAGATTTGGAACTAGCTATGAAACAATCAGAGATAGAGACAAAAATTAGTACGTACGGTGCGGATGCAGCACTGATTGGAATTAACACATCTCAGCAGAAAGCAGCAGAGGCTGCAACGAATTATGAAGATGCTAAGAAGTATGTGGCGCACTACACAGAATGTGTCGGTGAGGCAAGCGGACGTCTTCAGGAAGCAACAAAACTTGCAGAACAGCAAAAGACCATCGCACTTGAAATAGAAGGATATACAAAGACACTGGAAAAAGATCCGGGAAATAAAAAAACTGCTAAGGCATTAAAGAACGCGCAGAAAGAGTACGAAAAAGTATCTGACAAATTGAAAGATTACGATGTTGCCGAGATACAGAGTTCTTTGGAAGCATGTAGTGCAGATCTTGCAGAGTACAAGGCATTATTGAAAGAATATGAGATGACAAAAGAAGGCGATCCAGCAGCTTCTGTAACGAAAGCACAGCAAGCAGCTGTAAAAGAGTCTGCACAGTTTGCGAAGGATAACGTGGCGTCTCAGCTGGCATTAGCACAGGAAGGTGTCAAGGCTGATTTTGACGGTGTGGTAAGTGAAGTCGCAGCAGTGGAAGGACAGACGGCAGCAGAAGGTATGCAGCTGTTTAAAGTTCATAATACCAATGCACTTAAGCTTGCACTTTCCGTGACAAAATATGATATGCAGAAACTTGAAATTGGACAGGTGGCGGATATTACAATCAATGATAATAAGTATACAGGAGTGGTAAGTAATATAAGCAGAATCGCAGCTGTAAATGCATCCGGAACGACGGTTGTTTCTGTGGATATTCACATTGATAATCCGGATGAAAAAATCGTGCTTGGCATGGAAGGAAAAGTTTCGATACAAACAGCGGAAGAAAGTGATATTCTCATGATTCCAAGTTCTTGTGTAAACTATTCCAATACAGGCGTATTCTGCTATGTTGTGTCTGACGGTGTGATTGAAAAAAGAGAAATCGAAATTGGTATTAGTGATGCAGAATTTATGCAGGTACTTTCCGGTTTGTCAGAAGGGGATAAAGTGGTTACCAGTGTGACTGGAACGATACAGGAAGGTATGCCGGCTATGGCAGTTGATGCAGCAAGTATGACAGGCGAAAATGCATCTGCAGAAGAAACAGCATCAGAAGAAACTACAGAAGATGAAAAAGAGACCGAAGAATAGTTAGCAGGGGGAAAATATGACACAGTTTTTAGAGTATGTAAAAATGGCTCTGATGAATATCAAGAGCAACAAAGGGCGTTCTTTGTTGACTATGCTCGGTATTATTATCGGTATTTCCTCTGTTATCATGGTAATCTCTATTGGTAATGGAGTATCTTCACAGATTAATGAAGAGCTAAATAAGCTCGCCGGAGGTCAGTTATATTTCTATTCCGGTGGAATGATGGGTGAAACTACAGAAGAAACAATTCGATTTACACTGGAAGATTTCGAAGAGATCGAGGAAAAGATTGAGCATGTAAAGGGTGTTAGCCCAAGCTACCAGACATATGGAAGTGCAACTAGCAAAAAGGGCGAATTTGTTGCGTATGTATATGGAGGAACGGTAGCGCAACAGTATATTTATACAGAACCTATTGTAAAAGGAAGATATTTCAATAAGGCCGATTATGAATCGGCTTCGCGTGTATGTATTATTCGTGAAAGCAGTGCGGTTGCATTGTTTGGAACGACAGATGTAATCGGCGAATCGTATGAAACTACAATAGACGGAATCACGACAGAATTTCGTATTATTGGTATCAGAGAGGATAATGCGTCGTCTATGCTTGGTGGCTTGTTGATGTATTATGATGAGGTAGAGATGGAGATACCACTTACCACGATGGGATCTGCTTTTGGATATTATGTGGAAGATTTTAGTAATTTCTACGTATTTACGGATGGACCGAAATATGCAACAGATGTAGCGGGAGCGATTATGAGATTTCTTCGAGTAAAGTACCAGCTTTCAATGGATTCGAATGCCATTCAGATGCAGGATTTTAATGATTCCATGAAGAGTATTACGCAAGTGATTTCATCGATTACTGTATTTGTGGTATTTGTGGCTGCAATTTCGCTTTTGGTAGGAGGAATCGGTGTAATGAATATTATGCTTGTTTCTGTTACGGAGCGTACACGAGAAATCGGTATACGAAAGGCACTCGGAGCAAGAACGCGTTCTATTATGCTACAATTTTTGGCAGAATCAGCAATCATCACATTACTTGGTGGTGTGATTGGTATTATTCTGGGAGTGCTTGGGGCAGCCGGAGTATGTGGATTGATGCAGATTGCGGTTAAAGTAGAAGTTTCCACGGTGCTTATTACAACGCTGTTTTCTACGAGTGTAGGATTATTCTTCGGAATTTATCCTGCAAGAAAAGCTGCAAAAATGAGCCCAATAGAAGCGCTTAGACATAATTAATATCGTTTTGATATAAAAGTGCAGGCAAGTCGCTTGCACTTTTTCTTTGCGTATAATATGATAAATCAATGTGAAGAGATTATGGGAATGCAGAAATGGAGGAAGTGCTATGAATGAAGATAACAAACAGGATATTATTCTGAATCAGGAGGATGTTCTGTATGAAGTGGATGTACATATGAGCACGTCGATTTTATATGACTATATGCTACGACATACATATATGAGCCTAACAGGACCGATTGCAACGATACTGGGTGCAATGTGTCTGTGGTTTTTTGCCAAAGGTGGAGGCGTTCTTTATTTGATGGTGGGGATTGTGATTATTGCGTATCTCCCGTGGACACTGTTTTTGAATGCAAAAAGACAAATTCTGACAGTGGAGGCATTTAAAAAGCCTTTGCACTATTCATTTACCAAAGATGGAATTTATGTTTCGCAGGACGGAAGAACAGAGATGCAGAAGTGGGAAAATATGCATAAGGCGGTCTCTACGGGGAAAAGTGTCATTGTATATACGGCCAAATCGAATGCATCGATTTTCCCCAGAAAAGATTTAGGGAATGATGCAGGTATTTTGCTGGAGATTTTATGCAAACATATGGAACCGGCAAAAATCAAGTTTAAGCAATAGGAGACAGACGGAAACAAAGGTGTACACATATTTTTGTTTGTGCTAGAATAAAAGGTGATAGAATGATTATTGAAAGTCAGAATGAACAGGAAACATTTGAACTCGGGGAGAAGCTGGGAAAAGAGGCGGCTCCGGGAGATGTCTATGCATTACTTGGAGATCTTGGAGTAGGGAAAACGATTTTTACAAAAGGGCTGGCGAAAGGACTTGGAATAAAGGAACATGTAAATAGTCCTACCTTTACGATTATGCAGATTTATGATGAGGGAAGACTTCCTCTCTATCATTTTGATGTGTATCGAATTGGAGATCCGGAAGAGATGGATGAAATCGGTTACGAAGACTATTTTTTTGGACAGGGAGTATGTTTGGTGGAATGGGCCAATCTAATTAGGGAGCTTATGCCGGCGGAAACCAAATGGATACAGATTGAAAAAGATTTGGAAAAGGGATTTGATTATAGAAGAATTACGATTAAAGAAGGCAGATAAGATGAAGATTGCAGCAATAGATAGCTCAGGACTGGTGGCAAGTGTTGCTATTTTGGATGGCGATACGATTCTCGCCCAGTACAGCGTGAATTATAAAAAAACACATTCACAAACGCTTTTGCCGATGCTGGCAGAGATTACAGAGATGACGGAATTTGAATTGAATAGCCTTGATGCGATTGCAATTGCAAAGGGGCCGGGGTCTTTTACCGGACTTAGGATTGGTGCGTCAACAGCAAAGGGACTGGGTCAGGCGCTTGAGAAACCCATTATTGAGATACCGACACTCGAAGCGATGGCATACCAGCTATACGGAGTAGAGCGGGTGATTTGTCCACTCATGGATGCAAGAAGGAATCAAGTTTATACAGGGCTTTACACCTTTGTTACAGATAATAGAACAACGGAGTTCGTTGTGCTTAAGCAACAGTGTGCAATTTCTATTGATGAGATGATAGATCAGGTAAACGCGATAGGACGCCCGGTGATTTTTCTTGGAGATGGCGTACCGGTAAACGAGGAAGTCTTAAAAGAAAAAACAAAAGTAGACTTTGAATTTGCACCGGCTTGTTGTAACCGACAAAATGCATCTGCCTTGGCAACGCTGGCGGTTTCCTATTATAAGAAAGGAAATTATGTATCGGCAGCAGAGCACAGACCAGATTATTTAAGATTGTCGCAGGCAGAGCGTGAGCGATTGGAAAAAGAAGGTAAAAAGATATGATAATAGTTCGCCGGATGACTTCGGAAGATATACCGGCTGTCGTGCAGATTGAAAACCAGAGTTTCTCAATGCCGTGGAGTAGCAGCGCTTTTTTTGATGTATTGGAACAAAAAGAATATGTCTACATGGTGGCAATAAAAGGCGGAGAAGTGGTAGGATACTGCGGTATGTATTGTGTGTGTAACGAAGGAGATATTACACAGGTGGCTGTACGGAACGATTTGCGCGGACAAGGAATAGGGAAAAAGCTTTTGCAGGATTTTATGCAAAATGGAATGCAAAATGGCATACAATCGTATACATTGGAAGTAAGGGCCTCGAATGAGACTGCGATTTATTTGTATAAATCATGTGGCTTTGTCACGGAGGGGATTCGGAAAGGTTTTTATGAAAAGCCTAAGGAAGATGCGCTCATTATGTGGAAGCGAATATAGGGCATATGGGTATTGCATCCGCATTGTATAAGGATTGGGTTTACAGATATTACCTCTAGCTAATCATTAAGATACTGCTATACTCTATTAAGAAGGGTATCTATTGGAGGAAGGTTAGGTATAGGAGGAGCGTAAATGAAGAAGTACGATGAAAATAATGTCTTGACAGAGGTTAAGTGCAACCGATGTGAAAAACAGATGTTTGTTGAAAATGGTTTGCTGAAAGATGCGATATATGAGGGAAGACAGACGTTTGGATATTTTTCAAAAAAAGATGGAATGACACACCAGTTTGACTTATGTGAAGCGTGTTATGATGAATGGATTAGGATGTTTCCTATCCCGGTGACGGAGATGGAAAAAACAGAGTTGATATAAGCCGGCAAATAGGCAGAGATAGAGGCCGGTATAGATGGGAAAGAGACAGAAAAAGAGGAAAAAATAAAATGATAGATGTATGTCTGCTTGGAACCGGTGGAATGATGCCGCTTCCTTATCGATATCTGACATCTATGATGGCAAGATATAACGGAAAAAGTATATTAATTGATTGCGGCGAAGGGACCCAGATAGCGATGAAAGAAAAAGGCTGGAGTCCGAAGCCGATTGATGTGATTTGTTTTACTCATTATCATGCGGATCACATCAGTGGTTTGCCGGGAATGCTTCTAACCATGGGAAATGCAGAGAGAACAGAACCGCTTTTGATGATTGGCCCTAAAGGGTTGGAACGGGTGGTAAATGCACTTCGGATTATTGCTCCGGAATTGCCATTTGAAATTGAATTTCATGAATTGTCACAAACATTTGAGCAGATTGATATGGGGGGGTATCAATTACAGGCATTTCGCGTTAATCACAATGTGCTATGCTACGGATATAATCTGATTGTGGAGAGAGCCGGAAAGTTTCAGGTAGAAAAAGCAAAAGAGCTGGGATTACCGGTACAATTGTGGAATCCGTTGCAAAAGGGAAATACCGTTGAATTTGAAGGGAAAATATATACTCCGGATATGGTGATGGGAGCGCCGCGAAAAGGATTGAAGGTCACATATTGTACAGATACAAGACCAACGAAATCGATTGAAGAAAATGCAGTTTGCGCGGATCTTTTTATCTGTGAAGGAATGTATGGAGAGGAAGATAAGCAGCAAAAAGCACGTGAGCATAAACATATGACCTTTTATGAAGCAGCGCATATAGCAAAAGCGGCCAAAGTAGAACGGTTGTGGCTGACGCATTATAGTCCGTCTCTCCCGTGGCCGGACCAATATCTTCCGCAGGTAAAAAAGATATTTCAAAATGCTGTTACAGCGAAGGACGGACAGACGCTGGAACTTGATTTTGAGGATGACTAAGTTTTATAATTAGATGGAAATGTGGTAATGGTCAAGTAGAAAGGAGGCGGTATAAGTGAAAAGAAATACAAAGAAAAAAGTTACGGCAAACAAGGGAGCGATTCTTTTTGTGATTGCTGTATTGCTTGTTGTGGGATATTTCTACTATCTGTCTAACCGAAGTATACCGCAGCCTGAAGAGCCGATTTCTGAAATAGAAGTGATGTCAGCGACGCAGACAGTGCTTGCAAGAGATATAGAGATTAATTATCCGCCGACACCACGCGAGGTAGTGAAATATTTTAGTGAGATTAGTCAGTGCTTCTATAATGAAGAATTGACTGACCAGGAAATCTATGATCTTGGTATGAAAGCCAGACAATTATATGACGCAGAACTTGTTGCGAACCAGACGGAGGAAGATTATATAGATTCTTTGCGGTTTGATATTGAGGAATTCAGAAAGAACAACAGAACGATTGCAAGCTATGAACCATCCTCCAGCATTGATGTAGAATTATTTGCCCAAGATGGATATGAGTGGGCGAGATTATATTGTAATTACGGAATAAAGCAAGGGACGGTTCTTTATAATTCGAATATGGTTTTTATCCTGCGCAAGGACGAGCAAGAGCATTACAAAATATATGGATGGGATCTTGTTAAGAAAAAGAAAATGAGCATAAGTGCAAAATAAGAAGAGAAAGAAGATTGATTATGACAGCAGTGCAAAATAATGAAATTTTGATATTGGGGATAGAGAGTTCTTGTGATGAAACAGCAGCTTCTGTTGTCAAAAACGGAAGAGAAGTGTTGTCAAATGTGATTTCATCCCAGATTGATCTTCATACATTATATGGCGGGGTTGTGCCTGAAATTGCATCGCGCAAACATGTGGAGCGAATAAATCAGGTGATTGATCAGGCTCTCTTAGAGGCTGGTGTGACGATGAAGGATATTACAGCCATTGCAGTGACATATGGACCGGGACTTGTTGGCGCGCTTTTAGTCGGAGTGGCTCATGCAAAGGCGCTAGCTTTTGCTTTAGGAAAACCGTTGGTTGGAGTACATCATATTGAAGGTCATATCAGTGCGAATTATATTGAACACAAAGAATTAAAGCCACCATTTGCGTGTCTGGTTGTATCCGGTGGGCATACGCACTTGGTTGTTGTGAAAGATTATGGCGTGTATGAAATTGTCGGAAAGACTTGTGACGATGCAGCTGGTGAAGCGTTTGATAAAGTGGCGAGAGCGATTGGACTTGGCTATCCGGGAGGACCTAAAATTGATAAAGTTTCAAAGGAGGGTAATCCGGAAGCGATTCGTTTTCCGCGAGCGAAAGTCGGAGATAATGTATATGATTTTAGCTTTAGTGGTTTGAAATCAGCAGTGTTGAATTATCTAAATTCATGCGAAATGAAAGGTGAGTCGGTCAATACAGCGGATGTTGCTGCATCATTTCAAAAAGCAGTTACAGACGTGCTTGTGGATCATGCAATGCAGGCGGTTGAAGAGTATGGTTTTGAGAAATTTGCAATTGCAGGCGGTGTTGCATCAAATTCGGCGTTGCGTGAAGCGTTAGAAAACGCTTGTAAAGAAAGAAATATTGCATTTTATCGTCCGTCGCCGATTTATTGTACGGATAATGCAGCTATGATTGCAGTTGCAGGTTATTATGACTACTTGAGCGGAAAACGAAGTGATCTTACGTTAAATGCGGTTCCGAATCTGAAACTGGGAGAACGATAAAACTAAATCGAAACAGGAAAGAACATTTGGTATGGAAAAGGAAAAGAAGACAGCGGCGGTCATATTGGCTGCCGGACAAGGCAAAAGGATGGGAACTTCGACGGCAAAGCAGTTTTTGATGCTGGACGGAAAACCCGTCTTATATTATGCGTTAAATGCATTTGAACAGAGCGATATTGATTGTGTTGTGCTTGTGGCAGGAGAAGAGGAAATAGAATATTGTCAAAATGAAATGGTAGATGCATTTGGGTTTCAAAAGGTGTGTGCAATTGTAGCCGGGGGTAAGGAGAGGTATCATTCTGTGGCAAATGGATTACGTGCCTTAAAGGAATTAGAGGAAGAAATTGAACTTGTGCTCATTCATGATGGGGCAAGGCCGTTTGTTACACCGGAAATGATTCGCGTGCTGATGAATGAAACCCGTTTGTATCAGGCATGTGTGATTGGCACACTGGTGAAGGATACAATCAAGATAGCAGATGAAGAAGGATTCTGCGCACAAACACCGCCACGCAGCATGGTGTGGGCAGTACAGACGCCACAAGCGTTTGCGTTTGCACTTGTGAATAATGCCTATGAGGAATTGATAAAAAAAGAAGACGATATCGTGGAACGTGGAATACAGATTACAGATGATGCCATGGTAGTGGAATATATGACCGAAAAGAAGGTCCGCTTGGTGAAAGGTGATTATACAAATATTAAGTTGACGACCCCGGAAGACCTTGTTATTTCGGAGGCTTTTTTGAAAAAAATAAAAAAATAAAAAAAGTTAAAAAAAATTGTTGACACATTGAGATTCATTTGCTAGAATAATCCTTGCGCTGACCGAGAGGCGAGCGAATGGAGAGGTATCGAAGTGGTCATAACGAGGCGGTCTTGAAAACCGTTTGTCCGCAAGGGCGCGTGGGTTCGAATCCCACCCTCTCCGCTCGGAAGTTTCAACTTCCGGTATTGGTAATAGTGTAGTAGACATTCAGCTATATTTGGAGAAGTACCCAAGAGGCTGAAGGGGCTCCCCTGGAAAGGGAGTAGGTCGTTAATAGCGGCGCGAGGGTTCAAATCCCTCCTTCTCCGTCGGTATTTCTTACAAGTTACCAAGCACCTTGACAAATAAACAGCAATGCAACCCTGAAAATTCTAAAAAGAATTGTTCAGAGAACAAAACCTAAACAAAGTAAAAACGGTTAAATTAGCCAAGCTAAATTTTGACCAAGGAAAGAATTCAACATGAGAGTTTGATCCTGGCTCAGGATGAACGCTGGCGGCGTGCTTAACACATGCAAGTCGAACGGACTTTTAATGAAGCCTAGCGATTTAAAAGTTAGTGGCGGACGGGTGAGTAACGCGTGGGTAACCTGCCTTGTACTGGGGGACAACAGTTGGAAACGACTGCTAATACCGCATAAGCGCACAGTTTCGCATGGAACGGTGTGAAAAACTCCGGTGGCATACGATGGACCCGCGTCTGATTAGCTAGTTGGTGAGGTAACGGCCCACCAAGGCGACGATCAGTAGCCGGCCTGAGAGGGTGAACGGCCACATTGGGACTGAGACACGGCCCAAACTCCTA
>JAZNEP010000027.1:0-2768 GCA_045588655.1 Lachnospiraceae bacterium | reverse complement strand
TAGTAGAGATCCAAAATAGGGTGGCGGCGCTTCCGTTAGAGGATATTCCTGCGGATTGGTCTTGGAAGGTGACTTATGTGGATGATAGGCTTAACAGGGCGAAGGCGCGTATTATCGCAAATGGTTGTTATTTCGAGCCGGAAAAAGTGGATTGGCTTATGGAAGTTGCAAAGAAGCCGGAACTGGCGGAGTATTTTGAAACTATCAAACCGACCCCTTATCTGGATGATATCAGTACAAAAAATCTGTTGATTCATGAAGGGCATGTCTCCGGCGTGATTGACATTGACTGGCTGGGCGTGGGGGACAAGCTGACCTTTGCGGCAATGACAAAAATGGCATTGATGAATATGGGATGTGATACTGATTATGTGACCTATCTGTTGGAAGAAATGCATTTGACCGATGTAGAAAAAAGAGCCTTTTTATTTTATGCATTACTGTTCTGTGTGGATTTTATGGGAGAACGGGGCATGTGGTTTATGGATAAGCAGGTGCCGGTAAGTGATGAGATTGTGGAAAGAATGAACGGGATTTATGAGAAGTTGTGGAGGGAGTACAGTGGATAAAAAAGGAAAGTCATCGGAATATTTCCAAAGAAAGATAGAATCCGAAAAGGAAAGAATTGAAAAATTTGAAGTTGCTTTAAGCAGCCTTGAACCATCAAACGTGAAGGGAATCAGAATGGGGAAGATGGTATTGGCAAATTTATATCTGAATTGTGTTAAGCTTGCCTATTCAAAGGATAAATCCTTTCAGCGAATGTATCAGGATTATATAAAGTTTTTAGAGTATTATAAGGATGTGTGTACATCAAAAGATGGGATGTATGATATGATAGATGTTCTTTCAATCGGAGTTTTGTTACAAGATAGAAAAAAAGATTTTATTGGGTTGTTAGATGAGGTGGTATTAAAATTTGATTCTGAGGATGGATTGCTTATTTTTCTCATGGATTATTTGAAGGATAAGACTTCGCAGAGAAAACCTTCAAAAATAGAATATTTTAATGAGTTATTAGAAAGCAAAGACAAGCTAGGAATCTTAAAGAAAGAATCGGAACTATGGTACGATAAGCATAGCGATGCATATTGGTACAATTCACATGAGTCAAAGAATAATACATATTGCGGTTATTGGTGCTTTGAAATAGCTGCATTGGCTCAAATATTGGGTATAGACGATACTGTATTGCGTGAAAATCAGTATTACCCATATGAGAACAAACAAAGTTAATTAAGGAGGTTATACTATGATACCGATTATTTTTGCGGTAGTTATCGGCGCGATGGGATTGTTTGTGGTAATCAATCCGAAGGCGGCAACAAAGAAGGCGAACAGGGAGAATGAAGCTGCAGTAAAGAAGGTAAGAAAATTAGGAATTTTTTATTTTATCGTCTGTGGGATCTTATTGGTAATGGGCTTAATGACGTTGGAAAAAGAAGTCAGATGTACCCGGTGCGGGCAACCGACAAAGGTGGTGTGGTATACTAACGCGGAAAAGAATTTATGTGACCCATGTATGAAGTGGGTTGAGTCCATATTCAGGTAAAGGATAACTATGCGGGATTACATAGTTAGACGGAGGGAAACATGTTAGATAAAACTGAGATTGTATTAGAACTGAAAAAGCTTCTGGCTCTTGATTTTAACTGCAATTATGAGGACTTTGACAAAACAGAAAACATCATTGTAGTTCCGAAAGAGCATCCGGGACGTCGGGTGTATACGCCGAAGAAAGCATTTTTCTCTATGGTAACTATGGGAAAGAGTACGGTTATCAATGCGCCTGAGGAGATGCACGAGTGGCTGGAAAATTGGTGTAAGGACAGGGAAGGCATCTGGCTGTTCGAGCATCATAATCTGATGGAATTGGAAGGAGAGCTTGCAAAGTACGGAATGCCCCTGTGGCAAAGTCATCATATGTTTTTACCGAAGGCAAGGATGGAAGAGATTGATGTGTCGGTTGAAATGCTAAAGACGGATTACGGTCTGGAAGTGCAGTGGTTCGAGCAAGAGGACATCCAACCGCTGTACGGACGGCCGGAGTTTCCCAACGCTTTGTGTGATTGTTTCAAGCCGGAACGGCCGGATATACTGGCGGTAGGAGCCATGCATGAAGGTCGGATTATCGGTCTGGCAGGATGCTCGGCGGACACAAAGCTATTTTGGCAAATAGGAATCGATGTATTACCGGAATGGAGAGGTAAGGGAATTGCAACAATGTTGGTGAAGCTTTTGAAAAATGAGTGCTTCCGGCGTGGGGCGATACCGTTTTACGGAACCAGTTTGTCGAACCTGGGCTCCTGGCATGTTGCTCTTGGCAGCGGTTTTTATCCGGCGTGGGTGGAAATAGCGACGAAGGAGAAATAACACATGAGATAGATTGGGGGTATGTGAGCGTGGAGAAACGAAGACTTTTGCTGATTGTGTCTGTGGTGGTGCTGCTACAAATGTGGTATTACGGCATGCGAGATTTTTATGAGGTGAGTAACAGACTTTCTCAGTCGCCAGAGACGGAAGAAGAACCACAAGTGCCGGATTTTTTGCCGCCGGATACGGTGATTATCTCTGCCGGGCACCGTTACGGGAGTATTCAGAGGGAAAATCATGAACTTATCCTGGGTGGTATCATGAAATGGATGTTGGGGGGCGGATTTTTTGTATGGTGTTTGTTGAAATATTTGCAGGAAAAGCGGTTGACGGAGTTTATGAGGAAAAGGGAAAGAAAGAGCAAACAGCAGCAAATCAACATTGCATTAGATAAT
>JAZNEP010000026.1:0-32934 GCA_045588655.1 Lachnospiraceae bacterium | reverse complement strand
AAGCAATCAAGAATCAGATCATCCACGCCACGGTTTTTTCCTGAGGTACTGGACGAACGTCGGTCCTTAGTGACCACGAAGTGGGGACTTAGTACCGCTACGAGAGTCGCGTAGCGAAAGCGTGCCGAAGGAGAAAATTGTGGTGTGGATGGTCGGCGGTCAAGGAATAATCACCGATTAAATTAATCAATGATAGGACAAATTTTTCACAGCTACGTAATTACTTACAGCTTGACGCCATAAGGCGAAAAGTGTTATGATGTGAAGAGTGATTGGAGGTATTAGAAGATGAATAATCTTATTTTGTTTGTAAATACTTTTTTATCTTATATTGTATTGATGGTAGTGATCGCCGTTGTTGCAGCATTAGGTTTTTGGGCGGGATCCATTTGGAGAAAATCTAGCGCCAAGGAAGCAGCAATGCTGGAAGAAACAGAAACAACAGAGACGGAATAATATTAGCGCAGGTGTTCAAGTGATTTGAGCACCTGTTTTTTCATAAGAATACAGGTTATGGAACTATGGCCGGTGAAGAGGTAGAGCAGATGAGAGAAAAGCGATACGATGTGGTGCTGTGGGACGTCGATGGAACCCTCCTCAATTTCTTGGAATCAGAAAAATGGGCGCTCAAGGAAACATTCCTATCATTTGGGATGGAAATTGACGATGCCAAAGTGCGAATGTATTCTGCGATTAATGATTCATTGTGGAAGCGGCTTGAGAGGGGAGAGATATGTAAGCAGGATGTATTGCATGGTAGATTTCAAAAATTGTTTGAAGAGATGCAAATTACGCAGATTGACGTGACTGAATTTCAAATAACATATCAGCGTAATTTTGGAAGTGTATATTTTTATATGGATGATTCCCTTTCCTTATGTAAAAAGCTCAACAAGGATGCGTTTCAGCAGTACATCATTACAAATGGCGTGGAATGGACGCAGCGTAATAAACTGCATTTGGCCGGTTTCGACGAAGTGATGGATGACATATTTATTTCGGAAGTGATAGGTTATGATAAACCGGATGTACGTTTTTTTGACTTGTGTCTGCAATCAATTGAAAAACATCTGAGTAGTCAGGAGAAAAGTCTGGATCGTGGTCGTATTTTGGTTATCGGTGATTCTATGACCTCGGATATGAAGGGAGCACAAAATGCCGGCTTAGACTGTTGCTTGTATGCACCTAAAAAAAATGTGGCAGAGGCTGCTTCAAATGAGAGTCAAACCGGAGTAACCTATCAAATCTCCTATTTATGGGATGTGGAGGATATTTTATGGCAAAATCAGAAGGACAAAAATTAAAGTTGCTGTATCTGCTCAAGCTATTGATGGAGCGCAGTGATGAAAATCATGCAATATCGACTCCGGAGCTGATTGAAGCACTCGAAATAGAAGGATTGAAGGCAGAGCGAAAATCTATTTATGCGGATATACAGGCTCTCCAGGAGTTTGGGTATGATATTTTGGTGTCAAAAAAAAGAGAGAACAGTGGATATTATCTTGCCAGCAGAGATTTTGAGTTGGCAGAATTAAAACTATTGGTTGATGCGGTACAGTCGTCGCGCTTTATTACAGCGAAGAAATCAAAAGAACTGATTTCCAAACTGGAACAACTTGCCAGTCAACATGAGGCCAAACAGCTCAGGCGACAGGTTTTTGTGT
The DNA here is from genome assembly GCA_045588655.1 of Lachnospiraceae bacterium. Lineage (GTDB taxonomy): Bacteria > Bacillota > Clostridia > Lachnospirales > Lachnospiraceae > SVFI01. The sequence continues at coordinate 31,270 of JAZNEP010000026.1, read as the reverse complement.
CGGATCGAAATAAGAACAGCAATGAAAGTATTTATTATAGTGTGGACGATATTCACAGAGCCATACAGGAAAACAAAAGGATTCGCTTTCAGTATTACGACTGGGGTGCTGACAAAAAGATGCATTTTCGAAAAGATGGTGCATTTTATGAGATGAGCCCGTATTTTCTGGTATGGAAAGACGAAAACTATTATCTGGTAGCATATGATGAAAATGATGCGATTATGAAACATTTCCGTGTAGATAAAATGAGTTCCCTTTCAATCTTGAAAAGTGAGCGTACAGGAAATGAAGTGGCAAAAAAAATAAATCCTGCGATTTATACACAGCAAAACTTTGGGATGTTTGCAGGAGAGGAGCAGATACTGACACTGCAGTTTCCAAAGGAGCAGATTGGTATTGTGATTGATCGATTTGGGAGAGAGATTGATATTCGGGATCGTGGAGAAGGAATCTGCACTGCCAGGGTAAAAGTCGCGGTATCCAAGCAGTTTTTTGGTTGGCTTACAGGTTTGGGCGGACAGATACAGCTCCTTAAACCGGAGGAAGTCGCTTGCGAATATAAAAATTATTTACTGGAAATCATAGATCAATATAAAGGAAGGCAATAAGAATGAAACAACTATCAAGCAAAGTCAGTCAGGTGGAAGAAGGTATTTTTCAGGTATTAAATGAAAAGAAAAATGAAAAAATAAAGCAAGGCGGAAAAGTTTATAATTTTTCTGTTGGGACACCGGATTTTAAGCCGGCGCAACATATTATAGATGCTGTGGTGGATGCTTGTAAAAAGCCGGAAAACTTTAAATATGCGCTTGCAGATTTGCCGCAGCTGACGGAGGCGGTCATTGAGCGTTTTGAAAAAAGATACAATGTTTTGCTGACATCGGATGAAATTACTTCCGTGTATGGTTCGCAGGAAGGAATTGCTCACATCGGATTTTGTATGTTTGATCCGGGGGATGTGGTGCTTGTACCAAATCCGGGGTATCCGATTTTTGAAATTGGTCCGGCGCTTACGGGAGCGAGAGTAGAAACATACGATTTGATTGAGGACAAAGGTTATTTGCCGGATCTTTCTACCATAGCTCCGGAAACAGTAAAAGAAGCAAAGGCAATTATTGTTTCCTATCCGCTCAATCCGGTGTGTAAATGTGCACCGCCATCCTTTTATGAAGAGCTGATTTCGTGGGCCAGGGAAAATGAAATCTGGGTGATTCATGACAATGCATACTCAGATATTATTTACGATGGAAGAGAGGGACGTTCGTTTCTTTCCTATCCGGGGGCAAAGGAAGTGGGGGTAGAGTTTTACTCGCTATCCAAATCGTTTAATTATACCGGAGCAAGAATGGGCTTTTTGGTAGGAAATAAAGAGGTGGTACAAGCCTTCAAAAAGATTAGAAGTCAGATCGACTATGGAACCTTTTTGCCTGTGCAGTACGGAGCGATTGCAGCATTGACCGGTCCGGTCGACAATATTTTGAAACAATGTGCTCAGTATGAAGAAAGAAGAAATGCCCTTTGTGATGGATTTACACAGATTGGTTGGGCGTTTGAGCGAAGTGAAGGGACGATGTTTGCATGGACAAAGATTCCTCCTTCTTACGGAGAAGATGATATTAAGTTTGTGATGGATTTGTTTGAGAAAAGTGGTGTGCTCTGTACGCCGGGCAGTAGCTTTGGCAGTCTGGGCGCAGGACACGTACGGTTTGCACTTGTCCTTCCGGTTGAGGAGATAAAAGAGGCAATCGAATCGGTCAAAAAATCTAATTTGTTTTAACAGGTGCAGTCAATACCAAAAGAGAAAAGGGAATCGTAATTTAACACAAATTCGGCTTCCTTTTTTTGTGCATTTTTTTGGGCTGCTATGAGTTGACAGTGCCACGTTTGTCTTTTATACTATGTACTTGTACACCACAAGATATTGTGTTTGACTAAAAGTTAAATCACGATATAGCGTACTTATTTAAGGAAGATTTGTGGGAAAGGAAATATGGAAGATATGGGACAGGATAGAGTGGAAAAGGGTAAAAAAGACGTTAATTACGGTAAAATGTTTCAGCCGAAAAAGAATGTAAAAGTAGTAAAAAAGGACGGAAGTCTTGAGAAATTCAATGTACAGAAGGTCATTGATGCGGTTGGAAAATCGGCTTACCGTGCCCTGACGAAATTTACAGAGGATGAGAAGAGACATATTTGCCAATATGTAGTAGAAAAGGTGGATAGTCTTGAGACCGATGAGATTCCGATTCCTATTATGCATAATATTGTAGAGAGTGCACTAGAGGATGTAAAACCGATTGTTGCAAAATCCTACAGAGACTATCGAAATTACAAGCAGGATTTTGTAAAGATGATGGACGATGTGTACAAAAAGAGCCAGTCCATCATGTATGTCGGGGATAAGGAAAATGCCAATACGGACTCTGCACTTGTTTCGACCAAGCGTAGCTTAATTTTTAACCAGTTTAATAAAGAGCTTTATCAGAAATTCTTTATGACAACGGAAGAGATACAGGCGTGTCGTGACGGATATATTTACGTGCACGATATGTCGGCAAGACGTGATACGATGAACTGCTGTCTTTTTGACGTGGCAAGCGTTTTGAAAGGCGGCTTTGAAATGGGAAATATCTGGTACAATGAGCCAAAAACACTCGATGTAGCCTTTGACGTAATCGGTGACATTGTACTTTCAGCAGCCAGTCAGCAGTACGGTGGTTTTACCGTTCCGGAGGTAGACAAGATTTTAGCACCATATGCTGAGAAATCTTATAAAAAATCAATTGAAAAATATCTCCGACTTGGAATCGATCAAGAAACGGCGGAAGCGGAGGCTTACGCAGACGTTGTTCGTGAGTTTGAACAGGGATTTCAGGGATGGGAGTACAAATTTAATACGGTAGCATCCAGCCGTGGTGATTATCCGTTTATCACTGTGACAGCAGGTATCGGAACTGAGCGTTTTTCCAAGCTTGCAACAATCTCTCTTTTGAATGTGCGCAGACGCGGACAGGGTAAGAAAGATTGTAAAAAGCCGGTATTGTTCCCTAAGATTGTATTTTTATATGATGAAAATCTTCACGGACCGGGCAAAGAACTTGAGGATGTGTTTGAGGCAGGGGTAAAATGTTCTGCCAAGACGATGTATCCGGATTGGCTTTCTTTAACGGGAAAAGGATACATTGCAAGTATGTATAAACAGTATGGAAAAGTTATCTCCCCGATGGGATGTCGTGCATTCCTTTCCCCTTGGTATGAGAGGGGCGGAATGCATCCCGCAGATGAAAATGATTCACCGGTATTTGTCGGCCGATTCAACATCGGTGCGGTTTCTCTGCATCTGCCGATGATTCTTGCAAAATCAAGACAGGAGAGCAGAGATTTTTATGAAGTTCTTGACTATTATCTGAATTTGATTCGTCAGCTTCATATTCGTACGTATGCATATCTGGGTGAGATGCGTGCGTCCACGAACCCGCTTGCGTATTGTGAAGGTGGTTTCCTTGGTGGACATCTTCAGCTTCATGATAAGATTAAGCCGATTTTAAAGGCTGCCACTGCATCTTTTGGGATTACTGCATTCAATGAATTGCAGGAACTTTATAATGGAAAATCCCTGGTGGAAGATGGTGCATTTGCGCTTGAAGTGCTCGAGCACATAAATCAGAAGATTTCTGAGTTCAAGGAAGAGGACGGTAATCTGTATGCCATTTATGGTACACCGGCTGAAAATCTTTGCGGTCTTCAGGTAAAACAGTTCCGCGCGAAATACGGAATTGTAGAAGGCGTATCGGATAAAGATTACGTTTCGAACAGTTTCCATTGTCATGTAGCGGAAACCATTACACCGATTGAAAAACAGGATTTAGAGTATCGTTTCTGGGAGCTTTCCAATGGTGGTAAGATTCAGTACGTAAAATATCCGATTGATTACAATCATGACGCGATTAAAACATTGATTCGTCGTGCTATGGATATGGGATTTTATGAAGGGGTAAATATGTCTTTGGCTTATTGTGATGACTGTGGTCATCAGGAGCTGGAGATGGACGTTTGTCCAAAATGCGGAAGCAGAAATCTTACGAAGATTGACCGTATGAATGGTTATCTGGCTTATTCCAGAGTGCATGGTGACACCAGATTATCCGATGCTAAAATGGCGGAAATTGCTGATCGTAAGAGTATGTAAAGGAAGAATGTTATGAGGTATCACAATATTACACATGATGATATGTTAAATGGCGACGGGCTTCGCGTTGTTTTGTGGGTAGCCGGCTGTACCCATTGTTGTAAAGGATGTCAGAATCCGCTCACTTGGGACCCGGATGGAGGACTTGAATTTGATGAGGCGGCCAAACAGGAAATTTTTGACCAGTTAGAGAAGAGTTATATTTCCGGAATTACATTTTCCGGCGGAGATCCGCTTCATGCAGCAAATCGTGTTGGTGTCAGAACGCTGATGGCGGAAATCAAAGAAAAGTATCCGGATAAAACGATTTGGTTATATACAGGTGATAGTTGGGAAAAGATTCTTCACTATTCGGTAATGCAGTATGTAGATGTGCTTGTAGATGGTGAATATGTGGAGGCTTGCAGAGATGTAAAACTTCTTTGGAAGGGAAGTTCCAACCAGCGTGTCATTGACGTTCAGAAGACATTGAAGCAAACAGATCCGACCATTCCGGTGCTGCATTGCGGAGATTATGCTTAAGTAATATTAGTCATGAAAATATGATGGGCTCATGTTCGGGTTTTAAGAACTTGAATATGAGCTTGTTTATTATGGAACTGTAGTGAAAGCAATATGTAGGTGGGAGAATTCATGAGCAAGGGTCGTATTTTAATTGTGGAAGATTATAAGGAAATTAGTCAGATGCTTGCAGATTTTCTAACGGCACAGGAGTATGAAGTGGAATGCGCATATGACGGAAAGAAAGCATCGGAATTATTAAAACAAAATTCATATGCTATTGTACTTATGGATTTGATGCTTCCTTACAAGAGCGGGGATATCTTAATCAAGGAACTTCGCGAGCATTCACAGACACCGGTTATTTGTTTGTCTGCAAAGTCGCAGGTAGAAACCCGCCTTGAAGTGCTTCGCATGGGGGCAGATGATTATATTTTAAAGCCCTTTGATTTGGATGAAGTGCTTGTGCGGATGGAAGTGGTAATGCGCAGAACGAAAGTAGCTGCAAAAAACGCAAGCAAAATAGAAGAGAACGAATGCTTACAAGAGGGGCAGTTGATGCTTTTTCCGCAGAAGAATCAGGCGACATATGAAGGAACCGTGCTTGCGCTCACAGCCAAGGAACTAAAACTGCTTCAATTGTTTTTGGGGCAGCCGGACAAAACCTTTACGAAAGCCAATCTTTACGAATCCGTTTGGAACGACACCTATTACTATGAGGATAACACCATCAATGTGCATATGAGCAATCTTCGCAGTAAGCTAAAAAAAGCAACCGGGAAGGATTATATTGAGACCGTTTGGGGAATTGGATACCGGCTAAAGAAACAGGAGGAGCCTTATGTGGATGGCAATTAGTGTAGTTTTACTTCTTCTTTGTGTGGCTCTTTTTATGTATCTTCGTGCATTAAAGCGAGAAATCAGAAATTGCAGGAGAGAACTGGAAAAAACGAAGGAAATGTCCTACAATCGACAGCTCACCATTTCGTTATTTGATAAAGATTTGTCGGATTTGGCATCGGGAATGAATAAAAATCTGGATTATCAAAAGGAAATGAAGCTTCGCATAATGAAGGAAGAAGAAAAGTGGAAGCAATCCGTATCGGATATTGCGCATGATCTTCGAACGCCGTTAACTGTTGTAAAAGGAAATCTACAAATGCTACAGCAGGAAGGAAATCTAACCGAGAAACAGCAAAGCTATTTGGAGACCGGACTTCAAAAAACCGAAAGTCTCAAACAAATGATGGATGAATTTTTTGAATTGGCAATGCTGGAAAGTGATAAAAGCAGAGCGGTTTGTTCCAAACTTGACTTAACAGCGCTTCTCATACAGTTTGTCGTGGACCATGAGGCGGTGATCAAAAACTGTAATTTACAGCCGGTGATTCATATTCCGGATAAAAGTATTATGGTAGATGGAAATGAAGACCTGCTTCTTCGTATGCTGGGAAATCTTTTGACCAATGTACTTAGATATGCAAAGGATAGCTTTGAAATTTCATTGGTAGAAGTAGAAAAAGACGGCAGAATCTGTGAATTATCCTTTAAAAATCTGCTTATGCCGGAACAAGAGGTAGATGAAACCAGACTGTTTGACAGAACGTATCGGGGCGAGGAGGCTCGCAGTAACCAGGGAACCGGCTTGGGACTTTATATTGTAAAACTACTTGCTATGAAACAGGAGGCGGAAGTGTTTGCAAGAAAAGAAGATAGCAGCTTATGCATAGGAATAAGATTTTAAAAAGAAATTTAAAGAAATTAAGAAATTCTTTAAGTTTCTTTTTTATTCTGAAATAGGAACGGAAAGAAAAAGATACTTTGGAGGAGATTATGAGCAATGTGATTATCGAAGCAAAGGGAATTACCAAGCAATATATGGACCACAAGGTGGTAAATGATGCGGACTTTCAAATAAAAGAAGGTCAAATTGTGGGCTTGATTGGACCAAACGGGGCAGGTAAGACTACGATTATGAAAATATTAGGCGGTCTTGTGCTCCCGACCGATGGAGAAATATCCATCTATGGGGAGACTTCGGAAGAAGGACTGGCGGGTGCGAGAAGCCGCATGAGCTTTATGATAGAAACACCCTATGCAAAAGAGAATTTAACTGCCAGGGAAAATTTGGAAAAACTCCGGATTATGAAAGGGATTCCAAATAAGAACAGAGTGGAGGAAGTTCTGGAAATTGTGGGTCTTTCTGACACAGGAAAAAAAGTAGTAAAGAATTTTTCTCTCGGTATGCGGCAAAGACTGGGAATTGCCATTGCTCTTATGACAAAGCCGGAAATCATGGTGCTTGATGAGCCAATTAACGGTTTAGACCCGGAAGGAATCGTTGAGATTCGAAATCTTTTGTTAAAGCTTAATAAACAAGAGCATATCACCATTATGATTTCCTCTCATATTTTGACAGAGTTATCGCTATTATGTACAGATTATATTTTCCTTCATCACGGGAAGCTGATACAATCGGTTTCCGCAGAAAATCTTCGGCGAATTTGTAAGGAATATTATCATATTCACACCGATAATGATGCCAAGGCACTTGTAATTTTACAGGAGAAGGGATATGCAGGTCAGGTTGAGGTGGAAGAGGATGGAAGTATCAGACTTTACGATGGGCTTGAGGATGTGACAAAAATTTCAAAGGCTTTATATGATGGTGGGGTAATACCGATTACTTTGCATATGGTAGAAGCAAATCTTGAAAAGTATTATATAGATATGGTAGGTGAACAAAATGTGGAATCTGATGAAGGGGTTAAATTATCAAATAAAAAGAGATAATTTCACAATATATGCGATATTATTCAGTAGTTTTCTGGCGATAGGAATCGGCTTTTACTTAGCTTTAGTAGAAGAAGGAATGGCATTTTCCGAAATAAGTGCAGGATTATTTTTAGCAAAAAATGCGGAGTTTATGGTTGTGGGATGCTTGGTTTTATGTTGTGTTTTGGTTGCCAGAATTGTGGGCTGGGATATGACCGATAAAACAATTAATTATGAAATTCTGGCGGGAAATTCCAGAAATCATGTGTTTGGCGCAAGAGTCATTTTGACGATTCTATGGTGTTTGGGAATCAGCATCCTCTATCTGATGTTACCACTTCTTGTGTTATCTTTTTGTAACGGCTGGGGTTACAATCTTGAGATAAAGGTAGGAGTTACATGGATGCTGATATTTATACTATTGGTATTCCGATTGGTTTGTGAACTTATTTTGCTTACCGTACTCTTGAAAAACTGTTTTGTCTCCATGATTACCGGATGGATATTAAATGAATTTGTGGTGCTGATAACTTTGATTTATGAAGAGTTGATAGGTGAATTTCCGATTTTCTTGTTTTCGCTGTTCGGAATGTTTCAAATAAGTTCTTTTCCATATAAATTTGAGTACATCGGCGGAGAAGATATACCGGTATTCGGACCGGCGATTGGAAGTGGGAAAATCATGCAGATTATAATAGCTTCTATTGTAGTTTGCGTGCTCACGCTTTGGGTGGCAAAAGCACAGTTTAGAAAACAGGATATGAGATAGATTGGGAGAGATATCATGAAGCAGATTATGAAAGCACAGCTGTATCAGCTTAGAAAAAACAGAAAAAACAAAATCCTATGGCTGATTTTCTTTGTCATATGCATTATGCAAATCACAGTGACATCGGGCGAAATGTGCTATTACGAAGAAATGATGGCGGGATCAAAATACATAGCAGATAACGGATATTGGATATTGCATTTTTCCATTGTTTTTGTACTTCTTCTTACCGCAGAGATTTGCGGAGGAGATTTTATCGATAAAACCATGCATTATGAACTGATGGGTGGTTACACACGTAAAAAAATATATTTATCCAGATTTTGGCTGTGTTTTTTATTGAGTGGCCTATTCATGATTGTGATAAGCATGATTCCTGTGATTACGGCAGTGGCTCTTGGGGGCTGGGGAGATGAGTTGTCCCTTGTCTGGTGTCTTGTGCGACTGGTGCTTGTGTTTTTTTCACTGTTTCGTCTGATTTGTGAGTTTGTCTTTCTTAGCTATGTAGTAAAAAATTCCTATGTGGCTATGGGGGCAGCTACCCTTGTGTTTTTTGTCGGCATATATGGAAATCATCTGATTCCGGAAAAAGCGAGATTTTTTAGCGGACTTGGAACTTTGTACGAACTGACAGATTTTCAGCCTTGGAGTACCTTTACTCTGGTGGGTGAAAAAATGATTACTCTTTATGATGCATCAATGAATGCATCCCAAATTGTAAGTGTGATAGGTTCGTCTTTGGTCTTTGGGCTGTTTTTCTTATGGCTTGGTTACATGGTTTTTTTGAAGGATGATATAAATTAGGAGGCAGCTATGGTTATTTGCGATATTGTGTGTGTGGTTTTGAATTTCATTCTGGCAGTTTTTTTGTTTTGGCTGGCCGGATTCGCAGAAAAAAAGAGAAGCGTAAAATGGCGCTTGTTTTATGTGGTGCCATTTCTTTTGACGCTTGTTTTGGTTGCGATATATGAGTTTGAAATATGTATGCTAGGTGTTTATTCTGGAGCTTTTCTTCTTGTTTTTGGTATGGTAAAGCAAGAGAGAAAAGCGCGCCGCGTTCTATGTTTTGTCAGCGTATTGTCAGTAATTTTATCCCTTGGAGTCTGTCTTTTTGCTCCGGGCTATCGAAGCTATGATTATGCGGCAGATTTTAAGGCCGGATTTGAAGAAATGAAGCTTCATTATGTGCTTTCCGAGCAAAAAAGCATAGACTGGGACGGGTTGTATGAAAAGTATCTGCCGTTATTTGAGGAGGCAGACAAAGCCCATGATGAGGTGGAGGCATCCATTGCCTGGACAAAGTTTGCCATGGAATTTCAGGATGGACATGTCGGCTATGGAATAAAAGATGAAAAAATTGAAAAAATGACCTACGAAAAAATGTACGGAAATGACTATGGTCTTTGTACAATGAAGCTGTCAGACGGAAAGATAGTGGCTGTTATGGTGGAGGAAGACAGTGAGCCATATAAAGCGGGTATTCGTAATGGCAGTGAAATCATAGCATGGAATAGAGAGCCGGTTGAAAGCTTGTCCGGGAAAGAAAAGATTTTCTCTTTTGCAGTGGAAGAAAATGAAGAATTTTATGAAGCCCTTTCCATTGCAGGGATGGGAGATGAGACAGCTGAAGTTTGTTTCATCGATGAAACAGGTGAGGAGAAGACCGTTACGCTTTCAAAAATCGGAAGCTATTATGATAGAATGATGAATTGTATCGAAGATGTCATCGACAAAGGGGCTGAAATTTCGAATCTGGAATGGATGAGAGTGGATGAGCGTACTGCACTTCTTCGTATGCGCTTTATGAATTATGATTCCGAAGAGAATTTTTCAGAGATGGAGACAGGGCTGCGGGAGGAGATGTTTGCTTTAAAAGAGGAAGGGGTAACGAATTTGATTTTCGATCTTCGATCTAATTCCGGAGGGTCCGGAAATCATGTGAAGCATGTTTTGAAATTGATTGCACCTTACGGAGAACATGTATATGCCTATGATGGTGTGTTTGATAAAAAAACACAAAAGTACAAGATAGACTGCGTTGCAGATGACGGAAGTGTGACCTATCAGGTTGGGCAGTGTGAGACCTATCAGGGAGAAAACCTTTGGGGACATGGGAAGATTGTAGTACTCGTCAACGCCCATACCGTCAGTGCAGGAGACCATTTCACGATGGCGGCTTCCAATTATCCCAATGTGACTGTGATGGGATTTACTCATAGCAATGGAAGCTGTCAAGGCGTAAACTCCGTAAGCTTTGATTATGGAATATTGTCTTATTCCGGAGCACTTTTGTTAAATGAGGACGGTAGTGTGTTTGTGGACACGGATCATTCCCGCAAAGCGGTGGTACCTTTGGATGTAAAGATTCCGTTTGATTTACAGGCGGTTTCATCGCTGTTTGATGCGGGAGAAGATTACGTGCTTAAGAAAGCGATGGAGGAGTTTGAGAAATAGCGATGGAATTAAAATCGAAATAGAAAAGAATATTTGTTTGTGTTTTAACTTTGGAGTGTGATATGATGATAAAAGATATGAAAACGGAGGTTCCACATGAGTAAAACAAAGCTAATCATCAGCGCACTTACCAAATATATAGCAGGCCTTTTGATGGTCAGTCTTATGATATTTTTACCGGCGGGGACATGGAATTATTTTAATGGTTGGTTGTTTGTCGGCCTTTTGTTTATTCCAATGTTTCTTTTGGGAGTGATTTTATTGATAAAGAGCCCGGAATTGTTAGAAAAGCGGCTTCGCAGTAAGGAAAACGAGAGTGACCAGAAAAAGGTGGTTGGTGCTTCGCTACTTATGTTTTTAGCAGGATTTATATTATCGGCGCTGGATTTTCGCTTTGGCTGGACTTATGTTCCGCTGGCGGCTGTGATTGTTGCGTCGGTGATTTTGCTTGTATCTTACGGATTATATGCAGAAGTGATGCGTGAGAATGTATATCTGTCTCGCATAGTGGAAGTACAGGAAGAACAGAAAGTCATAGATACCGGACTTTACGGAGTGGTGAGACATCCGATGTATTTTTCAACAGTGCTTCTGTTTTTATCGATTCCCGTAGTGCTTGGGTCGTGGATTGGATTTGCAATTTTTTGCATCTTTCCGTTCTTGCTTGTGAAGCGGATTAAGAACGAAGAGATAATCTTGGAAGAGGGACTTGCAGGTTATAAAGAGTATAAAGAGCGGGTTAGGTATCGAATGATACCTTTTATATGGTGATGAGACGATGAACCATTATATAAATCGAACTTATTGCTTGGGAATTTGTAAATAAAGAGGAGTTCTAACATATGAAAAAGAATAAGAAAGTTAAGATTAGTATCGCAGTAATATGGATACTCAGTATATTGCTTGCCGGCGGAAGCGTTCCGGCAAGTATATTTTTGTTTGATATTCCGAAATATGTGACAATTGTTTTGTCGGTGCTTGTAGCATTGAGTGGAATCGTTTGTTATAAAGTAGCAACAAAAAGAGGGAAAAAGATTGCAGTGGTTGTTGTTAGTCTTTTTACGATGGTATTTGCAGTTTTGGGTAATTATTGTAATCCGTATTGGAATAGCATTGCTGGTAAAATGAGTAAATCAGGATATTCAAAGCCTATGGAAGAGGTTTTGAGCCGCCAAGAGGCAATTGAAGATTTGGAATATGCGATGTACTATTTGGATAAGTGTCATCCCCTGTTTTATCATGAGATGCCAAAGGATGTGGAGGTGAGATACCAGGAGGTGCTGGCCGAACTTGAGAGCATAAATACGATGAGTGTATGTGAACTTAGCCGGAAGATAGAGTATGTATTTTCTGTATTACATGATGGACATAGTTACGTAAAAGGAAATCCGGAAATACGACATTATATGAAGGACATTTATAAGTTTAAGGAGAAGAATGCAGAGCTGATTGCTGTGGGTGGCATAGAAATGGAGGAACTCCTGCAGAGAACAAAAGATATGTATAGCTACGAAGAAAAAAGCTGGCACATGCATATGCTTCAAAATGATCTTTCCTCGTTACAAGGACTTATGTATCTGGGTTTTAATACGGATGAAGGTGTGGAATATACCTACGAAAATCCGGATGGAACCAGAGAATCTGAGATATATTTTACGGATGATTTCTTGACGTATGACGAGTATATGGTTTATAACCACGTGGAGCAGGAAGAAAATGAGGCGGATTCCTTTGTTTATTATGAGATTGATGAAGAAAAGAGTCTGGCTCTGTTGACAATTAATTCCTGCGATTATAATAGTGAGTACAAAGACTGTTTAAATGAAATGTTCACGCAGATAAAGGAGAAAGGAATCGAACATGTCGCGGTGGATTTGCGTAAAAACGGTGGTGGATCTTCGCTGGTAGCGAATGAATTTATTCGTTATCTTAACGTGGACAGTTTTGAGCAGGGGACAAACAAATGGCGATGGGGATGGTTTGTGATACCATTCAATGGATCGACAGTGAAAAATAAAAAGTATGAGAATTTGTTGTTTGAAGGAAATGTCTATGTTCTTACCGCATCGGAGTCATTTAGTTCGGCAATGTTGTTTGCACAGTGGATTTTGGATAATGATCTAGGCACTTTAATTGGGGAAGCTCCGGGCAATACGCCAAACGGTTATGGTGACATTACCATGTTTACTTTGCCAAATTCCGAGCTGTTTATGCAGCTGTCAACGAAAGAGTTTATTCGTGCGGACAAGGAAAATCCAAGTGATTTAGTGGATCCAGACATTGTTTGTGATTCGGATGAAGCAATAGAAGTGTTATATGAGCAAATTAGTAAGTGAGGTTTATATGAGTATTCGATTAGTGAGACCAACGATAGAGATGAAAGAGGAAGCATTGGCTTACCGACAGGCACATTTTGATGTAGGTGAGATGATAATTAGTGGAAGCGAACTGCTGGATAAAACGGATTCCTACGAGGAGTGGCTTGCATCGGTAGAGGCTAATACGTCACCGGAAACCGTAAATCCTGAATGGGTTGTGACAGATACCTTTTTTGCAGTGGACGAAACGGATAAAATTGTGGGAGTGATTGACTTGCGTCACACTTTAAATGATTTTTTGCAAGATTTCGGTAATGTCGGATATAGTGTAAGACCGTCAGAACGACGGAAAGGTTATGCGACGGAAATGTTTAGACAGGTTAGAGAAGTTGCACGTCAGGCAGGAATGGAACAGCTATACATGGCAGTTCACAGAGACAATGAACCGTCTGTAAAGACGATTGTAAATGCCGGTGGCCTCGTGTGTCGCAGTTATATTGCAGAAGAAAAGTGGGCGGATATGTATTTGATTACGTTAAAGGAAAATTAAGAGGAAAATTCCCGTGAGTGAAAGAGGTCGAGATATGGAATACACATTACAACAGAGATGTGAAAAGATAGTATGCGCATGCTTGCAAGAAAAGAGTAAAAATCCGGTCGAGATTTTTAATGATATTGCAAAACAGGATTTTATGCGAATCCATGGGCCGGAGCACCATGTTTTAGATGGAGCAGCGGTTTTGACTGCGTTTTACAATGCAGGGGGAAGTATCAATCTATCGGAAAGTTTACAGGAGATTGTAAGACGTGGAATGCAGATGCCGGGAGCAACTTGTGGGCAATGGGGGGTATGCGGAGCGGTAAGCTCGATGGGGGCTGCGTTGTCTATCATAGATGGGACCGGTCCGTTATCGGTGGATGATTCCTGGGGAAGTCATATGCTTTTTACATCCGCAGCGCTTGGAAAGCTGGCAAAAGTCGGAGGACCGAGATGTTGCAAAAGAGATGCTTTTTTAGCGTTTGAAGAAGCGGTGAAATACATAAATGAAAAATATGGCGTTGTACTTGAACTGAGTGATATTAAGTGTTCTTACAGCAGTAAGAACGAACAGTGTATCGCTCAAAAATGTCCGTTTTATAAGAAAAAGATTGCGTTTATCTGTGTGCATAATTCCTGTCGTAGTCAGATTGCACAAGCGCTGGGAAGAAAGTATCTGTCGGATCGTTTTGCGTGTTATTCTGCCGGAACGGAAACCAAACCACAGATCAATCAGGATGCAGTCAGAATTATGAAAGCGATGTACGATATCGATATGGAAAAATCACAGTATTCTAAACTGATTTCAGATATTCCGAGTCCGGATATTGCAATCTCTATGGGCTGCAACGTGACCTGTCCGTTCATCGGAAGAGGATTTGATGATGACTGGGGACTGGAAGATCCGACCGGAAAGTCGGACGAAGAATTTGTAAAAGTAATCAAAGAGATTGAGAAGAAGATTCTTTCCATGAGAGGTTAAAGATGGGAATCGAAATGTACGAATGCTTGTACGGTTGAGACAGTAGACGAATATATACTACAGGAGAGAAAATCATGGGATATGAAATCATAAAAGGAATCATGACTGTCATATGTATGCTTGCCATTTTGTTGTCGGCCATTTTGTTTCTATATTGGTTGGTGCTGGTGGTAACCAAGAATCAGGATATCAAAAAACGAAAGAAAGTTGCAATTGCATTAGTGATTACGTTTGTGATTTATGGAGGAATGATGCTTCTTCATTTCATAATTAGTGTGGCACAATATACATAGATGTCTGAGTCTGTTGCTTTGGGAAAACCGAGGTAACAGACTTTTTTGTTTCTTACAAAAAAGAAAAAGGAAAAATTATGTAGTAAATGCATTGACAAGTGTATATATTCGTGCCATACTGTGTATATCGTATATATACAATAATAACAGAGGTGCACTATGGTAATTATTTTAAGCAATTCATCCGATGAACCGATTTATCAGCAGATTGTCACGCAGATCAAAGCGCAGATCATGAGCGGTGAGCTTGCAGCGGGGGAGGCGCTTCCTTCGATGCGGATGCTTGCACAGCAGCTGCGAATCAGTGTCATCACAACCAAGCGTGCTTACGAAGAGCTCGAAAAAGATGGTTTTATTGAAACTATCACAGGAAAAGGATGCTATGTAAAGACGCAGAATACAGATTTTCTTCGAGAAGAGTCTGTTCGTCAGACAGAAGAGATGTTAGCCAAGGCTTGCGAGAAGGCAAGAATGTGCGGACTTACGCTCGAGGAAATGAAGGAGATTCTTGAACTTGTGTATGGAGGAGAAACAAATGAGTGATATGGAGCATACGGTAGATTCCACGACGGATCATGCATATGAAAATGCGATTGAAGTGAAAAATCTCACAAAGAAATATGATGGTTTTACGCTTGACGACATCAGTTTTACTGTTCCGAAAGGCAGTATCATGGGATTTATCGGACAAAACGGAGCCGGTAAATCAACCACCATCAAGGCGATTTTGAATATTATTAAGACAGACGGCGGAGAAATACGTCTGCTTGGTTTGGACCATTTAAAGGACGAAGTAGAGGCAAAAGAGCAGATTGCAGCGGTATTTGACGAATGTCCGTTCCATGATTCTTTTAAGGCAAAACAGCTCAGCTTTATGTTTAAGGGATTGTATGAGAACTGGGATGAGGAACTGTTTTATCAGTATATGGATCGTTTTAACTTACCTAGAAATAAGAAAATCGGAAAGTTTTCCAAAGGTATGAAAATGAAGATTCAGATTGCGACTGCGCTTTCACACGGAGCAAAAATCCTGATTATGGATGAAGCGACTACGGGCCTTGATCCGGTAGTCCGTAATGAAATCTTGGATATTTTTCGTGAGTATTTAAGTGATGATACAAACAGCATACTTATGTCATCGCATATCACAAGCGACCTTGATAAGATAGCAGACTGCGTCACATTTATTGACAAAGGTAAGATTTTGTTAACCGGATATAAGGATGAAATTTTAGAGTCGCACGGAATGCTCAAATGTAGCGAGGCGGATTATCAAAAGATGGATCCGGAAGATGTTGTAAGTGCGAGAAAGAGTGAGTTTTGTGTGGATGTTATGGTATCTGACCGCGACTCATGTAAAAGAAAGTATGCATGGGCTAACCTTGAGAAGACTAACTTGGAAGATATCATGCTTTTCTATGTGAATAAAGAAAAGAAGGAGTGGGCGTAATGAGAATAAGGGCTCTTAAATACTTGATTTACCGTGACTTCTATTTAGCGAGAAAAACTTTGGTTATCAATATTTCATTGGCACTTGTTTTAATGTTTTTCGGAATTTTGGTAGCGCTTAGCAGCCGGTATGGAAATCTGGCGCTTGTTCCAGACAACTATCAGGATGTACTCGGCGAAATATTGTTTATGTTTTCTTGTTTTCTGCCGGTCTATGCATGTGCAGGTGTCGGGATTTCCGTTACGGAAACGATGCAGTTTGAATGTGATAAAAAGTGGAGCAGATTCCGCCTTACAACACCAATCAGCGGATACTTGTTTGCACTTGCAAGATACATAGTGATACTCGGTGCAGTTGCAGTTTGTATGGGAATAGCTCTCTTATATATGTGGGGAAACAGTTTAATCACAGGGGAACCGGTGACAGGGAAAAACATCGCTTTTATGCTGGGAATTACATTTGTTTTTTTGATGTCCAGCTTGCTTATGCAAATTTTAATACAGTTACTCGGCTCTACTGACAGAGCGGGAATTGTCATGCTGTTTCTGATGATTCCATTCATGTTTGGCGGGATGTTCTATCTTGAAAAAAATGTGTCGATACCGGTTGATGGTATAGGAATGTCGTTGTTCCTTGATTTGTGTGACAGATACTTGGCAAATATCTCGGGGACCTTTGCGGTTGTCCTTATGGTCAGTTTTGTTGTGACAGCAAAATTGTATAAAAGGAGGGAAAAATAATGCGCGGACTTTTATACAAAGAGTTTTATCAGTTTAAATTAGATTTGTATGTGATGGCGGGGTTTTTTGTAATATTTTTTGCGATGGCCATTTCATCTTGCGTGGTGGATCAAGAGGAGAATCCACAGGTGTTGTGTATGACGCTTTCGTTAATCTATTTTGTAATCATATTTATCGGAAGTATATTAAGTTCTGAATTTTTTACAAAGGATGAAAAAAGACCTTGGTGTAATTTTGCATTTGCACTTCCGCAGACGGATAAAGGGCAGGTGGCTACAAAATATTATGCAGTTCTTATTTGGCATATTGTGCTTTTGTTTTTTTGCTTCGTAACAGACACGATTGCGATGGTTGTTTATGGAAATACGGTAGCAAGCGGAATATCAGTTGCAGTAGTGATTTTCGCTTTTCGAATGCTTGTTATGTCGTTTGAAATACCGTGCATGGTACGATATGGGGCACAGACAGGCATGAATGTAGAAGGAAGCTGTGTG
Source organism: Lachnospiraceae bacterium (assembly GCA_045588655.1). Lineage (GTDB taxonomy): Bacteria > Bacillota > Clostridia > Lachnospirales > Lachnospiraceae > SVFI01. Next base: position 13,764 of record JAZNEP010000026.1, on the reverse strand, counting down.
GGGATATTGTTTATACTGATTGGAATTTACGCCTTGTTCGGCGATATTTCGTTTTTCTTACAGGAGAATGTCAGAGATGCGATTTTTGCCTTTTTAACGAGTGGAAATGTATTATGGATTTTAGCAATTTTACCTTATGTGGCAGGTGTTGCATATTATGTTTCCTATCGGATTTCTTTGAAGTTGTACAGAAAGGGGGCAGAGAGTTATGGACAGTAAAAAACTTGCGATTAAGCGCATTGTGATATTTTATGTCATTGCATTTCTGCCGTTGGCAATTGTCACACCGATATTGAATTCGGTGTACGGCGAGATGGTTTTTGCTTCGAAGAAAGAACATGTGATGACTGTCGTATATGCTCTGGGTATATTTGGAATGTTTGCACCGACTATCGCAAATCTGCTGACGAGATGGATAACAAAGGAAGGTATGGCTAACTCCTATTTGGCACTTAACTTTAAAGGGAATGGGAAATATTACATGGCTTCTGTTGGTATTAAACTGTTGGAACCAATCATCGGAATGTTTGTTGTGTGGAAGGTGTTTTTCGGAGACGTTCCGCTCACAGAGATGTATCCGGGAGAGGATATCAGTCAGAAGTTGGCAGCGTTGTTGTTACAAGTTGCATTTACGATTATTGTTTTTTTCCCGGCTTTCGGTGAAGAGTGGGGCTGGAGAGGATATCTTGGCCCGAAACTGGAGATGGTGTGCGGTAAGCCGGCGGCAATTCTGGTCGGTGGTGTTCTCTGGGGACTTTGGCATGCACCTCTCACGATAGCAGGACATAACTTTGGTGTGGATTATCCGCTGTATCCGTGGCTCGGTATCGGTGCTATGTGTCTGATGTGCGTTTGCATGAACGCATTTTTGACACTGATTACTGAGAGGACAAAGTCAATCTATCCAGCATCTTTTGCCCATATGATCAACAATAACTGTTCTGTAATGATATTGGTGAGCCTGTTTTCAACACAGGAAATCCTAAAGAAGATGGAAACATTGTCGGGCATTCGTATATTTGCATCGTTTCTGGTGTTGTATCTGTTGACTGGAATCGTATCTTTTATTTTGTATATGAGAAAAAAATTGTGATATAGCCGGTATGTATGAAAAGTCAAAGGAAAAAAACATATTGACAATATGCCTCCTCAGGAGTATTATCAATAGCAATTATTTAATTTATGAAAGGAATCAGCACAATGCAGAATAATTATAGATTTCCACAGCCGCATAATCATGTAGTCATTCCCGTCGCTTACTGGCAGTTGGGATTTATTGCTGATGGAAAAATATTGTATTGTGAGTATTTGACTTCCTATAGGATGAAATTAAGCTGATATAGGAAAACTTTTCATAATAAGGATATTGCAAGTAAATTTTGCACCATCAGACGATAGAGATGTTTGATGGTGCTTTTTATTTAAGGAGGAAAAGGATATGGATTTTATTTTAGCTAAGAAACAGGATATGGAACAGGTTTATGAGCTTGTACAGGAAACGATTAAGTCAGTCTATCCGAAGTACTATTTAAATGAGATTGTGGATATGTTTTGTGAATATCATAGTCGGGAAAATGTTTTGAGAGATATTGACGCCGGAAATACATATATTCTTTTGGAGAATGATGACATCATCGGTACCGGAACCAAAAATGAGAATCATATTACACGAGTATATGTTTTGCCGGGATTTCAGAAGCAGGGATACGGAACCTTTATTATGAACCGATTGGAAGAAATGATAAAGGAGCGACATGACTACGTTTATATAGATGCATCTTTACCTGCCTGCAAGTTATACACGCACTTGGGGTATCAAACGGTAGATCATGGAATTTGGGAATGTAAAAACGATGTGATTCAGGTTTATGAAATCATGAAAAAGGAATTTGCAAATGAGAAATCGGAAAGCCTTAAATTACGACCATATAAGCCCCAAGATGCAGAGTCGATCGTAAGCTGGATTAAGGATGAAAGAGCTCTTCGAAAATGGAGTTCGGACAGATATGGAGCATATCCTATCTCGGCAGATGATATAAATTACAAATATATAAAATGTAACGGAGATTGCAAGGAACCGGATAATTTTTACCCATTGACCGCGGTGGATGCAAACGGTCCGGTTGGTCACTTGATACTAAGATATACGGATGAGGCGAAGGCAATCATTCGTGTTGGATTTGTAATTGTAGATGATACCAGGCGTGGGTGTGGATATGGAAAAAGAATGTTGCAAATGGCAATCAGATATGCGTTTGACATGCTGAAAGCAGAAAAAATAACATTGGGTGTTTTCGAAAATAATCCATCCGCGTATTATTGCTATAAAGCGGCCGGATTCCGGGAAATTCAGCCAGAAAATGATTTCATTTTTGAGATACTTGGCGAAAAATGGAAATGTATAGAATTGGAGATGACTAAGGAATGAATTATTTAGAAAACTATTATGCAAATTATGATGAAGACGGAAGGTTGTCCAGCAATCACGGGCAGGTAGAATATTTGACTACTATGAAGTATATTCATGAGCTGATCGGTTGCTCGGAGAAGAAAAAGATATTGGAGGTAGGGGCAGGAACCGGAAGATACAGCATTGCACTTGCTAAGGAAGGGCATGAAGTAGATGCACTGGAATATACTACGCATAATTTTGAGATTATGAATTCAAAAATCGATGGTATTCATAATATAAAAACACATCATGGGACTGCGCTTGATTTATCAAGATTTGAGGATGAATCTTTTGATATTACGCTTGTGCTGGGACCAATGTATCATATGTATAGCAAAGAGGATAAACAGAAAGTACTTGAAGAAGCAATTAGAGTTACCAAGAGGCAAGGACACATTCTTGTGGCATATTGTATGAATGAAGCTACTATGATCCAATATGCGTTCTTAGCCGGTAATATATGGGATTGTATAAGTAACCATATGCTAACAGATGATTTTGCTTGTATATCGGAGGAAAAGGACTTATTTGAACTTGTCAGGTTGGAGGACATTGATGAATTAAATTTACACTTTCCAAATATAGAGCGAATTAAAATCATTGCATCGGACGGAGCGACAAACTATATGAGAGAGTGTATAGATGCAATGGATGAGGCAACTTTTGAGTTGTGGTTGAAATACCATTTTACAATTTGCGAGAGAATGGATTTGATTGGTGCGACAAATCATAGTTTAGATATTTTGCAAAAAGTACGATAGAGGCAGTAGAAAGGCGCAAGAATCGCACCTTGCGCCTCTGAAAGTAGTGAAATCTATATCCGCTTGATGGACTGGACTTGTTTAATTTGGAGGTATAAAAAATGATAACAGATACATTTGAAAATTTGTCGGAAGAAATAATCAAAGTGAATCGCAATGATAATGCAGTTAAGGTGGATGCTTGTATTCTTACTTTTTCGCATATGATTTTAAAGTATGTTTTAGAGAATTTCGCGTGTGAAAAAATTGGAGATTTATTTTCTTCTAATGGTGCTAATCCTGTTTATGGATTCAAATATGAAGATAGATACTTTGCAGTATATATGTCCTATGTGGGAGCACCTGGGTGTGTTGCTGATATAGAAGATACTTTGTCAATTATTAATACAGATAAATATGTAGTGTTTGGTGGTTCAGGATGTCTTAATAAGGAGATTGCGCGTGGCAAGGTTATGATTCCTACATCTGCTTACCGAGATGAAGGAACATCTTATCATTATGCACCGGCTTCTGACTATATTGATGTTAAAAATGCAGATATAGTTGCTGAGTTTATGGAAAAAGTTGGGTTACCTTTTGTGAAAGGAAAAACTTGGACGACAGATGCAGTACATAGAGAAACTAGAACAAACTTTGAAAAACGCAAAGCTGACGGATGTATATCTGTTGAAATGGAATGTGCGGCAGTTCAGGCTATGTGTGATTTCAGGAATCTAAATGCTTATTTTTTCTTTACCTGCGGTGATTTGTTAGATGCACCTAAATGGGATGAAAGAATGAAGAAAAATCAAATAATGCATACGCAACACGATTCAGGACATTTTGACATTGCTCTTGAATTAGCTCGGTATATTGTGGAGTAGAGTATTTAACAAAAGTGTATTGACATATAAACTTACAGAGAGTATACTGCGTTCTATAAACAAATTTTGGAAGGAGGTAAAACTATATGAAATTGAGACGTAATCTAAGACATAGATTAAATTATATAACAAGCATGCATAGTATTACCTCGCAGGAGTATATTTTCTGATGGTTCAACATGTTGGCCTGGTGCCGTGTGATTTGATATATGCCGTGGTAATCTATGAGATACCACGGATTTTTTATACGTTTTTTAGAAATTCAGAAGAAGTAAAAGAGTCCGCAATATGTTTTGACATGCGGGCTCTTTATTTTTGGAGGGGAATAAAAAATACCGGGGAGGACTAATTATGAAAAACAACTTAATACGCTATTTGGAGGAACTGTCACTAAATGCACATCCTTCTTTGCAGACTCAGCACTATGATGGCTGGGTGCTGCGATTTGCAAATGGATATAGCTCCAGAGCAAACTCGGTAAATCCCTTATATCCGTCTGTGATTGCGCTAAATGAAAAGGTGGAAGAGTGTGAAAAACGATATTTTAGCCATGGCTTACCGTGCGTGTTTAAAGTGACAGAGGACAATGTCCAAATGCTGGATGAAATGTTACAGGATAGAGGGTACGAAGTGGTAACACCGACCGATGTCATGGTGATGAATCTGGCAGGTAGTCAGTTTGCAACTGCTGACAGTATTGTTTCAGAACACGTGACAGATGAATGGTTAGATACCTATGTTACCCTTGAAAAATACACCGATCCAATAACCTGTGAAACCGTGGCCCAGATTTGTCGCAGCATTCAAAATGATACGTTGTATTGTTGCATAAAAAGAGACGGAAAGAATATAGCATGTGCTTCTGCGGTGATTGAAAATGGCTATGTCTACATCGCAAATGTGATTGTAGATGAGACCTATCGCGGGAACGGCTATGGACGTCAACTATGTGAGTCACTTTTGGCGCAGGCAAAGAAAAAGGGAGGACATACAGCATATCTTCAAGTGGTACAGGGGAATGAGATTGCAACCAATCTGTACAAAACTTTGGGGTATGAAAAAATGTATTCTTATTGGTATCGGAGAAAAAAAGAGAACAAAGCAACAGATTAAGTTTTACAAAGAAAAATAGAAAGGACGCTTTAGTGACTATTACAATCAGACCAGAAGAAAAAAATGATTACCGGTGCGTAGAAGAAGTAACGAGAAGCGCATTTGCATATCCGGAAAGAATTGAGCGGGGGCAAATCGGTTGTCCATACGAACACTGGATGGTAAATGAACTAAGAAAAAGAGATGGGGTTCTTTCGCTGAGTTTGGTAGCGGTAGTGGAAGAGAAAATTGTGGGACATGTGATTTGTAGTAATGCGGAGGTGCGAATTGAAAATGGGAAGACTCCGGTTTTAAATTTTGGTCCGATCAGTGTTTTGCCGGAGTATCAACGAAAAGGAATCGGAAAAGCGCTTATCACAGCTATGTTGAAACAAGCAAAGCAATTAGGATATGGTGCGATTCTGTTTTTCGGTCGACCGGAATATTATCCGCAGTTTGGTTTTCAGGAGGCTTCCGCATTTGGAATCAGTGACGCGGATGGATATAATTATCCCGCATTTATGGGGATGGAGTTGATTCCGGGGTATCTAGCAAAAGCCAGCGGAGGCAAGTTTTATGAGTCTGATATATATAATGATGAACGAAATAGAGAAACGGTAAAAGATTTTGACAAGGGTTTTCTGAAATAATAAAGACAGTAGAATGTCAATCTGATAAATAAATTAGTGTAAATTGTAAGGGAGAACAATGATAATCAACAAACTTGATGCGATTGAATTTAGACTGAAACAACTGCATGATTTTTCTTGGCTGAAGAAATATGGAACCGCGTTTTGGGTGGTAGATGAAACCGGCTCAGGATGTGTTTGCATTGGAATGGAAGATAGTGAAAGAAAATATTTTTGTAAAATTGCAGGAGTAAATACAATAGAAGCGGATGTTTCGCCGAAAGAGTCTGTGGAAATTCTCAAAAATGCCGTTTCTCTGTATCATGATTTGGAACATCCCAATCTAATTAAATTGATAGAAGAATATGAGTACGAGCAATTCTATGTTGTAGTTTTTGAATGGGCAAAAGGAGAATGTTTATTTGACCATTGGAACTTTGAAATATATCAAAAAGATACATCCAAAAAAAGTCCGAAGGAGAAGTTTAAGGAGCTCCCTGTTTGCAAAAAGCTGAAAGCAACGGATGTTCTATTTTCCTTTTTAGAGAATGTAAACAGAAAGGGATATGTTGCGGTCGATTTTTATGACAGCAGTATTTTGTATGATTTTAAGACGGATGAAACTACGATTTGTGACATTGATCTTTTTAGGATTGCACCCGTCATTAACGATAAGGGAGGCGATTGGTTTGGAACAAAGCGGTTCAAAGCGCCGGAGGAATACATAGAGGGAGCTGTGATTGATGAGCAGACCAATATCTTTACGTTAGGCGCATTAATTTTTGAATTTTTCGGAAGTTTCACGGAGGAAGAAATCTATCAAAGATATTGCAACAACCAATTTACGCCCTGCTTATTAGATAAGTGGCAATTAAGCGAAGCGGCCTATCAAGTTGCAACGAAGGCTGTCAGCTTGAATAAAAGTGACCGCTATGCAACTTTTGAAGAGTTTTTTCGGGAGTGGAAAAAACATTGATTATTTAGGAGGAATCAAACAATGAACATAGAATATAAGGTTATGACTACAAGCGATTATGATGGTGTTTATGAGTTGTGGACGAATACACCGGGGATGGGGATTAATAGCACAGATGATAGTAGAGAAGGTATTGAAAAATACATAAAGCGTAATCCTACAACAAGTTTTGTTGCCATGGTCGGGGGAAAAATAGTTGGAGCCATTTTAGCAGGGCATGATGGCAGAAGAGGTTTTATACAACATATTGCAGTGCTGCAGGAATTTAGAAAGCATGGCATCGCTTCTACATTAGTGGAAAGAGCAATGAGTGCGTTGGAGGAAGAAGGAATCCATAAAGTGGCATTGCTGGCATTTAAGAAGAATGAACTTGGAAATAGTTTCTGGGATAAAATGGAATTTATAGTCAGGGAAGATGTATATTACAGAAACAAGAATATTCATGAATTGGAATATCGTGCAAATCCATATAGAAATGAATAGCCGTTTTAATTATGAAAGAGAGAAGAGTGTGCGTTTTCACAAAATGCTCAAATCTGCAAGGCGCAGAGATTTTGTAAGGGAGAAAAAGAGAAATGTTGATAAGAAAAGCAAACATGGATGATGCGGAGGCACTGAGAAATCTATATACAGAATTGGAGCAGGATGCGATCAAGTACCAGCCGGAACACTTTATGATCGGGTATCGTGAGGATGAATTTTTTGAGAACATTTTTGCGAGTGAAAATCAAGATATTTTAGTTGCGGAGATTGACTCAAAAGTGGTCGGTTTTTCACATATCATGATACTTAAGCAGAAAAATGTGGCGTGTCTAAAACCACAAACAGCAGCTTATATTCAGGATCTGGATGTGATTGCAGAAATGCGGGGGCAGGGAATAGGATCTTTGCTGATGAAGGCAAGCAAAGAATACGGAATTGCTCACGGGGCAGATTTTATTAGAACACAGGTATTCCCACAGAATATAGAAGGAATGAAGTTTTACGAAAAAAACGGTTTTTGTGAAATGATGAAGACCATAGAATGTCAATTGGATAAATTATGAATTTAAGGAGCAACACTATGAATATAAAAGAAATGATTGATAGTAATTTTAGAGGCAATATATATATCGTTAAAGACAATGAGGTATTATGTGAAAATGTGACCGGTTTTGCTGATTTGGCAAATGAAGTTCCAAACTCAATAGAAACTAAATTTGCAAGTGCATCAGCAGGGAAAGTTTTTGTTGCAGTAGGTGTTTTACAACTAATTGAACAAGGGAAAATAAGATTTGATGATACAATTGGAAAAATTCTTGATATAGATTTACAGAGCATTGATGTTGAAGTAACGGTAGAACAACTGTTAAATCATACCGCAGGTGTTCCTGATTATTTTGATGAAAGTGTTATGGATGAGTATGAAGAATTATGGGTAGATTATCCGAATTATAAAATCAGACATAATAGTGATTTACTTCCACTGTTTATAAATAAACCGATGATATATCCAAAAGGAGAAAAGTTTCAGTACAATAATTCCGGTTATGTATTGCTTGCTATGATAATTGAAAAAGTAACAGGAATGTATTTTGACCAATACCTTAAAGAAAATATTTTTGATGTATGTGACATGAAATCTACAGGATATTACGAATTAGATAAATTGCCTGCTAAGTGTGCAAATCACTATATTTATTGTTCTGATACAAAGAGTTTTCGCACCAATATTTACTCTGTTGATGTAAAGGGAACTGGTGCAGGCGGAGCCTATATTACTGTAAAAGATATAGTAAAATTCTGGAACAATTTAATAAGTGGGAAGTTGATGTCAAAAAAACTTGTTTCCGAAATGTTGATTAAGCAAAGCGGAGATGGATTGGACGCCGAAGAAGGATATTACGGATATGGCATGTGGATTATTGATAATCCTTATGGAAAAGATTTTGCATATTTTCAAGGATGTGATCCCGGTGTGAGTTTTCTTTCAGAGTATAATCCTAATAATGGTATGATATCTGTTTTAGTAAGCAATTATGGAGATAATGTTTGGAAGGAAATGAGAAAAATTAGGGAAAATTTTTATATATAATAAGAATTTGTAAGGGAGAAATAGTTAGTTGGTGGAGGAGAAGAGGGAATGGAAATAAGTAAAGATATCCATTTGTTTTGGAAGGATATTTTTAAGATATCTTATCAGAGCTATAAGAAAGAATTAGAAGCAATTAAATATGTTACTGTAAAAACATTTGAGGATTATACGCGGTATCTGAATGAAAATATGGATGGTATAAATGGGCTTGTATATTTGGAAGATGGCGAGTGCATCGGTTTCTTATTGTATCATGTCTGGGAGGAGAATGGAGAGAAGCATTGTGCCATTCCGGAATGGGGATATGGTTCGACCGGTCAGGATAGGGAAAAAACAATTTCCTATTTGTTTCAGGCGCTGGCAAGTGATGTAGTATTTGATAAAACAGTAAATTTTTCCATACATTTGTATGCTCATGATATGGAAATACAAAGATTGTTTTCCTATATGGAATTTGGAATACAAGCAGAAACCGGAATATGTGTCCTTAGCGATACCAAAGCCATTGGTACAGAATGTGTGCGAGAACTACAGAAAGAAGAAATTGAAAATCGTTGGCTTGAAATATGGAACTTATTAGAGCAGTTAATCCGGCATCTGAGAATAAGTCCGGTTTTTTACCCGGGAGAAGAATTTACGCAGGAGGTATATAAAGAATTTTTTACAGATATGAATACGAGGGTATTTGTGGCTGAAAAAGAGGATGAAATTATTGGCGTTATTGAAGCGAATACGGATAATATCCCGCTGTTATTTTCAGAGAAGGAAGCTGCAAATGTGGGGGAAGTTTATGTATTACCGAAATATAGGGGAACAGATGTAGCACCGTCTTTATTGCATTATGCAAATCAGCAGTTATTACAAAGCAATTATAAGTTTGCATGGGTGGAGCATGGGACAGCCAATCCGAATGCAAGGTGTTTTTGGAATCGTTATTTTGATACATATAAGTATGAAATGGTTCGAAGGATAACTAGATAGAAGAGAATAAGATTTTACGAGGTAAATCTATGAGAAGAAACGATAGAGAAATTACGGATAAAAATAGAATTGCAGAATTTATTGATAAGGAGCAGATACTGCGAATCGCTTTTTATGATGAAGGAGAGATCTACATAGTTCCGCTAAATTATGGGTATTTATTCGATGGACAATACACCTTCTATTTTCATGGTGCACGGGCTGGTCGTAAGTATGAACTTGCAAAGAGCAGACCGAAGGTGGGATTCGAAATTGATGGGAATTATACATTGCTTCAAGGTGAGATGGCTTGCGACTTTTCAGCGACATTCCAAAGTGTAGTAGGTACCGGGACGGTTTCTTTGGTAGAAGATGATGAGGAAAAGATAAAAGGGCTTGATGCAATCATGAAGCAGACAACGTCAAAAGCCGGATGGCGTTACAGCAAAGATATGTTAGAAGCTGTAGCGGTGTTCCGACTGGATGTTACGACGTTGTCGTGCAAGGCGAAATGAACTTGAAGCATGCTCAAATTCAATAATTGCGGATTTTATAGGATAAAATTGCATTTTTTCTTAGTTTTATCCAGGAAAAATACCGGTTTTTTGATGACATTATGGAAGGGATAAGCGTAAAGTAGGATAAGAAACAAAATTTATAAGAATTTATCCAACGTTTTTGTGAAAAAAACGATGCTTGTGACTTCGTTAAGACTTGAGATTCGATAAAAGGTTGGATAAATTAGCAGGAATTTTTGATTTTATACTACGACTGGTTAACATAAAACTGAAAGCGCGTATCAGTATACGGCAAAGTAACATTGTTCGCAGGCGGTGCTCGCGGCTTTTGCAGATGAACTGGGATTGACAGAAGAACTAATAGGTAAATGAGGAAAGAATAGATGGAGGTATAGCAAGGTGAGGAACGATTTATGTGTAAAAATGGATGATGGAATTCTTAACATTCGCGTTGGTGCGATTATAATGAAAAATGACAAATTTCTTATGGTAGAGAATGACCGTTTTGATCATATGTATTCAGTGGGTGGAAGAATAAAATTTGGTGAGACCGCGGAAGAAGCCGTGCGCCGAGAGGTGTTTGAAGAAACAGGTGTAAACATGGAAATCGATCGACTTGGATTTATTCATGAGAATTTTTTCCCGGGAGATTCTTTGGTGAAAAAAGGGAATATAGTTCATGAGATTTCTTTGTTTTTCTATATGAAAGTTCCGTCTGATTTTGAGCCTGTATGTAATAGTTTTACAGAGGATGGAAACAAGGAACATTTAGTATGGATTAGTGCAGAACACAATAAAAAATATTATCCTGATTTTTTTAAGACAGAACTTGCAAATCCATCAAAAGAAGTGAAACATTATGTGACTCGTAATGTGTGAGAACAAACTTGAAAAAAATTGCTTTGTCAGGGGAGATTTCTTCTGATGAGGAAATAAGAGAACTTGGCAGAAAACTAACGGAGTTTTATTGATTTGTTTGGAGGTGACCAATATGTCAGGGTGTTTAAGATTAAGAAATATCTAAGTGCATGAAACTGTGTGAAATAGCTTTATGTACATGCTAATCACTGAAAACTATTTAATTAAGGAGATTATGTAATGATATTTCAAGACAATGTAATAAAAGAATATTTAAAGAATGTATATTTTGTAACAGGAACCCCTTGTGGTGGAAAAACAACCATATCCAGAGAGCTGGCTAAGCGACATGATTTATTGGTGTATGATATTGATGAGGAGTTTGAAAAGCATCAGAAGATTTCAACTCCGGCTTATCAACCATCCATGAACAGGAATTTTAAAGATGCGGATGAGTTTTTCGGGCGAACAGTTGAAGAATACAGACAATGGCTGATTAGTAACACAAGGGAGCAACTGGATTTTGTATTAATGGATTTGATTTGTCTTTCGCGAAATCGCAAGGTAGTGTGCGACTGCCATTTGACCATGGAACAGGCGCAAATGATTACGGAGCCATCCAGAGTGGTGTTTTTACTAAAGGAACCTTCTAATATAATTGATGATTATATCAATCGCCCGGATCACCAAGATTTTTGTGACTTTATTCATAGTGCGTCTGATGTGGAAAAGGCAAAAGAAACATGCAATGCAACCTTGAGAAGTCTCAATGAGAAACACTATTGTGATATCAAAGAGAGCGGTTATTTTTGGCTTGAAAGAACACCGCGGAGTACGGTTGAAGAGACGGTAAATAAAGTTGAAAGACACTTCGGGTTAGTAGGAGTGTAATGAAATTTTATAAGTAATCATTCTTCTTGCTTTCGGCTTTGTTAAGAGGTTGAAGGCAAGAAGAATATTATTTGAAATAGATTTGATAAAAAAATGGAAACATAATGGAACAGTCAAGCAGTTGATAACTTTCAGGAATACAGGGGGGCGAATTTGAATTTACGGAGGCAGAAATGAATATTGAGTATAGAGAAAACACATTAACAGCAGAACAATATTTGACGATGGAGCAGCAAATGGGAGAACCACTAACGACAAAAGAACAGGCAGAACGTTCTATTTTACATCAATTATACTCTATAACAGCACTGAAAGATGGACAGATCGTGGGTATTGCTCGGTTACTCGGTGATGCTGCAATATATTGGTATATCAATGATGTCTGGGTCTTGCCGGAATATCAAGGAAAAGGTATAGGAAGCCACATGGTTAAAAGACTCATTCAATATGTTAAAGAAGCAAGCGTTTCGGGAACTTCTGTATCTTTGTGCCTTATGTCTGCTAAGGATAAAGAGGGCTTCTATGAAAAATTGGGATTTTTCAAACGTCCGTGTGAATGGGAAGGTGCTGGGATGGAAATGGAGATTGAATTATTCAAGTAAAGACGGTTCAGTGAAAAAATAATGTAGATTGAAAGCACGCGAAGCCGTGAAATTGGTGGTGAGGAAATGTATTTTTACGAAGTGATAAAAGAATGCGATAGAGAATCAGTTGTTCATGAATTTTTGTTTTTATGTGATAATTCGCCGGATATCAAGCATACAGAAAAAGCGATTAGAGATGCTATAATGTCTCTTTATGAAATGGAAGCAAACACATCAGATAAAGAAATAATCATAATTGAAAAAGTGATACTGGATGAAATATTTGATGATGAATATGACAGGGTTTATGTATTGGATACCTCAGATAATATAGCATATGGATTAGAAATAACTCCATGGGCTGATACATTAGGATATAAAGTTGATGATAATAGTTTGCAGTTTTATGGATATGAAAAATTTACTGCTTTGGTTTTATGGGAGATAACCTGGTTCGGATATGATGAAGCGACAATTCAGAAAAGAGTAAGATCGTGGGATGAGGATTGAATAGGCTTGAAAAATTCAGTTTTACAGAGCGATTGAAAGCAATAGAAAAAGTTGGTGGAGGAGCATATGAGTACTCGAAATAGTTGCAATACATATTTCAAGATTGTTGGTAATTTTAATCCAGATGAAGTTTCTAAAGTATTAAATTTAACCCCTGAAAAGACTTGGAAAATCTGTGATTTGCGACGTAATGGTACGATGTACGATTTTGCTCTTTGGGAAATCGGCAGATGTACGGAATATGATGTTAATTTCGTTTTAGAAATCGTTCCCACGATTTATGTAGGTGACGCGAATCCTTGTCTTGCGCCTCCCTTGGATGTGATTGATTTTTGTCATGCAACAAGAACGGAGATAGATATTGATATGTATGTCTATAATTCGGAAGATGAGTAACTGAAAAACTTGAATTTGGAGGAGAAAATATGATGTTAAAATTCGGGTATGCAGAAACAGATATAACGCCAAATGAACCAATGCCGTTAATTGGTTTTAATAGACCTGATAATGTATCACGTGGAGTATTGAAACCATTACTTGCACAAATATCTGTGTGGGAAAGCGAAGAACTTTGTTGCTTAATTTGTATTGACAGT
>JAZNEP010000025.1:0-2201 GCA_045588655.1 Lachnospiraceae bacterium | reverse complement strand
TAATGTGGAAAACTTAATTGTTTCAGGAAAGTTGATTGATAAATTGCCCAAATCACCGATTGTCCCTGATAAGGTATATAGAATTATAAAAAAGGCATGTAATAAATTGCCTGAAAAGAGATATGCTTCTGCGACTGAGATGAGGAATGCAATAGAAAAATTGCTGTTAATGTACGATTGGAAACCACAGAGCGAGTATCATTGGATAGGATATGCTATAGGAGAGCCTGTAAAGGAAATATATATAGAGTCCAAGAGGAATTATGTGGAAGTGGTTGTTACAAATAACAACAGGAAATCAAGTCAAGATAGCAGAAAATTTGGAAATATATTAGAGGCAACAAACTATATGTTTGAGTACATAAAGGAAACTACAATAAGATAGAAGGGGTATATAGAATAATATGCCAACAATTAGGGCAGTCATTATGGGCTGCCTATTTCTTCTTGAAACAAGGTTGGAACAGATGCATAATTTGGTTGGGACATAGAAAATATATAAAAAATAATGATATAGATTGGAGGATGTCTACATGGAAGTTTCAAAAAGCGATTGGAAATTATTCAGAGAGCGCATTGGTGAGTTACTGTTCTAAGGCATACTTCAACACCGCCATATTTACGTCAGTTCTATATTGAAAGGGATTTTAGACGCAAGCATCATGGAAAACAAGCATTTTATCAACGAATGGAATACATACAAGCAGATACAATTGATGTTGATGTATTACCATGGAATGAGAGAGGACACTCATTTTGGAAAAGTTGCGGATTTGATGATACATGTATTTACATAAAAATTATGTTGTGTTGACAGATGAGAGAAGTAGTGGTATCATCAAAAGCGACTGATAGGTCACTAATAAAAGCAGGAGTATTTATGCAGGTACAAAAAGATTACATCCGAACCGGAATATTGGAATCCGCATTGGAAGAATTCAGTGCGAAGGGCTTTCGTAATGCTACTATGAGTTCTATTGCAGATAGTTGTAATATTAGTAAAAGCAATCTGTATCGATATTTTTCATCAAAGGAGGATATTTGTCATGAGATTTTAGCTAAGCCTTCTTTGGAAATTAAGAATGCCTTGAAGATTCTTACCGGTACAGAACTACTTATGTTTTCAAATGATGAAATTGCACAGCACATGACGGAAGCACTTTTTCCTGTTATGCTGAAATACAGGAAAGAAATGATGATTATCATTAGTTCTGATGCCCCGGAAGAGGGTGTGGCCTTAAAGCAGATGGTTGAGAAGGAATTGATGAAGAATTTTATGGCTTTTGATCCGCAAAGAACGCCGGAAGGTTTTGCGGCATCACTGGTGAAAATGCTGATGGCAGGGATTGAAAACATCTTGGTGAATTATATATCAGAGGAGAATATGAAAGAGCAACTTAATTCTTTGTTGCGTTACCACTTAAGAGGTGTGCTTGCTTTTTCAATGCTCAGGAAAGAGTAGAA
This sequence comes from Lachnospiraceae bacterium, assembly GCA_045588655.1. GTDB lineage: Bacteria > Bacillota > Clostridia > Lachnospirales > Lachnospiraceae > SVFI01. Next base: position 737 of record JAZNEP010000025.1, on the reverse strand, counting down.
TATAAAAAGGAGAATATTGTATTCTCTTTTTTTATAAAACAATAGCGACCTCGCGGTCACTATTAAAAGGAGGCAAAATGAAAGGTGCACTTATGACATTAAAAACATTCAAGAAAATTTCTGATAAAGGAAGGTAAACAGATGGAAAGACGGGAGATTGACAGGCATGAACATCAATTACATACAGACTCGTTCATTGCATCCGAATGTGTGAATACGGGCAGACAGTTTGAGGTGGATTGCGTAAAGTTCTTTGCTATTTTTTTTATGATTTGTATCCATGTTTATGAGCAATTAGGAAATTACGATTACCATACTATGATGCCTGAGGGCTTTTTCCGTAATGCGATGGAATTCCTTGGCGGTCCGATGGCTGCTCCGGTATTTATGTTTACTATGGGAATCGGAATGGTTTATACCCGTCATAACTCTCCGGGAGCGTTTATAAAGCGAGGTTGGAAATTGTTATTTATGGGATTTGCTTTGAATTTTTTCAGAGAAACGTTTCTTGAGATATTGGGGAATGTTCTGCTGGGTATGGATTACAGTTTTGAATATATTGCGGATGGTTTTCTGAATATTGACATTTTACAGTTTTCCGGAATGACCTTTTTAGTGGTAGGGTTCCTGAAGAAAGCAGGAATTGGTACAAAAAGAATGTTAATGATAGGTGTATTGATACAGGCGATTGGTATGTGGGCCACACATTTGACTTTTTCTTCTGTAATTCCCGGTAA
>JAZNEP010000024.1:0-37131 GCA_045588655.1 Lachnospiraceae bacterium | reverse complement strand
GGTAAAACCATGGTATACCATTCAGGATATGGCATATCAAAAGGGAATTATTAAAGAGGGCTATATCGGAAAATGTAAATATATGTTTTTTGATATTTGGGATGTAGTAAGTCTTTACAGAAAAGAGTTGGAAGCGAATCCATTTAAGTTGCATGGGCTTGAGAGAAAATTTTGAGGTATATGGTTGGTATAGATTATATGTTGGAAAATGGAATGTCAGGGACTTTGATTGAGAAAGGTATTTTGACGGAAGAGGAAATTAAATCATTTAATGAGATTTAGAAAAATGATGTAGAAAGAAAGGTATATAAAGGATGGTTCTTTTAGTTGTAGATACACAAAAAGCTATTACAAATAGTGATTTATATCAGTTTGAACAGTTTGAAACAAATGTTAAGGAATTGATACATAGAGCCCGCAAAAAAAATATAGAAGTTATTTTTGTTAGACACGATGATGGTGTTGGATGTGAACTAACAAAAGGCAATGAAGGTTTTGAAATATATGAAGGTTTTCAGCCTATTGATGATGAAAAGGTTTTTGATAAAAATGTAAACAGTTCATTTAAAGATACAGGATTATTGGAATATCTAAGGGAAAAGGAGGAAAGTACCATTATCATCGTAGGGTTGCAAACGGATTATTGTATTGATGCAACTATTAAAGCTGGATTTGAGCATGGTTTTAAAATGATAGTTCCTTCTAATACAAATAGCACATTTGATAATAAGTATATGTCTGCTGAGCAGACTTACAGTTATTATAACGAATTTATGTGGAACAGAAGATATGCGGAATGTATTTCCTTTGAAAAAGCTCTTGAACTAATGGGATGACGAATTCTAATTTATCGAATACTTGAAACTTTCAGGCTTCTGGTGAGTCTGGAAGCAACAGAGGTTTAAAGTTGATGGAGGTGTCAATGTTATATATAAAAGCTGCGGAGAAATTTATATGTGAAACTGCAAGACCATTTGAGAAGGCTGTGTATGATGTATTGTATCATCATCATTCAGTAGATTGTGCGATAGAAGAGTTGAAAAAATTTCAAAATGAGGATGGTGGTTTTGGTCATGCATTAGAGGCTGATAACTGGAATCCCAATTCGAATCCGATAGCCACCAATGATGCTGTTATTTGGTTGTATAGAATGAATGCCATTGAGTCTGCCAAAGATATGGTTGAAGGTATTGTTAGGTATCTTCAAACACATGATTCATTTGATGAAAATGAAAAGAAGTGGCTTTTTGCAATTGGCAGTAATAAGGATTATCCGCATGCTATTTGGTGGGAGAAAAGTGACAACGGAATTGACGGATTTAATCCAACCGTTTCGCTTTCAGCTTTTATGGTTTGCTATGGAAAGTGATTTGCCCTGACACAGAGAAATATGGGGTAGAATATGTGACTGCACCATCGGATATTTTTGGCGGATTGTATTCGGAATTTGTATCGGAAGAGATAAGACCGCTTATCAAAGCAGAGCTTGATGTAATTGGAAAACTACAGAAAGAAGATGGAGGATTCGATATCTCATGGCAATGGTATACACCATATGCAGAGTTTGAACAGGCAAGGATTTGGTGGAGACCAAGGGTAACCCTTGAAAAATTGCTTTTTGTCAGAGAGATGGAACATGATAGTTGATTTTCTGTTGAAGGCTAAGAGACGAATTTCAGCCTTGCGAAGAGATTGAAAACAACAGAAGACTTGAATTTGAGAGTGAGATTTATATGAAAAATATATTGAAATGCAATGGGGAATTGGTCACAATAAACGGTCATAAAATTCATATATACAGACATGGAAATGAAAATGTTCCCAAAATCATTTTTATGTCAGGTTCTGGTACTGTAGCGCCGGTGTATGATTTCAAAGTTCTTTACGAAAAATTATTTCATGATTTTAAGGTTATTGTTATTGAAAAATATGGCTATGGGTATTCGGACATCTGCGAGTCTCCCTGTGATATTGATACGCTTGTTTCGATACAAAGACAAGCATTGGAGTTTATTGGAGAAACAGGACCGTATATTTTAGCACCTCATTCTATGTCTGGATTAGAAGCGATAAGATGGAAGCAAAAATATCCTAATGATGTTGCTGCTATTATCGGAATTGATATGGCAACCCCTTTAACTTATAATAATTGGTCAGATGACGAGATTAAAAAAAGAATACGTTTGATGAGAGTTGCAACCAGGCTTAAATTTGCAAATATTCTATATCAATTAAATAATCGTTCTTTAACAAAGGACGAAATAAATCAACATAATCTTTTAAGGAAAAGAAATGCGTTTAATATTTGCTATATCAACGAAGCGAGAGAAGTTTTAAAAAATTCGAGAGTAGTAAGTGAGGATAAAAATATTAGATGTCAGACTTTGTTGTTTTCATCAAATGGCAATCAAACATCAGAACATTGGCTTGAAAATCAACGAGAATTTGCATCATTAATGAACGCAAAGTTGATTTGTTTTGATTGTGGTCATTATATTCATCATTTCAAGAGTGATGAGATGTGCAAAGAAATAATTGAATTTATAAATTCATTAGAGAGATAAGTTTCAGTTTTATAGAGAGATTGAAAGCACGCAAGAACTTGAAGGAGAAGTTTATCAATGAAAAGAACTATAAAAATCACAGGCAAAATCATGCTCATACTGCTCGCTGCTTTACTTATATTTACTGTTGTGACATACATTGTTCATCATGTAAAAACCAATGAGGAACTTGGTATTTTACAACAAAATGGCCTTTACAATCCGGTTTCTGTTGGAGATTATTCTCTCAATGTAGCTAAATTTGGCAACGAAGATGGTAAACATACCATCGTGGCTATGGCAGGACTCGGAATGGGAGACTGCTCTGTGTCTATGAGACAGATGACAGCTTGCTTAGAAGAAGACAACCTAGTTGTTTTTATTGATAGGGCAGGGTATGGTCTTAGCGACGATACTGCTAATGAGATGACGGTTGAATATATTGTTGAGGATTACAGAAATGCGTTAAAGAATGCTGGAATAAGCGGTCCATATATCCTGATGCCACATTCTATTGGCGGCGTATATGCAACATATTGGGTATCAAATTATCCTGAGGAAATTGAGTCTGTTGTATTTATTGACGGAACGCAGTTATCAGAAGATGCTTATGTTGGCGACGAAGATGAGTACATAAGCACATGGACGGATTATGTGATGGCTTCTCTGATGAAATTAGGATTTGGCAGATATATTTTGAGAAGTGATTTCTATCTGTATCCGGACAATTACACAGAAGATGAACAATATATGGGTGACGCGCTAAGCATAAGGACTATGAGTTCGATTGCGACATTGTCTGAATGTACAAACGCTCCAAGCAACGGACAAAAAGTTTATGATGAGATTGTGACAAATGATGTGCCGAAGCTTTATATATGTGCAAGCTGGGGATTTGAGACAAGGGATGATTTTGTCGATTATCTCAAGTGGATGAATCGACAAATAGAAATTAACAAACTCGGCGAAGCAAAGAATGAGAATCCAACTGATGATACAGTTAAAAAACTATTGGAACAATGCGAAGAATTGAGAAGCTCCGTGTTGCTTCCTTATCTTAACAAAATGGGAAATTGCCAGCTTACCTGCCTCGGTGGAGATCATATGATTTACGAACAAAAACCGGAAGAATGCGGAATGATTATTAAAGACTTTGTCGATAGACTTAATAACTAAATTAAAATCTGTCGAATACATGAAACTTTCAGTCTTGTGGAGAGATTGAAAGGATTTATGAATTTGAATTTTACAGCGAGGTGAGAGTGTTGTGATGAATAATAATTCTGTTAGTGAATCTGAAAAATACAAACAGAAGATAAAGACAATTGTTCAGAATAAAGGTATGTGTTCCATGATGAATAATACTAAGTGGAGAGAATTGAAAAAAGGAATAACGGAGTTGCCATTTTTGCCACCTTTTGTAATAAAGAGTGTAGATGAAGAAGAGTCTACATATCATCAATTCGATGAAGATGTCTATAATACTGGTGATTGGGGTATTTGCCTTGAGAATTATTTAGGAGGCGATATTTACGCTACACCATTTTATGCTGTAGAATGGGTTAAAATTAGGCCGCGTCTATTAAAACACCAAGGACGGTTAATTGAAAGCAAAGTAATTGATGAAACCGATGAGTTCTTAGAAATGTTGAAAAAGTTTAATATTCCATTCGAAGAACAAAATGGAACATATATTATTTATGGTTATAGATAAAGGTGAAAATTTCAGGTTTACGAAGTACTTGCCATGCCGACACATCGCAAGCAAAGCTTGCTCAGTGCCGCGGCGTTCGCCGTATGCATCTTCGCTCGAATGCGCCTGCTTGTGTGCAAGCACCTCGCAGTCACCTTCGGCTCATCTGCGCATGGCTCATTACTACGCGCAAACTTTTAGTTTGGACCTTTGTTTGACATAGGCTGAATTATTCAAAAATCCAATAAAATACATATAGCCATTATGGAGGTTATGATATGCCCCCTGTCTACTTGACCGGGGGCATATCAAACTCCATAATGGCTATTTTAATATTTTAAAAGCATGTAAAAACTACGAAAACCACGCATTGAGTTTCTGCTGTGTCTATCTAGTATTATATTACTAGATTGATAGAATGTCAGCTGAAATATGAGGAGTTAAGGATAAAAATTGAAACAGCGGAAAAAATATGCATTGGAAAGGAATTGACAATATCGATATTCGATGATAATATATCGATATTCAATATTGATATTCGATATAACGAATAAAAGGAGATTATATACATGGCAAGAGAAAAATATAAGACGCTGACAGAGCAGATGTTCTATATCCTGATATGCTTAAAAAAAGAAAGATGCGGCATTGAAATTATGGAATGGGTGTCAGATGTAACGAAGAACCGGGTGACCTTAGGGCCGGGAACCTTGTATGCTTTAATCGGAGACTTCGTAAAAGAGGATATAATCAAAGAAACTTCTGCAGAAGGCAGACGCAGGAATTACATCATTACTGACAAAGGTCTTGATATGCTGAATGCAGAATATGAAAGATTGCGAGGACTTGTGACTGACTTCGAAAGAAACGATATCGGATGAAGGAGTGAATAGATATGGAAGAGAAAAAATATATCAAGAAAAACTTTAGTGTAAGTTGGAATAGTCTGTCGGCGGTAAAAACGTGGCTGGAAGAGATGGCACTTAAGGGTTATAAATTAGCAGAGGTGAAAGGCGGAAATAGATTTTTGTTTGAGCAAATTGTGCCAAGAAAACTTCATTATGCGGTAGAAGTTCTGCCAAGCGGAAGTGCTTTTGACACGCATCCGTCTGAGAAAAGCGAAGAATATATAGATTTTTGTGAAAATGTAGGTTGGAATTATGTGGACTGTACAGGAAATATATATTTCTTTTACTCAGAAAATGAAGAGGTAGTGGAGATTGAAACCGATGAAAAACTAAAATTTCAAACGGTGAAAAAAGCAGTTTTCAGGGGGAAGGTGATTCCATCAATTATGTGTGTAATTCTAGCATGCATTAGCTTGTTTATGGATTTTACGCTCAATTTAAATACTGTTTTGCTTTCGCCAATTAGCTTTGAAACTGTTTTTTTATGGATTATTGTAATGGGATTACATTTATATAATGTGATTCGATATTTTTTGTGGGTAAATAAAGCGAAGAAGATGGTAAATGCCGGTAGTAAAATGCCGGAACAAAAGATATTTTCATATTGGGTGAGCAATGTGTTACTTGGGGTATTTGCCATAATACATAGTACGATTTCTGTTTCATTATCTGTAAAGTACAAAGATATAATTGGGTATGCAGTACCAATAATATGGGGAGTTGTGCTTGGGATCGTATTTCTTAGCAAATGGATGACCATATATGCAGAGAAAAACAAAATCGGAAGAGACGAAAATATGATACTTCAGCTCGTTGCGCTACCAATCATTTGTACGATGTTAATAGGTGTTGTCTGTATCGGAATGATAACTACGGAGAAGGAAGAAAGAAGTGACATTTTGATAGGGAAAGGGGACGCAGTCATCCTTTGCCCGGGGAAAGACTTTACTGAGTATGAGATAGATAGTAGTTCAAATGGTAATTTTATACTGGCAATGGACAGAATTTTTATTACAGCATATAACGAAGAAGCTTTGGAGATGGATAGTTGCAATATGATTATTTACAGGTCAGACAGTGAGCAGGTTTTAAATCGCCTGCTTCGGGATGTAAATAACTTTCGCACTTATAGTATCCATTTTGAGATGGAAGGGGCAACCAGGCGGGAAGAAGATGGATTTGTTATGTATGAAAATCAATTGAGGGAACAAAGTTATGAGTATTTGATTTATGACTCGGATACCATTTTGTGTTTATATGGTTTTCATGAAGAATTAACTGAAGAACAGTTGATTTATTTAAAAGAGACTATTTTGAATAAGTAAAAAAAATTTTACCATTTGATTACTTTTGGATGTTACGATGGAAACAAAGTATTTATTTTAATGCCTGTGTTCAATCTTGGGAAGGTCGAACACAGGTGATTATTTGTATTTACAGGAGGACAAAAAATACCTTTAGTTCGTATAGAGATAACAATGTTTCAAGGGCGTACAAAAAAGCAAAAAGCGAGAATGTATGAAGAAATAGTAAAAGAATTATATGAAAGACTTGAAATACAAGCAACTGACGTTTTTATAGTCATACATGAACCGCCAAATGAGAATTGGGGATTGGCTGGCAAACAAGTAAACTTGGCGGTGTTGAGTGTAGTCATATATGTGGCATAGATTGTTATCCAAGGCAAATTCGATTGGGGGCTCTTTGCAGTCGTAACGGTTTACAATGCGGTAATCAACTTCGTGAAAGGTGTTAAGACATCAAAGAAAGATTTGATTGTAGCCGGTATTCTCTAGTCAGTGACAACGCTTATTTTATTAGTTGCACATTTCAGTACTTTGATTGCTACATCAACTATTCTATAATCAGTGAGGTGCGACTATGAATGAAGAACTGGTTTTAAGAAATAATTTGAAAGAAATCCGGAAACAGCAGAAAATGTCACAGGATGAGTTGGCAAAAATGGTTGGCGTTTCAAGAAATACAATTAGTTCTATTGAAACGGGACAATTTAGTCCCACCGCAAAACTGGCATTGGTAATCTGTATTGCACTGGATAAGAAATTTGAGGAAGTATTTTACTTTTAGAAAAACAAAAAGAAGAAAGATGAGTGTAGATTCTAACAGAGAAACATTATTATGAAAATTTTACCCAGAACGATATAGATTTCAGATTGCAAAAAAGCAACGGAACATTGGATGAACTGCTTGATGTATCCACTAGCGAAATTTCGGATTTCAATTTCATAGAAAAATACATTATAGATCGTCGTATCGCCAAAATGGCTCGAACGCTCGAAAAGAATGGCTACGAACTTCCACAAATCGAAGAAATCGTATTCGTGAAGACAGACATAACTGTGGAAATGGGTGCTAGCGGATATACTCACGGAACGGAAGTTTATCTTAATTCTACAAATATAATGGTTAGTCTTATTCCCGGAGCTAGTGAGTACTTCGACAAGTTGTTATGGCACGAGCTGTTCCATTGCCTCACAAGATGTAATCCTGAATTCAGAGAACAGATGTATGCCCTCATTCATTTCACGGTTGCAGATTCTGACTATGAATTGCCACCTTGTGTTCAAGATTATTGTATTAGCAATCCGGATGTCGAGCATCACGATTCATATGCAACTTTCATAATTGACGGTCAGGAAATAAATTGCTTTACGGCCTGGATTACAACAAAGAATTATGCGGAGGCGCATAAAGGATTCTACGATTGTAATACAACAGCACTTATTCCGATTGATGGAACGGATACATATTACATCCCAGAGCAAGCATCGAACTTCGATGATGTGCTTGGAACCAATACCGGTTATGTAATCGATCCTGAGGAGTTTGGAGAATTATACAATTTTAAGATACTATCCGCAAAATAATGGAGCGTCAGATTCTATCTGATGCTCATTTTTATATAATGTCTGATGTTACAGGAAAAACATTTTATAGAATAAATAGTACGAGAGGGGCAATGAAATGGAAAGAAAACAAAACTGGTATGATAAAATTATCAAAAACTGGATATTTATGCAAGACCAATTTTCATATAAAGTATAATTCGCATTATGGATATAATGCGTGAAAGATTAAAGTAATAATGCAATAGATATTGCAGGAGATTAATTGAAATGAAACGAGTTGCATTGATTAATGATTTGTCGGGATTCGGAAAGTGTTCTCTTACTGCGGCGATTCCGGTGATATCCGTGATGGGGATGCAGGCGTGCCCACTTCCGACAGCTATATTAACAGCCCAAACAGGTTTTGGTGAATTTTTTTGTGACGATTTCACAGATAGAATGAGTTATTTTACAGAACAATGGAAAAAGATGGAAGTATCCTTTGATGGGATTTATTCGGGATATCTTGCCAGCCCTTCACAGATAGAAAAGGTAATACATTTTCTGGAGCAGTTTCAGAAACAAGGTACACTATACTTGGCTGACCCGGTTATGGGAGATCAAGGAAAGTTTTATAGTATGGTCAATGTTGAGTTCCTTGAAGAGATGAGAAAACTTTCGCAGATGGCGGATGTGATTACCCCCAATTTAACAGAGTTATGTTTCCTGTCAGGGGTAGATTATGAATCTATCATTGCCTGTAGGCAAAGGGAGAACTATATTGATAAGATGAAAAGTCTTTGTGAAAAGTTATTGTTAAAGGCAAAGAAGCCACAGACGGTAGTCGTGACGGGAATCCTTAGAGAGAAAGAGAAAAAAGAGTATATCGGTAATTTGGTAGTGTCGAAGGATCAGTGTTTTTATGTGGAAACGCCATACACAGGAATGGGATTTTCGGGAACAGGGGATTTATTTGCATCCGTTATTTGCGGTTCTCTAGTAAAGGGGATATCAATTCAAGAGGCTGTGGAGAGCGCAACTTATTTTTTGCAGGAAGCAATTGAGGAAGCTACTAGAGAAAGGATTCCTCGAAATCATGGTGTTAATTTTGAAAAATATCTATCAAGATTATTATGAGGAGGTTCCTTTGAGATCAACAAAAACCATTACGAATGAAAAAAATAGCAATGGAATGAAAAAAGAAGGAGCAAGCTTGTCAAAGGTAAGATACCTTACCATGACAGGTTTAATGGCGACATTGATTACGATTATGACAGCTTATATATGTCATATTCCGATAGGTCTGAATGGGGGATACATTCACTTTGGAGACACTTTGATTTATTTGGCAGCAGTATTGTTACCCCGACCATATGCGCTTGCAGCAGCGGCAATCGGTGGTGGCATGGCAGATATGCTGACTGCCCCGATGTGGGCACCGGCTACGATCATTATTAAAATGTTGATTGTGCTTCCTTTTAGCAACAAGTCAACAAAAATTGTAACGCCGCGCAATGTGTTTGCTACTGTATTGGCATATTTTGTTTCTGCATTAAGTTATTATTTTGCAGAATATATTTTGTTTGGAAATTGGTCTGTGCTTTTTGTATCCATGTCTCAAAGCTTGATTCAGTCCGGCGGAAGTGCTATATTTTTTGTTGTACTTGGACATGTGTTAGATAAAGTACATATAAAGAATCGATTTATTTAATTTTTGAAATGGAAGGAATATGGATTATGGCAGATATTTTATACACATACAAAAATCAAGTATATGCAAATATTACCAATCGTTGCGATTGTAGTTGTGAATTTTGCATCCGTACGCACAAGGATAGTGTGGGAGCTGCAGATAATCTGTGGTTCGAAAAGGAGCCTACGTTGGAAGAAATAAAAGCGGCAATAGATGCATTTGATTTTACAGGTTATGAGGAACTGGTTTACTGTGGCTATGGTGAACCTACCTGTGCATTGGATAATTTGCTTGCCAGTGCAGCATATGCCAAGGAAAAATATGATATTAAGGTGCGTTTGAACACAAATGGCCTGGCAAACCTATATCACAAGCGAAATATAGTGCCTGAGCTTGCTAAGGTAGTTGACAGTGTATCCATTAGCTTGAATGCACCGACTGCAGAAAAGTATCAGAAGGTAACAAGGCCTCAATTTGAAAATGCATTTCCAGCATTGTTGGAATTTGCATCTCTTGCACAGGCGACTTTTGCACACACGCAGCTTTCTATTGTAGATGTACTTCCCCAAGAAGAGATTAAGGCTTGTCAAAAAATTGCGGATGAAAGAGGCATATACCTGAAAATAAGAAAATTTTCTTGATGAGAAGTAAGGTGGAATAGAAAGTAAAGGATACATTCAGATTTTTATAGAGTATAATTATGAAGAAGCAGATCTTACAAGGCTTTCTGAGCGGTTGTATTATCTGCTTTATTTTGTGAAACAGTTTAATTGTTGTTGTCTAATAAAGAAATAGATCTCCATAATGGCTATTTTTATAAATATTTGTAGGGAAAAATTAATGATAATTACACGAAAAATGTTATAATGATACTTAATGTTCCTTTGCGTGTGTTGGATAAATTGTAAGCAGATTTTATTGGCTGATTATGAGGGAGCAATACAAATATTTATGAAAAATAGAGGATAAACATATGATAGTACTCGTTGTAGAAGATGATGAAATAATTTCAGAAGGATTAAGTATATCCTTGGAGCAGGAAGGATACCGGGTGCTTAAGGCGACGACACAGGCGCAGGCATTAGAGTTGATTAATTCTGAGGTATCTATTGATATCAGTCTCTTGGACATAAATCTGCCGGATGGTGATGGCTATACCGTATGTAGAGAGATTCGGAAAAAAAGTCAGATGCCGATTCTCTTTTTAACCGCTTGTGATGATGAGATTCATACGGTGCTTGCTTTAGAACAGGGGGCGGATGATTATATTGCAAAGCCATTCCGAATTCGTGAGCTTTTGGCTAGAATGAAAGCGATTCTTAGAAGAAGCGGAAATACAGTGAGTCAGCAGCCGCCGGATGTGTCTGTCGTGAAGGTGGGAGATGCTCAAGTGAATATAAGTACAGCTAAAGTATATAGAGGGAATGAGGAAATCGTTCTTACCGCCATGGAGTACAAGTTATTACTGATTTTTATAAAGCATAGAGGTAAGAATATTTCCAGACAGCAGATTTTGTCAGAAATATGGGATGAAGCAGGAGATTTTGTCAACGATAATACCTTAAGTGTGTATGTCAAACGTCTTAGAAAAAAACTGGGAGATTCAGAAGAAAGTCAGCTGATACAAACGGTACGTGGAATCGGATACCGGATGGATTAGATGGAGTGGGATACAAATGGAATTGAAGATACAACTGATTACGATAGGAATTGCAACAATTCTTTGTACTATGGTAAGACAACCATGGATTATATGTGGTATTCTGGGATTTATGCTGGTAATAAACCTGATAGCAAGTTATGTCAACCAAAAAAGAAGAGAACAAAAGATAGATGATATGATAATTTACCTTATGAAGGTACAGGACCATTTGGAATTGCCGGATATGGATTCGATGAATGAGGGAAGCTTGGGAATACTCCAAAGTGAGATTTATAAGCTGGTTGTTCAGTTAAAAGAGCAGTATTCCGCTGAGCGAAACCGGAAGAAATATATGGTAGATATGTTATCTGATATTTCTCACCAAATTAAGACGCCTATGACAGCGATTACCCTTATGACAGAGCTTCTTGCAGCACCGCAGCTTTCGGATGAGAAGCGAATGGATTATGTGGAAAAAATTAACCAGCAGACCAACCGAATTACCTGGTTAGTTAGAAATCTTCTGACGCTTTCTCAGTTGGAGGCAGATATGTTGGAGCTGAAAAAGGAGGAACATGGTTTAAAAGAAATGTTAGTCGCTATCGTAGGCACCTTTGAAATTATGGCAGAGGTTAAGGAAGTTGAGCTTCATATGGACTGTCCGGAACATGCATACATCAGGTGCGATAAACACTGGACAAGGGAAGCCATATCTAACATTGTAAAAAACTGTATTGAACATACCCAGGAAGGCGGAATCGTTCAGATATCAGCAGTTCAAAATAATATTGCTACCGAGATTACAATAACAGATACAGGTGAAGGTATTCCCAAGGAGCATCTTTCCAATATATTTAAAAGATTTTATAAAGCTCCGGGGGCGTCAAACAGTAGTGTGGGCATTGGACTTTCTATGTCGAAACAGATTATTATGAGACAAAACGGAACCATCAATGTGGAAAGCGAAGTAGGAGTGGGAAGTAAGTTTATTATTAAGATGTATAAATGACAAGAGATGGCTCTTGGTTGAATGAAAGTGACTAAATTGTCACGAACAATTCATCTGAGAGTCATTTACTTTGGCTTGGATTTGTTATAATGGGTATCAAGATAGTGAGAAAAAACGCAGTGGAAATAATCATAGATTACTGTATGGAGAATGATAGAAATTTTGGAGGATAAGTGAATGGAGATTTTAAGATGTGAACATTTAAGCAAAGAATATGGAGTGGGAAATACAAAAATCAAGGCATTGGATGATGTATCCTTTAGTGTGGAAAAGGGAGAATTTGTTTCAATAGTAGGCCCTTCGGGAAGTGGTAAGTCTACGCTTCTTCATATTCTGGGAGGAGTGGATAAGCCTACGAGTGGTAAGGTGTTTGTGGAGAATACGGATATGCATAGCTTAAAGGAGGATAAGCTGGCAATTTTCAGAAGAAGACAGATTGGTTTGATTTATCAGTTTTACAATCTGATGCCTGTTTTAAATGTTGATGAGAATATTTTGCTTCCGCATTTGTTGGATGGCCGGAAGTTGGACAAGGAAAGATTGGATATGATTGTGCAACAGATTGGTCTTACAGATAGAAGAAAGAACTTTCCAAGCCAGTTGTCAGGTGGGCAGCAACAGAGAGTGTCAATCGGTAGAGCAATGTTTAGCCGCCCGGCAATCGTACTTGCAGATGAGCCAACAGGTAATCTGGACAGAAAAAACGGGCAAGAGATTATGAGTCTTTTAAAGAAATCCAATCGTGAACATAAACAGACGCTTATTTTGATTACTCACGATGAGAGCATCGCATTACAGGCAGACAGAATCATTTATATTGAGGATGGAAAGATTACAAAGGATGAAAGAATCCGCGTACTTGGAGGTAATAACTAATGAGTAACAACAAAATCGTACATCAGGTGACGAAGGAATACATGAAGAAAAATAAGAAAAGAACTGTAACAACACTTCTTGGCATAGTGTTTATGGTTATGCTTATGACTACAGTTTTTGTAGGGAAGGATACGGCCGTTCGTTATTTGGAGAAACTCGCCAGCCTGGAAAGGGGAAGCTGGCATATCAGTGTGTATAATGTAACGGATGAGGAATATGAGCAAATTTGCAAGATGGAGGACGTGGAGCAGATTGGTATATCTTCAAACCTTGGTTATACAGTGTTTAAGCAGGGAACAAACGAGAACAGACCTTATATACAGATTAAGAGTTATAGTGAGCCGGCATTCGAACTTCATAGAATAAATATCGTGGAGGGAAGACTTCCACAGGCTGAGAATGAGATTGTGCTTAACATAGAGACAATTGAGGATGGTGCAGAGATTCAGATTGGCGATATCATAGAAGCGGAACTGGTTAAAAGATATATCGGTAAGCAGGCAGATAGTGAAACTACAACAATGTTTCCGGGAGGATTTACTGTTGCTCCGGGGCAATGTTTGGAAGCACCTTCAGGATTTCCTTATTATGGAGAAAATGATAGTTTCTATGAAACGCTTGAGTTTACAGGAACAATAGCTACTTATGAGATTGTAGGATTTATAGAGAAACCTTCCTTTGAAAAGGAGGATGCTGCCGCTTATACTGCAATCACTTATAACAATGGTTTACAAATTGCAGGTGATGAAAAAAATGTATCCATTCGATTTGACCTTAAGAGCAATGGTGATTATGATACGGATGTGCAAAGAATCGTTGGAACAGACTGTGAAATGGAGTATAATACCATACTCCTGACTTTTACTGCAAATGCAAAGGATTCTACCATGAATGGTATTGTTATATTTATGAGTGTGTTCTTTGTGGTGCTGATAGTGGCTGCCTCGGTTGTATTGATTTATAATGTATTCAATATGTCTTTTAATGAGAGAACAACGTATTTGGGTATGCTTTCCTCTGTTGGAGCAACCGGTAAGCAGAAGAGAAGCAGTGTGTATTATGAGGCCTTTTCCTTGCTTGTGGTAGCTCTTCCGGTTGGATTTATGCTGGGACTTTTGGTGGTGAAGCTGGGAATGTGGGCATTAAAACCCCATATAGATACTCTTTTGGGCATGTATGCCGGTACGAGTATTGACAGAGTACCACTTGAGATTTCTTTCATAGGTGTAATACTTACAACCTTATTATCAGTTGTGACAGTTTGGATTTCTGCCAATCTTCCTGCCAGAAAGATTGGTAAGATTGGACCTATAGAAAGCATTAAAGGGAATACGAATAAGAGCACAAAGAAACGTTCTATAAACAAAATGGCTATTCGAATGTTCGGTGCAGAAGGAATGCTGGCTGCTAACTCAGTGAGCAGAGAAAAGAAGAAGACCAGAGGATTAATTGGTGCGGCTGCTATTTTTATGATTGTGTTAATTGTTACATCATATTCCACAAAAGCACTTACCACCATCGTAAATTATGCTATGTCAGAAGATGGAACCATTCAGGTTGAGATAGAATCAGACTTTTTAGCCACGATACCCATGAATAGCCGGGACCAGGCAGAATATGAAAAATTAAAGGAACGAGTGTTAAATGATAAATCGGTAGCATCCTGTATCGAGTATTATAATGGAACCTTTCTTGGAAGAGGGGATAAGAGAATTCTAAGCCGTGAGTATTTGGAAGCATATACAGGTATTATGGAGGCCTATGGTATTTCGAAAGAGGAACAGGAGCAACATATTAATAATCTGCAACCACATGTAAACTTTATCGGCATAGATGATGCTCTGTTATCAGAAATTGTGAAAACGAGTGGTGCGGATCAGGACATTATGTATGATGAGAATGTCAGACCGGTGATTATTGTCCAAAACGGAGAAATGTCAACAGAAAATACATCTTTTGCAGGAAGTAAAGAGCCGGATTTTAAGTTCTATGAGATTGAGAAAATGTCGGATGTAAAAGTAGGAGAAACCATTGAAGTGAATGTATTGAATGGTATGACCCATGAATATGAAGGGGTGCCTGTTTCGGTAGCCGGATATGTTACAAACAATCTGCTTGAGAAATATTTCACATTCCATTCCAACATGATTTGGTTAGTTACTGACTTAGAAACAGTACAAGAGCTGGTGGATATGGAGCAGTGTGGGGAGATGTCGGAGCTTCATAACTATTCCAAGGAATTATATATTCAGTTTGATGATAAATCTTCACAGTTATATAGTGATTTGAATTCTATGCATTATGACACTATAAGTAAAGATGTATGGGGAGGATTGGTTGTAGTTTCCAGTAGCATTTATGATACGGAGACGATTACCGGAGCCATCAATGCAGTAATTGAGATAGTGCTGAAGTGTTTTGCTGTGCTTACGTCACTTATATGTATGATGAATCTTTATAATTCTACGAAGGGAAGAATTACCGGGAGAAGAAAGGAACTGGCAATTCTGCGCTCCATGGGTATGACGGAGGTACAGATGCAGAAAATGCTTCTTTTGGAGGCGGTTTCCATACTATTAAGAAGTGTCCTTATTGCAGTGCTTGTTGCAACACCGGTGATTGCAGGAATTTCCGTGGTATTGGAAAGATTGTTAGGAACGGTAAACTTGGGATCTCCGGTAGGTGTGTATTTGCTGGCAGTCGGTATCGCTGCATTGGCACTGGTTTTGGTGACGATTTATACACATAATAAAGAAAGAAGTGTGAATATATTGGAAGATATTCGAAGAGAGAGTATATAAGATTTGTATGATAGTTGCAACTTAAACAGCAGAATTGCAACATAAACAAAAACGCTTTTCTTTTAAGGGATTTTTTATTAAAGTTCACTTATAAAAGAAAGGACGGTATAAAACAATGAAAAACAAAATCAAATCTTTTTTTAAAAGCGAGAGCTATCAGTATTTTGAATATGCAATGTTGGCATTTGGTGGTCTGGGTATCGAAGCACTTTATGGATATTTGTTGGAGCCATTTCTTTATGGTCATTCCATGGAGGAATTTACTACGACAGAATCGATTGTACATTGGTGTGTAACCATTATTACCTGGCTTGTGACGGCATATCTGATTGTGAGAAGTGCCAAAAAGGATTTAGGGTTTCAGTTAAAAGGAATTGATAGCAAGTGGACTCTTTGGGGAATGATATCAAGCAGTGTTTTAATCGGACTTATGTCGGCTGTAAATTATGTCGATGTAGGCAGAATAAAAATCATTCATGAGTTTTATAAACTCGGCGTATTGAAATTTATATTCCAACATCTTTATTATATGGCGGAAGTAGTTCTTTTTACCTTAATTATTATATTCGGGCAGAATGCTCTGGAGAAGTTATTTGGAAAGAAGAATATTCCATATGGTGGGATAATCGTAGGTTTGACATGGGGACTTGCTCATTGCTTTACCAAGGGAAGTATATGGATTGGCCTGGGAGGAATTGTAGTAGGATTTTTATTTGGAGCAATCTATTTGTTTTTAGGTAAGGATTTTAAGAAAACCTATATTGTATTGGCGCTGGCATTTATTATATAATGTACGCGTGTAATAAAGAATTAATAGAAATGAGGTATTGGCAGTGAAGATTAATGTCTACCAAGAGCCTGATTTAAAAGAAAATCATATAGACTTGTATTATAATCAAATGGACGAAGAAACTACGGCGATAAAACAATATTTGTCTGCCTTTGAGGGAATGATTCCGGGTAAGGATGAAGAGACGGAACGGGAGAGAATGCTGACTCCCGGAGAAATTCTTTACATAGAGGTTGTGGACCGTAAAACCTATGCGTATCTAAAAGACAGTGTTTGGCGTATTTCCTATGGTTTGCAACAGTTTATGGATAAGTTCGGCATGGTGGGTTTTGCAAGAAATAACAAGTCTATGCTGGTCAATATTTACCATATTCAGGAATTGAATGCACAGATGAATATGCGCGTAAATATTGTGATGGACAACGGGGAAGAGATTGTTTTAAATCGAAGCTATAAAAATGAGTTTTATAAGTATCTGGAAAAGAAGGTGACGGAATCATGAAAATTGTAAAAGAATATTTGCTTTCCGTATGTGTGGTATATACCATTTTATCCTTGATTAAAGTATTAATGGAAGGAATTAGCGGGTACCAGGATCCTTACTATGTGATGAATTTTGGAATGCTGTTTGTGGTTACTAGTTTCGCGACTTTTGTACTGTTTATGCATCGCATTTTTTATAAAGTGCCGCTACTTTTTGTTATGATAGGACAATATGTGGTTGTAATCGGAGGAGTAATGCTTGGCCTCTTTGTGATGAGCAAGCTGATGGACGTGTCTCCAAATGCATATCGTGAGCTGTTTCTACAGATTACAGTGCCTTATATTGTGCTTGCGGGTATTTATTATGCGTCATATTTTAATGAGGTGAAAAGAGCAAACCGCAATCTAAGTCAGCTTAAGAAGTTGGAAATCGGAAACAAAGATTAAAAATGTTGTTCCCGATTTCGCACCATCATGTCATAACTCAAAGTTTATCTACAGATGAATGATAGCGATCAGTTTTTTTGATTCCCTATATGGCCTATCGCTGACAAGTTCGCATTGTAGAACTTCATTCGATATTGCTTCGGGGTGTATCCTGTGCGACTATGAAAAGAT
Source organism: Lachnospiraceae bacterium (assembly GCA_045588655.1). GTDB lineage: Bacteria > Bacillota > Clostridia > Lachnospirales > Lachnospiraceae > SVFI01. Next base: position 19,226 of record JAZNEP010000024.1, on the reverse strand, counting down.
TTCGTAAAATGACTCTGCGAGCAGAATGCAAGGGAATAGGCTATCTGAGAGTAGGAATAATCTGTTTTGGTAAGTAGTGAACCGGCAGTTTTTATACGAATATCCATTAGATAGTTTCCAAAACTTTTACCGGTTTCCTTTTTGAATAGTGTGGCAAGATAGCAGGGACTTAGATTCGTCTTTTTTGCAACACATTCAAGTGTTATCTTTTCATTGAAATGAGAGTCTATATAGTTTAGACAAAAGAGTATCGGTTTAGAATACAGATGCTCTTTTTTGAAGGCTCTGACTGTTTCTACAAAGACGGTCCAAACCTCGCGGTTGAGCTCCAGTATTTCATCAATGGTTGTTGCATTGTCAGCTTTTTGAATATACAGATCACTTGTTGAATATACCATTTCCTGTGGAATTCCTGATTCTATCATATATCGGGTGGCAAGCCCCGTGTTAACGATAAAAAGATATCGAATATTGCGCACCGGGTCCTTTGAAAGTCTGCCCTGAAGTTTGGGATTGATTATCCGGACTGACTCTTCGATGGCTCTCTTATCCCCATTCATAAGATAATGGAAACGCTGAGATTCTTCTTGATATGTAGTGTGTATAAATCCACTTTCGGCATTATTGTGTAGAAGCTCTCGTATTTCATCCCAGCTGATGATTCTCTTATCGTCATTCTTTCTCATTTTAATCTCCTGGTCATTTTCCGGTCATTTCCCGACATAATGCAAATTGCATAAAGATTATAACATATATCTGAAGAATTTGATATAATATTTTTGCCTGTGTTATTATATTTTATTCGATATGAGAGCTATTCATAGTTTATGAAATAAAGCATGAAAGAGGGATAAGATGGATATACTTTTTGCTGAAAATTCGAAAAGAGATGTGATAAAGCTAAAGGAAGAGACGATTAAGGATCTGGCACTTCAAGAAGTGATTGACAATATTTCCGGCAATGAGAGCGAGAAAATGATTATAAAGGACATTTTTACAAAGATTCCTACAGATTTGGAGGATATCAGATACAGGCAGGAAATATTAAAGGATTTCTTGGAAAGTGAATCACTTACGGATGAAATGACAGACGCGCTTGCGCTGATAAAAGTGCTTAAAGAATATGGCGGGATTAGAACGAATACGATGCAAAATGACAATTCGCTATATGTATTGCTGGAGAAACTGAGAGAACTTTCGGTATATGTACAGGTAACAGAAGAAATCGTGAAATGTCTAAAGTCGAATAAGACAGAATCGGTAGGACTCCGTAAAATTTGCGAACAGTTAGATAAAGTGGTTAGTGATGAGAAGTTTGCACAGGCAAAACATGATATTAATCAGATGTATGAACATCTGTCCAATGTAAGAGGCGCAATGGTTGGTGTGAACTTTACGCCGGATTTAAATGTGGAACAGGTTTCTGTAGTAGAATTTGTTCCCTATAGGATAAGATCCAAATATAAATTTGCTGAATTTGCGGCGTCCGTGAGCAATGTCGTCAATGCCGGCGCAGCATCAAATTCGATTGGAGCACCTCCGGTTAATACCCGAGTTGTTGATCCGCTTCTGGTAACGATGACTCCGCAGATTGAAAAACATCTGAAGAGACATTTTGGGAAAGTTAAGCACATCATGACAAAGTATATAAAACTTGATGGAACATTTCTTACTGAGATACATGAAGGACTGACCTTCTATGTGGCGATGGCAAAGTTTGGGAGAAGACTTCGTAGCGAAGGATGCGAAATATGTATGCCCAAATTGACGCAGCAGTATGGGTCATTTGATATAAAGAATTTATACAATGTAAGACTATTTTTTGCGCGAGAAAAGAATATTGTAAAGAATGATTTTTCGTTCACTCCTAAGGAAAATCTGTATATACTAACCGGGCCAAACCGGGGAGGGAAAACAATTATAGAACAGGCATTAGGTATCATATCTGTCATGGCATCAATAGGTTCATTTGTTACAGCATCCGCTTGCGTGGGACGACCATTTTCAAATATCCTAACACATTTTCCAATCGATGAAAATCTTACAATCAATTATGGTCGACTGGGTGAAGAAGCGGTAAGAATAAAAGAAATCGTGAAAGAGGCGGATAGCAGAACACTTATACTCTTCAATGAAACATACTCTACTACCAGTTCTGCGGATGGATGTTATCTTTCCATGGATTTACTTCGTATATTAAAGGAACTGGGGAGTTCAGTTATCTTCAATACGCACATTCACGAATTGGCAATGTCTATAGATGAAATGAACCGATGGGATGGAGAGAGTGATTTTGTCAGCATAGTTATGGAGATACAAAATAATATAAATACATTTCGTGTAAAGAGAAGCGAGCCGGAATTAAAATCCTATGCAAGGAATATTGCGGAAAAGTATGAAATAACTTATGAGCAAATGAAACAAAACAGGATGAGTCTCTAAAACTATTTGAAACATATATTTGGTTATAAAAGTACGGGGGAATATATTGCTATGTCATTTTCGAGTTATATCTTCTGCAAAATGTGTACAAGGTCTGATCGAAAGAGAGATGAAGGATTACAAATTCCTAATGATATTCAATATGTAAAAGATATTAGATATGGGAAAAATAAGAAGTATCATACGTTGGATATTTGCTGGCCTAAACATGCGAATAATGGATTAGCCTATACGAAAAAAGCGAAACTACCGGTGATTATTAATGTTCATGGTGGGGGCTATGTATACGGTAGCAAGGAAGTTTATCAATTTTATGCAGCAAGCCTTGCAGAAAAGGGGTTTGCTGTGGTTAATTATAATTACAGGCTTGCACCGAAATATAAATTTCCGGCACCGATTGAGGATTTAAATACAGTAATGAAATGGCTTCTTGATAATGAAGAAAGCTATCCTGTGGATTTGGAAAATGTATTTTTGGTTGGAGATTCTGCGGGAGCTCAAATTGCGTGTCAGTACGGAGTTTTATATTCAAATAGAAAATATGAAAAGATAATGGATATAAGGAAACCGGAAATTAAGATAAGAGCATTGAGCTTTGGTTGTGGTACATATGATCTTAAAAAGAAGCTCTTGACTGAAGGATGTAAGGGAACCCTAAGGGATTATCTGACCAAGGACCCTTTTAAATTTGGAGAAAAGCTGGACATAACAGAATATATAACAAAGGATTACCCACCGGTGTACTTGTTTAGTTCAAAAGGTGATTTCCTTTTAGAAGAATGTGAGAAAATGGCAGAGCTTCTAATAGGAAGAGGTGTTAAGTGTGAGTATAAGATTTACGGAAATAAACAGACGGGACACGTTTTTCATGTGGACATGAGAAATGAATTTAGTGTTGAGGCAAACACGGATCAGATTAACTATTTTAAAAAATTCTTATTATAAGGAGCGAAAAAAGTGCATTTTGTAGACGCAAAGGGAATACTATCCGCGCAGAATGGAATAAATATTTACCGCGGTTGTACACATGGTTGTATTTATTGTGATAGCAGAAGTGACTGCTATCAGATGAAGCATGCGTTTGAAGATATTGAAGTAAAACAAAATTGTGTGTCTTTGCTGGAAGAAGCATTACAATCAAAGCGTAAGAAATGTATGATAGGAACCGGGAGTATGTCAGATCCATATATGCATTGTGAAGAAAAATTGGGTCTTATGCGACAGTGTCTTGAAGTGATTGATCGCTATGAATTCGGAGTGGCGGTTATGACAAAATCTGACCGGATTTTAAGAGATTTATCGCTACTGAGCAGAATAAACCAAAAGACAAAAACGGTTGTGCAGACTACGTTTACCACTTATGATGAGGAATTGTGTAAACTCATTGAGCCTAATGTCTGTACCACGAAAAAACGATACGAGATGCTCATGGCGATGAAAGAAGAGGGAATTCCTACAGTTGTTTGGATAGATCCGATTTTGCCATTTATCAATGATACGAAGGAAAATCTCGATGGTCTTTTGGATTATTGTATAAAAGCTGATGTGAAAGGAATCATTTGCTTTGGTATTGGGATGACGCTTAGAAGCGGAAATAGAGAATATTTTTATCAAAAGCTGGATGAAAAATTTCCGGGAGTGAAAGCGAGATACCAAAAAAGATATGGCTATGCGTATGAGGTGGAATCTCCAAATGGAAAAGAATTATATAGAAAATTGCAAAATACATGCAATACACATAATATTTTGTGTGATCCCAAGGAAGTGTTCCAATACATAAAAGAATTTCCATATGATAAAAATTATAGACAGATGACACTATTTGATTCCTACTGAGCCAAAAAATCTTTGAATTCTTCATAGGAATATATCCCGCCTCCTTTGATGATTTCCTTGTCACGGACTTTTAAGAAATCAACAACGGACACATCACGATAGCCACAAGTCTGACATTGGAAAACAAAGATATAGCAGGCTCTGTTACCTGTAGGAATCTGTTCCGGGCTCTGAATCGGTGTGGCATTTTTCAGATAGTACCCGGAACTTTCTTCATGCACATCGTCTATCTTGGCGGGAATCAGATACAAATGGCAACCAGTTTCCACCATTTTTTCTTTACATAGTTTACATTTGTATGCGGATTTTTCACTCCCTTTGATAATCAGTCTGTTAAGAAGCGGAATAAAAAATCGATTGGTCAAGTCAAGAAACATGCATATCTCCTTCTAGGCTGTAATTTTGGCATTTGTAAGAATTTCAGCGAAAGTGTCAGCTTTTGAAATCCCTTCTAAAACTTCAGATGATTCTAAACTGTAAGTGTTGTTGGATGTAAAGGTTGGGATTCTGACTCTTTTCTTATTATAATAAAATTCGAAATATACGTAGGAAGTTCCGCCCAAAGGTCCTTTTACAAAGCTTGATTTGATATCAGTAATTTCTTTTGCAGGAATCAGCTGAAATTCCTTTGGGTTAAGGTAGGAAACATAACCGATTTTTCCGGTTTCTTCGTCGATACCGATAATTGAGCCAAGTGTAAACGATCCTTCATTTACAAACGTGCTGTATTTTAGCATGCACTCGTTCTCAGCACCGGATTTCAATGTCTTTTTTGCTATACCACCAATAATCGAATTCCCGAAAAAACAGGAGAAAAGCAGTAACAAAAAGAAGAAAACTGGTGTTAGATTTACAGCACCTCTGACAAGGTTTTCGCCTGCGCCTATGGCATAAGAAACAATACCTCCGATGATTCCGCTCAGTACAACTAGAATGGCACCGTAAGTGAGTATAAATTTCATGTCAACTTTTTTCATTTGTAAATCTCCTTTAAAAATTTATTTGGATAGCAAGCATCCAAGAGTTATTATATAAAGTGTATGAGTGGAAATCAAGACACAAATTGACAAGTATATCCATTGGAAATAAAATATTCTGAGGAGAGATGCGATACGATTGTGTTTTAGTGGGAGTAACTATACTGAGGAAAAGTGATTTATGAAAAAAATAGTGACAGAAGAAGAACGGTTGCAATTGTATAATAACGGAATCTTTCTTGAAGGATATTTTAATTCCATTAATTCGTTGGGGAATGTAACACAAGGACAAATAATCATTGTTTTGATTGTAGGAGCATTATTTGTATATATTGGATTATACATACAAATAACAGGCTGGTTGTTAGGTGCTCTACTGATTTATGTGAGTATATATCCCATGTTGTATAGGCCTTGCTTTAGAAGGTTTTTAAAAAGAAAGAGCAAACAGTTGCTTGCTGAGGAGCATATCGAGATTAATTGGGCAACGATTGTACAAATAGACGAAGACAATCGACGAATTTCCTTTATGGAAGACGATGTGATGAGCCCAGAATGCAAGCCTTATATTGTGGATTATATTGCGACAGAGAGCGATTGTCGAAGTGTAGTAAAGGGAGAACGTATTATCCTTGTGCATAGTTGGGATAAAAAGGGGAAAGAAGCGGTGTTACCTATGATTCCAAAACCTGAGTTTGCGCTAATGCGGGAAAAAGAAAAATGTGCGCCTGTCAATGTGATTGGGGTGGAGCATGTACCACACGTCAATGCATTTTCTCTCGATTCGGATGAAGTTATTTTCCATTCACGCTTCAGTGAAGTCAACACGACAGTTGACTTGAAAAAATATGGGTGGAGCATGTCACAATCCAATAAGTATCCTACGGCAATATTTGTTTATAAACGGAGTGGAGATGGATATGAGCTTAGACTCTGTTGGACAGACAGAGTCCGTCGATGGTCGTATGGAGATATTTTGCAAATGAAGCGTAAGAAGTTTACGGTTGGAAAACCACAATATTATTTTGTGTCGAAGCATGATTAGGTATATTGGAGAAAGATTAAAATGACAGAGAGAGAAAAAAAGAGAGCAGAGGAAATTTTGTGCGGGAAATCGCCGGGAATTGTAGTATCATTAATCATGACAGCAATACTTATGTTATTTGTGTTGTTGCTTGTTCTATGGCTTTGGAGCGCAGGTAAAATAAAATTTCTAAATTCAATCGGAGAGATGTTGGGGGTATTACTTGTTTTTGTTTTTTTTATAGCTGTGTTTGCAATAATAATTGATTTGATTGTAGGATATTTTGTGCATTGCAATTATTTAAAGCAACAGTTCGATAATTTGCCGAAATGGAAGAAAGAGAAATTGTTGATTTTGGCGTATAACTACGGCAATCGAAAACAAATATATGTTGAAGAAAATTATATATATGGTAGGATGACAGAACAAAGGCATGGACGTAAAAGAGGTGTATATACGATTACATTTCGATATATTGATCTTTCAGAAATTGTTTGGGCATACAGGATAGAACGGAGTATTGCCATGACTAGTGCAAATTCGGCCATGTCTACGCCGCCTAATGTAGTACCATATGATAAGAAGCTGCGGTTGTATACGCGGGACGGAAGATATTTTCAGGGAAATTGTAGTGAAAAGCACAACCAAAAACTTTTTGAGGTATTAATGGAAAAGAATCCTTCCTGTAAGCTTGGATATAAAAAAGAATGGGAAAAAGAAATTTGTTTACTGAGAGCAGATTAGATGAATGGATGAAAAATAGGAGCAGATAGGAGCGAAACAAATGAGAATAAGACCATATATATCATGTATGGATTTCGATGAAATAAAAAATTGGATTTCGGAGGAAAGGATGCATGCTATGTGGTGTGCCAATTTAATACAGTATCCAATAGAAAAAGATAATTTTGAGAAAGTGATGTTGGAAGCTGCAACCAGATTTGGTGATAGTCCGTATGTTGCAACCACAGATGAAGGTAAAGTAGTAGGATTTTTTTGTTATTCAGTGAATTTGAAGACAAATGAAGGGATGCTGAAATTTGTAATGGTCGATCCTTCACAGCGAGGAAAAGGAGTTGGAAAAGAAATGCTTCAATTGGCGACACAATATGCGTTTGCCACAACGAAGGCAGATGCAGTTCAGCTGAATGTTTTTCCGGAAAATACGAGAGCGAAGAAATGTTATGAAAGTGTTGGATTCATTGAAAGAAAAACAGAACTAAAAGCATTTGACTTTAACGATGAATCATGGGGCAGATGTAACATGGTAATAAAGAAGTAGTTTGAGCGAGGTGAAATGTAAGATGAGATTTGTTCGAGATATCTACTCAGTACAGTTGATTTAAACTGTTAGCAGATTGTGCTGAGGTAAAATAAACTTGCTGACAGTCATCGACTGTACTGTTCTAAAAAATCAAGAAATAATTTCAAAGATAAAGGAGTACAGTTATGCGTTACATAAAAGAAGTATTAAAGAAAAACAGAATAATGGTAATAGCCTATATGTTGCTGGGCATATTCAATGCGTTTTTGTCAAATTATAAGGCTGATTATTTCCAAAAAGTGATTGATGGATTGGCGGATGGAACACTTGTCTTTTTTGGAATTGTATTTTATGGTCTCATTTTAGTAGTGAACTATTGCATGTGCTATTTGGACCAATATCCGGAAAAGATGCTTGAACACGGTATTTATTTAGATTTTAAACTATTGGCACTTCGGAAAATAAGTACAATAGATTATGCAGAATATCAAAAAATAGGTATCGGAAAGCTGGTACAACGAATTGAAAATGGATCGAATGCAGGAAGAAATGTCGTGTTCCATTTTTGGTTGCGTCTGGTGCGAGATTTACTTCCAACCATTGTGTTTAGTATCTACTTTATTTGGAACATAGATCAAAAGGTAACGTATGTGTTGCTTATAGGCTACGCGATTATCTTTATAATAACCAACATTTTGCTAAAGTTTCTATATCAGATAAAAGAAAAAATATTGAACAGTGAAGAGATTTTAAATCACTATTTGGTTAGAGGATTTATGGAAATGCTGGTATTTCGTATGAATAAGCAATTTCCGAATGAAATAAAGAAGACGCAACATGCAAAAGAGGATATTGTTTCGTCAAAAGTAAAGATGAATATGATTCATGAAGCATTCTTTACCATATTTGCATTGTTGGTAGCAGTATTGGATATTGGTATTTTGTGTTATGCGTGGAGCGATAAAAATCTTACGGTAGGAGCCGTAGTTGCGCTGATTGCTTTGATTGAAAATGCTTATACACCAATTGCCATTTTCAATGTACTTTATGTTCAATACAAATTAGATAAAGCTTCCTATGGGAGATTTGAAGAGTTTTTGAGTGTGAAAGATGATGAGCAGTTAGCAATCGGTAAAAAAATAAATGAAGATATCGGAAAGATAACAATTAAAAACTTGTCATTCCAATACGAGGAACGAAAAATCATTGATCAATTGAGTTTATCGATTCAAAAAGGCGAAAAGGTAGCTTTCGTTGGAGAGAGCGGGTCCGGTAAATCAACATTGATCAAGATAATTTTAGGATTACTTAAGTATAACGAGGGACAAGTTTGCTTGGGAGACATGGAATTAAAAGAGATTTGTCTCGATGAATTATATAATAAAGTAAGTTATCTGTCACAAGATGCTCCGGTGTTTGACGGAACAATAAGAGAAAATATTGTGTTTGAAAAGATGGTCTCAGATGAACAAATTCGGAATGTACTGGACAAGGTGCAGTTATCCTATCTGATTGAAAATGTCGCGGAAGGATTGGAGACTGCAATTGGTGAGAAAGGTACTTGCTTATCCGGAGGAGAAAAACAAAGACTTGCATTGGCGCGTTTGTGGTTTGAAGAGTCGGAGCTTGTGGTGTTAGATGAAGCAACATCTGCGATGGACAATTTAACAGAAGAAAACGTAATGAGAGAAGTAATTGAAAGACTGAAAGAGAAGACAGTCATTGCTATTGCGCACAGATTGAATTCCATTTCTGAATTCGACCGTATCATCCTGTTTAGAGATGGAAAGATGGTCGGGCAGGGAACATTTGAAGAACTGATGCAGACGGATGCTTACTTTGTAGAATTATATAATGCGAGTGTGCAGGCGTAAAAATAGCGAGTATTATGGTTATTGCGGAAATGAACAATCTATGGATTGTTAGTTGATGGATGAAAGGAGTATCTCCCCATAAGTGATTTCTAAACGAAATCATCTTATGGGGAGATACTCCTTTTTGATATGATGCTTTGAAACCATAAATTGACAAAACCCAGGCTCTTTGATATCATTTTTACAACTAGTATACAGGAGGTATGAATATGAGTCTGGGTGGTGTAAAAGCGCCAAAAGATCCCCTGAAAAAAAACAAGGGATTTTTTGTTTATAAAGATTTAAAAATTGAAGCAACGAAGCGTGCGGACGGAAGACGTACAAGAGAAATATATCTCGATAGCGGGAGAATAAAAAATGCCGTGGAAATCAACGGAGGAATAAAAGACCAGGAAATTCTGGATCATTTTGATACCGCGCTGGGTGTGAAAGAGATGGTTACAGGCATTGGTGTGTCCATCACAGCGGATGCAGATAATGCTACCATGATATTCGGAGTAATCATGTACGGAAAAAAGGATATGTACAACGGTGGTACACATGTATACAAGGATGTTTTGACGGGCGGTGTCGAGGCCATGATATCCTTCGATGAGGTGGAGTGGTCTGACGATGACGATGTACTTGGTCAGTTTGAAATTGAATTTCCGGAAGAACTTACAGTTGCGGATTTGACCGTGCGAATTTATGTTAAAGATGAGTATGATGTGCCAAAGGAAGAGGAAGATTCGGATGTGGATGTAAACTCTGAAGCTTACAAAGATATGATTAAGAGATCTTTGGTTTCTTTAGGGAATAATGAGAGATTTCTGCGTGCAGTAAAAAAGGCAGAAGCAAAGGAAGATGTTACAATCGCATTTATTGGAGGTTCTATCACACAGGGAGCCGGAGCTGTACCGATAGCAACAGAGTGTTATGCATATAAAGCATACCGTGGATTTGTGGAGCGTTTTGGGAAAGATGGCAGCGATCATATTCATTATGTGAAAGCAGGAATCGGCGGAACGTCATCGGAACTGGGCGTAGTACGTTTTGAAAAGGATATTTGCAAGTTTGGTGAAATTGAGCCGGATATTGTGATTATGGAATATGCAGTAAATGATGAGGGAGATGAGACAAAGGGAGACTGCTATGAGGGATTGATGCGAAAAATCTGGAATAAACCATATCAGCCGGCATTGATTCTCATGTTCTCTGTCTTTTCGTATGATTGGAATCTGCAAGAACGATTTATACCGATGGGGAATGCGTTTGGGATTCCTATGGTGAGTGTGAAAGATGCGGTTGTTCCGCAGTTTGCGTGCTCGAACGAGGAAGGAAGAGTGGTTTCAAAGAGACAGTTCTTCTATGATATGTTCCATCCGAGTAATATTGGACATACGATTATGGCAGATGGTCTGTGCTACTATTTTGATAAGGCAGTTGAGAAAGAAATGACAAGTGACATTCAAAATCCACCGGTTGTAAAAAGCGCGGATTTTGAGCATGTGAAGTATTTTGATCGCGCATACACATGCGATGTGGCGCAGATAAAGGCGGGAAGCTTTGCAGAAAAAGATGAAGATTTGCAGGCGGTTGAACTGAATCTCGACAGTGAATTGACTTCGATGTTTACAGACAACTGGATGTATGACGGCACGAAGCCTTTTACAGAGCCGTTTGTATGTAATATACGATGTAAATTGTTGCTTATCGTTTTCAAGGATGTCGGTGGTGTAGAATTTGGAAAGGCAGTTGTAAAAGTAGATGGAAAAGAAACAATGGTATATGATCCGCATGAGGTCGGCTGGACACACAGCAATGCTGTAGTTGTAATCAGAGAAGATATAGTTTCCGATCATGTGGTAGAGATTTTCATGGCGCAGGGAGAAGAACAAAAGAAGTTCACTATTTTAGCATTAGGATATGTAGGAGAATAAAAATGTCACAGGTTATCATTGCAAATAAAAAGCAGACAGCAATATTTGTATACGAAGAAGAAGCATTCAGTGGAGTGAATAAAATTGCTGATTGGGTAAGAAGAGATATCTGTCTTGTGACAGACAAAGAAGTAGGGAAAATTGAAGCAGTAAACGGAAGCTGGAAAGAGGAAGAATGGACAGATGCTGCCAAAGGAAGCGATGAACGAGAAGCTTCTGCGGTGATATTCGGAACGGTAGGAAAAAGTCCGATTCTTAACAAAATGGAACAAAGCGGAAAACTGGATTTGAGCAAAATTGCAGGTAAGCGTGAAGTATATCAGTTCTCTGTGATGGAAGAACCGATCGATGGCATCAAAAAAGCACTTGTAATAGCGGGAAGTGACAAACGCGGAACGATATACGGTCTGCTTCATATTTCGGAGCTTTTAGGGGTGTCACCGTTTGTAGACTGGTCTGATGTGAAACCGCCAAAGCAGGAAGAGGTTAGCTTTGATGAGTCGGTAAATATGGTATCGAAGGAACCATCCGTGAAATATAGAGGATTTTTTATCAATGATGAGTGGCCTGCATTTGGGACGTTTTGTGAAAAGCATTTTGGTGGTATGAATGCTCAGATGTATGAAATGATTTTTTTACTCATGCTTCGTTTGAAAGGAAATTATTTATGGCCGGCTATGTGGGCCACCTGTTTTGCAGTAGAAGGGCCTGGGCTGGCTAGTGCCGATTTAGCAGATGAATATGGCATCGTGATGGGCTTGTCACATCATGAGCCGTGTCTGCGTCACGGAGAAGAGTACAGCAAATTACGCGGAAAAGATTCACCGTATGGAGACGCGTGGAATTTCAGAAAAAACAGAGAAGGAATCACCCGTTTTTGGCGGGATGGATTGAAGCGAAATGGTCATCTGGAAAATGTGATTACCTTAGGCATGAGAGGGGAACGTGATTCAGCGATCATGGGAAAAGAAGCGACGCTGGGAGATAATATTGATCTGTTGAGAGATGTGATTACGACGCAAAATACCCTGATTCGCGAAGAAGTAAATGAAAATATCGAAGATGTCCCAAGAATGCTCGCACTATATAAGGAAGTAGAGCCGTTCTTTTATGGAGATGATACATTTGAGGGGCTGATGGGAGATCCGTGTCTTTCTGATGTGATTTTGTTACTTTGTGATGACAATCATGGATATCTTCGCAGCAGACCGGATCAGAAAATGCTGGAACACAACGGCGGATATGGCTTGTATTATCATTTTGACTATCACGGAGAACCGGTTTCTTATGAATGGGTAAATTCCAGCTATTTGCCACAGGTATGGGAGCAGTTAACCGAAGCATACGAGACAGGAATTCGTGATTTGTGGATTGTAAATGTAGGTGACTTGGCATTTCAGGAGTTTCCTCTTTCGTACTTCATGGAAATGGCATATGATTATGATGCATGGGGAATTCGTGCGGTAAATCAGACTGGAAAATATACCAAAGAGTGGGTAGAGAAACAGTTTGCAGCGGACTTCTCAAAAGAACAAAAAGAGAAGCTGTGCCAAGTATTACATAGATTCACCAGATTAAATCACAATAGAAGACCGGAGCACATGAATGAAACCATTTATCATCCGGTTCATGATAAAGAGGCTGAGCGCATTCACGAAGAGGCACTAGAACTGATTGCAATGGTGGAAGAATTAGAACAGTGTTGTAAAGTAAATCGAGATGCATTCCAGCAGTTGGTGGCCTACCAGGTAAAGGCTTCCATGAATTATATTTGTATGTGTCTCTATAGAGGATGGAATCATCTTGCGGCAGCAAAAGGTCTTGTGATAGCCAATGATTTTGCAGACAAGATTCAAAAATGTATGGAGATAGATGAGAAACTTAGAGATGACTTCCATCAGCTAAATGGTTCAAAATGGGATGGTTTAGCAAGTGCAAGTCATATTGGTTTTTGCAATTGGAATGATGAGGAAGCAAAAAATCCGATTATTGAAACTGTATTACCGATACGAAAAAGCCGTTTGGTGGTAGGAACCTGTGAGAATGACAAGACGACCTGCGGTGAGGAGTGGACAAGGAAACGTTTATATGTAAATGCTTTGTTAAATCCGCTGGCTGATAAGGCAGAGATTTATGTGGGACTATGCTGTGATCATGCGGTAGAGTTTTCGGTGTCCTGTGAAGATGAGAGAATTCAACTTTCTGCATCACAGGGACGTCTTTGTCCGGAAACGTCCTTGCAGAAGATAGAGATTTTGTTGCAGAGAGATAAGCTTGGCGTATGCGGTGAGGAACCGAGAGAAAATCCGGTGGTAGAGGTAAGATATGCAAATGCCTGCGCTCAAATCGAGATTCTGATGCCGGATGCAAAACTCATAGAAAATGTAAGGAAAACTGCGGGCGAGAACGTGTTTATTGAAACGGATGGAGTGGTTTGCATGCATGCAAGCCATTGCGTAGAATGCATGAATCAGACGGGAGAGTACTTTGAGACGCTTGAGGAAATTGGAAAAACAACAAGCGGTGTGAAGCTCTACACGGAAAAAGAAAAGCTCGATTCGGAAAATCCGTCGTGGCTTGCGTATGATTTCTATGTATTACAAGAGGGTACATATGAGCTTGTGATAGAAACACAGCCGGCCAGTGCACGCAAATATTGTGGAAATATCAGTGTCGGATATTCTATCAATGATGAAGCGATGCAAAGTCTTGTAATGTTACCGGAGGGATACGAACCGGGAGTGTCATCTTCCTGGGAGGAAGGTGTTTTGGATCATGTGCGACGTGTGAATGTACAAGTGCATTGTAATAGCGGAAAAAATAGAATCCGCTACTACGCATTATCCGAAGAAAATGTGGTAGAACGAATTCTACTGATTCGAACAGATAAAAAGCTTGCATCGTCCTATCTTGGTCCGATGGAAAGCATACAAAGTTAATGACAAATGAATCGATGAAATAATCAAATCTTAAAAAATGCCGCCTGGCTTGTCATGATTTCGCCACTTTGGTGAAAGCCACTCGTGATATGCTCGGCGGTATGTTTTTCGATGGCATCTAAATCGTGAGCAATCAGGTCACCCAAGAGCTGCTGGTGCTGTGCATGTAGCGTGTCGATTGAATCGGAGTGATATCGAACCAAAAGTGTACGAAATCGCTGATAATGGTGGTTTAAGGAAGAGATGGTCTGCCATACGCCGCTTTTGCCGCTAAGTTCGTACAGTTTGGCGTGAAACTGATTGTCCAACTGCATGAACTGCCATGCAACAGAATCAGAGTCCATGTCAGAAGTCTGGGTCAGTAACGCAGCCTGCTGACCGAGGATTTGTTGCAGAGGCAAAGCATCCTGCAAGTTAAATGTAGTGCACAATTCTTTTAATACTCGCATTTCTAGGGTTTGGCGGATAAATATGGTGTCCGATACTTTTTCCATATCAATCAAGGAAACAAAGCTTCCAACATGAGGTTTTACTTCCAGTAAATCTTCGGAAACCAGTTTTTTGAGAACATCACGAATCGGTGTTCTGGAAATGTAGTATCGCTGGGTGAGTTCAATTTCACTAATCATGGTGCCAGGAGTTAAGTCCAGCTGAAGAATTTCTTTTTTTAATTCGTTATAGATTTCAATCGATGTCATAAAAGCCCCTTTACATATATAAAAATATAAACAAAAATAGTATGCATTTTCTTTATTATACTACCTCTATTGATATTGAACCATAGTTAGATGGGTTTTGCAAGAAAAGAAAGGAAAATAATTAAAATGTATACAGGTGCTTGTGTGAGATTAATGTGGTGTTTTTTTAGCAATGACAACATGCAACGGTAGTTTTGAAACAAAAAAATTGCAAAACGATACTTGACGCTTGTATACAAGGAGAGTAGAATAAATAAAAACGATTTTTCTCGTTGCTAAGGGAAGTGAAGGAGGTAATGAATATGCAGATGTCGTTCCGCTGGTATGGCGATGGAAATGACAGTGTAACACTGGAACAAATCAGACAGATTCCGGGAGTGACACAGATTGTTTGGGCTTTGCATGACAAGCAGCCGGGTGAAGTTTGGGAAAAAGAGGAAATAGCTAAGGTAAAGAAACAGCTGGATGCATATGGATTTGGTATGGATGTGGTGGAGTCTGTTAATGTGCAT
This sequence comes from Lachnospiraceae bacterium, assembly GCA_045588655.1. Classification (GTDB taxonomy): domain Bacteria; phylum Bacillota; class Clostridia; order Lachnospirales; family Lachnospiraceae; genus SVFI01. The sequence continues at coordinate 3,741 of JAZNEP010000024.1, read as the reverse complement.
GATGACATTAAGATTGGCCTTCCGACAAGAGAAAAGTATATTGAAAACTATAAGCAGACATTAAGAAATTTGAGTGAGTTTGGAGTGAAAGTCGTATGCTATAATTTTATGCCGGTATTCGATTGGACGAGAACAGATTTGTTCCATCCGCTGGAGGATGGTTCTACAGCACTTTTTTATGAAGTAGACAAGATTAAAGAAAGTCCGCAAGAAATGGCGGATTATATCATAAAAGAGTCAAAAGGTTATACCATGCCGGGATGGGAGCCGGAACGTATGGCCGGTTTACAGGAGCTTTTTGAAAAATATAAAGAAGTAGACAAAGAAACCTTATGGGAGAATTTGAAATACTTTTTGGAATCTCTGATGCCGGTTTGTCATGAGTGCGGAATTAAGATGGCGATTCATCCGGATGATCCGCCATGGGATATTTTTGGGCTCCCAAGACTCTTGGTGGATGAGGAGGCGATTGGTAGATTTGTAAATATGGTAGATGATCCGTACAATTGTCTGACGCTCTGTTCCGGATCACTAGGATCAAATCCGAAGAATAATGTAGCACAGATTGTCCGTAAATATTGTGACAGAATCGCATTTGCACATATTCGAAATGTAAAGCATTTTGAAAACGGGGATTTTAGTGAAGCGTCGCACCGAGACTGTGACGGAGACACAGGAATTCTGGAAATTGTGAAAGCTTATTACGAAGGTGGATTCGACGGATATGTGAGACCGGATCATGGAAGACATATCTGGGGTGAATCCTGCAGACCGGGATACGGACTTTATGACAGGGCGCTTGGTATCATGTATCTTTGGGGATGCTGGGATATGCTCGAAAAACAGGATGCGAAATAAGGAGCAGTCACTATGAAAGAGTTTATGAACGAAGATTTTTTGTTATCCAATGAGATTGCATCGGTTTTATATCATAAATATGCAAAAGAGGCGCCAATTATTGATTATCATTGCCATATTGATCCGCAGGAGATTGCTAAGGACCGCAATTATGAAACGATAACTCAGCTGTGGCTTGGCGGAGATCATTATAAGTGGCGTGCTATGCGACAGGCGGGAATTGACGAATTTTATATTACAGGCGAAGCAAGTGATTATGAAAAATTTGCTGCATATGCGGGTGTTTTGGAAATGGCGGCAGGTAATCCGTTATATCACTGGAGTCATTTGGAATTGAAGCGATATTTTGGGATTGACCGTGAGTTGTGCACAGATTCTGCGAAAGAGATTTATGAGGAATGTAATGCCAAGTTGAAAAGCGGTGAGCTGTCGGCTAAAAAAATCATAAAGAAATCAAATGTAGTGTGCATAGGAACTACGGATGATCCTGTGGATTCTCTCGATTTTCATAAGGAAATTGCTGCAGATGATGCGTTTGATACAAAGGTGATTCCTACGTTTCGCCCGGATCAGGCGCTGGCAGTGGATCAGCCGGAATTTGATGCGTATATTTGTAAATTGGCGTCCGTATCAGAGACAGAGATTACAGATTATGCTTCCTATTTGAAAGCACTGGGAAAGCGGATTATATATTTTGCGTCTTGTGGATGTAAAAGTAGCGATCACAGCTTTGCAGTGGTTCCATATCGGAGAGCAGACGCAAAGGAGCTGGATGATATTTTTGACAAAGCAAGAAAAGGGGAAGAAGTCACCACGTTGCAAAAGGAAGCATTTGTTACGGAAACCATGCTATATCTTGCGAGTGAATATGCAAAGCAAAAATGGGTGATGCAGCTTCATTTTGGTGTGGTAAGAAATACAAACAGCAGAATGTATGGAAAAATCGGAAAAGACACCGGTTTTGACCGCATCTTAAGCGAGACTTCTATTGAGACGCTGGCATTGTTTTTGGATGAGCTGGATAAGGAGGAAAACTTACCGAATACGATTTTATATAGTCTAAATCCATGCGACCATGCAGCGATTATGACATTGTGCGGATGTTTCTTTGAGAGCGGTGTAAAAGGAAAGGTACAAAATGGTTCAGCATGGTGGTTTAATGATCATCTGGAAGGAATGCAGGAGCATTTAAAGGCATTTGCTACCAGAGGAATGCTGGGAAGTTTTGTTGGTATGTTAACGGATTCCAGGAGTTTGCTGTCCTACACCAGACACGAGTATTTTAGACGAATTTTGTGTAACTATATAGGTGGTATGGTACAACAAGGTTTGTATCCATGGAACGAAAAAGTGCTGGGAAAAATGGTGGAAGATATTTGCTATCACAATGCAAATGATTTTTTTGGTATATAGGAGAGTGTGTCAGAAGTGAGTAAAAATATATTAGATGAAATTGAAAAAATAGGAATTGTTCCGGTGGTTGTCATTGAAGATGTAAAGGATGCAGAGCCGCTTGCAAAAGCGCTTTGTGACGGAGGGCTTCCTTGTGCGGAAGTGACATTCCGTACACAGGCGGCAGAAGAGTCCATCCGCATCATGGCAGAAAAGTTCCCGGAGATGCTCATCGGAGCAGGTACGGTCCTTACAACAGACCAGGTGGACAGAGCGGTAGCAGCCGGGGCCAAATTCATCGTCAGCCCGGGACTTAATCCTAGAATTGTCAAATATTGTGTGGAAAAGAATATTCCGATGACACCGGGATGTTCTTCTGCCAGCGATATTGAGCAGGCTCTTGAACATGGACTTGAAGTTGTAAAGTTCTTTCCGGCGGAACCGGCGGGCGGACTTAACATGATTAAAGCGCTTGCAGCACCGTATGACGGAGTGAAATTTATGAAGACCGGCGGTATCAATGCAAATAACGTAAAAGAGTATCTGAAATACAACCGTATTCTTGCCTGCGGCGGAAGCTGGATGGTAAAAGGTGACCTGATAAAAGCCGGTGATTTTGCAAAGATTACGGAACTTACCAAAGAAGCAGTAGAGATTGTGAAAGAAAGTAGAGGAAAATAACATATGAAAGGTAAAGTAGTTACGTTTGGCGAACTGATGCTGCGACTGGCTCCGGAAGGATATTATCGTTTTGTGCAGGTCGATCAATTTGGTGCAACCTTCGGTGGCGGCGAAGCGAATGTGGCAGTTTCTCTTGCCAATTACGGTTTCGATGCAGCGTTTGTTTCCAAACTTCCGAAGCATGAAATCGGACAGGCGGCAATCAACTCTCTGCGCAAATACGGCGTGGATGTTTCCGGCGTTGCAAGAGGGGGAGAGAGAGTCGGTATTTATTATCTGGAAAAAGGTGCGTCGCAGAGACCATCTAAAGTCATTTATGATCGCGCTGGATCATCGATAGCAACCGCAGCAAAAGAAGATTTTGACTGGGAAAAGATTTTTGACGGAGCAGATTGGTTCCACTTTACAGGAATCACGCCGGCTCTCAATGATGATGTTGCAGCGATTTGCCTGGATGCATGTAAAGCAGCAAAAGAAGCAGGTGTTAAAATTTCCTGTGATCTGAATTACCGAAACAAGCTTTGGAGTAAAGAAAAAGCAGGACAGGTGATGGCAGAGCTTTGTAAATATGTGGATGTATGTATCGCAAACGAAGAAGATGCTGCAGATGTATTCGGTATCCATGCGGTAAACACAGACGTGACAGCAGGCGAAGTAAACCATGAGGGGTACAAAGATGTTGCAAAGCAGCTTGCGGACCGATTTGGTTTTGAGAAAGTAGCAATCACACTTCGCGAATCCCTTTCTGCAAACGACAACAACTGGTCGGCTATGCTCTATGATGGGAATGATTATTATTTCAGCAAGAAA
>JAZNEP010000023.1:0-81995 GCA_045588655.1 Lachnospiraceae bacterium | reverse complement strand
ACATCTTCTATTCTTGTAGCAAATCGCTTTCTGATTTCTTCCGGAAGTTCCTTTTCATCAATCGGGACAAGGTAATAGTCGTCTTGAGCGCATCTTCCCATCGCTAACGTCAGAAGCTCATATTCATCGTATTCCTCCAACTGATTATCACGTAGAATCTCTCCAATATTCTGCCGGTCTGTGGGAATAATTCGTTGCTGGACCCATACTTTGCTCCAATAGGAGTTTATGGTAGTTTCGTTTTGTTTTACAAAAGAATCCAACAGCAAAGGAGTTTCCCATGGGTCTGCTCCATGCGGCAATTCGATATAAAACCTCTTTTCAAGCTCATAATAAAGAAGGTATGCCAAATCTTTCTGCACATCGGCAGCTTCATCACGAATTGCAAAAATCTTCATACGCACACCACCTTTTCCAAATCATTTCCCATATTTTGTCTTGAAGTGCTCCGGAAATAATACCGTCGAGTCCTTCCATTATCCTCTCTCTATCACTCTCACGCAGAGGATTTAGCATAAGCTTTTTATCTGCAGGTATAAGTTTCAAATTCTCCCATGTGGATTTTGAACCAATATAGTTGTTGCAAGGCTTATCTTCCATTACATCGAACGATTCTACTTGACTATCGTTCATACAGCGACAAAGCAGTGAAAGTCCATGATCAAACAGCGGTGCCATACGAAAAGTTTTCTTTCGACTATTGCGCAATACTTCAATATTCGCACCGTGTCGGTCACGATTGAGAATCAGATAGTCCACCACGAGCATCTGATAAATACAATCTTCCCACCCCTTGCGCACACAAAAATCAAGGGCAGATTCCGCCTCGTATCCTTCTCTATCCTTATATGCATCCAGGGCAATTTTGGACTCACCTTTTTCCTTGAAATCTCCAGAGGCACAAAGGTATACATCCCTAATTTCCCCATCCACCATAATATCTGCATGGATAAGCTGATAAGGTAGATGTGCAATTTCCAATATCGTAAGCAACCTATCGACAATCAATTCATTTACACATTCATGACCGATTATGCCTTGTACTTTATCAAAATTCGAGAGCTTATAGTAAACTTTCTTGCCTCCCAATTCTGAATACGATTTCAAAAAGGAACCTGCTGTTCCTGAAGAACTGCGATATAAAGACCAAGACAAATAAGTAAGGTCCTGTTTCTCTCTTACCAACTGTGTATTCATAGTCTTCCACCTCCATCTTAATTCTATTCTATCACTTGTCGTACGTCAAGTTCTTGTTTCTTTTCCCTTGACAAATTTCTCCATTTGTCCTATTCTATACAAGAAATTAGAAGGGGAGGAATTTTATTATGTATTGTGAAAATTGTGGAAACTCAATTCCTGACGGTGCCACAGTCTGCGATATCTGCGGTCAGGCTGTTACTCCGGATCCAAATGCAACACCTGTTACGCCACCTACGCCGAATTACACATCATCCTACAGCGTACAGCAGGAAGCTGCGTTTTATGAACCACCGTCACAACCACAGAAGCGCGAGCATCCGTTCTTCGGTACAATCGGTGCCATTCTCGGCGCGATTCTGGGAGGCGCTTCGATTATTCTGTTTAGCCAGCTCGGTTATGTAGCAGCGATTTCCGGTGTAATCCTTGCATTTTGTACAATAAAAGGATACGAGCTACTCGGCAGACGTTTGACCAACAAAGGTGCCATCATCTGTATCATACTGATTCTGATCACACCTTATCTTGCCGATCGTCTTGACTGGGCAATCATGATTTGCAAGGCATACGAAGAATACGACGCAACGCTGCTGAATGCTTTTTTGGCAGTTCCTGATTTCCTCGCAGAGGGCATCATCGACCAGAGCATCTACACGAAGAGTCTTGTGATGGTTTATCTTTTCGCTGCGCTCGGTGCATTTGGTTCACTGAAAGATTTATTCAACAACTAAATACAGACATAGCAAGGCGGCTGTTACAATATGTTAATAGTAACGGCCGCCTTAACTTCTGTTCATCTAATGGATCTTTCTTTACTTAAACCTAATTCCCATTATATTTTTCCTCAAATTCACGAATCGGCATAGGCTTTGCAAAGAAATATCCCTGTATCAAGTCACATTCCTGCTCTGCTAAGAAATCAACCTGTTCTCTGCTCTCGATTCCCTCTGCCACTATCTTCATATTTAGCTTTTTCGCCAAATCGATAACTTCAGAAACAATAAGCAAACCTCTATCCTGCGTCTCCACACCACGAAAGAAATCTGCATCCAGCTTCAGCACATCCAATTGCAGCTCTTTTAACGAATTCAGCGAAGAATATCCTGCACCAAAATCATCCATGGACACGATAAAGCCTTCCTCTCTGAGTTTCTTTACTGTTTGAAGCAATAGTTTCTTATCATCAAAGAAGGCACTCTCTGTCAGTTCCAGTTCAATTACCTGATGAGGCACCTGATATTGATCTACAATACTGCATATATGCTCGGCCAAATCCTCTCTGGCAAAATGTGCTCTGGATACGTTTACGGATATCGGTACCACGTTACGGCCTTGCTCAATCCACTTCGCCTGTTGTCTTGCGACCTCTTCCAACATATAATCATCCAGCTTTAAAATAAATCCATTGCGCTCAAAGATTGGAATGAACTTGTTCGGTGGTATAAATCCTTCCTTTGGATGTATCCATCTAACCAAAGCCTCTGCACCTGCCAAAACTTCCTCTGCGGTACTGATCTTAGGCTGCAAATAAACCTGAAACTCCCGATTGGTGAGTGCAGCATCCATATCATCCTCTACCTTACGTTCCCAGAGTCTCTGCTTATTCATTTCCACATCAAAGAAAGCAATCTGATTCTCGGCTTCTTCTCCCAGCATATCACAGGCTAACAATGCGTTGTTATATAGCTGTTCGATATCTCTTTCCTTAGGCTGTACCTGATAGATTCCCACTGCAAAATACAATTTCATCTTTGGCAATACATCATCTAAGGCATTTTCCAACGCTTCAATACGGGTACGCAGCTGCTGCTCATCTGTATAAGCAAGCAACAGTCCAAACTCTGCATTTTCTTGATGTGCCATGGCTTCATTATTCTTTATATTTTTCTTCAGCACCTGATACAATTTCTCTATCAGAGCCTCTCCTTCCTCGACTCCGAAACATGTGCAAAAGCTACGATATTTTCGCATTTTTAAATGAAGCACTGCATAAGTATGCGTAGCCGATTTTCGCTTCAACAGACTGCTTGCCTTCTTCACAAAATGCAACCAATTATTTCCACCGGTAATCATATCAGTATAAATAATCTTAGTGGTCTTGTGCATACTTACAATAACACTGATAAACGAAATCAGATAATACAGTATAAAAACTGCAATCATAATTCCAAACAATACTATACTCATTATCAGCATCAGAAAATCATAGCCAAATACGTAAATATCCTGCAGTACGTAGACCTCTAACCCCTCTACCTCCTGTAAAAACCAAACCTTAAACTGCATAAGAGCACTTTCTTTTTCACTGCTAAAGAAAGCGTTGGATTCCATCATGGCAAGTATCCTTAAATCAGAAAGAATATGTTCATTGATTTCAGTGCCTTCCTCTTGAAAAACCAAAATCTGTCCAAGATCATCTTCTACAATGAGCTGCATAGGCGCTGCATCTGCTAAAATAAAATCGCTTACTTTTTCTCTATCCGGAGTCATATCATTGCTGGACCAAATCTTGCGTCCGTTTGAATCTGCCACCCAAACGGCTTCTGTCTCCGGCGTCATTTCAAGGTGGGTCAAAATCGCTTCCTGTATCCTCTGCTGCCCTTCCCCTTCATAGTCTTCAAACACCTCGGCAATTGTTATGGCCTGGCTATTGCTCTGTGACAGCTTCCTTTGAATCACATCCACACAGGCAACTGCCAACAGAATCGTTATCGTAAGACTGAAAATACCGGTAATAATAAACAAGCCTAATATAGACGGCCATATACGTTTCTTTTTCAATTTTTTAATTCGCTTATTCTTAGAATCACTCATACTATGCCCCCCTGTTAGGCTTTATTATTTTTTTATCTCAAACCATATGTCTCTACTCCAGACTCCAGCCATGATCCCCGTGATAAATCATTTGTTTTGTCATTCCGCCGTCGATGCAAATATTTTCTCCGGTAATAAATCCGGCTTGCTCCGAACAAAGATAGAGCACCATGTTTGCAATATCCGTGGGATTCCCGACACGACCGGCCGGCTGCTGGATTGCATCCGCGCCTTGGTAAACAATGTAATCATTATCAATCCATCCCGGTGAGATGGAATTCACACGCACCTTTCCTGCAAGGCTTATCGCCAGCGCATGTGTCAGGGCGCTGATTGCTCCCTTTGCCGCGGTATAGCTCTCTGTCTGTGGCATACTCATGCGATCACGACTTGAGGAAATATTGATTATGGCAGCTTCCTTCGTGAAGTAGTCCACCAAAAGCTTCGTTAAGTAAAACGCCGCCGTCACACCGACCTGTAGCGCATAATTAAACTCCTCGTAGGTACATTCGCCAATCCCCTTAAACAGAGGCGGTGCGTTATTTATGAGGAAGTCAACTTTTCCGTAATCCGCTATCACTTTTTCAGCGAACTTTTCCAGCGTTTCCTTCTCCGCGATATCGCCTCTAAAATATGCATTTTCCTGCAAATCAATCACGCAGACCTTGGCACCTTCTTTTTCAAACTGCTCGCAGATGCACCTTCCGATGCCCTGTGCTCCTCCGGTCACAACAACCACTTTATCTTTAAAGTTGTACATGGCTAACTCCCTTTCTCTTGTTTCATATATAGGCGTAGTCACATTTTTAGTTCCACCTGTATTTGGTTGTTCATACCCTCTACAAGCATCTTAAATTCTGCTCCGTCTGACGGGTTACCGACCAAACTTCCATAATGCGTAGGGATGACTGCTTTTGGATTTAACTTTACCACAAAATCAGCCGCCTGCTCTTTCTCCATCGTATAATGTCCCCCCACAGGAACCAGCGCTACGTCACAGCTTACTTTTGCATTATCTGCATTGGCATCTGTATCTCCTGCCACATAATAGCGCACACCATCCAGATGCACAACATATCCTACCCACTCTTTTTCTTCCACATGAAATGCCTTACCTACGTTGTATGCAGGCACTGCCTCTATCACAAGTTCTCCGAGCGAAATCTGCTTCCACGGACGTAAAAATACACAGTTCTCCTCCAATATCCCCGCCTGTGCAAGAACGATTTCCTTCATAGACTCCGGAGCAATAATCCGTGTTGTTTCTTTCTTTATCTTCGCAATGGATTCCGGCTGAAAATGATCGAAATGCTCATGGGTAACCAAAATCACATCCGCATCCTGTCTTTTTTCCTTAATTTCAAAAGGATCAAAATATAAAATCTGTGTTCCTTCCATTCGAATACTGCTTTGTGTGTTTACTGTAATATGACTTAAATCCATTTCCCATACTCCTTCCTAAATCCTCTCATCTGTAAAAAGGAATCAAATGCACACTTTTTACAGATTTATGACTCACTTTTCGTCTAGCTATGATAAATGCTCTTTTACCAGTTTCAACACGGTACCTGACAACAGGAATACTGCAATCAGATTTGGAATTACCATCAAACCATTGCAGGTATCTGAAATACTCCAAACAAGTCCTAGGTCCATGGTCCCACCAACAATGGCAACAAGCGAATATAGCACCATAAACGGCTTCACCATTTTGGAAGAGAAAATGTACTCTACACAGCGAGCGCCGTACAGTCCCCATCCAATAATCGTAGAGAAGGCAAAACAACACATGGCAACTGCTGTAAAAATTGAAACCCAATTTCCATAGATTGATGTAAACCCAAGAATCGTCAGTTCTGCTCCTGCAGCCTGACCGTATGTAATCGGAACACCACTGCAAAGAATCACGAGCGCCGTGAGTGTACAGATAACAATGGTATCTGCAAACACTTCGAAAATTCCGAAAAATCCCTGGTGTACCGGGCTCTCGGTGTCTGCACACGCGTGCGCAATAGAACCGGTTCCAAGACCTGCCTCATTTGAAAAAATACCACGCGATACGCCTTTGGTCATGCTCGTAAAAAAGCTTCCGACCACACCACCTGTAATTGCTGCCGGATGAAATGCTCCATAAAAAATGGAGTAAAACACATCCGGAAGATGCTTCACATTCAAAACGACAACACCGATGGCAAGAATAATATACAAAATAGCCATAAACGGAACCAGCTTTTCTGACACTTTTCCGATGCGCTTCACACCGCCAAGAAGGACAGTTGCGACAAGAATTACAATAATAATACTGATGACAATATTGGTAGTCATCACTTTATCCTGGGAAATTAGATTGTAATTAAGCAGCGCCGAATTGATTGCTGCCGTAATCGTATTTACCTGTGTCGCATTTCCAGTACCAAAAACAGTGAGCACTCCGAATACAGAAAACAGCACAGCCATCCAGTTCCATTTTTTTCCAAGTCCGTTTTTGATGTAATACATCGGTCCTCCAACCAGTTCACCTTTTTCATTTTTCTCCCTATAGTGAACTGCAAGAACTACCTCGGAAAATTTGGTACACATACCAAGGAATGCAGACATCCACATCCAGAATACCGCGCCCGGTCCACCAATCGCAATCGCGCCTGCGACACCTGCGATATTTCCCGTACCGACAGTCGCCGAAAGTGCTGTACAAACAGCCTGAAACGGTGTCATGGAGCCATTTACTGCCTCTTTTTTGTCGAACACCTTACCGATGGTCTGTTTCATCGCTTGCGGAAATTTGCGAATTTGGATAAAGCGCGTGCGAATACTGAGATATAGACCGACTCCCACAATACAGATGATTGCCGGAATCCCCCAAATAAATTTATTGATTACTGAATTAATATGTTCTATCGTCTGCAAAATATATTTCTCCCTTATCTATGTTTACATTGTCTGAACACAGTCATTTTTAAACTGCGAGATAAATTTCCATGCATTTTCACATGTATGGTGCCTGCATTCATGCACCTGTCCGCTAATATTTGCAAATGCCGTACGACATACGCCATCCTCGCTGTCAAAATAGTTTATCGTCAGATAGCTATCCCTGATGTCATCATAAATCTTTTCTACGCGATCACCGGAAACGCCCCATATCGGGTCCTGCCAATGCTCCTTATCTTCATACTTGAGATTAAACTTGGCTTTACATTGATTTACCTGTGCTGCATACTGTATCCTCTCAAGCGCGTCCTCTGACTGGAACGGAAGTTCCGCTACCGGCGAATTCTCCCCTCCCGAATAGAACATCGGAACAGGAATTGTTCTATTTAGATACTCTCCGTGTGACTGCGCAAATGGATTGTCTTTCATTGGGAACAATGCACTTGCCGGTGCAAGTCCGGCGAAAACAGATGGATATTCCTGAAATAAATCCCATGTCTTTCCGCTTCCCATGGAAAATCCGGTTGCATAGATGCGATGTTCATCGATATGGTACCGTTTCTTGAGATTCTCAAGTATCTCCATCACTTCCGTCGCTGTTACATGCTGGTGATTTTCAATCGCCACGTACAAAAATCCGTATTTGTGCGCAATTTTATACCATTCTGACACAAACGTCAGAAACATTGCAGAGTCACCTCCGCCATGGAATCCCAGCATCAAAGGAACCGGTCCCTTGTCAAAGATGTCATTATTGTAATATGCAAAATATCCCACTCTATGCTGCGCTGTATCTTTATATTCTCCCCAGTTATCCGATGACGTCTTTACCAGTACACTACCGGCTTCCTCTGTCATCATCATCTCTTCAAAATCCGGCTCTATCTGCATTTGACCGCCCCACCTCTTAAACTTTCGAACAAATGCTTTGAAATCCGCTTTATAATCCGGTTCTGCCTTAATTAAGAGATTGGTACATTCTCCAAATGCCTCATTTATCTCTTCTGAATTTCCGACACTGAGTATACCAATATCCTTGCGTTCCGGTACCGGAGTTACGCTCAAATTCTGCATAGAACACATGGCAGGAGTAATGTCCCCCGGTCCCCACAGATACTCGCCGTTTACTGTTTTCAATAGATGTTTTGCCACATAATCTGCCGACTCTCCAAAACTGTAAATGTCTGCTCTAAATATGGCACCTCTGATAAAATATCCTTTAAACTGACGCGTAAAGAAGTCATGTATCTCGCAAATCCCGTCTTTGTAGTTCGGGTCCATTTTCACTTCTGCTATCACAGCAGCATACAACTCCTCTGTCGCATTCTTCCATCCGCCATCCTTGGTCGGGTAAATAAACAGGACACCGGAATCTACTTCTGCTGCAATATCCGCAAGTCCACTTTGTTTGGCAAATGCAATGGCCTCCTCCCTGCTCTGTCTGTTCTCCTCAAAGACCAGCAAGAGGGGAGCCCGAAACGTATAATTATTTATTTGTCCATCCATCTTGGTTGCAGGAAGATACGCCTTAAGATAGAACTGCTCATATGTATGTTCCCAATACTTTCCTCCGTCATCTAATATGCTGACAGACGGTCTTTCCATCAAACCCATAAATAGCCTCCTCATTGATTGTTCTATTGGTATATGTCCCCCTATAATAATATATCAAATTCCCCTGCTTCTGAACAAGCTTTTCCTCTATAAATAGTTCTTTTCTCTCGCATCGATTTTTCTATATACATCATCCTCTTTTTTTTATATACTGTATCTATGATAATAACAGGATAATCACAGGGAGGATGACTGATGAAACAAGCGAATTTAGGAAATCTTCCGGCCCTTGGCTGGAATTCATGGAACACATTTACATGGGATATTAGCGAGCAACTGATTAAAGATACAGCGGATGCCATGGTAGCAAACGGTTATTTGGATGCCGGATATGAATATTTGGTCATTGATGATTGCTGGAGTCTTCGTGAAAGGGATGCAGACGGAAACCTTGTCGCAGATCCGGAAAAATTCCCGAATGGTATGAAAGCCGTTGGGGATTACTTGCACTCAAAAGGACTCAAATTCGGTATGTATTCTTGCGCCGGCACACACACCTGCGCCGGATATCCGGGTAGCTTCGAACACGAGTTTCAGGACGCAAAACTGTTTGCCTCTTGGGGCGTAGACTACCTAAAATACGACTATTGTTTTAAACCACGCCATATGTCGGGTGAACTTTTATACAAGCGTATGAGTCTGGCATTAAAGAATTGCGGAAGAGATATTCTTTTCTCTGCATGCAACTGGGGCGAAGACAATGTGCATCACTGGATTCGCGAGTCCGGTGCCCATTCTTATCGTTCTACACCGGATATTCAGGACAACTGGGATTCCATTCGCGAAATCGCACTTTCCCAGCTTGACAAAGAACCGTTTACCGGAAATTATTGTCACAATGATATGGATATGCTAATCGTAGGAATGTACGGCGGAAGCAACAATGATTGGATTAACCACAAGATTGGCGGTTGTACGGATGTGCAGTATAAGACGCATTTTTCTTTGTGGTGTATGATGGGGTCTCCTCTGATGATCGGTTGCGATATCCGCAGTGCAAACCAGATTACCAAAGATATCCTGCAAAATAAAGATCTTCTGGCCATCAATCAGGACCCGGAAGCACGCGGTGCTTATCGAATCAAGGTGGAGCCTCAGTGGTTTAACGAAAATGAGGCCTTTGTCCTTGTCAAGGCTTTGCACAACGGTGACTTGGCGATCGGACTTTATAATTTCAGTGACGCATCACGTGAGCTTACCGTTCAATTCTGGGATATGGGAATCCCTGCCGCGAGTGGCGCTGCCCTCTCTCTTTATGACTGCTGGGAGCACAAAGAACTTGGCATTTTCAAAGAACGATTTGCTGCAACGGTTCCTGCGGGAGACTGTGTCGTTTTGCGTGCAAAAATGGTGATTTAATATGTGCAGCTTTCATTCCAGATGTCAAAAATGCAATGCACCTCTTACCACAGACGCAAAGGCCATCTATATGAAACTGGTCAGCCGAACCGCAAGATCCTTCTTATGTATCGACTGTTTGAGCGAGCGTCTGGGTTGTCAACGAAGTGATTTGGAAGAGCGAATTGAATATTATAAAAAAAGTGGAAATTGCGTGCTTTTTCGCTAAGCCATTTCCACTTTCAACTGACATAATTTACGATGTTTTTATGAGATTCTTATGATTCTTTCTGTCTTTTCCATCGGATTAGGATATTAGCGATTCTCTCGCTCGCCTTTCCGTCCCCGTAAGGATTGACTGCTTTTGCCATTTTAGAATAAGCCTGCTCATCTGACAGAAGTAATTTCGCACTTTCATATATGTTTTCTTCATTAACGCCGACTACTTTTACTGTGCCTGCCTCGACTGCTTCCGGACGCTCTGTCTCGGTTCTAAGCACCAGGACAGGCACACCGAAAGCCGGCGCCTCTTCCTGCAATCCACCCGAATCGGTCATCACTAAAAAGCTGCGGGACATAAGATTGTGCATATCCTCCACGTCCAACGGATGAATTAAATGCACCTGCTTCAAATCTCCCAATATCTTCTCCGCCGTTTCCCTTACAACCGGATTCATATGAACCGGATAAACAACTTCGGTATCCGGAAAATCTGTAACAATTCTTTTGACTGCCTTGCAGATATTCTCCAAAGGTTCTCCCAGATTTTCTCTTCTATGTGCTGTCATTAAGATACATCTTTTTCCATCGAAATCGATATTTTTCAAATCAATATCTTTATATTCATATTTTTGTTTTACGGTCGTTGCAAATGCATCGATTACTGTATTTCCGGTTACATATACGCCCGCGGTCAGATTCTCATTTTGCAGATTTTTTTGGTTATTTTCTGTCGGTGCAAAGTGCAATTCTGCGATCCTCCCGGTCAGACAGCGGTTCATTTCTTCCGGAAACGGTGAATACTTATCAAAGGTTCTAAGCCCCGCTTCCACATGGCCCACCGGAATTTGTTGGTAAAATGCAGCCAGCCCGGCCACAAAGGAAGTGGTTGTATCTCCGTGAACCAAAACAATATCCGGTTTCTCCTTTCTTAACACTTCTTCCATCTTTTCAAGAACTGCAGTTGTTATCGTAGTCAAGGTCTGTCTTGGTTTCATAATATCCAGATTGTAATGTACCTTGATATCAAAAATATCTATGACCTGTTGCAACATCTCTCGGTGCTGTCCGGTAAGGCAGACCACACTTTCTATCTCTTCCTCTTTTTCAAACCATTTTACCAACGGACACATTTTGATTGCTTCCGGTCTTGTACCAAATACGCTCATCACTTTTATCATACGTCTACCTCCCGTTTGCATCCTTCAGTTAAATCACTTGTTTCTATTATTTTTTTGAATCATCTGCTCAAAATCTATCCATCCATTTCTCAAAAAGACTTTTCTTGGCCTGTGTTTCATAATACGCCCGCAATGCCTCACTGCTCTTGGCCACCCAAGCTGCGTCCGTTATATTCATTGGATAGCTTCTGTCATATTGATACGCTTTCCTATATTCTTCAATGTATCTTTCCGCTCTTTCCATATCTCCCATCTGCACCGCAATATAAGACAGCACCGGCCAGTCAAATTTTTCATCCACGGAACTGTTTGTCCAGTCATACGTATCGGAAATATTCTGATAAAGTGCCTCCAGCTTTTCTTCCTCCGTCAGCCATAAATCAAATGCCACCGGATAGATTTGAGCAATTGCATATGGATAAAACTCCTCGATCCCCTGAAACTCAATATAGGTCTGATTTCCATTCAATCCTATTTCAAAGCGCTCTTTTTCTTCCTTCCAAAATACATCTTTCATCGCCGTCTCTGTCGTCTTGGCCGCCTCATCAAAAAACGCTTTATATGCTTCCTTTTTTTTCCACCTTCTTAATCGGTCATCGAAATCCGGATTCGTCACAACTTGGTTCATCTTTTGGTAGGCACTGAGCACTTCTGTATTGTCCATCAGATAGCAGGTGGAATTTTCCGGTGAGACGCAGGTTAGTCCCTTTTGCCCCTGCTGACTGAGCTCCTGCAATCGCTTTATACATATCTCAATGGCTTCCTGATCCTGCGGAATAACTCCCGGCTCTCCGCCCTTTTGAATATACTCTGCAAACAATCCTAAAAACACTGCAATATAGGAATCAACCGAATCATATGTATCCAGCGCAGTCACTTCCCCATCTGCCACCTGATAATCACACACAAAACCGTCCCTCTTAATCAGCTCCGCCGCATGCCATCTCAGATACCTTTCCACAGATTGCAACTCAAGCATATTGGGCTCTCCTGCCAAAAGTCCTTCCGCTGCCAAACAAGCAAAATAGGGATTTACCGCCTCCGGTACTCCGGACTCCGGTTCATATAAATACAGTGCGCCCTGTGGGTGCTGCTGCTTCATAATCCATTGTTTTTCCTGTTCCGTACATTTTTCATAGAACGCTATTTTGTCTGCATATCTTTTTTGATTCGCACTTCTGTAGCAATAATCACAAACTCCGTACAGTGCCAGCGCCAAAACAATTACGACCAAAACAAGGCGTTTCCATATGTTCTTCTTTCTTTTCTGCATATTATCTTGCACCTGTACTCCTCACTATGCTTATTTCTTGTGCTCCTTCACTATACGCTTCTACCCGCGCATCCCTTAATTGACACAGCCTTCATACAAATCCGAAATATGTGCATCCAAAAAGCGAAATCTCGTTTCAATGGAACGCTTCAAACGATTTACCGCATCCTCATAACTCGTTGGATCGTCGTGGAGCTCTGTCGTATCTGCCAGCAGATTATCATAAAAAGAATATCCCCAGATTGCATAATTGCGTTCTACGGCATCTCCAAGTTCCTCCACATACGTATCGATTTGCTGATACATATGTGCCTCACTTAACGTTCCCTTTCGCAATTCATAATAGCGCTCCGTTACCTTGTCCACAAAAGCTCTGTCTTGGAGTAATCTTGAAAACCACGCACTTTCCTTTAAAAAGAACTTATTATAATCCTGCGCATACCACTGATAATTGTCATAGCAATTATTATAATCCCATATCGCCATCTGCATCTTTCCGGATAGTTCTTTGTAGATATAGGTTGAAAGATTTCCTGCATCGTTATTCATGACCACTTCATTTAAAACATAATAATCCACAAAATTGTCTACATCAATATAGCGGGCATATCCCTGATCCGGATCTGCAAAATCTTCTCCATACAACACTTCTTCAAATTGACTGACATCCTTCGTAATCCATTCTCGCTGTTGTTTTGTAAGATCATTTCGCGTCGGATAATCGATGGTTAATGCATTTGAAGTTTTTCCTGCATAATAGCCATATACGTTCAATGCACCTTCTTCCGAATCGACTCGGTCACGTTTCACAACATATGCGGTTTCTCCGCTTAAAAGGCCAAAATCAGACAGGCGCAGCCGACTCTCCCCATTGGTAATTGGTTCCACTGCCAGATAGAGACCTTGGTATTCTCCATTCAAAAACAGCTCCACATATCGACTGTCAGGTGCCCACTCAAACATCTCTCTCCCCAGTCCGTACACCAAACGATTTCTGACTAAGGTCTTATCCAAAAACGGACCATTCAACACCCATTCACTGTTTGATCCCATTCCCAAAAAGGCGCATTCTTTTGCCTTTGTACTTCCTTCCTTTTTGAAAATTTTCACACGATACTGTTTTTTATCAAACCCACTGTAAGAAGATGCTCCACGGTAGTTTAGCAAAATCGACACCTCATAATCCGGTGTTTCTGTAATGGATTGTTTTCTCCCGTTTGCATCGGCATTCGTCACCGCCATAGTGGACCATATTTTATTTTCTTTACTGATCTGCTGCCCATTGGTATTAATATACAAAATCGGTAAATGCGTCTTAAACTCTCCGAGTTCGTAGTATTCCAGATATTCTTCCTTTGGCTCTGCCCAATTAGTTATGTCACTTGACATTTCAGATTCAGGCACATTTTCACGCTCCGGTACCGGATACGCCTGCGCCAGACAAACAGTTCCCAAAAGAAGTACTATCATACCTGTACATGCTATCCATTTTTTCATACACTACTCCATGCTGTTATCGAGAAATATCATCCTGCTGCTCTACCAGATTCACTCTGCATACACCTTCCACTTTTAGCAGAACCTGCGTAATATCTATCATCTTCTTTGTATTTGCTTTTTTCAAATCATTTTCTTTTACTCTATACACCATTTCACAAGTATCCTGTGTCGCGTTTTTGACTGTCTGATGTGCTTTTCCATCAAAATGCATATCAATTACTGCTTCCACCTGATTTTGCGCCTCAGCATCAGCTTGTACAATCAAAAGCTGCTGACCGCTTGCGATTGTCTGCTTAGTTAACAACATAAACAGGAATAAAAATACACTTCCAACACCGACCAATGTATACTGTGCCACTCCACATCCGATTCCTATGGCAATTGCCCAGAAAATAAATGCTGAATCTCGCACATCTTTTACCGCCGTACGGAAACGAATAATTGAAAGAGCACCCACCATACCCAGTGATAATGCAATATTATTGCTGATAACTCCCATAATCATCGTTGTGGTTATTGCAATCGCACCCAAAGATATATTAAACTTTTTGCTGTATGCCACCCCGGAATATGTAATCTTGTAAACAAACATAAGAAAGAATGCTGCTATCATCGCAACCACGTTATTCAATAGTATTGTTGCCAAATCAATCGTACTGCCGTTTGCTAAATTTTCTAAAATAAATTCTCTCATTTTTCCTCTCCTTATCCATGAATATGTAATCGTGCTTGTGTATATTTGCTGTATGCTTCCGCCACCTGATCCAAGTCATTTACAATCGACTTTAGTTCACCTGGTAAAAAATCATTATATTTGATTTCCATGATTGCTTTATCCTGAGAAAGCAGCGGAAGATACAGAGGCTCTTTCTCACATATACCATAAGGGTTTACGCTCCCTCTTAAATTCCGATCAAATGTAATCCTGACATCACTTACCGGATACAAATATGCCGTTCTTTGGTATTCCACAATTGTCTTGGGGCGATATACCTGCTGTGTCATTTTGTTATACAATCGATGCGCCAATTCTTCTTCCCGCCCAATCAGAAACGCATACTGATGTTGTTCCATCATCAGCACTTCTTCTTTGGTCAGGAAAATGGAATATTTTTTTCCATCGGTACCGCTTTTACATTTGTATTCAAGTTTCGCACCCTTTGCATCCGCAGAGTACACACGGACCCTGATTTTTCTCTTTTCCTGCACACCATCCAGATTGTCTTTTAGATCCGCATCCGTTAGAGAGTCAAAATACTGCGATCGCACCATATACTCTCCGTTTATCCCATGACTATCCGGTGTCATCAGCGCTTCCAGCTTTGGTCGCATGCGCAGATAATCTTCGATCCTTATCACATATTTCCATTCTTTTCGTAGTCGCTCTGCCATCTTATTTCCTCTTACTCTCTATCCAAAAACGAAGGCCGTCGGGAATTGTTTTCGCAAACAGCTTCTGCTTGGTATTCATGCGCATTTGTATCACGAAACTAAGAATCGCTATACTCATCATTCCGATTAGGCTCTGCGCAAACTGCCAGTCAAGTCCTTCCCGCAACAGGTATGTCCCCCACAGCGAAGTCATTGCTGTAATTGTAATGACCGGGAAAAAGATTTGTGCCACTCCCACAAGCAGTCCCATCAAGGCCACCACCAGATAGGACGGATGCAACACCCATCCCAAACAACATCCAATCAGCGCGCAGACACACAGTCCCCCTATGCGGTACCAGAAATATCCCATAAAAGCGACCACACAACCCAAAACCGCAATCCACGCAGATACATCACACCATGGCATCTCTGTCAGCAGATAGCTAAATCCGATCGAAATCCCGGAAAAAACCATAACTGCGAACAATGCCCTGTAGATACGGAATCCGAACAGACATGCCGATACGCCCAGTACAATGACAGCAATGCCACCCAGCGGAAGGTATCTGTCTAATTCTTCTGTAAGTCCTGCTGTTGCCACAAACAACTCTACATATTCTCTCACTATCTCAATCACTCTATCACACTCTCTTTATTAAAATCTGACAATGCTCTCTGATATGTCTTTTCCCCCATATGAGACGCCTTTTGCGCTATCAGCACCTCCGCAATATGATATTGGTCCAGTATCTTTGGCAGGTCCTGAAATAAGTTTTCTTTCTCGTAGACATTTACTACATAAATTCCATCATAGTAATCTTTTAAATAGGGTACCAACAATTTCCCTGCTCCATCGCAAATCACAAGCAAATGATTGTCCGTATTGAGCGTATCCACCGTGTCCCCTTCTACGATTGCCTCTATGTAATCCCCATCAATAATTGCTGAAAGATTTCTCGTCGAAGGCGTGTATAAAGGTTTCTTGTAGTTTATTGTCACACCGTTATCATCCTCTTTTTTGACTTCTGCTCTCTGCGACGTCCCCTCCAGTGCATAGTAGTAAACTTGATCCTCCGTAAAACACAGTGTTTCTTCCTCTATCTTCGCAATATCCTCGCGATACTTCATATCTCCCAAAAAGCTACTGTAGACATATTCTTCATACTGCTCTAGTGGAATCGGCTCTCTGCCTATCTCGCTTAAAAAGACCTCTGCCCCGTAGTAGGCACCTCTCGTCGTCCATGATTCCTCTGTACGATAAAACACATATTCCTCTTTGTGCTGCAAAAGTGCCTCACTTACATCCAACATCTTGCTTTTTAGCGGTAACTTTTGACTCAAAACCTTCAGATATCTTTGATATGCACTCTTTTGCTCTTCATATCCTGAATATCCGGATTCTATTATACTCCGCGGCGCAACCGGCATCACATACACCTGCTCCAGTGCCGGACAGCGCTCTAATACCCCTTTGGTGACTGCAGCCATATGATCTATCTCTTCCTGTTGATAGGAAAAAAGCTCAAACGCCCGGTCTTCATAACATACCATTTGTTCATTTTCTAAAATCACCTTCTGTGACCGACCGGCTTCCTGCTCCGATTCATCTATGCTATTTTCATCCTGCATTGTCCGGATAGTTTGCTGCTCTCCTTGCACTTTTTGCAGCCACTCCAGACCAAAGCTCACGATCAACATCAGCAGACATGCTAAGATGATCATGAAACACCGAAATCCTTTCTGTTTCATACTGCCTCTTCCTTATCCAACTTTTGCGTTTCTTATCTCTACGATTACCTCCGGTCTGGCACCAAGTTCCACGATACCAGGCTCAGATGCACAGCTTCGTGGAATACTTATGTATCCCAGCGACGTACAATCTGCAAATGCACTCACACCCACATGCTCGATTGAATCCGGAAGTTGTATCATTTGTAACTCTTTGCAGCCCCTAAAACAATGATCCGAAATCACCTTTAGTCTTGCCCCTTGCGCAAACTGTACGCTCATCAAATGGGTGCAGCCCCCAAAAGCCGCTCCTCCCAAAGACTCTAACTCCTGCGGAAATTCTATCTGATGGAGTGATTCACAATTTTCAAATGCCGAAGTTCCGATTTCCTTTAGTTTTGTGTTTGCAAAACTTGTGATGGTTTTTAACTGCCTACAATCTGCAAACGCAAAATCATCGATTTTTTCCATTGTATCCGGTAATTCTACACGTTCAAGAGAACCGCATGCAAAAAACATACTTCGCGCCACTCGTTTTGCCAGCGGCGGAATTACAACCGACTGCAGATTTCTCATTTTACGGTATCCTTTTTTCATGGTTTTTTCATATCCGGCCAAATCTTCGAACACCAAATCTCTTTTGTACTCTGTGATTTCCCAGTACATCTGCTCATGTTCTTTTTTATTGATTCCTGCGTTTCTTACAATACCGCCACCTTCGCAGCAGACATAACCAAACACGCATGCACTTTTTTCAAAAATGACTTTGTCCCTTGCAATTACAGAGGATATTTTTCCTCGACGCCCTATCATGGCGCCTTCTTGAATATGTACACTCCCCTGCGCAAATACGTTTCCGAGAACCACCGCATTGCTTCCGATAAGAATGTCATTTTCAGCAAATATATTTCCACATATTACCGCATTGTCACATACTCTTACCCCACTATGGGATCGAATATCCCCTCGCACAATGATGCGATCCATCACGACCACATTTTCCTCTGACAAGACTGTGATATTGGCTTCCATATTTTCATCCGTCATTTCCTGATCGACATAAGCAACATTTCTCTTTACCTCGACCGTTTCCTGCACTTCAAAAATTCTTGGATCGCGTGCAGACATCGCATCGCGGAAATCATCCGGATACTGTCCAATCAAAATCTCAGGCGCAAACAATCTATAAAATGTGCAATTCTTCCCGATACTCAGCCTCTTCCCTGCTGTCGCGCTGATTCCCAAATCACAGTCATCATACACAGCAACGGACTCTTCTGCATCTACCCAGCGCACAATATCTGTTCTATTGCCCAAAATCACCTTCTGACGCGCATAAACAGCTCTTACTTTGATTCCTTCCCGTCCAATATTTACATTACAATCTCCATAGATTTCTTTCATAAACACCTTCGTGTGTGCAGGTGGCTCAAAGTCCCGATTTAAACAGATGACAACTTCCTCTGCCTGCTCCGGAATCTTTTCTGTATTTACATCAATAAATCCCTCTTCCTTGGAGAGGAAAACGGTTCCGTCATCCAGCGATGACATATTGTTTTCAATCATTTGAGCAAATGATTTTCCGAAATATCTCGCATTTCTTACATGTCCCTGATCAATATGAAGCACGCTTCCTTCTTTTTTGCAATATCTGAGCGAATTGAGGAAGGGCGCCATCAACATAATTACAAAAATAATCGATATAATAATGATATATTGCACCGAAATGCCTTCCTTTCTTCTTAGTTTTTCTTTCCAACGAATCGAACGGTCTTAACCCACTTAACTTGTCGTTTAGTCAATACATCTGCCACCGCATCGCAGAACCCAAGGCTGATGTTCCACATATAGAAGTAGAAATTAAATAAAAGCAGCGGTAACAAATAACCTTCTCTTTTCACTCCATCCAGGAATAATGCGGTTCCAATTTCGAAAAATGGTGCAAAATTACCAAACGCACAATAAATTCCAAGGAAAAACAGCACCCACCATCCGGAAAGCATACTCATATCTCCCAAAAAGAAAAGCAACAGGGATATCACATGTCCCAACAGCATAAAAAACGGAACTGCATATACAAACAGCAACAGAATTCCGTCCACCTTTTCTCTTAGGTTCATTTTTGTGGAAAAGATGGTTTTAAAAAGATAGCGGAACAATACCTGATTGTGGCCTCTGGCCCATCTTCGAATCTGTCTCCCCCTTACTTCCCATGTTTCCGGTGCTTCTTCATAACACTCCGCCGAATTAGCATAAATTACTTTCCATCCACTGGTATAAAGACGATAGGTAAGTTCTGTATCTTCTGCCAGTACCAGCGGATTAAATCCTCCGGTTTCAAGCAGTACCTTTTTTCGAAATCCTCCCACGGTACCTCCATACTGCGGAATGGTTCGCAGATTATAACGCGCCTGCTGATCCACCTGATAACCACCGGATCTTTCCAAATTTATCAATCTGGTTAACACATTTTTGTTGGTATTGAATGGAATAACTCGCCCCATAACCGCACCCACTTCCGGGTCTTCGAATGCAAGCGCAAGTTGCTTTAGCATATTCTTGGCCGGTCGATAATCTGCATCAAATACGATAATGATTTCTCCACGCGCCAGTTGCATGGCATCATTTAATCCTACCGGCTTTCCTCTTTCCGCACAATCCCTATGTAGCGGACGTATAAATTCATATTTTTTGTGATACTCATCCAGTAACTCTTTGGTTCTGTCGGTCGAATTATCATTAATCGGAATAATCTCCAACAAATCCCTATCGTAGTCACACTCCAGCAAAGAATCAAGCACATAGGACAACACCTGTTCTTCGTTATGCATCGGAATCACTACGGTAATGGATTTCATATCACTTGTATAGATATCATTGTAATATAATCTTTGACGGCCGAACATTCGATTTAATCCAAACACAAAGTGTCGGATTACATAAATGAGCACCAGCACAGTACAAAAGATCATATATCCTTTTAAACACGCTACGACCATCCCCATTCTCCTTTTCTTTGGCCTTGATCATACTCTTTTGTCAATTTGTTCATGAATGCAGCGTAAATCATTACGAAATAAGAAAAATCAATGATCGGACCAATTACAAAAAACATAATGGCCATATATAAAACAGAGAAACGATATAGTACAAACATAAACACAATGTATCTAAGCGCTCCAAACACCAGTGAATAGACACAAATACTTAAAAAGGAAAAAATACGATGTCGCAAAAGTATGTCTCCCCAAACGCCTAGTATCACGCCTGACATCACAATAAACATCATCCAGATTCCGATTTGCTGTTTTAAATACAAGCTCGAATAATCGCCGGTTGTATATGCAAATGTCTGTTTGGAAAATATAAAATACACGCAACTGACTACATGAATAAATAAACAGTAAAATGAAAATATTACAAAGGGTTTTCCTGTTTTACGCCAAAGATTTATGACCACGAAAATCATCAGACAAACTATCAGATTTACACACGTGAAAGAAAATTGCGGATATACTGTAGGCAAATCTAAATATTCGATTTTCCAAAATACAGAATACTCCGTCGTCAAAACCCGAATATTCTCTTCCGGAATTACGTACGATAACAGACTGTGTGTAATTCCAATCAGTATATGTATGATATGTTCCACCTCAAACAGGAATAAAATCAAAACCGGCAAAACAGCCAAACACAAAAACAAAATACTGTTTTTGATATTCATTTTAATTCTTCTGTATGTTCGCGTGTAATAAATGCGCTCTTTATCTTTTACACTCACGAGATTGGCTCCTTTATTTTTGCAATTGCATTTCTATGTATGCATATAGTTTTTTATCTACTTTTCTACTATGATTTTCCGCTTTGAACAACGAGTATTGTCAGAAATGATACGATCCATAAAAAAAGATGTCGAACGAACGACATCTTTTATCTAAATGAGAAGAATCTGCTTCCCAAAATTCCAACTATAACACTACTTCTTTATGTTACAATCCTACCATCCACCTCATTGTATGTTTTTGTTCACAATTTGTCAACATTTTTTTCATTTTTTAGACTTTTTGGATCGTTTATTTGCCTCTCCCCAGTCGCATCTTAAAATCATTGTATCCAAAATCTGTAAGCCGCTGCATTTCCCCGTTGTTTGCCCTGCGCCACAGATTTGGCAGTGGCATTCCATTAAATGTATTGTTCTTACAGGTTGAATAAATTGCCATATCACCAAAAAGCAGCAAATCACCGACAGCCAATGCCTTTTCAAAACTGAACTGGCCGATGACATCTCCCGCAAGACAGGTAGGACCGGCTAACCGATATACATGCATTGACTGCTCCCCCTCTTTCGCATTGTAAAGAGGCGGCGTATACGGCATTTCAATTACATCCGGCATATGACAGGCTGCACTCACGTCCATTATCGCGATTTGTACGTCTCCATTTTGTACAATATCAAGCACTCGACTTGCGAGATAGCCTGCATTCAAAGCCACGGCTTCTCCCGGCTCGAGATAGATTTCTACTCCCCATGTCTCTTGTGCGTAAGTAATCACTTTTTCAAGTCGAGAAATGTCATAATCCTCCCTGGTAATGTGATGTCCTCCCCCCATGTTGAGCCAACGCATTCTCGGCAAAATATCACCAAATTTTTCTTCCACTGCCTCAAGTGTTCGTTCCAGTGCATCTGCATCTTGTTCACATAGTGTATGAAAATGTAGTCCGTCCAGCAGCTCAATGAGATGTTCCGTCATCTGCACATCCCACATCGCTCTGGTGGTCCCCAAACGGCTTCCTTTTGCGCAGGGATCATAGATTTCATGGCCTTCTTGCGTAGAACACTCCGGATTAATGCGTAGCCCAATGCTTTTCCCTGCTTGCTTTGCTCTGACACCAAACATTTGCAACTGGTTTGGTGAATTAAATACGATATGGTCCGCATACGTTAGCAGTTCCTCAAATTCTTCCTCACGATATGCGGCGCAGAATACATGCACTTCCTTTTCCGGCATTTCTTCTGCCCCAAGTTTTGCTTCATACAAGCCACTCGCTTCGGTTCCCGCGAGAAACTCTGATAACAGCGGATAAAAATCATAATTACTAAATGCTTTTTGCGCCAACAAAATTTTGCAACCGGTATGCTGACTCACGGATGCTAAAACCTTTCCGTTCTTCAAAAGCTTTGTTTCATCAATCACATAGCACGGCGTCGAAAGCCCTCCAAAGAGCTCTTCAGGTGTTTTTCCATCAAGCGCACAAAACGCCGGACGGGTATCAATTCCCCACTCCATTATTCCACCAGCACAGGATTGTGATTTTCCCTACGAGGCAGACCATATTGATCCAAAGCATCAAGAAACGGATCCGGATCAAACTCTTCCACCGTATAGACGCCCGCTTTTTTCCACTGTCCGGTCAAAAGCATCAAAGCACCACACATGGCCGGTACACCGGTCGTATAGCTGATTGCCTGACTTTCCACCTCACGGTAGCACTCCTGATGATCACAGACATTATAAATGTAATACGTCTTTTCTTTCCCGTCTTTTTTTCCAGTAAATATACAGCCAATATTGGTTTTTCCGTGCGTACGCGGTCCAAGACTTGCCGGGTCCGGAAGAAGTTCTTTGAGAAATTTAATCGGAACGATTTCTTTTCCTTCATACTGAATCGGAGTCGTTGAAAGCATTCCAACATTTTCCAGACATTTCATATGTGTGAGATAACTTTGCCCGAACGTCATAAAGAAGCGAATTCTTTTTACTTCAGGAATATTGAGCGCCAGAGACTCTATCTCTTCATGATGAAGCAGATACATATCCTTTTCACCCACACTGTCAAAATTGTATTCCCGCTTTATGCTCATCGCCGGGATTTCTACCCAATGACCGTTTTCCCAATAACTGCCCGGAGCAGATACCTCTCGTAAATTTACTTCCGGATTAAAATTGGTAGCAAACGGATATCCATGGTCTCCACCATTACAATCCAGAATATCGATGGTATCAATGGTGTCAAATTCATGTTTTTTTGCATAGGCGCAATATGCCTGTGTTACTCCCGGATCAAATCCACAACCAAGAAGCGCTGTCAGTCCTGCTTTTTCAAATTTCTCACGATATGCCCACTGCCAGCTATAATCAAAGTAAGCTGAGAATCCTTTTTCTTCACACCGCTTTTCGTATATCTCGCGCCACTGTGGATCATCGGTATCTTCCGGCTCGTAATTGGCTGTATCCATATAATTCACTCCACAGGCAAGGCATGCATCCATGATCGTAAGATCTTGATAAGGGAGTGCTATATTCATAACCAGATCCGGCTGATAGTCTTTGATCAGATTGATTAGCTGCTGCACATCATCTGCATCTACCTGTGCGGTGGTTATTTTGGTCTGTGTTTTTCCCGCAAGCTCTTCTGCCAGCTTATCACACTTTGATTTGGTTCTGCTTGCAATGCAAAGCTCTGTAAATACATCACTGACCTGACAACATTTTCTTATGGCAACGGACGCGACTCCACCGCAGCCAATCACTAAAACCTTACTCATTTTTTTCTCTCCTTTTTTCCCTTTTTATCCACTATTTACTCAGCGCTAACATTAATTCACGCAATACCTTACAGGCGGTTGCTGTCGAAACTCCGCTTGGATCGAGCATCGGCGCCAGCTCATTTACATCTGCACCTACCACATTTGTTTTGCACACTTTTAAGATTGCGTCCAAAAGCTGAACAAATGTGACGCCGCCCGCTTCCGGTGTTCCCGTCCCCGGGAATACCGATGGGTCCATACAGTCTAGATCCATCGTCAAATACACAGGAGCCTGCGTTCTCTCCAGCTCCTCTACCAATCGGTCCAGTCCGGTAAAATCGAACAAATGCAAATCGGTATGTTCCTTTGC
Organism: Lachnospiraceae bacterium; assembly: GCA_045588655.1. GTDB lineage: Bacteria > Bacillota > Clostridia > Lachnospirales > Lachnospiraceae > SVFI01. The sequence continues at coordinate 57,927 of JAZNEP010000023.1, read as the reverse complement.
AAATTGAAACTCTTCCTTTTCTCCACTCCTGATACAAAACTGATGAATGCGACCGTTCCCGAGCAAATCGTAGGAGCGTCGCATCACACACGCATGGCTCAACTCCACCCCGAGATAATCGCTACGCAAATCCGCATGGGCATCAAACTGTATGATATGTAAATCAGGATATCGTTTTTGCAATGCTCTTACTGCACCTAAAGTCACTAAATGTTCTCCCCCCATCAGTAGCGGAAATTTGCCATCCTCTACTATTTTCTGCGCACGTTCTTCTATCTGCGTAAGCGCCGACTCTGCACTCCCAAAGCACAGCTCCAAATCTCCACTGTCAAATACATTGATTTCAGTCAGATCTTTCTCCTGATACGGACTATAAGTCTCCAAACCAAAGCTTTCATGTCGCATCGTAGCCGATCCGAATCTAGCCCCCGGACGAAAGCTTGTCGTCGAATCAAAAGGTGCACCAAACAGAACGATCTTTGCCTGCTGATAATCACAGTCACACCCGATAAACGTTTCTACATTTCTCTCCAGCATACTATTCAACCTCCTCGAGCATTTTTTCCAGATAGGCCGGCAGATAAAACGCACCGACATGTAATTTGGTCGTATAATATTTTGTTCCCAAATTTAATCCGGTCCACTTTCCTGCATCAAAATCATCCACCGGATGGTATTTTTTACTGGCAAATCCAAACAGCCAGTAACCGGCTGCATATGTCGGGATATGCGCCTGATACACTCGACTGATCGGAAAAGTGTTAACAATCCGTTTATGACTTCTCTGCATAGCCTCCGCATCATGTTTATAAAATGGGCTTCCTTGCTGATTCACCATAATACCGTCCTCACGAAGCGCATTGTAACAGATTCCGTAAAATTCACGTGTAAAATAACCCTCGGACGGACCAAACGGATCATTGGAATCCACGATAATTAAATCATAGCTATCTTTACTTCGTCTGATAAAACGCAATGCATTGTCATAATATATATGTACACGGCTGTCATCCAATCGACTGGCATTTTCAGGCAGATAAGCACGACAGGCCTCCACTACCTCCGGGTCCATCTCGACAAGATCGATTCGCTTGACGTTGTCATATCTTGCAAGCTCTTTTACCACACCCCCGTCTCCGGCTCCTATCACCAAAACATCCTGCACATTTGGGTGAACCGACATCGGTACATGCGTTATCATCTCATCATAAATGAATTCGTCTCGCTCTGTCAGCATTACATTTCCATCCAGCGCCAGCACTCGCCCAAATTCAGGCGTATCAAAAATATCGATTTGCTGATAGTCGCTCTTTTTAGAATACAGGTGTCTGTTGATTCGAATGCTATGCTTTACGTCAGGTGCATGAAACTCACTAAACCATAATTCCAATTTCGATTTCCTCCTTTTACCACTGGTATGTTCTTATATCATCCCATTCACTTTGGTATTGTATGATACAAACTCTGTCATACCCAAACTCTGTCATACCAAAATACTGTCATACCAGCACATTAAGTTTTAAAATCTCCGGGTCCTCAGGTCCTGTCATGGAACATCCCTTTATTTTGGCAAATTCGATATAATCCAGAATTTCCTGGGTGATGCGCTCTCCCGGTGCTAAAATCGGGATTCCAGGCGGATAACACATCACAAATTCACTACAAACACATCCTACGCTCTCCTGTAAAGGAACGCTTTTTTTGTTTGCATAAAAGGCTTCCTGCGGACTCATAACCACCTCCGGATCGATGTATTCCTGTCTGAGCAGGCCACTTCCATCGGTCTGGTATCTGCGCCTTATTTCAGCAAGCGCACTTACCAAACGTTCCAGCTCTTGTGCACGGTCACCAATCGACAGGTAGGCGAGTATGTTTCCGATGTCTCCAAACTCAATCTGAATATCGTATTCATCGCGTAAAATGTCATATACCTCAATCCCCGCCAATCCAATATCTCGTGTATGAACACTGAGTTTGGTCGGATCAAAATCAAACACCGAATTCCCATTTACCAGCTCCTTACCAAACGCGTAGTAACCACCAATTTCGTTGATTTCCTCTCGGGCATACTCTGCCATATCGACCACCTTGGCAAATACCTCTTTTCCGCGCTGAGCCAGATTACGCCTGCTGATATCCAGGCTCGACATAAGCAGATAACTCCCGGACGTTGTCTGTGTCAGATTGATAATCTGTCTGACATGACCTTCATTCATATTCGGTCCGATTAGTAGCAGGCTGGACTGCGTCAAGCTTCCACCACTTTTGTGCATGGACACGGCCGCCATATCCGCCCCTGCTTCCATCGCCGAAACAGGCATATGTTCTCCGAAATAAAAATGCGTACCGTGCGCCTCATCTGCAAGGCAATACATGCCCGCATCATGCGCCATTTTGACAATCGCTTTGATATCACTGCATATACCATAATAGGTCGGATTGTTTACGAGCACAGCTACCGCATCCGGATTCTGTTCGATTGCTTTGGCCACCTGCTCACGACGCATTCCCAGCGAAATACCAAGCTTGTGGTCTACCTCCGGATTTACATAGACCGGAATCGCACCACAAAGAACCAGCGCATTAATCACACTTCGATGCACATTACGCGGCAGGATAATTTTATCGCCTCTTTTGCAAGTGGACAGCACCATGCTTTGCACAGAGCTGGTCGTTCCTCCCACCATCAAGAACGCGTGCGCCGCTCCAAATGCATCCGCGGCCAGCATTTCTGCCTCGTGTATGACTGAAATCGGGTGGCACAAATTATCCAACGGTTTCATACTGTTTACATCGATGCTTACACACTGTTCTCCTAAAAAAGCAGCCAGTTCCGGGTTTCCTCGTCCGTGCTTGTGCCCAGGCACGTCAAACGGTACAACTCGCATCTGTCGAAAGTTTTGTAATGCCTCATAAATCGGGGCTCTGTTTTGGTTCACTATTTGCTTTCTCTGCTCCATCTTTCACCTCACCAAAATGAAAATAAAAAAACGCAAGCTGCGATTACACAACTTGCGTTAAATATCCCTATGATCCATTTGAGTCTATATAGCAACAATACTTTTACTACTCTTTATTGACCGTTTCACAAGTTTGCGCAATACACGCATTTCGGTTATGAAGTAACCAACTTATAAAATTTGAGCTTTTAACTCAATCAATAAGGCGGCAAGCCGCCAATCGGCAGTGGACCCGGCTGTCCGTATGGCCTCGACTCCTTTTGGAGTGGTCCGTAATAATCGCTTGAAAGACTCTTTTGTAAAATTATTATTTACTCTATCATCTTGTCTCCAGATTTCAACCGGTAATCGGCTTTTTATCAAACCGCTTACCGTAACACGTTGATATTATACTACTTCCCCCCCTGTTTTCGTCAAGTATTTTTTTGTAGACGATAACAAAAAGTGGAAATGGGTTTAAAATTGAATTACTTTCGGTGGTTGAGTAAAGGAAGAAAATGTAGCGGTTGCGTCCTTTAAATACAACACTTCTGTATTCTCATCCTCTGCAGAATACATCGCCTGTAAATTCGGATATGCATCCAACATATGTTTTTTTGCTTCCACTCTGTCATCTCTGACTAGCTCTCCTGCCACGCGCAGCCATGTTCCACCATCAAACGCACAAATCTCTACTTTTGGATTTGCCTGAATTTGTTTTGACACATCCTTCACTTTTCCAGTCTGGATGTAAATCTTTCCTTCAAACAAATCAACCGTTCCAAACGGACGAACTCTCGGCTGATCATCTTCCACTGTTGCTAAATAATAAGTTCCCGTATTTTTTAAAAATTCATATACTTGCTGCATATTTGCACCTCCTGTTTTACTGTTCAAAATTACTGGATACGTTCGGGATTTGGAAATCCGGATGTTCTCCTGACCAAGCCACCTGTGACATACACTCTAAAAGCGACATATCTTCCCATTCGATTTCGAAATCGAAGATATCCATATTTTCTTTCATTCGCTCGATACCGGATGCCTTGACCAAAGGAATGATATTTTTTTGTGACAAAAATCGAAGACTGATTTGTGCTGCACTTTTTCCATATTTTGACGCGAGTCCCAGCAGAACCGGACTTTCCAGTAGCTTACTTCTTCCCAAAGGGCTCCATGCCTGCACCATAACGCCCTCTCTTTTACAGTAAGATGTAGCTGTTTCCTGCATATAGCCCGGATGAACCTCCAATTGATTCACCAGTGGTTTTACCTTGCAATGCTTCAAAATATTGTCCATATGGTGAGGCAGGAAATTACTCAATCCAAGCCCCTTAATCTTTCCTTCCGCATAAAGCTCTTCCATGGCACGCCAAGTATCCAAATCTCGCTCCTTCCACTTGGTGTCCTCCGCCGACCTTTTTGGCCAGTGAATCAAATACATATCCAAATAGTCTGTCTGTAAGCGACTTAATGTGCGTTCAAACGCCTGCTTTGTTTCCGTATAACCCATTTCATCCATCCACAGTTTCGATACAATAAAAAACTCTTCTCTGGATATACCACTTTCTTTTACCGCGCGTCCAAGCGCTCTTTCCGTACCATATAAAGAAGCCGTATCAAAATAGCGGTATCCCGCTTCCATCGCTGTATGTATAATTTTACAATTATCCCCTTCATTCGGGTTATACGTACCAAATCCCATACAAGGGATTTTCAACCCGTTCGATAACGTATAAGTATCTTGTAACGATTTCATCGCGCTTTCCTTCTCCCTTCTTCCGAAACCGGTTTCTATCTACTACATCTCCTGATACATCTTCTCTTTTAGTTTTAAAATGTAATCCATGATTTCGTTTGTATCCACCGCATCCTTCAAAGATTTGTCTCTTGTTGTCACTTCGATTTTGTTTTCTTTCAGATTTCTCGGACTTACCACAACACGAATCGGAACGCCCAGCAAATCCGCATCCGCAAACATCTCTCCGGCCCGTACTCCATCTCTTTCATCATAGATGACCTCCACCCGGTTTTTTTGCAATTCTTTGTATAATTCATCCGCCACACGTTTGGTTTCCTCGTCATCCGGACGGATACAACACAAATGCACCTCCCACGGAGCAATAGAAATCGGCCAGATTGGTCCATACTCATCATGCTTCTCTTCACACACAGCTGCTGCCAGTCTTCCAACACCGATACCATAGCATCCCATAATCGGATGATGCACGGAGCCATCTTTTTCCACGTATTGCATATTCATGCTCTTTGTATATTTTGTTCCGAGCTGGAAAATATTTCCCACCTCAATACCTCTTTTAATCATCAATGCCGGTTTACCGCAGCATGGACAGATACTGCCCTCTTTCACTTTTGCGATATCGACATATGTCACATTCTCCAGGTCTCTTTCTAAATTTAGCCCGGTATAGTGATAGCCTTCTTTATTTGCTCCTGCAACAAGCGCATCAATTCCTTCCAAGGAACGATCACAGTAATAAGTTACCTGATCTGAAATTCCATACGGTCCGATATATCCTGCTACCAAAGGCGCGTCCCCTTCAATCATCGCCGGATGAATGTCCTCTCCGACCAGGTTGCGCAGCTTTGTCTCATTGACCTCATAATCTCCTCTTACAAAGGCAACGACAAAAGCATCGTCTGCATTTTTCTGATATACCACCGCTTTGCAGGATGCTGCCACGTCACTTTGCAGAAAATTACAAACATCTTCTATGGTTTTACAATCCGGTGTCTCAATGCACTTAAGCTCAGAAAGTGTTCCTGCTTCTCCGGTCTTAAATATATTTTCCGCCGCTTCCATGTTGGCACGGTAATCACACTCCGAACACAGAACGATGGAGTCCTCTCCGACTTCATTTAACAGCATGTACTCATGAGAAATGCTTCCACCCATCATGCCCGAATCAGAAGCTACCGTTACGACCTGTGGAATCCCTGCACGCCGGAAAATTCGATTATATGCATCATAACACTTATCATAATACTGCTCCAAATCTTCCTGCGAGGTATGGAAGGAATACGCATCCTTCATCGTAAATTCACGTACACGAATCATTCCCGCTCTCGGTCTGGCCTCATCCCTAAATTTTCTCTGAATCTGATAAATCATAAACGGATACTGCTGATAAGACTGGCCATACTCACGCACCAGATGCACTGCAGCTTCTTCATGCGTCATTCCCAGTACCATTTTTGACTGGTTACGGTCCTCGAATCGAACCAACTCGCTTGCGATGCTGTCATATCTTCCTGATTCTTTCCACAATTCCGCAGGCATCACTACCGGAAATAATACTTCCTGTCCGTCGATTGCATTCATCTCTTCTCTGATAATTGCTTCGATTTTGGAAGTCACTCTCCGTAAAATCGGAAACTCTGAAAAAATACCATTTCCGACATATTTCATGTATCCGCCTCGCACCATCAATGCATGGCTGTCAATCACACAATCTGCCGGTCTTTCCTTAAATCTCTGCCCTACTAAATTTCTGATTTTCATATTTTTCTATCCTTTCATTCTCGTTGTATTTTCACACTATAGCTCCATAAGTACCGCCCGACACGGCGCACCGTCACTTCCACCCAGATTGATTGGCGCTGCATTGAGAAAATATACGCCCTCTAAAACCTTGGCAAGGCGCACGCCTTCCAAAAGCACAATCTCTGCACCAAGAAGTATCAGATGCACCTGCATGGGGGCATTTTCAGGTCCCACCGTCTGCGATTCATTTCCCACAAGGTATACGCCCTCATCTGCAAACACCTGTGCTGCCTCTGCAGTTACAATAAGATTCCCCTTGAGTAGTATCCGCTTTGCACTGCGCTCATCCGCAGCTTTCGCTCTTGCAAGAATCTCTTTTGCATCCGTTGCACTCAAATCGCCCTCATGCGCAGCCACATAGGCCGGTCCGATGAACTTTTCAAGCGGGATTTCATCCATTCGTTTTCCGTCGTTGATAAAATGATACGGCGCATCTACATGCGTTCCGTTGTGCGCACACATATGAAGCTCCGTGAGGTTATACATTGCTCCGTCGCACATATCGGATACGGTTATTTTCTGCGGCTGTGGGTCACCGGGGAACACCGTGCAACCGAACACCTCCTGCGAGATATCATAGATTTTCATGTTTCGCTCCTTTTTATTGTCAAAATTTTTTCCACGTATTATACTTTATATAATTTTACAAAGGCTAAACAACGTATGGAAAGCAGGTCTGTTATGAGAGATTCTAAATTTGAGTTATTGCGCATTGTATCTATTTTTCTGATTATTTCATTCCACTGTGTCTTTGAGGGTGGATTTGAATATTCTGCATTTTGCACAAATCAATTTCTTGTAGATACGGTATGTATGTTTGGTGAGTTGGGGGTAAACCTGTTTCTCCTGATTTCCGGTTATCATATGATTCATGGTAAATTTAAAATTCAAAAGCTGGTTTCTTTGTTATTACAGGTACAATTTTACAATTGGATTTGTGTGTTTTTATGCGCTCATTTTGGATTACTTACGCTGGATAAACGCACTATTTTCATTAACTTTTTTCCAATCACAGAATACAAATACTGGTTTGCTACCGCTTACGTTATGATTTATCTGTTTTCACCCTATGTCAACAAACTTCTGCTCAAATTATCTCAAGCCGAATTTCAAAAAATGTTACTGCTATGTCTGATTATATTTTGTATTATTCCTACCGTGTATGGTGCCTTAAAAAATGACACAGAAACTTTATTTTATTACAATCGCTTTCTGTGGCTCTATATTGTCTACATGATCGGCGCCTACATTCGTTTATATCCACCACAGCATCTTACTCGCTCCAGACAGTGGCTTTGCATTTCCGGATGTGTTTTTTTACTTATGGAGTGTGCTATTATCCTTCTTCACAAATTTCAGCCGCTGTTCAACAAAGTAGGCATCTACGGAAACAACTATTTTTGGCGTCCGAATACCATTTTGATGATTGCTCTCAGTATCAGTGTATTCTTGTTTTTCCTGCATCTTACCATCCGTCCAAGCAAAGTCATCAATTTGCTTGCCTCTACCACTTTGGGCATTTACCTACTACACGATGGTCAGCTTCTCAACTACTACATGTGGCGTAGCCTTCTTAAGAGCGCGGAATTTACACATTCTCCTTGGCTGATTTTATATATCCCATCCTGCGTCGCTCTCATTTTTATCGTGGGAGCCTGTGTGGATTTGCTTCGTCAGCTTCTCTTTAAAGGGATCCGTGCGCTTTTACAAACTCCATCTTGATGCGTATAAAATGCTCCATATTTCTCATAAAGCAAAACAACCTCGCGCGATCCTCAAACTCCTGTCTCTCCACCGGAAGCGGTTGCTTTTTCATGTAAGCATCCAATTTCTTAAATCCTTCCATAAGCTCCGTTCCGTCATTTTTCTCATCCAGCACATGCGACAACCTATCCAAAAAATCGGACACTTTACGTGTCGTACGCGGTGTCGTCTCAAGATGACGAAGCAGGCTGTACATTTCATACAGTACCACACACTGTCTCTCGCGCATGGCGATGTACTCAAGGTCAAAAATATCATACTTGTTAAACTGATTGTTATAATTAAATTCTGCCATGTTCTTTGTATCACGCAAAATTTCTGCCAACTCTTTAAAACATTCTCCGTTGTAATCCGTTATATCGTGATTTTCCATGCGTACTGACATACGGGCCAGAATACGAATAATATGTTCATCCGTCTCCCGTTTCATTTTTTCAAAATGGTGTACGTTCTTTCTCAGATGAAGGTTCATTATAATACCGACACTCACACCAATCAGGAATATAAGAATCTCATTCAGAATCGCCTGCGCATCCAAACGGCCCGACGTAACAAAATGTGACACAAGCACTGCATTCATTGTAATCGCATACGTCCAATTCATGAAATGACATATAAAGATATAAATGATCAAGAAGACAAGAAACGCCTCAATGGTAATCCCCCAAAAATAAAAGCACGCAAACCAAATCAGAAGCGATACAACAAATGCAAGTGCACGTCCCACCGCGGTCTGAATGGTCTCCTTTTTTGTACGCAGAATGGTCAGAATCGCTACAATACCCGCAGAAGTCTGATATTCCAGATTCAGCAGGTTTGCAAACGTAATCCCCAAAATGACTGCAACACATAATTTTATTGAATTTAAAATCTTTTCTCGGTTCAACGCCAATCTCCAATCTTTCTATTCGTATGTCATAGTATCCTCATACAACGCGTTTTTTATTAAACTATCATACCATGTTCCTCCCTGCGCTTCAAGAAAGAGTCTTCCTTGACATGGTCGCGACAAACATTTACACTAAATACACCCTATTGATAAAATAATTCCAAAAAAAGGAGTTACCCTTATGAAAAAAATAATCATCCCACTTCTTCTTGCGCTCATACTTTCCGGTTGCGCTACGCCGAAGGACACATTATCCCTCAACGGAGTGTATATCGGCAAAAAAACAACTGAAAAGATGCAGAATCTGGTTATGGATGCATCGTTTACCTACGAATATGAAAATGTCGGTTTTGATATTGACGGAAGCGAATGCGTCGAATCAATGGAATTCCATTGTATCTATAATGCTAAATCCGAAGTAATTTGCGGACTATCCGATATAAAACTCATCTACCACGGTCAGCGACTTAAAACAACAGCTGATATCATTGCTTGTTTCGGACAAAACTATATTCCCGTCGAAGGCGAAAAGTACGAATCTTTTACTTTCGAAGATGATCAACTGACAATTGAAATCAGTCTTTTAAATGGTGAATTTAACGGCATTAAAGCTGAGAACAAATAAAAACAAGGGCTCATGTTCACGCAAGAGCCCTTTCATTTTATCCTAATTTTTACAACACCTTTCCGCCGTTCACGCGAAGCTTGAATTTCGCACCAAGCATCTCCGCTGCGCCACGCGACATCATCATTCTTCCTAAGAAAATATCAAAATATTCATACATACTGCATATCGTTTCGTCAACTTCAAGATGGAGTGTAATTTCCATCTTCTCTGCATCCACAGTAAGCTCTGTACTGGTTACTGCATAGTTAACGCGATCGTGGATATCAAATTTTGCCGTTTCCTTTTCGGTAACGCGGTTTCTTCGCACATCTGTCTTATCTGCAATAATCAGTGCTGCAGAGATTGCATCTTTCGCTCCGCCGGTCCCCTCATCGTGATTTCCTATCGCCGATATAACAGTAACTCTGTCAGAAAGAGGCATATCTGTCTCTTTTAAAATATCATTTGCAAGAATTGCACCATACTCGGCGTGGTTTTTTCGATTGATTACATTTCCTATATCGTGCATATAGCCTGCAATTTGAGCCAGTTCCATCTCATGCACACCATAGCCAAGTTTTTCAAGAATCTCCGCCGCACGCTCTGCCACAAGTTTGCTGTGCGCCTGTGAATGATCGGTATATCCAAGGACATCCAGGTTAGAATTTCCCTTTTGTATGTATGCTTTCACTTCTTCATTGTTTAAAATATCTTGGTAAGTCATAGGTAACTCCTTTCTCCTAACTCTTTGTACTTTTACGAAACAGAATCGGGTAGCTGCAAAAAACAACCGGTATCAAAAATGTCTGCACTAACACATACAGTATATTCCAAAAACTAATGGTATGGTAGGCTATCAGCGCTACACTCAGCTGTTGTATCACTCCCGCTATCGAAATCTTTTTCAAAAATTGTAGCAACTGTTTGAAGATGTATTTTTTATACGCCTTTTTGTCCACCGGCATATAAAGAATACAATCCGCGATAGTTTCCATTTGTTTGTTACATGCAATCACATGATATTTCTTCATATAAAACGTTACTGCCATAACAGTGAGCAAATTAAAAGCCCATATCACAAGTATATTGTCATTCTCCAGCAAAGGCAACAACTCCTGTACCGGTATAAACAATAGAAGCATGCTAATACATAACAGCATATACGTCACAATCTCCGGTGACAGCTGATCTGATCCCTGACGAAACAAGGTATGATAAAAAAGTTCCGTTTTTTGCTCATTTGATGCGGATTCTCTTTTTAGATTGCTTCCTTCCATGACACAAGTCTCCCTTCTTCCATAATTCCCACATAATCCATCTTTCGCTCCATCTCTTCCTGAATGTGACTAATCATCAGCACCGAGGTGTCTTCCTTTTCAATCAAACGCTGTAGCAAATTAAAATAGTCAACACGGAATACCGGATCCATTCCGGCCGTCACCTCGTCCAACAGATACAATACCGGATGATGGGCCATCGCATATGCAGTCTGAAATTTCATATACTCTCCGCGGGACAGATTACACAGCAGTCGTGTGCTTGGCACCTGCAACTCCTTCATTGTTTTTTCAAACAAAGGGTAATCCCATTCATCAAAAAAGCATGCTGCAAGCTTCGCATTCTCTCTGGCTGATTTTGCCATAAAGAAACGATTCTTTTCGGAAACAAAACCAATCTGTTGTCTTATGCTAACGTAGTCCTCATGAATTTCTCGGCCATTTATAAATATACTACCCTCATACTGCTTTTTCGGATTCATTATATAGTCAAACAAGGTGGTTTTTCCTGCTCCGTTCTCCCCTGCTATTCCTGCAATGTAACCCGCAGGTAACACAAAAGAAATATTCTGCAGACAATAATTTTTCTTTGTCGCTCCACTCACATTCTCAAGCTCTAAAATTCCTCTTTCGTTCATTCTTTCATCTCTCCTTTTCCTCATAAAGAGCCCGTACAATCTCCACAAACTCATCACAGGAAAGTCCTGCACTCTTTGCCCCCATAATCACATCCGTAACTCTCTCCTCCAGCCCCATGAGCTGTTTTTCACGCAGATAGTCCGTATTATATTCACATACATAGAATCCTTTTCCCGCAACGGAGCGAATCAATCCTTCCTTTTCCAGCTCCTCATACGCGCGTTTGGTCGTAATCACACTAACCTGAAGCTCGGCAGCCAGCGCACGAATTGACATCAGCGCCTCACCCGGTTGCAATGCTCCGCCCACAATCGCATCCTTCATCTGATTGACAATCTGTTCATAAATTGCCATTGTCCCCTGTGGTTGTATGATTATCTTCATCATCAGTCACACATCCTTTCATAATCACATGCCAGCATTATCAGATGTTTCACATATCGCAGCATCTTTACCGTTAGCCATACCTGACATGCAAGTACCGCTAAAACCATAATCCAAACAGCGACATTTATCCTGCTGCCATAAGCGATACCTTCACAAGAAATGAACCAGGTAACCACTCCAATTAGGAACACAAAGAGGCCCTTGACATCCATTCCCTTCAATTCTTTTTCCCGAAGAAGCTTTGGTTGATCTTTGGTGGCTTCAAGGGTCTTGAACTTTCCCGTAGTAGTCATAAATGAGGCTCCGAGAAAGCCCATAAGAAGCATCGCATCAACCAGTAGATAAAACGGTTGCTGCGGGTACACAATCCAAAGTATCCCTCTCGCAATGACAAACATCAGTGCCGGCACTGTAAAGCGCGCCCAAAATCGGGTTCTGACGTAATCTTCACGCTGCTTGCGACTCATCGGACACAAAAACATCAATTTGGGCATACCGACAGGATTTAGACGCATTCCTGTCATTCCAAGCAAAAGAAGTATGGCTCCGCAATAATAAATCCAAAGCGTTGCAGTGTCAACATTCCCTTCCTTCGGTCGCAAAAAATAGATTGGTCCGATTAGTAGATAAATATATAACATTAGTGTTTCGGCAACAACCAACTCTCTTACCTTAAATGCCCTGAAATAATCCTTAATTGCTCTGGAAGTCATAATCGCTCCCCCTTTCTCTCTTTGTAATAAAATACATCAGTTCCTCAAGCGTCGGTGTCAGCAGCGTCAATTCCTTATCATAAGAATAATGTTTTCGATGACGAATCAGCGCCCTTGTCGAAAGTTTGCCCTGCTCCACATGTATTACCTTCTGTTTCGGAAGTAATTTAATCTTATAATGTTCTCCAACCGCAATACGATACCGTGCCCTTAGTTCCTCTATGTCATGTGCAAATAGAAGCTTCCCTTTCTCCAGATATACAATATAATCTGCAATCTGCTCCAGTTCCTGCGTCAGATGTGTCGCAAGAATCACACTTCGCTCTCCGTCTGCAATGAATTCTTTTATTTTTTCTAAAAACGTTTCCCTAAACTTTGGATCAAAATTCCCCGTGGCTTCATCTAAAATCAGTAATTTCGGATTATGTGCAAGTGCAAACGCAAATTGAAATTTCAGTTCCTCACCCTTGGATAACTTTTTATATTTCTGCTCCTTGTTCAATCCAAATTCCTGTAGTAACTCACAAAATTTCTCTTTCTCATAGTTCTCATAATATTTCCCATAGTAATCTGCATTTTGAATAAGCGTATCTGAAGTGGCAAAGAGACGTTCCTGTAATACAACACCGATGTTCTGCCGAATAAGTTTTTCTTCCTTTTCATATTCCTTTTCAAACAATCGTACCTGTCCTTCGTTTGGTTGATATAATCCCAAAAGCAAATGAAGCAGCGTTGTTTTACCTGCACCGTTTTGTCCAATCAGACCAATAATATAACCTTTTGGTATCTCAAGGCTAATATCATCAAGGACAAAACTACCAAGATTTTTCCTCACCTGCTTCATTTCTATGACTGAATTATATTCTAATATCGACTGACTCATCTGTAACGCCTCCAACTGTGTTTAATCTGTATATATACATATATACACTCTATTCACAGTTGTGTCAACTATTTTATCCCATTTTTTTCATTTTCTCTAAAATCTTTTTCTCCAGACGGGATACTTGTACCTGACTGATCCCAAGAACTTTTGCCGTCTCCACCTGCGTAATGTTCTCAAAGTAACGCAGTTTTATCAGAAATCTTTCATCCTCTGAGAGCGCCTGCATCAATTGTTCTAAGAACAGATGATTGAGCATTCTTTCATGTTCATTTTTTTCATCCGCAATCTTATCTCCCAGACTGATTTCACTGCCATCACCCTGATAGACCGTTTTAGATAATGACTCCACCTCAACATCTGCTTCTTGCGCCATAATAATCTCTTCCATTGTCAGCCCGGTCTCTTTTGCAATCTCATCGATCGTCACTTCCCTACCCGTCGATCCTGCAAGTTCTCTCTGTGCATTCTTAATTTTCCATGCATTTTCTTTCAGACTACGCGATACTTTTATGATTCCGTTATCCCTTAAAAAGCGTTTGATTTCTCCCATAATGAGCGGAACTGCATACGTAGAAAACTTCACATCATACGCCGTATCAAAATGATCAATTGCTTTCATAAGTCCTATGCACCCAATCTGAAATAACTCTTCCGCATCATATCCCCGATTTAAAAATCGTTTCACAATATGATGTACCAATCCCAGATTTTCTTCAATTAATGTATCTCTGACATGCTTGTCTCCCTTTTGTGCTTGTGAAATGAGATGCAGCATACCTTCCATACGCTAGTCCTCATATCTGGAAAAACCAATTGCCTTTTCCATCCGGACACAGGTCCCTTTTCCCGGCGCCGAAGTAACTTCCAGCTCATCCATAAATGCCTCCATAAACGCAAACCCCATTCCGGATCTCTCCTGCTGCGGTTTTGTGGTATACAGCGGTTCCATCGCTTTTTCTACATTCTCAATTCCCACACCATGATCCTCTATCATCACTGTAAAAATATTCTTCTCGCTTTTGCATGTTATGTAAACCTTGTTGTCATCAGGAACTCCATGGATAATTGCATTTGTAACCGCCTCAGACACCGCCGTCTTTACATCTTCCAACTCTTCGAGTGTCGGATGCAGACGTGTCAAAAACGTCGCCGCCGCCACTCTGGCCAGAGCTTCATTCTCCGACACTGCTTCTATAATCAGTTGCATTTCGTTTTTCATTTTTATTCCTCCATCATACAGATTTTTTCTTCAAGCCCTGCTATCTTCAACATTTTGCGAATCCGCTCACTTGCATTTATAATGATTGTCCTGCCACCTAGATAAGTGATTCTCTCATTTCTTCCTGTCACAAGCCCAATCCCTGAACTGTCCATAAACACAGTTTCACCAAAATCAAATACAATCTGTTCTACTCTGTCATCATTCAAGTAATAATCCGCCAGACGCCTGATATCCTTTGCATTGTGATGATCCACCTCCTCCGGTAATCTAATCAAAAGACAATTCTCTCTTATTTCAAAAACTCCTTTTTCTTCCATTTTTCCCTTCCTTTCTACGTTTTATTCACAACGCAAAAGAGAACATGGGATTTCCATGTTCTCTTTTGTATATTGTCTCTATTCTGTTTCTTTACTCTGCTGTTTCGCCTTCTGCGTCTCCTAAATCCTCTTCTTCTGATTCGGTGGAAGCTTCGTCTTCCGGCGCCGTGTCATCTTCTGAGGCCTGATTTTCCTCTGATGCCACACCCGTCACACCTTCTTCCTCCATCTCTGTCACACGTTCTTCTGCCTTACGCGCCGCCTGCGTGTCAGGATAGTCTGTCACCAACTGATTGTAAGACCGATATGCTTTGTCTGTCTCTCCTGCAAGCTGGTAAGCCTGTGCTAACTCATATAAGATATCCGGATTCGGTTCTTCCATACCGGACGAAAAATACCACGCTTTCTCTAAATCTATAATCGCAGTTGTGTAATCACTCTGATTAATTGCCACACTTCCGTTTTCATACAACATATCTGCCGTTTCTTCACCAACCAGCTGCATCAACTTAAAATAAAGCTGTCGGTACGCATCCGAAGCGGAATTGTTGACATACTCCAAATCAACCTCATACAAGGTATCTGCAATTGCTGTATAATCCTCCGGATTTTGAAGGTAGTCTGTTGCCGTCTGCAAAAGGACATCCGTTTTTCGACTCTCTCCGTTTGCACCTGTATATTCATCAATCTGATTCTGTAATTCGCCTTTTGATGTCGATAACTCATCTACCTGTTGCTGCAATTCCGAAATCTGAGCAGATTTCGCGTCCGAATTTTCACTTACAATCTTTAGCTCTTCCTTCATTTCATTGCGTTCTGCCTGTATTTTTGCAGGCAAAATCAAAAAATATGCAACAGCAAGACCGATTAGCAAACCAATCACAATATTTAAAACAGAGGTCGACGCTCTTCCTTCTCTGACATTCAGAGGCTGAATAATCGTTTCATTTCCGCTTTGGTAAGTGACTGCACCTTCCGGCTCCTGCCTGCGCTTCTTCACCACCGAACCAGACGATTCATCACCGCCTTCCAGCATAAAACGTACCTGTTTCAAATAAGACAACGTTGTCGTGTTATTTGCATCAATTTTGCAACACTTGAGCAGTTCCTTTTTTGCTTTATCCCACTGCTCCGAATCCATATAAAGAAGCGCCAAAAGCTGATGACCCTGTATGAGACGGGGATTTAGCGACAACACTTTTTTCAGCTGTATAATGGCCAAATCTTTGCTATCCTGATAACAGTAACGAAGTGCCAGATTATACTTTTTGACCGTCTGATTAATGGTATCAAGCCTGGTCGGATTACTCTGTATTGCCTCAATGTAATCATCTGCCAAATTTTTCTTTGGTCGCAAATTTTTACTGATGACCCATTCACTGAGTGCTGCCACCACTTCTCCCATCTCGAAATATACTAGACCGAGAAGATTTCTGGCTTCTATATTATTTTTGTTGAATTTTAAACTTTGACGGAGACTTGTAATTGCTCCTGATAAATCTCTGATATTTGCTTTCGCCAAACCATCATTGTAATAGCGGTTGGAGACATGCATTATCTTTTTATATAAACCCACATCAACGCCGCAACCGGTACAAAAATCTTTTTCGGACAGGTCACAGCCACAATTATAACATTTCATTGGTATTACCCTATCCTATCTAATCTTCCTTTGACAAGTCCGCTTCCTTTAACATACCGACAAGAATATCTGCCATATCGGTCAAATCCTGATTATATATCGCATCAGCTGCATCCTCGATTTCAAGACTTGGATGAAACTTTTTTAATTCTTCTTCAAAATTGATCATTACAATTCCTCCTTAAGCAGGGCCTTAATCTCTCCTGCCAGATACAGTGAACCGGCAATGTACAGGACACCATCTCCTTTTAACAACACAGCTTCCTGATATGCCTCACTCACACTATCACACAAATAAATATTCTCTGCCGGGGTATGATTAAAACATTCTAATATCTGTCTTCCACCTAACCCTCTGGAATCTTTCATCCCGGCAATGATATATGATTCAAACAAACCGGAACTCTCTATCCGGTTTATCATCTCTCTGTATTCTTTATCACTGACTACCGAAAACAGAAGTACTCTCTTTCGGTTGTCCGGTGAAGATGCTACGCTTTCCAAAAAAGCCTGCATCCCATCCGCATTGTGTGCACCGTCTACAAATACATCGGGTGCCACCTCTTCCATTCTGCCATCCCACTTCGCCCCTTCAATTGCATGCTGCATCTTTTTTAAGTCTGTTTTTGACTTTGGAAAGAGCACTTCGAATGCACAAAGTGCTGTCGCGGCATTTTCCACCTGATAGGACGCACGTGTAGCCAGAATATAACTAACATTATTATAATAACTAGATTTATAGGAAAAATCAATGCTTTTATGATTTATATTTATATTCTCAAATCTTGTTTTATCGACAGCAAACGCCTTGCTACCGCACCTTTCTGCCGCCTGCGACAATACCTTTGTCACTTCTTCTTGACGGTTGACAAAAACAAGCGGTACTCCTGGTTTGATGATTCCCGCTTTCTCCATTGCAATCTGTTCTTTGGTATTTCCAAGATACTGGCAATGATCCAGCCCGATTTCCGTAATGATTGTGAGCATAGGCTTCTCAAACACATTCGTAGCATCTAATCTGCCTCCCATCCCGGTTTCTAAGATGATATAGTCCGGTTTTGCTTGTTCAAACACCACCATCGCCATCAGAAACAGAAACTCAAAAAAGGTAGGATGATGCAGCGATAATGTTCCAACTTTTCCACAGTTGTCCTCACGCTCTCCACTCGCTTGCTCCACCACCTGCATGACACGGTCAAACGCCTCCATAAACTGTGCTTCAGATACATATTCTTCATCCAACCGTATTCTTTCACGCATCTCCAAAAGGTGAGGTGATACAAACATACCTGTGTGATACCCATGTTCCCGCAAAAGAGCGCACAAATAGTTGCAGACCGATCCTTTTCCGTTTGTCCCGGCTACATGGATAATCTTGGCATCTTTGCACGGCTCCCCAAGAAGTTTTAGGTATTCCCTCGTATGCTGTAATGTATTCTTTTTGGCAAATTTCTGTATATCACAGATATATTCCTGCGCTTCTTTATAATTCATCATCTTTTCCTTTTTCACTTCGAACTCGTTAAAAACTTACAGAAAGTAGCCACCGCTAACTCTGTTAGCGATGGCTGACTATAAAACCTTATTTCAGCTGCGCCAGTCTCTCCTGAACCTGCGCAAGCATCTGTGTGTATTTTTCAAGCTTTGCACGTTCCTCAGCTACTTTTTCAGCTGGTGCTTTGCTTGTAAATCTTTCATTATTCAGCATTCCCGTTGCTCTTGCAATCTCTCCGGAAAGTTTCTTTTCCTCTTTCTCAAGGCGTTCCACTTCCTGCTTGATATCCACGAGCTCCGCGAACGGAATGTAGAGCGTCGCTCCGTCAATCACAACGCTGACAGCGTCATCTGCAATACCGTTTTTATCTGACTGAATCAGTACTTCCGAAGCGTATGCAAGCGGTGCAAAAAATAACTTACCTTCCTCGAAAATGTCACAGATTTCTTTTTTGTCAGAAACAACATAGACAGATGCTTTGCGGGAAGGTGCAACATTCATGGATGTTCTGACGTTACGAATTCCGCGAACCGCTTCCTTCATCGTCTCGATTTCTTTTTCTTCCTTAGCAAATGCATATGCATCCTTGTACTGTGGCCATTCTGAAACCATGATAGATTCCTCTGCACTCTGCAGACTACAGAAAATTTCTTCCGTGATAAATGGCATATACGGATGAAGGAGTTTAAGTGCATCAATAAGCACTGTCTTAAGTGTCCACAACGCTGCATTTTGACTCGTTGCATCATCACTATTGTAAAGACGCGGTTTTACCATCTCGATATACCAGTCACAGAACTCATCCCAAATAAAGTCATAGACCTTCTGTACTGCAATACCAAGTTCATAGTTTTCCATATTGTCTGTCACTTCACGAATCAGACGATTAAGTTTGGAAAGAATCCATTTATCTACCGGCTCAAGTCCGTCTGCTGCATTTTCAGGAATTTCCTTGCCTTCCATATTCATCATGATAAAGCGGGATGCATTCCATACTTTGTTTGCAAAGTTACGGCTCGCCTCCACTCTCTCGTAGTAGAAGCGCATGTCGTTACCAGGTGCATTACCTGTAATCAGTGTAAGTCTCAGTGCATCTGCACCGTATTTATCAATTATTTCAAGCGGATCAATACCGTTTCCTAAAGACTTACTCATCTTTCTTCCCTGGGAGTCGCGTACAAGTCCGTGGAAGAGTACTGTGTGGAACGGTTTTTCATTCATCTGCTCAAATCCGGAGAAAATCATACGGATTACCCAGAAGAAAATAATATCGTATCCTGTAACAAGAACGTCTGTCGGATAGAAATATTCAAGGTCTTCGGTCTTGTTCGGCCAGCCAAGGGTAGAGAATGGCCAAAGCGCAGATGAGAACCAAGTATCCAGTGTATCCGGGTCCTGCTCCAAATGCGTGCATCCGCATTTTGGACACACAACCGGAGCTTCTTTAGACACAACTACCTCTCCACAATCCTGACAATAGTAAGCCGGGATTCTGTGTCCCCACCAGAGCTGTCTGGAAATACACCAGTCTCTGATATTATCTGTCCAGTTAAAGTATGTCTTCTCCATACGTTCCGGAACAAGCTTGATGTCGCCCTCTTTTACAGCTTTGACAGCCGGCTGAATCAGTTCATCCATCTTTACGAACCACTGTTTTTTGATCAGTGGCTCTACCGTTGTCTTACAGCGGTCATGTGTTCCGACGTTATGGCTATAATCTTCTATTTTTACTAATAAGCCTTGCTTCTTAAGTTCTTCCACGATGGCAGCTCTCGCCTCATAGCGATCCATTCCTTCATAAATACCGCCGTTTTTATTGATCGTGGCATCATCGTTCATGATGTTCACTTCCGGAAGGTTATGACGCTTACCCACCTCAAAATCGTTCGGGTCATGAGCAGGTGTAATCTTAACCACACCGGTACCAAATTCCATATCAACATAGGAGTCTTCCACAACCGGAATCGCTTTATTTACAATCGGAAGCCAAACCTGTCTGCCTTTTAAGTATGAATATCTTTCATCAGCCGGATTGATGGCAACAGCAGTATCTCCGAGCATGGTCTCCGGACGTGTCGTCGCAAAGGTAAGGAACTCCGTTGTTGACGGCTGACCGTTTTCATCCACAACCGGATATTTGATATGCCAAAAATGTCCTGCCTGTTCCTCATACTGTACTTCCGCATCAGAGATGGATGTATTACAAACCGGACACCAGTTTACGATACGGGAGCCCTTGTATATCCATCCTTTTTCATGCATTTTACAGAACACTTCGGTAACGGCTTCATTACAGCCCTCATCCATTGTGAAACGCTCTCTGTCCCAGTCACAAGAAGAACCGAGCTTTTTCAGCTGTTCGATAATACGTCCACCGTACTCTCTCTTCCAGTCCCAAGCTCTCTCCAAAAAGCCCTCTCTTCCAAGATCTGCTTTATCGATACCTTCCTCTTTTAATTTTTCGATAATCTTAACTTCTGTCGCGATGGAAGCATGGTCTGTACCCGGCTGCCAAAGCGCATTGTAGCCTTGCATTCTCTTAAAACGAATGAGAATATCCTGCATTGTATTGTCAAGCGCATGACCCATGTGAAGCTGGCCTGTGATATTTGGCGGCGGAATGACAATCGTAAACGGCTTCTTGTCGTGATCTACCTCCGCATGAAAATATTTCTTCGCGAGCCACTTCTCATAGATACGGTCTTCCATACCATGTGGGTCATATGTTTTTGCTAATTCTTTACTCATTTTTATCTCCTTGGTGCGTCATTTTTTGCAATTCGCATACATAATTTATGATAGTCGCACACCAAGAATTTGTCAAGAAGTGGCTGTGAATTGCAAGAAACAAAACGGCGCCTAAAAAAGACGCCGCTCCACTTAATCACACAAATCATTTCTATTTTTCTACAAATCGTATTCTTGCCTCGCCCATACCGCAGTCTACGTTGATTTCGCGTCCGGTATCATTCTTTTGACTTCCACTGCTTCCGAGACCGCTATAAGTTCTTGAACCTATACGAACTTCACCGGCACCAACTTCTACATCATAGTCAAAATCATTCTCATCTCCGACGATTTCCATATCAATCTCACCCATTCCGACAGTCGCATCAAGTTCAGTATCAACGATTGCTTTTGCCGTAAATTGGCCCATAGCTATATCTGCCTCGAGCGTTTCTGCTTCAATCAATCCAATCTCACATTCTCCGGCTCCGACTCTCAGTTCCATCTCATTTGCTTTTACATAATCAAATTCAATTTCTCCTGCACCTAAGTCTACTTTAAATTCTTCACATTCCGGCACTTCACCGCTACACACTCCGGCTCCCATATCAATTGTAACACTCTCATATACCTGTTCCGGAAGGTATATCACAGCGCTTCCTGTTGACACGCTGGCCCCTGTAGAAAAGCCAAATATTTGAATATCTCCTTCCATTCCGGCTTTGATTTCCAATGTTCCGCCCTTCACATTCGATGTGACTTTCATATTACCTTCTTCGTTTATATGGAAGTCTCCATCTCTACTTTTCTTAATCTCAATCTCACCAGCGCCGAGTTCCATTTTAACCTTCCGGATTTTATCTGTATCAGTTACAGTTTCTCCTTCCGCCATCTTAGAATTTCCTGAAATTGACTCCTCTTCGTCACCATCTGTTTCATCCTGTGAATCATGTACGCCTTCTATGTCATCATAATCTTCAACGTAACCTTCGTCTTCTGCCTTATCTTTCGATGTAAAATACACTCCTTCTGTATTCAGGCGAAGCTGTGCATCAAAAAAAGGTAAATCAAACGAAAACTGGTGTCTGTCTGCCAGTTCCTTAAACTGTTTGGCTCCTCCGACAGTTCCACTGATTACTGCAATTAAAAGGCCACCGAATATCAAGCATACGGATGTAATTAATATAATTTTTGTTGATTTTTTCATGCTTCCGTCTCCTTCTCTTTTTTTGTAAAAATGCGCTTACAAAGCGTATAAATCCCTCTACACATTGCAGGTAACACAACGATGCAGAACTGTACTACCAAGAATCCTGCAAGTAGTGATACTCCTGCGCAGAACAAAGATATACCTATCAGCAAAAATGCCACAAGCGGGTTTGAAAACAAATTGATGATACCTATCACAAAAAGTACAATCGCTATAACAGCAAACGCAAACGTCACGCCACAAGCTGCGAGGAACACCCCTGCAATCGCAGACACTATCGCTGTTATGATGCTAACAACAAGTGCAACTGCTGCTACTGCGAGCGGAATCGCAATCGGTGCTGCAAGCACGCAGAGCAAAACAATACATGCAATTTTCCATCCGCTGGTTTTATCCTGTCCGGATGCAAAAGAATCTGACGAAATCAATTCCTTTCCAGCAAGTTCTTCTCGGATATGCGTTGCTACTTTTTGCGGCGAACCAAGTTCTTTCAAAACTTCATCTTCCTTCTCCGGTCCTGCCTCATCAAAATATTCTACATAATATTCCATTGCTTCTCTGCGTTCTTCTTCCGGAAAATCCATCAGCAGAGTTTCTAATTGCCTTAAAAATTCATTCTTATTCATGAACTGTGCCTCCCTCAAAAATTTCTGTAATTTTATGAGAATAATTTAACCATTCTCTTTTAAACATCTGTAACTGTTCTTCTCCCTGTATGGTCGTTTTATAATATCTTCTGTTCCTGCCTGCACATTCCATATCATAAACTTCCAGATGTCCGTTTTTTTGCAACCGCCGCAAAACCGGATACAGCGTAGACTCAGAAACATCCAAAACCTGTCTGACATCCTGGGTAATCCTGTATCCATAAGTTCCCTGTTTGTCCTTGCACACAACCGCAAGAACAATTGCATCCAATAAGGCCGCTCCTGTATTAAATACCATACCATAACTCCTTTCTTACAATTTAGCATCTTTATAATATTATACGGTGTATAATATGTTTTCTGTGTCATATTATATGTCGTATAATATTGTTTGTCAACTACCTTTTTTCTTTTTTAAACAAAAAATATTACCTTACCAAAAAAGCATTAACTAAAAAAGAAAAAACTCGGGTCAAGTGCATTTCAACATTTTCCCAAGTTTTTTCCTTACCATTTATTTTATCCACTATATCTATATAACTGTTTTATGGCGCATTCTATTATCTGCTTTTTGAATCCATTTCCAATTCACTTATTAATGTCGCACCAAGAATACAGACAGCACCTATTATTTCTAAGCTTCCCATCTCTTCCTTTAACATCATTGCAGATAAGAAAATTGCCACAATCGGGTCGATATAACTGAAAATTGCTATCGTTTGCGCCTTCAAATCTTTCATGGAACCAAAATACAACTTATATGCGATTCCGGTATGTACAATACCCACAAAAAGAAGCATTGCTATCACGATTGGCGTGATACCTTTGATACTAACTTCTTGTTTATAACACACATAAGGAAGAAGTGCCAGCGCTGCCATTCCAAGCTGCACTATTGTTTTATCATACGCCGGAATATCCTTAATTTTCTTATTTGCTAATATTACGGATGCATAAAGAATTGCCGCTGACAGTCCCAATAATATTCCTTTCATTTCTGCAACAGCTGATATCCCTGTTTTTATAATTCCAGACACAAGTGCCATTCCTACTAAAGCAACTAATATACAAACCATTTTTTTCGCATTAAGTTTTTCTTTTAAAACAAACGGAGAAACAAGCATCACAATTACAGGCGCCATGTAATAGCAAAGCGTTGCTGTTGCCACCGTAGTATATCGATAGGATTCAAACAGCAGAATCCAGTTAAAACCAATTAAAACTCCAGAAATAAGAAGCAAAACTATATTCTGTCTGATAGCCACCTTATGTAGGGATTTTTTTTGTCCCCAAAGTACACTGAGCAAAAATAGCATTCCGATTATACCTCGCATCATGGCAAGAACACCGGATTCAAGCGGGATATATTTTCGAAAAATTCCTATTGTACCAAATATGAACATAGCCGTAACCAATTGCAATGTCGCTTTTTTTTGTTTCATTTCTTGATCTTATCCTTTCCTATTCTACTTCTTTATTCTAATGTGTTTCTATCACATCGAAAAAGGGCACCACACATTGTGATGCCCTACTCTATTCCTTCGATTAAAGCTGCATATTTTCCACAAGACGACGTTTTTCTTCATCAAACTCAGCCTGTGAAATAATACCGTTATCCAACAAAATTTTGAGTTTCATAGCAGCCTTCTGGAAATCATCCAACGACATACTTCCTGCTGTTGCCTGTCCTGCTGTTGCTTCCTCAATCGCTGCCGCTTTAGCCGGAGCTGGTGCCGGTGCCGGTGTTGGCGCTGGTGCCGGTGTTGGTGCTGGCGCTGGTGTTGGCGCCGGTGCCGGTGTTGGAACCGGAGCTGGCGCTACCGGTTTTCCCTGCTTCATGTCCGCTACCGCTGCTGCCGCTGCAGTTGAAGCTGCACTGGCTGCTGCTGTCGCTGCAGCTTTCTGCTGTTGTTTTAATGCTTCTTCCTGATATTTACGGAATTCAAGCGCCTCTGCTGCTTTTCTAGCCTTTTCAGCTGCTTCAGCTTTCGCTCTTGCCTCTTCTTCTTTACGACGCTTTTCTTCCTCTATTCGTCTCTTTTCCGCTTCCTCAGCTTCTTTACGTGCACGTTCTTCAGCTTCTTTACGCGCTTTTTCTTCTGCGGCAAGTCGCGCTTTCTCTTCCTCTGCACGACGAATCTTTTCTTCTTCCATCTTTACGATTGCATCTTTAGCAAACTTCATTGCAACTGCATTCGCTTCTTTTGAAACAATAGCCTCTACTTCTTGAATATTCTTTTCTTCTTCTCGTTTTGCTGCTTCTGCTTCTTTTTCTCTCGCTTCTGTACCGGCTTTTGTTACAGCCTCTTCTATCACAAGCGCAGATTTGGCTTCTGCTTCCTTACGAACAGCATCCACCTGTTTTTTCATTTCCTCTTCCGCTTTCGCCTTCGCCTCATCCATTATCTTTTGGGCTTCTTCTTTGGCTTTGCGTAATGCTTCATCGATTGCTTTCTGATTCTCCTGTTCTACCTTTTGGAGCTTCTCGTTCATCTCTGATTTAGCTTTTGATTCTGCAGCTCTTACCGCTTCATCTATCGCTCTTTTTTCTGAAGCCTGTGCTCTTTTCGCCGCCTCTTCCTTTTTGGCTTTCACACGCTCATCCGACGCCTTTGCAAACTCCTGCGCTTTTTTGATGTTTTCCTCCGCCAGTTTTCTTGCAGACTCTTCTGCTATTTTACGTGTGTGCTCACTAGCCGCCTTACGAATGGTCTCCTCTTCAATCGCACGTCTGGCCGGATCAGTCTCAGAAGAGGTAGCCTCTGTTACCTCGTGAGCCGCTTTCCTTGCCGCTTCATCCGCAAGACGAAACGCTGCCTCAATTGCTGCTTTCTTAGCATTTAATCCTGTTGTCTGACGAATCGCATCCTCCGCAGATTTAATTTCATTCTCTGTATTATTACTGTTATTTGTATTATTGTTTGCAGCCTGTTCTTTTGACCCCTGTTCTTTCGGCCCTTCTGTATTCTTGATTGTCTCTGCCGCAGCCTTTCTTGCCGCTTCTTCCGCTGCTCTTCTTGCAGCTTCCATACCTACATTGTTCTGCATATCATTCGCCCCTATTTCTTTATTACTTTCAATTTTCCTTCTACTATCACGTCATAAACCTGTATGAGTGATATTATAACACAGTTTTATATACATTTCTACTAAAAAAAATGCAAAATAATGTTTTATTTTATTCATTTCTTATTGCCGCAAGCGGGCTCAGCTTCATGGCACGCAGCGACGGGAAAAATCCTGCCAACATACCAACCAATATAGCAAACACGATTGATACAACGGCCAACCAAAGCGGAATATATGACAATCCCACGGATGTATTAATTCCAAGCTGAAGATTTTTAATCACCGCATTGATAATCGCTGAAATCGTATAACTTAGTCCCAATCCTATGATTCCTCCGATAAAGCCAATGTATCCTGCTTCCAACAGAAACATCCCCTGTATGTTTCTCATGTCACATCCCAGCACTTTCATAATACCAATTTCTTTGGTTCTCTCATAAATGGACATCATCATCGTATTCGCAATACCGATAGCCGCTACAAACAGGGATACTGCTCCGATTCCGCCAAGTGCCAGCTGGATATACGTATATGTTCCCTGTATGGACTCTACCCATTCTGCATTAGAGTTTGCCTGATATCCCAATGCATTAATATCCTTTTGTACATCCTGGACATAATCCATATGTTCTACCGCCACCATAAGCGTGGTATAGTATATTTCTTTATATGGCTTCCCTGAAAGTGTAGTCGGCTGTCCTGGAATTGGAGTATTCTTATACTCCTTTTTTAATATCTTCTTTAACTCATCAATATCTACATATACATAGTTGCTGTTGGTGCCATATTCATCTACGGAACCTTCCATTACACCGGCAGTCGGAACCACATACTTCTTAGGCATAACCGGGGTTGTTCCGTCTTCATTCGTACCGCCCCACAAAAAATTGTAGTAAGCATCCATATTAAAAATAAACAACATACTGTCATTCATTAAATCAATATCCGGCATTTCTCCTGAAAACCAATAACCCTCTCCGGTTTTCTCATTATAAAAGTCACCAATCACCGTATTCCCGTATATTGCTTCCATCCGCCCGGCGTCTTCCTTTGGAAAATCTCCTTGTCCGAGTTTCACGCCCAACTGCTGCATATCAGACCCTTTTACCCCTCGTATAAACGCATAAGTCTGAAATCCTCCGCACGTGATTAGCGCATCTGTCTCCAACACCGGATATACTGCCTCTACATGTTCTATTTCTTTAATCTGCTCTACTACCTCGTCATCTAAATGATTTGCATTTTCAATCCCTACACCTTCATCCGACGATTCCTCAAATCCCCCACCATAATAGGAATTTTGCTCATTCACCGTGATGGTAGTAAGTCCACCATATTGCTCTACCTCTGCCATTGATGCTCTGGTAAGTCCCAGACCGATAGATACCATCACTACGATAGAAGCAGTACCGATGACTACACCAAATACAGTCAATATCGTTCTGACTTTTCTCTTCCAGAGACTACTTCCGCTCATACGAAGCATATCACGAAATTTCATCTGAATTGTCCTTTCCTTTACTCTCATCCTCATCGAGCTCATCGAGCAGGTTTACTCTTTCCTCATCCTCTTTTTTACGTCTTCTCTTTACAAGAACCACACCTAACACTACACCTACCGCGATTAGCACAACCAGTACGAGAACAACCACGATCCACGATCTGTTGCCGCCTTCTTCTTCATATTCAAATTCTTCCATATCGAAATCCATCTCCGGATCCATCATACCGTCTCCAAAGACCGCATCTTCTGTTACAACCAGATTTAAATCCTGCTCATAAGTTGATTTATTTCCGGCTTCATCCTCATAAGAAACGACTATTTTCACCGTCTCATCCGCGCTCGAAGGAGCAGCACCCGTCACCATCAAATCCACGCTACCCGTTCCGCCTGCATCAATCTTGCCCAGGAACACTTCACCACCGGTTACTGTATCATCTTCGATATATGCTTTTACATTATATAACGTGACCTTTCCGGTATTATAGAGACTAAACATGATATTGGATTCATTTCCAACCATAATACTCTGTGGTAACACCTCAGGAGTACTCAATTCAAAACGTGCTTCCTGTAAAATTGGAATCGAAACATCCGCACTGGCTGTGTATGATGTATAATCATCATCTTCATATTCCATCACTACATCAAGCTGATATGGTTTCTGTACCAAATCTGCCTTTGCCGTCAATTCAATCGAAAGATCCGTTGTCTGTCCTTTTCCAATTGAAGTGATATACTCCGTATTTGAGCCTGATGTCGGCAAAAATGCTGCGTACACTGATTCCGCATCCATACCCTCCGATGGAGCAGAAAGATTAACGAGCATATTAGAGACAGCCGTTCTCATTGACGTATTTTTTAAATGAAGCGTCAGCGTAAATGTATCACCTGCATGAACTTCCTTTGGATTTGTTTCATAGCCGGTTATAATTACACGCGGAGTTGAAGTTCCCGCTCCTTCCGTTTCGATATTTCCGCTTCCCGGGGCACCCTTTACAAAAACATAGGTGGTAAGCGTAGCATTTTCAACCTCTGTACCGACATAGTATATGACATTAAACTGTAATTTGTAATATCCGGAAAGTGCATCATCTCTCGTCTTTAATGACCATGTCAACTCACGTCGACGATCCATATCGTTCTGACCATTTCCTTTTCCTGGAAGATCAACAATCGTTTGTGTATATCCACTTGTCTCTATCTCAAACGGCCACTCCATCACCGAATTAGATATAACAGGTGTTACCGTAACATTATTCAGGTTAACAGTGCTCATATTTACAACTGGAAGTACAACATTGACTACTTGTCCATATGTTGCTATCGGTGTAACCCAGTTACCACCCACCATAACAAATTCGCTTGTTGAAGAAGGCGCTGTATTTTCGTCATTCACACCATTCTCATCCGTACCTTCACCTGTAACCAAAGCATCCACTACACTCTTGGCTTCCGTTACACACTCTATAACACTATTCTCAGTAGAAAGCCCCGATTCATTTTTATTTCCATTTGCAGTCCCAATGACATCTATGTATTTCTTTATAATTTCATCAATCTGCTTTGCTTTGTCGCTTGTTACTTTAATTTTTATAATCTTGGCATACTCTTTGATTTCACGTACTGCATTCTTTTTTGTTTTCTGCAGCGTCTCATCTTTTTCATCATCTTCTATATTATTGTTCGTATTACTATTACTACTCTGGGTATTTGCATTACCGGTTGTTGCTGTTGCATATGTATCCACGCAGGAAATCATACCTCCTGTAATACACATGGATATACAAAGCATCACAATTAACAAACCATTTGCTATTTTTTTCATTATATTAATTCCTCCTTTTATTTTTACCGCCAAGTCAAATCTAGGTGGTGGTTGCATCCTTTCCATATTCTATGCTGACTATCTTACCGTCGCTGATGCGAAAAATCCGATCTGCAAATGAAGCCAAATGGTCATCATGCGTTACCATAACAAGCGTTTGGTTTTTCTCACGAATGATCTTTTTTATCAATGCCATCACTTCCGCCGATGTTCTGGAATCCAGATTTCCGGTCGGCTCATCCGCGAAAATAATTTCGGGTTGTACTACAAGGGCTCTTGCTATCCCGACTCTCTGTTGCTGTCCACCCGACATCTGCGTTGGCTTATGATTTTTATGCTTCGATAAGCCCACAAGATCCAATACCTCTTCCGCCTTCTTGAAACGTTTGTCTCTTCCCATCCCCTGAAAGGTCAGTGGCATAGCTACATTTTCAATCGCATTCATAGCAGGCAACAGGTTAAAGGACTGAAAAATAAATCCAATATGTTCTCTTCGAAACTTTACAAGCTGATTTTCATTCTTCGTTTCCATATGCTCACCGGCAATAACAATTTCACCCTTGGTCGGTTTTTCCAGGCCTGCAAGCATATTCAACAGCGTCGACTTTCCGGAACCGGAAGTTCCTACAATTGCACAGAACTCTCCTCTTTCAATCGTAAAGCTTACACCATTCAAAGCTCGTACTTTACTGTCACCCACTCTATAAATTTTATACAGATCCTCCACTCGGATTACTGTCTTCTTTGAATCTGACACCTTTTACCTCGCTTTTTCTTGTACATTTCTTGTACATTCTTATACAATTCACTTGTTTTCTTTCAATCGCTTTATTTACTTTCGTGCGATTTCATTACTTCAAATTTTTTTGCTTCGTATATATTATTTGAAATAATATTTGAATGAATCCATAAACGTTTCCTATTATAGCATATTGTTTATCTAAAACCAATACCATTATTTAATAGCGCGCGTAATCTAATTCACTCATTTCTCCCATTCAAAAGTTAACATAATCGTTTTTTCACTTCTATACCTGTGCAGGATTTGTTGCATTTCTACGATGACACCAATGTATTTTTTATCCATTCTATTTTTTAAGAAATCCCCAATTTCCACATAGTTATCCACAATGAACATTTGTGTCATTTTCATTTTTTGCTGTTTAAAATTGCAAAAAAAGCCTGTCATATTCTATATTTCTCTTATTTCCGACCTAAAAATGTGAAAAAATAACATTTTTTGTTTTTTGACCTTATGTAAACTTCCAGCAGTTGTTATCCACATTTTTTCTCCACTATCCCTCTTCCTTTTTCATTCTAGTCGCTTTTCATAACTTTTGTTATATTTAACCCACAAAAAATAACACGCATAATATTTGATTCCGTATTGCTGTTAATGAATACAAAATCCAATATCATACGTGTCCATTTATCATACATCCTCATCCAAAAGACGAATCTCTCATTTCTTGCCAGAACTCTCCAACTGCCCCCTGACATTGTTCCATGGAAACAATGTCCACCTGCTCCCATTCTCTCGGGAACATTTTTTTATATGCAGGTTGCAAAAATCGGTCATCTAGTAGTGCGATAACTCCTCTGTCATCCGTACTGCGGATGACACGTCCTGCCGCCTGCAGGACTTTATTCATGCCAGGATAACGGTACGCATAATCAAACCCGTCCTGTCCGTCTTTGTCAAAATACTCTCTGAGTATTTCTCTCTCTCTGCAAACCTGCGGTAGTCCTGTCCCAATAATGATCGCCCCAATCAGAGCTTCTCCTTTCAAATCAATCCCTTCTGAAAATATTCCTCCAAGCACGCAAAATCCAACGATACTTTTGTTTTCAATCTCAATTTCCATGCATATTTTCCCCTCCGGAATGAATGATGTTTGCGTCTGAACATCGATAAAGCGAGACAAAAACTCCTCCCTTGCTTCTTCATTCATATACTCTGATTGCACAATACATTCTTCTTTCTGCGGATCATAAAAGTAATTCAAATACGCTTCGTAAACCTGATTAAGAAATTGATGCGACGGACAAAACACCATATAGTTCCCACATCTTTGACTCACAATCTGATGAACATAGTGTGCAATATTGTGATATTCTATCTCATTTCTACGAGCATACCGACTTGTCACATCTTTTCCAATCATCAGCTTCATCTGTTCCGGTCGGAACGTTGTTTTTGCATATACTTCAAAATCTTGCGCAGTTCCGCCTAACAACTCTTTATAATACTGAATCGGTAGAAATGTGGCCGAAAACAATACCGAAGCCACTCCTCCTTCCATACATTCCTTCAATCGCGCGGATGGATTTACACAAAACTGCCGTATACAAAAACTCCCATCCTCCTGCATCTTGGTATACGTAATATAGTTTTCATCCAGCCTCTCATTGACATCTAAATAGCGCCCCGCTTGGAAATAAAACTCTAACAGTTCCTCTCTGACCGGACTCTCCTCATGTTCGTCCAAATACGTATTTATCGCACCATGAAGCCTTGTCAGCTGCGCTGCAAATGCACCTGTTGTTTCCGGTATATCATCGTAATCCATCTGTTTTTTTAATGAAAGAAGCTCTTTGTTACATCGATCAATATATTTTTCAAGCTTTGTGTGATAGGGTTTTATAAGTTTTTTTAATGCCAGAAAATCCTCTTTTACCATCTGCGCACTATACATTTCACGCCCACGCTCTACCAGATTGTGTGCCTCGTCAATCAAAAAAATATAGGGTCCCTTACCACCCTCTACAAAAAAACGTTTCAAATGCACATACGGATCGAACAAATAATTGTAATCGCATATGACCACATCCGCAAATAAGCTCATATCCAATGACATTTCAAACGGACACACTTCATGACGGTTTGCATATTCCAAAATTCTATTTCGATCAAAACACTCTTCCGTTATCAGCATATCGTACATTGCATCATTAATTCGACTGTAATGGCCACGCGCATAAGGACAATGTTCCGGATTGCATTTCATTTCCTCCAGCGGACATACTTTTTCTTTCGCTGTCAACGTCAACGTTTTATATCGCAAACCATTTTCCTGTAATAGCGAAAATGTCTCCTCTGCTACGGTTCTGGTAATTGTCTTGGCTGTAAGATAAAATAGCTTGTCTGCTTTTCCCTCTCCCACCGCCTTTACCGCCGGGAATACAGTTGAAATTGTTTTCCCCACTCCGGTCGGTGCCTGGATAAACAGCTTTTTCTTATGGCATATCGTCTGGTAGACATGTCCGGCCAGTTCCTTTTGTCCTTCTCGATATGCAAACGGAAACACCAGAGAATGGATACTTTCCTGCCTTGTTTTTTTCCACTCGTACTCAAAATCTGCCCATTTTCTATACTCTGACATAATTTGCTCGAAAAACTCGTTCAGCTCTGAAAATGTATATCTATTTTGAAAATACTTAATTTCTTCGGTATCCATATTGCAATACGTCATACGCACATCAATTTGTCTAAGATTTTCCTTTGATGCCAGAAAATAGGCATAGCATTTGGCCTGTGCCAGATGCACCTCCACAGGCTGTGTAATAAAGCGTAGCTCCCGATAAGTCCCTTTAATCTCATCCACAATCACCTGATCCCCATGCCGGATAATCCCATCGGCTCTTCCTTCTATCTGTATGACATAATTGTCATTATCTACCTGAAATTTCAAGGGTACTTCCGCTTCATATTCAATTCCCATACGCTTCTGGATCATTCGATGAATCCGGCTTCCTTCCTGCATCGCATCTTCCCGCACTCCCGATATACGGTTATCTATGTCGCCCTCCCGCAGGATGAATTCTACCAGATTACGGACTGATATTTTAATCATTCTGTCTTATCTCCACTTTCTATTTCCGCTTTCTTTGTCCCCTTCGACTTGCTTTCTGTGCAAAACATTTGATATACCAGCAACTGATTCCTGCTGCCACCGCAAGAAGAACCACTCCCTGCAACACCGGCCCATTGCTCTGCGCAAACACATTACTCTTTGAGAGCGCATACACCATTATGTTTGCTGCACAATGAAATAACACCGGCGCAGCCAACAATCGATCATAGTACTCGTAAAGCATTGCCATTACCATCCCCATAATACCAGCATATAACATTTGCACCAGATTTCCATGATAACATGCAAAAATAAGACTCGACAGCATAATCGCCATCGGCACCGGAAAATATTTACGAATACGATTGTATAAGATCCCCCGAAACATAAGCTCTTCTGTAAATGGAGTCAAAATCCCATAGATTACTAGCCCCACTAAGAGCGATACCGAATATTGTGTCGACGACACCCGTTCATAAGTATCAGAGATTGCTATGATTCTAAGATGTGCAATCAATATGTTTAAACCGACTGCAATTGCCACCGCATAAACCACAACTAGTATACTATCTTGGCTAAAACGCACCGACTTACGTCGTGTCACTACAGGTGAAGTATCTCCAATATAACTACGCCTGTAAAGAACGCTGAGCATCGGCCATGTAGCAATTGCTGTAGCCGCATTCAGCCAGACTGACAGTTGCTGTCCATTTTGCCCTTGCAACAAGATTTGGCTACTAGTCAAATAGAGTAAATTATATATGATAAGTTCCAGCGCCCAGTACAATAAAAAAGGTCGCAAAATTTCAATTGTTTTTAAAAACGCTGATTTGTCACGATACCGATAATATCCTTTTTCTCCCGTAATTACTTCTTCCAACTGCTCTACATCATCCACCAGAGCATCCGGTGTCATACGCATCAGCTCCCCATCCTCTGCATATCCATAGCTGACTTCCACACCCGTTACTCCCAGCACCATAGCGGCTTCCAAATCACACCTTCGATCTCCGACTATCATTACATTTTCTTTTCCTAAACGTCTGCCGGTTTTCTTTTTCAGTTGTTTTACTCCCTCTTGCAGAATTGTTATCTTTTCCTTTCCGGACACATCCATATCCGAATCATTTCCTACAACCAGTGAAAAATAACCATCGATTTCGATATATTTGAGTAGTTCACAAATCTGTTCTTTTGGCCTGTCGGATGCGACTGCCAACACAATCTGTCTTGCTGCCAAACGGCATAGCATGTCCCTTATTCCCGGGTATAAAACATCTATTTCCTTTCCTGTCACATCTTTTATATCTGCATTTTCCTGCAAATCGATCAGGGTTCCTTCCAGATCAAATAACACACATTGATACATCGCTTTTTCCTCTGCTTATTCTCTAATTCACATACATTATATCACTACCCATTCCATAAGAAAATCAAAAAAAGCTTGACACAAATTCAAAAATCAGCTATGTTATTTTTGTTTTATTAACATAACCGCTAGGGGAGCTAAGGCTGAGATTGAGTATTCATTTGTACTCTGACCCTCACTACTTGATCGGGTTAATACCCGCGTAAGGAAGCATTGATAAACGAAAATGGCGCGCGTTTTTATTTATCTATCACTTATTACTCCCCTCCTGACAGACAAAGGAGGATTTTTTTATGTCAAATTTTATTTCTACTGAAGATGGCTACTATGCACTCACCCAACCGGGGTATATTGCTCTAGCTATACTAATTTTAGTTGTCATGTTGCTGACTACGCTTGTCGCAGGTCGTACTCAAAAGACCCGTAAACTCAATGCCAAGCAACTTGCTTTTGCCGGCATTGCACTAGCTCTGGCATTTGTAACATCCTATATCAAATATGAAATGCCGATGGGCGGCTCCGTTACACTTTTCAGTATGTTTTTTATCTGCTATATCGGATACCTATACGGTATTAAAATCGGTGTACTTACCGCTTTTTCTTATAGCATCCTTCAATTTATACAAAGTGGCGGAAGCTATTTTCTTACCCCATTCCAGACATGTTGCGATTACTTTTTTGCTTTTACGGCACTTGGTATCGCAGGCTTATGGTTTAAAAGAAAGCACGGGTTAGCTATAGGTTATATATCAGCCTGTTTTCTGCGAGGTCTCTTCCACACAATCGGCGGCTATTTATACTGGATGGACTATATGCCGGAGAGTTTTCCTCTCTCCCTCAAAACCATCTATCCTATTGTTTATAACTACAGCTACATCCTGATTGAGATGATTGTCACACTCATTGTTATCAGTTTACCACCGGTCAAAAGAGCCCTGGATAAAGTGCAACAGCTTAGTCAAGACTAATCTTCATCTAACTAATTTACACATTTTATAGGGTATGATATACTTGCACTATACTGATAGCCTGATATTGTTTACATATCAGGCTATTTGAATATAAAAAAACAGATTGAAAATTACTAAGAATTGGACGAATCATGAAAAGAAAATATCAACTTTTACTTTTAACTAACAGAGATTCGGATAATGTGGGTGATCAGATTATTGAAGCCTGTGACATTGCACTCATAAAAACCGTTATGCACAATCTGGGCTTAAGTGAACGCGATTACAGAATTGACAGTCGTGCAGCCTCCAGTGTCGGAACCAAGTACCTTCAGACGAAAAACCCGTTACTGATTGCTTTCGGAAATCGTTTTCAATCCGGTCCGATGCACCGGATTGTCAAAAAATCCGATCTGGTTCTTTTTGGCGGTGCACCACTGTTCAATTACAAATACCAGATGTTTTATGAACGGACTGCTTCTACTATTGAGTTAGCGCAAACTTATCAAAAACCGGTTCTATTTTCTGCAATCGGTATTGAGCACTACGAAGAAGAAAACGAAAAATGTCAGCGTCTGAAACGCACCCTTAATTTTGATTGCGTGCAACAGATTACTACGCGCGACGGAATCGAAGAACTAAACAAATACAAAACTAATCCGAATTTGGTTATCGACCTCGTCGCAGACCCGGCTGTCTTTACCGGCGAAGCCTTTCGTTCTTATCTGAGCCCTAAAGCAGATACCAAACAAAAAACGATTGGTATTTTTGTTTTCCGGGCAAGCGGCTTTACAGATAATCATATTGATTTTACTAAGGAAGATGCCGTGGCACTCTGGAAAAATATTATATCCACTGCCCAAGCGCTGGGCTATGATTATCGCCTGCTGACAAGCGGTCACTTTGGTGACGAAGCCTTCATGGACTATTTGATTCGGGAACATGGCATAGATGAAACAAAATGTATCTTTAACATGAATGCTCCGGAAAAACTGGTCTCAGCGATTTCCTCGTTCGATGCCATCATCTCCTGTCGACTTCACCCAAGTATTATCGCCTTTTCGCTTCAGGTTCCATCGATTGGCCTAATCTGGAATCCCAAAGTAAAACATTTCTATGACTGTGTCGGATATTCAGACCGCTGCATGGATGTATGCGGATTAACATCCGATGAGATTTTTACTAAAATCGAACAGATACTGGACGAAAAGGTAGTAAAAGACGAAGCATATATCATGTCTGTATATCAGCATTTGTTTTATGGAATAAAGAAAGCACTGGGATTAAACAATATGAACAACGAACCTTATGACTATAATGATCTTTCCCAAAATATACCTGCTTATCAAGCTGTCTCATGGAGGGAAAACCAAAAAAGATTAAAAAGAAAATTCAGACGAATTTATAAAACGCTCAACACAAGAGCCGACATTAATAACAAATTAAAAGTCGAACTAAAGGAAATACAGGAAGTCTCACGTTTTTATCAAATGTCCTACTATAGCTGGAGCAAAGCTGCTTCTGTTAGTTTTTCCAAAAACTGGGACTCTCTCATAAATGGTAAGCAAACACGAAAGGCTCCTAAAACCAAAGAAATCCAGCTATCTGATCCGGTTGCAAACGATGGCAATCAAGTATTTCTTTCTTGCCCATATACACATAGCGAGAAAGCATTTGCCGGATGGCGCATTCGTTTTCTTATTGGTGATACATGGTTCTGGTACCTGGAAGATGGATCCTTTTGTGACAAAACAATATATGACAAAACAACCTGTAAAAAGGTGAAACTGTTCCATCCGGGAGATCACATCCCGCACCTTCCGTTCGTCTGCTTAGATACAGTGGTCGCGGAAGCCATTTGGCAAACCAAATGATACTAAGGAGGTTTTTGTATGATTACGATCAGTCTCTGCATGATAGTCAAAAACGAGGAAGAGGTACTTGCACGTTGTCTGGATTCCATCGCAGATCTTATGGATGAAATCATTATTGTTGACACTGGTTCCTCGGACCGAACAAAAGAAATTGCAGCAAATTACACTTCCAAAATCTACGACTTTGCATGGAACGGAAATTTTGCGGATGCACGTAACTATTCCTTCTCCAAAGCCACCTGCCAATATATTTACTGTGCAGATGCGGACGAAGTACTGGACGAAGAAAATCATGCACGTTTTCTCCTTCTCAAAAAGGGATTGTTGCCAGAAATCGATATTGTCCAAATGTATTACTGTAATCAATTATCCTATAACACGATTTACAATTATGACAAAGAATATCGTCCAAAACTATATAAAAGATTGCGTACCTTTACTTGGTTTAACCCGATTCACGAAGCTGTCTCCTTAAATCCAATTATTTACGACAGTGACATCGAAATCTTACATAAACCTACTGGATTCCATGCTTCACGCGATTTACAAGCATTTGAAAAAATGTACCACGATAATATCCGGCTGAGCTCACATCTTCACACGCTCTACGCTAAGGAACTATTAATTGCAGGTGAAAAAACAGATTTTATCCATGCGATTCCTACTTTCCTTTCCACGGTGCAAGATGATACCCGCAGCAATGATGAAAAGATGGAAGCCTACTGCATTCTGTCACGCGCATACCGTCTGCGTGGTGAAGTTGCAAATTTTTTCAAATACACAACTAAGGCTGTCACCAGTGAAGGGGAAGGCTGCGCAGAAATATGTCTTGAGCTTGGTTTGCACTACATGTCTCAATGTGACTATGAAGAAGCTTTGATTTGGCTAAGCGCCGCTCTTACCACACCGTGTCTTCTGAATCTGCATACAACCCGCGATGCTAATGCACAGCTTGCAGATTGCTTTGAAAAACTGGGAGATTCAGAAAAATCCGCCTTTTATTTGAATGAAGCACAGCGTATTTAACTACAAAAAACTGCCACCTGTGGGGAGTAATATCCTCCTCTCCGGTTGGCAGTTTTTCATTATTTCCAGCTTACTTCTTCCATAAGCGAAAATGAGTATAATACTTTTTCTTTTACCGGCTTTTGGGTGAGTCGTGAAATGGCTTCATCGTAATAATCCAGCTGGGTCCGATAT
This sequence comes from Lachnospiraceae bacterium, assembly GCA_045588655.1. Taxonomy (GTDB): domain Bacteria; phylum Bacillota; class Clostridia; order Lachnospirales; family Lachnospiraceae; genus SVFI01. The sequence continues at coordinate 19,356 of JAZNEP010000023.1, read as the reverse complement.
CGCTCTTTCAACTCTGACGCTTCCATCACCTTGTCTGTTTTATAGTCCAAAATGACAATCCCGTCTTCTTCCTCAAAATACACGTCGATAATCCCCTGAATCAAGACTTTTTCTTCCGGCGGATAATCCGGATTTAACTCATCCGCTCCAACTGCAAGCACAAAAGCCTGCTCTCTAAATAACTGATTATGCGACTGTGCTTCTGCCATTCTCCTAACAATATCAGTTCTCAAAAATCGCACAATTTTTGTTTCCGAAATCAGCTTCGCATATTCCTCACTGATTCTCCCTTCCTCAACCCAACTTGCGATGTCTTGATACAGTCGCTGCAATATTGCCTCTTCCTTCTGATCCCCCATCCACTTTCTGTAGCTCTCAAAATCAATCAATTCCAGCAAACGATGCATTGCACTACCCCTGGCCGCTCCTTCGTGCATTACCTTTTCTTCTCTCATAAAGGCCGGCAAGTAACTTTTTTCCGCATCCTCTGTTTCAAACATCACAGGTACATGTTCCTCTCTCATTGCTGCATGCTTTAACTCCGACACACTCGTCTTCGTATAGAGTGCTGAAAGATTTCCATGCGGATAAACATAGTCAAACCGCTCTTGCAGTTCTTCAAGTCTCTCTTGTATCTCTTCTGTTTTTTCATTCCCCTCAAGTAATCTCAATCTATCTTCTCGGAATGACTTTTCCATCAGCTGCTCTACCTGTGTAAGCTTCAGGTCATTTTCCGCCCAATAAGTTACTTTCATGCAACTTTCTTCTGCTGCACAGACCATTAACAGATAAGTCAGATTCGATCCTGCTTCTGCAATAGCACTAATTGGAATTTCACCGCTTCTGCCATCTACAAGCGCTGCACATTGCAATCTTTTTTTCTCCGGATCTTTTTGTGCTGCCGTTAGAATCAATTTCTCCTTTGCACGCGTCATCGCCACGTATAGTATTCGTAATTCTTCTCCTATGCTATCTCTCTTCATTTTTTGTGCCAACAGCATTTTTCGCAACGTCTTTCCTGTCCTATTTTTTTCAGGCAACACATAATCCGACGCGATTCCCCAATCTGCATCCACCAGCATAGTTCCTGTCGTATCACGCAAATTATATCGTTTGTCCAACCCCGCCACAAAACATACAGGAAACTCTAGCCCCTTGCTCTTATGAATGGTCATAATGCGCACTACGTCTGCATTTTCTGCAAGTGTCGCTGCCTCCCCATAATCCACCTCATATTTTTTTAATTGCTCCATGTAGCGGATAAATTGAAAAAGCCCATGGAAACTTGTCTTTTCGAAGTCCACTGTCTTTTCTACAAACATAGCAACATTCGCTTTTCTCTGTTCTCCCGCCGGAAGCGCTGCCACGTATTCTATATAGTGAAAACGAGCCAAAATACCATTTACCAGTTCTGTCATACTCCTTACTACAGCTTCATCTCGCAACTCTGCAACCAGTCCGAGTGCGTCCTTTATTTTTTCCAGACATTCCTTTGAAAGTGAACTTTCTTCTTTTCCCAAAGCCTCCCGGAAGCTTTCATATAAGGTCACTCCACGTGCTGTGGTCGCTCGAATCATAGCCAGTTCCTCCTCTGTCATCCGAAAAAACAGAGAGGTCGCCACACTACAAAATGCAAGATCATCATATGGATTATTCAATATCCTAAGCATATTCATCAACAACGTGACCTCCGGCGCTGAAAAATAGCCGGTATTTGACGTCACATATGCAGGAATTCCTTCTGACATCAACACGGATAATATCTCGTCTGCTATATTCGTCCCGCTACGAAGTAAAATCACAATATCCCGATATGCAAGCTGTCGCTCCCCTATCTTCATCGTCTGCATCAGTTCCCTGATTTTCTGTGCAATCATATAAGCTTCTGCTTTTCTCTTTCCCAGCTCATCATCCTTTGTCACCTCATATATGCACAATTCCGTCTCACACTGGTCTGTCTGGGGATATTCGGCTCCAACATATAATGCTGCTTCCTCGTCATACATCACTCCACCAATCTGTGGTCGCATAATTTTTGCAAACACCGCATTCGTAGTTGTGAGCACTTCTTCTCGACTTCTGAAATTCTTTTTTAGACAAATCAGACACTCGTTTTTCTCTTCATTCTGGTATCTGTTATATTTCTCCATAAATATTTCCGGTCTCGCTAACCGGAATCGGTAAATACTCTGCTTCATATCGCCTACCATAAAGCGATTATACTGCCCGTCTTTTTCGCACGAAACTGCCGACAACAAAAGCTCCTGCACCATGTTGGAATCCTGATACTCATCAATCATAACTTCTCGATAATGTTCCTGATACCAAAGTGCTGTTTTGGTTGGTTCTCCCTCGCGAATCAATATATTTAGAGCATAATGTTCTACATCAGAAAAATCGAGAATATTTTTTTCTTTTTTTACCTCACCTAACTTATCGATATAGGCCTTTGTCACACAAATCAGCGTGTGCTGCAGACCTTGCGCTATCTTTTCTTTCTCATATATCAATTCCCAAGGAGAAACAAAATACAGTTCTCTCATTTCGGTAACTATTTTCTTGTAGCGCTCTCTAAGGCCCTTTACTTCCTCTCTATGTTCTACTAAAACAGAATCATCTGATTTTATGGGCAAACGTTTCCACTTTATATCACTTAACACGGCTTGTACTTGCTCATATGACTCAATCTCCGTACATCGACCTACTCTATGCACCAATTGTTCCAAAATACGAATATCATCTTCCAATGTCTCCGCATACATATACGGACCGCTCGAAAGCTCACATATCTCCATGGCCCGCTTTGCCATTGTCAGTGCCTCTTTGGTATTTTCCTGTGCAAGCGTCATACCATATTTCATCCATTCAGATTGGAATAAGTTATCCTCAGTTAACTTATTTGCTGTTTGATCACACGCATCCAACCACTCTATCGGCCAAGGATGACTCATACTGTACTGATAAAGTTCCTCTACCATCGCCTCAAGTTTTCCATCTTTTCCATCCGGACAAAAAGCATCTGCAAAAGCAAGAAATCCCTGCTCCCCCTGTGCATAAAACTCTTCCAACACTTCCGACAGAACCTGTTTCTCAATTAATTTGACTTCTCCCGGATCACCCACTCGAAACGCCGGATCAAGATCAATCTCATGAAAATGATTTCTAAGTAAAAACAAACAAAAACTGTCAATTGTCGTAATCTGTGCATTATGGATTAGCGTTGCTTGACGTTGTAGATTTGCATCGTCCGGATGCTCTTCCAGCCTCTTCAATATCGCAGAATGCACACGTTCACGCATCTCTGCCGCTGCTGCGCTGGTAAAGGTCACAATTAAAAGCCGATCGATATCTACCGGATGTTCTATATCTGTAATTAACGATAAGATTCTTTGTACAAGCACTGCTGTTTTTCCGCTACCGGCCGCAGCGGAAACAAGGATATTTTTATTTCTCGTCGATATAACCTTCTGCTGATCCGCTGTAAACTGCATGCTCCATTTCCTCCTTTATCGTTTCTTGTGTTATTTTCGGTAATTCCTTTTTTTGATACCCCGGAATTCGCATATCCATGCGACATATCTCGTGATATTTACAAAAGCTACAGCTATCATACTGCTCGTTTTCTACGTGCACGGGCTTAATACCTATCTCGCCTCTCCCTATCTCTTCCATCAACTGCTCAATTTTTCGATCTGTAAAATCAAGCAATACTTTTATATCCTCTCCCGAAGTTGTCTGTGATGAACTTTTTAGACTTCCATCCTTTTTTCGTCCAATGCATATCACATCGGACTCTCCGTTCAATTCCCGGTCCAAATGAGCTATGACTTCATCCGCATCTGCCGTCAGTCCCTGTGGTCGCATTTTTTTCTTCCACTCGATTTCCGTATCCGCAGCGCTATCATCCACATATGGATTTTGTAATTTGTAATAAAGCATGGATGCAGGGATCAGTTCTTTCTCCCGGTTTTCTTCCTTTAAAAAACGCATTGCAGCACTCATATAGACCGGTAATTGCAGAGAAAGACCATAATATAATTCCTCCAGACTAAATTTCTTTGTTCCCGATTTATAATCCATCACTTTAACAAGTATTTTTCCATCTTCTCTACAAAGATCAATTCTGTCAATCTTTCCTATCAACGGAAACTTTCCATTTAAGCGAAAACTTTTTTCAAAATAAGCCGGCTCAAAATCACCCTTCAATAACTGGTATTGCATCGCTCGTATACTCTGCATGAGTACTCGTTTCATCTGCGTAATACGATATTCGTTTCTGGCACTGCTATAGAGTATATTTTCTCCATATGAGACCACGCACTCCTCCATTGCTTTGTCCAGTAGCCGCTTTATCTCTTCCTCTTTAGCCTCCGCCAACCGTATTCCTTCCTCCTTCAGCGCATGCGAAAAATATTCCAATACAAAATGGTATACATTTCCAAAATCCAATGCATCAAATTCATATTCTTCTTTCTGTGAAAGCTCAAGTCCATAACGAAGAAAATGTGCATATGCGCAGGAAGCAAACATCTCAAGACGACTGACACTACCTTTATTCCTTTCCTGATAAAGCATTTGCGCAGCAATTTCTGACAATGGCTGATTTTCGTAGGTAGTAAGTGCCGCCTTCTTCACCATATTGGCCACCGCATCTTTACCATAAGCACGACACAAAATTCGTAATGCTTCCTCTACCTCTTTTCCTTCTTCACTCTCTTGTGGCACTTCCTCATTCAAATACATGCGTAAAAGAGTTGCAAAATCATCCAATGCATCTTCTTTGGTTGCTATACTTGCAAGATTTCCTGCTTTTTTATAACGCTCCTGCCTGATTTCTAACGCCGGATACATTGTTCGAATCACTCGGATCAAATAAGACGGGAGCGCGCTTTTTCCACTGCCATCTACCTTATAATAAGACAAATAAAGCCGTTCTGTAGGTTTGGTCATATTTTGATACAGATACAATCTCTGTTCAAAAATCTTTTGTCTCGGTGTCGGTGCCAGTTCTCTTCCCTGATCAATCAAAAATTGTCGTTCCATATCTGACAACAGTCCTCCACTGCTACCATTTCCCGGAATCACACCATCATTCACTCCCATAAAGAAGAGCACTTTGATTTTTTTAAGACGTGTCCTTTCAATATCTCCGACCACCACCTGATCCACACTTTGCGGAATGGTTCCAATCTGAATTTCTGAGATTCCCGCCTCAAAAATGGCAGTAAACTCTTCCACATCCATCTCATCTTCCCCAATCAGTTCATAAATCTGATTCAAAAGATCCATACACGCCGGGTATATTTTTTCATACTCCTTCGCGTTTGAGAGCTCTCCACGGCTTTCAAACATCCGGGCATATTCGTTACACTTTCCCTGCAAATTACTTTTTTCACATAACTGATACACCGCCATAACAAATTCTCTTGCATTCTTACAAGAAAGACGCAGAGGCTCCAATTCGCACATCAGCTTTTCCCTGATTTTGTTCATCTCTTCTGCCTGATCTGTTCTGACAAACATTCTCTCATAGGCTTTTCGTCCTCGAATTCCCTGTGCACGGACATAATTTTCAAGACGGTCAGCTTCATCCGCAGACACCGAAGTCATACCGCTTCTCAAAAAACGAAATACACTTTCATAGGAAAACTGCTCCTTCCATATTCCAAGTGCTCCCTTCAGATACTCCGTCATTGGATGATATGCGACCCCTCTGTTTTGATCCATAAAAAATGGAATATCATATCTTGCAAACTCTGTTTCAAACAAATGTGCATATCTTCCGATATCACCAGTCACTACTGCAATATCTCTATAACAAAGATCTTGTGTCCGAATCAGCTCCTTGATTGTGAAACAGACACTTTGTAACTCTTCCAGTGGTGTTTCCGCCTCCACGACATGCACAGCTTCCTGTTCTTTTTCAAACACTGTGTTATGATACCGAAACAAATTTGCCTCAAGAAACGCCATAGCCTGGTTTTTTTCATATCTCTTGACCGGCTTGTCTGAAAGAAACATATTGGAACGCACAGCAATCCCGTATTTTTGCGCGAAACGGACAAGTGTATCATATGTCTTTCTTGACAATGCAAACAGATGCTGTTCGCCCTTATCCGACACAATATCTTCAGCATTATCTGCACAAAGTGTCACAATGACCTCCTCCGCCACCTGCATAAGCTCCACTAACACTCTGCACTGAATTGGCGTAAATCCGGTAAATCCATCAAACACAATGACACTTCCTTTCAGTGCCTCTGACTTCGGAATCATATGGCACAAATCCTCCAGTGCCTCTTCCGTTGTAATAAACTTCTCTTTTATATATTCTGCAAATCCGTCATAAAGTACCCTAAGATCCCTGAGCTTCCAGGAAAGAGATCCCTTTCCCTCCGCCTGCACAATCATCTCGTCCAAATCTTCTTTATGTATATCATACTGATAAAATTCAGAAATCATAGACTTCACTTCATGAAGATAACCCGTTTTCTTAAGCTTCTCCTTTAGTAAAACAAGCTCTTCTTCTTTCTGCAAAGCCACTTTGCGCAAAATCAAGTTTTTTCCGGTATCATCGAGCACCACCCGCTCTTTCTGGCCCACTTCCTGTGCAATGCGGTATATCAGACGTGAAAAACTGAGCACGTCAATATTCATAATTCCTCCATGCGGATGCATCAAACACAACTCTTTCTGTGTGCTCATTGTAAACTGATCCGGCACCATAATCAGAAAATTCTGCTGCGGATGCCGCATAGATTGCTGTACGATTTTCTCATATACTTTTGTACTTTTTCCTGCCCCGGAACCCCCAAAAACAAACTGTAATCCCATTTTTTCACCTTTTCACAATCCATTCACGTTATCTTCTTTTCATACTTACCATCCATTTTACCCCTTGATAGGACTGCTTGACAATCCAATTTTCCACAGATATGATTACATCATAAAAAAAGAACAAGGAATCACCTATGAATCTTACAGAAAAAACCATTGAAAAACTTTATCTTACCAACACTTTAAGTGACGAAGAGTTTTTATCTCTCCTGTCCACAGACAAACTGGATTCCATTCTGTTTACCTATGCAGACCGGGTTCGAAGACAAATTTATGGAAACAAGGTGTTCGTGCGTGGTCTGATTGAATTTACAAATTATTGCAAAAATAATTGTTTCTATTGCGGCATTCGCGCAGGAAATACTGCCTGTACCCGTTACCGACTGAGCAAAGAAGAAATTTTATCCTGCTGTGAAGAGGGCTATGCACTTGGTATGCGCACTTTCGTTCTTCAGGGCGGAGAAGATCCTTATTATACTGATTCACTTATTTGTGATATCGTCTCCTCCATCCACACTCGCTTTCCGGACTGTGCAATTACACTTTCTATAGGCGAACGTTCTAAACAAAGCTATCAGGACTTTTTTGACGCCGGTGCTCGTCGCTATCTGCTTCGACACGAAGCCGCCTCCGACACACTCTACGCACAACTTCATCCGGATACCATGAGTCTGGCATATCGTAAAGAATGTCTATTTCATCTAAAGGAAATTGGTTACCACACAGGCGCCGGGTTTATGGTGGGAAGCCCTCATCAAACACTATCTGACCTTGTAGCGGACCTTCGTTTTCTTGAAGCATTACAACCGGATATGATTGGTATCGGCCCATTTCTGACACACAAGCAGACACCGTTTTCCTGCTATGAAAACGGAAGTCTCTCTCTTACCCTTCGTCTCCTGGCCATATTGCGACTTATGTTTCCACGCGTTCTTCTTCCTGCCACCACAGCACTTGGCACCATTGCACCGGATGGTCGTGAAAGAGGGCTAAAAGCCGGAGCAAATGTTGTGATGCCAAATCTTTCACCGCTTGGCGTACGTAAACTCTATGCACTTTATGAAAATAAAATCTGCACCGGGGAAGAATCCGCCCAGTGCAGTCATAGTCTAAGTCAGCGTATTAGCGAAGTCGGTTACCGTATGGTAACTGACATTGGTCATCCTGTTATCAAATAACTCTCTCGCTTTTTGTCTATCCATTGTTTTATGTATTACAATTCAAATACCTGTTTGATACTGTCATAGTGTAAGAAAATCCCCTGCGCAGCGAGATCTTTTATCTCCTGTGCAGTGGCCAGTTTATAACCGGCAGTTTCCGCTTCCTGCAGACACAAATCACTCTCATCAAAATCAAGCTCAAATCGATAAATATCAACAAAGTAGTTGTCTCCTTCGCCCGGATTCTCTCTATGATAAGTAAACTGGTATCCGCCTTCACAGGCCGAAACATCCAGTCCCGTCTCCTCTTTTACTTCTCGAATGACCGCATCCCGCGACTCTTCTCCTGCCATAGCCGCACCACCGGATACTTCCCACCATCCTGGAGCCCATGACTTTGTCATAACACGCTGTGTAATCAAAAATTTCCCATCCGGTCTAACCACCACACCAAGCACTGTCAAATGATACTCATCGTCTTTTAAACACCAGTCATTGCGCTTCATCGTTCTTCCTGTCTTTTGTTTGTTTTTATCATAAATATCCCAATATTCCATTTTCATTCTCCTCACATACCGCTCTATGTACGGTTTTCTTTACCGGATTTGATTCTATCATATCCTGCTCACAATTGCACTCATTTTCTTACTTTATTTTGGCACTTTATTCTTGCCATTTCTGATTTCTACCGCTAAACTGTTAATAGAGTTTTATAGCTAAATCAGAAAAGAAAAGAGAGGAATCCCATGAAAGAAACTTTATATACAATACCACTTACCGACGCATTCAATGCAAATGACGAATGTCCTTTCTGTTTTGTGGAGCGCGATGTCGAGCAGGATCTTTTGGATCTCGTTTTAGGTTCAAGCGCTTCCTACATGGAAAGTGATATGCGCGACATGACCGACAAAGCGGGCTTTTGCCGTCTTCACTTCAAAAAAATGTTTGATTACGGAAATGCGCTCGGAAATGCGTGGATATTGAAAACTCACTATATCCAAATGCAAAAAGAATTTGAGTCTCAGGTAAAAATGTTTGCTCCGGCCAAAGCTTCCCTTATGAACCGACTAAAAAAATCAGAAGCGCCGGATAACTCTATCACTAGTTGGGTGAAAGAAAAAGATGCTTCTTGTTACATATGCAGTAATTATAAAAAAACATACGAACGCTATTTGGATACGTTCTTTTTCATGTATAAAAAAGATGATGAAATGAAACATATGATTGAAAAGAGCAAAGGATTCTGTCTCCATCATTTTGGAGATATCTGTCAGCGCGCCCAATATGATCTTTCTGAAAAACAGAAAGAAGAATTTTTTGCTCTCGTACTGCCACAGATGCAAGAAAACTTAAAACGTGTCGGTGAAGATGTTGCTTGGCTCATCGAAAAATACGACTACCGCAACAAAGATGCGGATTGGAAAAATTCCCGCGATGCTGTTCAGCGTGGAATGCAAAAATTGCATGGCGGATATCCGGCCGACCCGGTCTACCAACAATCCAAGTAAATGAAATGGGGAATCTCTTTTTTGTGAGAGATTCCCCGATTTTTTTTGCTATTTTGTTTTTTATCATGCACCGTGATTACCGGCGTAAACTGCATGAAAGATAACAAGCATCAAAAAGAAGAGAATGGAAACAATTGGCGCAATTATCGAAAAGATAATCTGCGCTTTCTGTTTATTCTTTATTGAAAAAATTAATGATAACAGCCAAAAAATCGGATGAACCGGAATCAAATAAAACAGCATAGTAAAGAACCCCGATATAACCGGATAAGCATATGGCAACAAATCAAGAAAATCATTTGATAGCACACCAAAAAAAATAATCAATCCGGCTACTCCCCATCTAATAATACAATCCCACTTATATATTTTTATCATTCTCATTTGTCTTACAAGTGCTCCTTTTATTGATACAGATTATTTTTTAACAAATCCAGATACGCTGTCACTTCATCAAGATATGCTTGCGGATTGATTTCTCCGTCTTTAAACTGTTCATTTAATACTCCGTCTGCTACAAAAAGACACATCTTAAGCACAGCCGAAGGATCAATCCCTTCCCTAAATTGAGAAATATCTGCTTTTGCATAAATTTCTGCCAAAGTAGCAGAATAGCGATCCATACTGTCTGCGATGACTGCAATCACTTCCTGACTCTCTTCTCTGAACGCCTGATTAATAAACACATTCATGTACGGATACGAAATCATAATATTTTTTTTGGCCACTTCTAGTTGCTTCTGAAGTTCAAAGAAATCCATTTGAAAAAGTGAAACATTACTAGAATACTCCATCATCATGAGCTTGGTACTGTAATTATATACAAACTCATAAAGCCCCTGCTTACTCCCAAAATAGTGAAACAACAGACCTTTGGATATTCTTGCTTCTTTTACAATATCATCTGTACTTGCCTTTTGATAGCCGTGCTCAGAAAAAATCTTTATTGAAGCATTGATAAATCGATCCTGTTTCTCTCTTTTCAGATTAAAAAACTTGTCATTCATGATATTTCCCTCTTCAACATTGACCTACTCAGTCATTCCATATTATCATAAAAGTAAGAATTACACAATTTTAATCTGACACATTTCCATCGCTTTCAGTGCATTCTCATGACTTTCCACTGTTACCCCTGCACAACCTTCTGCAACAATATAAACCGGTGTCTCTGTCAAGAATGTCTTACAAAGCATGGCATTGGATATCACACAAATGTCTGTACACAGCCCTACCAGAGTAATACTATCCACTTCATTGTATTCCCCTGCAGCCAAATCTGCTGCCAGCTTGGAGGATCCAAATGTCAGTTTTTCATACACCCTGCAATCTTCTATAGCAATACAAGACTTAATCTCATCACAAATTTCATGTCCTTTTGTCCCTTTTATACAGTGAGGAACCGGTAGATTTTTTCCCTCCTGCGTATCCATATAATTTTCAAAATGCGTATCTTTCGTAAATATGATTTTATCTTTGGCCCGCTTAAACTCCTCAATTATCTTTACTACGTTGGGAACAATCTCTACAGCTTCCTTCGTTCCCAGTGCACCATCAATAAAATCATTTTGCATATCTACCACAATCAATAAACGCGCCATTTTATATCCTCCAGCTTCTACATAAAAATTCGAATAAAATTATATGTTTTCAGTATAGTTAGCCTCTCCTATATTTTCAAGTACTTTTACTATTCATTCATTTCCCACAAACAACAAAAGAACCAATTCCGAAGAACTGGCTCTCTTGTCATCAATATCCCTAATTTCCCTTCATAATCCGATTCCACATGCTTCCTGCATATCCTATTCTTACAATAAGTTTCAAGAATTCCATGGAATTTGTTTGTTAGACATACTTTAACATTTTTCTACAATACAATCTATTGGATTTTATTTTTTATTTCTTATTGGTTCTTCTTGGTTTTTGTTGGCTCTTTGACTTCGAAGCCCCTCATTTCATTGAATTCCCATAATTTGTATTATATAATTTAGGTGTTTGTAACCATAAATAATGTTGTACAACAAGTTCTGATAGTCGAAATTTTTAAAAGGATATTTTTGAATGCCTAATTACAGATTAATATCTTAGCCCAGATCTCGTAATGTGGCCCAAACATCTAATATCCATCTTAAATAGTCCATTGTTTCACCTCCCTTTTACGGGAGATTACTTTCATTTAGATGATTCTACTATTAGTCTTTGTATTGTATTTTTTGTTGTAATTCGGGGGATATCAAATGATTTCATTAGTTACACATTTTTTTCGTATTCTATGTTGCACCTTCTCTTACAATAAACTTCTCAAAATAAACAGTAACAAACTACCAAGCACATACACTAATATTTTTGTATTATCAATCCTCTATCTTGCTTCAATATTTTTCCATTATATCTTTCCACAATCGTCCTCCATTATTTTCGGCATTTTATTTGCATGTTCTATGTATTATATACATAGAACCAAAATGGATTTATGCCTTACCATCTCGGTAATATCGTTAGCTTTATACCATATTGTTTATTTTTTCTGTACGCTCATTGTTACTATATTTTTTTCTCCATTCTATTATTATAATAATCACATTCCAATTAACTTATTCGCAGCTATTGCCAGTATATTAACCATGGTGGCAACTTATTTGTTATTTAGAATAAAGCGATTCAAAACAGGAATGCCTTTTTTAACCACAATTAACTTTATTCACTTTGGCATATTAGCAAGTATCTATATCTTAGCTTTAAAAATACTAGATCAAACTAATACATCCCCTTCCAACCTAGCTGAAGATCTTATTCCACTCATAGTCTTCCTGCTCGCCTTCCAACTCTTCACATGGTGGCAAAAGCAAATCACAAAATCATATGTTGAAAAACTGCGGAATCTAGAAATACAGTCTCTATATGATGAACTAGCCGAAAAAGATCGCTTAATTGAAATTCTCACCAGCGATAATGACGAGTTAGCAAGAATTGTTCATAAAGACAATAAGTTAATTCCAGCCATGGAAAATGCCGTTTCTGACTTTCTTTCTTTTGATTACAATACCGACGTCAACCTATTGAAACAATATGGCACTATGCTTGCTACACAGTTACACGCGCTATCACAAAACCGCAAAGGAATACTGTCATCCTATCGTGAACATGATATCCACTGGTCTCCTACCGGATATATCCGCATTGACGCAGTACTCGCATATATGCAAAAGAAAGCTGACGCTAACCATATTTCCTTTCAGTGTAAATATACCAAAGATAATCTAACTTACTTATTGGAGCATATCTCCGAAGATGATTTGTCTCATTTACTCTCCGATTTACTTGAAAATGCAATCATTGCAATGATTGGCCACGATACCGGAAAATTGCAAGTCACCTTTGGTAAATACCAAAATGAAGCTTATTTTTCCATTGCCGACACGGGTAATACCTTTGATATACGCACACTACATAATCTTGGACTTCAACCACATACCACACATGCAGATGAAAATGGTAGTGGCATTGGCTGGATGGATATTTGGAAAATCAAAAAGAAATATCGCTGTTCCTTACAAATACAGGAATATAGCTTACATGAAGACAACTTCACCAAGAAAATCATATTATCATTCAATAATAAAAATCACTATGTCATTCAGTCGCATCGTCATAAAGAGATTACTAACACACTAATACGTGGTGATCTTTATGTTATACCATCAGAAAAAAGTTCAGAAAATGGAGGAAAAAGTGCATGACAAAACAATTACGAATTTTATTAATCGAAGATGATGAGCCGGATTGTATCGCTTTCAAAAACTATGTCGAAACTTTGGATGATATCATTTTAACTGCCTGTACTGCAAATGCCATGAGTGCAATTGAAATAATAAAAAAAGACTGTCCTGATGCCATTATTATCGATCTTGAATTACACAATGGTGGCGGAAATGGTCTACAATTTTTATCCGAATTAAACAAACTCCATCTCCGGGATCATCCTTATCTTTTAGTCACCACAAATAATAGCAGTCGCAGAACTCACCAAATGGCCAGATCACTTGGTGCAGACTTCATTCTTGTTAAATATCAGGAAGATTATTCTGCACAGTATGTCATTGATTTCATACGGTTAATGACCAATGTAGCTCAATCCCATGGTGATTTCTCCCAAGATTCCTCTATTGATTTAAGTTCAACACTTTTTTCTCCATCCGCTGCATCTACAAACGAACACCGAATCATTGCCTTCATACGCGAAGAACTTAATTTAGTTGGCATTAGCCCTAAAGCAGTAGGTTATCAATATCTAACCGATGCCATCTATTTAAAATCACAGAACTACGACACCAATTTCTTTTCCATTCTCGGACCTCGATATAGAAAGAGTGATGCAAGTATCGAACGTTCTATGCAATATGCTATCAACCGCGCATGGCGTGTAAGCGATCCTGATGATTTACTCACTTATTATACCGCTCGAATCCGCTCAGATCGCGGTGTTCCAACCATTATGGAATTCGTATATTTTTATGCAACAAAAGTAAGAACGAAATTTAAAATTTAATGACTTTAATCGTACAATTCTGCATAAACTGCTTGTATATTCTGTAAATTTATTTTAAAATAGAAAAAAGCGGATATTGAAAGGAGTTGTCTATATGAAAAAGTTCACTAAAGGATTATTATTCGGTGCTGCAATCGGTGCCATTGCTGCAGGTGCCTACTATGTTATGAAAAAGAACGATGACGATAGATTTGAAGATGACGATTTTGATGATTTTGATGATTTTGACGATGATGAAGATTATGAAAATGGGACAGAATCAGCAGAGCGTACTTATGTACCTCTTAATTTAAATACTTCCTCTGCTGAAACTTCCGATACAGAACCATTTGATGAAGAAGATGACGAACCTATGATTGACACCGTCGAAGACGGTACCGATGAGGATGACGAAGCCTCTACCACTGAAACTATTGAAGAATTTTTTGACGAAGATAAGGCCGATAACAAATAATTTAAAAAATAAGCAAGGATCGCTACATACACCGATCCTTGCTCTTTTTTTCTACTGTTTCTTGATTTTCTTCACTGTCATCAAAAATTCATTGACTAACGCATCGTCTTCCGCTTTCCATTTTTCTTCTTTTGGCATAATTTCATAAATGGTGCGGTTCGATGTATACTGATAATTATTTTCCACAATTCCCCAGTCCCATTTCTTCTGTAGCCAAAGTTTTCTTATTGCCTGCTTCAAATCCACATGTTCATACATTGTCTTTACCGTCGAACCAAGTCCAAAACTATATGGTGATTCGGTATGTACGTAAACTCTCTCTTTTGCAAATACATCATCCATATTCGACGAAGTCGCTGCATATATATCATAATACCCTTCTTCCACCGTCCATTGCTTCAAATCTGCATCATATGAAGCCAATTGTTCCGTGCTAATTTCGAATTTGACAGCTTTTTGTTCTCCCGCCTCCAAATATACCTTTTCAAATGCCACAAGCTCTTTTACCGGCTTCTGAAGCGTAGCATACGGGTCTCCAACGTAGATTTGCACTACCTGCGCACCAAATCGGTCTCCTGTATTCTTTATCAGAACAGTAAATGTAATCTTATCACTCCGTACACTCATCTGTTTCAGACCTTCATACGCAAATGTTGTGTAGGACATTCCAAATCCAAATGGGTAAAGTGGCTTTATTTTCTTTTTTTCATAATAGCGATAGCCCACATAAATTCCTTCACCATAACATACCTCATAGCCATCTCCCGGAAAGTTTAAGTACGTAGGTGTATCTTCATATTTCACAGGAAATGTGAGCGGCAACTTACCAGATGGATTTACTTTTCCGACTAAAATATCAGCAATTGCCTTCCCGCCTTCCATCCCCGGCAAAAATGACACTAACACCGCTTTTACAACATCCTTATTTATATATGATAAATCTACAGGTCCACACACATTTAAAATAAGAACTAGGTCTTTCTGCTTTCTTTTTACCTCTAATCGTGTCATCTCTGCTAACTGCGCACGTACTATTTGCGGTGCTGATTCATAATCAATTGCACCATAGCTATAGAGAATCTCTAAATCTTCCTTTACAAGATGCATATGCGGTCGATCATTCCCTTCCATTCCCCCCAGCTTACACACACATACTATAATATCTGCTTCCTTCTCTTGTGATTGCTTCAGATTTTGTATGAAACTTGTGGTACGATTCGTTGTTATACCTGCACTACCGCTTCCACATTCCAGCAATCTGTCTGCTCCGCTCCCAACCACAAATGTCTGCGTATCTTCAGAAAACGGAAGAATTCCTGCATTCTCAAGAAGAACCGCCCCTTCACTGGCTGCCCGATAAGCCACACGATTCGTTTCTATTCTCAGTTGTTCTATCGTTTTTTCAGTTAAAACATCATGCTTAAAGTTTTGTGATATCCAGTCGATAAGAGAAAGCAAACGCTCTACTGCAAGATTTAATTCATCCTCTTTTAAAGCTCCGCTTTGCACTGCCTCTGCTATCGGTTCCCATGCAATTGGCCCCGGCATCGCCAAATCATTTCCTGCCGCAAGAGCTTCTACCGGATGATAAACAGCCCCCCAATCAGACATCACCACTCCGTCAAATCCCCACTCCTTTCTAAGCTTCTCTGTCAACAACCATTTATTCTCTGTACAAGGTATCTTGTTAATTCGATTATATGCACTCATCACGGTCTTGACATTTCCTACCTGTACACACGCTTTAAATCCCGGAAAATATATTTCCTCCAATGCACGCAAAGAAATCGTCTCATTGACACCAACTCGGTTTGTCTCTTGATTGTTTGCTGCAAAATGCTTTACATTTGCTGCAACTCCATACTTTTGAACCCCTTTCACTAACTCCGGTGCGAGCTTTGAAACAAGACACGGGTCCTCTGAGTAACCTTCAAATAATCGTCCGTTTAACGGATCCCTATGTATATTTACATTCGGCGTCCCCAGAAGTATTTGAATACCATATAATTTTGCCTCTTTCCCCAGTGCTTCGCCTA
Source organism: Lachnospiraceae bacterium (assembly GCA_045588655.1). Taxonomy (GTDB): domain Bacteria; phylum Bacillota; class Clostridia; order Lachnospirales; family Lachnospiraceae; genus SVFI01. Next base: position 2,809 of record JAZNEP010000023.1, on the reverse strand, counting down.
CTTGCCCCACCACTTCTTTATTCCAGGTGGCGCCAAGCAATATACCCGGTGGAAAACAACTTGGCGCATATTTCATCCCATCCAATTTTTTTTCTAACTGTTCGCTAATCCATGCATGTAATCTTAATTCTTCTTTTGTCAATTTTTCTGGCTCAAAATAGCTATCAATCACATGGGTCAGCACAGTACTTCCAACCATTTCATTTGTACTATCTGCACCATGCTTTCCTTCCTTGACCATATCTCCAAAAAGCTGTTCAAAATTTATTCCGGTACCACCATCCAATAATTGTATTCTTGGAATCCCTAAGCGATCAATCTGTGCTGTCCCGAAAAATGATGCACCATTTACAAGCCGTGCTTTTTCTTCGAGTGACATTGTTTCCAATACTTTTTTTACATCCATAACCCATACCTTCCCATTCTTTTGCTTTCGTGTCATCCCCACTAATCATCACGCTTCCTATCCTATTCCATAATCATCAAATCGTGACTATATTACTTTCCTTGACATTTCCACCTATATAATCGATTGCATTTTGCAACGTTGTCTGACTGATGGACGCAAGAGCCTCCTCCGTCAAAAATCCTTGATGAGATGTTACAATTACGTTTGGGAAAGATAACAATCTTGCAGTAATCGAATGCTCCAAAATATCATCCTCACGATTTTCAAAAACATTATTTGTTTCCTCCTCATATACATCAAGTCCCACTGCAAAAAATTTCTTGCTTCTTATTCCTAAAATCAAATCATCTGTCTTAATCAATGCACCTCTGGATGTATTCACTAAAATGACTTCATCTTTCATTTTTTCTATCGTATCCGTATTAATCATATGATAGTTATCCTCGGTCAAAGGGCAATGCAATGATATCAAATCACTTTGAGCAAGCAACGTGTCAAAATCAACATACTCAACAAAATCCAAATCCGGATTTTGGTACATATCATATGCAATAACTTTCATACCAAAACCTCTGCAAATCCGGCACATGGCTGCCCCTATTTTTCCGGTTCCTACAATACCTGCTGTTTTCTGAAAAAAATTCACACCGGTTAATCCTACCAGACTGAAATTATTTTCTCGGACTTTTATATATCCTTTGTGTATTCTTCGGTTTACTGCAAGCGCCAATGCCATTGCATGCTCTGCTACTGCCTCCGGCGAATATCCGGGAACTCTAAGTACAGTAATTCCGCATTCTTTTGCCTCCTCAACATCCACATTGTTATAGCCTGCACATCGCATCAAAACAAGTTTTACACCATTTTCATTTAATACCTGTAATACATCTTTACTTACATCAGAACTCACAAAAGCACATACAGCATCATATCCCTTTGCCAATCGCGCTGTGTGTACAGAAAGATCAGCGTCCAAAAAATCCATTTTTATTTCCGGAAATTGTGGCAACATTTTATCAAAAGAATCTCTATCATATTTTTTCGTATCATAAAATAAAATTTTCATTACTTGACTCTCCTCCGCTTTACTCCAATTATATGCTCTCTTAAAAATATATTATATTAGCAAGTATAACATAAAGAATCTTTTCATACATTATTATCCCACATAATATAATTTTCAATATAAAAAAAAAGAAAACATTGAATTTCTCAATGCTTTCTCCTCTTTCAAGTGCCCGCGACCGGAATCGAACCGGTACTGTATTGCTACAACAGGATTTTAAGTCCTGCGCGTCTGCCAGTTCCGCCACGCGGGCCCACAATGTATAGCAACTATACACTGTTAATGGGACCTACAGGGCTCGAACCTGTGACCCTCTGCTTGTAAGGCAGATGCTCTCCCAGCTGAGCTAAGATCCCATTTCGTATGTAGTACATACAAACGACCCAGATCGGACTCGAACCGACGACCTCCGCCGTGACAGGGCGGCGCTCTAACCAACTGAGCCACTGGGCCATATTCTTTTGTTTTTTATAAAATTTTCTGCTTTATAAGCAAAATGGACCTTCAGGGACTCGAACCCAGGACCGATCGGTTATGAGCCGATTGCTCTAACCAACTGAGCTAAAGGTCCATATACTAGTCTTGCCTAAAAGACCGCTTATCTTTGCATAAGCAAAAGCCGATGATCGGACTCGAACCGATAACCTGCTGATTACAAATCAGCTGCTCTGCCAATTGAGCCACATCGGCATATATCATTAAAAGTGACCCCGACGGGAATCGAACCCGTGTTACCGCCGTGAAAGGGCGATGTCTTGACCGCTTGACCAAGGAGCCATAACTCCCCCTGTTGGACTTGAACCAACGACAACTCGGTTAACAGCCGAGTGCTCTACCGACTGAGCTAAGGAGGAATACTATTCAATTATAGCCCTTTACAAAGTAAATTGCAAGGGCTTCTTATACGTACCTTCAAAACCAAATACAAGAAATCTTTTTACATCACTTTTTACCTATCCAAACCATCTCTGGTCATGCCCTCGACCGATTAGTAGCAGTCAGCTCCGTATGTTACCATACTTCCACCTCTGCCCTATCTACCTCGTCGTCTTCAAGGGGTCTTACTACTTTCGTAGGGATATCTCATCTTGAGGGGGGCTTCACGCTTAGATGCCTTCAGCGTTTATCCCGTCCCGGCTTGGCTACTCTGCCATGACCTTGGTTAGTCAACAGATACACCAGCGGCCAGTCCATCCCGGTCCTCTCGTACTAAGGACAGCTCCTCTCAAATATCCTACGCCCACGCCGGATAGGGACCGAACTGTCTCACGACGTTCTGAACCCAGCTCGCGTACCGCTTTAATGGGCGAACAGCCCAACCCTTGGGACCTACT
>JAZNEP010000022.1:0-332479 GCA_045588655.1 Lachnospiraceae bacterium | reverse complement strand
CAATATAAACCACATTACGCCAAACCAAACATAATCTCTTTTTTCACAATTCTTTATTTTAGGTACTAGAAAATATGCAACAGCAAAAATACAAACACTTAATATAATACCACTTAAGGGAAGTGCAATTTTCCCAAGCTTAACAAGCACATATTCTCGAAATCCTCCATTTAAAATGGCTATAGGTATAATCATAACCCAAATCAAAAATGCATGTACATACTTTTTCATATAGACCTCCAATATTATAATTCCTCAATGTACCCTGGCAATGGCTCTAAATACGACTTATCTGTCCAATCACACTTTTTCCCCACTGCACACATCAATGCTTTTTGCCAAGGTTCATATTCGTCCGGATTCTGCTTCGCAACTGCTTTCTGTAACATCTTGCAAAGCGTTCTATCCGCAAACTTCATTTTTTCTTCATCCCATGCTCCTCGACAATAGAACGATGGAATATTACTAAGTGCATTTTTAAAATGCATCTCCCTCACTTGTTGTATTGCTTTTTCATCATATGGAGAAGCACCAACTGCAAATACTGCAATCTTCTTGCCTGTCAACTGCCCTATATTTTTCTTTAAGAATTGCAACCCTGCAATACCGGAAGCATAAACACCTCCACCTAAAATGATAATATCATAATTCAGCAAATTAGCGACTTTAGCATTCTTAGTTTCCACATAATCATAGCCAAGTTCCTCCACTAACCAATCTACATACTTTTTCGTTGCTCCATATTTAGATTGATATAAAATAATACCTCTACTCATAATCACGAATCTCCTTTAGATTATCTTCAATTTGTATAATGGTCTGTATCGTTATCTGTAATTGCTCCTCCGACACACCTTCAAACATTCTCTTCAAAAGTGTCATACTCATCTCGTCATTTTTCTCACAAAACTCTTGGCAATAATCAGTAATTTCAATACGCTGTTTTCTCTTATCCTGCTCATCCACAGAAATGCTTACAAACCCCTTTTTCTCCAGTTTCAAAAGGATCTGCTTTACATTCTGATGAGAGCTACCCATGATTTCCGCCAACTCCTTAACCGTAGGCGGAGTTTTGCACAAATTGACACATATGATTGCAAAAAACTGTTTCCAACTAATTTCTTTCATAGTACTGTCCGCCATTGCCTGAAACCTGTTCTCAAAAGCACTTAACAATCCCAGCAGAAAATAGGATGATTCAACACCTGTAAAATTCACTTTATCACTTCTAATTACTTCTTTTAAATTCATTGCGCCTCCAATAGGTAATATATTACTTTGTTTAAAGTAACACATTACCCTTTTCCTTGTCAATAGAAAAAGACGGACATAATATCCGTCTTTAACATAACAGAGAATTCAAATCTTCGCGTGCACTCAAACACCTTCTAAGACTAAAATTCGTATATTAATTATGTTACTTGTATTTCAAATATAATAGCATCTTTTCCATTAAAATACACATAATTTATAGCTACCTTTGTAAATAAATCTTTTTCAAAATCATTTGATTTATACCAAATATCACTATTTGATAAATCATACTCAATCGAGTCAAACACTATCTGGGGTGTATCTTCTGTCCATTCATATGACTTCATCAGCTGTTCCGCCTGTTCCGGAGACAAATGAATAATGCCTCTATATTTCGGTTCATGAGGCCCTACAGAACTTTCTCTACCTAATGAGTCTTGCCACTCGATAATAGTTTGCTCGTATTCAACAGAAGTATAGTCCGTATATGCATTTCCATAACATTCCATCAAATTATTATCTTGATAATATGAAACATCCTCAACAGGATTTCCTCCTCCACATCCACATAACATAACAATCAAACAAAAACAAAATAGATAAAACATTTTTTTAGTCATTTCTCTTCACCACCTTCAGACTGCCAGCGGATTTTACTCAAACTCAATCGTTCCCGCCGGCTTACTTGTTAAATCATAAAACACTCGATTGACACCTTTTACCTCATTGATAATACGGTTCATTACTTTCTGGAGTATTTCGTACGGAATATCCGTTGCTTCCGCAGTCATGAAATCGATTGTGTTTACTGCTCGCAGTACCACAGCGTAATCGTATGTACGCTCATCTCCCATAACGCCTACGCTTCGCATATTGGTAAGGGCAGCAAAATACTGTCCGATTTCATCGGTAAGATTAGCTTTTGCTAACTCTTCTCGAAAAATTGCATCTGTATCCTGTACCATAATTACTTTTTCTCTTGTCACTTCTCCGACAATACGTACCCCAAGTCCAGGTCCCGGGAATGGCTGGCGAAATACAAGATGCCTTGGAAGTCCAAGTTCCAATCCCACTTTACGTACTTCGTCCTTAAACAAATCACGAAGCGGCTCCATGATTTCTTTAAACTCCACACAGGATGGCAAACCTCCTACATTATGGTGTGATTTGATGACCGCCGATTCTCCTCCAAGTCCACTTTCTACTACGTCCGGATAAATAGTTCCCTGTACCAGAAAATCAACCGCACCGATTTTTTTTGCTTCCCGCTCAAAGACACGGATAAATTCCTCTCCAATTGTCTTTCTCTTTGTCTCCGGGTCGGTTACTTTGGCTAATTTACTGTAAAACTCTTCCTGTGCATTGACACGGATAAAATTGAGGTCATAGTCACCTTGTTCCCCAAAAATTCGCTCCACATCATCCCCTTCATTCTTACGAAGCAGACCATGATCCACAAACACGCAGGTGAGCTGCTTTCCGATTGCCTTTGACAAAAGAACGGCTGCCACCGACGAATCCACGCCTCCCGACAGGGCGCATAATACGTTTCCCTCACCGACTTTTTTACGGATTTCTTGGATTTTCTCAGTTACAAATGTCTCCATCTTCCAGTCCCCGCTGCATCCGCATATTTCTTTCACAAAATTGCGCAGCATTGTGGTTCCTTCCTCCGAATGAAGCACTTCCGGATGAAACTGAACAGTGTATAATTTTCTATCTTTATCCTGCGTTGCTGCTACCGGACAGTCTTTGGTACGTCCGATAATCTCAAATCCATCCGCAGCTCTTTTAATAAAATCAAAATGGCTCATCCAGCAATTGGTGATTGGCTGCACCTCTTGGAATAACAAAGAAGTTATGTCAACCTCCACCTTTGTTTTTCCATATTCTCTAACCGGTGCCTTTGTTACCTCGCCTCCAAGTAAATGGTTCATCAATTGTGCCCCATAACAGATTCCAAGTACCGGAATTCCAAGTTCAAACAACTCTTTGCTGCAAACGGCTGCTCCTTCTTCGTAGCAGCTCGACGGTCCACCGGTTAAAATAATACCTTTCGGATTTAATTCTTTTATTTTATCAATCGCTGTCTTATATGAATAAATCTCACAATATACATTACATTCTCTGACACGCCGGGCTACCAACTGATTGTATTGTCCACCAAAATCAATGACGATTATCAATTCCTTTGTCATACACATTATCCTTTTCTGGCACTATATTCTTATACTCTGTTCCATATCTTTACTCTATATTTTACTTTACTGCTCCATTCTATAACTGCCTTATTCCACCGTTACACTCTTTGCAAGGTTTCTTGGTTTATCCACATCAAGTCCCTTGGCTACACTGACATAATAAGCCAAAAGCTGTAGCGGAATAATCGCTAAGGATGTTGCAAAATAGCGCGATGTTTTTGGTACATATACGGAAAAATCTGCGGTTTCTTCTATGTTGTAGTTTCCGTAGGATGTTACTCCCATCAAATAAGCTCCACGACTTTTTACCTCTACCATATTGCTGATGCTCTTTTCAAAAAGCTCGCTTCTGGTCAAGACACCAATGACAAGGGTCCCTTCTTCCACCAGACTAATGGTTCCGTGCTTTAACTCTCCCGCCGCGTACGCCTCCGAATGAATATAGCTGATTTCTTTCAGCTTTAAACTTCCCTCAAGACAGATTCCATAATCGATTCCTCTTCCGATAAAGAAAATACTCTTTGCATTGGCATATTTCGTCGCAAACCATTGAATACGCTCTTTATCCTCCAGAATCTTGTGAATTTTGTCAGGCAGTTTTTTCAGTTCCGCAAGGAGATCCTTCTGCTCTTCCTCTGTCAGCATCTCTTTGCATTCTGCCAGCTTCATGGCAAATAGATAAATTGCAATCAACTGTGCGCTGTATGCTTTGGTCGTGGCCACCGATATTTCCGGGCCGGCGTATGTATACATCACATAGTCTGCCTCTCTTGCAATACTTGAGCCAAGCACATTGACAATCCCCAGTGTATCAATTCCATGCTCTCTCGCCAGCCGAAGTGCCGCCAGCGAATCTGCTGTTTCTCCGGATTGTGAGATAATCACTACGAGCGAATTTTTAATGATACGCGGATTGCGATAGCGGAATTCCGAAGCAAAATCAACCTCCACCGGTATTCCTGTCAATTCTTCAATCACGTATTTTCCTACCATACCGACATGATAAGCCGATCCACACGCCACAATATAGATTCGCTCCAGCTGCTTTAACTTCTCCTCCGTCAAACCACTTTCCGACAGCTCAATGGCATCGTCACATACATAAGCGCCATAAGTATCTGAAACCGCCTTTGGCTGCTCATAGATCTCCTTCATCATAAAATGCTCAAAGCCGCCTTTCTCAGCCACTTCAGCATCCCACTTGATTTCTACCATTTCTTTGCTCAATGGTTCTCTGTCCACATTATAAAAATCAATACTGTTTTTCTGCAAGACTGCGATTTCCATATTATCAATATAGTACACATGTTTTGCATACTTTAAAATTGCCGGAACATCGGATGCGATATACACTCCATCGTCACTTTTTCCTACAATCAAAGGACTATCTTTACGTACTGCATAAATACAATCCGGACAATCTGCAAACATAACTCCGAGTGCATAAGAACCACGGATACGTAGCATAGCCTGCGATAATGCTTCCAGATGCTCTCCGTCCAGCTTTTTATCATAATAATCAATTAATTTTGCAGCCACTTCTGTATCCGTCTGTGAATAGAACTGATATCCGGCTTTCACCAGTTTATCTTTCAATTCAATGTAATTTTCAATAATACCATTGTGCACGATGACTACTTTTTCATCATCGCTGCAGTGCGGATGGGCATTAAGCTCCGATGGCTCACCATGAGTCGCCCATCTGGTATGTCCGATTCCACTGGTTCCTCTCAACGCGTTTCCGTCATCTGTCTTTTCTGCCAACACCTTTAACCGGCCTTTTGCCTTTACGGTATCGATGCTGTTATTGTCCAGATTTCGCACGGAAATACCGGCTGAATCATACCCTCTGTACTCCAGCTTTGACAATCCGTCCAAAAGTATCGGCGCCGCCTGCTTTGTTCCTATATATCCTACAATTCCACACATATCCTATCCTACTTTCCTATAAATAATGCTTTCCCGATCCGGTCCGTTTGAAATCATTGTGATCGGATAACCGATTTTTTCTTCAATAAACTCAATATAATTGCGACAATTTTCCGGAAGACTTCCGTATTCCCTAATTCCTCTGATATCACACTTCCATCCAGGGAGCACTTCAAACACCGGTTTTGCCTTTTCAAGCAAATGAGTCACAGGAAATTCCGTGGTCACTCTGCCGTCTATTTCATAACCGACGCAGACCGGAATTTCATCCAAATACCCTAATACATCAAGCACGGTGAATGCAACATCCGTGGTTCCCTGCATTTGGCATCCGTATTTGGATGCCACACAGTCAAACCAGCCCATTCTGCGAGGTCTCCCGGTTGTAGCACCATATTCACCGCCATCACCGCCTCTTCTCCTAAGTTCATCCGCCTCTTCTCCAAAAATCTCACTCACGAAGGCTCCGGCTCCGACTGCGGAAGAATACGCTTTGCACACCGTGATAATCTGCACTATCTCATACGGCGGGATACCCGCTCCGATTGCTCCGTAAGCTGCCAACGTAGAGGATGAAGTTACCATCGGATAAATCCCGTGATCCGGATCTTTCAAAGTGCCAAGCTGACCTTCTAGCAGAATTTCTTTGTTTTGACTAATTGCTTCATGGAGTACATAAGAAACATCACCCACATAAGGGGCCACCATATCGCGATATTTTGCAAGGGTGTCTTGAAGCTCCTCCTCATCCAGCAGTGGTTTGTGATACAAATGCTTCAATATCACATTCTTTTGTTCCACCACTCTATGCAGCTTTTCTATCAGTCCTTCCTCATCAAATAATTCACTTACCTGAAAACCGATCTTTGCATATTTATCTGAATAAAAAGGTGCGATTCCCGATTTGGTCGAACCAAATGACTTTTTCCCTAATCGCTCCTCTTCATACTGATCAAACAGTATATGGTAAGGCATCACAATCTGTGCTCTGTCGGAAACAAGAATCTTCGGTGCCGGAACTCCTTTTTCTATAAGAGAATTAACTTCCTCAAACAAAATAGGTATATTGAGTGCGACTCCATTCCCAATGATGCTTGTGGTATGGTTATAAAATACACCGGATGGCAATGTATGCAGTGCAAACTTTCCATATGAGTTTACAATGGTATGTCCTGCATTTGCTCCTCCTTGATATCGCACGATGTAATCTGCATTCATCGCCAGCATATCTGTAATTTTTCCTTTTCCTTCATCTCCCCAGTTTGCTCCAACTACTGCCTTGACCATTTGATTTACCTCACTTTATACATTGATTTCTACTGACATTCCCAATAGTTCTGAGTTAGCCTCAAGTAACGGACGAATCTGGCTTTTAAGAAAAGCCTCAACCTGCTCTTTCGAGCGACCGACATATTTTACCGGGTCCATCATTTCCTCTAATTCTTCCAGCGACATCCGGAATGCTTCATCTTCTGCAATCAGTTTAAGTAAATGGTTGTCTTCCCCTTCTATTTTTATCCCCCGCGCCGCTTTCATCGAAAGCTCCCGGATACGTTCATGGAGTTCTTGTCGATTTCCACCTTTTTTTACCGCATCCATCATAATGTTTTCTGTTGTCATAAATGGCAACTCACTCATCAATCTTTTTTCAATCACCTTTGGATAAACAACGAGTCCATCCACTACATTGAGACATAAATCAAGAATTCCATCGACGGCCAGGAAACCTTCGGGGATGGCGAGTCTCTTATTGGCCGAATCATCCAGCGTCCGCTCAAACCATTGCGTCGCTGAAGTCATCGCCGGATTTAGCGCATCCACCATAACAAAGCGTGCTAAAGATGCTATTCTTTCACTTCGCATCGGATTTCTCTTATATGCCATAGCTGAGGAACCAATCTGATCTTTCTCAAATGGTTCTTCGATTTCTTTCAGATGCTGCAGCAGACGAATGTCGTTACTCATCTTATGCGCACTTGCCGCAATCTGAGCAAGCACGTTAAGTACTCTTGTATCAATTTTCCTGGAATACGTCTGTCCTGAAACCGTATAACAGTCTTCATACCCCATTTTACGGGCAATCATCGGATCAATCTTATCGATTGTCTCCTGATCTCCATCGAACAATTCCAGGAAAGAAGCTTGGGTTCCTGTGGTTCCTTTCGATCCAAGCAGTTTCATATTCGAAAGTACAAATTCAAGCTCTTCCATGTCCAGTAAGAATTCCTGTATCCACAAGCATGCACGCTTTCCAACGGTTGTCGGCTGAGCCGGCTGGAAATGCGTAAATCCCAGTGTCGGTAATCCTTTATATTCTTCCGCAAAATCAGCCAGTACCTGAATCACATTGATCAGTTTTTTCTTTATCAGTCGCAGCGCCTCTGTCATAACAATAATATCCGTATTATCTCCCACATAACAGGACGTTGCTCCGAGATGAATAATTCCCGCCGCCTTCGGACACTGCTTCCCGTACGCATACACATGACTCATGACATCGTGGCGCACCTGTTTCTCACGCTCTTTAGCTACCTCGTAATTGATATCTTCCGCATGGCTCTTAAGCTCCTCAATCATTTCATCCGTAATTACAGGTTCTCCGTCTTGACTAAGTCCCAGTTCCTTTTCCGTCTCAGCAAGTGCAATCCAAAGCTTTCTCCATGTGCGAAATTTCATATCCGGCGAAAAAATGTACTGCATCTCTTTGCTTGCGTATCGTTCAGACAGCGGGCTCTGATATCTGTCTGTCATCCTAGAAACATTTTTTTCCTTTCCTTCATAAAGTTGCATTGTCTTGTGCATTGTATAATCTCCCTTTTCAGAATATGCCCTCTAATCAGCAAAATTATCTAAGATCCGCTTTGAAGTTTCCACCATGCTTGTACATGCATCCATACTGCTCTTTTGAATGTATCGGAACGCCTCCGGTTCTGTCATGTGGTTTCGATCCATCAGGATTCTTTTAGCCTTATCAATGTACGCCTGCTCTTCCTTGCTTCGCTTTTGTGGCCTACCGCTTCGCTTACCCACGCAGCGATCAAGGCGCCTTAGCGTCCTCTCTACTTCATTGACAAAATCAATGACTCGAAACGGCATCGGAATCGTCTGTACATCCGGTTGATATTCCTCTATGCTTTCCTTCGAGATGAGCAGCAGCATTTCAAAATAGTCCGGAAGATTATCTGCAATTTCGTTCCAGCACATATCCTTATATTTTCTTGTGCATATCACAATTCCATAATCCAGATTATGAACTTTGGATAAAATACCGGACCCGGTCGTACATATCTCTATTGTTTGTAATCCTCGAGATTTTAGCATTTCACTGATCTTTTTTGCATCTTCCATTTTGGGCATCGCTACAATAATACTGCCCATGTGGCCACCTCGCTATACTCGATTTAAATATTTACGTATTTCCCAGTCTGACACTTCTTCCATATATTCCTTCCACTCTGCCATCTTAGCATTCACATATATAGAAAGAAATCTGTTTCCAAGCACATCCGCCATCAGCTCGTCCTTCTGAATCTCTGAAATTGCTTCTTTTAACGTACCCGGAAGCTGAGTCATCTCCTTATGTTCCTCCTTCAATTCCTGATACGTTTTTCCTGCGGTTATTTTTTGTTCCATTCCCTCCATACCTGCCATGATACAGGTAGCAAGCACCAAATAAGGGTTGGCAGATGAGTCCGGAAAACGGATTTCAATCTTTGTATCTTCTCCCGGTCTTGCATGCAACCGCAATAGAGCATTATGATTTTTCTTCGACCATGCAATCTCTTTTGGTGCCTCAAATCCGGAATTGATTCTTTTATAGGAGTTGACTAACGGATTGGTAATCGCACACATGCCCTTTGCATGTGCTAATAGCCCTCCCATAAACCAATCTGCTTCCTCTCGCATTTTTTGATCTTTCGCATTAAAAATATTTCTTCCGCCGCTATAAACCGAAAGATTCATATGCATTCCGGAACCTGCCACACTCTTTTTCGGCTTTGGCATAAATGAGGCATGAAGTCCGAACCGTCTTGCAATCGATTTCACTGCACTTTTAAACGTCACAATCGAATCTGCAATCGTAAGCGCATCTGCTCCTCGAAACACAATCTCATGCTGTGCCGGTGCTTTTTCGTGGTGTGAGGACTCAATCTCAAATCCCATCTGTTCCAGCGCCATCACCATGTCCCGTCTTGCATTTTCTCCCAAATCAATCGGTCCCACCGACATATATCCTGCTTCCTCATGGGTCAGCGTCGTAGGCCTTCCGTCTTCATCCGAATGAAAAAGAAAGAATTCACACTCCGGATCTACATAGAATTCATACCCTTTTGCTTTTGCTTTTGCCAAAACATTTTTTAGAATCGTTCGCGGGCTCATTTCACAGTCCGAACCATCCTCATAATGAACATCACACAAAAGTCTTGCAACCTTTCCCTGCTGTGGTCTCCATGGCAGTACCACAAAAGTATCCAAATCCGGGTATAAATACAAATCCTCTTCGCATGACTGAAACTCATCAAATAGCGCAGATCCTTCAAACACGTATTTATTTTCCAGCACTCTTGCAAACTGATTTGCTGTGACAGCCACATTTTTTAGATTACCGAACATATCCGTAAACTGCAGACGAATAAATTCCACATCTTCCTGTTCAATCCATTCTAAAATTTCATTTTTAGTCATGCTTTTTCTCTCCTTTTCCAACGGTATTCTCTGTTGCCATCCGTCCCATGACAGAAAACAAAAAAAGGCATCAAAAATAACCCGAACCCGAGTCTTTTGACACCTTTGCCATTTCCATATTTCCCTTCGCAAGGTCAATTCTATCTCAAAAAAAAATGTTTGTAAAGTATTTTACCGGAAAGACTATATACCAAAATATTTTTTTCCCTTCTCCACATCGCCTTGAATTGCTTCTCTAAGCTCGTCCAAATTTTTAAATTTTTGCTCGCCGCGCTCATAATGATGCAGATGAACCACGATATCTTTATCATAAATATCTTCATCAAAATCATAGATATAGGTTTCTACCCCCAGACGATTTCCTTTACCGTCCGCAGACTCAACCGTTGGCTTATAGCCGATATTGGTCACTCCGTAAAAAGTCTGCTGTCCATATGTGATAGTGGAAAAATAAACACCTCCAGGAGGCATAATCTTCATCAGCTGTGGATGCAGATTTACGGTTGGCATTCCCAGCTTTCGTCCAATCTGATTGCCACGCTCTACTGTACCGCTGATAAAAAACGGCTCATCCAAAAGCTCTGTTACCAGCTCCATATTTCCGTTCTCTACTTCCTGACGCACATAAGAAGAGCTAATTTCTCTTCCACTATGGCAGAGTTTTTTGATAACTCGCACCTGTACACCGCGTTGAATCGATAATTCCATTAATAGTTTCGCATTTCCGGCTCCCTTTCTTCCAAAGGAGACATCTTCACCCGCTGCAATAAATTTTGCATTCATCTTATCCAGAAGAAACTCATTCACATAGTCTTTCGGGGACACTGCTGCTGTTTGGGCACCAAACGGATACTCAACCAAATAATCGACCCCCATCTCCTCAAACGCAATTCTCTTTTCTTCTCGCGTCATAAGCTCCTTGACATTTTCGCCTTGAAAAAAAACAGCCGGAGAGGGATCGAACGTAAATACAGCGGTCTTCAGTCCCAGTTTTTTTGCTTCAAATATTTCATGCAACAGCCGCTTATGTCCTCTGTGAATTCCGTCAAACTTACCAACTGCTACAGCACAACCTTCTTCAATTTTGAAATCTGTCGTTTGTGAAATCAGTTTCATTTCTTCTTCCTATCTTTAAAAGTATTCTTTTCCATACTTCTCTTTTAACGCTTCTTTATCTAAGAACATTTTGTATGGTTTGAAACATTTCCTCTCAGTGCTATACTCATATACACCATAAAAAATCTCATCTTCATTGTATACACGAATCTGTATCGCCTTACTGCCACTGCTTTCATACGATGTTATATTTTTCAAATCCGGCAGTTTTTCTCCCTGCTTTTGCGTATACATTTTCGGGTATATACTGTTACCATTGTCAATTACTTTCCGGTATTCGTTCTGTACAGTGACTGCCGGTAAGGCGCGAAACACTTCATCTACCGGATATAAAATCTCCTCCAGCTTCTGCTCATCACGAACTTGTTCTATCTGCTCAAGTGTTAACGCATCTTTCATAAAAAAACGATCCACTCTTGTGCGAAGCAAACTTTCCATCGCACCACCACAACCGGCTTTCTCACCAATATCCTGACACAAGGTGCGTATGTAGGTTCCTTTGGAACAATGAACACGAAATCTGACCAGTGGAAGCTTTATCTCAAGAATTTCCAATTCATATATCTCAATTTCTCTGGCTTTCCGCTCCACTTCGATTCCTTCACGTGCCAAATCAACGAGCTTCCTGCCATTCACTTTTAGTGCAGAATACATTGGTGGAATCTGCAGAATTTTCCCTTTAAACGTTGACATAATATTTATTATGTCATCTTCCTGCACCTTGACCGGCGACTCCGACAAAATTTCTCCCGTCATATCCTGCGTGTCTGTTGTAACCCCCAAGCGCAATACGGCTTCGTATTCTTTTGTTTTATCAGTTAAAAGATCACATAATCTGGTTGCATTCCCTAAACATACAGGGAGCACACCCTCTGCCTGCGGATCAAGCGTTCCGGTGTGCCCTATTTTTTTCTGTCTGAGAATTCCTCGCAGTTTTGCCACCACATCGTGTGAGGTATAACCTTTTTCCTTATACACGTTTATGATACCATTCATCTGCCATCCTCCATCTGTAGAGCGAGTTGCTCCGACAGACTTTCTATGATTTCTTCATAGCTTCCTTCCATATTACAACCTGCTGCACGTACGTGACCGCCTCCGCCAAAATAAGCAGAAACCTTGGATACATCAATATCATCCGTACACGAGCGCATACTCACTTTGTAGAGGTTATCATCCACTTCATAAATATAGACAGCTACCTCAACGCCTTTCATAATACGAAGCTGGTTCACGATTCCCGACAAGTCTTTTTTGTCTGCCCCATACGCATTCATGGTCTTTAAATCTGTCATGGACACCATGATTCTTCCACCCATGAGTGGATATGCATCCATCAATGCCTTCCCAAGCAATTTCGACTGTACATAGGTCTTTTCATAAAAGGTTTCATCAATCAGTTTCGGAAAATCAAATCCGTATTGAATCAGTTCTGCTACGATTCGGAGTGTCTTTGGTGATGTATTAGAATACTGCATGACCCCGCTGTCATGGATGATTCCAATATATAATGTCTGCGCCATCTCCTTATCGATGTACGCTTTGTACTCTTCCTTCTGAGCAATCAGCTCATACACCACTTCCGCTGCGGAACTTGCCTGCGGAACGATTTCATCGACATCACAACCACCTTCATTGCTGATATGATGATCGATATTGATGACTTTCTTTGCGGTTTCAATGTATTTGACTGCTTCTCCGCAACGCTGTGGAACCGTATCTACTACAAACATAACATCGTAGACCATGTCCTTTGAATCATCCGTCACGATCTCCGACACACCTTTTACAAAATTAAAAATTTCCGGTGGTTGCTCAATCCTGACATCTACCTGTGCCTTTGGATACACTTTCTTAAGAAACTGCCAAAGCGCCATGACCGAACCGACACAGTCTCCATCCGGATTGACATGTCCCGCTATTCCAATCAAATCAGCGCCTTCACACTCTTTTACAAGATCAATCATACTTCTTTCCTACTCTTCCGTCTCCTGCTCGTCATCCTGAGAACGATTTCCCGTTACCTCATCAATCTTCTTTGACATACTCACACCATATGCAATCGACTGGTCCATAATAAACTGTATCTGCGGTGTGTTTCGAAGATTAATTTTTTTTGCGAGCTTAGACCGGATAAATCCTTCTGCACTTTGCAGACCTGCAAGTGTATCTGCAATTGCCTGCTCCTCACCAAATACTGAAATCCATGCTTTGCATGTTTTTAGATCCGGTGCCACTTCTACCGCCACTACACTTGTCAGCGGATTTATCCGTGGATCTTTTATTTCTCCACGGATAATATCTGCAAGTGCGCGCATAACTTCCCCGTTGATACGGGTATTTTTCACACTATTTTTTCTCATCTTTTTTCCTATCTTGGTACTTCTACCATAATATAAGCTTCTACGATATCAAGCTCTTGCATCTGATCATAGCCTTCAAATACCAGACCACACTCAAAGCCTGCTTTTACTTCTTTTACGTCATCCTTGAAACGTTTCAGTGATGCAAGCTCACCTTCAAAGATCTGATCTCCGTCACGCGTAATACGAACTTTACATCCTCTCTGGAAGTATCCGTCAAGAACATAAGATCCTGCAATGTTACCGATTGCAGATGCTTTAAAGATTTGTCTTACTTCTGCATGACCGAATACATTTACTTCAAATACCGGATCAAGCATACCCTTCATTGCTGCCTGCACATCTTCGATTGCCGGATAAAATACTTTGTATAATCTCAGGTCAACACCCTCACGCTCAGCTGTCGCTTTTGCCATTGCATCCGGTCTTACGTTAAATCCGATAATAATTGCCTGCGAAGCACTTGCTAAAATAACATCGGATTCATTTACGGCACCTACACCGCCATGGATACATTTTACAACAACTTCTTCGTTAGAAAGCTTCAGAAGACTCTGTTTTACTGCTTCCACACTACCCTGAACGTCAGCCTTGATAATGAGGTTGAGTTCTTTCAGATTACCTGCCTGAATTTGTGAGAACAGATCATCCAATGACATTTTACTCTTTGTTTCTTCGAGTTTTTTCACTTTATTCTGTGCCACGAAGGTCTCTGCAAAAGTCTTTGCAGTTTTATCATTTTCATGTGCAATAAGAATTTCTCCCGCATTTGGTACATCGGACAGACCGAGAATCTCAACCGGTGTACAAGGACCTGCTTCTTTCACTCTGCGTCCTTTGTCATCCACCATAGCTCTTACTTTACCATGTGCTGCTCCAGCAGAAACAAAATCACCGACATGAAGTGTTCCTTTTTGTACTAAAACAGTCGCAACCGGACCACGTCCCTTGTCAAGCTCTGCCTCAATTACGAGACCTCTTGCGCGTCTGTTTGGATTTGCTTTTAATTCAAGAATCTCTGCTGTCAGAAGGATGGTCTCAAGCAATGTATCGATACCTTCTCCTGTTTTTGCAGAAACAGGAACGAATTCTGTTGTTCCGCCCCAGTCAGCCGGAATGAGCTCATACTCTGTTAATTCTTGTTTTACACGATCAATATTAGCACTTGGTTTATCCATCTTGTTGACTGCAACAATGATTTCAATTCCGGCTGCTTTTGCATGGTTAATCGCCTCTACCGTCTGTGGCATTACTCCATCATCTGCTGCAACTACTAAAATTGCGATATCGGTAGAATTTGCTCCACGCATACGCATCGCTGTAAACGCCTCATGACCCGGTGTGTCAAGGAATGTAATTTTTTGATCGTTAATCGTAACAGTATAAGCACCGATGTGCTGTGTGATACCACCGGCCTCACGGTCTGTTACATTTGTTTCACGGATTGCGTCAAGAAGAGATGTTTTTCCGTGGTCAACGTGGCCCATAACACAGATAACAGGTGGTCTTGCAACCATATCATCTGCATTCTCTTCCTCTTCTTTCAGAAGTTCTTCGATTACGTCTACCTGAACTTCTTTTTCACAGATAATCTCATATTCGATGGCAATTTCTTCTGCCGTTTCAAATTCAACTTCCTGATTTACTGTCACAATCTGTCCCTGCATGAACAGTTTCTTTACAATCGCAGACGGCTGAATTTTCATCTTATCTGCAAGATCTTTAATCGTAATTGTTTCCGGAATCGTAATAACTTTAATCTGTTCTTCCGGTGCTACTTCTTTCTTTTCCGGTTTAATAAAGCGTCCTGCTTTATTTTTGTTTTTCATCATCATCTCGTTATCTTCTTCATAGATGTGATCTTTTTTACTTCTCTTATCTCTATCCTGATTGCTGCGACGTTTCTCGTCATCGCGATGTTTTTCCTGCTCTTTTATTGGACTTTCCGGAATGAAGGAACCTTTACCGCCCTGATTTTTGCGGAATCCATTCTGCGGCCTTGCATCGCCTTTACCACCGCGCTCATTATTGTTATAAGGTTTCGCATTACCGCCACGATTCTGATGATCACCATTATTTTGGCCACCACGATTATAGCCGCCATTACCCTGTCTGTCAGAGAAATTGCGGTTCTCTCTGCCTGCGTAATTTCCTTCATTTCCGCCTCCGTTTCCATACTGCGGTTTTCTGTCGTTGCTACGTTTCTGGCCTTCATTTCTCTTATCGCTGTTTGAAATCTGTGCCACTTCCGCTACATTCTCCGTTTGTACCGGTTTTGTTTCTGCAGCTACAACCTCCTGCGGTTTTGGTTTCGGTTTATTCTGATTTACCGGCTGTGGTTTTGGAGTCGGTGTGATTGCTACCGGTTTGATTACCGGCTTTGGTAACGGTCTATATGGCTGAGATGCTGTATTATTTCTCTGATTGTTGCCATGTCCGTTTCTATCATTATTCTGTCCCTGCGGACGGTTGTTTGCTCCGCCTTGCGGACGTTTTGCGCCCATACTGCTATTATGTGAATTACTAACAATAATAATACTTTTTTTCTTCTTTGGTGCTTCTTGTTTTGGCGCCTCTTCTTTTGCAGCCTTTGCAGCCGGCTCTTCTTTTTTCGGTGCTTCTGCCTGTGTCGGCTCTGCCTTCGGAGCTTCTGCCTGTTTTTCCTGTGCGCCATTTCCAAATTTTGCTCTGACAGACGCAGCGGTCTCATCATCTAAGCTGGAATCACTACGTTTTACTTCAATTCCCTTGTCTGCCAAAAACTTTTTCACATCATCATTTGATATATTTAACTCTTCTGCGAGTTCACGTACTTTTATTTTCGCCATGTTACTACCTCCATCTATTTTTGTGTCTCGTCAAGCAATTTACAAATCGACTGCGCAAATCCAAAATCTGTCACCGCTAGGGAAGCTCTCATTTCTTTTCCCATCGCATGTCCCAGTTCCTCTTTGGTCCCGAATACATAGCACGGTACCTCGTAAAAACTACACTTGTCATGAAAAAGCTTTTTTGTATTGTCAGATGCATCTTCCGCCACAATAACCAGCTCCGCCTCAAATGCCTTGACTGCCTTTTCCGTTGAAAACTCACCACTGACAGATTTACGTGCTCTTGTTGCCAGTCCGATCAGCGAGTAAACTTTTTTTATCTGTTGTTCTTGATTATCCAATATTTCCTTCATACTCCTTTTGCAGCTTTTCATAAATTGACTTGTCAATACTCATTTTGAAGGAGCGCTCTAACCCTTTGTTCTTCATAGCCATCTTTAAGCATTCTTCCTGTTTGCAAAGATAAGCACCTCTTCCATTTTTCTTTCCGGTCACATCTAATACAATGTCGCCTTCTGCTGTTTTGATGACACGCATCATTTCTTTTTTTGCTTTCATCTCTCCACAGCCGACACATTGTCTGAGTGGAATTTTTTTACTCATAAAAATCCTCTATTCTTCACTAACTTCCTCAAAAGATTCCATTTCTTCATATTCATACTCATCGTCTTCGTATTCATCCATATAATCTTCGTAACGGAATCCAGGTGCATCTTTCGCCTGTGTCTCACTCTTGATATCAATCTTGTATCCTGTCAGTCTTGCTGCAAGTCTTGCATTCTGACCTTCTTTACCAATCGCAAGTGACAACTGATAATCCGGTACCACGACCTTGGCTGTCTTTTCATCCGGATCTGCAAATACGGCTACGATTTTCGCCGGAGACAATGCATTCTGAATCAGATTACCAGGGTTCTCATCCCAGTTGATGATATCAATTTTTTCTCCTCGAAGCTCGTCAACGATTGTATTAACACGAGAACCGTTCATTCCCACGCATGCTCCTACCGGATCTACATTTGGATTGTCACTCCAAACTGCCATCTTTGTACGGCTTCCCGCTTCACGAGCAATTGCTTTAATCTCAACCGTTCCGTCTGCAATCTCAGCCACTTCTGATTCGAAGAGACGTTTTACCAGCTCCGGATGTGTACGGCTCACTAAAATACGTGCTCCTTTTGTTGTATTCTTAACTTCAAGAATATATACCTTAATTCGTTCTGTCGGTTTAAAATGCTCTGTCTTAACCTGCTCATTTTCATTGAGAAGCGCATCCGCTTTTCCAAGATCAATGCTGATGTTCTTGCCAACATATCTCTGCACAATACCTGTTACGATATCTTTTTCTTTTTCATAGTACTGATTATAAATCACACTTCTCTCTTCTTCTCTGATTTTCTGAAGAATTACATTCTTTGCATTCTGTGTCGCAATACGGCCGAATTCTTTTGACTTGATATCAACAGATACAACGCTGCCAACTTCAGCCTTTTTGCTATATTTTAATGCATCAGAAAGAGCGATTTGCAAACAATCATCTTCCACTTCTTCCGATGTTGCCACCACTTCTTTTTCTGCAATAACCTTGAAATCACAGGTTTCACGATTTACTGAAACTGTAATATTATCCGCTTTGCCAAAATGGTTTTTGCAAGCTGTCATCAGCGAATTTTCGATTGCTTCGAATAATGTCTCTTTGCTGATTTCTTTCTCCTTTTCCAGAATATCGAGTGCCTCCATTAATTCCTTGTTCATTTTCCTCTTTCCTCCTAATTAAATTCAACATGCGGACGTACAAGTGCTAAATCCGCTCTTGTAAATTGTTTCTCACCTTGCTCTGTCTCAATAGTGATACTTTCCTTATCATATGCCTTTAATATACCTTCAAAGTCTTTTGACTTATCGATCATTTTATATGTTTTAATCTCAATTGCTTTTCCAAGATTTCTTTCAAAGTCTTTTTCCTTTTTTATCGGACGCAATAATCCCGGACTGCTGACTTCCATAATATACGAATCCTCAATGAAATCCTCTTTATCAAGTTGCTCTGAAAAAGCTCTGCTCACCAGTTCACAATCATCAATCGTTATACCTCCCGGCTTATCAATGTAGGCGCGCAGGTACCAGTTGCTACCTTCTTTTACGTATTCTACATCCACGAGTTCAAACTCATTTGCTGTTACGATTGGCATAAGCAGTTGCTCTGCACGTGTTTCATAATTGTCACGCTTTGACATTCATTCACCTGTCCTTCCTTATTCTTTGCAGCACATCAGTGATTCTCTCTGCTCATCTGACAACGTAAAAGAGTGGACTTGCAAGCCCACTCTTTCATGTATCAACTATATTATCCTTGGTTAGTATAGCACTCTGCCTCAAAAAAAGCAAGTGTTCATGTGCTTTTTCTTTCATTTTCTTTTTAGACCGGACCATCTAAATCACTCATATCATTCTCGTCTCCGATATCTACCTGCTGTATCTCTTTTCGGAAGAGGAAATCATACATAACCGGAACAATAATCAACGTCATCAGTGTCGCATACGCAAGACCACCGATTGTTACAATTACCATACCACGACTCATGACTGCAGATGCATCCTTGGAAAGTGCCATCGTCATCATAGCAAGAATGGTGGTAAGTGCGGTCATCAAAATCGGTCGCATACGTGCCTTTCCTGTCTCTACGAGTGCCTCTATCTTTTCCATTCCTGCAAGTCTCAGCTGATTTGTATAGTCCACAAATACGATACCATTGTTTACAACCACACCTGCCAGAATCAAAAATCCCATCATGGCAATCATGGAAAGATCTTCTCCTGTCATCATCAATCCAAGAAAACCACCGGTAAACGCAAGTGGAATCGTAAAGATTACAATAAACGGAGAAAGCAAACTCTGGAATTGAGCTACCATAATCAGGTAAATAAAGATAATTGCCAAAAGAATCATAAGGATCATATCTTCCATCATGCTCATAACTTCTGTACTTTCACCTGCAATTTCTACACGTACCCCGGACGGCACCTGATATTTTGCAAGTTTATCTTCTACCTGTCTGGAAAGAAGGGTTGTATTGTATCCATCCATGGTTTCTGCTGAAACGGTAATATAACGTTCCTGGTTTACACGTGAAATCCTTGCTATACTTTCACTTTCCGTCATCTCCGCAAACTCTTTGAGTTTATGAACTTCTTCCACTTCTTTTCCGTCTTCATCTGTCGTTTTTACCTTAAACTCATAATCCATCAGGTTCTCTTCTGTGATCTTCTTGGTTTCATTGACAAGCGTTACCTGATACTTATCATCCTCTGTTGTCAGCGTCGTAACATCAGCATCTGTGGTAAGCTTTCCGGAAAGTTCCATAAAAATCTGTGCCACGCTCAGTCCCAATCGCATTGCCTCATCTTTATCAATTGTCACAGAGAGCTGTCTATCGGCTTCTTCCTGTCCGTTTGTCACATTGTCAAACCCTTTTACCTCCTCGAGGAGTTTTACCATGTCATTGCTTACTTCCAGCAATGTATCCACATCGTCCCCATAAATCTCAATTTGAAGTCCGCTACTCATCAATGCGGAAATATCCATATTTGAGGTTGCAATCGAATATTCGGTATCTGCATAACCATCCTGCATGATGGTTTCCAGTTTTTTAGCAACCACCTCATTATCTTTTCCTGTCTCATCATCCAAAATCAGATAGAACGAGAAGTCTTTATTCGTTCCGGATGACATCATAACATCACCACTGGCTCCGCCGGACATGATACCTACAGTCTCTATTCCATCGATTGCTCTGATTTTTCCCAGCAAATCATCCGCTGCCGCATATCCTTCTTCTACTTCCCACTCATCCGGCACAGACATTGTCATGCTCATTTGGTTACCACCCATAGAAGGAAGTAGTACCATTCCCATGTTTATCACACGAACAACACATATTGTGAGAAGAACAACTGCCAGCAATACAGGAATCCATTTTACCTTCAGACAAAATCTTAAAATTTTCTCATAAACAACCATGACTTTGTCAAACAGTTTATGTTCCTTTTCGGCTGAATTTTTTAATACTGTCGCACTCATACATGGAACAAAAGTTAACGCCACAATCAAACTGGCAATCAAACTATATGCAATCGTAAGCGCCATATCCGTAAACAACTGTCTGGTCAGACCGGTTGTAAATACAATCGGAAGGAATACACAAATGGTAGTCAAGGTCGATGCTGCTATCGCACCGGCCACCTGTTTAGCTCCCATAACCGCTGCTCTTGCAGACGAAACGCCTTTGTTACGCAATCGATAAATATTCTCTATTACGACAATCGAGTTATCTACAAGCATGCCGACACCGAGTGCCAATCCCGAAAGTGAAATGATGTTCAGTGTTATGTTCGAGAAATACATAAGTACAATCGCAAACAGCACACTCATCGGGATACTAAATGCTACAACAAGTGTAGGCTTATAGTCCTTCAAGAAGATAGCAAGCACAATCACGGCCAGGAGTGCACCCCATATCAAATTTGAAAGTACAGAGTTGATAATGAGACCGATATAATCTCCCTGGTCCATAAGTGGAGTCAAATGGAGACCGCCATACTCTTTTTCCAGTTCTTTTATCGCTTCATTACAAGTCTTTGAAACATCCGATGTACCTGCAGTACTTGATTTCATGATGCTCAAAATGACAGCATTGTTTCCGTTTAACTTCGCGTAACTTTCATTTGCATTATCCAGTACGGTTACGTTTGCCACATCACTGATTCTGACATCTCCGATTTTATCTACATTACACAGAATCATATTTTCAATTTGTTCTACATTATCGAACTCATCTCCAATCTTAACAAGAATCTGTGTATCATCCTCATTTTGAATATATCCGGCCGGCATGGAAAAGTTTTGTGCACCAATAAGCTGTGCTAATGTTTCCAGTGATAAAAGAGCGTCCATATTGGCACTTTCCAACACCGATTCACGGCTTTCATCGAGCTGTTCCTGTGCCTGCTTCATCTGCTCTTTTCCCTGTTCAATGGAAAGTTTACCGGATTCAAGCTGCGCCGTATAAGCCCCAAACGAAGCGGCTGCCGTAATCTTTCCGGCTTCCACCTCTACATAAGCATCTTCCGCTTCTTTGATGGATTCTTCCACCTTTTTATTGACCTCTTTTGCTGCCGCAATCTCAATTGCTAAATTTGCAAGTTCTGTGTTAATCTGCGGAATACGCGTTGTCACAATATCATACAGCTGCTTGAGATTTTTCTTGGTTAAAGCTTTTGCAGCTTCTTCCTGTCCCTGCTGCTCCATCATCTCTTTAAATGCTTTGAGCTTTTTCGGATTATCGATCGCATCCTTTACATCCGTCGGAATGTCGTCCAGCTGCTGTTGCTGTTGCTCTTTTGCAACCTTTGTGGCATTTTCAGCCGCTGCCGCCTCAATTGCTGCTGTTGCATCCGGACCAAGCATTGCCAAATACGTATCTATATTGGTTGCGTCTATTACAACACCTGCCATTCCCGCAGATTCTAACGCCTGCTGTACTGCAGCAATTCGAATCTGTGCATATACCGCATCATAAATTGCTTTAAATGTTTCTTCTGACTGAATGGTTCCTCTAGCCACATCAAAGGAACTATTTATCTGTTCATAATTTTTCTGTACTTTATTGTCTTTGTATGCCTTCAGTTCAGCCTTTAATGCCATCTCATCTGTTTCAAGGCCCACCAATCTTGCAGCATATGCGGCTTTTGTGGCGATGGCCTCATCCAGCATTTTGCTGTATTTGGCTAATTCATCTGTCGCTGTTTCCTGCTCATCCTTAAGCTTTTCCTGTCCACTATTGATTTCAGATTCGGCATCGTTTAACTCTTGTCTGGCATCATCCAGTTCTGCCTGCGCATCATCCAGTTTGTCTGTCGCAATACCAAGAACTTTTGCATTTAATGCGTCCACTTTCTCTTTATCCAGACGAATCTCAACCGACTGCTCTACCATACCAGTCGCAGACACACTCGCAACCCCGTTCTGTCTTTCCATATACGGAATTACTGTTTCATCTACAAACGTAGTCAAGTCATAAATATCCGATCCTTCATAATCTACTGCCAGATACATCGTCGCCATCATGTCCGGTGAAATTTCCATCAGTGACGGAGTACCCACCGTATCCGGAAATTCAATCTGGTTAATCTGCGTAGAGAGCTTAACCATGGCACTATCCATATTGGTATCATCCGCAAACTCTAGTGTTACCATACTATAATTTTCATAGGAAACACTATTTACGTTCTCTACTCCATTTACCGTTCCAAGTCTTTCTTCCAAAACCTTGCTGACATCACTTTCCACTCTCTCCGGAGACGCTCCCGGATAGGTTGTGATAACTAATACATACGGGATACTGATTGTTGGAAGTAAATCCGTTGTAAGCTTTGTAAAGCTGACAATTCCAAGAACAATCAACATCACCACTGCCACGAGGACAGTATACGGTTTTTTCACACTAAATTTTGACATTCTACCACTCTTTCCCTTGCTGTATGAAAGCATACTTCAATTTACTTTTATTGTTTCTTTCCTACATATTTTTTACATCGCATTCACAAAGAATGAGAAATGAACTCAGTTCATTTCTCATTTCTGTCAATTCGTTTATCCCATTTCCTTCTCTTAAATATCCCCTGCTGTTTTGATAAACAGCTCTTCTTCCACACTCTTCTTTTGCGATTTTTCTACGTACTCGCGCTCTACTTCGTTTGGAAGCGACGCCTGACGGGTCTGTGCTTTTTCATTCTCTTCCAGTGCTTTCTTTACTGACTCCTCATAGAACTCTAAAGCAACAATGTCCTCGTATGCCATGTAATAGTCTGCATACTTGGAATCTCCTTTTCTTGTCTGTCCGCTGTAATCGTATGTAACATCCAATTTTTCACGTACACCAACATATGTTTCTTCTATCTTGATAAAAGTAACATTCGTACTCGTCGTACGATTTCCCTCAATTTCTAACTTACGGCTAAGTACCATTCCATTACTTAAAACGACACTTACCAGTGTTGCATCAATATTATCTACTATAATCTGATTAAATACTTCCTTTTGCATTTAACATCGCCCTCCCGAAACCAATACTATTTGTATTCTAACACGCTAAAAAGCACTCGTAAATATATTTTTTTAATAAATACGAAAAATATCTATCTGGAAATTCAAAAAAGTTCTTGCATTTCACTTCATTTTATTATAATATAGTCAAGGACGTTGTGTAATACATAAATATGGCTCGTTGGTCAAGCGGTCAAGACGCCGCCCTCTCACGGCGGAAACAGGGGTTCGATTCCCCTACGAGCTGCTAACATATTTTTAACAGCCCAACCCGAGAAAGTGTTGAAAATTTAAGTTTTTCAATGCTTTTTTTATTTTCTACATTCTTTATCTGAATTCATTATTAAAAAACAGACATGAGACCTATCTCACATCTGTTTTCTACAAATCCTCACTCTGTTCTTTCCTCTTCCCTACATCAAATCAAACAGACTATACTGATTTGATTCCGGGATATCTCCAAGAAGCCCAAGCTCTCCCATTTTATCCAATACACTTTGCGGAACTTTACTTCTGCTCTTGAGATCATCCTTTGACAAAAACGGGCCATCCTTAGCGGCTTCCATGATAGCTTCTGCTGCTTTATCTCCCATGCCTTCAATACTGCTGAAGGATGGCATGATTTTCCCATCAATAATTTGAAAATTTCTCGAATGCGCCTTATATAGATCCAGCTTCATAAACTCAAACCCACGGGCATACATTTCCTGTACAATTCGCATATCCTTGAGTGTATCTTTTTCCTTGTTAGAAAGAGTGTCTTTTCTCTTCTTATACTCCTCAATCGTATTTTCCAGATATGCCTTTCCCTGACACATCAACTCATACGAAAATGCAGTTGCACGAATGCTGAAAAATGCGGTGTAGTAGGCAAGCGGATAATAGACCTTGCAATACGCAATTCTCCAAGCCATCATAACGTACGCTGCCGCATGCGCTTTTGGGAACATATACTTGATTTTTTTGCAGGACCAGATATACCAATCCGGAACCCCTGCAGCTACCATGGCTTCTTCCCATTCCGGCTTTACACCTTTTCCTTTACGTACACTTTCCATAATGGTAAAGGAAAGTGCACTGTCTACGCCCTTGCTAATAAGATAAATCATGATATCATCTCGCGTACAAACCGCTGTTGAAATCGTAGCCTTTCCTTCCTCAATCAACGTTTTTGCATTACCAAGCCATACGTCCGTACCATGTGACAATCCGGAAATACGGACCAAATCCGAAAACGATTTTGGCCCTGCGTCAATCAACATCTGCATCGCAAAATCCGTACCAAACTCCGGAATCCCCAGTGCCCCGAGCTTGCAATCCCCCAACTCCTCCGGCGTTACATGGAGTGCCTGGGTTGATTGAAACAGACTCATGACCTGTTTATCATCCAGCGGTATCGTGGTCGGATCAAGACCTGTCAAATCCTGAAGCATACGAATCATCGTCGGATCGTCGTGTCCGAGAATATCGAGTTTGAGCAGATTATGATCAATTTTATGATAATCAAAATGTGTTGTTATAATATCTGTTGTCATATCATTTGCCGGATGCTGAACCGGTGTGAAGGAATCAATTTCCTCACCCAGCGGAAGCACAATAATACCGCCCGGATGCTGTCCGGTCGAACGACGTACTTTTTCACAACCTTTGGCAATTCGTTCCATCTCACAACTACGTTTATGAATTCCTCTCTCTTCGTAATAATTTCTCACATAGCCGTATGCGGTCTTATCCGCCAGTGTTCCGATGGTACCTGCCCGATACGCCTGTCCTGCTCCAAAGATTACTTCCGTATACTTATGCGCTTTACTCTGATATTCTCCGGAGAAGTTTAAGTCAATATCCGGCTCTTTATCTCCTTTGAAACCAAGGAACGTTTCAAACGGAATGTCAAAACCGTCCTTTACCAGCGGCTTACCACATTGCGGACAAAGTTTATCCGGCATATCGCACCCTGCCATTCCGGAATATTGCAGAACTTCCTCTGAATCAAAATCATAGTAGTGACAATGTTTACAATAGTAGTGCGGACTGAGCGAGTTTACCTCTGTAATTCCGGCAGCATAAGCCACAAACGAGGACCCGACCGAACCACGAGAACCCACCAGATATCCATCCTCCACAGATTTCCACACGAGCTTTTGGGCAATAATATACATCACCGCAAAACCATTGGAAATAATCGAATTAAGCTCACGTTTTAAACGCTCTTCCACAATATCAGGCAACGTTTCGCCATAAATCTCATGTGCTTTGCGATAACAGATATCGGTCAGGGTCTGGTCACTGTTTTCAATTACAGGCGGACACTTGTCCGGTCTAACCGGATCCACTACATCGACCATATCCGCAATCCGATTTGTATTTTCAATTACGACTTCTCTGGCTTTATCGCTTCCAAGATACTCAAATTCTTCCAACATCTCATCTGTGGTTCGAAGATAGAGTGGTGCCTGGGAATCCGCGTCTTTAAATCCTTTTCCGGCCATAATAATTCGGCGGTACACTTCATCCTCCGGATCCAGAAAATGCACATCACAAGTGGCACAAACCGGTTTTCCAAACTGCTCACCCAGATCACAAATCTGTCTGTTAATTGCTTTTATATCCTCCATGGATTTGATATTCTCCACTTTTTCGGAATCAATCATAAACGCATTGTTTCCAAGTGGCTGAATTTCCAAATAATCATAGAAGCGCACAATTTTTGCAATTTCGGATTCGGATTTTCCATCCAGAATTGCGCGATACAACTCTCCTGCTTCACACGCACTTCCCAGAATCAGCCCTTCTCTATATTTCATAATAAGGCTCTTTGGTACTTTCGGGCGACGATTAAAATAGTTTAGATGTGACTCCGACACAAGCTTATACAAATTTACTCGTCCCACATCATTTTTTGCTAGTACAATTGCATGATAAGAAGGAAGCTTACTGATTGCTTCCGGACTTTCATCTCCCAGTACATTTAATTCATCCAACGTGTAAACACCCTGCTGTCTCAGCATCGGGATGAACTTCTCAAAAATTTCTGCTGTGGCACCTGCATCATCTACCGCTCTGTGGTGATTTTCCAAAGAAACACCCATTGTCTTTGCCACATTATCCAATTTATATTTTGCCAAATTCGGTAACAGCACTCTGGCGAGCGCCACCGTATCTACGTATGTATAATCAAACGGCAGATTTTGCCTTGCGGCCGCCACTCTTATAAATCCAATATCAAACTCCGCATTGTGGGCTACCAAAACAGAACTTTCACAAAAAGCCAAAAACTGCGGAAGTACTTCTTCTATGGCAGGAGCATCCATGACCATACTGTCGTTAATCCCGGTCAACTGCTCAATGCGAAACGGTATCGGTTCATACGGGTTTACATAACTTGAGAACCGATCCACTATACTTCCATGCTGTATTTTAACTGCACCAATCTCAATGATATTATTCTTTTCATTTGAAAAACCGGTAGTCTCAATATCAAATACAACATACGTATCTTCCAACGACTGGTTTTTTGAATTGCTCACTATATGTTTCAAGTCATCGACAAGGTAAATCTCTGAACCGATAATGACCTTGAAAAAATCCTGTCGATCTAAGGTCTTTCCCTCTTTCTCTGCCTCTGCTTTTGCTGCTTTATATAAGTCCTGCCAAGTATGAAACATGTCTGCCAAACCTGCTACGACCCCATGATCGGTAATCGCAATAGCCGGATGTCCCCATTTATATGCACGCTTAATAATATCAATCACATCAGCAACCCCATCCATGTCACTCATTTTGGTATGACAGTGGAGCTCTACTCTCTTGTTCAAGGCATGATCGCTTCTTGTTACTCTAAAATCTTTTGACTTTTGAATGGACTTAATATTTATCACCAAATCACGGTCATAAGTATCCTGCAACGGTACTCCCTTTACCAGAACAAATGAACCCTTCCCGGCTCCCGCGCGAATACTAGGCAACTCTTCGTTTGGACAGAACATTTTACATTTGATTGTATCGGTAAAATCGGTAATCGAAAAGGTATATATCGTTTTTTCATTACGAATTTCTTTTTCATCTGTACTTAAAATTTGCCCCTTAATTACCACTTCACCAATCTCTCCGAGAATCTGATCAATCGGCGTAATTTCTCCCTCTATATCGTACCCATATAACACATCCGGATTATCCGATTTTCGCTGCGGTCGGCGATATGGACGGTTCTCCTGTTTCATTCCGCTTGGCTTTTCTTTGGCAGGCGGATCCGTGGCCGGTGCTTTTTTTGGTGGCTGAATGGCTGGTTTTTCCTCCACTTTTTCAGGTGCTCCGCCAAACAACTCATCTCCACCGCCATCCGGCATGTTTGCATATTCCGTGTCACTGCTCTTTGGTCCATCCGACGTTGCTCTCTGCATAATTTCTTCCACCTTACGGGCAATACGAACATCATCCTCCTTGCGATATCGGCTTTCCTTCGGCTCAATATATTCTATATCGAACAAAGCTGAAATACCGCATCTTTCGCACACTATCTTTTGCAAAATATCCATCAGTTCCTGCTTTTTCTGATGATGCAACGGAATATTTTCAACAGAAAGAATCACTTCTTTTTCCCCTCGATATGTGAATTCCCCCTTTTTTAACATACTGTATAAGACCGGACTATATTGTTTCATTTCCATCAATATACTGTCCATATAAACTTCAAACAGTTTTTTCACATTATACTGGTCCGACAGATGAAAGGTTTCATACAATTTTACATTCACTATCGGTCCCTGACCGCGCAGATCTTCTTCTGCAGCTGAAAAAAGCTGCCTCTGCAGCTCTTTTTCAATCATATAGATATATTTTTTTTCAATCAGTCTATCGCAAGTTATGTAAACCTTATACAAATCTCTCGCACGTGTAGTTGCAATTCGCTCTACCATGGCCAGTTCCATATAAGCTTTACATTCACCTTCCAACTTTAATGTCGGAAACACGTCAAAAAACCTACTGCTCATTTATTCTTTACCCCAATTTAACAACTCATCTTTCAACGTAGAAAGTAGCTGATCCTCCGGTACTTTTTTAATAATTTCGCCTTTTTTTATCAAAAGACCTTCACCAATTCCACCGGCGATACCGATATCTGCTTCTTTCGCTTCTCCCGGTCCGTTTACCACACATCCCATGACCGCAACTTTCAAATCAAGCGGAATATCTGCCACCATTTTTTCCACTTCATTGGCAAGACCAATCAAATCAATTCTTGTTCTTCCGCACGTCGGACATGAAACCACCTCGATTCCTCCCTTACGAAGTCCCAAGGTACGAAGAATGAGTTTTGCTGACTTAATTTCTTCCACTGGGTCACCGGTCAATGATACACGAATGGTATCTCCGATTCCCTGATTTAATATAATACCCAGCCCGATTGCCGATTTTATATTTCCACTTGTAAGGGTTCCTGATTCTGTTATTCCCACATGTAACGGATAATTTGTCTTCTCAACCAGTCGTTCATGCGCTGCCACACACATAAGAACATCCGAAGACTTAATGCTGATCACCAAATTGTCATAGCCTAAATCTTCTATCATACGTACCTTATCCAGTGCACTCTCTACAATTCCTTCCGCTGTTACACCACCATATTTTTCCACCAGATTCTTTTCTAAAGATCCACTGTTTACACCGACACGAATCGGTATATTTCTTTCTTTTGCGACATCAACAACGGCTTTCACCCGCTCAATACTTCCAATGTTTCCCGGATTAATTCGAATCTTATCCGCTCCATTCTCCATCGCTGCAATTGCCATTTTATAATCAAAATGAATGTCTGCAACCAGGGGAATGTGAATCTGTTTCTTAATCTCAGCAATTGCGCTTGCTGCCTCAAGTGTCGGAACCGTACAGCGGATAATCTCACAGCCTGCCTTTTCCAATCTGTGAATCTGCGCCACCGTAGCCTCCACATCCTCTGTATGTGTATTTGTCATCGACTGGATCAAAATCGGATTTCCTCCGCCAATCACCTTGTCACCAATTTTTATCACCTTTGTAGCATCACGATACATCTTTCGTATCCTCCTTAAAACAGCTTCATAATGTCATTAATAAACACAAATACCATAAGCATCATCAGACATACCATACCTATCATGTGTACGATACCCTCTTTCTCCGGCGGAAGTGCTTTGCCACGTATTGCTTCAATTATCAAAAACACCAATCGTCCGCCATCCAATGCCGGAAGCGGCAAAAGATTCAGTACTCCCAAGTTTGCCGAAAGAAGAATGGCAAAATTAAGCATGTTCAGCATGATATAAAAAATCCCATCCGGTTTGGACTGCGTGTAAATGTCCGTCACTACCTGTGCCATTCCTACCGGACCCGCCACATCATCCTTCGATACCTGTCCACGAACCAACATTTCCAGACTTTTAAATGTAGACTCAATCCAATAACCAACTTCATACGCACTGTATTTCATGGTCTCGAGCACACCAAACTTTTCGTACACTCCACCATAAAATCCCATATAATATCTGCCTTCTTCTTCATTATAAATCGGTGTAAGTACAGTCGAATGTGTTTCTCCATCGCGCTCATACGTTACCGTAACAGCTTCTCCCTGATTTAACATAGAAAACAGACTGACATCGCGGTACAAATGAATGGTATCTTGATTCATCGATAAAATTTTATCACCGCTCTGCATACCTGCCGCCTGCGCCGCCCCGCCTTCAATGACATCCTGAATCACCGGAACATCCGCACCATAGCTTCCAACAATAATGAGCGAAAAGAGAAACGCAAGAATAAAATTAAAAAATGGGCCCGCCACTATCGTTGCCATTCTGGCAAATACAGGCGCATCGGGAAACGCACCCGATTTCTTACCAAGCTCTGTATTATGAATGAGTGCATCCTTCTCTGTTTCCTGTTCTTTGTCTACTCCTTTTTCTTCTCCTTCCGTAAGGTCAAGTCCATCCTCTCCTTCGAACATACATGCACCACCAATTGGAAAAAGACGAATCGCGTATTTAGTATCTCCTTTTTGAAAGGAAACAAGACATGGTCCCATTCCTACGCTAAACTCCACCACGTGTATTCCGTTTGCTTTCGCCAAAATAAAATGGCCAAGTTCATGTGCTACAACAACCACACAAAAAATTATGATAAATAAAATAATACCCAACTATTTACACCTGCTCTCAATAAATTCATAACAGGAAGCCTCCGCTTCCAAAATCTGTTCCACTGTCGGATCTTTTACTACTTTATGCTGCTCCATAGACAATCCGATCAATTCCGGAATTTCCAAAAACGCAATGTCACGATTCAAAAACAGACTGACTGCTTTTTCATTGGCCGCGTTAAATACGGTAGGCATGCTACCACCAATCTCGAATGCTTCATACGCAAGCTTCAATCCGGTGAAGACATCAAGATCCGGTTCTCCGAACGTAATCTCCTTCAAAGCGAAAAAGTCAATCTTATTCTCCTGCATAGGCAAACGATCCGGATAAAAAAGTGCATACTGAATCGGTAGCTTCATATCAGGAACCCCAAGCTGAGCCATAACTGCTCCGTCTACGTACTCTACCATAGAATGTATGATGCTCTGAGGTTGTACTACTACTTTTATTTTATCCGGTGTCACGTGAAATAACCAACCGGCTTCCATCACTTCCAATCCTTTATTTACCATAGTTGCAGAATCGATGGTTATCTTTTTTCCCATTGCCCAGTTCGGGTGCTTTAACGCGTCTTCCACAGTCACCGCTTTCATCTGCTCTTTTGTATAACCGCGAAATGGTCCGCCGGATGCTGTCAACAGAATTTTGCTGATTTTATCTTTTGGCTCCCCGTTGAGTGATTGAAAAATTGCACTGTGTTCACTATCCACAGGCAAAATGGATACACCATGTTCCTTTGCTAGCGGCATAATGATATGTCCCGCTGTCACAAGTGTCTCTTTATTGGCAAGTGCAATATCTTTACCTGCTTTGATCGCTGCGATTGTTGGCCTGATTCCAATCATTCCCACAATAGCTGTAACTACCACATCTGCTTCCGAAAGCATACAAATTTCAATCAATCCATCCATACCTGCAAGTACTGTTACATCCAGATCTTTCACTTTCTCTCGCAGCTCCTTAGCGGCTTTTTCCGACCACATAACTGCATAATCCGGATGAAACTCCCGGATCTGCTCTTCCATTTTACTCACGTTACTTCCTGCCGCAAGTGCTGTTACCGATAGTTTTTCAGAATAACTTCTCACTACCTCTAATGTCTGTGTTCCGATTGATCCTGTTGATCCTAACAAAACAATTTTTTTCATACTATTATAAACCTCGTATCTTTTTGTCACCTTTAATATACTAACAGCATGGCTCCATAATAAATCAACGGTGCTGTCACAATCACACTGTCAAAACGATCCATAATCCCCCCATGACCCGGAATCAATGTTCCATAATCCTTGATATTGTGATTTCGCTTAATTCCTGATGCCGCCAAATCTCCAATCTGGCTTATCACAGACCCAAGCGCCACAATCATCGGAAATGCACGCAGTACATCTCCTGATACAAATGTTATACCCAGTTTATATAGGGCAAATGCGTATAAAAATCCACCGAGTGCAGCTCCGCAAATTCCACCAACGGAGCCTTCTATTGATTTTTTCGGGCTAAGTACCGGTGCCAACTTATGTTTTCCAAAGAGCACACCAAAAAAATAGGCCGCTGTATCACTAATCCATGATGCGATAAAAATCAGCCAAACAATATAAATCCCATGCTCCAAATTTCTCGTCTGATATATGTAGGAAAGAAGTACCGGCGCATAAAAATAGGAAAATGCCGCGGACATCACCTGCTTTGCATCATACTTCGGAAACGCAAACACATATACAAGCATCATTCCCATAATAGTGAGGATGATTGGAAGCATAAGAAATGCTTTTGCCTGCGGCAAACCAAGTACTATGTAATACGCCACGATACCAATATAGCCAACAATCTCCATCCCACTTACTTTTTTCTCATCACATCTGACATGCGTTGCCTTAATCAGTTCATAAAACCCAATGAGAGAAATGCATAATGTAAATGCAAATAAAATCTTGCCACCACTAAGCATCGTAATTGCGAGAATAAGGATAAGAAAAAAACCACTAATCACTCTGGTCAGCATATTACTCCTCCTTTACAAGGCCAAATCGCCGATCACGATTATTATATGCTTCGATTGCTTTTTCCAGTTCTTTTTTATTAAAGGCAGGCCACGGTACCTGAGTAAAGTAAAATTCTGTATATGCAAGCTGCCATATCAGGAAATTAGAAATTCTCTGTTCTCCACTTGTACGAATCATCAAATCCGGCTCCGGGATTCCTTTTGTATCCAGATAATCTGCAAATCGATCAATTGTCAAATCCTCCGGATTTATGCTGCCCTGCTTCGTTTCTTGCATAATTCTTTTCACTGCACGGACAATTTCATCCTGACCACCATAATTTAACGCAATCTGAAAATGCAGTCCGGTATAGTCCTTTGTGGCCTCTTCCAGCTCAGCAATACGTGTTTGTAAATCCGGTCTTAATCCGGATTTATCACCAATTACACGTACACACATATTGTTTTTTTCTGCTGTTTTCAGACAAGTACTCATATATTTATCCAGCAATTTCATAAGCGCGTCCACTTCATCTTTCGGACGATTCCAATTCTCTGTTGAAAAAGCGTATACGGTCAGATATTTTACTCCAAGATTGTGTGCTGCTTCGCAGATTGTTTCTACATTTTTGCTACCCTGCACATGGCCATAATTTCTTGGCATTCCCTTGCTTTTGGCCCATCTTCCGTTTCCATCCAATATGATGGCAATATGATTTGGTACTCCCATAAAACCCTCCTTGCACATATAGGAAAACTCCCTTTTAAATATAAAGGAAAGGGAAAGATCTGTCGACCTTTCCCATTTATTCCATTCTCAAATTAAACGGTCAGGATTTCTTTTGCTTTTTCCTCTACCATGCCATCAATGTTTTTGATGAACTTATCTGTTAATTTCTGAAGCTGTTCTTCTAACTGTTTCACTTCATCCTCAGAGATATCTGTTTTGGCAAGTTTTTTAAATGCATCGTTGCCGTCACGTCTAATGTTACGAACAGCCACTTTATTGTCTTCACCTTTTTTCTTTACATCCTTCACAAGATCCTTACGACGTTCTTCTGTAAGTTCCGGGAAAACAAGACGGATTACCGATCCATCATTTGATGGTGTAATTCCGATATCCGACATCATAATTGCCTTTTCGATTTCTTTAATCAGTGTTTTCTCCCATGGTGCAATCTGAATCATTCTCGGTTCTGGCACTGTAATGTTACCTACCTGCTGAATCGGTGTCGGTGTTCCGTAATAATCTACTTTAATCTTGTCGAGTACGTGAGGATTTGCTCTTCCTGCACGAATCGTTGCAAACTCTGATGCTAAAAAATCTATCGCTTTCTGCATTTTTTCTTCATAAACCTTAATTCTCTCATCCATTGTTTTATCCTCCTATACGGTCAATTTTTATACGGTTACTTTCGTTCCGTTGAACTCACCTTTTACGGTGTTTACAATACTGTTTTCTTCATTTAATCCAAATACCCACATCGGCATTTTATTTTCTTTGGCCAAAATCGAAGCCGTCATATCTACCACCTGAAGATTTTTGGCCACTACTTCATCGATTGAAACAACATCATATTTCTTCGCATTTGGATTGACTCTCGGGTCATCGTCATACACCCCATCAATCGCTTTTGCAAGAAGAATTACATCAGCTTCCACCTCTATAGCTCGAAGCATAACTCCGGTATCAGTTGAAAAATACGGATGACCGGTACCACCGGCAAAGAATACAACCATACCCTTTTTAAAGTATTTGTTGGCTCTGTCTTTTGAAAACAATTTTGTGAAAGAACCACATTCAAACGGAGTTAATATATTGGTCTCCATTCCAACACTTCTAAAAATCTCTGACACATAAATACAATTCATAATCGTAGCCAGCATACCTATTTGATCTGCTTTGGTACGATCGATATTTTCGCTTGTACGTCCTCTCCAGAAATTACCGCCGCCAATTACGATACCTACTTCCACACCGTCATCTACCAGCTGCTTTACCTGAAGCGCGACTCCTCTCACTGTTTCTTCATCAAAACCGGTCTTTTTTTCACCGGCAAGAGCTTCTCCGCTCAGTTTTAACATGATTCGTTTCATGATCGTATCCTTCCTGTTTTTATTTTTGAATCAAATCATCAAAGAATGATGTTGGATTTACTTCTGCATAACACTGTGAACACATACCTTCAATCACCGCACCATTGTTAATCTGTACTGACTTAGATTTGATATTTCCCATCACAATCGCTGATGCATCTAAAATAACCGGTCCCTGCACATCAATATCGCCTTTTACCGCTCCTGCTATCACCGCACTTGATGCCACAATATCGCCGATAATTACTGAATTCTGCCCTATTTTAACCGTTCCGTCTGCAACTACTTTACCTGTGACATGTGCAGAATCTGCAAATATTTCCGCTGCTTTTGAATCACCTTCAATCGTACCGGAAACATTCAATTTTCCAAGAATTTCAACATTTCCTTTTATCTTTCCAAGAATCTCAATACTTCCCTTAGAAATCATATCACCTGTAACGATCATACCAGCTGTAATCACTGCTGTTTCATCTACTACTTCTTCCTGTGCTAAATTCATCATTTGCTCTGCCATTGCCTTTTCTACCTCTTTTTCTAATTCTGTTTCTACTGTCGCTGTCTCCTGCTCCATACGTAGCAGCTCTTCCGGTGTCTGAATCTCTCTCTCTTCGAAATCCTCACCGTCGCCCATTTCTTCCTTTGCTACAATATTTGCAATGCTGGCAATCTGCGCCGCTGCAGCATCTATCACCGGCTGCGCCGCCGACTGGGCTTCCACTGTCTCTTCTATATTTTTTGGTTCTTCTACTTCCTCTGCTGTTGCATCCTCTGTCTGAATTTCTTCAACCTCTTCTTCCTCAGCGGTATCTTCCTCTTCTGAATCTGACTCTTCTGAATCTGACTCTTCTGCCACTTCTTCGCCTTCTATCTCTTCCTCAGCCTCTTCTTCCTGTGGCTGTATTTCATCCTCTTCCGGCGAATCTTCCTGCACCATCTCTTCCTTGCCAAATTCTTCTGCCAGTGCCTTTTCTACCTCTTTTATTGCCTCATCCACCGCTGTGTCTTCTTCCAAATCCGGTAACTCTTTTTCTATGGTTTCTTCTTCCGGTAACAGCTCACCTACCGCAAGTGATAAATCTTCTTTTAAATCCTGAAAAAAACCCACTTCTTATTCCTCCGTTTCTTACTATTTTATCTGTAACTGTGAATCGCAAATTTCTCTGTTTTTAGTTTTTTTGTAAATGCTGTACCATATTCATCTCATCACTCACCGGTACCATTTCAACCTGTTCCATACTCTGCAATTTTTCAATAATCAAAGGCAACGCCTCCACGGTTGACGTTTTGTCTGCCGCATCATGCAAAAGAACTACTGCAGTTCTGTACTTGCCAACCTCTTCTGTTACATTGTCAGCAATCTGCTGCGGTCTTAATCGTCTGCCGGTTGCATCACCGCAAGACACATTCCAGTCCAAATAATAAATATTTTCTTCTGTCAGATAATCTGCAAGCTCCTGCATAGGAACCTCACTTACCTGATTGGAACTCCCTCCCGGAAAACGGTAAAAACGTGACCACACTCCGGTCGTATCATACAAAAATTCCTGTAACTGCTCCAAATCCTGTGTAAAAGCGTCCGCAGAAGCATATATATCCTGATACCTATGACTGTAAGAATGCATCCCAAGCGTATGTCCCTCATCCACAATTCTGCGATAGAGCGATGCGTAGGACTCCTGTGTTTTTCCTGTCACAAAAAACGTAGCTTTGATATCATATTGCTTCAATATGTCGAGTATTGCACCCGTATTAGCACTCGGACCATCATCGAAGGTCAGATAAACCTTCGTTTTTTCCTGTTCTTGCTGCGATTTCTCTTCCCGCTCAAGACGCATTTTTTGTGAAATGAAAATCCTCTGCTCCTCTTTCTCCGTATGATCGGGTTCGGATGCCCGCTCACTCATATATACCGTTTCTTGTACACTTTTTTTTGGTTCTTCCGATTGCATTTCTATCTCTTGCAATTGACTGCGTGCACTAAGCTCATTCACCTGTTGCTGAAGCTGTTCCACCTTAATAAACAGCAGAATACATAACAAAATCGGAAGAATCATACCCAAAATAAGGAAAGCAATAATCAGTTTTTTCATGGTCGCAACCCTTGCGGACCTTCCCTCCTCATTTTTAGACATAAAATCCTTACTCCTTTTACATACTCGTTCTATTTTAACATAAAACGGAATGTAAAAAAAGTGTTTTCACTGTGAATTATTTTACAAGTTTTACAATACATCCTCAAGTGTCAATCCAAGCCTCTGCTTTAGCAACTCATTTAAGTACTTACACGCATTTTGCGTTGCCCTGTTTGCAATTCTTTGAAGATTATCATCCACCGGTGTTTTGAACCATCCTTCCTCATACACAAGCATTTCTCCTGCGTAGGAAGCCGGGTCCGCCTGCACCGTTACATACTGTTTTTCCGCAGTGCCCTTTGGTGTAATCCAAAGAACTATATATCGTTCCTTCGGATTAACATGATTCATAACAAACCATTCTACCGTTGCTTCCTCAGTAACTTCACTGTATTCAAAATTCATTGATTTTTCCCAATAATCATACTCGATTTTTGCACCATTGTAAGCCAGAAATTTATTCCCGCTCTCATCCGGCTGCCCATGTTGCACGATACACTCCAGAAGTCTGTCATATCCTGTAACCGGATTCTGCTTACGTACTTCCACTTTAAATTTCATCTTTTGCTTATTACAATTATTCGTAACTGTTACATATGTGGTTCCGCTCTTATGTCCGTAAATCACAAGATCCGCCTCATATCCCGGATAATCTTCCGACACCTGCTCTTCCACCAAAGCAACCGAAGCAATTTCCGGATTCGAACTTTTGCAGGAAATTTTGTCTGCTATGTAGGTAACTGTGACACACTCCACATCTTTTACAACAATCGTCCTATCCACCTTAACCACTGCATCCTTGACCTTAACTTTACACTTAAGGCTCTTATCTCCCACTTTGGCTGTGATGGTAGCCGTTCCTTTTTTTATCCCACGGATATTTCCTTTTTTATCTACCTTTACTACCTTTTTATCGGAAGAACTCCAGCTTACTTTTTTTGCTGTTCCCTCTACCTTTAACTTGAGTTTCTTACCAACACATATCGTTTCCTGCTTTCCCAAAGACGGCTTGTCTTTTACTGTGACTTTACAGGTGTATTTTTTCTTGCCCACTTTAGCTGTAATCGTTGCGGTTCCTTCTTTTTGGGCAGTAACAAAACCTTTGCTGCTGACCTTAGCCACCGACTTTTTCGATGACGACCACTTGATGGATTTTGACGTATTTTTTACCGTCAAAATCTTCTGTTGACCGACCACCATCGTCATCTTACTCTTACTGATTTTCACATTAGATGCTGCCTGTGCCTGCGTCGAGAATACTTGTGCAAGTGTGATCGCAATCGTCAAACCCAACGCAACAATGAATATACATTTTCTTTTATCCTTCATATATAACATCCTTTCATCTTGTAATCGATAAAATCTATAATCTTGTCCCCATCACTCTTTTCTTATATTTTTTATTATACCTTACATTTTGCTTATCAACAACTAGTCTATCTGATATACCCAAAGCATTTGATTTTGATATTCATCAAACACCGCCAACTTCTTGTGCTGTTATTTCATTCTCTTCCAGGCTAAAGTCAGTGTATATTTCGCCACCCTTACACACAAAAAAGACATCACCACCTATATTTCTATAAGCAATGATGTCTTATCATTTCATTCAAACAAATAATTTGTCTGCACTAAGACGTATTTCTTAGTTTCCAGCCATCTGAGCAGCCACTTCTGCAGCGAAGTCTTCATTTTTCTTTTCAAGACCTTCACCAACTTCAAAACGAACGAATTTAGTGATTGTAAGGGCTTTGTTTACTGACTCAAGATATTTTCCGACTGTCTGCTTACCATCTTCAGCTTTTACATAAACCTGATCAAGAAGACTGATTTCTTTCAACTGTTTCGAAATACGACCTTCAATCATACCACTGAAAATCTTATTCTCAACGATGTTAGCTTTATCCTGCATTGCAAGATCACTTAATACAGCCTTAGCTGCATCTGAAAGGAAGTTAAATAAATATTTATCATTTTTCTTTTCTTCATATACAGTAAGATCTTCATCTGAGAACAACTTGTCATTTACAGCTTTTTCAAACAATGCATTTAAGATTGGTTTCGGAAGTGAAGCCGGATCATTTAATGAACTGTCCACTGTAATATCTCTCATTTTATCAATTTCTTCCTGCGCAATATCAGCTCTTCCGACATACTGCGGATTCATAGCTGCAACCTGCATTGCAACGTTCACTAAAGCTTCCTGCTCAGCATCGCCGTTTGCACCTGTAGCACCAACTAAAACACCGATTTTTCCACCTGCATGAATGTAAGTAGCTACACAATCACCGGAAATTTTAGCAAATCTACGGAAAGATAATTTCTCACCGATTGTAGCTGTCTTTTCTACTAAAAGCTCCTGAAGACCGTTCGTAGCAAGAACCGCCTCAATATCTTCACCGTTCGCGCCACCATTTAATCCTGATGCAAGAGCAGTATCAGCAACAACCTGTACAAACTCCTGGAACACTACGTTTTTAGCAACGAAATCTGTCTCAGAGTTAACTTCGACTACAACTGCCTCTGTACCGTTTGTTGCCACACGAGCAATACCTTCAGCTGCAATTCTGCTGGCTTTCTTTTCCATTTTAGCCGCACCGCTTTTTCTTAATACGTCAACAGCTGCATCCATATCACCATTTGTTTCAGTAAGAGCTTTTTTACAGTCCATCATACCTGCGCCTGTCATTTCTCTTAATTCTTTTACCATAGCTGCTGTAATAGCCATATCATTTTCCTCCGTTATTCTACTATACTTGTTTACGTAACAGAATTATTCTGCATCTGCCTCTTCTACTTCTTCAGCCACAACTTCTTCTGCTGCACCTTGATTTGCTTCGATTACAGCATCTGCCATCTTAGAAACGATGAGTTTTACTGCACGGATTGCATCATCATTACCAGGAATTACGAAATCGAGTTCTTCCGGATCACAGTTTGTATCAGCGATACCAACTAATGTGATTCCTAAAGCGTGTGCTTCCTGAATACAGATTCTTTCTTTCTTAGGGTCTACTACAAAGATTGCATCCGGAATATGTTCCATCTCTTTGATTCCGCCTAAGTTTTT
The DNA here is from genome assembly GCA_045588655.1 of Lachnospiraceae bacterium. GTDB lineage: Bacteria > Bacillota > Clostridia > Lachnospirales > Lachnospiraceae > SVFI01. The sequence goes on along the minus strand of JAZNEP010000022.1, from coordinate 292,533 downwards.
CTCTAATTTTTCCCACTCTTTTTTAAGAGCAATAACTTCTTTTTTAGGAAGTACATCAAATGTACCGTCTTCAGACATAGCTTCGATTGCTTTTAAACGAGCAATTCTAGACTGGATTGTCTTGAAGTTTGTAAGCATACCACCTAACCATCTTTCGTTTACGTAGTACATTCCGCAACGTTCTGCTTCTGTCTTCACTGCATCCTGTGCCTGTTTCTTTGTACCAACGAAAAGAATTGTTCCGCCTGCTGAAGCAACTTCTGAAATTGCCTGATAAGCTTCGTCAACTTTACCTACAGATGTCTGTAAGTCGATGATGTGGATACCATTTCTCTCTGTGTAGATGTATGGAGCCATCTTAGGGTTCCATCTTCTTGTCTGATGTCCGAAATGAACACCTGCTTCTAATAACTGTTTCATTGAAATAACGCTCATGTCTTTACCTCCGTTTGGTTAAAATTTGCTTCCGCATACATCCTCTTCCGAAGCCACCTCCGCGTTAAGAAGCACCGGCTCGAAATCCGTATACGTGTTTACTTGTTCCTGTTGCGGCTTTGCGCAGTCACAACGGGTTGATTTTAACACAAAAAAGCCCCTGTTTCAAGGGCTTTTCTATAATTTCTCTAATATTTTTTCTTATTTATTCTAGTCAACGGGAACGAGTTGTAATAATCTTTGCAATCTCTTCCTGCGATGCTCCCGATGTAAACGAATGTGTACCGGTACATATCCGTTTGTCATAGCCATTGCTGCACAAATATTTGTCATATGCTGCAGCATCTTCGATGAGACCGGCTTCTTTTAATTTTCGCGCCACAGTGAGTGAGCCATCTCCTCCCTGCACTGTAATCTGCACGATTTTCTCTTGGGTCATCGCATCCGACTGATTGTGCTCTTCCTCTCCTTTTGTAGAAACAGCCTGCTCCGAATCCGTCAGAATTTCACTTGTATTTTCACTAACCGTTTCTGTTATGTTTGTTTGTTCAGCGTTGTCGGCCACTTCCGGTTCTTTATTTGGTTCTTGCAGGTTTTTATCTATTGCTTCCGAATCTTTGTCGGCTTCTTCCGGATTTTCATCGTCTATCTTTGCGACTTTCTCATCCGTCACGGTATCTGACAAAACTGTGGTTTCATATTTTTCTGTCATACCAAGTTCTTTTGCCCTGGCAATGATTTCTTCATCTGAGAGTGGCTCTGTTTTTCCATGTAATGTTATGCTCATCAGAATTGCGGTAACTAAGACCCCAATCCCCAGACCTCTCATATAATATCTGAGTTTCATTTTATTTATATCCCCTTAAACAGATCGATTACCAATTTTACTTCACCGACACCTAATCCAAGTTCTTTTGCAATTGCCACATTGCTTTTTCCTTTTTTGTGAAGTTCAAGGATTCTCTCATTGCTGTTATCGGTGGTTTCCTGTGCCACATCAAACTGGATGGAAACGGTTTCGGTTTCCGGTTTCTGTTTGCCCTTAGCACTTCTTTTCGGAGTTGAAGTCGCCCGCTTTTTCACTTTTGGTTTCTCTGTATCTGCTTCTTTTTGCTGTTGTTTTAATTTTTCGATGCCTGAGACATCCATCGGCCGGAATACTTCTTCCTGCGCCTCTTCCAATGCTTGCGTCGCCTCAGAAACTTCTTTTTTTACCATATCTGCTTCCTGCACAATTTCACTTGCCACTTTTACAGCATGGTTTACTTCTGTAGCTGTTTCTTTTATATTTTCATGCTTATCATTCAGCATGTCATAAAGAAAAAGTACTTCTTCATGACTTTTGTGAATATCTGTCAGAACGGTTTCCGTATATTCAGAAATTGCAGATATTTTTTCGTTTGTCATGCGCTCAAGTGCACGCTCCGTCCGTTCCATCGCGTAAGATACGGTTTCTTCCACAGTATCCTCCACTTCAGAATGCATTCCTTTCATCTCTGCTTTCAATATTTCCTTCAACTGCTCCTGCGTCAGCTCTCTATCTACCGCATCCATTTCGCTCTTGCTTTCCGGAACAATGAAACTAGCAACAAAAATAATCGCGCCAAGAATCAATAGTATTATCTCAAGTGCTGTCATGTTGTCTCCTCTTTTCGCGTTTTTTCAGACAGAACAGTCAAATCGCGAACTATCTTTTCGGATTACCGTTCCGTCCGGTGTGGCTCCGTTGTAAGACTGTCTTCGTTTTTGACCGCCATCACCCTGATACTCATTTTTCCCTTTCTCTTTCGCGTCCTGTCTTCTCTGATAAGTATCTGTCTCTTTTGTATCCTGTACTTGATTCAGCTGTCTTTCCACTGTTTTTTGCATCGTATTTTGAAAAGCAGCCTGATCCATTGCAGGTTTCATATCTTCATTATGCTTTAGCGCAGTAAAATCCTGCGTCCTTGTAAGGATGCCATTAATCTGCATCGGCCCCATCGACATGTTATGTCCTCCTTTATTAAAGCGGGCGTACAGTGACTTCCCCCTTTTCATCGACAAATTTGGAATACTTTATATTCCCCTTCAGTGTCAGTGAATCATCTCCAATTACAATTTTTGTTCCCGCATATGCTGTATCTTTCACGCATACACACGCCTCTGTTCGATTCATCAACATCTGGTCCAGTTCATCAAACTCCCGATTCGCTGCTTCCATCTGCTCACTTAGCTGCTGACTCACCTGCATCAGTGAACGTACATATTGCATCTGCTCCGGTGGAAGTTTCGCACCTGACTTTATTTTCGCTGCTGCTCCCGTCAGAGTTGTCTGAACTGTCGTATATTTTTTATTCATTTCCGCCAATTCTTTTTGCAACTCAACAAAACGCATCTTTTGCTGTGGGTCAATTCCAACTTCTACAAGTGTATCTGCTCCCATAGCAGACCCAAGCGTTTTACAGGATATTTTTTCCGTGGCCCTAACTGCACCACCGGCAATAAATCCCTTTCTTCCATCTACCGTAATCTCCAATCTCGCACTGACTTTACTGTGCATAATGGAGTCCGCTTCCACATAGGTTCCCGCATCTATTGTAGCATTCTCTACAAACTTCGCTACGACACGACCACCTGCCTTCAGTTTTCCCTTTCCCATGCCATTCATTCCTCTGGCAATGACAATATCACCTCCGGCAGTAATCGATGCACCTTCTACAACGCCCCGCACTTCCACGTTTCCGGTTGCTTCAATGCTAAAACCGGCCTGTACATTTCCGGAAACAATCACACTTCCTTCCGACATAATGTTTCCTGTCGCTGTTCCGACATTTTCCACTTCATACACATCTGAAACAAACACCTTATCTTCTGTCAACATTACATGTCCGTTGATTTTGGAGTATATTTCCAGCTTATCCTCAGAGATATCAATATTTTCACCGTATTTTATTGTCAAGTGCTTCACTTCTCTTGGCTTAATCCGCTCACCATATACATCAAATCCATAATCTCCTCGATCTTCCGGGGTGAGTCTGGCAAGCAAGCCACCTTCTTTACAGTGATTAATTGTATTCAAATTAAAAAAGTCAACCGATCCATCTTCAAGACGTGTCGGTCGCGCATGTCTGTCTGTATCAAAAAAATATTCAATCACAGCATCCGTTCCATGTCGAGGTTGTAGTCCCTTTGCAATTATGATATCGGTACAATATTCTCTGTTAGACAAAAAAGCATCAATGGCTGCTTCGTCGATTCCATATTTGATATTCTTAAATTCCAAATCACTAAGAATATCTGCTTTTTGCAAACAGCACCCATTACTCGCCGGCGGAATAAATCGTGCCACCGCCGTCAAACGATCCTCTGACACCTTTAAAAAAAACATCTCATTTTCAGGTAATCTATGTGGCGTCGGCAACATAACCGTCACGGGCTCTGTCTTCATCATCTGAATGGCTTTAAATATCTCTTTTACATCATACTGCGTAATTCTTTTCAACTGCAGATATGCAATCACCTCATTAATATCCAAACGCTGTCCGCCATCCGTTGGCGGTATCAACTCTATCCCTGTTCCCATCTGTGTTATGATTAACCGAAAATACGAATTCATTTTGCCTCCTACAGAGAATCATGCAAGATTCCCATATATTTCCCCATTTTTGTTTTCATTTTAGAAAGACCTTTTGTATGTAACTGAGATACCCGCGATTCTGAAACCTCCAAAATGTTGCTAATCTCTTTTAATGTAAGATCTTCATAGTAATACAACAAAATTACTTTTTTCTCTTTCTCCGTTAAAAGCTCCAGTGCTTCCATAAGCATTTCTTTTAATTCTCTCTGCTCCATTGCTTTTTCCGGCTGTTCGAAATGTCTGGATACCTTTCCTCTTTCATTTGAGATTTCACTTCCCTGCTCCAGATACTCATTCAGCGAAACGACGCCGGTTATTTTCATCTGCGATTGCCACTCTGTATACTCCTCTTCTGTAATACCGAGTCCTAATGCGATTTCTTCATCCGTAGCCATACGGCCTGTCTCTGTCTCAATCTGCCGCATCACAGTATCAATCTGCTTTTGTTTCTGACGAATCGTTCTTGGAATCCAATCCATTTTTCGAATCTGATCCAAAATAGAACCTCTGATGCGCAAACTTGCATAGGTTTCAAACTTTACTTCCTTGAACGAATCATACTTATCAATCGCATCTATCAATCCAAACACACCATAGCCAACCAGGTCATCATATTCAACGTTATTGCCCAAATACATTCCCAGTCTACCGGCTACCACCTTTACGAGAGGGGCATATTCCAATATAAGCTTTTCCCTAATTTCCGGGCTCTTCGTTCGCGCATAATCAATCCACAAACGCTTTCTTGCTGTCTCGTCCATACCGTAACCTCCCATGCATCACATTTCTATTATTTATGACGCATCCTTCTTCTCAATCACAGCCCCATCCTGACTCTGCTCTTCTTCCCCTTTTTCCTCCTGTTCTTTTGCTTCCTGCCCGTCCTGATTTTCATCCTCTTCTTTTTTTACCACACAGAATTTATCAAGCAGTCGTTTTACTATCATACCCAAAATATAAAACGCAAAGAACACCTGCAATATAATTTTAAGCATCGTATTTAAATCATATCGCATTCGAAACATTACAATACTTGCCACCAATCCTGCCAACAGCATGACAATGGCTGGTAAATTTTTTGTATTCATGCCCAAATCCCACTTTATGTAAACTACTCTTTTTCAGATTACATAGGTCTCTTTCCCTACTGCACGTATTTGAAGTTCTCCGGTTGCCGGCGAAAAAGTAACAGTTCTACCATAATTTCCCCCGGTATCTTCCGCCAAAACCGGAATTCCCAATTCCTTCAGTTTCTTTTTTGTTGCCTCCGCATTTCGTTCTCCCACCCGTACCAGATTGGATTTATTTTGAAATGCAAACATCTGGGCTCCTCCGGCAATTTTGGCCACCAGACGCCTACGCACACCTCCTGCTTTTTCAATGCAGCGCACCAACTCTTCTATCCCCGTATCTGCAAATTTAGGAATATTGGAGTTGTCCTTAATTTGTGTACTGTCCGGCAACATGATATGTGCCAGTCCTCCGATTCCTGTTTCCGGATCACGGATTGCGATTCCCACACAGGAACCAAGACCAAGAGTCGTAATGGTATCCGGACTGATACAGATTTTTAAATCTGCCATTCCAACTTTAATCACTTCACTCATTGTGCTACCCATTACCCTTCATCTAACTAATTCCTAATGATCCGAGAATTTTGTCATATGACTCAAGATCCGGTACCAAAATAAAAAATCCATCTATAGTCAGATCATCCGTAAACTGTGTCTGTATTAATAAAATCTTATCACCCAGCGTTCCAAACTCAATCGCCGGAACGCTGAGAATCGCACCTGCCATATCAATGCTTATGTCCGGTATGGAAGGAATTATTTTCATTTTTGTTAACATTGAAAGTGAATTCAAATAAGCACCGGTAATGATATTACCAATTTCTTTTAATGCAGATAATTCCAATTCATTGAGCGGCTCATCCGACGTCTCCTGCATCCCCATCAGTTTTGCCACTAAAATATGTGCAGATTTTTCATTGAGCAAAAACATGATACTGCCTGTAATATCTCCTTCTACCAAAAGGTAGATTCCTGCCATAATCTGCTCTTCGCCACCCATCACAGCACCAACCTCATTGAAATCAAGCAACTTTACCTGCGGAACTTTCATATCCACCTTACTGCCAATCATCTGGGCCAGCGCCGTTGTTGCATTCCCTGCACCAATATTTCCAAGCTCTTTCAGAACATCAAAATACTGCTGAGAAACATGATTTAAATCAAACTTACTCATATGCTCTCTCCTTTGATTTTTGTACTATGCCTCTTTTTCAGCAAATGCTCCTGTAATATCAAGCAATGAAATAAGTCCGTCTTTTTCTTTTCCAACACCGAAAATGAAGTTTGCCCGCGGATCCTTTGAATCATATGCAACCTTCTCTATTTCGCTATTTTCCAAAGTCACAACCTCTTTTACTTCATCTACAAGCACTCCGATACATTCATTACTCTCCAATTTGATAATGATAATACGTGTCGCCTTGGTAATCACATCCTCTTCCAATCCCATTTTTAATCTGAGACTAAGTACCGGAATTACTTCACCACGGAGATTGATAACTCCTTTTATGTAAGTCTGTACTTTTGGTACTCTTGTAATGCGCTGCATACGCACGATATTATCTACATATTTAATATCAACACCAAACTGTTCATCGCCATATTTTACAACAATAAACTGCGTTGTTTCATACTGTTCTCTGATTTCGCTCATGTCTGCCACCCCCTGTTATAACAATGCGTTTGTATCCAGAATAAGAGCGATTTCGCCATCACCCAGGATAGTAGCGCCACTAATAATCTTCGATTTGTTAATATATTTACCAAGTGACTTAATAACGATTTCCTGCTGTCCCATCAGTTCATCTACTACAAGACCTGCTAATTTATCTCCCTTCTTAACGATAATAACAAGAAGGTTTTCATCCTGCGACTTGGTAGACTCGATGTCAAGCACCTCATTAAGACGAATCAGTGGAATAACGGTACCACGAAGGTTAATTACTTCTTTCGCCTGCACATATCTGATTTCGCTTGGATCAATATCTTCCAAAGTTTGAATAGAGCCAAGAGAAATTGCATATTTTTCTCCGCCGACTTCAACCATGAGAGCCTGAATAATCGCCAGAGTAAGAGGCAGACGAATGATAAAGGTACTTCCTTCGCCAAGTTTTGTTCTGACATCTACTTCACCACTCAAGGATTCAATCTTTGATTTTACCACATCAAGACCAACTCCTCTTCCGGATACATCCGTAACCTGTTTTGCAGTTGAGAAACTCGGCAAGAACAATAAACCTATAATATCCTTATCTGACATGTTTTCTGCCTGTTCTTCTGTGATAGCTCCACGAGCAATTGCTTTCGCTTTCACTGCTTCTACATCAATTCCGTTACCATCATCTCTTACCTCGATGATAACGTTATTTCCTTCCTGATACGCATCAAGGAAAATCGATCCCATCTCCGGCTTTCCTCTCTCTTTACGTACCTGAGCAGATTCCAGTCCGTGATCCGCGGAATTACGAAGTAAATGCATCAATGGATCACCAATTTCATCCACCACTGTACGGTCAAGCTCTGTTTCCTCACCGGACATGTAAAGTTGCATTTTCTTGTCGAGTTTTTTCGATAAATCACGAATCATCTTAGGGAATTTCTGTACTACCGATTCAATCGGAACCATTCGAACCTTCATAACAGATTCGTGAAGATTGGTTGTTACGCTTTCCAAATATTCAATCTGCTCATTAAACATAGAATTTGTAAGCATACCTTCCTGTGTTGAAGTTGACACAAGAGAGTTTTTCGCAATAATAAGCTCACTTACTAAATTCATGAGAGAATCTAATTTTTCAATATCTACACGCACTGTGCGATTCACAATCGGTTTGCCTGCCGGTTTTTTATCCTGTTTTGCTGCTGCCTGTGCTGCAGCATCTACTTTCACAGGGTCCTCGATCTGTACCACCTGAACCTGTGTTTTTTCTTCCGGAACCTCCACTTTGATTTCCCCTACATACGCCGATTCAATTTCAGATACGCTCATTACAGCCTTCTCCACCGCATCTGCATCTGTATCTGTAATCACAATCATACTGAAATCAAAATCAAATCTCTCGTCCTCGATATCCTGTGCGGAAGGCACTGACACAATTATCTCACCGATTGCTTCTAAAGCTTTAAATACCAAAAATGCACGCGCCGCTTTTAAAATACAAGTTTCCTGTACATAAACCGATACACCATAGCATTTCTTTCCTTGTCTTACTGCCTCGCCAAGCACTGTATTTTCTGTCTCACCCAGCTTAATGTCACGCCATTTTTCTTTTGCTGGATCTGACTTCTGCGCAGCACTTACCGTAACGGCTTCCGGTGCTTTCTCCGGTGCCGGGGTCGGGGCAGGAGCTGGTGCAGAACCACCTGTAAGATAATCATTCAAAGCTTTGATTAAATGCTCATTCTCATTTGTACCTTCTTCTGTTGTGTTCTGAATATTTTCTGTATATTCTTCCAACGCATCCAGAACCTGGAACAGTAAATCCACCATCTGACTGTCTACTTTAATTGCGCCATTACGCACTTCTGAGAACACGTTTTCCATCTCATGCGTCAATGCCTGTAACCGTTTATACCCCATAGTTCCCGCCATACCTTTTAACGTATGTGCAGAACGGAATATTTCATTGATCGTATCCATATTGTCCGGTTCCTGCTCCAAAGTCATAAACTGATCACTCAGACTTTGCAAATGTTCTTTTGTTTCGTCAAGGAAAATCTCCAGATATTGTGTTACATCCATATCACTATACCCCCATGTTTAAAATAATAGCTGACGCTATCTTGTCTAATGGTTCTATCTGATCTACCATACCGGTTTCAACGATACTTCTCGGCATTCCGTAGACTGCACAGGATTCTTTTTCCTGCGCGATGACATATATCTCTTTCTTCTTTGCCAGGTTTTGGATTCCTTCTGTTCCGTCTGCTCCCATACCTGTGAGAACCGCACATACCACTCTGTCATATTTTGACGCGGCCAGCGTTTCATACATAAAATTGGCACACGGGCGAACCCCTTCTCTCGTCGGCCCTTCCTTTAGTGCGATATAGTGCTTGCCACCTGCAAACACCACCTCCATATGCATGCCACCCTTTGCCAGATATACATTACCACCGCATATCTCCATACCGTCTTCCGCTTCCACAACATTTAGCTCACTCAGCTCATTTAAACGCTTTGCTAAAGAAGCTGTAAATCCCTGGGGCATATGCTGTACGATAAGAACTGGTGCATCAAAATTTGCCGGAATATAAGGTATCACATCCTGCAATGCCTTCGGTCCCCCGGTAGAGCTTGCAATCGCGACAACGGTGTTGCCACTGCTTTTACGAACGGCATCCCCTAATTTCTTTTTTACCGGCTGTACCTCTCTCTTTGGCCTAATCGACTGCACTTCTCTCTTAGGCAAAATCGCCTGCGAATTTACGGCACATCGCAAAACCGACAAAAAATTTTCAATAAAAGCTTCTGATTTTGCCCCCATAATCGTACTTGGTTTATGTACAAAATCTATTGCTCCAAGTTCCAGTGCTTTTATTGTGATTTCTGCTCCTTCGGTCGTCAAAGTGCTGAAAACAATCACATTTGCGACAATTCCCAGCTCTTTTATCCGCCTTAGTACACCAATGCCATCCAGCTTCGGCATAACGATGTCTAACACCACCGCATCATACCGATTTTTCTTTAACAATGCGATTGCTTCTTCGCCATTTGCCGCCATGTCCTGCACAAAGAAACTGTCATCTAATGCTATTATATCATACACTATTCTTCTCATGAGTGCAGAGTCATCAATTAGTAATATTTTTTTCTTATTACATTCCATTTTTTCTTTGCCTATTCTTTCTTTCTTCTTCAAAAATGTAACGTATTATTTCTTCTCTCTCTGAATTTTCTATTTTGATATATTTTAGTCTATGCTCATACTCTCCCGGTCTGTTCTCAATCGGATTCGCTGATAATACCTGTCCTACAAGCTCATATGTCTTTTCTTTTCCTTTTATAGGCAACTGATACGTCAGATAAATCAACGCATCTTTCTCATACCGGTACTTGGACATAAAACGGACACCTCCACCGCCAATGTCCACCATCACACTGTTGTGGAGCGGAAGTCCCTCTTCTATCTCCAGCTCATTTTTTTCCAGAGCTTTCAATTCTTCTTCCATCAATTCCCTGCTACGCATATTGAGTATGCATGCAAATCGATAATATTCTCTTCGCTGATGTTTTTGCAATTCCGTGGTCGGCTCACATAAAAGAATAAATGTGTTACCTGCCTTATAACGATCCACAATCCTAACATAGCACTGATACAATCCTTGCGATGTATAAAAACAAACATCATATTCTCCATCTATCGGTAAAAGAATTAATTTTGTTTTCTCAATCGGCATCAGAATTTCAATCTGTTCATCTGAAATCACATCGTATATTCTAGACACATAAGCCTTTCTGTCCGCCGCTTTGCCCAGTATTGATCTCTCTATTGTCTGTAATTCAACTTTTTCTCCGGGTTTTACATATCTTGTCAGCATGTACAATCCACCTTTTATGTTTCAATTTTAATTCACAATATCTCTTATTGGCCGCTGTTGTAATCCGGTGACATTATCTTTCGATTCGCTACAATATGCGAGAAAAATGCAGCCATACCGCGCTTTTTAATCTGTACAGACTCTTCTCCGTACATCATAATTCTTGTAATCTCTTCAAATGCCCTCGACGATTTGGCATTGGCATTTTGAAGCGACACCGGCTTTTGTTGCATTACCGCTTGGCTAAGTTGCGTATCCTGCGGTATTGATCCAAGATATCCAAGCGGCAACTTCAAATATCTTGATACTACCGTATTTAATTTCTGATATAAAAGCCTACCGTCCTGTGGATGATCCACTCGGTTTGCAAGCACCTTAATCTGCGTCATTTCTCTGCTGAAACGCGGATGACGATTCAATGATTTCAAAAGTGAATAAGAATCCGTAATTGATGTTGGCTCCGGTGTCGTAACTAATACGATTTCACCACTTGCCACAAGAAAGTCTAAAACCGCATCTGAAATTCCTGCTCCTGTATCAATTATAATTACATCCGCTATGGAATCGAGTTTTGCAAGATTTTGAATGATATAAGTCAAATATTCTTTGTTCAAATTTGATAGTCCTGCAATTCCTGACCCTCCGGATATAAATCCAACCTCTCCAGGCCCCCAGGTAATAATCTCTGTTATTTCTTTCCCTTGGTAAATTAAATCACATAAGTTATGCTTCGGCACTGTACCAAACATAATCTCGATATTGGCCAACCCGAAATCTGCATCCAAAATAATTACTCTCTGTCCAAGTTTTCGAAACTGAATCGCAAGATTGATTGAGACATTCGACTTCCCTACGCCGCCTTTTCCACTTGTTACGGTAATCACCCTTGCAAGCGGTCTGCTACTAGTCTGATTCATCTTTATTATATTTCTAAGCTGCTGAGCCTGATCCACCTTTTACACCATCCTTTCGTCACTTCTTATAGTCTTCCCCCGCCAAGAAGTAACTTTACTGTCTCCTGCGCATTAAAATCAGCAATATCATCCGGAACATTTTGTCCGCATGTAACGTAGGACATGGATGCACCCGTATATAGCTTCATATTTAATAAATTTCCTAATGTTGTCGTTTCATCCAGTTTCGTAAAAATCAGATGATAATCTGTAAACTCTTTATATGAATCTGCAATACTAATCAAATCTCTATATTTAGTTGTTGCACTCAAAACAAGATAAACATCCTTTTCCGTAGGAGCATCAAGAATATCTATCATTTCTCTCATGCTCTCCTTCAGTTCTGTATTATGGTGCGAGTGACCGGCCGTATCCACCAGAATATAGTCATATTCTTTAAAATCTCCAATCGCTGTCAAAAGTTCCGACGCCGTGTAAATGACACGGAACGGTACTTCTAAAATACTTGCATATGTGCGAAGCTGCTCAGCCGCTGCAATTCGATATGTATCTGCTGTCAGCAATGCTATTTTCTTCTTCTGTTCTACCGACAGTTTGGAAGCAATTTTTGCAATTGTTGTTGTTTTTCCCACTCCGGTAGGTCCAATAAAATATATCACCTTCGGTCCTTTTTTTGCCGGCATAATCGCACATGGATTTCCAAACTTTAACACCATTTTCTGATAAACAGTGGACAAAATAAAATCAATCGGCATATTCGGTTTCATGGTCTTGTCTAAGTCATCAATCAGCTGATTGGCATATTTTTCATCCAACTCATTTTCCATCATAACATTGTATAACAATCTGAAGACTTCGACATTCTCATTTTTCTCGCCCTCTTTCGGCTCTTCTTTTCGTCCAATTTGTTTCTCAAGCATACTTTGGAGGGTATTGAGTCTTTCTTCAATCCCGTTTTCCGCACTGTCTGTTTTGGTTTTCTCAGTCTTTGGCGTCTCTTCTTTGGATTTGGATTCTACTACGCGTTCTGTTACTTTTCTCTCCGCTTCTTTGGACTCCACGTCTTTCTTTTCTGCCTTTGGCTGGGTATCTTCCTTTTGCACCTGTTGCTTTGCAATCTCACTCACTGCTGCTACTGCTGATTTAAAAGTTGCTGAAGAATCCTGTTCTTCTTCTTCCAGCGCTACCGTCACTTCAACCAATTGTGGCTTAAAAATGCTGAAAAGACCTTTTTTCTTCATCTGTTTCACATTCATAAGAACAACGGAGCCACCAAGCTCTTTTTTGGCTGCCGCCATTGCTTCTTCTTCTGTTTTTCCCTGAAACTTCTTTATGATCATTTATGCACTCACCATCCCCACAGATTGTAATTCTACATTCGTTTCCACTTCATTGTAAGAGACCACAATCAGATCTCTGAAATAATCCTCCGTCAAACGTTTGAAGTACATTCTCACGATTGGCGATGTAATAATAATCGGGTTTTTACCGAGACTTTCCAGCTTTTCAACCTCTGACTGCACAGATGCCATAATCGCTTTTGTGCGCTCCGGCGCCAGTGTCAGGTAAGCTCCCTGTTCTGTCTGCTTCACACTTCCCATAATTTCCTGCTCTACATTCGGATCCAGTGTTACTACACTCGTCGTCTCATTTTGAGGGAAATACCTTGCCGAAATCGCTCTCTTGAGACTTTGACGTGCATACTCTGTTAAAATATCCGTATCACGGGTTGTCGGAGAATAATCTGCCAACGTTTCAAAAATTGTGAGAAGGTCTCTAATGGAAATCCCCTCGCTAAGCAGATTCTGCAACACCTTCTGCACTTCTCCCAAACCAAGCATTTTTGGCACCAGTTCTTCCACAATGGAAGGATTGCTTTCTCGCAGATTGTCCACCAGATTTTGTACATCCTGACGACTCAAAAGCTCTGCAATATGCTGACGAATCACTTCTGTCAGATGCGTTGCTATAATTGATGGCGGATCTACTACCGTATACCCCAGACTTTCCGCACGCTCTCTCTGCCCTTCCGTAATCCATACCGCCGGCAGGTGGAAGGATGGTTCAAAGGTACGTATTCCTGTGATTTCTTCTTCCACATATCCCGGATTCATCGCCATATAATGGTCAAACAGAATCTCTCCTTCACTCACCTGTATTCCTTTAATTTTTATAATATACTGATTTGGATTTAACTGGATATTATCTCGCAAACGTATAATTGGAACAATGGTACCAAGCTCTAACGCAATCTGTCTACGAATCATAACCACACGATCCAATAAATCTCCACCTTGATTTACATCCGCCAGTGGAATAATGCCATAACCAAATTCGAGTTCGATTGGGTCCACCTGCAAAAGAGAAGTTACATTTTCCGGCTGACGGATTTCTTCAACAGCCATCTCCTCTTCGTTGGCCTCACTTTCAATTTGTGCCATCTCTATTGTTCCTGCCATCATACGTCCGCATACCACAAACAAAACTCCAACCGACAGGAAAATAATCGTATTGAGCGGTGTTATAATTCCAAGTCCAATCAAAACAGCACCGACGAGATACATCGTTTTTGGCAAACCAAAGAGCTGTTTTATCATAACAGATCCAAAATCAGCATCTTTACTTCCCTTCGTAACAAGAATACCTGTTGATAACGAAATAAGCAGGGAAGGAATCTGACTGACCAGACCATCACCGATGGTAAGCACCGCATATGTCTCCAGTGCATCCGTAATCTCCATATTCTGACGCAACACACCCATCAAAATACCGCCAATAATATTAACTGCTGTAATGATAAGTCCTGCTGTCGCGTCTCCTTTTACGTATTTCACCGCACCATCCATGGAACCAAAAAAGCTGGCTTCTTGCTGGATTTTATCACGGCGTTCCTTTGCTTGTTTATCTGTAATGGCTCCGGTATTTAGATCTGCATCAATTGCCATCTGTTTACCCGGCATAGCATCAAGCGTAAACCTGGCTGTCACTTCTGCCACACGCTCAGAACCTTTATTGATTACCATAAACTGTATAATAATCAAAATTATAAAAACGATGGCTCCCATAATCAAATCGTTACCACCTACAAACTCACCGAACGTCCGCACTACATTTCCCGGATCTCCCGTTGTCAGAATAAGTCTGGTGGAAGAAACATTCAATGCAATTCGAAAAATGGTGGTAAAAAGAAGCATCGTCGGATAATATGACATATCAAGTGCTTCTCTGGCAAACATCGATCCAAACATAATTGTAAATGCAACCGCAATATTACATGCCAGAAGAACATCAAGAAGACCGGATTTAATCGGAACAATTAACATGATAAATGCAGCAAGGACATATGCCGCCACTGCGATATCTGCTTTTTTCATTCCGTCACCTTCCTTCCTCTGATGTTATGATTCTTGCTTTTTATATCTTACCTTTGATATGGTATACCATTGCCAGCACCTCTGCTACAGTCTGATAGAGTTCAGGCGGAACCTGCTCTCCTATCTCGACATTGTAGTAAAGCATACGTGCAAGCGGTTTGTTTTCTACAATCTCTACTTTATTTTCTTTTGCCACTTCTTTTATCTTCGCAGCAAGATGATCCTCTCCCTTTGCCAACACCACAGGCGCCGGTGCAATCTCAAGATCATACTGTATCGCAACTGCAAAATGCGTCGGATTGGTAATTACAACATCCGCTTTCGGAACATCCTGCATCATACGCCTTCTGGATGCTTCCTGCATACGCTGACGCTGTTTTCCTTTCACCGCCGGATCTCCTTCCGCATTTTTATATTCATCTTTCACTTCCTGCTTTGTCATTTTCTGATCTTCGTGAAATTTACGTTTTTGATACACAAAATCAATCAATGCAATCACAATATAAATAATGGATATTTTCAATCCAAGATTAATTGCAATATCCCCCGCTGTTGCAATTCCTTGCCACAGTGGCATATTAAAAAGCAGGTAAATCAACTCCAACTGATCTCTCAATGTCGTATAGACCACATAAACAACCAGTATAATTTTCAACAAAGATTTCAACAGCTCGACCAGCGATTGCGAAGAAAATATCCTTTTAAATCCAGATATAGGATTAAGTTTACTCAGCTTTGGTTGCAAAGGTTTCTTCGTTACATGCCATTTTACTTGAATAAAATCCGCTATAAACGATAAGATAAAACCAACTGCAAGAAACGGTGCTGTTGTAATAACAATGCGCAATAACGCACTTTGTAATAACATCGTCATGTCACCATGACGCAACTGCCCATTATGCATTTTAATAAGTGAAGGAATGCGATTGTAAGTGCTCTCAAAACTCCCCAGAAACTCATTCCCCAAAAATGTCAAAATCACCTTCAGTAACAGAAACAATCCAATCATAGTCATTGCATTTGCAACCTCTCTACTCTTGGCTACCTGTCCTTCGTCTCTGGCATCCTGAAGCTTTTTGGCTGTAGGTTCCTCTGTTTTTTCCCCTCCGGGTCCTTCCTTCGCAAAAAACTGTAGATTTAACTCCATCATGGCATCAATGCCTCCACAAATGCTACAATCATGACTTTCATCTCCTTATAAATGAAATCACTAACATACGGCAACATCGCTGTTGTCAGGAACATGATCAGAAGTCCTATTAAAATTTTAATTTGCATACCGACCGCAAACATATTCAGCTGCGGCGATACTTTTGCCAAAATCCCAAGTATGACACTAATAATCAAGGTGGTACAAAAAATCGGTAAACAAATCTGAAATCCGATACTTATGTACTTAGACATAAACGTAATCACGGTTTCAAGCATCACATCAGAACGATACACCACAGCATTGACCGGTATCAACTCATAGGCTTCCACAATTGCCTGAATCAAATATCGATGCAATCCGGAAATAATCAGCAAAAGTGTTACCATATACTGATAATAAAAACCGGTAATCGTGACATTCTCCCTAGTTGTCGGGTCCATGGCGTTTACCATTGCAAACCCTATCTCCATGTCAACTAAGCGTCCCGCAAAAAAAACAATAGAGCTGCATATATTGGCTCCCCAGCCAATCATCAGCCCGACAATCGCTTCCTTTAAAACAATCGTCGCATACTGCAGAACTGTCGTATACATCACCTGCTCATGCGGCATTGTTATAAAATATATAAGGTAAGAAAGAAATACACCAAGTGCAATTTTAAACTGCCCCGGTGTATTGTTCATTCCAAAAAAAGGGGCTGCATAGATAAAACAGGTCATACGGATCAATATTAAAAGAAATAGTTCAAGTTCATGCATCGAAAAACTGTATTCTATCATAATCCTACCTTATATAGATTGAAAAATCTGACCATAATTCCGTTATATATGTTGTCAATTCTGTCAACATCCAATGACCTAATATCATCAACGAAACAAAAACCCCTAATATCTTAGGAACAAACGTAAGTGTCTGTTCCTGAATTGAAGTTACCGTCTGAAAAATACTGATTACCAGACCAAGCACAAGCGAAACAAGCAACAACGGAGCTGCCGTTTTGATGATTGTAAACAAAGCCTGGCTGGCAATCTGTACGACCATATCAATTGACATTCCCTTATCACTCCATTTCTTTTCTCTCTTTTTACTTCATTCTTTTTATTTTATTTCGGGCATCCACGTACTACATAAACGTTTTTACCAAATTTACAATCACAAGATTCCAACCATCTGCTAAAACAAACAGCAAAATCTTAAACGGCATGGAAATCGTTGTTGGCGGAAGCATCATCATACCCATACTCATAAGTGCTGATGAAACAACCATATCAATTACCAAAAACGGAACATATATGATAAACCCAATAATAAATGCCGTTCGCATTTCACTCACCATAAATGCCGGAATCAGCGCGCTTGTCGGAATATCTTCAAGCTCACCGGTCCACTCATATCCGCCAATCTCGCAAAACATTTTCGCATCCTTTTGCTGCGTTTGCTTATACATAAATTCACGTAGTGGCTCCGCACCTATCTCAATGGCCTCCTCCTGCGTAATTTGACCGGCTTCAAAAGGAATGATGGCCTGCTCGTTAATCTGTGTAATTGTCGGACTCATAATAAAATAAGTCAAAAACAAAGCCAACCCGATAATTACCTGATTTGGTGGCGCCGACATGGTATTTAACGCCTGCCTTGTAAAATGAAGAACAATCAAAATACGCGTATACGATGTGAGACAAATCAATAACGTAGGTGCAAGTGTTATCAGTGTCAACGTAATCAATATACGAATCGGTCCGGCTATCGTACCATTTCCATCGTCATATGTAATTGTCATTGTATTTGCGATATTAAGATTACTCAGCTCTTCCGCTGAATCTGCCGTACCGGGATCATTTATATTGGTACGATCTTCTGTCTCACCTGCAAAATGGGAATCCATAGTGGTCGCATGCACTGCCATCACTGTACTGAACATCAGAATACCCACTAACAGAGCAAGCGCAGTCACCTGCAATACTTTTTTATTCATTCTTATCCGCCTGCTTTTTTCTGCTGTTTTTTGCTTTTTCTAAAATAGCCTTAAAATCCGGCGTCTGTCCTCCACTTCCGGATTCTCTGCTAAAATCCAACTGCTCCGAATCCAACTTGGAAAGCATAGTAATCGTATCCTTGCAAACCGCAATCAGAAAATACTCTTTCCCAGCTCTGACAATCTGCAGATATTTATTCGGTGCAATCCTTGTCACTTCAACTACTTCCATATTACCGGAAAGCATGGTCTGCTTCTGGTAATTTGCGATAAACTTCGACGTAAAATAAGTTATCACAAGAACAAACAAAAATATCAGAAGCGATGAAATAAAACGCACAGCAGACTCAAATGTCCCAGAAGCCGTTAAAATCATACTATCCAACTACTTTCTTCACAGCTTCAATAACACGATCTGCCTGGAACGGTTTTACAATAAAATCTCGCGCTCCAGCCTGAATTGATTCAATAACCATTGCCTGCTGTCCCATTGCAGAACACATAATTACTGTAGCTCCCGGATCTGCCTCTTTAATTTTCTTTAACGCCTGAATTCCATCCATTTCCGGCATCGTAATATCCATAAGAACAAGATCCGGTTTTAATTCAGCGTATTTTTCGACTGCCTTTAATCCATTCTCTGCTTCACCAGCCACATTATACCCATTCTTTGTCAGGATATCCTTAATCATCATACGCATGAAAGCTGCATCATCACAAATTAAAATGTTTTTTGCCATTTTCAATCTCTCCTATTTCTTTTGCTTTATTTTATAATCTCTGTCACTCTGATACCGAAACTTTCTTCGATTACGACTACCTCTCCTTTGGCAACAAACTTGCCATTGACAAGTACGTCAATCGGTTCTCCGGCAATTTTATCAAGTTCTATGATAGTTCCCGGAGTAAAATCAAGAATTTCAGCAATTGATTTTTTCGTTCTGCCAAGTTCTACCGTCACTTCAAGCGGTACGTCCATAATCAACCCTATATTTTCCTGACTGACATTTCCGCTCATCCCTGTACCGAACGCCTGGAACTGTGCCGGTTGAATATTCATACCCATCATCTGTGGCTGCATTGCCATCTGCGGCATACCATAATTCATGGCCATCGGATCCATCATCATTGGTTGCGGAACCGGTTGTGGCATTGGTTGTGGTATTGGTTGTGGTATTGGCTGTGGTTCCGGTACCGGCTGCATCTGCGGCATCGGCTCTACACTTTCCGGAATAAATGGTTGCGGTGCCGGCTGTGGTTCCGGCTCCGCAGCTACTTCTCCCATTTGATTTCCCATGAAGGTGTCATATAACGACCTTGCAAAATCAATCGGATACAGCTGCATGATGGTACTGTCTACCAAATCTTCAATCTGCATTCTGAATTCAATCTTTACGAACTGTTCATCCAAAAACGGAGCTATATCTCCCCCCGTCTTGTTTTCCAGCATATTCACAAGACTTGCATCCGGCGGACTGATATCAATCATCTTACCAAGCATGGAAGATAAGGAAGTAGCCGATGAACCCATCATCTGATTCATTGCTTCCGAAATTGCACTCAAGTGCAGTTCTCCAAGCTCCCCTTCCGTATTGGTTCCATCGCCTCCCATCATGAGGTCTGTGATTATCTTTACATCCTGCTCTCTTAAAATTAAAATGTTGGCTCCATCAAGTCCTACTGTATATCGAATCTGAATAAAAACACATGGCCTTTCGTGGTCATCAATAAAATTATCCCAAGTAGCAACTGATACAACCGGTGTAGTAATGTTAACCTTCCGGTTCACAAGTGAATACAGCGTTGTAGCTGATGTTCCCATGCTGATATTGGCTATTTCACCAATGGCATCTTTTTCTATGTCACTCAGAACAACACTTGATGATTGTGAAACCGGCTCGGACGATGCAGGTGCATCCCCGGAGATATCCATGCCACTTAGCAGAGCATTTATCTCGTCCTGCGACAACATACCGTCCATGGTTTACTCCTCCTCTCTTACTACTGTCATTACCCTGACTGCATAATTGTCTTTGTTTGTACCAGGTAACGCAGTAAATTTTTTTAAATTTCCAACATAGACAACCAACTCTTCATCTACTTTGGAATCGAGTCTGATTACATCTCCGACCTGCAAATTAGCAAAATCCATAACGGAGACAACGCTCTTCCCTAGTACCGCTTTTACCGGAATGGTCGTACGCTTAATCAATGACTCAATATATTCTGCATAATTCTCATCACTAATACTTTGCATAGTAGAGAACCAGAATTTTGTATTCAATTTATCCATAATCTCTTCCAGTGTGATATACGGAAGACATGCATTCATATACCCTTCCACATCGCCAATGCGCACATTTAACGTCACAATCGCGATCATTTCATTCGGCGCTATAATCTGTGCGAACTGTGCATTGGTCTCGATACGCTCCATAAACGGATCCAAATCAATTACATTTCTCCACGGTTCCCGCAGAAGCTGCATACAGGTAATCATAATTTTGTCAAGAATCGACATCTCAATTTCCGAAAATTCCCTGTTTTTCTCCAGCGGAACACCATATCCGCCAAGCATTCGATCCAATATTGCAAATCCCAAGTTTGGCGATAACTCTAAAATAATATTTCCGTTTAGCGGAACAAAGTTAATAATCCCTAACACAACCGGATTACTCAATGCATTGGTAAACTCAGAAAAGGTAACCGTTTCCGAACTGGCTACACTCACCTGAACCGTTCGTCTCAAATACACCGGTAAGTTTGTGGAAAGAAGACGCCCGTAATGCTCAAAAATAATTTCCAGAGTTCGCAAATGCTCTTTTGAAAACTTGGCCGGTCTTTTAAAGTCGTAATTTTTTACCGACTTTTCCGGCTTTTCCTTCATCTCATCTACATCCAGTTCACCGGTACTAAGTGCTTGCAGCAAACTGTCTATCTCATTTTGAGATAAAACCTCTCCCACCTGACTCACCTCCTGTTTCACGTAATGTCCGGTAGTACTTACTGCTCTATAATATCCCGGAATGTCACTTTATATATAAATTCTGAATCAAACATATCCTGTATTCTCTTAAGAATATCTTTTCTTACTGCTTCCCCTCTATCTGCCTGCACTTCTTCCATCGTGTAGCTTCCGAATGCCTCTACAATCTGTCCCTTAATCAGGCTTTCTTTCTCGCTTATCGTCTCGCCATATGTTTTGTATCCTTTATCTTTCATATTCATCGCAAGCGTCACGGATACAAGTGCAAAATGATCTTTGCCGTCGGCTCCTTTTTTCAGCGGAATTGTCATCTGCTCCGGAATATCGTAAACCGCGGTATCATCGATAGATACTTCGATGATTTCTTCTGCTCCACCATTTTTTTCCAATTCCAAATTGATAATGGTAGCAATATCTCCAATGACAGCTGCCGTCTTTTTATTTGTTGATGTCACGCTAATCATAATCACTGTTGAAAAAATCAGATTAACAATCAGCAATGCAAGTATCAGAATCGATAACAAATTCTTTTTCATAACTAATCTCGCTTTCCACTATGAAGTAAATAACATTAATAACCGGATAACTCCGTATAAATCTTTATTTCAACACGTCGGTTCTGTGCTCTACCTTCCGGTGTCGTATTATCCGCAATCGGAACATATTCCCCACGACCCGAATGCTTCATCAGCGACGGTTCCAACGATGTGGTACTCTTAAAATAATCAAACACGGACAACGCACGAAAACTTGACAATTCGTCGTTATTTGCAAAGCGCGCATTGCTAATTGGAACATTATCTGTATGTCCCTCGATTTCAATCGTACTCTCCGCATAACGCACAAGAATCATTCCCACTTTGTCCAAAAGAGGTTTTGCATCATCCTTAAGCTCATCACTTCCCGAATCAAACAAAAATGCTCCATTTAACTGAAGTGATACATATTGTGAATTAAAATCCACAGTAATCTGTCCCGAATCCTGCGAACCATCTTCCGCAAGTGCTTCTTCTACTTTTTCCGCGAGCTCTTCTGACTCTGCAAGCTTCTTTGCCTCAAATTCTTCAAACACATCCACATCCTGCTCTGACTCTGCTGTTTTTCCTGTGCTGTTAATATACTCATCGAGCTCATTCAACTGACTGACACCATTACTGATTAAAATACCATCCCCGATTGCTGTCACACCTGCCTCAAAGATACTGAATGTCTGAGAGAATGACGCCGCAACTTCATCAAACTTTTTCGCATCCACACTGGACATAGAAAACAGCAATACAAAGAAACAAAGAAGCAGATTCATTAGGTCACTGAACGTGGCCATCCACGCCGGAGAGCCAGGTGCCGGAATCTCTTCCTTCTTTTTCTTAGACATCTGCCTCACCACCTTCATCCTGCCCCGACTCTCTATCCTTCGGAGCTAGGAATGATTTTAATTTTTCTTCAATTACACGTGGGTTCTCACCCGCCTGAATCGACAATAGACCTTCTACCATAATCTCTTTGATCATAATTTCAACATCATTATTTGATTTTAGCTTACTGGAAACCGGAGTACATATCCAGTTCGCAAGAAGCGAACCATACAACGTAGTCAGAAGCGCAACCGCCATGTTCGGACCAATCGACGACGGATCTGATAAACTCTGTAACATGTTTACAAGACCGATTAGCGTTCCGATCATACCCCATGCAGGCCCCATCGCAGCTAAATCCTGCCAAAATGTCATATTCTTCTTATGTCTGGCATCCACACTACTAAGCTCCGTCTCCATAATCCCACGAACCAGTTCCGGGTCAGTTCCATCAACAATTAATAGGATTCCTTTCTTTAAAAAAGCATCATCCAAATCGGCTGCTGCTTCTTCCAACGAAAGCAATCCTTCCTTACGCGCAACATTTGATAAATCTATAATCTTTTGTATCATTTCGGCCGTGTCAAGATTTGGAACTTTAAACACCAACAAAAAGCTCTTTAATCCAGCTATATAATCCGCCATGGAGTAGCTTGCCATGACACAGAAAAACGCTCCACCAAACGTGATCAGTGCGGATGGTGCATTCAAGAAATTTATCATCGCTGCCCATCCTGCATCACCGGTTACAATACCGAAAATACAAAGTACAAAACATATAACCAAACCCAAAATTGAAGCTATATCCAAAGCATCCACCTGCCTATTTTCACGTTAGTATGTAAAAATATCCTTTCTACATAATTTTACTAAATTTTTAACTTCTTGTCTACTTTCTTTTACAAAAATTGCAACGGCAAAATATCCCTTTTTGCAAAAGATACGCTAAGGGCGCTGGCTTTTATGCCACCGCCCTTTTCACACTTTTTCGCATGATTTTTCTATCATTTATTCACACTATCGTTTCAAATTTACCAGTTCTTCCAGTAGCGTATCCGAAACTGTAATAATTCTGGAATTCGCTTGGAAACCTCTCTGTGTCGTAATCATTTCCGTAAATTCGGAAGACAAATCTACGTTACTCATTTCAAGAACACCGGTTGTCATATATCCACCATCTGCCGAAACATCAACACCGATTCCATCAAACTCACCTGAGTTCATCGTTGCAGAATACAGGTTATCTCCTTCTTTCTGCAGACCGGAAGCATTTGCAAATGTCGCAACTGCAATCTGTCCAAGCAGCTTTGTCTGTCCATTATCATAAGATGCGTAAATCATACCATCACTCTGTATCGAAATACCGGACATCTCACCGAGTTTTCTACCGGTTCCGAATCCCTGTGTATCACCACTCACTGCACTGATGGTACTCGTACCATTGTTATTGTAATTGGACGATGGCGAGAAATCGACATTGATATCTTCAAAGGCGCTACCCGGCTGATCCCCAAAGCTAAGAACCAGTTCCAAATTGTTGGTCAATCCGTTCACACTCAGTATTTCACCTGTTGTTGTATTATACTGCACAACTCCACCTGTAATCTGTTTTCCATCTACCGCGATTGCAGAATCACCATCAATAACGCTTACAAGATTACCCGAATCCACAAGAGCTCCCAATGTCGTTGTCACTCCTGTACCGTCATCCACATATAACTTAGCAAATTCTTCATATGTCGTATATCCGTACGCATTTGCCAAAATACCTTTCTGCTCCTCTGTCAATGTCCCTGCTAAAGCCATCGTCTGTGAAACGCCACCGTCATCCAAATATGTCAGTGTTCCTGCATTGATTGTATAACCATTGGCCAAAGAAAGAGTTTTCGGATCCGGAACCGTTCTGACCGCACCAAGTTTAATATTGGTCGTATCAATCGAATCTCCGTTTGAATCCAGCACATCCGTAAGCTCTACTGTATACATACCTTCTGTTCCCGTCGCTTTCATAGAAAGCTTTGCTGTATATGAGTATCCAAGATTGTCAAAGAAGTTCACACTCACAATCTTTCCTGCTTCTGACGAAACCGAAGGATCGTTTTTATCAATAATTCCTGATACATATGCTTCTGTTGTCGCCTCAGGCGGATATGTCATATTCTCAGCATTCATAATCTTGAGCGCACTCACTGTATCTTTTGCAATAATACCATTCTGCACGCCCCAGCCTTGTACTGTATATCCATTGGACGTCATAGCAAGATTTCCCTGTCCATCGACATAGAATGAACCGTCTCTGGTAAAGAAATTGTTTCCTCCATCACTAACAATGAAAAAAGCATCTCCTGTAATTTTAATATCAAATGGGTTTCCTGTCGACTGCGTAGCACCCGCTGTTGCAACTGATGCGGAAATTGCCCCCGATTTCACTCCAAGACCAATCTGTCTTGCATTGGTACCGGCTCTTCCCGTTTCAGGATTGGCACCGGAAGCAGCTTGTGTCGTCTGATACATCAATTCTGAAAACGTAATTGACTGTGATTTAAATGCTGTTGTGTTAACGTTTGCGATATTGTTACCAATAACGTCCATCTTGGTCTGGTGTGTTTTTAATCCGGATACACCAGAATAAAGTGATCTCATCATAATGAATGACCTCCTAATCTTTCGGTCCGTCTATTCCCTCTGTCATTCAGGAATATTTAGCCTCCGTAAGGTCCGGCTAATTGATAACGGCTCCATCAATGTTTGTAAAGATATTCTCTTCTGTTGCATCAAACCCCATTGCCGTAATCACTGTACGGCTTCCTGTACTGACGATAAATGCCAAATCATCAATCAGTACCAGAGGTTCTTTAATTCCTTTTCCGCTCGCCTTATCCGTTCCCTCTTTTAACCGGTTAAGCTGTTCTGTGCTCAGACTGATGTTTCTCTCTGCCAAACGACTGGTCGCATGTTTCGAAAATTTTAACTCTGTCGTCCCAAGATCCGTTTGCGTTTTCTGATTCAGTATCTGCTCAAAACTCAAACGCTCTGTCTGCTGCAGATTTCTCCCGGTCGATGCGGAATTCGTTTTAGGCATCTGCACTGCGGATAAGTATGGACTATTTTGAATGTTCATATGTTATCCTCCTCCATGAGAATGCCAACTCAATTGTCATTTATACCTCGGTATTACTATTATCGGCAGTTTGCTCCGCATTCTTAATAACCTCTGCCAATTTTTCACGATAAAGCCCTATCATTTGCTTTACTTGTTCTGCAACAAACGTTTTCTGATAATCGTCCATTGCGTCATAGGTTTCGAGCACTTCTGTAATAGCTTTTTTATCCGAAAGACTTACCTTCTCTACCTCCGGAAGTTTTGCCACATTACCAACCAATGTTTCTGCCATCTCATATGCTGTCAAATATTGCTGATCACATACGTATGTGACATCATCAAGCGAATATAACTCTTCATCAATTGCCACCAATGCTTTTCCATTTTCATACTTTACGTAATCAACTTTACCCATAATCGTATGCTCTACACCGTTGTCTCCCTTCGATGTTATCTGCACCGTCTGTCCCACCAGTCCGGAAGCTCTGCTAAGATCCATACTCTGACTCATATTCTGCATCTGTTCTACTTCCGAAAACGTTGCATACTGTGCAATATACTCTGTATTAGATGTCGGTTCCAACGGATCTTGGTATTTCATCTGTGCAACGAGAAGTTGTAAAAAGTCATCTTTTCCCAACGCCGTATCTTTTTTTTCTGTTTTTTGAGATGTCGCAGCCAACGCATTTGTGACCTTTCCATCTTCAATAATTGCAGATACACCCATTGTCATTCCTCCTTTTTATACTTGGAAATTCATTCGGTTACCACCCATTCGCATCATTTCAATCTGCAAACGCTCAGCATCCGACATTTCTTCCACATCCAGTTCATCTTGCGCCGGATCATTCAAATCAATCATTTTTCTGCTACTCTTTTTTCCTCTTGCAGCTTCATCCTCTGCATGTTTTCCATGCTGGTCTAAGTTCTGTTCAAACTCGTGAGTTGCAACTGCCACCTCAACCGCGTCAATCTTCAATCCCTGCGCCTGCAATGACTCACGAAGTTGCATCACTTGGCTTTCCAATGCCGCGCGAACCGCCTCATCCTGTACACTCATCCGTGCGCTAACCACTCCATCGTTGGTTATTACCTGAAGATTTACCGTCCCGAGACTCTCCGGATTGAGCTGTATTTCCATCGCAGAAACTTTTTCTGTATAATGAACTCTGACATAATCTGAAATCTGATGAATCAATTCTCTTGTCTGCTCCAGATCCATCTGTCCCTCAAAAATTCTATCTGTCACAACGCGCCCCATGAGATTGGCATCACCGGAAACTGTTTGACGCGTCATCTGTCCACCTTGCATCAGCGCCGATTCCTCTTCCTGATTTCGATCCATCAATTCATCGCCGCCTTCTTTTGAACCTGCGACATCCGCCACTTGATTCTCTACTGTGATATCATCCTCTACTGTTTCTACGGCGTCCTCATTTGTGACTTTCGGTCCTTCTTCCTTCCAATCTCGAATTTCCTCTGTCATTTCTTCCTGTATGGTCTCCGACGCAAGCACCGGCTCCATTTCCGTCTGTACCTCCTGTACTTGAGCGGTGTCTGCTATCAATTCCGTCTCCTGCATCGTCCTAAGCTGCTGATCTACCATCTCCTGCAACTGCTCCATGCTCATTCCAAGACTGTCGGCCAACGACTGCAATTCATTTTCCACATTTTGCGTCAGTTCCGTAATCTGTGCAAATAAATTACCATCTGTAAGAACATCCACAGTCTGCATTCCTGTCAAATCCGCCACCAAAGTCACCATATTTCCTTGTGTCAGAAGATCCAGCACTCCAAATCCCAGAGCTTCCATCGCTTCTCTAACTTCTTCTTCCGAAACACCAAGTTCTTTGGCAATTTCTTTTATCACAGACTCTTCCTTTGATGTTACTTTGTCCGCTATGTCCTCGCCGGCAATTTCCTCTTTGTTCTCAGCCTGATCCACTTCGCGGATTTCTTTGCGTCCGGTATGTTGTGCTGCATTTTTTTCGGCATGCACCTTCGCTTCCGACGTCCGTATGCTCTCCTGACCTGCATCCTGCTGTCCGGCCTGCGCAAACTGCATCGCATCGGAAAACTGTACTGCCGTACCGTTCACATTTGACTTCACTGTATTTGCTGAGGTTACAAATCCAGTCCCTTGCATTTCCATAATTGGTGCACTTGTCATATCGTTCCTCCTTTCTGAAAGATTCTAATAATCCTCAGAAAGTTTATCGGATATTTTTCTAAAAAACTTAAGTTTTCGGATCCATTATTTTTGTGATTTTTGCAGCAACCACGGGATCCATCACTCCCAAAATCGCACCTCGATCTTCTGCTGTCATAACACTTAAAATTCTGGCTACCAAATCCAAATTATCTGTCATCGCTTCAAAAATCGCAGCCGCTTCTTTGGGTTTCATCTCAGAATACGCCGCAGCATAATCCTCTATTTCCTTGCTTTCCTGCTGTTCACGTATCACCTCTTTATAAAGAACTTCTGCCGTGGAAGGATCCATCGTTTCATAGTATCTGGCATATTCTTCTGCTCCCGGACCATTCTCCGCGTACACCACTTCTTCATAAAACTCATTTTTTATTTTCTGAAATTCCAGCTGATTATTTTCAAATGTTTTTAAACGCTCAATCTCTGCTTCCATCTTCTGCATAGCAGTATCACTTGTTCCACTTGCAATATTGGCAGCATCCAACTGCAGTTCGAGCTCCTTAATCCGATTGACTGCATCTTGAATCGTTGCATATCCTTCGTACCCTTCCTCGTCAGCCGTTGTTTCCGGCTCCGGCAATATCTTGTTAAGCACCGGAACGTTTTTTAACAGCGGAGTCATCACATTGGTTCCAAATCCCATCACATCCAACTTAATCAGCAGGCAGATAATCGCAATCCAAACAATCACAATAATCGTAGTGACAAGCGCTACCGAAACCGGACTCCCTTCTGAGTCATCTGCCAGCTGCGCTTCCTCCAAAGCCAGTTCCTTTGCACGCGCCTTCGTCTCTTTCTTTTGCTGCTTCTGCTGTTGCTTTAATTTCTTCTTTTCTTCTTTTAATCTTTTTTTATCCGCTTTTACATCCGAATTCAGATTCATTAGTTCCTGCGCCACCGTATCACCTTCCTTTCGGTTTATTTCTGTCCGTAGGTATAACTGGTCAACTGGTCAATCTGTTTGCTCTCTGCTGCCTTTTCTTCCCTGAGAAACTCTTCAAACGCATTCTCTTTTAAAATTTCATGCGTTTTTCTCTCCTGCATCAGTTCAACCATAATCTCTTTCTTTTGTTCTACTTTCTTCTCAGCCGCATGTATCCTAAGTGCCTGTTGCCGCATCTTTTCTTTTTGCAGCTCCACCGACAGTTTGTTATCTGTGATATCCTTGATACATAGGCTATCCTCCAAACGAAGACGTATGCCTTCCTGTTCCAGCTCCTGCTGATAGGCAATCATCCCAGCCAGACGTTCCTTTTCCTGTTCCAGCTCTATATTTGCAGCCGCAAACTCATTTCTTGCCTGTATTTCCAGCTTTTCTTTAATATTTAAGATATTCTGCATCCGATATTGAAACTTTGCCATATATACTCACCAACCGACTACTCTTCAAAAATCTGTTTCATCATTTCAACTTCCTGTGCAAAATCATATTTTTCATCTGTCTGCTGTGTCAAAAATTCATTTACAGCACCTATTTTCTCCATCGCATGATCAATACCCGGATTACTCCCCTTTTTGTATGCACCTATATTAATCAAATCCTCCGCTTCATTGTATGTAGCCATCACATTTTTCAGCTTACCTGCCACTTTTTTGTGTTCTTTGTCCGCAATCTGACTCATACATCGCGAAATACTCTGAAGCACATCAATTGCCGGATAATGATTTTTATGTGCAAGCTTGCGGTTGAGCATAATATGTCCATCCAAAATACTTCTGGCCGTATCCGTAATTGGCTCATTAAAGTCATCGCCATCCACAAGAACGGTATACAGTCCTGTAATAGAGCCCTTTTCTGATCGTCCCGCACGCTCCAACAGCTTTGGCATCTCCGAATATACACTCGGAGGATATCCTCTTGTTACCGGCGGCTCACCACTGGCTAATCCGATTTCTCTCTGTGCCATCGAAAAACGAGTCAGAGAATCCATCATCAGCAACACATCATTTCCTTTGTCACGGAAATACTCCGCAATTGCCGTCGCCGTCTTGGCTGCTTTATTTCTCTCCAGCGCCGGTTTGTCGGATGTTGCCACAATCACAATCGAACGTTTCATACCTTCTTCTCCAAGGTCACGCTCAATAAACTCGCGCACTTCTCTTCCACGTTCTCCAATCAGGGCAATGACATTGATGTCCGCCTTTGTATTTCGTGCAAACATACCCATGAGTGTCGATTTTCCAACACCGGATCCTGCAAAAATACCGATACGCTGCCCTTTTCCAACCGTAATCAGACCATCTACCGCTTTCACACCAAGTGGAAGCACCTCATCAATAATCTCCCTCTTCATCGGGTCCGGCGGCGGCGCCTCCACAGGATATTCCTGGGCACCTAATAAAATCGTTTCGTCTGAAAGACGCCCGAGTCCGTCGAGCGTCTTACCTAATAACTGTGGTCCCACTTTCACCATCAGCGGATACCCTTCATTTTCAACTACACACCCTCCGCCTATTCCATCGGTTATCTCATAGGGCATAAGAATCGTATGGCGATCTTTAAATCCTACCACCTCTGCAGTGATATACTCGCCACTACGTCCTTTTTTGTATACACGACACAAATCTCCTAATCTGGCATCCGGTCCCGACGACTCAATCGTCAATCCTACCACATTTACTATCTTACCGAGCCTTTTAAAAAAAACTTCTTCTTTTAGTTGTTCATACTTACCCAAATACCCCAAAACAGCCTACTCCTTTTTACCGGTATATGAAAGCAGCTGAAGTTTTCTTTTCAGCTCTGTCAGCTGCACCGAAAGACTACAATCATATATTCCGTCTTCCGTCTCGATCAGACACTCATTCTTTGCCAGCGTCTTATCTTCCACAATCTCAAGCTGTGCATTTTTGATACAGCTTTCCTCTATAATCTGTGCTTTCTGCATACCCACATAAGAGTAATCCGTCTCCGATACATGAATCAGATAATGATCACTCAACTGCACGCTGCGAAGCGTATTTGCAATCAAACGCTTTAAAATGCCTCGATGCTGTGATAATTCCACATGAAACACATGCTCGTAAATCCCGGTCAGCGTATCAATCAGATGCGGTTCCAGCTCGTCCATCATCTCTTTGTACTGTCTTTTTAACTCGCTTTCCTTTGCAGCATACTCCATACGAATCGCTTCTGCTTCCTGTTCTGCTTTTCTGGCCCCTTGCTGGTATCCATCCTGCATCCCTTGCGCAACTGCCCTCTCATAGGATTGTTTGGTTTCTTGCTCTGCTAATATCCTCGCCTGCTGTAAAATCTCCTCCGCCTGCGCATTTGCACGTGCAATAATCTCTTCCGCCTGCATGGACATCTCTCGGATTTGCGGATTCTCCTCGTATGGAACCTGAATCTGCTCTGCTTCGATACCTTCCTCAAACAGCATCTGAATCGCATCACTCTGTTGCACTTCTTCATCCATTTGTTCCAATGAATCAAACATCATCTTTTCTGCTTCACACTCTGCAGGATGCGACTCCATTAATTTTTCTTCGATTTTTTTATTCGAATCAATTACTCTGACCTCTTCCGGATGCATCATAACCCATCCGGATTTGTACAAATTCAGCTTAGACAACGATCTCATCACCTCCGCCTCTGGAGATAACGATTTCTGCCGAATCTTCTAATTTACGTATAATATTTACAATCTTCTGCTGCGCTTCTTCCACATCTTTCATACGGACAGGACCCATAAATTCCATATCCTCTCTGATCATAGCTGCCAGACGTTTTGAAAGGTTATTAAAGATTGCATTCTGTACCTGTTCATTTGCACCCTTAAGCGCAATCGCAAGATCTGAATTTTCAACATCACGAAGCACTCTCTGAATCGCACGGTCATCAAGCAGCAAAATATCTTCGAATACGAACATCTTTTTGCGGATTTCGTCTGCCAATTCCGGTTCCTCGATTTCGAGGGTCTCCATGATATGTTTTTCTGTTCCACGGTCTACCGTATTTAAAATTTCAACCACTGCATCGACACCACCGATGACATTGTATTCCTGATTTACAAGCGAAGATAACTTAGTTTCAAGCACACGCTCCACTTCCTTGATTACATCCGGGCTGGTGCGATCCATTGTTGCAATACGCCTAGCCACATCCGCCTGACGATCAGGCAACAGCGCTGCAATAATCTGCGCCGCCTGCTGCGCGGATAAATAAGACAAAATGAGCGCAATTGTCTGCGGATGCTCATCCTGAATAAAGTTAAGAAGCTGCGATGCATCTGCTTTACGAACAAACTCGAACGGTTTTACCTGTAATGAAGCAGTCAATCTTCCGATTACCTCCATTGCTTTCTCCGGTCCAAGTGCACCTTCCAAAAGCTCTTTGGCATAACCGATACCGCCTTCTGCAATGTACTGCTGAGCAAGACATATCTCATAAAACTCATTAATTACATCCTCTTTCACCTGGGTTGTAATACTCTTGGTATTTGCAATCTCGAGCGTGAGTTCCTCTATCTCTTCTTCCTTTAAATGTTTAAACACCTGCGCAGATTTTTCCGGTCCCAAAGCAATCAAAAGAATTGCCGCTTTTTGAATCCCTGTATAATTTGTATCTGCATAACGGGCCATTCTTTCTTACCCCCAATCTTCTGTGAGCCAGTTGCGAAGCAGGTTTGCCACTGCCTCCGGATTTTCATCCACAATTTTTTCAATCAGCTTTCTTGCTTCTGATTTATCATCCAAATTAATATCTTCGAGAACCTCATCCGGTGTTGACTGAAGCAGATTTTCCACTGCCAGCTCCTCCTCCGTATCCTCTTCCTTCAGAGAACGCATGCTGCGTATTACGACAAATGCAAGCACCGAAAGAATCGCAATAATCAAAAGAATCTGTACGATATCCGTGCCACTGATTCCCGACTTCTCTTTGTCCAAAAATACCGGTACTTCATATGCTACAATGGATATATTTTCCGTAGAAATACCGGTTGCTGTATGAACAATGCCAAACATATCCTCGTCCACTTCCAGCTTGACCTGTTCACCGTTTGCCGCTTTAAATTCTTCCCAGCTCATGCTGGCCAGCAAACCCTGTTCTTCCACATCTTCTTCTTTAAACAGTTTTAATTTCTTTGCCGTCACAGAAATTGAAGACTCATCATAAATAATCAGCCCGGCCGGTGTGTTAGTTTCTGTCACGGATTCATTTGGAAGATATTTTCTCTCCTCCTCCGTCACGGTCGAGGTACTTCCATCTCCGTCCTGAATCACATAAGTAGCACCATCTTCACCATTGCTTCCCGTTCCCGGCTCGCCACCGACTCCGCTTTCATTTTCTGAACTATACAGATTTTCCGATGCAAGATATCCCTGCGATAAACCTTCTGCTACCGAATACTCGTGATCTGTACGCTTGTAAGACGAAAAATCCAACGCAAGATTGCTTGCTACCTCTACGTTGTCATACAGATTCGTTCCAAGGAGTACACTTTTCACTTCCTGCTTTACAATATTTTCTGCTTCCTGTTTCACCGCAAACTGCGTACTTACCTTTCCTGTGCCCGCTGCATAGGTTTCACCGGAAAAGAGCAGATTACCTTCCGTATCTATAATGGTAACATTATCTGTGTTTGGATTACCAAGTGCAGTCGCTATAAAATGCGCAAGGGATGTCGCAACTTCCTGCGGCATTTCCCCCTCAAGCTCCAGCACTACTGATGCAGAGGATGCAAGATTCTGACTAATCAGAGTTCCGTCATCTTCCGGTACAAGAAGCGTTACATGCGCGTTCTCTACATACTCATTACTCTCAAGATCGGATTCCATCTTGGTTTCTTTGTACAATACATATCGTTTCTGCTTGTCCGATTCTGTCGTCGAAAAACCGCCTGCGGTTACCTGTTCCAATGAATCATAATCTTCCGTCGAAATATCGTTCGATCCAAGTAGCAGGGTTACATCACTCACCTGCGCTTTTAACACCGATATCGTCAACGTATCCTCCGATTTTAAATATGTAATATCATTTGCATCCAAAAGTTCCATTACTTTGGCTGCTTCTTTTACTGTCTCACATCTTTTAATGACGGTATACTGCGGTCTGGTCAGTATATAACCTACCACGCCCACTGCTAATAACACCCCTGCAGCAGCACAGACAATAATCGTCTTTTGCTTCGGACTAAATTTATTCCACCATTCCAGTAGCTTAGCCGGAATTTCTTTCAATCTGTCCAACATTTCTTTCTCCCACTTTCCTGTTCATTAAATCTGCATATTCATAATCGTACGGTACGATTCAAGGAACTTATCCCGCACAGCTACCGTATACTGAATCGCTGTCGAAGCTTTCTGCAACGCGATCGTCAAATCATGTGTATTTTCTGTCTCACCGAGCGCTAGCTTAATCTCTTCATCTTCTGCATCCGAGATATAAGCATTTGTCTGATTCAGACTTTTGATTGCCGAATCAAAAAATGATGCAAACACATCACTTCCTGCATCCGTATACCCTGTATTATCCCTCTGTATCGCGTTACTGATTACTCCACTACTTACATTACTTAAAGAACTAATATCCATTCTCTATTCCTCACTTATACCCACATCAATTATTTTGCCATTTCAAGTCCCTTCACCGCCATATTCTTACTGGCAGTAAACGCTGTTGCGTTTGCCTCATAAGAACGCGTTGCATCAATGAGATTGGTCATCTCTGTGACCACATCCACATTCGGATAAGACACATATCCATTTTCATCCGCATCCGGATGCGCCGGATCATACACCATTTTCAGATCGGTCGATGTATCTTCAAATGTCGATACTACCTTTACCCCACCGGCCTGATAATTGCCTGTTGCTTTGGCAAGTGCACTCGAAAAACTATGGCCGTTTCCTTTTTCTTCAAAGATTACGGATTTTCTACGATATGGTGTTCCATCCTGTGTTCTTGTCGTGTCCACATTCGCTATATTTTCTGAAATGACATCCATTCTGTAACGCTGCGCGGTCAGACCTGATGCATTAATATCAAAAGATTCAAACATGCCCATTCCTCCTCTTGTTTCATACCCATCTTAGGTTAGGTAACCATCTATCACTTCATGACCAAATTCAATCTCATAAACTCTTGATTTGTACTGTCAATCAAAGCATTGTACTTAATCTGATTACTTGCCAGTCTGGCATTTTCCGTATCGATATCCACATTATTACCATCCTTACGATAGGAAAATCCGGAGTAATCTGTATATGTTTTCGGACTCAGCGCCCGAAGGTTTAAATCCGAAATCTTTTGATCCGTCGATATGTAGCGCGATTCACTCATTGCACGGCGGAACGTCTCTTCAAACGCCACATCCTGTCTCTTATAATTTGGAGTGCTCACATTGGCGATATTATGCGAAATCACTTCATTTCGAAGCCACGCAGCATCCGACGCCTTATTCAGCACATTTACGTAATCAAATACATTGGAATTAAACATAGTATCACTCCTTTTAGACATAGCTTGCCCACTCTATTTTATTATAAAGTAAACTATAAAAAACACAAGGTTTTCTTTGTAAAAAAACATCATATTGTGGATTATTTTTTCACCACCACAAAATATAGGTTATGTAAACCTCAAAAATGGATTCACATTTCTGCAAATCCATTTTTCAAAAGGAAATATCCTTATTTCCCATTATTTTGTTTTTCGTATGCCTCTGCTTTACAAATCACCTACTGCATCAGTCTCCGCATCTGCTCAATCTCTTCGTAAAGCACTTCATTTACCACTTTAATGTAAGTCCCTTTCATGCCCGAAGATCTCGATTCAATCACGCCTGCACTTTCAAATTTGCGCAGTGCATTGACAATCACCGATCTTGTGATTCCGATTCGATCCGCAATCTTGCTGGCTACCAAAATTCCTTCCATACCATTTAATTCATCAAAAATATGTACAATAGCCTCTACCTCTGACTGTGACAGCGTGCTGATTGCTGATTTGACCACTGCACGCTTGCGAATTTCTTCCGCACTTTCCTCATTTACCGAGCGCAGCATCTCAAGCCCCACAACGGTCGTTCCATACTCACAAAGTATAATGTCATCAATCTCATACTGTGCATCCTGTTTGTAGATAAACAGTGTTCCCAGTCTCTCTCCTGCAATGTCAATCGGAGAAATCAGTGCCTTGTATGCTTTCACTCCCGGATTCTCAAATCCGAGTGTCTCAAGATTTACATTTTCTTTCGTAGAAAGTACACTTAAAAATCGTTCATTTAACGCATTGTCCACAAACGTTCCGACACGACTCTCAAATAACTCATCCAATACCTGAATCACATCTCTGTTGCCCACGCCGAGTACTTTCCCTTTTTTGCTGATTACAAGCACATTTGACTGCAATATTTCTTTCAGCACGTTACAGATATCGTTGAAAACAACTTTGCTTGAATTATTATTGTGAAGTAACTTTCCGATTTTTCTCGTCTTATCTAACAACTGTACACTGCTCATTTTATCCGCTCTCCCTATTCTGCAACTAAAAAAAACGATGTATCATAGCACTATCGTACCACAATACATCGAATTTATCAATATATTCAAACAATTAAATAAATAATCTAACTATTTGCTTTTACTCTGCTTTCGCCTCTGCTACAGGTTTGGCTTCCACATACGAACATGCCTCATTCACACAGACAATCTTACTGCCTTTCTCCACAAGAACCGACCCACATACCGGGCAAAGTTTACCGCTTGGTTTTTGCCATACCATAAAGTCGCATTCCGGGCCACCTTCACAGCTGTAGTATCGTCTGCCTTTTCTCGTCTTGCGGATCACTACCTCTTTTCCGCATTTCGGACATGCGACACCTGTTTTTTCCAGATATGGTTTGGTATTGCGACATTCCGGGAATCCCGGACATGCAAGGAATTTTCCATGTGGTCCATACTTGATTACCATCTGTCTGCCACACAGTTCACACACTTCCTCTGATACTTCATCCGCAATTTCTATCGATTCCAATTCTTTTTCCGCATATTCCACTGCTTCGCGCAAATCCGGATAGAAATTTTCAATTACCGTCTTCCATCCTATGTCGCCATCTTCCACTGAGTCAAGAAGTGATTCCAGATTGGCCGTAAAATTGACGTTCACAATACTTGGGAATGCATCCTTCATAATCTTATTGACAGCTTCTCCCATTTCAGTTACGTAAATATTTTTCGCTTCCTTTACCACATATCTTCGCGCAAGAATCGTGGTAATCGTCGGCGCGTACGTACTCGGACGTCCTATCCCAAGCTCTTCCAGTGTTCTGACCAGACTCGCCTCTGTATAATGAGCAGGCGGCTGTGTGAAATGCTGCTTCTCTTCATACTGCTCCAGTGCCAGTGTGGTATCCTTCTCCAGACTGCTGAGCAACGTCAAGTTTTCTGCCTTCTCATCCTCTTCCTGGGTATAAACAGTCATAAAGCCTGGGAATTTCAGACTGGAAGCTGCTACCGTAAAGCGGTAATCCGCCGCATCTATTTTTACCGAAGTGGTCTCATAGACAGCAGACGCCATACGACTGGCTACAAAACGCTTCCAAATTAATTGATATAAGCGAAGAAGGTCCCTTCCAAGCGACTCCTTGAGCTGAGATGGAATGCGATTTACATCGGTCGGACGAATGGCTTCATGCGCGTCCTGAATCTTCTTTCCACTTTTATCCTTGGTTGGAATCTGGGCCGCATATTCACTGCCATACGTCTCCGTTACAAACTTATGGCTTTGTAATTCCGCTTCATCGGACACACGGGTAGAATCCGTACGCAGATACGTAATCAAACCCACGGTGCCACTTCCCTTTATCTCTACACCTTCATAAAGCTGCTGCGCCAGACGCATCGTTTTTTGCGTCGAAAAATTAAGCACTTTACTCGCTTCCTGCTGAAGGGTTGATGTGGTAAACGGAAGCGGTGCTTTCTTCACACGTTCTCCCTTTTTCACATCTGCAATTTTATATTCTGCACCTTCCAGTGCGTTCTTTATCTCATCCAGCTCTTTTTTGGAGCTGATTGCCATCTTCTCCTTGGTTGTGCCATAGAAATGTGCACACAAAGGCTTCTTCTCACCTTTTAACTTAAGCAGTGCATCCAGCGTCCAATACTCCTCCGGAATAAATGCGTTAATCTCATCCTCACGATCGCATATAATACGAAGCGCAACCGACTGCACACGTCCTGCTGAGAGTCCTCTTTTTACCTTCGCCCATAAAAGCGGTGAAATCTGATATCCCACCATTCTGTCCAGCACACGTCTTGCCTGCTGTGCGTCCACCAGTCCCATATCAATGGATCTTGCATTTTTGAGGGATTCCTTTACCGCATTTTTGGTAATTTCATTAAATGTAATTCGATACACTTTCTTATCCTGAAGCTTTAACGCTTCCAGAAGATGCCATGAAATCGCCTCACCCTCGCGGTCCGGGTCAGTTGCCAGATAAATCTTCTCTGCCTTTTTCACTTCCTTACGAAGTGCTGCAAGAATATCTCCTTT
Source organism: Lachnospiraceae bacterium (assembly GCA_045588655.1). Lineage (GTDB taxonomy): Bacteria > Bacillota > Clostridia > Lachnospirales > Lachnospiraceae > SVFI01. The sequence continues at coordinate 254,304 of JAZNEP010000022.1, read as the reverse complement.
TCCACGAATCGTTATATATTTCGGCTCAAAATTATTTTCCGGGCTGACACCCATCTGACTTTTCGGAAGATCTCTCACATGACCGTTACTGGCCATAACCTCATAATTACTTCCTAAAAATTTTTTAATTGTCTTCACTTTGGCCGGTGATTCCACAATTACTAAATACTTTGCCATCTATACTTCCCCTATTCACTATCCAAAACTGTCCTCTACACGATTTTTCAACCGTTTCAAACTATACACTAATTTTGGAAGCATGTAAAGGTATTTTTTTCATCTCCATTCATATCTTGTAAAATCTTTCATAAAATCAGTGAAAAACCGAAAGCAAAATGAAGAGCAAATCATAGACTAAAAGGAGAATATTCCGGCTAAAAAAAGGAGAATCCCCATTCGGGAATCCTCCTTTTTTTACTCATTTTGTATACCGTATTATTCAAGATCCAAAAGATCTGTCTTAATGACTGTGAGGTCACTCACACCTTCACCCGGTACTGTTTCGATAATAGTTCCACCTGTCTGTGATGACTGTATCTCTATTCTTGTCTTTGACTTAATATAAATCGTATAGTGCGAATCATAATTCAAATATGACATTGGCAGATAGAATCCATATACCTGTCCACTTTCCAGTGTAGACAATTTATGCGTCGTCTCATCCGGTGAAATCACACCTGCAAACTGTCTATTCTCTACCTTATATGTCACTATCTTATCTGATATATTCACTACCGGAACACTCGTACCGTTTGTCTGCAATGACTCTATTGACTTCGTAGTACCATCATCTAATTGATACTGTGTACCATCATCTGATACTCTATTGCCTTCTGCCTTCAAATAGTACTCAATCTCAATATATTTATTTCCACGTACAAAGTTGGTATCGTTAAGCCTAAAGAAAATCGGCGTTCCTATGTTCTGCAGCGATGCATCTATATTTGGATTGACAAACTGGTATCTGTAAGCTCCAAGTGCATCCTTCAATATAGATGAATCGTATGTATTTCCTGCTGTCACGTTTTCATCATAAGGAATCGCAAGTGTACTGATTGGCATATCATCCGGATCCGGTGCATTTTCATAAAATCCTGCTGAAGGACTTGTTTTTCCGGCATTAAACGCCGCAAACAATGTGTTGATAAACAACTGAGCTTCCACTTCCGAAGATCCTGATTCCATATTTGAGTGACCAGCACCTGTGTAGGTAATATTACCTTTGTTGTAGATATAGAAACTATCTGCAGGTACCGGACCACCGGCATTGTTGTTATACGGGTCATAAGCACCTGCTCCTGTTCTGTTAGAGTTGCTCAATGAATACCATACAACCACATCCGACTCACCATCACTATCATTATCTGCATCCATATCCAGTGCAAAATACTGTCCATGTGTTTGAGCTACCTGGAAGCTCTCCGGCAACGCATATGGATAAGAAGTCAACTGTCCTTCATTTAACTTAATTACCGTATGGTTTGAGCCACCATTATCATCAGATTCTCCCTGACCCGGTTTTGCCGGCTGATATGCTCCTGACACTCCAGGCGCATACAACCACTTGTTATCAGACTTCCTATACCTGTGTATAATCGAGTTAGACAATCCCTGTGTATCTTTTAAAACATTTCTGCGTCCGGTTCCCGGTTTATAAGCTACTGATTTTCCTGTCGATTCAATCAATGAAACGATAGCTGAATTGCTTTCCTCAGCTCTATTATAGGAATCTCCCGAATACAAATAATCTTTCTCTCCCGGCGTATTTTCCTTGGAATTCACAAGTTTAACTATTTTCTGACCACTTGATGTCGTTTCTTCCACTATATCCTGCGTCATACCATATTTATCCATACCGACTGAATTTCTTAAATAAGCAGCCTGCTGGTTATCTGAGAAGAACATAATAAAGTCGTGTGTCAGCAATACCGGTTTTTCGCTTTCCATATAAATTTTTATAGCCGCGATTGTATCATTATTTGAGAAACTTGGATAATTATCACCAAATCCAAGCACCAGCATATTAGCTCCATAGATTCCTGCCGTTGATGTCTCACCAGTTCCGGTCGGTGCTTTTATCTCAACAGAATCAAAATACTCAAGTGCAAACTCCTGCAAGGATTTTGGATTAGCCGCATCTCCTTTTGCCGCATTCCACTTGTTAATAAAATCTGTTTCAAAGTCATTCACTGTCATCGTACGGATTGCAACATCATATCCCGGAACCGCAGCCAAATATTTACCAAACTTCGAATCTACATTATTCGCCTGTGCCTCAAGGTTTAGGTTCGTATTCAGATTATTTGGTGTTGAACCACCGTTATCCCTTGTAATCTGTAAAATCTTAACAATCTTATCTTCTTTATTATTTTTAACAACCGTACTTCCTTCTGCTGAAGCATGTGAATTTTCATGCTGGTTAGACTGTACTGTAAGCTTCCACTTTAAGTAACCGCTGTAAGAATCATCCAATGCTCGCGTCATCTGATATTCTACATCTTTTTCTAAGATATAATTACCATCCGCATCTTTCCCCGGTTCTTCTCCGCTTGCTTTTACAACAATCTGTACATCCTTCACATGTTCTGCCACGGTTGAATACTTACCATCATTGTTGACATCTACGTATAAGAACGGTTTGTAGGTACCTGTCCCCACCAAATTCAACTCATCGGATGAAATAAAGAACTCATACTTAAGCTTTCTTCCTCCGGCATCTTCCTCCATATACTGGACCGTTGTAGGATCCATAACCTGTTCTTTTCCTGCCACTTTCTGTAACGCATATGAATATTCTCTTGGCTGATTTGTCATGGTAAGACTCAGCTTCTCTGTCGCCACATAACGGTCAACCACTGCCTTATCCACGCTGCCCCTTACTATATCACCCACACTAATCAGATTTTCATATTCCGGATATGAATTTTCACCAACCGGTGCGGACTCATATGCTCCGCTCGCATAATTGAAATGCTTTCCGCATGCATACTGCAACAGTTCATACAAATTAGAGGAATTATCAACCCTACCATGATCTACATCACCTGCACTATTCTCTAATGCAGTAGGATTTACCACCTTACTTCCTGTTTCGTTCTGCGACATCAAATCCTCAGCTACCAATACTAACCCTTCTGAATTGAGATAATTTTTCAATTTCTGAAGCTTATCCCTTGTGATATCACGTCCCATATATCTTACAGTATCCGTATTTTTCTTAAGAAATCCACCAAGCTTCTCGGTATATAATGTTACTTCATCTCCGATATTGTAGTATACCATACCGTACATATTTGTATCGTTATACACCGGCAAATCCTTTGTAACCGGATTTACAGTACTACTATAAACGCCGCCTGTCGTTTTTCCACATGTCGTCAACGTTCTTGTGTTATATAACGTTCCCATTTCGCTACCTATGTAAATAATGTCATAGGTCTCAATCAAGTCCTCATTACGGCCGTTAAACTCATCTACTGTCATGGATGTAAAGTTTACATACTCCACTTTATCATCGTAATAATTACTCAAATACTGGTGTACAAACACATCACGATTGGTCTGTTCTTTTCCGCCGTCTGTCAAATAAGCATACTCTTCGCATCCTCTTTCCGTATTATAAAGGAAGGAAGAAACCGGCTGAATCTCAAGTACATTGAGACTGGATTTTACAATTGAAATTCCGGTTCCATCACTAATGAGGATATACTGAATTGCAATCGCCGGCGTTACCGAAGGCACCATTGTACCCGTCGTTGAGTTCTTATTCGTCGCATTAATATAATTTAAAACCGGTGCAAAACCATTTTGCATCACATTTGTCGTATAGGCACTGTTAAAGTCACCATTGGCAAACATATCACCTGCATCTACTAGCGATTTTGGATTATCAAAATCACTCAAATGATGATTGTATACATACACATTTCCTGTTACAAAGTTTCCGTTCGCGCCTGACATCATAGATTCTTCTAAACTTCTTAAGTCATCGCCCTTTAAGAAACTTACGTCTTTTAATGTATAAATCGTCTCTTCATCCACAGTAGAAGTGCTGAAACTATTCGCATAGCTAGTAGGGAGCTCGCTCTGCGATTCTCTCCACAATAAAACCGCAAGCTTTGCTACATTTGTATCTGAACCTGCACTATAACATGCATAATCCATCATCACGGCTTTTCTATCATTTACTTCCTTATTGTACAGTTCAATCAGAACATCTTCTGAAATGTCATTGGCATCCTCTTTCCCAAAGTCTACCGCCTTACCTGAAATATAGACCAAATCAGCAGCTTCAATGTCTTCCTTGGTTACACTTCCAGCCTGTTTTACATCGTACGTAATATCTTTATTCTGATATTTTGTTCTGCTACCAAGCACGTACTCTCTAAAATAATCGCTACTGAAGAAATTGGTGTTACCATTCGAGTTATAGTACAGTACCTGATCTGAATATCCATAATACTCTGTTTTCTGCGTCACCGCTTCGGAACGTGTAAATATCACATTCCCCGTTCCGCTTGGCACAGCTTCGATATATTTAAATCCTGTTTTGGATGTTGGAAGCTGAAGCTGTGACATATCAATATCATCGACCGGTGTATATACTTCGATTGTTTTATTCACAGGATCATAGGTTGGATTATTTTCACTGATGGAATTACCGTTCTCATCTACCTCATTATCACTTACCGTCACGGTATCCACTTTACAAATGGTCGCATCACCATCAATCGTATATCCATCGGCCAGTTTATAATCTCCTTCTCCTAATGAATATACACCCTTTACATAAATTTTTTCATCATCACCATATGCTGAATAATTCTGTGCCGGCATATAGTTTACAAATACAGCCTCACCGGCTCCATTCTTACCGTCTTTTAACGCATAAACCGGATATTCACCGGTACCATCCGCACCATTTGGACGAATCAAACCATAATTACGCATCGATATCAATGCATTTGGATAATTTGTCGAGGTCACATGATTAACCCCCGCTGAAAGTGCAGTACCTCTGGTCGCTCCACCTAAGGACATATTTTGACCTTCATTTGCCCCGTATCCGCGGAAAAAATATCCCATCTCCGCATAGGAATTTGCTGTCTGTTCCATCTGATTGTTCTGACCTATATAGTTTTTTGCATAGTTTGTCGCAGTATCACCGTACGGTACAATTTCTAAAATATTCAGTGAAAAACTATCCCCCTCATATGGATAGTCCTCTGTAATTTTATCAAAGACACGTACATCTGCCACCACATCATGCATACCTTGAAGCGATCCGGCAAAGAACATAACAACAGCCATCGTAAAACCGATACCGCCCATTATTGTTTTTTTCAGTTTCTTATTCCATTTCATACTTTCTCTCCAATCAGAACAATTTGTTTGATTCTAATCCCTAATTTGCCCAGAAGTTATAAGTCATATTGTAGGTATAAGTTTTGCCATTATACTCACAGCAATACTTTCCATTCTCTTTCATATAAACACTCGCAGTTATATCATTACCATCTGCATCTTTACCGGTTATATCTGTTTTTTCAGTTGTCACTCCTGCCGGCCATGACAGTCCTGCATAGGTAGATCTCGGTCCCGGTATATAGCAATCCAGCCCCTCCACGTTTGCTATGAGCACATAATAGTCTTCATACGAAGAACCATTCGGACTACTCTTACTTATATTATAAAAGTCATTTGCCGCGAGACGTAATACCATCGGGTCTGTCGGATATTTTTTCTGAGCAATGGTTCCTTTTGCCGTCACCTGAACCGTAGCTTCATCCACATACCTGTCGGTATCTCCGTAGGAACTCACCATATTTATACTAAACTGTGAATTTATATCCGCTTTTCCCGGCTGCAGTAAATTATCATGCATATCTTCTATATAGGCACCGAAATAATAAGTGCCGTTTCTTGGCGAAAGCAGATTATAATACGCTGTTTTTACTCTAAACGCTTTGCTTTTTCCTTTTGCAATCACTACTACAGATTTTGTTGGGCTCACTTTCGTCACCTCAACTTTTTTCAAGGTATAATCATAATCTTCATTGACATCTGTAATATCGCTTACACTTACCCCAAGCATGTCTGCCATTTCCTGCTTGTTTGCCGAATGATTTCCCTTATTACCATTTATGTATAATTTACCATCTGTACCGTAATATCCATAGGTTATATGAATACTTACATCCCCAACATAGAACGATTCTTTCTGCTGTGCTCCATAGGAAAAAGCATCATAATCTACAAAAAGACGATAATGTCCGAATTCATCCGTTATAATTTTTACCTTATCCTCAAAATCGTCTACATTACCAGAGCAATCCACTGCCGTTACTTTCATATATACAAGCTTTCCGACCTCCGGACGCCCTCCGTCTTCACCACAAAAGCCCTTGAAGAATTCATTCATATCGGTATAATATCCACGGCTGTAGAAACCGTCTCCGCTACCGCCACCGGATGGCGCAATACCGAAAATATACTCATCTGAAAAGCTCGGGTCAAAAATTGAAATCGCTTCTACTTTAAACAACTGTCCGTTCATTACGGCACTACCAAACTCTACTGTGTTCGTAGTCGAGGTCTCTGTCTTATCCGTTGTCAGTTTCGCCAATGCAGTATTCGTACATTCCACCCAGTCACCGGATGCATCCTTCATATATAGCTTCCACATTAATCCGCCGCCATATGCGATATTACTTGAAAGTATGGACGCATTTAATGTCATATTGCCATATCTTCCGTTACTTGCCATATAAGCATATCCTTGTGCTTCCGGACTAGCTGTACCACCATACAAATCTTCAAAATCACTTCTCCATTGTGTTGAACCAGCCATCGCATTTAACGTTACACTCTTAATTCGACGAAGTAAGATCTGTGCTGTTTTCGGACTGGCACTCACCTCTTCCGTTGTACCTGGATTCACTGTTTTTGTAATTGCAAGCGTAAAAACATCCACCGGAGAATCGACAAATGCCTTCGATGAGGTATCCCACTTCAAATAGTTAACTGCCGCTTCTGTTCCTGTCGGAACATCCAAATTGAAAATATCTCCATCCTGATTTTTTAATTGCCATTCCACTCCATTACCTGCCGCTACAACAGGTGTAGTTACAGTTGCTGTGAATTCCACGCCATTGCCCGTCATCGTACGTTTATTTCCGGCATCAATTTTATTTACATAATATGTCGGTACATTGTTATTCACCACATCAAGATACACTACCTTTGGTGATAACCCAATGGTCACTCCGTTCGCCGCCGGCGTGTTCGATGTTGGTTCATCCGTATCAGCGTATGCTTTGTTGCGCATCAACACCTGATAATTCCCAATATATTCTCTTCCATTCTTCTCATAACCAAGTGTAAATCGAATAATATTTTCTGTATCCACTCGGGATGTATCTACTGTAAAAGATGTTACATTATTTCCTAATAACGCAATATCGGAACTCCATCCTGTTGTCTTTGTCTGTTCCATATAGTACAACTCATTGCTGGATGCATTTCTCATAATTCCAAAGACTTTTTCATTACCATCCACTTTTGATTTTAATATCAAAACATTTCCATCTGTAAGATCATAGGACGACACGCTTGCATTTGCCGGATTCTCAAATACTTGCTCGGCGTCATAAGAATCCACTGCTAATTCCGAAATTGAATTTGCCACTAGCTGTGCCTCGGATTGAAGCTGGGCATCCACACTCAGACGACCATATGTATTGGACGAGGTTACCATCATGTACACGACTGTAACCGACAGTACTGCAAAAATTCCAATCGCCGCCAATAATTCTACCAAGGTAAAACCAAAATTATTCTTTTTCATTTCCTTTTTTCTCCAACTTAAACCCATACTTCTTCTCCCTTACACATCCTTTATTATTGAACCACTTTTCCCGTTTCAGGTACCAGCTCAATCTTAAAACTACTATTTCGGGATTTCGTGTAAACCGTAATCTCTGATATATCCATCACACTATGTGCACCTGTCGATTGACATATTGCTCCTGTGGAACGATTGAAACAAAACGTTAAATTATCTCCGTCATTGATTGTATACTCTGTTCCGCTTACTATGTAGGTTACAATAACACCGTTCGTTGTTTTTGATACTTTCTTAATATCTCTTTTAACCGGGGTTGCATCCGCATCATAAACATTGCAGATATAGTAATCGCCATCATCGTTGTATAATTGCCAGCATATATTTCCAGTTGATTTTGCCTTACCAAGTGTAGCTACTTTATTCGCAGTTATACTGGACGCAATCGTTTTAGAACACTCTCGCGCTCTATAAGTTTGCACTCTGCCGACTGAATAGATTCCAATCCCTGTCATGGCAGAAATAATTGCTATTGCAATTATCAGTTCAACCATTGACACACCTGCATTATTCCTTTTCATACAACACCGCCTACTCTTTCTTCCAATTCTCATATGTAATCAATTCATGAAGTCCTACTACATCATCCGAAGCACCACCGGCAGTTGCAACACCATATGATACCGTACCGTTTGCACCAAACACTTCATATGCATATATCTCATTTCCACCGACATCGGTATATTTTGTTTTCATTGCCTGAACTACTTTTGTAGGATTATAATCAATCTTGTCACAACCGTTACCAATGTATATTTTTTGCCCTGCCATAACCAGACCTTCGAAATCATCCATCAAATAAACATTGCCTGTTGCCACAATCAAATTGGTATTTGCTTCACAATTCGCCGGATATACCACATCACCGTCTTTTATCTTTGCATGAATACTTCCATCTGTAAAATCTTTGTCACTTACAGCTGCCAGTTTCACTTCGTCTACAAAATATTCAAATATCTCTGATGTTTGCTGTGCAGATGAAAGATTCTGATAATCTGCCGAAAGTGAATGCATCAGTGACTCATATATCGCTGTATATAATTCCTGTGCTTCCATCATATCATAAAACTTATTTGAATCCTCTAAAGAGTCATCTACAAATACCACTTCACCCTGATTATTTAAGTAAAATGCATTACCTGCTAATGAGAGCTTCGCGTTATTATTTGCTAATAAGTCGCTATTCCATTCCATATCCTTGATATATGATTTTACATAAGATTCAACACCGGACTTATCATAATCATAATATGCTTTATAAAATGCATTCGCCATCATATCATTTGAACCGAAATCCAAATATAAATATACTAATACGGTACCATTCACTCGTCTATATACCGCTTTATAATCATTGGTATATGCTACGCCACCAAGTCTATTCCACAAATAAGCTAATCTGACCGGTTCATATACTTTCTGCATTACATTATTTTCATCCGCTTTTTCTGTATTTACTAACTTCTTATACTCTTCATACGTCATCGGATTCTTTTTAATAATCTGCTCATCTGTACCTGCTATGTATCCGATACAATCGGTCGGTACCATATAAAGAAGCTGATTCGCTTTTACAGATAAGGATTCACCTGTCATAACATCCATTTCATTTTTAGGAACCGTATCAACTCCCGGCTGATAAGTCCCATTTCCGGATACCGTAGAAAAACGTTCCTCATATTTATCCGGGTCTGCAATCTTATCGGAAGTCAGGTCTGCTTTATCCATTTCCATTCCATATGCCAAACGATCTTCATCTGCATCATATTTTTTTGCACCAACATATGCATGTCCGGATAAGTTTAATTCTTTCAATTCACTAAAATCCAGAATCGCATCTGCACCATTTATGAGAATGGAACTACTTCCGTCGGAGTCTCCATAGGTATTACCATAGCCGCGGTAATTTCCCTTTAATGCAACACGGCTTTCTCTTCCTGCCACATCCAAATCATCTCCGATATAGACATCTCCGTCTAAAGCAAGTCTACCACCATAAAGATTGATATTTCTAGCATTAATTGTATACGTAGCATCTGCCACCATTCCTTGTGATGCTGACGTGTTCGTAATATTTACCGTATTTGTAATAACGTCATAGGTCGGTGGTGTCGCCGCACCTACATCGCTTGTATTTATAACAAACTCAATTTTTTTCTGATTTGCAATCTCAATTCCTTCGTATCCACCAAAGACACTACCGGAAATCTTAACGTCCGATCCAATCCTTCCGCTCACCGTTGACGGTGCAGGATCTGTATTACTTGTATCATTAATCAATGCATCATTGGCTATCAAGGCAAATCTCTCAAGATTCATTTTGCTTGCTGCCTGTGCAAAATTTAAATCCGGCACTTTCAAACGAATATCCGTTGTAATGATTGAAACAAAACCTCTATCGTCTGTATACACAATTTGCAGATTTGAAAGTGTAATGTGCTTATTGCCTGTTACTGTTAATGCATTGTTTCCACTAATCGCAGTCAAATTCGCACCATAATTACCCGCTGTGGCAGCGACTGTCACACCACTATTGGTCCACATCTGCGTCAGATAACTCAGATTCCATTTTGTCGGGTCCGGGGTTCCCAGCGCATCTACTGCCTGTATTTTTTTCTTTAACTCATCTATGTAATACGCTTCGAAATCAACTGTCATATCATCCGGTGTTTGTCCGGATGAATTATTCATCGTCTTTACATATGCAATCGACATCGACTCCGAAATATCATGTTGCAATCCCGCATTAATTACGTCCAATGCATGCTCCGCAGAATAGAAGTTGTCTTTCGCAATCTTATCTGTATCCTTCATCAGATAGTTGCAGTACGACATATAAAGCACCATCGCTACCAGCATTCCTATAAATGCGATTGCCACGATTGCCATTACCATCGCCGCACCTCTATTATCCTTATTTCTTCTTTGAATCTTATTTGCAATTCTTGAAATCATCGAAAGCTCTCCCTTTCTGCTTCATTAGATCTTTTAATCTGTAATACCACCGGTATATGTGGCAACTTTTTTCGTTGTTCCCGGCTCATAAATGTCTAACTGAACCTTGTAGATAATATTTTTCTTTTCTTTGGCATAGCCATCTGAAATATTATCCTTATACATAACTTCCTCAATCTTATTTGCCGAATCATTATAATAATATTGTGCTCGATCGGCGCTATAATAATTGGTTGCCGCTATATCGACATCCGGCAATGCAGTTGTTGTACCTTCCTCGTATTTTCTAAAGTTTTCCTCCGGTGGATAACTTAAATTATAACGCAGATTTGATACCAATTTTACACATTCGATATAAGATCCAGTCATATCTTGTGCCGTCACATCAACTCTACATCTATAATTTTCATTATAGGTAGCATTCGTAGCTTCCGTGCCTTTTGGCTGTGTACGAATGAGATACACTGTTACATCATTTCCTGTCGTATTCACCACTTTAATATTGTCTAAAATATTTGAATTTGTATTTACAGCCCCCTCCATACCTTCAAAATACAGATATACGCTTCTCGGCATTACATCAACGCTTGCTTTCGAAATGTTACCTGACGGAATCGTATACACATCAGCTGCAGTAAGACCCAGTGCTGCTTCTTTGCTTGTTACAACGTCATACGTTCTATCGACGCTGACTGAATAAACAGGTGGATCCGACACAGCAGTTGCGGTGTTTTCAATTCTCACTTCAATGGTACGCGCCATATTTCCCAGATAATCATCTATCGTCTTAGATGGTTCTGTCGAATGCGTTACCAGCCAACTCACCGCCTCACTAATATCGTTATCCGGAATCTTAAATATCGAATCATAATATTGATCAATTTTTGTTATGGTTGCCAGTTCCTTATCATTGTAATCCGCATAATTCGCATCAGTTGCATCCAATGTCATCACAAGATCATACTTATTACGTGATGTACTAGCAGTCTCAACATTCTTTACTGTGTATGTATAGACATTTGGTACAGACGTATTAACCGTTATCGGATTATCGTATGTTGATCCCGTCGGCAAAACTTTACCAACCAAAGCATTAGCCGAAACCGAAGCCATCATTTCTTGAACTTCTGTCGCCTGATATGCACTCATACCTTCCATAACGTCTTGTGCGAGGTTCATTGCATTTAAATTTTTACGTCCCTGCAAATTCATCTTTGAAGACTGTATAAAATTGGCAATCAATGGTGATGCTGCAATTGCCAAAATGGCAATTGCAATTATTAATTCCACCAATGTAAAACCTTTGTTATTTTCTTTTCTTTTCATATCAAATGAACCCCTTTTATATCTATTCCTTTGTTATAGACTATTCTTCTGATTCTGCAGCTTCCTCTGCTGCTTTTTCTGCTTCAATTGCAGCCGCTTTGTCTGCGCTGTTAAAGATATTTCTTGTTCCATATGTTACACCATCCACCTTCGGTGTTACATATTCTGCGTCTGTACCGGTCAATGTGTACATTGTAAATGCCAGATTTCCTGTCAAATCACCGGTTTCTGTATCGAAAGCCAATGTTAATGTTTCGATTGATTTTCTATTTGGATCCGTGTTGATTTTCTTAATCACATCTTTAATGGAATTATATGCTGTTACCACTTCCACATTTACCGGCTGCTGGTAAAGCATGATTTCCGGAGCCACTTCCTGTGGTGCAACCTGTTCTGCACCATCTGTGCCCTCTTCACCTTCCGGAGCTGCCTCAATCGGCGCTTCTTCTGACTGTGGTTTCGGCACTTCCACTACAGTTGATCTACCCATGGAAATCCCTTTTGCAAACACATCATAGTCTTTTTCAATACCAACAACGTATAATACTTCATCTTCTTCTAAATACTTCGCCGGAAACTGTGCTTTGATTTCTTCAATTTCAATTTTCATTGCTTCTGTATCATCAATATACTGCTGTTTGTTATCTGCCAGTTCCTGTAAACGGTTCACTTCCTGCTGAAGCACTGCATTTTCTGACTGTATCTGAGCTGTTTTCTCATTTAACTTAATATATAAGAAATAATACGAAGCTCCTGCTATAACCAATGTTAATAATGCTATTAACAAACCTAAATCTGACTTTTTCATTTTCATCGTAATTCTCCTCCTATTCTGCCACTTCTTCTGAAGCCTCTTCCGCTTCAACAAGTGCCGCCGGATTTACTCCATATGTACAATTTACCGCAAAGGTAACTACAGTAATTCCTGCTTCTTCATCTTCTTCTTCCGCAATTGTATCAATTCTAACATCTGCGAAATTTTCGAATGTACGGAGATTAATGAATGCAGCAGCCGCTTCTTCTTTTGTTCCGACCTGCATTACCATATTAAGCTGTGTTGTGCTTACATTCATGGTTGTCACTTCTACATTTTTCGGCAACTTTTCTTCTAACTCAAGAAATACATCATATAACTGTCTGTTATAGTTTTCAGTCTTATCATACACTGCCATTAAATAATCATAATCCGCTTTAGTCTGAACATAAATATTATAGGTTTCCTGTACCGGTTCAAGCTGGGCTTTTCTTTCTGCCAGTCGCTCTCCCTCTGTCTTTGCCGCATAATATTTTGGAACTGTAATTGCCACGATTACCGCAGTTGCAAGCAGGAATACTACTATCAAAATAGCAGGAAGTTTATCGGTTGAAGTAGAGCTCTTCTTTACTCCACCTCTTTTCGCTCCTTCTGCCTGTAATGAAGCCGGCATAAATCCAACAGAACCAAGACCGGCACCGATAACTGAAATGTAATCACCGAGAGATACTTCCTGAAGGTGAAGACCCTGATTAATGTTAGTTCCTGCAAGGTCTTTTAATACTTCGACTTCACGACCAAGTTCTTCTGAAAGAAGTCCTGCAAATCCCCAGAAGTCAGCCGCAATACCTGTAATAATAATATTATCAATTGCCGCATCTCTGTTTTTACTGTTATAATAGTCGATTACTCGAACGATACTGCTGATCAGCTGTTCGTATGCATATGTAACATCTCTTCTCAAACGAAGCATTTTTAAGTTTGCTCCGGCCTGCTTTGCAGCTACTGTAGTACTTGCAACCTGCGAAGAATCCCCGGAAGCAGATGCTGCTGCAATTGCTGCTTCATTTAATCTCTCAAGTTCTGCTACTTCTTTTTCTCTCTCAGCAAGTGTTTCCTCTTCATCTGCTCTCATAACAAGATTGTTTTTACGAAGAGTCTTAACTGCCATTTCATAAGAAAGAGGTTCACCATATACATCTGTCTCCATCATGATGTCTACTACCTGATCTGCTCCATAAATACCGGAACGCTGCATTGTGATGACACCATTGTTGGTTACTGTAAGAAGTGAACTTCTCTCATCAATTTTAACCGTAAGGTTAACTCCCTTTGCAAATCTATGACGCAAAGCCTGGAAAATACTGTTACCACTATAATCGATAGAAGATAACTCAAGGCCAAGCATCTGTGCCAGATGATGATATCCATTCAAAAGATCGGATGGACACGCCATAATCATAACTCTGTACTGTTTGGTTCCGGCTTCATCTGTCACCGTATCCATAATATTGTGTGCGAACTGATAAGCACTTGGATCTACAGGGAAATAATCTGTGATGTTACTCATGATCATTTCTCTTACTTTGTTTTCCTTCACCATCGGAATTGTTGCTTCTCTGTTTGCAATCTTGGTAGATGATACTGCAAAAATTACTTTCTTTGCGCTCATACCATTTGCAGCGATGTAGGATTTCAAATCCTGTACATAAGATTCTGTCGGACTAACCAAACCGTCATTCAGAATCCCTTCCGGTGTTTTCATACTGAAAACTCCATACACCTGTGGATGTTTTGAATGGAAATCCATCTCACAAACCTGTGTGAGCGAATATCCGATTTCAATACTAAGTACTCTTTGCGCTTTTGCCATGATTTACCTCCTAAAAAATAATAGGGTTAACCCTCATTCTTATTTTTTCTTTCTTAATTTTCTTCCTTTTACTTCATCTATATAAAGTCCGCTACGCCGACTAATGTGTCACAAGCAAACTAATATACCAGTTTATAAACGAATCTCCCCATAATACCGACAAGAAAATTCCTGCCGCCAAATAGGGCCCCATTGCCAGTACATGATCTACTCCGGATTTTTTCATCCGTATCACATGTATCACCGATCCTAGGACACATCCAAGGATCAGGGCTAGTAATGATAGTTTCCATCCAATCAAAAGACCGGCTGCACGCATCAGTCTGACATCACCATATCCTATGGCTCTGCCTCCCGAAGCCCAATATAAAATTTCCAAAAAACTACTGACAGCAAAGAGGCCGATCACATAGGTCACCCAATCCCCTAAGTGAAACGCAAGATGAATCAGCCCCAGTGCCAGTATAAACAAGTTGATTCCATACGGAATCTCATACGTTCTAAAATCTATCACACTCAATACAATGAGTGCTGATGCTAATAAACAGTATATCGCTGAATCTATACTCCACCCGTTAATCATAAACACCAGAACATACACCACACCATTTAGCATCTCAATAATCGGATACTGCATGGAAATATGTTCCTTGCACTTTCGACATTTACCACGCAAAAACAGATAACTAAAAACCGGAACCAAATCATACCACCGAAGCTGATAACCACAATTCATACAATGGCTTCTCTCCTTCGATAAGCTTTCCTTTTTCGGAATGCGATAGATGCAGACATTTAAAAAGCTGCCTATCACAATTCCGTAAAGGAATACGACAATTCCTAATATTAAATTCTGTAATAATACATCCGTGGTCATAGGGGGAAATGTCTCCTTAAGTGTTTACTTAATTCGCTGCATCGCAGTTCAGACTATATATTAGTTTCCTGAATTGTTTGGAACTGTGATAGATCCACATCTAACAGTGAAATCACCATTTGCTCCAACAGAAATTGTGATAGATGCACCTGAAGAACCTTTTGCTTCTTTAGATTTAATCTTAGACTGTACACCAGAAATATTTGTTCCAAGTGTGTTGTATACCACGTGACCAAACGATCCTTCATTCGAACCACTTGTGATACCTGTAACAGTGTAAGTACCTGATGTAGGTGCATCTGTTACATCTGCATCTGCAGCTGCGATTGTACAAGCATTGTATACGCTGTCAAGAAGATCTTTATCAGCAGATACTCTTGATTTTTCTACATATTTGATGTACTGAGGTGCTAAAACACCGATTAAGATTGCCATGATAGCAATAACGATAATTAACTCAACGAGTGAGAAACCTTTGTTGTTTGTCTTTTTCATTTTAAACCTCTCCTTTTTTCCATATATATTGTTTATTTGTTTATTTAACTCCTGCCCCCTATTTGCAGGATTTAAATCGTTTAGTTCCAGCCATCCTGTATGGCTATTTTGTTACCGCCGACATCCGGCACAAAACGCACCGTATAACACTTATCGCGGTACTCCTTGGATTTTACACGCATATTCTCCCATCCTGCTATGTGCTTTGGAAAAATCTGTGTTTCTATCGTCGGATTGTTCGAATATACTCCATTGGCATTATCAAACATAATACTGTCATTCAAATTAACCAAATCAAAATACTCATCATCGGCCGCAATCAAGCTTGCAAGCCTCAAAAGATTTGCCGCCACTTCTTCATCTTTAGCTTTGGCAGACTTTTCTACATACTTAATATACTGCGGGACCAGAACCCCAATCAAAATCGCCATAATAGCAATCACTATAATAAGTTCCACCAAAGAAAAGCCTTCATTCTTTTTCATAGACACCTTCTTGTCCGGACCCTCTTATAAACTATCAAGTCCTGTGTACATTGCTGCCATCGGAGCCATAACCGCACCAATGATTACCATACAAATTCCTGCCAGTCCGATAATCATAAGCGGCTCAAGAGCTGCCATAAGAGACTGTGTTGCCACTTCTACCTCTTCCTCGTAATAATCCGCAAGTGTATCGAGCATACTTTCAATATTACCCGTCTCCTCACCGATTCTTACCATATGGTATACCATCGGAGGAAACAATCCTGATCTTTCAATCGGCTGCGAAAGCGGTACACCTTGCATTACATCACTTCTCGCTTCCTTCATCGCTGTCGTATAATACTTATTACTCATCGTCTCAGCTACAATTTCTACTGCATCCGGCATCGAGATACCTGCTGCAAGCATCGTAGAAAGATTTCGTGCAAACTTTGCCGCATTCTGCTTTACTGTCAGATCCGCAAAAATCGGAACTTTAATTGCCACCTTCGCTATAAACAACTCTCCGGATTCTGTCCGAAGCACCGCGCGAATCGCAATCACCGCTATCACCAAAATAATCAATGCCAGCCACCAATATGCTTTCAGCCAATCCGAAGCAGCCACCACCGCAAGCGTAATTGCCGGCATATCAATTTCCATATCCGCAAACATTTCCATAAATGTCGGCACGATAAATGTCAGCATTACAATAACAACCACTACAGCAACTACCAAAACCATGATTGGATATACCATTGTCTTTTTAATCAAACCTTGAATTTTTGCCGATTTTTCAAACTGCACCGCCATACGTTCAAACGCGATATCTAAACTACCGGACGCCTCTCCGGCGCTCACCATATGTATCAACAACTTAGGGAACACATCGCCACGTTTTGACATCGAAGCCGCAAGCGACTCACCCTTTTGCACGCCGAGATACACTTCCTGCAAACCACTTTTTAACAATGCATTTTCCGTCTGCTCTGTCAACATTCGCATCGATTCCATGATTGTTACACCGGCACGATGCATACTCACAAACTGACGACAAAAAATACTCATGTCACGAACCGGAACTTTTCTCTTTATCAATCCAGCCAGACTAATATCTCGATCCAGCACTCCCTGTTCTTTAATCTCAATCGGAGTTTTTCCTTCTTTTTTTAACTGCTCCGCTGCTTTTTGCTCATTGTCCGCCTCAATGGTTCCGTTAATTGTCTTTCCCGTTTTGTCGACGGCCATATACTTGTATGTTGTCAATTCTTCGCCCTCCTGGTTCTCTTGTTATATTTTCATGATTCCTTATGCTTCAAACGAAACCTTAATCATTTCACTCACTGATGTAATCCCATTTAATACATATCGCGTCGCGCTCATTCGAAGTGTGTTCATTCCATTCTTCAATGCCGCATCCTTAATCATGTCAGCATCACCGCCCTTAGCAATAATTCGCTTCACCTCGTTACTCACTTCCATGATTTCATACACACCGATTCGACCGCGATATCCACTGTTGTCACAATTCGAGCAGCCTACAGGCTCATAAATCTCAATCTGCTCATTCTCACCAAACCCAAGTACATCCAACTCATCTGCATTTGCCAATCGTTTACTTTTGCACTTTGGACACAACCTACGTACAAGACGCTGCGCTATAATCCCCACAACCGAATCAGCAATCAAGTATGATTCCACTCCCATATCTGCCAAACGAGATACCGTACTGGCCGCAGAGTTTGTATGAAGCGTACTAACTACAAGGTGACCTGTGATTGAAGCCTGAACTGCTATGCCCGCCGTTTCACCATCTCGAATCTCTCCAATCATAATGATATCCGGATCCTGACGAAGGATTGAACGCAACGCACTCGCAAAGGTTAATCCCGCTTTATTATTTGTCTGTACCTGATTAATACCAGCCACATTTGCCTCGACCGGATCTTCTACCGTGATAATATTTACATCTTCCGTATTTAACTCACTCAGTGCCGTATACAGCGTCGTAGATTTACCACTACCGGTCGGTCCAGTTACCAAAATGATACCATGTGGGTTTTTCAATATATGTGTAAATACTTTTCTTTCTTCCTCATTAAAACCTAATTCCGAAATATCTCTCGTCAAATTACCCTTATTGGTAATACGCATAACTGTCTTTTCACCGTACACCGTCGGAAGGATAGATACACGGATATCATACTCTCTTCCATCCACAAACGTGGTGATTCGACCATCCTGTGGTTTTCGTTTTTCTGAAATATCCATGCCACCAATAACTTTTAATCTGGCTACAATCGCCGGCAAAAGCTTGATGTTATAAGACATCTTTTCAAACAACGCACCGTCAATACGGTATCTAACGCGCACACTTTTTTCCAAAGCTTCTATATGTATATCGGAAGTTCTCTGTCGAACCGCCTGCTCTAACATCGAATTTACCAGCTGAACAATCGGCGAATTATTAACATCGTCATTAATCATTCGTTCCATTTCATCTTCACGGAACAAATCAGCTCTTTCCTGCTCATAATCGCTGGCCGCTTTGATTGCCTCAGCATTACCGTAATATTTATCAATCGCGATCATGATCTCCTGCGGTGTCGCAACCACCGGCTGAATCATACGATTACTAATCATCGATAAGTCATCCAGCGCCAGCATATCCATCGGATCTGACATTGCCATCAAAATGACATTTACGTTTCTATCATCATACATGTATGGGATGACCGAATATTTCTTTAGCACCTCTGCTTCGAACATGGAGATGAGATCATCCGGAATTCGCCCATTACTCAAATCCGCTCTCGCGTATCCAAGCTGATGACAAAGTGCATTTGCCATCGTCTCATCTGTGATAAACCCTTCTTCGACAAGTATCTCTCCTAAACGCTTCTTTTTTACCCTTTGAATCTCCAGCGCTTCATCCAATCTTTCCGGTGAGAGAATTCCTTCATTAATTAAAATATCACCAATACGTATCTTTCTTCTGCCTGATAACCCCATCTGTTTTGCCTCCATACTACTATTCCTAAAATTGGCATATACGGACACAATCTGCCCATAGTATGAATTTTATGTAAACATTTTAACATTTTCTTAAGAAAGTGTAAACCCCTATCGAAACATTCTTTTTCGTCGATTTGCACAATATTTTATGTCGCTTTTTGACATATTATACACCTTCTCGTGACATTTTCCTTTCATTTGCAACTCAATCTAACAAAAACAGAGAGAACAGCGCAACACACTGTTCTCTCCAAAACTTTTTAAAAAGTTTATTGAATTTTAACATTTTTACCTTGGCCTTTTTTACCAAAGAGATCTTTGTACTCATTCTTTTTGGACGACGGCACTTTTATCTTCGCTTTTTTATAAACTCCCTTGAATGCACTTGCTCCGACCTCTGTGATTTTTTTACTTTTCACAGTAATCGTTTTGAGCTTGCTACATTTATAGAATGTTTTTGATCCTATCGTTGTCACTTTATACGGTACTGTAATACTTGTCAACGAAGTACATGTGCCAAATGCAGCCGTTCCAATGGTTTGTAAGTATGCTTTCGAATTGAATGTTACCTTTTTCAGTTTTTTACAACCATAAAATGCTTTGTTTCCAATTGTCTGCACCTTCTTCGGAATCGAAATTTTAGTCAGAGCTGCACATTTTTGGAATGCTGCTTCTTCAATTGTCGTCAATTTCGAACTTGATGCACTGACAAACGTCACAGTCGTCAACTTCTTACAGTTATAAAACGCACGTTTTTTAATCACCGTAACCGTTTTTGGAATCGAAATCTTCTTCAGAGAAGTACATCCTTCAAATGCACTCTCACCAATTTCTGTTATCTTTCCTTTCAGCGTAACTGTCGTCAGATTACTACAACCCTTGAACAATTCATTTGGTATTGCTGTAATTCCACTGCCAAGCGTCACCGACTTGATTGCTTTATTTCCTTTAAACGCATTCTCGTCAACCTTTGTAACCTTGCATACCACACCATTTACCAGCATAGTGGAAGGAATGGATACAGCAGTCGTCGTTCCTGCCGGTTTCATATAGGTTACTTCAGGATTATCGCCTGTATTGGTTACTTTTACTACCGTTCCCGTAGCATCCGTCACTTCTTTGTCATTTGAAAGTTCAGGATAAACCACATCAAAGTTCAATGTTTTTTCTAACTTTTCGCCATTTTCAAATGCTATTGCCGCCGTAAATGTTACAGGCACTTTTTCTGTGGTCACTTTTTTTATGGTAACCACACCGTTGCTGTCAATCGATGCCACATCCGGCTTATCAGAAGTATACACAATCTTGTTATCTGTATACTTTGAAAGCTCGCTCAGGTTGTCTTTTTCCCGGCTTACTTCCTTATCTTTGTACATTTTAATTTTGTTCACAATCGAAAACTGTGAATTTGGTTGTACACCATCACGATATTCATCCGGCACAGACAGTTCAACCTCTCGAACATCGATTTTTACATGCATCTTCCATGTAATAGCCTTCTGAGGACATTTTTCCGGATAAATCGTTACAATCGCATCCCCCTGTCCTTCTGCTCGAAGTGTAACCTCTTTTCCTTTTGTAATCTCCGAGACGTTTGCATCCCTATCATTATTATACTCCGCTTTTACCATCCAAGTAAAATCATCAATCTGATCCGCACCTCTCCAGCACTTGATCACATTCGGATTATTAGTCTTTATCACCAGATTACCGCTTTCCGGCTGATAGTTTGATTCTACTGTATTACGAATATCATAGAAGAATGACAGATTTCCATCGGAATTCTTATTATCCACCCGAAGTGTGGTCTCACCGTTTCCAATACCTGTCTGCGTATCCACATTCACACCCTGCAGCGGAACAATTCTGTCTCTGTCACTATACAGATAAGCACAATACGGAATGTCCATTACCTTCATTTCGTAATTGGTAGAGAACGTCTTTGTTATCACATTGTCCCCTTTTTCAAATTTCATCGTATTGGTGACTGTAAACGGAACCGTTTCATTTTCTGGTGTAACCTTTAATCCCTCGATTTCAAATGTTAATACATTCACATCATTAACCGAATACTTCATTCTCGACAAATCCGTCACTTGCTCAAAGTATCTGCTGTCTGTTATACGGTTGGCATCCTCCATCTTATTTAGATAATAACCACTTGTATTGGCCATAACTTTTACATATTCTACGATGGATGCATCTGTATTTTCTGCATTTCCTATGTGCATTTCACTAAACTGTGCACTATCATCCTCGTACTTACTTACATAGTAAGGGAATTTCATTGCTCTTCCGAGACCAACATTTAATTTTACCGGTTGCACATTAAATGTTGCAGTTGTAATCGGTGTGTATTTTCCGGCACTTCCATCCGGATCCTCAAAATATCCCTCATTCTTAAATGCCGCTTTTTCTACCGTAGTCGTAGACCAGAAACTAATATCATCCAGACTAACACATCCATGCATGGCATTTCCGTTTATTTTTTGCAACCGTTCTCCAAATTTTGCACTCTGCAAATACGGACAGCTTGATATCGTACCATCCTTAAACTCTTTCACAGCTGTCGCACTCAAATCAAAATCTTTTAATGCCGTTTTGTAGAACGCTTTTGTACCTAACTTTGCAAGATCTTTTGACGCTGTAAAATCAACCGCCGTCAATCCTGCATTTCTCTCCATCTCTTTCTTTTCTTCATCAATGAGTGCAGACTCCGCAAATGCTTCATCGCCAATCTCCAGGATTCCTGCGCCGAATGTCACCTTTCCAAGACTCGTATTCTTAAAAAATGCTTTTTTTCCGATAAAAGTCACACTATCTGCTATCGGTGTATTGGTCATATTCAGAGAAGAACACTCCTGGAACGCAGATTCACCAATCCGATCCACTCCATCCAAAAGCAACGTTTCTAATTTCCCCTGTGCTTTAAATGCATGGTCTTCAATCTTAGTAACATTAGTCTGTGAAAAATCAAGTTTTTTCAACTGTGAATCCCGATTTTTCTTATTATCAAAAGAATAATCCGTTGATGCAAATGCCCATTTCCCAATCTCTGTCATTCCTCCAAAGTCAATCGAAGAAAGCTTTGATTCATCCATGCTACTGAACAATACAATACCGATATTATTCTCAAAATTACCCATCAAAAATGTAAAGTCAGGTACTTTTGTCATTTTTCCATTACTTGGGAATATTACACTTTCCACACCCATAGTTCTCGCAAATGCAGCATTTCCCATAGTTTCAAGATTTGGATAAACCGACAAATCCACCGTTTTTAGGCCTTCACAACAACTATATGCAAGAAATCCGATTTTTTCCAAATCCTCCTCAGGGATACACGCATCTTTCAGATTCGCAATATCACTTCCTGCAAACATACCATCCGGAATAGCATTCCATTTGTTTTCAGCAGTAATTGAATCCGTATATGCCCAATGCACCTGTTTTACGCCTGTGGATGCAAATACACCAGTACCACAATCGCTCTGCGCTACATAATCCGGTATGTATACAACACCATCTTTGTTATATGCAGTTGTCGCCAAAGTTTCAAACGAATCTGCTCCCAGGAACATATTGCTTCCCCAAATCATTTTATTCTCCGGAGCAGCCTGCGGAAGAATCAGTTTTTTGAGTGGCGCGCCCGCATACAGATTCTCCGGACCCACTTCATCCGCATAATATTTCGGATTTTGAGTTGTATCAAAGTACGCAAAACAATATTTGCCGATTTCTTTTAACTTTGTCAACTTGCTCAGATCAACAGTTTCCATTTTATTTCCAAAAAACGCGTGTTCATCTATTTTTTCTATATTATTCACGCCGTTGGCAAAGGTAGGGAATGAAGTTAATCCACAATCATAAAAAAACCATCTCGGAATCACAGTCATCATAGACGGAAGTTCTACTGTCGTGAGACTGTAACATTTTTCAAACACGTTCTCGCACAGCTCCGGAGCGGTGCCATCCTCTCTGTTTTCAATCTTCATGGATTTCATTAAGACACATCCACCAAATGCCGTCACTCCTAATCTCTTTAACGAAGTCGGTAGCGAATTAATCGTTTCACCATCTTCGCAAAACTCTGTCAAAAGTGCACAGTAAGCAAACGCACGGTTTCCAATGGTCACCTCTGCCTGTTTGCCCTCTGTTTCCGGATATATAAAGCTTTGAAGTAAAATACAACGAGCAAACGCTTCCGAATGAATCACAAATTCTTCTCCCGGTGCAAGATTGGTATCCGTTTCCCATCTGACACTTTGCAGCTTAGACTCTGCCCTCTCCATTTCCTCTTTGTTTACATAGAAGCTACGACTTCTGATTTCCCTCAACGATGCAGGTAATACCAGCGATTCAATCGCACTTCTTCTGAACACATCACTACCGTATCCTTTCTGATCCAGCTTAAAATAATCAGGTGTCGGAATATCTCTATCTTCCGTTTCTGTTAATATCTGTTCACCAATATATTTGAGCTGATTCATCTTACCCACAAAATCAGCATTTTGCAAACTCCGCGTATCACGGAATGCTGCATCACCGATATATTTAATCTGGCAATTACCGTTTACCAGACTTTGCTCTACCGATTCCAGTGCCTCACATCCATCAAACGTGTGTCTGTTAATCGCCTCCAAATTTGCAGACAGTTGCAACTTTGTCATGTCTTTATTGCCATAAAATGCGCCTTCACCGAGTGATTTTACATAATCAGGAATCACCACCTTAGACTCGTCTCCCTGACTTTTCATGTACATTGATTTTATCGGTGTCATGAAAAATGCATTTTTATCAATTACCATACCATTTGTCTGTATCGTATCCGGAAGTATTACAGTCTGAAGCTGTATTTCAGATTTCTTCGGATTTGAAACAGTCGTATAGTCCGCTACCGAAAAACACGAATTACCAATTGAAATAAGTCGCGTACAGTTCCCCAGATCCATGGTTTTCATATTTGTATACTGGAATGCACTATCATTAATTCGATCCAGCATAGAGCCCTGTTCAAATATCACTTCCATTCCGGTTTCAAATTCTTTTGTTTCCTCTGTTCCGGCGGTTCCTGCTCCATAAAAAGCTCTGTTCGGAATGACGGTTATATTCTTTGAAATGGTTACTGTTTTAAGACCTGTACACTCCGTAAACATACCTACTGCATCCTGAAGAGCAGCTCCCGTCACCAAATTAGGTAATTTAAAACTCTTTAGGGAGGTACATCCTCTAAAGATATTTGATCCCATCTCATATGAAACCAAACCGGTCGGCAGCGTATTTTCACTGACTACTGCTCCATTGACCTTTACATGTACATTTTCCAGTGCAGTACATCCTTTAAACGCATCATTTCCCAACCCGATTACTGTGTCCGGTAACACGATTGTCTCAAGGAGTCCGTTATCATTAAATTCTGCATCTGCAATTTTTGTAATATTCGTTCCAGAGAGATCGATTTTAGATGCGCTATCCGCATAACCAATTCCTTCGCAGTTTTTGATATTACTAAACGCACCGGAAAGATCAATCTCTTTCAGCTTAGCCAAATGCTGTTTTTGGAATTCATTCTCCATGAGCAATGCGTTTTCCTGTGCATTGTATATTTTTAACAGCTCTATCCTAAGCGTAGCATCTGAAACCAGTTCCGATACAAGAGTCGTATCTGTTACTTCTCGTTCCGGTGATACCACTTCCTCTTCTACCAAAATCTCTTCTGATTCCTGTTCCTGCGCTGCTTCTTCCACATCCTGTTCCTGCGACTTTGCTTCCTCCCCGGCATCTACCGAAGTATCACTCTCAAGCATCGGCATTTGATTCGTCTGCGCAGACTCTTCCTCTACAGACTCTTCCCGTACAGATGATTCCTGCTCCTGCACCTCATCCGCATCCGTGTCACTTACCAGCACATCCTCAACCGGCACCGTATTGTCCGATATGGTTGCTGCATTCACATTTACCGATACGAATGCACCATCAAACGAAGCCGATAAAAGAGCGGTACAAAGCAAAATACTAAGCGCCTTGGTTACTAATTTTCTCTTTCTCATAATTCCCTCCTACATTTTTTCTTTGTTTCCCGGCCTCACTTTGGGACCGGCATTATGTACACAACCATATTCTGTCATATTATAGCAAAATTCTTTCCTTTTGACTAGAACGAAAACCTATATTTTCTCAAATTTATTTACTGTTACCATGTGAAATTTGCTGTCATTTCTAAAATATAGCCATCTTATCTCACCATGCAATAAAATAGCGCCCGTTTTCTTCTTTTATCCCCCCTTCCATCTGCATATGTAACAACTGCGTTTGCAATACTGCAATCTCCATCTTTTTCTGTTCTTTCATACTATCCCATATCTCCTGAACCGATTTTGGTTTCACGTCCAACGCCTTGTAAATCGTATGTTTTAATTCACTTTTCTTATAAGGATTCATTTTTATGCCACTTGCCCCAGTACCGTTTCTCTCGCTCTTCTCCCCCAAACTCTTTTTATTTCCAAAAGTAGTAGACATTGTATCCAACACCTCATCTACATCATGCACCGGAAGTGCACCTTGTTGTAGCAAACGATTGCACCCTGCGCTCAGCGGATCTGTCAATCGCCCCGGAACCACATAGACATCTTTCCCCTGTTCCAGTGCCATATCTACTGTTATTAATGTTCCACTCTTTTGTTTTGCTTCCACGACAATCACCGCATCGGACAACCCGCTGATAATCCGATTCCTCGGCGGAAAAAATTGTGCCTTTGGCTGTGTTCCCGGCACATACTCACTGTAGATTTCCCCCTCCCGTTTCAGTGCTGTATAAATTTTCTCATTTCCGGGCGGATAGCATACATCCACACCACTTCCGAGCACCGCTGTGACATTCCCCCCTGCACAAAGCGCTGCCCATTGAACCGTTGCATCGATTCCATATGCCAGTCCGCTCACAACTTTTATCCCTCTCTTTGCACAACCTTGTCCTATTTGATTTGCCACATATGTCCCATACGCAGAGCATCTTCTCGCCCCGACAACAGCAACCGTTGGTGCACCTTCCATACGACTCATCCCCTCCGTATACTTCTCGCCCATCCCTTGCAACTCCCGCCTTTTTCCCATTCGATATAGGGCATACGGCGCATCCGGTATGTCTTTTAACACCACAGGATAATTCCTATCTGTATATGGCAAAAAACAGATCCCTTTTTCTTCTATTTTGTTATACATCTTCCAAGGGTCCCATTTACGCGCATCCATCAAGGCACTGCACAGCGTCGTAGCCATCTGCTCCGTATAATTGCATTTCTTTTCCAAAAAAAGAAGTAGTTCTTTCTCTTCCTCTTCAAAAAAACATTCCGCACCTTTATCATGAGAAAGGATGGTTCTCAATCGTTTTCTCCCCAGCCCCGGAATATGATATAACCAATTCTGAAATACCCTCTCCCGTCTAATCTCACTCAACACTCCTCACTCCCTTTCCTTCGAATCATCTCCATTCCGTGGTTGAGTATCACTGCTTCTGCAACGTGTTCCTCCCCCACTTCATCTCGTTTTGCAAGATCCGCAATTGTCCTTGCTACCTTTCGCACTTTGTAATAACTACGAATGCTCATTTTTTCTCTCCGGAACACCATCTCTAGTAACTTCTCTGCATCCGCACCTAACGCACCATATATTTCCATTTCCTCCTTTGTTAAATCTCCATTAAACTTCCTCTGTCTCTCCCATTGTCTCTCTCTTGCCGCACAAACCCTTTCTCTTATCTGTTCGCTTGTTTCCCCATCTTCTCTTCCATCCAGTTGCTCCCACTGTATTTCCCCCACTTCGACACTAATGTCAATTCGATCAAGCAAAGGGCCTGACACTTGCTTTAGATATCGTTTTACCTCCGATCTTCTGCAGTTGCATTTATCCACATTTGGATAAAACCCACATGGACAGGGATTCATCGCCGCCACCAGCATGAAATCTGTTCGATACTCGCATACATATTGGTTTCTTACAATTTGAATTTTCTTATCCTCCAGCGGTTGTCTAAGCAAATCCAGCTTCTGTCTTCCAAACTCAGGCAATTCGTCCAGAAATAAAATTCCGTTATGTGCCCTTGTAACCATTCCCGGACGTGGAATGGAGCCACCGCCCAAAAGTCCTTGTGGTGTAATCATCGGATGGACCACTTCAAACGGTCGGCTCGAAGCGAGACATCTGTTATTTTTTAATTCCCCGGTGATACTCTGTATTTTTGTCACTTCAAGTGCTTCCTCATAAGACATCGGTGGCATAATTGTTTTCAATCGCTCCGCTATCATGGTTTTCCCGCCTCCCGGCGGACCGAACAAAAGAAAATTATGAAATCCCGCCACAGCAATTTCACTTGCACGCTTTGCCGTTTGCTGTCCTATAATTTGCGCAAAATCAAGTCCACTTTGTTTTTCTTCCTCTTTCATTACTTCGCACAAAGCAGACTGCCCAATCGCACCCCTCTCTTTTCTCTCTACACTTTCTTCTATTTTCCCCTGCTGAATTTTTACATAAACTTCATATGCTTCCCTCAGTGTCTCTACTGAAAAACACACCATCCCTTTAACATGCCATGCCTCTCCTGCATTTTCTTTTGGCACAATACCATATTTTATCCCCTCATCTGAAGCTTTTAACAAAATTGGCAAAACGCCTTTGACTGCTTTTACACCTCCATCCAGCCCCAATTCCCCCAGCACAATCACTTGATCTCTTATACACTTCTCACTTTTTTGTGTCAGTGTTGATAAAATACCCAGTGCCACCGGTAAATCAAAGCGGTTTCCTTCCTTTTTTACATCCGCAGGAGACAAACTAATTGTTATACGTTTTGGCGGAATTTTATAACCACTGTTTTTTATCCCAACTCGCACTCGCTCTCTACTCTCTTTGACCTCGCTCGTTAAATAACCAATCATATCCATGCAAGGCAGACCGTCTGATACATCCACCTCCACGCACACAAGATAGCTTTCTATCCCGCGAATCGTCCCCGAAATCACAGACTGATACAATAATTTCATCCTCCTTTGTTTTTCTTTTAAAAAATATGCCATTGGAATTTTTATGAACAATAATACGAACTATGATTTGAAATATAATTTGAAATATCATTTGAAATTTAATTTAGAATTTTGCAATTGAAATTGATTAAATCTAAGAACTATATGATTCTATTTTATATGCTATGATTTGAACTACGAAAAAACAATCTATCTTATAGCCGGCACGCAATTGTGCCGACTATAGAGACAATCAATAGTGATACAAGATTAGAATACCTTTGTTTTCATTTTTTCAGGATCACGTGAATACTGGATACAATCATCTTTAGAAATTTTACGCGCCATGTATAAGGCAAGCAAAGAATCATCAAGGGTCATCATACCTTCTTTCTTACCTGTCTGAATGATAGAATCCAGCTGATGTGATTTTCCTTCACGAATCAAGTTTCTTACCGCGTAGTTTGCGTGCATAACCTCAAATGCTGCACAACGTCCATCTCCAGTGATGTTTGGAATAAGTGTCTGCGAAATAATCGCCTCAATAACGTTTGAAAGCTGTACACGAATCTGTTGCTGCTGATGCTCCGGAAATACGTCGATAATACGGTCCACAGTACTTGCCGCATCCACTGTATGCAGTGTTGAAAATACAAGGTGACCTGTTTCAGCCGCCGTAATCGCAATACTGATTGTTTCAAAGTCTCGCATCTCTCCCACAAGGATAACATCCGGGTCCTCACGAAGCGCTGCACGAAGTCCGTTATCAAAACTTAATGTGTCCTGACCGATCTCACGCTGGTTTACCATAGACAACTTATGTCTGTGCGCGTACTCGATAGGCTCTTCGAGCGTGATAATATGTGCATCTCTGTTTTCATTTACTTTATTGATAATCGAAGCAAGTGTCGTCGACTTACCGCTACCGGTAGGACCTGTTACCAGAACAAGACCTCTTTTTCTCAAATATAAATCAACAATAGATTTTGGAACTCCGAGCTTCTCCGGATCCGGAATCTCATCCGTAATGGTACGAAGAGCCAGTGCAATTGCGCCACGCTGTTTATAAACATTCACACGGTAACGACCGATTCCTGGGAATGCAACTGATAAGTCGTATTCACCTCTCTCCTCGAATTTTTCACGCTGTACCGGATTTAAAGCGTCCAGACAAAGCTCCAAAGTATCTTCCGGTTTCAAAATCGGATAATCCATCTTTACAAGACGACCATTCAAACGCATCGTCGGCGGAATACCAACTGTAAGATGCACGTCGGACGCCCCTGCCTGATATGCCACACGGAGTATTTCTACTAATTCTACCATTTCATGTACCTCACTTTTCTTCCCAAAGCTGTTCCCCTTTGGAATATTCTCCCATTACCTATTTTACATTTACATATTTTCTTCAAAAGCTATGCGCAACGTCATCAGTGCTTTCTTTTCAATGCGTGACACATAACTTCTGGATATACCAAGACGCTCTCCTATTTCCCTTTGTGTCAGTTCCTTCCCATCTGTAAAACCATACCGCAAAGAAATAATTTCTTTTTCACGCGGAGGCAGTATCGTCTCCACCAGTGTCCTGATTTTTCGCATATCCTCTCGTTTTCCGAGCTCCTGCGCAAAATCCTCCTGTTTTAAAAGCGTCACATCGAGAAGGTTAATCTCATTTCCCTCTTTATCTGTCCCAATCGGTTCATATATCGAAACATCTCTCGCTGTTTTTTTACGCATACGCAACATCATCAGCAGTTCATTGTCGATGCATCTGGCCGCATAAGTCGCCAAACGACTTCCCTTGGTCTCATCAAAACTTGATATTGCCTTAATCAAACCTATCGTACCTATCGAAATCAAATCCTCCACATCTTCTCCCACATTTTGATATTTTTTCACTATATGGGCGACCAGGCGAAGATTTCTCTCAATCAGTATCTGTCTGGCTTCCTCCTTCTTCTGCGCATCCCCGCTCTTCATCATCTTTAAATAGTATAATTCTTCCTCATCCGAAAGCGGTTTTTGAAAGGTTTGCAATGGAAGCCTCCCAAATACATTTTATACTATTCTATGCGTAAAGTTTGGTTAACGTAACAGCCTAATTTTCATTATACATATTTCATGCACAAATGGCAAGTCATACTTCCTATGTAAACTCAAGAAATTCACCGATACATTTGCAGGATAACACTTGCCGATTCTACAACAGAAACTGTTCAAAAATCCGGTTACTGACATCAATCCCCCTGTCTGTCAAACGTAGATAAATCTCTTCCGTTCCTCTCTTTTCATCCACATTGCATGTCTTCTCCAACAATCCCTGCTCTATCATGTTGAAAATCGGTTCTCCATAAACTTCTTCCACCTCTTTTAAAAACTGTTTATAAAACCTCTGATAAGAAATTCCTTTTCTCATCCGAAGTCCCAAAAACATAAACTCTTCCATTCTTTCCTGAACAGACAGGTTTTCCAATTCCAGTCTTTGAACCATCTCACCCTTTCCGGATTTCCATGCTTCAATATACTTCTTTAAATCACAAGAGTTTTTAAATCTGCATTCCTCAAGCAAGGAAGAGCTTCCCAATCCTAATCCCAAATACTCATCCCGCTCCCAATAGACGATATTATGCCTGCATTCATAACCACCGCGCGCATAGTTTGATATTTCATAACGTTCGTATTTTAATCTCGACAACAGCTCCTTTGTCTGTTCATACATTTCACGATCTTCCTGCTCCGAAGGCAATAAATCGCAATTGTTATGATATATTTCCCAAAACGGAGTTCCCTCTTCTATTATTAAACTGTACGCCGAAATGTGGTCCGGCTCAAGCGCCATCACTTTCTCTAATCCTTCGCAATAACTGCGGACGTTCTGTCCGGGCAATGCCGACATCATATCTATATTCACATTGTTAATCCCGGCATCACGCACCCAGGCATAAGTTTCCAGAAACTGATCATACGTATGAATTCTTCCAAGTCTCCTTAGCATCTGATCATCCGTCGATTGCAATCCTATGCTGATACGATTTATTCCGTTATCAAAATAACATCTGCTTTTTTGTTTTGTCACGGTTCCCGGATTCGCTTCGATTGTTATTTCGCAATCTTCCTCGAGACAAAACACATCTTTCAACTTATCAAAAACACTTGTTATTTGTTTTTCACTCAGCACAGATGGAGTTCCTCCACCGATAAATAACGTCCGTATGCTTCTTTCACTCCATTTGCTGTTCCGATAACTTTCTATTTCCATAAGCAAAGCCTGTATATAGGCTTCCATCTCTGCTTCATCTGCCGGAACAGATAAAAAATCGCAGTAGTGGCATTTACGCACACAAAACGGAATATGAATATACAGGCTCAAACATTTCTTTTTCATTGCATTTATCACTTTAAATTTTTTTAACTTTGTCATTAGCACTCTATAATTTTACACTATCTACTTTTTGTCATCCAGCTTTAAAACGCTCATGAAGGCTTTCTGTGGAATCTCCACGTTTCCAACCTGTCGCATTCGTTTCTTTCCTTCTTTTTGCTTTTCGAGAAGTTTTCTCTTTCGGGTAATATCTCCGCCATAACACTTGGCAAGCACGTCTTTGCGCATAGCCCGTACTGTTTCTCTGGCAATTACCTTTCCTCCGACCGCTGCCTGAATCGGAATTTCAAACAAATGTCTCGGAATCTCTTCTTTTAGCTTCTCGCACATTCTGCGACCACGCTCATATGCTCCGTCTTTGTGGACAATAAAGGAAAGCGCGTCCACCTCTTCTTTATTTATGAGCACATCCAGCTTCACCAGCTGCGAAGGCACATAGCCCTTTAGTTCATAATCAAAGGATGCATAGCCTCTCGAACGGGATTTTAACGCGTCAAAGAAATCGTAAATAATTTCATTCAGCGGCAAATCGTATCTTAGTAATGCTCTCGTCTCTTCCATGTATTCCATTCCAAGATAGACACCACGTCTCTCCTGACAGAGCTCCATAATCGGCCCGATAAACTCCGTTGTTACCATAATCTCAGCGCTGACAATCGGCTCTTCCATATGTTCAATCTCTGACGGGTCCGGAAGGTTGCTCGGATTGGTCAGTTCAATCACTTCTCCATTGGTTTTAAACACTTTATAAATAACACCCGGTGCTGTCGTTACTAAATCCAGGTTATATTCTCTCTCCAGACGTTCCTGTATAATCTCCAAATGCAACAGTCCCAGAAATCCACATCGGAATCCGAACCCGAGCGCAATTGAGGTTTCCGGTTCATAATTGAGTGATGCATCATTCAGCTGAAGCTTCTCAAGTGCGTCTCGAAGCTCCGGATATTTCGCACCATCCGCCGGATACATCCCGCAATAGACCATGGAATTTACTTTTTTGTACCCCGGAAGTGGCTCTGCACACGGATTAGAAGCATCCGTAATCGTATCTCCAACCGCTGTATCTTTCACGTTTTTAATAGACGCTGTAATATATCCAACCATTCCGGCTGACAGCTCATCACATGGAATAAACTGACCAGCGCCAAAATAGCCCACCTCCACAACATCTGCTGATGCTCCGGTGGCCATCATGCGTATTTTCGTTCCTTTTTTAACACGACCTTCTTTCACTCTGCAAAATATAATCACGCCTTTATAGGAGTCATAGACCGAGTCAAAAATAAGCGCCTGCAACGGTGCGTCCGCATCGCCGTCCGGAGCCGGAACCTTTGCAACCACCTGCTCCAGCACATCTTCAATCCCAATTCCGTTTTTCGCAGAAATGAGCGGGGCATCATGTGCCTCCAATCCGATAATATCCTCAATTTCTTCCTTTACGCGTTCCGGATCTGCACTTGGCAGATCAATTTTATTAATGACCGGAAACACATCCAAATCGTGATCAAGAGCCAAATATACATTCGCCAGAGTCTGCGCTTCAATTCCCTGTGCCGCATCTACGACAAGAATCGCACCGTCACACGCTGCGAGCGAGCGACTCACCTCGTAATTAAAATCCACATGTCCCGGCGTATCAATCAGATTAAAAATATATTCTTCCCCATCCTTTGCTTTGTACACGATACGAACCGTCTGTGCTTTAATCGTAATACCGCGTTCTCGCTCTAAATCCATGTTGTCAAGCACTTGTGCCTGCATTTCTCTCTCTGTCAAAAGCCCCGTCTTTTCAATAATACGGTCCGCCAGCGTCGATTTTCCATGATCAATATGCGCGATAATACAAAAATTACGAATTTTACTCTGATCCATCTGTGACATATATGATAATCCTCCCAAAGGGCATTGCCCAATCTCTTTCATAAAATGTTTCTTCCATGGCATATCCACTAATAACATATCCGCTAATACCAAGGAATCATCCGCCCAAAAGTATACCATAAATAAATAGCCATCAGCAAGAAATAATGTTATAATATTGTGAATATTATAAAAATTTGCGTAATTTGCATAAATACAAATATTTTTACGGAGGAAACCATGAGTTTTAAATTGAGTCTATTACCAAACCAATCCAAAAAGGAAATCAATTCGGAGATTCCGCATTATGACAAACCATATTATTCCGGTTCTTCGAAAGTAATGGGTTGGTTTCTCAACCACATCACCTATTTTATATCATTTCTTTTTCCTGTTGTATTTTTATTAATTCTGATGGCGCAACATGGCTTCGCACCATTCGGTGATAAAAATTTGTTTTCCATCGGTGATGCCCAAGTCGCCCTTCCTGCAGTTCTGAATCTATTTTCGGCGATTCAAAGCGGCGATGTCTCGCTTCTTTTCTCAAACAGCGCCACCGGACTTGAAGCCATCAACTCTATTATCTACTTTATGTCCAGCCCGTCGCGTCTGCTTTTACTTTTATTTTCCGCAGAGACGGCCATTATACTGTTACATATCCTTGTCGTGTTACAAATCGGCTTCTCCGGTTTTGCCATGGCTTATTATTTGACTCATAAAGAACACGGTCACCGTTATTCTAAGTATGATCCTTCCATCATACTCTTTTCTCTATGCTATTCTTTAAGTTCCTATATGCTGATACAATACAATGATTTTATGTATCTGGAATGTGCAGTATTGTTCCCACTTGTATTTCTTGCATTTGAAAAACTAATTTTTGCCGGAAAATGGAAACCATTTTATTTTCTGTACACTTATATGTTTTTTACGAACTTTTATCTTGCAACCATTCTGTTCTTTTTCCTTTTTCTCTACTATATTTTGCAGAAAAAGCAAGATTTCCGCACAGAATGTTGCACGGTATTTCGTTATATTTTTGTATCCGCACTGTGCTTTCTGAGCAGCGGAATCACTACAATTCCGGGCTTTTACTGGTTTTATCACACCTATATCAAGACTTCTACCTGTCCTGATTTTTCCTTTATCACAGACTGGCTTAGCCTATACTCTGACTTTATGCCGGCTACCGGCGCCTCCTTTACGCAGACACACTTTTATGGTTCCAATCTATATTGTGGTCTGTTTGTACTGATTCTACTGTTTTTCTACCTTATAGACAAAAACGCCGCATGGGCCCAAAAGCTTCGTAATCTGCTTTTTCTGTCCCTGCTGCTTTTTATATCCAATACATCTACTTTCCAGTATCTGTTCCACTTGGTAGGTGCAGACGATTCCGTTTTTAACGCATTCGGATTTTTGATTCCGTTTTTCCTGATTGCATTTTGTTGTGATAGCATGCTTGACTTAAAGCAGCACCCGGCACTTCGTCAGATATTAATTTTACTGATTCCGATTCTCCTTTATTTTGCGTGCACGCTTTATGCCTCGAATTATTCCAACACCTCCTCGATGATGATTACGCTCATTCTCTTAGTGGTCTATTTTATGCTGTTTCTCTTTTATGCTATCAAATCCATTAACGGAAAAGCCTTTTATATTTGCATCTTTCTTACTCTGATGACAGAGCTGTGTGTCAATGGCACGGAAGTACTAAGTTTTCTGAGTACAAGTACGTTTTCTGTTTCTGACAGCATCCAGGCATACGCCGAGTCAGTTTCTAAACCTAGTACTGATCCTCTCCAAATACCGGAAGTAGATTTTTCACTTCCGCTTTGTTACCATATCGAGGGTGATTACAAACAGCCGGGTGACTATTCTGCTACCGCATTTGAGCGTTTCAACGATTTCGCTTACGCTCTTGGTTCCTCAAAACCGCTCTTTACGGAGGCAAAGTTGGAGCTGACCTGGAAAGAAGCAGAAAACATTGATGTTAAAAAAACACCGGACAATATTTTTACCGTCCGGGTAACTGAAGATACACCAAACGCCGAAGTACCTCAAAATCATCTTGTGCTCTCCGTCACACCGGATATGGACGGAACACTTTATCTCTATACGACGAGCGCGGAGCTTATCGGCGCGGTTAAAGCAGGTGAGCAGAAATCTCACTATTTCTATTTCCCGACCATTACAAATACTTACTCCAATTATTGGCTTTACGGCGCCTACTATCATGCGGACGTGCTCGATAATTTGCGAGAGGCGCTTGCATGCAACTATAGTAGCTTCGAAAAAACAGGCCTTGCTTCCTATACTTCTGTCATCGAACCAAAGACCGATGGTACGTTTGTCATTAATATCCCTCACTCTGCCTTTTTAAAGGTTTATCTCGACGGTAAATTGCAGGAATCCTTTGCCGGTCCAGATGACCAGACCGCTTTTGCTGTTACCGCAGGAGCGCACAACTTGCGCATTCAGTATGACTACACCCCGTTTTATATTGGACTATTCCTTACGCTTTTCGTGTGTTGTACTTTACTTGTCCTTTGTCGTTATGCCAGAACTCAAACAGGCTTTGCTGTATCTGTCAGCCGTCTTCGCGAACGGATTCTGTATTCTTCATTTTTTGCCAAAACAGAATCTTATTATGAACAGAACAAGATTGCTATGCTCTCCTTTATAATTCCGTTTTCGATTTTAATGATTGCATGCGTTGTATCCAGCTACGAACCGTTTGGGGCTGATTCCTTCTATAAAAACGACGGAGCTCTCCTAACTCTGCCAACGATGTATCTGATGCGCGATCATCTGAGTCGGAACAGCTTCTTCTATACTTGGATTACCGGCGGCGGCTCAAACTTGTTTTACACACTGCCAAGTATGTTTTTATATTATTGGCTTTGTCTTTTTCAGACGGACTCTCTTGGCGGCGTTGCCACCATTATCGAGTGTATCTTCATGGCTCTGAGCGGCTATAGTATGTATCTATATTTAACCAGACGGGCTCTTGGCTCACGCATGCATCGGCAGGACTATCGCCTTTTAATCTTTACAACCGCATACAGCTTATCGGCCTATGCCTTACATTTCCGTGGTTTCTTCTCCTGGCCGATCATCCTTGTGCTGTTTCCTCTTATTTTGCTTTCACTTGACAAGCTGATGCTCCAAAAAAGAACCAGCGCCTATATCTTCTGGCTAGCCCTATGTATTATGTTGAACTATCAGCTGGGTATGTATATTTGCTTTTTCCTTGTGTTTACCTTTTTTATGTATCACTTTAATGGATTTAAAGACTTTCTTGCCAAGGGTATCCGCTTTGCTTTTGCTTCGATTGTTGCCGCGGGCATAAATTTCTTTGCTCTTTATTCAACAATACTTGCACTAAAAGTCAACCCGTATCAAAATACAGACTCTGTTTTTCCTAGTTTTACCTTCTATCAAAGTTACTGGGAAAGCTTAAAACAGACCTTCCTGTTTTCTGAACCGGTTATTATTACCATTAAAAACGGAGCCATCAATCTGTACTGCAGCATCATTTGTATTCTTTTGTTTTTCATTTCGCTCTTCGTTACGAAAAACAAGAAACTATACATCGGGAAATTGTGTGTATTACTTTTTATCCTGTTTAGCAGTAATAACAATACACTCAGCTATATTTGGAACGGATTCCACTATCAATCAAAGGTACCGAACCGCTATTCGTTTCTTTTGATTTTCCTTCTCCTTGAGATGTCCTGCGAAGCTTTACTACACCTAAAAAATCTGACTCTCAGGAAAACAGTCTTAGTGTTCGGAATCAGTGTCCTTTATATTGGTAGCATCTCATTCTTTGCCTGGGATACCATTTCACTCCCTTCCTTTATCGGAACCGTTGTGGTCTGTTGCCTCCTCTTTTTCTGTCTTTTGTTATGGCACAGAAAATGCCTCCGCAAAGTGGTACTCATGCGACTCATTGTAGCCCTTACCCTATTGGAACTAACCGTGAACACCTGCCATACCTTCATCAGTGCTCCTGAGTATATTGCAAATGATTATTATGCACAAAGTATCAATTATTTGAAGGATCAGTTTCCGGAAGCCACCACAGGAAAACGACTTGCTTTGCTTGGTCCTAAACTTACGAACCAAAACATGATTTATCAGCTAAATATTATGGCTCAATTTAACTCTTTCCTCACACAGCACCAGCAAGTTCATGGTTATATGAATGGCTCCTATACCGGTAACAACATATTCGAATCCTACAATAATCTGTCACCATTTTCCAATACAATGGATGGTGTCGAATATATGATTCTTGATCTTTTTACCAACACAAAGTATGTTGATACGGAGCATTATAAGCCGGTGGGACAATATAATACCGCAGTGGTACTACATAACGAATATGCGTTGCCGATGGCACATTATGCACCGATGGAATTGTGTACCTATACTTCGAATCAAGATTTTTCCGCTTCCACTTATGCCAACGCCTATGCAAAGGCCTTTATCGGAGACAACGACATCTTTAAACACATCGATGTTTTATACAACATTGATACAAATAAGGATGTAGACCCAATAAATTATTATGTAGATACTGTTGCCGATTTCAACGAAGCCGATGAGCAAAATCATGTTCACACTCTTCACTACACTCCAAAAGAGAGCGGTGAATATTATTATCGACTGGATGAGTACTATTACTTAGGCTATTTGGAAAAAGGAACTGCTTACGAGTTTGAAATTCCAGTTCAAGATGACTATAAAGGTACAATCGCAATGCTGGACCGTGATGCCTATGAAGCGTTTGCGAAAGAAATCAACAAGCATACACTCAACATTACTTCGCAAACCGATACCACTTTAGATGGCACTATTACACTTCCAAAAGATGGCTGTATCGTCTTTTCCATTCCTTACGAAGATGGCTGGACCGTCTATGTGGACGGAAAAGAAGCGGAAACTTCTCACCTGAGTGACAGTTCCTTATTTATCACCGCTTCTGCCGGTACTCACGAAATACACATGGAATTCAAGCCGGTAGGATTTGAAGTCTGCGTCGGCGTTTCTCTTGTATTTGTAGGTATTTTCCTTCTCATTGTGTGCATTGACCTGCACCAGAAAAGACGCACTTTAATTGTATCAAAATAAAAAACAGAGCCGGAAACCTAAATTGTTTCCGGCTCTGCATATTATGTGATACTCCCTACCAACACACCTCTCACTCTTCAACATTCTTATTCATTTCTCTATCCTGCGAGCTTATCACTTGTTTGATTACGTATTGCGGTGCATTATTGATACTGATATAAATACGTCCTACATACTCTCCTATAATTCCGAGCAGTAACATGATAATCCCTCCGATAAAGAGGATAATTGCAGCTAATGAACTATATCCCATCAATACCTGCGGCTCCACAATCTTATGAATAATCACATACAAGCCAAACAAAAAACCAAAACACGCGGATGCAAATCCGATAAAGGTAGCCATGCGAAGCGGTTTCGCAGAAAAGGCAGTAAAACCGTTAATCCATAAGGCAAGCAATTTCCCGAACGAATATCCTGACTCTCCTTCCTGCCGCTCTCTGTGATGCACCATGACACATCCTATGTTACGTGTCGTGCGAATAATCAACCCCCCCAGATATGGATAGGAGTTATGATATTTTACCATCTCATCCACAACAATTTTGCGACAGACAAAAAAACTAGAACCATGTAAGCCCTTTGGCCACTCAAGAAGCTGTTCCTGCATTTTTAAATTCATCCAACTACCAAACCGGCGAAACAGGTTCTGCTTGATTTCCGGGTAGGAACCATACACTACATCTCTCCCCTTCTCCAACTCGTCAATGAGCAAAAACATTTCATCCACCGGGGCCTGTCCATCATCATCCATAGAGAATACATAATCTCCCTTAGCATGGGCAAATCCAGCCAGAACAGCAGAATGTTGTCCGAAATTTCTTGTAAAGTTTATCCCCTTTATCTTTGAATTTTCTTTTACAAGATCGCAGATGACACCCCAAACATCATCAGGGGAACAATCATTGACCAGAATGATTTCGTATGTATATGACTTATGTTGTGATATTGTATCAACTATCTCTTTTACTACTCCACGAATCGTCTTTTCCGAACGATAACATGGCACTACTACCGATATCGTCTTCATCCTTTGCTCCCATTTGTATACTCATTCTAATCCGCATATTCAATCTTTATCATTTCCGTCAGGCGTGTTGTTTTATCCAGCATTTCTTCTCTTGATGCATAGGTCAACATCAAAATTCCAAGTTTATCTACCAGATAATTTTTGATCTCATATCCCGGTTTCCACCAAAGTAATTGATCATAGATATTTCCCTTTAATTCCTGCGGAATCACGACGTTTGACACGATACCATTATGATCTCCCATAATACAGTGCCGGCCGCCATTCGTCTGCTTTTGTGCCGGTGCCTTAAACCCGGTACAATCAAGCCCCGCTTCAGCCGAAACCATCATATGAGACCACGGAATCTGTAACCCATGCTCTACCGGAAGCGAATACAAGTCGCCGGAACATCTTCGCGTACACTCCAAAATATACGGAACCTGATTTCTCAATATATACTGCATATGAAAAATCCCATCACATAAATCCATCGCCTGTGCCATTTTTTCAACCTGTTCCACAAGAATATGTGCATAGACATCCACATCATCCGCCGGCCCTGCGGAGGTCGACACAAAATATGGATTACAGTAGGAATACTCATTATCACTATAATACGCCAACACTTTTTTATTTACAATAAATGTACTGAAGCTATGATGTGTCCCTTCAATGAACGGCTCAACCACAATGACCTTTGATGGCGAGCGTTCAAAAGCCACCACCACTGCCTCTATGTATTCCTGCAAATTGTCAGCTCTGGAAATCCCTTTGCCCCCCGTCAAATCTATTGGTTTTACAATGACAGGAAACTGATATCTCTGACCGGCTTCTTTCGCTTTTTCCAGTATATCAAAACTATCTGCCAACGGCGTCATAATATCCCACCGGCGAGCAAACTCTTTAAACCGGTCTTTGTGATGCAACATCAATGTGGTTTCAAATGGATCATGGCCTTTTAACCCCATGTTCTCTCCCACGTAAGATGCTGTAATTGCCCCAAAATCATTTGCACATGCACATACTGCATCTATTTTTTCTTTTTGTGCTATCCATAGCATTTTTTCATAGTCCGAATAATCTGCATTTATATACTGATCTGCATAAGAATGTCCAATCAGTTCAGGACTATTTCCTGATGTAATCACATAATAACCCAATTTATGCGCAGCATTGATTAGTGGAATATCCGAATGACTTCCATTTAGAATTAACATTTTTTTCATATTCGTACTCTCTTTTTATCTGAATTTCATCCATATGGTCTTCAAATCACTATATTCGTCAAATGCGTACACCGACTTATCTTTTCCAAGACCGGATTCTTTTACGCCACCAAAAGGCGCCGCATTATCATCTTCACCATAACTGTTAATATGCATAAGTCCCACTTGAACTTTTTCTGAAACCCAATAAGCTTCATTTATTTCATCCGTCCAGACTGCACCGGCCAATCCGTAATCCGATGCATTAGCCATACAGACCGCTTCTTCCATAGAATCTGCTTCCAATACAACCACAACCGGTCCGAAAATTTCTTCTTTTACCAGACGGTCCTGCAGAGGTACTCCCCATATTACCGTTGGTAATATAGCGCAAGCCCCCGACGGCAACGGATTTGTCCATTGCGGCTGATACACCTGATATCCTTGCTGCTTTGCATAAGCAATATACGAGTTTACTTTTTCAAACTGTTCTCTGCTAACTACACAACCCACTCTGCTATCTAACAGATATGGATTGCCCGGTATATAAGTATCACAGCTTTCCTTTAATTTTTCTATAAATTCATCCTTAACACTTGTGTGCACGATCACCCTACTTGGCGCAGAACAAATCTGCCCTTGATTATAAAACATATTATCTGCCAACGTTTTCGCCGCAAGTGCTACATCCCTACATTTGTCAGATACCAGATATGGGCCTTTTCCTCCACATTCAAGTCCAACCTTTTTCATATTTGACTCTCCCGCATAGGTCATGAGTTTTTTCCCAACTTCTGAAGATCCCGTAAAGAATATGCCTCTCACATCTTTGTGTAGAGCAAGTGCTTTTCCCGCAATCTCTCCTTTGCCCGGTACCACGTTAAAAACACCATCCGGAATACCGGCCTCTTTTGCAAGTGCCGCCACTCTGATGGTAGACAGTGATGATTGCTCTGCTGGTTTTACTACAACACAATTTCCCATAAGCA
Source organism: Lachnospiraceae bacterium (assembly GCA_045588655.1). Lineage (GTDB taxonomy): Bacteria > Bacillota > Clostridia > Lachnospirales > Lachnospiraceae > SVFI01. The sequence continues at coordinate 212,038 of JAZNEP010000022.1, read as the reverse complement.
AAGACGGAATCACTTTCCACATCGTCACTACCATCGGATCATTCCACGGTGTAATAATACCTACCACTCCAAGCGGCACCCGCTTTACAATACCACACATCGCTTCTCTTCCGGTAATGCTGCGATCGTAGACTTTATCAATCGCTTCCGCAAAATAACGCATAGCTTCGATTGCTTTCGGAATCGAATCATAATAATAATTCTGAAAACTTCTGCAGGTTTCTATTGTATCTAATGCCGCAATTTCCTCTCTGTTTTGCTCCATCAAATCCGCAAGACGTAAAATAATTTCTTTCTTTTCTGCCACCGATTTATCGCACCATACCCCTGAATCAAATGCTTGTTTTGCACACTGCACAGCAGAATCCACATCCGCTTCATTGCAGTCAGCAATTCCGGACAAATCAAATCCCTGATACGAATTTTTTTTCTCCATCACCGCTCCGTTGGTGGCTGACACATACCTGCCTCCGATAAATGCACGCTTCTCTGGTGGATTGTCAACAAAAAACTGTTCCATATCTTTTATCATAACCTTCTCCCATCCCATTCCTAATGATACTTAAATAAAGCGATCATACTCCTCTTTCAGCATGATATCTTCTCTTTTTTGTTCCTTAATTTCCAACACTTCCATATTTGACTCATGGCGAAGACAATGGAAATCGCACACCTTACATGGATTAACAAACTTACGCACTTCTTTTCTCCGTTCTCCATTCCATATCTCTTCCATACTCATCGTATGCGCATCCCCAATACGGAACTGGCTTTTTCCTCTCCAATACGGACATACATACACTCCGGAAGGACAAATCAATGTTCGCAACTCTGCTACCGGACAGAACTGATAATCTTTTTCCTGTTTATGTTCCACCCTGTTCAACGAATCTTCCATATTGATTGCTTTTACAATACGGAATTTTTCATCTCCCAGCTCATCCAGACGAGCAATCTCTCTTCTTGCTTCCTCCATGCGATCTTTTGGATGTACCACAAGCGCATGCGCCTGTCCTCCTACATAACTGTAACTTGGTTTTACTTCAAAGTAATCACAGCCGATTTCTTTTGCCAGTACTGCCGCCGGATAGATGTCTGCAATATTTGATTCAATATCAAATCCATCTGCTTCTGTTCTCACCAAAAACGAAAATCCAAGATCTCCCTTTTTTATTTTAGCAAGCTCACGCATGGTGTTTACCACATGATCAAACTCTGAAATTCCGTTTTTTGCAGGTCTTAACTTGTCAAAAGTCTCCTGACAGGCCGCATCCATGGATACCCTTGTCCAGCTTGCATATTTGGCAATAATGTCCATATATCGATCGATAAAACATCCGTTTGTCGTGATACCGATTCGTATATCATGTTGTCCCAAATACTCCATAAGCTCTCCAACTGCCGGATGTGCCAACGGCTCACCGCCGCCGATTAAAATTACTGCTTTTACACCGATTTGATACATTTCCTCTGCTAGCTGTAATAGTCTCTCTCTTGAAAAAGACGTCTTATTACACACCAGGTCCTCACTGATACATCCCGGGCAAGCCAGGTTACAAACCTCCGTGGTGTCAAGTTCCACAACAAGTGGTCCTGTCGATCCATTTATCCAGTCTGTACTTTTAATTTTGTCTACTACAAACTCCTGATGTAATTTGTCAATAATGTTCATTTTCTTTGGCATATTCTCTCTCCTCATCTTATCGTTAAGCACCAAAGCAGCTTACTACAACAATTCCGGCTATAATAAGTGCCATGCCTGCTATTTTTTTCTTTTTTACACTTTCTTTTAACACCCAAACCCCAAGCACTGTTACAAAGATATATCCACAGGCTTCCAGCATCGGTCCCATCGAAAGCGGAACATATTTATACGCATACATCGTCAAAAACGAAGATATAAAAAAAATAGTATACGCGCTAATTACTCTTACATTTAAATATTCCTTAATCCAGCTGTCATATTTCACCTGGGCACTCTTTTTTAATATCACCTGCGAGCACGAGGATATAAACACAGAAAAAAGGAACAACAAAATCCCAAACCAATGTATTTCACTCATCTTCTGTCACCACAATCAGAACACCTGCAATAATCAGCAGGCTTCCGATTACCTTTCCTATCGTAATCGCTTCCTCAAAGAAAAGCATCCCCCAAATCATTCCCCATACGATTGTGACCGCTTTGTTGGCAAATGCCGTAGTCAATGGGATTCTCTTTAATATCTGTTGCCAAAACAGGGCATAACACGCCAGATTTGCCAGCACCAGACCATAAAACACAAAAAACTCAAGCGAGAACAATGGCTGCGATGCCGCCAATTTCGAACATATAGCTCCGGCAGAATAAAACACAAGCAAAATATGTAATAAAATATAATGTTTTATTTTTGAATTTTTCTGTTTCATAACTTACTTTATCACGCCTTCCACTTTTTTATGTAAAAATCGTGTATCAGCTCTAGCACAAGGCTTCTATCCTCTTCGGCCAGCCCATAATACATAGGAAGTCGCAACAATCTCTCACTTTCCGCTGTAGTATATATATCTTCACCATGGAAACAGCCAAACCTTCTTCCGGCTCTGGAAGAATGCAACGGAACATAATGAAAAACAGCCTGTACCCCATTTGCTTTGAGGTGATTTATCAACTCTGTTCTCTCCGTGAGATCCCTACATTTCAGATAAAACATATGCCCATTATGTGTGCATTCTGCCGGGACGTATGGTAGCTCAATGCAACCTTTTACGGCCAAATCATTTAGCCCATCCCTATAATGTGCATATGACTCCAGACGATCTGCTGTAATCTGATCCGCCACTTCCAATTGCGCCCACAGATATGCCGCATTTAACTCACTTGGCAAATAAGAAGATCCCCAGTTTACCCACTGGTATTTATCCACTTCTCCACGGAAAAATTTTTTCCTGTCAGTCCCCTTTTCACGAATAATCTCTGCTTCCTCCACAAAAGAAGTGTCTTTGAGCACAAGCGCTCCGCCTTCTCCCATGCTGAAATTTTTGGTTTCGTGGAAGCTGTAGCAGCCAAAATCACCGATGGTACCGAGTGCTCTCCCTTTGTAGCTGCAAAGTACGCCTTGCGCTGCATCCTCAATCACAAACAGGTTATGTCTTCCTGCTATATCCATGATGGTATCCATCTCACATGCCACTCCGGCGTAGTGCACCACTACAATGGCCTTCGTCTTTTCTGTTATGGCATCTTCGATTTTGGTCTCATCCATATTCATCGTATCCGGTCTTATGTCCACGAATACGAGTCTGGCTCCTCTCATCACAAACGCATCTCCGGTAGAAACAAAGGTATAGGACGGAAGTATCACTTCGTCTCCCTCTTTGATTTCTGCCAAAAGTGCAGCCATCTCGAGCGCATGCGTACATGAAGTAGACAAGAGAACCCGATTCGCTCCGGTCTGTTTTTCCAGCCATTCATTGCATTTCGCTGTAAAGTCTCCATCTCCGCTTATTTTTCGATTTTCTACCGCCTGCTTTATGTAAGCGAGCTCTTTCCCTACATAGGGAGGAACATTAAACCCGATCATCTCTATATCTCACCACTCTTACGTATCAATTGCCATGTTCTGTATACATACATTTTTGCACATATATTCAAAATATTTTAACATATTATTCATGAAAATGCTATAATTAATTCCTATTCCCCCTCCAATACCATGGAAATGACATGCGCCAGCGGTGAAAGCGCATTGTGAATCTCTTGTACCGTATTGGTCTGTGCCCCCAATTCCACAAGCAGGCTCCTCTCCTTATACTGCATGTTGTAACGATATCCCTTCAGATAGATGCTTCTGGCAAGCCCCGGATAGTACTCCTCACATTTCACCTGCAACTGAAACGAAAAAGCTAGATTTCCTTCTCTGTTAGGGTTTGAGAGATATTCAATTTCTCCGGTCGACTTTAAGCGACTTAGTCCATTGAAAAACATAAGTTGTGCCGTCTGCTGTCCATCAAGCTCAGTGAGTAAATGTGTCCCCTCTGCCACACCGTCCCTATGCAAGTCAATCACCACTTCTATCGTCGGATACTCTTTTAAAATCTGTTCCAGATGCGGCGCCGCATTTGCATACGCATAATCACGACTTTCCACATCATACTCTCCTCGGTGATGTAATACTGAAAATCCGTATTCTTCCTCCAAAATTTGTGCCAGCTTTTCACCAGCCCCTATAACTGACGTGCTTTGGTCCCCCGGTACCGAATCCGCATAGCCCTCCTGTGAATGCGTGTGATAAATTAATATCTGAGGACCTCCCTTGCTTTTATTAATACTTAAATCATAATTTAATAATTTTTCAACATTTAATTCTTCTTCATCTATATACGTGGTGTTGTCTACCACATAGTAATCCTTCAGCAATGCATCGAAATTGGAATACGTTTCTCTGTCAAAGTCTTTCTTTTTTTCTTTTTTCTTTGCCACCTGAGATTCTGCCTCTACTTCCGCATCTATTTCAATTTGCGATTCTGTTTTTGATTGTGATTCTGGTTCCGGCTTAGGCTTTGCCACATTAGCTTCCACTTCACTACTGCTCTCCATTTTCTCTTGCGCCGCCTTATTCTCCACCATCATCTCATTATTTAATAACTCCCGTTTTTTATCCTGTGATTCCATTGCAATCTCGCCAATATTGCTCTGTAAAGTGATATTTTCCACATCCTCACAACCACTGTATTCGTAAAACGGAATATGATATTTCATACTAAGCCATAACAGCCCTTCTTCGCCCTGCTTTTTTGCACTAGCTATCTTTAAAAGTGGACTTCCCATCGCAATCCACGTCTTGGGTTCAAAAAAAAACAGGAGTCCTGCAAGCACAAGCAGAATTCCTGACCGAAAAATAACTATTAACCTATGTTTACGCTTCGCCACTCTCTGCCTCTTTCATTTTTATTTACTATAACCTTATGCACGAAGAGATCAGATTATGAGTACAACAAAAAAAGCATTCGGGCTGACGGGACCCAAATGCTTCGCTTTTCTTTTCTATATCTTATGCCATCTTGTTCACAGATTTTGCTAAACGAGCTACTTTTCTTGAAGCAGTATTTTTATGATAAATGCCTTTTGAAGTAGCTTTATCAATTGTAGCAGTAGCATTTACTAATGCTGCAGCTGCTGCATCTTTATCGTTTGCATCGATTGCTGCATAAACCTTTTTCACAGCTGTTTTTACACCAGACTTAATGGCTTTATTTCTTTCTGTCTTAGTTGCTGTAACTAAAATTCTCTTTTTTGCAGATTTGATGTTTGCCAAGATCCACACCTCCCATGTAATGTTTAACTTCCTATGTTTTCACGTGTCACATTATGCCGGACACGGACAGACTAATGTAAACACACGCATATTATATTAAATGTTTCTACTGCATTTGTCAATAGGTATCGCAATATTTTTATCACCGTTTTTACATACTTTTTTACATATTCCTTTTTTATTTGGTTCATACTCTATACCAGTGGATTTGTTTTTTCACTCATAGATTTTCTATTTCTCTTTTATTTATTCATTTTGTTTATTTATGTATCTTAGTCAATTGCGAAACTGCAATCTTGTGTATGAGCGTTATGCAAATTAAGCAAACCAACGCAATCGCCTAATTCTTACATTTACTCGAAAGGAGCCACCATGTTTTCTTCTCAAATTCGAACCGATTTGGCATTGGAAGCGCATGAAAGCGTACAGAACGCCAACAAAGATTCTCTCTCTCCGATACACGGCGTAGAAGTGTCTGAAACTTACCATAAACACAACAATACGCGTATTACACGTGTTTACATCACCACTAAAAACGGAGCCCGAGCCATTGGGAAGCCAATGGGCCGTTATATCACGATTGAAGCACCTGAAATGCCACAAGAAAGTGAATCCTACCACCGCGAAATTTCCGAAGAGCTCTCCAGACAATTGCAACATCTTATTCCTGATCTTGATCATGAAAAATCCATCTTGATCGTCGGTCTGGGCAACCGCGATGTGACCGCCGATGCTCTGGGACCAGATGTCATTGATCACCTCTGTATCACACGCCACATTATTAAAGAATATGGAAAAGCAGCCTACAATAAAGAACGGGTACATTCTATCAGCAGCCTTGCACCCTCCGTGATGGCAAAAAATGGTATGGAAACTGCTGAGATTCTCAAAGGGGTCATCGATCAGACAAAACCGGATCTGTTACTCGTCATTGATGCACTTGCTGCTCGTAGCATCCGCCGCTTAAACAGTACCATCCAATTGACCGACACAGGGATTCATCCCGGATCAGGCGTAGGGAATCACCGCAATGCCCTAACAAAGGAATCTCTTGGCATACCTGTCATCGCCATCGGTGTCCCTACGGTTGTAGATGCCGCCACCATTGTACGCAGCACACTTGAGCATCTTGCCGATGAACCTCATCTTTTTGATCCCGATAGCCCAAGCGTCCAAAAAACGTTTCAGGAACTCAATAACATGTATGTGACAAACAAGGATATCGACGCCACAATAAAGCGCCTCAGCTATACGATTTCCGAGGCGCTCAATATGACTTTTATATAATCATTCTACAACTACTAACCCTTGTGATGAATGCAAGCTGTGATTAATGATGACCTCCACCACCACCATGCGAATGACCTCCGCCGGAGATATGATGACCACCACCACCACCGCCACTATTGCTGGAAATTCTCCGGCTGGTGACACGTTTGGTTACAAAAATATCCTGTGCATTATTTAGCATCGGCTGCCCATTTTCCACATATGTCATTGCGGTCGTGGTGCGGGTGCCCTTGTTGGAATACAACCCGACAAACAAATATATTGCTGTCACAATCAATGCTATGATTAGGATAACCTCTGTTCTAATCTTATACATCGATAACCCCATATCGGAAGACATATCCTGATAAATTCGGTTGACATAACGTTCATATCCTTTGTATGGGTCTTCATTTACTACATCACAAGCATAGCGGATTACGCTGTCAATCGTGGATGAGGAATATCTCGCTTCTACCCTTCCGCTTGTACTCATCCATACATCACCATTATAATCTCCATAACTATACCAGTTATCTACATAGATAACGCCATCTCCCCATGGCCTATTATATCCGAATTTGTTTTCATCATAAAAATCATCGGCATAGCGCATTAAATCTGAGCTACTATCGCCAATCGGCTCTTCGAGTACCACCAGCACAATATCGCATCCAATCTGATTTTCTCTCTCGGCAATCAACTCCCTAAGCGCATCTTCCTCTGCATCTGTCAGCTTATCTGCATAGTCAAATACTCTTTCCTCTGTCAGACATTCTGTGTTTGTGCGGACATATTTTTCATTTGCAGACTGTTTCCCTGCGCTCAGTACCATATAAACAACAGCTAAAATCACAATCAGTGCGTACCACACCCAAAATCGTTTCAAATATTGTTTCATCCTACAGCACCCCCAAAATCATATTCAGCAAATTGCCAATTGCAATCAGTGACAGAAATACCGTCATCCCGGATGCAATCACCTTCGGAACCGAAATCGGTGGTTTTCCGCTCATTTTACCTGTCTGCCCGTTAATCTTAAACGGATAAGTTTTCCCTTTGTATGTATATGTATAATTCCATACCGGTAAAAGCGAATAATTATCCCGTAATGTTTCAAACCGTACATCATCCCTGCGATCTGTCACCATAGTATACCGATCAATTGTCTTATCCATCAACGCCTTTGCATCTGCCTTTGCTTTCTGCATTGCGCGGGGTTCCAATTCTGATGATGTCATATTGTATTTTTCAGCCAAAAACCCTGACATATATTTGGCCTGAAATGATTCAAGAGCTCCATAATCATACGGTTCGAGCAAATCCATCACATCATCAGCCATCGCAATGGACGCATCCACCGGAATCTTATCAAAAGATACCGACATATCTCTGATCACCCTGAAAATAGAGGTTTCCGTATATTCTGTATCTCCTCTGGTCCATGTGCGCACCACATGTCCCGTTCCCTGAAACATGTATTGACAATCAAAATCATACATAAAATACGGCACATACATTCCTTCCATTTTTGAAAGTTTGGCTTCCGATAAAAAGTCAGACGGAAGAAACGGCCTTTTGGCAAATTCTTTCTTCAGCACTTCCTGTGCCTGTTTCTTGCTGATTTTAAACGGAATGATCATATGTGGCTCATACTCTCCACTCGTTCTCTCCTCAAACACAATATAGGAATCGCAGTGTTCACACTTCACTGCTGACTTGTAGTCCCCCGGATTAAGCTCTCCACCACAGTTGATGCAAAACTTCATGCCCTCTCCATGTGCAGGCTCCTCACAATCCACACTGTCACAATACGGACAGAACATCGTATGTTTTTCCGGAGAATATATGGCGTTTGCGCCACAATTTCTACATTTAAATATCATAAAATTCTCCCTTTCCTCTTTTGAAATCCTATGCTAACAGCTACAAGAATTGTACTCTATTTATAGTATATTTTCAATTATCAATATTGTATTAAAAACAAGGTTCTGCTATACTATTCAAAGAATTTGTAAGTATATAATAAATAAGAAGGAGAATCGATATGAAAAACTTAAAAAAATGGGCTGCTCTTGCTCTGGCCGGTAGTCTGACTTTTATAATCACAGCGTGCGGAGGCGTAAAAGAAAACACTGTTTTCTCCGTCAACGATCTCCCAGGAAAAACCATCGGTGTTCAGCTTGGAACCACCGGAGACATCTATGCATCTGATTACGAAGAACCGGAAGATGCCAACACACCGGCCTCGAAAATCGAGCGTTTCAACAAAGGAAACGACGCGGTACAGGCTTTAAAACAAGGCAAGGTAGACTGTGTTATTATCGATGAACAGCCGGCAAAGGCGTTTGTCGCCAAGAACGATGACCTTACTATTCTTGAAGAAGATTTTGCTCTTGAAGAATATGCCATCGTTATTTCCAAGGAAAACAAACAGCTGACAGAACAGATTAACGCCGTTATCGCGCAGCTCAAAGAAGAACTGGTATTGGACCAGATTGTTGCCAATTACATCGGTGATGACACCAAAGGAACCTGTCCTTATGAATCACCGGCGGATGTGGACCGTTCCAACGGAACACTTGTAATGGCTACCAATGCTGCCTTTGAACCGTACGAATACTATGATAACAATGAAATCGTAGGTATTGATGCTGATCTGGCTCAGGCTATTTGCGATAAGTTAGGATATGAATTAAAAATCGAGGACATGGAATTTGATTCCATTATCAATGCCGTACAATCCGGAAAAGCCGACATTGGTGTTGCCGGAATGACCGTGACCGAAGACCGTCTTGAGAGCATTGATTTCTCTGACCCGTATACTACTGCAACTCAGGTTATTATTGTAAGAAAAAAATAGGTGAATATCCGTGAATGATTTTATAGCAAGCTTTCAAAATAATTTTATAGATGATAATCGCTACATGTACCTTGTAGAAGGACTTGGTGTCACACTGATTGTCACTTTTTTCTCCGTCCTTATTGGTATCGCACTCGGATTCCTTGTAGCAATTATCCGCTCTACCTATGATAAAACCGGCAATCTAAAAGTCGCAAATATCATTTGTAATTTATATTTAACCATTATTCGTGGTACACCGGCCATGGTTCAGCTACTTATTATGTATTATGTAATATTTGCAGCAACGAGCCTTGACAAGGTCGTTGTCGCTATACTTACCTTTGGTATCAACTCCGGTGCATACGTTGCGGAAATCGTGCGTTCCGGTATCATGTCCATCGATAACGGGCAGTTCGAAGCCGGACGCAGCCTTGGTTTTTCTTATGGTAAAACTATGTGGTATATTATCATTCCACAGGCATTCAAAAACATACTTCCTGCCCTTGCAAACGAGTTTATCGTCTTATTAAAAGAAACCTCTATTTGCGGATACATTGGTCTGATGGATTTAACGCGCGGAGGAGACATTATACGAAGTCGTACCTACGAAGCCTTCCTGCCTCTGATTGCAGTGGCCCTCATTTACTTGGCTCTCGTTATGATTTTATCTCATTTTGTAAAACTTCTGGAGAGGAGGTTACGTAGCAGTGAGCGATAATACACTATTTCATATTGAAAATTTATGTAAGTCATTCGGAAGCGGTCTTGTTCTTGACCATATATCCACCGAAATAAAGAAAGGCGAGGTTGTCGTTATCATCGGACCTTCCGGTTCCGGTAAATCTACTTTCCTACGCTCTTTAAATCTTTTGGAAATGCCGACAGAAGGAACGATTTGTTTTGAAGGTACAAATATCACGGACAAGCATATGAACATCGATAAATACCGTCAAAAAATTGGTATGGTGTTCCAGCATTTTCACCTGTTCCCGCATATGACGATTTTAAAGAACCTGACGCTTGCTCCGATTAAGCTTCGGGGGCTATCTGAAAAAGAGGCAAACGAGCTTGCACTTAGCTACCTAGAGCGTGTAGGCCTTTCAGACAAAGCAAACGCATATCCAAATCAGTTATCCGGCGGTCAGAAGCAGCGAATTGCCATTGTACGTTCACTTTGTATGGATCCTGATGTCATCTTATTCGATGAGCCTACTTCTGCCCTTGACCCGGAAATGGTAGGCGAGGTTTTGGAAGTTATGAAAGATCTTGCCAACAACGGTATGACTATGCTGATTGTCACACATGAAATGGGATTTGCAAAAGAAGTTGCAAGCCGTGTCATGTTTATTGATGACGGAAAAATCATAGAAGAAAATACGCCAAATGAGCTTTTTGATCATCCACAGAGTGATCGTCTTAAGAGCTTTCTGGCAAAAATATTATAATCGTAATATCCGACGATATAAAAAGGAACCCTGTTTTACTGCATTTGCTTTGAAACAGGATTCCTTCTTTTTTCATCTTTTTATTCCATTCTCTTTCCTTTACTCTCTTTACATCTGGTGTCTAACAATGAGATATTCATTATCCAACTGGTAGTATGGGCAATCTCTAAAACTGTCCGCCAAAAAGCGCGCCATCTCATCTTCATCCAGATTCATTTCACAACAATAACATTCATAATCCTCATCATATACATAATTGATACAGGTATCACAATTTGACTGTGGTACATTTTTCTTATCCTTCACTTACGCTTCCCTCTTTCTGTGTTACTCTCTTTCGAATTACATACATTGTCACAATCAGCATGACAATACCGAAAACAAGTCCTACGTATCCGTTATTGGTGAATCCTGCAATCATATAACAGATTGCACAAATCACCGCTACAATGAGTACATATGGAATCTGTGTATTTACATGCTCTATATGGTCACAACCGGCTCCGGTGGAAGATAGAATGGTCGTATCTGAAATTGGTGACACATGATCCCCACAAACCGCTCCTGCCATAACAGACGACATTGAAAGCACAAGCAACGTTGACAAGTCATTATTAAAAATAGTGAACACAATCGGTAACAAAATACTAAATGTTCCCCAAGATGTACCTGTCGCAAATGCAAGTGCAAGTGATACTACAAAGAAAATAATTGGAATAACGGCCAATGGAATATTTCCTGCAGAAACAATCCCACTCACATAAGTTCCGATATTTAAATACTCTTCACTACAAATTCCACTTAATGTCCATGCAAACGTGAGAATTAAAATCGCCGGAACCATTGCCTTAAATCCTTCTGTCAGTGAATCGGTAAACTGTTTAAATGTAATTACCTTTCTTGGCAAGTACAGTAGTGCTACCGCTACCATGGTAAAAAAGGAACCAATCACAAGCGAATACGCTGCATCACAGTTTGCAAATGCGTCTTTAATGCTTGCCCCCTCTAAAATACCGCCGGTATACATCATAGAAGCGATACAAAAGACAATCAGCACCACAATCGGAATAATCAAATCCCGCACCTTGCCATTGCCTTGTGCCACATATTCTTCTGCTTCTTTTTCTGCAGTCCGTCTCGTTCCATAAGCCATTTCGTACTTTTTCATTTTTGAAAAGTCAAAATCCCACATAATCAATAAAAATACCATCAACAATGTAAGCAATGCATAATAATTATACGGAATCGCTCGAATAAAAAGCATAAATCCATCCAGTCCCGTACCTTCCGGGAGCGAAGAGCTGACTGCTGCCGCCCAACTGGAAACCGGGGCAATAATGCATACCGGTGCTGCGGTTGCATCTATGATGTATGCAAGTTTTGCTCTTGTAATTTTTTGTTTATCGGTAATCGGATTCATAATGGTACCGACAGTCAAACAATTGAAATAGTCATCGACAAAGATCAGCACCCCAAGTCCTGCTGTCGCAAACAATGCGCCGCGCTTTGAACGAATATTTTTAGTTGCCCATTCGCCATAGGCTTTGGATGCACCCGATTTTGACATGAGTGCTACAAGCATTCCCAATAATACCAGGAAGATAATAATACAAATATTTCCTCCCACCTTACCGCTCATAATGTCCACTGTCACGCGAATTGCCTCTCCCATGGCAAAATCTGCATAAAATAGTGCTCCAACACAGATTCCGGCCAACAGGGAGAAATAAACCTCTTTTGTGATTAACGCAAGTGCAATTGCAAGTATCGGCGGCACAAGCGTCCATATTGTTCCTTCCATCTTTTTCCCTCCATAAGCAAGATTTTTTCAAACTACAGACAGTATATCACGTCTCTCATCACCCGAAAAGCAAAATAAAACCGCTACTATATCTTCTTACTCTTCTCCGGAATCAAGAAAATGAACACAAGAGAACTTATCAGTAAAATATACGGATAAAATAAGTTTGGCATAATCTGAAACGCTGATACAGATGCCCCTAATTCTGTCGCTGCTGACACTGCAACCAGCATTTGTGCACCATATGGGATAACTCCTTGAAACACGCAGGAAAAGGTATCTAAAATAGAAGCAGACTTTCTCGGTGATATCTGATACTCTTCTGAAATTTCCTTCGCTATCGGGTTTGCCATCACAATCGCCACCGTGTTATTTGCGGTTGCAATATCCATTGCACCGACTAGCAGCCCCATTCCAAGCTGTCCGCCTTTTTTCCCTCTAAACACTCGCTTAATCAAGGAAAGTAATGCCGCAAAGCCACCATACTCTTGAATCAATGCACAAATCGCCGAAACAAGGATTGCCACCATAGCTGTCTCAAACATTCCGGATGCTCCGGAACCCATGTTTGCCAAAATACTGGTCGGCTCCACTGCTCCTGTAGCAAGCATGATTACTGATCCGGTCACAATCCCTATGAGCAATACTACAAATACATTCATTCCGATAATTCCACCGAGAAGCACAAGTATATACGGAATAATTTGAATCAAATTGTACTCCTGAACGACCGTATCTCCCACGTCCGTTCCTAGTGACTTTACAAAAATAATTACCAAGGTCACAATCGCCGCCGGAAGCGCAATTCCAAAGTTCTCTTTAAACTTATCCTTCATCTGACATCCTTGACCGTTACATGCCGCTATGGTCGTATCCGAAATAAAGGATAAATTATCTCCAAACATCGCTCCGCCCACTACCGAACCAACACAGAACGGCACATTAAACCCTGTACTTTGAGCTATTGCTACCGCGATCGGTGTGATGAGCGTGATGGTTCCGACACTAGTACCCATTGCCAGCGAAACAAATGCACTTACACCAAACAGCACCAAGACCGCAAACTGTGACGGAATCAAAGAGAGAAGACAATAAGCTACGCTCTCTGCACTACTTCTACCAACAACACCGACAAAAATACCTGCCACAAGGAAAATCAACACCATCGTCATGATATTCTTGTCACCTGCACCTTTTGCCATAATCTCAAGTTTCTCATCAAACTTTAACTCTTTATTTTGCAGGCACGCAACAAGTAATGCCGCCAAAAAGATTACTACAATCGGAATGTTATAAAATCCCATTTCAATTTTCAGCACATACTCAAACAAAATTCCTAAACCAAGATAGAAAATAAGGAATACAGCGATTGGCAGCAGTGCCTTGTAATTTTCTTTTTTCATGATACGCTCCTATCTTATTGCAATTATCTATTGCTTACTTCTATTATCTATCTTTTTATCTAATATCTAGCTTTTCGTCTAATCTTTGTGAAAAAGAAAACGCCACAGAAACATAAATTCCTGCGGCATTTGTCTATAAAAGAATTTACTTATCCTCGACTTAGTCTCTCCAGCGTTTTTTCGATGGCTACAAGTGCATCCGCCGGACTTTCAATTTCCCAAACCGCTGTCTCCATCGGGCAAAATCCATCTCCTGCTCGATTACGAATCGCATCTGTCAGTTGTTCATAACTTACCACAACTCCTGCTTTCTGTAAAACCTCTATCGCCGGTCGGCTGATTACACCGGCATAAAGCTCCTTTACACCAAGCAAAACATACAGGAAGGCGGCCGCTTTTCCTACGACTTTATCTGCAGCCGAAAAATCCGATTGCATTGCATGCTCTTTGTAACATGCAAGAAGTGGTTTTACGCCTCGCTCTTTACTTATGTAAACCTTTTCACCCTTAACCATCGCGCAGGTAAGTTCCTGCTCTACTAACATTTGTTTCGCTTTTTTAAGGTCCATGTACTACATACCTCTTTTACTACGCATCTGTTCTACAAAATGCACAGCAATCGGAAGAACCAGTATCTGTACTGCAATTCCCCAGAAGCCTCTTGTAATATTGGTCCATGCAGCAGTTGCCATAATCGTCTGACTTCCCAATGCATAAACTGCAACGATAACCGCTACCGCACGTGCAGCTCTTCCCACAATCTGCGCTGTCAAAAGTTTCCAAATCGTATTGCATTTTTTGTTACTCATATAACCTGCTGCCAATCCGTAACCCGCAAGTTCAATGATAAGAAACGGAAGCATCACTGACACCGGCATTCCGGTTAGTGCATGGCTTACCAGCGGAGACAGTATACCCGCTGCTGCTCCCGCTGCCGGTCCCATAATCAAACCAATAAATAACACCGGAAGGTGCATTGGAAGAAGCATTTCTCCAAGTGCTGCTCCTGCTCCGGCTGCTGCCCCCGCCATATGTACCATCTGCGGAAGAATTACGGCTGCAATTACAGCCACCATCACTGAAATCGTTTTTGTTCTGAAATCGGACAATTTTACCCATTTCCATAGTCTTCTTGCTTTGCTCATTTCTTTTCCCTCCTTGATAAAAGTTCACTAATTCCAAATATTTTTATAATATTTACTAATATTTCAAAAACATCGAAACAAACGTCTTAGCCACTTTATAAAGCGGTCCTTCTAATTCTTTTTGCGCCTTCTTTAATTCTTGACGAATTTGAATATGTTGCGGGCAGTGTTGTTCGCATTTACCGCACCCCACGCAGTTAGAAGCAGACGTTGAATCCTTGCGTAAAACCGTACAAAGCATATACTCCTCAAACGCTTTTTGCTTGCTCTCGCAGTAACGCTTATTGTATATGGCAAAGGTGCCCGGAATATCCACGTTTTTCGGACAAGGCATACAATAGCCGCATCCGGTACATCCCACTTTCATCTTTTCATTGATTGCTTTAACCACATCTGCAAGAAGCTTCTCTTCTTTTTCCGTAAACTCGCCAATCTGTGAAGAAGCTGCACTCTTTACATTCTCCTCCACCATCTCCAGCGAATTCATCCCGGAAAGAACGCACGTTACCTGCGGCTGATTCCACAGCCATCTGAATGCCCACTCCGCCGGTGTGCGTTGTATCTCATATTCAGAAAATAGTTTACAGGCTCGCGGCGGCAGATTGTTTACCAATCTTCCTCCTCGCAGCGGTTCCATTATAACAACCGGAATACCTTTGTCTGCTGCATAATTCAGTCCTGTTCTTCCGGCTTGAGAATGCTCATCCAAATAATTGTACTGAATCTGACAAAACTCCCAGTCATATGCATCAATTAGCTGACAGAACATATCCGAATTTCCATGATAAGAAAATCCAATCTGACGAATCTCTCCGCTTTCTTTTTTCTCTCTGATCCATTCTTCGATTCCGTCGGCTTTTAGGCGCTCCCACGTTTTTATATCCGTCAGCATATGCATCAGATAATAGTCCACATGGTCCGTGCGAAGTCTTTTTAACTGTTCCTTAAAACATTTCTCTGCCGCCTCACGCGATTTAAGCATATAATGCGGTAGTTTGGTCGCAATACTTACCTTGTCACGAATTCCATTTTTCTCAAGAATCTGCCCAAGCGCCGCCTCACTGCCCGGATAAATATATGCTGTATCAAAGTAATTGACCCCTGCCCGGTACGCTGCCATAATCTCCTGCTCCGCTTTCTCCTGGTCAATCTTTCCGGCCTTTTGCGAAAAGCGCATACAACCATATCCCAGTACAGATATTGAGTTCCCGTATTTGTCCTTACGATATTGCATTTGCCGTTTTACCTCTTGCTCTTATATCTCTTGCTCTTATACCTCTGTCTTTGCCTTTTCCTGTGCAGCAATGACTCTGTCGCACCATGCATCAAACTCCGGATCTTCCACCTGACACTCCTGTGGATGTGCCAGAATATAGTCCAGTGCTATTCGTACGCCCTGGTCAAATCGCACATTGGTCTGCATATTAAGTACTGTTTGTTTCAATTTGCTATTGTCAAACACAACGGAAACCGCTTTATCCCCAATTAAGCTTCCCGTAAAATCATACCCGTATTTATCACCGGCTGCTGCCAGGAAATGGGATGACACGTAATATGGATTCAGGGTTACCCCGAGCGCATCTGCAATGCTTTGATAAATCTGATTCCATGTTAAAGTCTCATCTCCCGTAATCTGGAACGCCTCACCGATTGCATGACGATTTCCCATCAGCCCTGTAAATCCAATTGCAAAGTCTGCGTTAAATGTCAATGTCCAAAGAGAACTTCCGTCTCCATGAATAATGACCGGCTTTCCTTCCTGCATTCGTTTGATTACCTGCCAAAATCCTTTTGTACCATGGACACCAAGCGGAATGGTACGTTCATCATAAGTATGACTCGGACGAACAATTGTAACCGGAAAACCTTCTTCCCTGTATTTCTTCATCAAAAATTCTTCACTGGCAATTTTGTTTCGCGAATACTCCCAATACGGATTGGCCAGTGCAGTCCCTTCCGTAATCTTATAAGATGCAGCCGGTTTGTGATAGGCCGATGCAGAACTGATGTAAATATACTGCCTTGTTTTATCTTTAAATATGCGATAATCTCTTTCTACATCCTCCACATGAAATCCAATAAATTCACATACCACATCAAAAAACTGGCCTTCCAATTTTTGATTCACATCGTTTTCATCGCTAATGTCTGCAATAATCTGATTGACTCCCTGTGGAAGCTTTTGTGCGCGATTTCCGCGATTTAATACCCATACTTCCCAAGACAGTTCATTGACCAGACGATTTACAATCGCCATGCTGATGGTTCCTGTCCCTCCAATAAAAAGTGCTCTCTTCATACCCTTCTCCTTTTTGTTATAACCCGTTTATTGTGCTGTGTTTCTCTTCAAAAGCGCCTGATATACTTCTCGCTCTTCTTCTGTGAAACAACAGAAATATACATTCATAATGGATTTTGGATTTAATTCAAACCAGCGAGCTGTCGTCATAAGCGCCAGCTTGGCCGCCTCTTCCAACGGATATCCGTATGCTCCGGTCGATATACATGGGAATGCAACACTACTGCACCCGTTTTTCATTGCTAAATCCAATGCATTTTTGTAACATGAAATCAAATAATTCTGGTCCTTCTTTTCACCGGAATATACCGGTCCGACCGTATGTATAATAAAATCCGCATTTTTAATATCAAATGCCATAGTCACTTTTGCTGCGCCTGTCTCACATCCCCCCAACCTTTTACACTCTTCCAAAAGTCTTGGTCCTGCTGCACTATGGATGGCTCCATCCACGCCGCCACCGCCAAGCAGTGTCTCATTGGCTGCGTTTACAATTGCGCCGACATGCATATCTACAACGCTTCCATTTACAAATCCAAGGAACGACTTTGGTTCATGTTTTAAAAACAAATCAAGCAATTCGCCCGCCAGTACAAATTTGTCTCCCCACGGATTAATCACAAATCCCGCGCAGGCAGGACGTGTTTCTAAATCCTTAATCATATCAGCCAGCGTACGCTCGATTGCCGGGCTCTCTTCTCCTTTATTGAGCTCTTCCTCACTTGTAAACAGTGGAATGAAGTACTGAATGTTATTTTCTCTCATTACAAGTTCCTTGTAATGGATATCCTTCAGATTGACTGTCACACGGCCTTGTGGCAAATCCACCGGCACATGAAAAAAGGCTCTCATATGCATTGCCATACTAATCGCATTAAAAACCGGTGTGAGTGCTCCCTCTCTTCCGCTTAAATGCAGATTTGCAATCGTTCTTTCCACTTCGATCAAATATTTATTTCGACTCATGTCTTTTCCTCCGTTGTTACTCGTTCTCTTTTATTCGGTGATAACATCATCACCGCTTTATATTTTAACATATCAGCTGTGATTTGTACAAGAAAACTCGCTATTAAATATGTGTAAATTCTATTCGAAAAGTATGCTTGGATATCCTCAAAAGGATTGACAAAATTTGTCTGATATAGTACCTTTTTCGTATTCATATAATGCCGCATGCTTTCTATAAGCCTTCCGGTAAAAACGAATACAAAAGGAGAATTCTTATGAAAAAATTATCAACCGAACCACCAAAGAAACTGTTTTCGAGTCTGGGACTACTTCTACTTATCAGTTCCATCGTGATTTTTGGAGTACAGCTTTCTTTTATGCAACTTTCAAAAGCAATCCCTGCCATCCATGATAATGATACTTACTTTTTCCTTATCAGTATGTTACCTATGTATGTGATTGCTTTTCCAATTATTTTTCTGCTTTTCAAATTGCTCCCTGCACAGGATCTGGGCGAAAAGAAGAAAATGAAACCTTTACATATTTTATGTGCTTTTCTCATCAGCTACGCAGGCACATATATCTGTAATTTACTCGGTACAATGATTACAAGTATCATCGGAGCTATCAATCAGAAACCGGTAGACAATGTTGTTATGAGCACCACAAGTATCATTCATCCTGCTGCCACCTTTTTGATTTTTGTAATCGGCGCACCTATCATGGAGGAACTTCTCTTCCGTAAAGTTTTAATCAGCAGAACGATAAAATACGGTGAAGGTATCTCTGCTGTTTTCTCAGGACTTGTCTTTGCATTTTTCCATGGCAATATAAATCAGTTTGTGTATGCATTTTTACTGGGAATCCTGTTTAGCTTTTTCTATATGAAAACCAGAAACATTTTTTACCCGATACTTTTGCACATGATTATCAATTTCCTTGGTTCTTTTGTTGGTTCCATTATTATAAAAGCTACCGGATACGACAAGTTAATGGAAGTTATATCTTCCGGCGCTGATGAGATGGCAATCTTGACTGCCATGACCGAAAATGCAGTCGGTATTATCCTCTTCTTTGCTTATGCAATGGCGCTTCTTGGACTCGTCCTTGCTGGTATTATCATCTACATTGTAAACCGGAAAAAATTCACGTTCTCAGCCGGCGAGATTGTCATTGAAAAGGGAACGCGAGCAAAAACCATGCTCATAAATTTAGGTATGATTTTATATATGGTATTTTGGATGGTTCAGATTGTTCTGCAGCTCTTCCAGTAGAAAACAGCGGCTCCTTCGGGAGCCGTTTTTTACTTTATGCGAACAAGCATGTATAAACAATCCCCTTTCTGCATAAAATAAATAGGAAAGGAGATTTTGTATGATACTTAAAACAATTATAAAAAAAGTGATTGCTACCGGAATGATCGCAACAATGACTGCATTTTTTCTTACCGGATGCGGGGCAGAAGCAGGCCTTATAGATTTTGCCAGCTATGCCAAAGGAATCGATGAGATTACCTTGCCAAATGAGGTCAGCGTTATCGCTTTAGGCGAAGCCACTCACGGAAACGTAGAATTTCAAGAACTAAAACTGGACGTCTTTTCGCACCTGGTAGAAAACACAGAGGTACGAGCCTTTGCGTTGGAAGGTGACTTCGGCAGCTGCGCAATGACCAACGAATATATCTTATACGATAAAGGAACGGCCACCGAAGCTGTAGAAAACCTGGGATTTGAAATATACAAAACCGATGAAATGTTGGAACTTGTGCAATGGATGCATGACCACAATCTGGAAGCATCTGAGGATGAGAAGGTGCGACTTTACGGATTTGATATGCAACAGCATGAAGGGAATATCCATCGTATCAAAACCTTTTACCAAACAACCGATGCGGCCAAAGGGGAAGATTACCTCTCAAAATGGGATACCTACTATATTTTGGAAGATGGTAAACTCAGCACAAAAAATCTTTCAAACTTGAGAACTTTACTGAATGATATCCTATCCGATTTGCAACAACACAAAGATACTTATATCGGTGCGACCAATGAAGAATCCTATGCCTACGCACTACAGTCCGCAACCTGTTTGCACCAACTCCTGGATTTATACGATGCGAGCACTGATTTCAATTCCTATGGCGATATACGCGACAAGTATATGGCAGAAAATGTGAAATGGATTTTAGAACGCGAAGGAGCTTTGTATGATGCAAAAGTTATGTTGTCCGGACACAACGGACATGTTGCGAAAACCGTAAACAGCTCCTATACCAATATGGGCTATTACCTGTCACAAGAACTAAAAGAGCGCTATTTCGTGATCGGTACGGATTTTTACAAAACTACCTGTAACATTGCCTCCGAAGGGGAGAGAGCCAACCATTCCTTCTGCTCCGAAGACCCGCTGGCAAAAGCGGTCGGCGATTTGGAAGAAAATGTTTATTATCTGGATTTTGACGAAGCTGCTGCTTCTGAAGAATTATCCACCCTCATTCATAGCAATATGAAAACAGGTAGTCTTGGCGAATCGTATTCGCCTCTCATGAAGCTGCTAAAAAACACCTATCAGCTCAGCGTTGCACCCGGCACCCTATATGATGCGATGATTTTTGTATACGAAGCAACACCAACCAAAGTCTGGGATTCGCAATAGGCGTTTTACTTCAAGCTGTACTATAGCACTTTCGCTTGGGACCGGGAGTCCTATTACAAAAAATACCGCTACGTACATCCTTTTAACCGGATGCGCATGCGGTATTTTTGCGTTATCATACAATCTTAAACATGTTTCGTGTTTATTCTTGTGAATAATAATCCTCTATCATATTGATTATCTGTTGCGTGGCATATGTATTTCCTTGATTCGCCGTCATCGTAATTACATATACATTTCCAATCTCTTCTACCTGCAATATGGTATTCATTGTAGAATATCCCATTGTGGTGCCACCATGAAACATTTTACCGGTTCCTGCATCCATCCAACCACAGGAATATCCGTTCCGCATTTGTGTCATATACTGGAACTGCTCAGAATCAATTACTTTTTCGTTCATAATTGCCCTATCCCATAGCAACATATCACAAACATTGGAATGAATGTCACCAGCGCCACGTGCCAATCTTCCCGTTGTCATATAATCCGCCCTTACCGGTACACTGGTTACATTCCCCACCTCTGTATTGGTACTATTTCGCATACCACATGGCTCAAAAAGATTCTTGCTCATATATTCTTCATAGGTCATACCTGTTACTTTTTCCAGAATCAGTGCCAATAAATAGTAATTCGTATTAGAATAAGCAAATTTCTGCCCCGGTTCAAATTTAAGATTCGTTTCAGATAAAAAGTCTAACATTTCCTCATCCGATAATTCTCCCTTATTGAAGGATTCAAATTGCGTCGTATCTTCAAAAAAGGCAAGTGGTTCATTTACGTAATCTACTATACCAGAATCCATGTGCAACAAATGGTCAATCGTAATCTGTGAGCCGTAAGGAAATTCCGGAAAATACTTATCAATCGTCTCATCTGTACGGATATTACCGGCCTGCACCTGCTGCAAGATACATGCTGCCATAAACTGTTTCGTAAGAGAACCAATTTCATAAGTCGTAAATGCATTCACTTTTGTTTCACCATCTGCTTCCATGGCATGAAAACCACCGGCAAAAACAACCTGCTCATCGGTTGCTACCAACAAAGATCCCTCAAAAGAAGCTTCACATTTCTCAGCCAACTCACTGATAAAATCACTATATTTTTCATCATCGCAAGTCCATACCATATTTTCATCAAAAGAACCATCCGTAAATAGTGACCGATACTCCTTTGGTATCTTAGTATTCTCCACACTGCAACCACTTACTAAACTTACTAATATTGTTAATATAATTACCGTTGCCAGTATTTTTCTTTTTCCCATTTCCTTCTCCTCCATAAATCATTCCTTACTCTCCGAAACAAGTGGGAGAGAACGTCTTTTACATTTCATTATGACTCAATCTAACTTTCTCTGCTTTTCAGATAATCACAGATTGCCTGTATGATTTCCGGTGTTTTATAAGTTACACCATCCATCCCCTTCATTACCGCCAGAGAAAAATTATCCGCAAGTGCTTCTTCAGGATCTATCACATAGTTTGTATTTTTTCCAAATATGTCCCAAAAATTTTCTGCTCTTTCTTTGGAATATGCAACCGTAAGGTCGTCTATAGGCACCAATCTCACTGTGCTTAATGCAAGGAAGTTATCTCCCGGATTTTCAAAAGGTCTCACCGTAGTGAATATCAACACACAATCTCTATCTTTACCGTCTATCCTGAATGTGGCATATGCGTCATGTTTTTCCACATCAGGGTTGGCAATCATCTGCTGACGAATTTCCTGCGAAAAATCAAACTCATCGTCACTTATACGAAATCCTAATATTCCATACATATCTTCTCGGAAACGGGCATCATTTCTAGTCAGACAATGGAACAATTCATGTAGCAAAATGGTGGTTCCTTGTTCATGCACCCATTTATTTTCATTGCTCAGCATAGACGCCAGTTCAGCTCCCATATAAATCTGTGTGCTATGTGTGTATGCTACAGCGCCGGATTCTTCCTTCATGGTTGTTTTCACAAAAGTAATCTCACCGATTTCCGGGAGATTATAATGATTCTCTCGACAGATATCCATAATCCTCTGCATGCCGGCAGATATCCCTTCCTTTTCCTCCTCTGTAAAATCTAGCGTCTGCTCCATCGCAAAAGCAGTGTATTCTTCTAAGGTAGCATCCTTTTTCTGCAAACGAAAGCATAAATCATGCTGAGCGAGACTATTTAGATAGTCCTTATTGCCTGCTATCAGAGTTGCTCCCTCCTTCGCATCTGCAAATCCATAGGTCAGTTCTGTCTGCTTATTCTCATTCTTCTGCGTCTGCTGAGATAATTTCTCCTCAGACTCCATCTTCTCCGTTTCCGTAATCTGTCCGGACTCTACTACTACCGGCTCTTGTGTCGTTTTTTTGTCACAAGCTGACAAAGCCAATGCTAACCCGAGGAATATGCACCATAGAATCATTTTTCTTTTCATAAACTTTCGGTCTCCCTTACGTAAAATAATTACCTTGCTACGTCATCCACTTTCTATTTGGACAAAAGAACAACCGTCTCAACGTGCTTCTCTGTGTCCCACCCAATTTCCTCTGTTGGTACGCCTTTATATAATACTGGAAATTTAAAGTGAACACTTTTAACAAATCGTCCGTCCGATTGTCTTTCTTGAAAGAGCTCTACTCTTTCAAGAAAAATATTCATAATTCTCTTTTCAAGCTCATATGGCATAATATCAAACTCGTCCTTAACCGCTTCAACAAATTTGATAATTGCTTCCACCGAAATTTCATCACCACGAGCCGCTTCTATCGCCCCATTGGTTCTCTCAATTTCTTTGTCAACATCTCCGATTTGAATATAAAATTTATCCAATCTTTTTTGCAAGTCTTCGTACTTTTTATCATAAAAATCATCAAGTACATCCAAGGAATCCATTTGACTTTCCAACTTGTTTTTTGCAACACACAGTTTTTTTCGATTTTCTTTAAGTCGCTTCAATTCTTCATTTAACTGTTTCGTATCTGCTTCACGAACAAGCGTATCTTTCAATGCGCTTACAAACACTGGACTATTAAAAGCTTCTTTCAAAATTGCTTCAACTTCCCCATTAATCGCATCCTGCGACGGTTGTTTTCTATATGTACAAATATGTCCATCAACCATTTTTCTATGCTTACAAACGTAGTAAAAGCTATCCGGATAGTACGTTCCATCTTTGCGTTTCTTTCTGTTTACATTCCCATACATACCACTTCCACAAATAGGGCATCGTAAAATTGCTGACAGAACGTGCTCGTGTTCAAGACTATGTACCTTTTCATGCTTCACTGCATGAATTGCTCTTTTTGCTTGCGCCGCTTGAAATATTTCTTCGGAAATAATACCTTCATGAACACCATCATAGACATTAAACGTCTTTTGCTTTACAATATGGTACTCATTTCGTTTACCTTCAATTTTTTGATTTTTACGACGCCCATAGGATATTTTACCACAATAAATTGGATTATCCAACACTCCCACTACAAAATGAGATGAAAATAGATTTACTGTTCCATTCTGTCTAATTTTCTTTTTATAATCATGTGAGTTAAGCCATTTTGCAATTGCACCTGCCCCCATATCAGTTTCAACATACTTTTCAAAAATCAATCGAATAATCTCAGCCTCTTCATCATCAATAATAAGTTTCCCCTCTATTAACTTATATCCGTAAGGCGCAAACCCTCCGTTCCATCCCCCTTGTCTGGCTTTTTCAAATCGCCCCGCCATGGTCTGTGCATGAATATTCTCGCGTTCAATTTCTGCAACAGCAGATAATACTGATATCATCAACTTACCTGACTCCTTTGAACTATCAATTCCATCTTCGACACAAATGAGCTCTACGCCATAGTCTTGCATAAACTGAAGACTCGATAATACATCAGCAGCAGTTCTTCCAAAACGGCTAAGTTTAAAGACTAAAACATATTTTGCCCCATCTCTTTTCTCTAAAATAGCATTCATCATATTTTGAAACTGTTTTCTCCCAGAAATATTTTTCCCGGAGAAACCCGCATCTATGAACACTCCGACCACCACCATTCCTCTATACTCTGCTTCTCTCCGAAGACGTTCTTCTTGCGCTTCAAGTGAGTAACCTTCCACTTGAAGTGCAGTTGAAACACGCAGATATAAATACACTGGAATTGCTTTATTTTTCAACTTTCCTTCCTCCCTACTATTTTTTGTTTCGAAAGGGATGCAAATATGCACCCCTTCCTCAGTTGTAGGCATTTAGAATGCCTATTTAAAAATTTTCATTTACACTTTACCAAGAATTTTTGCTACAGCAGGTAAAAGCATTTGCTCTCTAATTTCCAGATTAAAGTATGGCTCATTGTAATGTTTCATGCTTTTTAAATCACCTGTGGTAATACTTTCAATGTAATTCAAATAGTTATTCCATGTACATAAACTAGTCTTTTGAACCATTTCTTTCATTTCATTCGATGTCATAAGCACTTCGAAGTCAATATGAATTGCTCTACTTCTTTTCAAATAAGTAAATAAATTGAACTCTCGATTATTTGAAATTTCTTCCCAAATCATAGCTGCCTGCATTTTCTTCTTTTCTTCATATGTTAAATTCGGAAAATTATATCTAAGCATCCTCTTCTCTCCTTTCCTCAAATAAAAAATGACCAGAAGAAAAGTATATTTTGTATACTTTTCTTCTGGTCACCGCTCGTAAACCGTCGTTTCGATCCGCCCGACAAAAGCTCATTCTGCCGCGAAAGCGTTAGGTGCTGATTGTCTTCGTATATCCGTTACCAACCGCATATACTCTCAGAAAGCCTTACGGACACTCGGGAACCTGCTTTTCCTTTGACACTGTTCTCGTGACTCATTTTCTATTTGAAATTTATATATAAATCTTATAATAAATATCTATTTTTGTCAAGCAACGTTTCATACGAATCCTACAATGTAAATTACAACAATCGTATTGGAACCCACCCAAAAGTAACTTGCACCATTTCTATTTTTTCTCCTGTTTGAAAAAAGATATTGAATCAATAGAGTTATTAGAAAAAAGCCAACACCACATAAAATTGTTTTAAACACTAACATCACTCCTATTAGATTTCTTCCGGTTTCAAGAAATGCCCACAATCGCACCTTACACACGGTCCAAATTTTCCAAGAATACCTTTTAACTCTCCGCCATCTCTTTTAGGACATCTAACATTTCTACTTGTAATATACCAATTCATCATCTCCGGCGTTAAATATTCAATGTGCTTACAGTTTTTGCTAGAACATCTAATATAAGCAGTACCTTTTTGATTTTTAGCAAGCACCATTCGACTCTTGCATACAGAACAAAACTGTTTTTCCTCAATAAATGCCGCTAATCCTTGCTTCCCCATTACCCCCTTATCATCACTATCATCTAGAATAACTGGAGAAACACCCTTTCTGCTTGTAAAAGGTCTAATATTGTTACCAACCTGAATGCTCTCAAGGTCTGTTAATGCCTTAATCATTTCAATGGTATTTCTTCCTTTAATTCTGACAATTGTATCGACAACTGTTATCTGTGATGTATCTTTGCCTGTCTTAAATCTAAGTTTAGATGTCGGTAAACCATACCAGGCAACCTCATCATCAATAACAACAAGTGGAAACACAGCATTTTCAGTTCCCCAGCAGTACTTTTTCCAATCATCCGGCAATTCTTGATAAGCATTTGACTTCATCAAAATATCAACACCAGTACGCTCTACGTCATCAATAATATCTCTAATTCTAAAAGCCGTTTCTCTCAACTCACCATCAGGAATCGAAATAACAACTTTTCCAGATGCTCTTCGCATATCTCTCTCAAAATCTACAATTGCATTTGATTCATTAGTGTAAATATTTATGATTTTTCCCGGATTAATTGACTCTATATACGGTTTCAAATCCTTATTCGCATGACTTATCACATTATGTTTTTTTTGTATATGACATAACAACCTATAAAATATGTGATTTGTACCTTTAAAGTTATTATCCCAAAATCGAGCATTAGCCACAGTTATAAGCTTACCTTTTGCTCTCGTTATGGCAACATTAATAAGCCTTACAACCTCACTTGGAACTTTTCCCATCAAAAATCCAACCTTATTTGTAGGGTAACTTTCTACAGCATCGAAAACTAATACATCAGATTCAGAACCTTGGAACTGATGTACTGTAGCACAACTTACTGTTGTGTCATCAAAGCCATAATAATCTCGAAGCATTGCTCTTATCAATCTTGTCTGCGCAGCATACGGCGTGATAATTCCTACTGTATCAGCTCCGTCCTTTTCCGCAATTACAGCAGTTGAAAACGACACTATTGCACTCAATATATTAAATCTTGAGTTGTCACTATTCTTACTTGCTGCACAATAAGAACCCGCTAAATCTATTAAATTAACAGCATCGCCTTTTAATGGTTCAGCAGATACAATGTGTTCCCGATTATGTTTTACTGTAGGATGATTGTTCAGCAAATTTTTATAAACATATTTATTAGGAAATGCAGAAATATCCGGGTGCATTCTTCGTTGTTCATTTAACATTACCAACCAAGGATGCCAATACATATTTCCAATACCATCAACAATTTGCAGATAAGCAAAAATATCAATTTGTAATACTTTTTTTGAATCCTGCCCTTGCGCAATTGGTGCTAACTGTCTGAAATCTCCGACACACATAAATTTTTCTTTAGCAAGCGCTGCTGCCACAATTACCTGTGGTACATATGCCATAGAAACCTCATCGAACATTACAAGGTCAAATTGTCGCTCTTCAAACATTGGATCGATTGTCGCTCTTGATATAGTCGTTCCTAATAATTGAGCCTTTTCCACATATCTACGCTCTTCTTTTCGAATTTCTTCTCTTACTTTCTTAATTTTCTTTTCGATTTCGTCATAAGCTGGAGTCCTCATTTGATTCTTGACCCTTAACTCATCTCTTTTACTTGTTAAGAAATCCAATTCTCTTGCCAAACTAGGGCTCTTACTTAATGCATAATTAAATGAAGTTGCATACGGATGCTTCGATAACTCGTCATCTCTAACAAATCCAAATCTTAATATTTTTCCGCTTTCTAAATATGATTGCATGTTTGTATCAATCATATCTACTACTTTTTTTATTACACCATCAACAGATACATTACTATGAGACACAATAAGAACACTCTTACCACTTCTCATATATTCCATAGCGATTTTAGCCATAGTATATGTTTTACCAGTTCCCGGTGGGCCCCATACAGTAACTATATCATCCTGCTGAAGCTTGTCTAAAACTTCATTTTGTCCTTTTGGCACAGCTGAAATATCCTGAGTTGTAGCCAAATCAGGACCTTCTTCCATCAACTTTACCGCAAGTCTGTTTATATTTGGATTAAGAGAAGTCATGCGCTTATCCAATCCTTCCAGCAATTTCCACGGTTCAACCATAAGATATGCCGAACTGACTTTATCATTCAAATCTCTGTCCAATAAAAGCATTATTTGAAAATCTTCACATAATAGCACTGTTCCTACTGCATGAAAACCACTTGCTGTATCAACTACCACAGGTGCATCATCCGGCAAATGCAATTCTGTTTCCATTTCAAATGTATATGTAAAAATGCCTTTATCTTTATTTATTTTTGTACCATTTACAATCTTATATTTTTTTCCTTTACCTTGCTTCAGGAATAAAATTTCTTTTCTCAAAGCATCCGAATACTCTTGAATATCAGATGATGTATAGGCTGGGCCAGTTACTCCTTCTATCTTATCATTATCACTACCAACTTTATCATCCGATACAATGTGCTCTCCAGCTTTTAATAGTAATTGCAATATATTCTGTGTTTTTTCATATTCACTGTCTGTCATTCCATATATTTCAATCTGTTTCAGGCTTAATTTATGATTCCTATCAGCCAGATATGAAGTTACAATCTTTTGTTTATTACTGCATAAAAATGTAAATTCCACTTTAGCATCATTTATAAAAATCTTCCTATCTCCATGCATTACATTTATGGATGTCTTTTTAGTTTTTCCATATAAAAGCAAACTATAATCCATTTGAGAACAATGAACCACGTTCAATTTATCAGTAATCACACACTTCTCTAATATTGAATCTACAGATACACCTTCTTTTTTTCCTATGAACTGAAAATCAAACTGATATCGATCTGCATACTCCGTAGCCACAGGAATTGTCATTTTAAAATGAACATCGGAAAAAGTTCTTGTGACAACAGGCTTAAAAAAGTCATTTGCTCCACCAAAAGATGCATCCGAAAATGCCCCCTGTATAATTTCTATGACCTGTTCTCTTGCATATTGTTCTATAGCCTGTTGTTTTAAAAAAGTCTCAATACGAAGAAGCCCCATCCTAAGTTCTTGTTCTGACTTGAATGGGACACCGTTTAACGCCTCTCCAAGACCAGCCTGAAAAAGCATCTGCATAATATTTTTCTCTACCCCAAAGCGTGAAAGTAAGTCACCACAAAGACCGACGCATTTCTTTCTATCACTAAATACGTCGTAGCCATAATCTATTGTGATTTTCTCGAATATCTGTATTATCTCTGTGATATGCCACATTTTCATCACTCCAATGCTTAATTAATCTTTATCCAATACGTTCCTATAACTTCATTAGGAATTTGTTGTACTCGTACCTGTCTATGGCCCAATTGTGCCATCGTTTTGCTAACTAAATTAATAACTTCACTCACAACACTACTATTATTCAACTTGCCTTCTAATCTAAAATATAGTTCATTGTGACCCTTTCCGACCATTTTAGCAACATATGCTAATAAAAGTGTTTTTGAACTAAATGCAATTTTATTTTTTGTAAAGTAGTTAAGTTCCAGAGACTTACACTCCGGCAACTTACCTTCTGCCTTATGATCTATACCAATTAACCCGTCAGAAATATTAAAATAGTCATATGATATTTCTTCAAAAGTAGCCATTCTTGCTCCAATATCCCAAGTAATATCCATATGGTAGGGTGTGTTATCCAAATTTACAATATTCCATGCATGGGGTCCATTTTCTCTCTTGCCATTTGCAACACCAGTAGCAACAATACATCTAACATCTACAGCATTTAAAATAACTTTTGCCGCCTTAGCGATTCCCTCACATTGTGCTTGATGATGAGCGAAAACTCCAATAATATTATGAGATGCAATTACTCTTATTAAGTCATTCGCATCTGTTCCCTTCTCATCATACTTTACATTCTTGCAAAACCAATCATGAACTTTTAGTGCTTTTTCATAATCAGTTCCCTCTGTTAGCTTTAATCGATTTGCTAATGTGTTTACTGCATTCTCGATTTTTTTGTTATACTCTTTTACTTTCTCTTTACTAAAAAAATACTGCGGACATATCGCCATATGACCAAACATATCTTGTGCCATATTGCACGCCGATTGATTCAAATAATATATAAGAGGATTGTCTCGTGTTATTGCAGCATAAATCTTGGTAAACTGTTCTTGCGAAATATTCTTAGCAGGAATAGGGATAATGTCTTGATGCACCATTACCCCATCATAAAAAACTTTATATATTGCCTGCTCACGCTTATTCAGTTGGTTGTAGTAATATCTATCTACTATCAACCTCTATCTCCTCCTGACGCTATACCATCTCCACCAAAGTTACCCAATGTACCAGTATTTCCACACCAATCACATGTAAAAGTGCTTCCAGTATTTATATTACAATTCAAATGCTGACACGCACCACATACTACAAAATATGCTGTTTTGCAATACGGGCATCCCGGATATCTCTCATCTGGTTCAATATTTCCCATAATTTGAGTGTTATTATATCCTTCTCGCTTTGCAGAGCTTTCGTTTATTTTAAAAGCCCATGTGTACTTCCAACCGGAATCATCTCTTTGAAATCGTACACCATAAGTGCGACCTTTTGCCTCTTTACACTTGCACATTGCTATTCTTGCTTCAGGTTCACCACTCTTAATCTGTACTTCATTTGCTTCTTCCATAAAACTTCACCTACTCTGCAAAATATGCCATTACTACAGTCACATCATCGCCACAGCCATATTCACTTGTTTCTTTCAGCCACTTAGCTAAATTATTCTGAACTGCCTCAAATCCATGCTGACCAATCATATTATAGTACTCTCTACATGTTTTCTTAAACTCTTCATCATTTGCATAACTATTTGCAAAGCCGTCTGTGGATAACATATATAAATATGGAGTATCATCATCAATATTTTTTCTTCTTAATGATGCCACCGCTTTTCTCCATGCATCAGGCTTTGATAAAGAATGAGTCTCTGTACCCAAAAATTTCTCTGGTTCAACTAAGGGACACATATCAGTTTCTGTAATCAAATTGATATCTCCATCCCCAATCTGAAACGAAAACACAAATGTATCAGTAATTAACATCCCCAATAAAGTTGTACCATATAATGAATACACAGCCTTCCAATCAATTGTTCCGTCATCTGCAATCATTTCTTCCATTTTATTTTTGTAAAATGATTGCTTTACTCGTGCTTGCCACTCTTCACATACATCTTGAGCAAATCTTGTATCGCCCTCTCTGTTTAGGAATGTCACCAGACTTGTCATTCCCTCTGCGTCTTGACCGTAGCTTAACAGATATCTCTTAATTACAGCATAAAACGCATTTACAGCAATAGCAGAACCTCTGTCGCTACGGACACATTTTTCACTTCCATGACCATCTGCTACAGCTAAAATTGCAATTCTATCTGAAATCTCCACAATTTTTTTGCTATCTTGAAGTGGCTTGCCAGTTCTTTCATGGGTAGCGCCCTTAACGCATTCACCGCATATATAACGCTTCATCAAACCCCTCCTTTTTACCAAACAGCTCCTTCATCAAAATCATCCGGATTCGGAATATTACTCATATCTAATACTAGAGGTGCTACATTATTTGCGGGAGCAAATGGATCATCCACCGGTGTCGCACCAGCCGGAGCCGAAGCAACATCTGCGTTCATTGGCTTACTTGAAGGTGCAGAAACCATAGATGCAGTTGTAGACGCCCACTTAATCATCTTAACAAGTGCGGTCGGATTATTTGCCTGTAATACCAATTCTCTGTTTCCGGTAAACTCCAATAAAACATCATCATCTGCATCCTGACCGATAGAAATCGCAATTTTAACAGCTTTCTTAAACCAAGGCAGTGCCTTCAGCTTATCTAATCCCTTCTTATAATCATCGGTAGGTTGTCCATCAGATAACAGCACAATAACAGGTGGCAATGCTCTTGCAGGCATAGGTGGTATACCTAATTGTGCTGCTAATAATTCAAATGCCTTCCCCATATCAGTTACACCACTAGCTTCCATATCTTCCCATGAATAATCTTCAATCGGTACAGGACTCGCTGTAATCCAACTTGCCCCTGTTGAAAACTGCAATGCCCTAATTAAAAGTTGTGCATTTGGATTGTTATCAGCTGCTGACACCATTTCAGGAATACACTCCTGAATTGCGTTATTAACTGTTCCTATCTTTCCTTCGCTAAACATAGAGCCTGAGCAATCTACCATCCAAAAGAAATGTAAAGGTCTGCTTGCCAATTCTCCACCCGGTCTTTGTAATTCTGCCATTTTTTAATCCTCCTATTTGCTTACTTAAATTCTCCGATTGAATCGGAAAAATGAATTTTGACACCGTTTGCAATTCCTGCCGTTTTACCTATCTCAACCGGTATCTGCGTTCCATCTGGTTTTTCATAAGTCCAATTTACACTATCCTCATTTCGAATTCCCCACATCGCAGGGTTCTTAGGATTCTGTACAACTGAACCTACTACTGTTTCCATATCGTAGTCACCATACACATGATGATGCATAAGTTTTGTGTTCTGATTTAAGAGCAACCTATTCTTTCCTATGACAATCTTTGAAGGAATTTGTACTACACTCTGACAATGCCAGCAAACATGAGCCACTCCTTTTGTTTCTAATTCTTCATCGTAAAAAACACTGGCACCACATGAGCACTTCATCATACCACTCATCATATTCGCAAACAAAGTCATCCACTCAGGTTCTGTTACTCGTTTACTTGGCTGTGTTAATCCAACAGTAAATGATTTAATAAACATCTGTCTGAGTTTCTCTGGATATAATGGCCAATAAATATTGGCATTATCATGAATCCCTTTTACCGGTCTATTTGTTTTGTTATCCGGGTCAAATATGAATACCGGATCAGTACCATATAACTTAACACGAGCTGCCATATCCATACATTTAATACTGGCTTCAATTTTACCTTCCAATGGATGATTTACCATAAATAAGTAAAAGAGTAAAACTGCCAGCGAATATCTATCCGTATCTTTTGATGGTCTTTTTTCACCTCTAACAATTTCAGGAGCCATGAATCCAGGAGTACCTAATACTCCACCTGGCTTACTATTATCAAAGGATACATTATCATTATCACAGATAAGGACATCTCCATTATTTGGATTAAAAAACAAATTTCCAAAAGAAATATCCTGATACTTTGCTCCCATACCATGAAGTTTTTGATATCCCCTTGTTAAATTAAATGCGGTTCGACAAAGAACATAAAATGATGGATTTACTCTATTTTTCATTAAATCCACAATACTTTTATAATTCTTTGGTCTAAGAGGCATTATGTAACCAAATAATTCGCCTTGCGTCGGAACAATCAACTCCATTGGCCACAAAAAAGATATGTCAGGCGAGCCCTTAGCAATTATGGTTTCAAGTATCTTTTTTTGGCGAGCTGTCGCACTCCCTTTAAAATACCACTTTAGCGCGAAATGCTTTCCGCCACATTCAACATCATATACTTCACCTTGTCCACCAGCTCCTAATAAACTTACAACAGTATACTTATTGCCACTTTCCGATGTAAGTATTGTTCCATTTTTTAATTGACCCTCCATTATGGCATCTGCCTCCTTTGCTTAATTAATTGCAATGCTTCATTCAACAGATTTCCATCTGCAACTATCATATTGTAGGACTTGTTGCCAAACTGTAGCTCACACGCATCCATATAAGGTGTAATCGCTGTAAGATATCTATATGTTTTATCAAATCCCCATTCTGAAGCCTGAAATACTATTCGTTGATTTGTTACATACAAAATTCCTCTATGCTGCACTAACTCCGTATGTTCAATAGGTTTAGCCATACCTACATTCCAACGATTTCCTTTAAACAACCCCGGCGAACTGTGCCCTACATGCCTGTATTGCTTAACTGTTTTTATTTCAAGATTTATTGCTTTATCTATGAAATGAATTTTCTCACCTTTTTTTAAGAACAGTTTATCTGTATTAAGGATTGGTAATCTCCCTGCCAAAATTTCTTGTTTAGCCGCCAATGGCAATATAGATGTAACCGTCGGTATTTGATTTTTATTTCCAAATATTGCATCCAGCAATCCCATACATATCACCTCTTCTCAAATATAGTATATCTTTTTGCATCTATTATGGTCGCATATTAGGCGACAATTAAACTAATTGATACTTAATTCTATTCTTTCTACAGTATTCCTCTGCATATGAACCAAAAGAACACTGGATTATAAACTGTTTATCAGTACCTGTGAATGCATCATCACCAATGCTTTTCACGCTATCCGGTATAACAATAAAGTCTAATGCACTACATCCAAAGAATGCTTTATCTCCAATTGCATCTAATTTTTCATGCAACGCGAGCTTTTTAAGACTTGTACAGCCTTCAAACATCTTGTTGGGTATTCTGTCAATGTTATCCGGAATTACAACACTCGAAAGTTCCTGACAATTTGACAATGCTTCTTCTCCTATCCAGTATAATGTCTTCGGAAAAGATATTGACCGTAATCCAGTCCCTTTAAGGGCAGAAGCTCCCAATTTCTCCATCTGCATCGGTAATGATATCGACTTTAAGCTGGTACAGCCTTCAAAAGCATTGTCTCCAATTTCTCTAATACTGCTTGGCAGTACAACCTGATGAAGTTTCTTGCATTCTGCAAAGGCACTCCTGCCAATATATGAAATACCTTCAGTGATAATGGCTTCTTCTATCTGTTCACCACTGAAAACTTCATCACATATTTCTATAACTGAAGAATTATTCGCCCGATTTTGGAAGATAACCGTATCCCTTTTGCTTCCGTTGAATCCGGTTACTCCCAATCCATTCCCTTGCAAACTCTTTGAATATGTAAATAAATCACCATATTGCCTGCCTGATGATGTCTGCTCTTTTATCGCTGGGCCACTTCCTTGCTTTTGTAAGCTAATATCACAGTTTTTTCCAAGAATCCGTGAACCATAACACACGCACCATATGGAAACAATCCAATCAGCATTTATTCGACTTAGTCCAAAATCATCAACCAACTGTTTCACATAACGGTATGCAAAAGTGTTGTTGATAAAAGATGTCTTTTTTAAATCTTCTGCAATTCCCATATTATATGCCATCAATAATAAATTGACATTTTTTGCCTGCTCTGGAAAGAAATCTTTTACGAGCCCACAAAACTTCTTTTTATCATCTATGCACGAACTATACTGTCGAAGCATAGACTCAAATTCTTGTTCAAACATGCTATATTACCTTCTTTTCTTTGCATATGCACGCCTATTGTCACTCCAAAAAGAATGGTATTTTATCTCCTCGATTTTTGACTCAAGATCCATATGGTCATTGATTTTCTTTTCTTGAATCACTTTTCTACAGTTATCATCTGATAAAATCAAAATATTCCATACTTTATTTCCATCTATTTGGTATGCTCCATATATCTTCTTTTGCGAAAATAAGCATTGCTCTATAATTATTTTTCTAATTTCATATTTGTTTCTTTTACTCCCAGCAATTTTAACTGCGTGAATCCAATCTGCTAAATTCATTTACTCAACTCCTAAAGCCTTAAATACTGCCTCTTCCGGTGAAGAATAGAAAATCAAGCTAAATGCTCCAACAAGTTCTGATGGAACAGTACCCAAATCTGCTGCAGATGTAATTGGCAACAATACCTTCTTCGCACCACTATCCAAACATACCTGTAGTGTACTAGCCAAATCTTCAACCTTAATTAATGTGCCTCCAATTGTAACATCGCCTAAAACTGCTAAACTATTGATGGGAGTCTTATTCAAAGCTGCTGAGCAAATAGCAATTAATGTCGGCATTGCTAAAGTATATGTCATGCCAATTCCCTGCATATCTTGATAACTAATAATATAATCCTTCGTTGTTGTACTTATCTGCCCTGAAATAGCATTTCCATTTGCCTTAATGTAATTAAAGGCCGTATTCGGTCCTTGCTTAATTTCTGAACTTGTACCAAGACCAGTCAATGTAAGTTTTCCGTTACCCGGCATCATCTGTGTTTCTAATCTGAAACAACCAAGCATGCCTGTCTTTGTCTTTCCGACAGAGTAGAGGCATCCCGGTTTACCCATGCCTTCCGGAATAAGTTTTCCACCGCCCTGCTCTGCCACAGAAACATAATGCTCTTCAAAACTATCATTATCTATGTATGAAAAGTTAACATCGTAGAATTCCATTCCACCAATCTTCTTAAGCTGCTCTTTTACTCTTCTTCTCATTTCTAAAGCAATCTCAACAATTTCTCTTACTTCTTCTTTGCTTACTTCTCCATCCGGATATATCAACTTCATTAAACCGGAAATTGTCTTTCTAACCGCTATCGTATCTCTTTGATTGAGATTGCTACCTAATCTGAAGTACTTATCTGCAATATTACTATAATTATCTTTTCTCAACTCTCTTACGAACTCAGCTAAATAGTCAGTAATGAACCCATAATCGTTTGTAAAGGAATCCGGTCTATACTTAGGAATTTCCCAACCCGGTATGTAACTGTGGAAACGATCTAAAAACGCTGTGTCTGTACCCATTTCTGGTGGGAATGGGTCAAACAAATGTGATGTCTTGAGCAGAGTTTCTACGCTTTGATTGATATTTCCAACAAATACCATAGAAGCCTTTGCTTGAATCTCAGCCTTGCCACGGGAGAATGAACCTGATGCCATATATCCCTTCATAATCTGAATACCATCTTTATCTTTAAACTTAATTCCTGCAACCTCATCAAAAGCCACACAGTCCCACATACCCACAAGACCAACTGTATTGTTAGACATATTATAGAACAAGTTCGCTACCGTTGTCTGTCCGCCAGCTACAAGAATGCTGTTTGGCGAAATCTGTTCGTAAATATATGATTTACCTGTAGAACGAGGACCCAACTCGCAAAGATTATAATTGTTTTCAACAAGTGGAACCATACGTGTGAGAAGCAACCATTTGGCTCTATCGCTAAACTTTTCTGGTTCAAGACCAGTTGAACGGAGCATAACATCCATCCACTCTTCTTTTGTGAATGCTTTACGACCATTCTTTACTTCATCCATATCCACATGCGGCATCTGAATTGGCGTAAGTTTTCTAATACGTATAGGCTGTGTATTCTTTTTATCTTCTTCAATAAACTCATATTCAAGCTGTAATATACACCAGATACCTCCGCAAAGAAGTCTGTCATAATTCTTCACATAATCCGGATGGATTGGAATACCCTTTATCCCCAAATTAGAAAATGTTGCTTCATATCTATCTTCCTTTGTATTCAATATAACTGTAATTCTATCAATTACTGTATAACTTCCACGCTCACGAAGAAGCGACAATATCTTCTGTGCTTCATCTGGACGCACATAATTGTCCCGAAGAATCCTCTTTACATTGTCAACACCTTCGTTAATAATCGCTTCATCATCTGAATTGCAATACTGACCAAGCAAATATTCCAATACATATACTGGAACATTCGCTCCTTCTTTAATGGATTTGGTTAAGTCTTTACGTACAATTCTTCCGTCATAGTATTGGCGAAGTTTTTGCTTTATAATATCTCGTCTATCATCAGTTTCTGATGTACTTCTAAATTCATTGTACTCTTCCATTTTATGCCTCCTCACTGCTTTTATCTGATATATCTAATGCTTTGATTATCATATCATCTAATGATGTATAAAATACCATAGACACCTTACCTAATAACTCTGCTGGTACTTTTGGCAATTCTATTGTCAATGTAATTGGTAGCAGAAAAAATCGCGCCTGATTTTTTTCACATATTTCAAAACACTTTATCAATTCCTTTGCTGTAATCTGCTTCTCATTAGAATTGGTTTTTCCTAAAACAATCAAACCAGACAATGGTGCTTTACCTATTGCACCTGAACACAACGCAAGCAATGTTCCTATCATCACCTGAGAAGTTAATTGACCACCATCCACACAACCAAATGATAATTTGAAATCTTTAAAACCCAAAGATTCCTTCATTCCACAAATACTACACTCATCACATATGTACCTATACGCATCTGTTGTTGCATTCATTGCTTCTATATATGTACTAATTCCTTGCTTATGGAATAATCCCGAACCTTCTTTTATATCCGATTCAATTTGGTATAATCGAAGTTCTTTCTCTGAGGAATTTTCCTCCGCAATGAAATAAATTTTTCCAACTTCACATTCGTTCATTATCCCGGACACTTTTTCCATTTTCTTTGAATCAATAAATACTGCCATTAAAATCTCAGCAATATTTATTTTCACATCTGCCTCCATTCCTAGCTTGTCCATGAACTTAATTAAACGTACTTTAAGGAATTTATCATCATCCGCTTTTACTCTATCTGTATCAAGAATACTGTATATTCCTTCATTAAATAACATACGAAGTATTTTGCATTCTTCCGGGAATTCACATAGTTTATCTGAAACCACTCCAACGCTACGCTTCTTATCCTTAAAAAGCTCTATTCCATACTCTTCAATAATGCTATTTAACAAACTTACCAGTTCTTTCTTGTGCCAACTCTTGTCAACGTAGCCTATGGACGAATAAGTATTTGATGCATCAAGTAATACCTCTATTTTTCTTTCAAATATTTTCTTTATCCCATTCTTATTGACAGATGTGATAACTAACTTCTCTCCACCCAATATTTTTTCAACAGAACATCCTGCATTATCATATCTTCCGGTAACAATGGTAAAAAGTTCATCAAGTCTATCCCTGCGAATCACTTTTTCCCCGTCCTGCTCAACTGTATAAAGGCGGTTTATTATATCTTCAATACCTTTCTTTGAAATACGCATAAATGTTCCTTTCTTGCATGATGCAAAGCTACTTACAACTCTGCATCATACACAGATTTAATTTCTTCTACATCATAATAAGCTGATAATGGCAGTTCTACATTATCTTCATTAAATCGTGCTTCCTTCTCTTTTACAAGGTGCTTATTTACCACAATTTGCTCTTTATACTCTTCCCCGTCCATTCCAACCATTTTTACCAGACAGCACAACTTATTGGCAGTTAAATAACGGTAAGCTAATTTTGATACATCTGTAAAATCCTCATTACTCATCAAAAACATAAATAGCCGCATTTCTTCTTCATTACATAGCGATGTTTCTAATGAAGAGTTTACGTTAAACTCTTGGCAAAAATCATTTCCTACAAACGTAACACTTTCTATAATAACATCCTTTACTATAAACTTCCCTGTGTACTTTATATGCATTTCATAACTCCTACAAAATACACTTTTTTGTGTGTCGAATTCCGCCTCATATAACGACAACATATAACCTAGTTCTACTTCATTATCTTTTGTCCTAAGTTCACCTATTCCAATTTTAGAGATATGCTTATCATCAATATCATGATACTGATGTTTTGTTAATCCCACAAAACCCGTTACACTAATTATTGGTATATATTCTTTCCGTTGTAATTCAATCAACTTATTGCTTGTGCTTGTTGCTAATTCTGCTGTTCTGTTTGCCTCCGCAGTCTGTTTCACAGCAATAAACCCTAATACTATTGTTCCTACGAAACTAATCAAGTCTCCTGCTTCCCAAACCGCTTCCAACCATTTATTAGGTGCTGTAATACTAAAAAGGATTTGTACCGCCAATAAAAATACTATCGTCAATACCAACCAAACATACCATCTTTGATGCCATTTATATTGCTTCATCAACATTCACCTCTAAAACCCAAAATCATCCACAAAGGCAATATCAATCATAAATTCATAGCTATGCAGAATATTCTTATCATCGTTTGCATCCGCCAAATGCAGATAATACTTATCGCCGTACTTGTACTCTCTGCTCTTTAATGTAAACTTCTCATGGAATGCTCGCTTCTCCGGGGCATCTTCTCTACTATTTGCTACCAGCGGAACATCGAAAGAAATCTTCTCTCCGGCCTCTGTAGCAAAGTAAGCAATTATGCTCCTTGCCTTCATCACATCAGTTACCTTTTCCGTCTGAATAAAATCAAAGTAGGTAATAAGGTTTGTTACCTTTCTTGATACCGATGTTAAAATCACATCCACAAAATCCGTTTCCATCTTGCCCTTAGCTGTCTTCACTTCAATAACCGGCACAAGCATTTCCTGCATTGATGAACCACCGTGTACATAGTTCTGGCCACCTCCGGTAACCTTGAAAATATCCGCTCCCACCGGTGTAGTAACATACAACTGCTCTAAGTAGGCCCTCACTCGAGACATCATTCCCTGCTCACTGACACTTTCCGTAGTAAGCAAGAATCTCTTGTTTGAATACGCACAGATATCCTTTTGGAAGGAAACTTTGTCAAACTCCTGAAGCTTGTCTCTCTTGTACAGGAATCCGTGGTCTGCTGTGATAATGTATTTTGTAGCAGAAATATCTCCGGTCAATTTCTTAATCAAGCGGAATATTTCATCTATCGCTTCTGCGCAGGCATTAAACACTTCGTTTTCGCTTGCAGCTTTATCGCCTCTTGCATCCACCTGATTGTGGTAAACATACACCACATTCTTTCCTTGTAATAAATCACGCACCGTAGCTTTGTTTCCTTTGAATATTTCATCAAAAGATACTGCCACGTTATTCAGATTCTGAGCTTTTAATATCTTGTCACGAGAAACTATGTCTCCGCAGGAACTGCCATCAACCGTAACATCCATCTTGGCATTTACAATCAATTCTTTATGTGGTAATAAACTTGCCATACCCACGGAAGTTACCGAAGGAAGTACACCTAACATAGCATCCATTTTGGCATCGCATTTTTCATCCAATTCCAGTTTGGACATCAGTTCCTTCGCACACTCATATCTCAGTGCATCGGAAATAATTACGATAACTCGTTCCTTTCCATCATATGCTCTCAGATAATGCTTAAAGAAATCTTCCTGCTTAATCAAGCCAAGTGATGCTACCGTCTCATCTCTTAAACCGTCATTCCACTTTGGAACTAATTTCTGCAAATATGTGTTAGCATATATATTCTCCACTCGCTCCCTTGCATTGGAGAACAGTTCATTCTCTGAAATCTGATCATATGCGTAATAAAACCATCTGTAGTAAGAGTCAATCAAATACATCTCATTCTGATAGTTCTTTACCAAAGCTACTACATCGCTGGTAAATTCCATTAAGGATACTGATTTCATCATCAGGTATGCATACTTGATTGCTTTATATTCACTTACAAAATCGTCACCATAGTGGAATGCTTTGGATGTTCTCTGCTCCGCAATCTGGGCAATATTCATTCCATCAATCTGTGCATCCAAAACTTCATCGTTCAGCTTGTCCAAGCACCAATCAATCAGAATATCATCAATACCTCTAAATGCATCGCATGCAAAAATATCTGCCAACTGAATATTCCCGGTATCTTTCTTGATTTCATCCGCTATCTTCGCAGTAAAACGCAACGATTTATCAATCTTATCTGCCAGCTCGTCATATGCATTCCGATAAAGAACGTTATCCATGATATTACGCACAAATACCACGACATCATTTCTCTTCTTTAACACGTAACTCTTCATCACTGCCGGAACAGATGCTTTCAGAGAAGCTGATGCATATGTAACCACTA
Organism: Lachnospiraceae bacterium; assembly: GCA_045588655.1. GTDB lineage: Bacteria > Bacillota > Clostridia > Lachnospirales > Lachnospiraceae > SVFI01. The sequence continues at coordinate 169,913 of JAZNEP010000022.1, read as the reverse complement.
TGCAGGCAGCCATATCTTCTATGCTTGGTTTTTCTACATCATAGCCAAAGTATTTGCTACAAAGCTGCCAAAATCTCTCCAAGAGACCATTGTTCTCTAATCCTTTGATATAATCAGCGGAATCATTTAACAGCAGTTGCTTAACAACTTCTTCAAAATTCGGAGTCTTCACATCTGTTAATACTGCAATCAATCCAATGTCAATCGTCTCTATGTTGTAATGGTCGATACCCAATGCCTTAAACTTTTCAATACGGTACTTATTCTTCCAGAAGTTTCCGTACTGTGCCATATGTTCTTTAAACTTATTATCAATACCAACTTCCTGAGACATCTGTGATACACGGTCCGTATAATATGGCACTGAATAGTAATACAAATCCGCTAAAGGGTTCTCTGAATCACTTGGTTTCGAAAAAGGTGCATATACCAAATACTTACCTTCTGTATCCTTTTCATGAAACAACCACTTGGTATAAAGCCAGTTTGCTCCGTCTAAGACGTGAAGCGTTGCGTTGTCTAAACATAATTCTGTCACTTCGTCCTCGTATTCGCCTTTGTCATCAAACCAAAAAACAATTCTTACACTTGACTTTGCAAATTCAGTATTCAATTGTTCCTGAATGTTTTGAAAATCCATGTTGTCACCTTCTACTTTATTTGTGCAGGCAGTCTGCACAATTTAATTTACATTATCTTTTACTAGCCGATGTCTGTTTTCGAGAGTCAATAATAAAAAGTTCAGGTGGATTATCTCCATCAGACAGCCTCTTTGCATGAAGTTCTTCAATTCTTTTATCTCGTCCCGGATTCCCAACTTTCACATACACAAAGACTCTTTGAGACGTTCCTTCTGCCTTGGCATAATCCTCTATTTGTACTTCATACCCATGAAGATAATCTGCATTGGATGAAAGCTTTATCTCAACAACTGTCTTATCATTTCCCCTACTCATTTTTAAATCAACCGGACCCGGACCTTCATTTGCCTCAAAAGTCATATCTATGTTATTTTGAGTGCAAAAATGTTTCCCAGAAAGATGCAGAAGTCTTTGTAAAGATTTTTCTCTCCTACTGGTTGATGCCGACAATATTTCATCCCATCCTTTATTATTTTCAACCCAATCTCTAAATAGTGAAAGCATTTCAATCGTTGCTTCCCAACTACTCAGTTCTCTAGTTGCAGAGTGCGCAAGTACATTAAAGACACCTTCTTTTTTTATTTTCAGAAATGTACTTGACACTAAGTAATCTGCATTGCTATCAACCCGAAATGGTTCTATCGTCTGCTCACGATAATTACCTATCATTCTACCACATCGTTCGGAATCTTTAAAAATATGCGCTTTCAAATAATCCTTCTTATCCGCCGTGCACATTTTACTCCACTCTTTACCAATAGCTTCATTTACTTCATCTCTAATAGCTTGATTTTCGTGGATAACTCTATCAATATCACTCCATGAATCCGCAATTGGTATTTCATGTAAAATTTCTTCCGGCAAATAGAGTAACTCGCATTTCTTATATGGATTTATAGCGATTTCTCCTATAAATTCAATATGAGGGTAATTCTCAGCGTTTATATTTAATCTTCTGTTTACAGCAACTGTGTATCTCCTTATATCCGGAAGAATAATGGTTGCTATCATATCACTCAATCGGTCAGCTGAAACATTTTTTTCAAATAATCCAACTAATTGAAATATCTCCGGTTGTTTTGAACCAGCTTTAACGATATCATAGGCATCACTAATAACTTGCTCTGACAAGATAGGTCCAAAACCTGCATCTATTCCTGTTTCTGAAACACCAAGATTTATTCCACTTACTCCCGGAAAATGAAAACGTCGCAAAGCTTCCTTATAAAGTTTGTCTCCTTTACTATTTGACCCGTCTAACAACAACATTATCATACGAAAGAAATCATTGATTCCTTCATATGAGCCTTGAAATTCCGGAGTTTTATTTACCTTAAGTCGAAGTAGATTAATAAAAAACGGACTGTCTCTGTTGATAATTGAATCAAATACACCCAATTCTTCAAATTCCGAATCTAGTTCAAAAAACTCTGTAATAAAAATATCTTCCATTCATTTTCCTTCCTAATAAGACTAAAGTTTCAGCCAACTTATCCTTATTTGATTTTTGCCAAAAGGTCTACCTTTAATGCCTTTTTACCTTCTTGTGCAACTTCGACCCCTTGGAACTTTTCGTAATTAATCTTTACTCCATCATCCAAATCAATATCTATTCTTTGGTTTGCAATATGTGCCATTGCTTCATCATACAAATGAATTTCTGCTAATTGCTTTGTATATTTGGTTATAAACTTTGTTGCCTTTGCTTTTTCTGCGCCACTACCATTATCACGCAAATATTCCGCACTTAGCTTAGCCTGCTCAATACTTTTTTGAATATTATGCAAATAATCTATACGCACCTTAGCAACCGTATCAGCATTGTATCTGTGCATATATACAAGTGCTTTAAATCCATTTGCTTTTCCGCTATCAAATAACCAATAGATTGGGCGTTTTTGATAAATTTTCATATGGTCAGCCATAAAATCATTTACAAAATATTCTCTAATAGTTTCTCGACTTGTTTGTCCTTTATTTCCAAGAGCGTTTGCAATAAAATCAAGGTTCTCCTCCAGCGTGTCAGTCCCATATACTTTTTTTAACCATTCACACAGTCTACCCACAATATCATCTTCTGTATACTCATCATCCGTAATAGGAATGCAGTTATCTTTATTTGGAATAAATGTTACATATTTACTATCGTCCCATTCACCTCCAGCGTATGCAATACCTTCGCAATCAAGAGAATATCTGCCAAACATACAACCGACTGCATAGGAAAGTAAACTTTTAATATCTCTCTGTAAATCAGCCTTACGGACTGTAATATCTTTATCCTCGACATCCGGTGTTAATTCATCCTGCAATCCATATATCTCAATAAAAATACGATTCAGTTCTTCTTCATTAGCTTTTAATTGATTGAATCTACTTTTACATTTATCATTCCACAATTCATAAGCATCTCGAATCAGTCCCATATCGGAAATATGTCTTGCTTTATCTGCTGTGATTTCTTGTGGAGTAAAAGATGCATATTGCACCAAAGGATGTTTTTTAAATTCCCAAGAATTTTCATACGAGTCCCAGTCTGCCTTAGATTCTTCTACACACGCTGAGCAAAGATTGTCTATTTTATCCTTCAACTCGCTGCTCAAAATAAAGGGAATTCTCTTAATATCACCATTTTGAATATTAACAGTGGGATTTACAATCGATATATATTCAAATGCAATCTTCGAGTTGAGTAATGCCAAAATATATTTTTGTATGTCTCCACTTGGAAAAGTAGATGTACCGCCTATATCAAATATCGCTCCTATCGGTGTGTACCTTGCAGCAAAATTATTAAATCCAAAAATTGACCACGTTATACCTTCTTTAAAATAATAATCCTTGCCTCGAAATGATGTCATGCCTGCGTTATAAATATCTTCTCCGCCATTCTTCCAGTTAACTACATATATTCTATTTCCATACCAACGCCTAAAATCTCCGCCTTTGTTATAAGGAAACCATTTTTTTTCAGACAATATCGATTTTTCAATACTTGGAATATTCAGACCGATATTCGTTATATTTACCTCGTGCCAATATCTCAAAAAGCGATTATTATCAGTGGTCATCATACCTGTTCGAGGTGGAGAAATTGTTTCTAGTAATTTAGAATTAGAAAAGATATCTAATTCGTTATCAGAAATCCAATATGCCATAGTATATCCTGGAATCTTTTCGAATTTTTCTTGATTCTTAATAAACAAATTATTATCATCAAAAAACATCTTTTCTTTTTCTTCAACTGAATCAATAGTCCCCTGCGTTCTAAATAAAGCTTTGTATTTCGCATAATAATTTTTTATTTTACTAGCCCTATACACAAATCCAGTTGTTCCAAAATCCGAACCAAATACTCCCCTTGCAAAATGTAGCATATTGCATACACAATATTTTTCAAGAAAAGTTTTTCGCATATTTTCATAGCTACCAATAAACATCCAAGATGGAATATTTATCATTGCCATAAATCCGTGCTTTCTACACATATGCATAGTTTTTTCCATAAACATTGTACTTAAATCAGAATATGAATCTGGAAATTCCTTTTTTGCAAACTTTACCAATTTCGCATTTGCGTTACTTATGCCCATATAAGGAGGATTTGTAACCACCACATCATAACATTGAGACAACACCATACCAATATTAATCAAGCTGTTCAATTTTTTTCTTGTATTTTCCAAGCCCAGTGTAAAAATATCAATTTGCTCGTTCGTCGGATTTGTTGCAATAAATTTTTTTAATATCTCCCAATTATATTTATTTATATGTACAACAGAACCATATGAAGATGCATCAAGAAACTCATTCAAAAACAAATTCATTTCGTTAAGTACTTCATTTCTATCGCTTACAGATATATCAGTGCCAAAATAATTCAAATGCTGTCGATTAATAAGATTACTTTCTCCTATAACAAATACTTTTGTTTCAACTTGTTTTCTATCCCCTTCATTATTTACTTTCCCATTAAAAAAACGACGATTATACTGTCTGCCTTTCATCATAATCGCAAAATATGCCAACTGATATGCTCTTTTATCGATGTCTAATCCATGAATATTATGCTCTACAATCTCAAATGCAGCATCTCTTTCACTATATCCAGCACTCTTATAAATATCCATAAGCACATCAAACATAGCCACAAGAATATGACCACTACCCATACAAGGATCAATACAAGTAATGTCTTCCGGCTTCAAATCTTTATATGATATTCTAATTTCAGCAAGTTTTACATTTACATCTGCTTCTTGTTCAGCTTCCGGAAGATAATATTTCCAACCGAATCTCTCTGCCACTTCTTTTTCATTCACGGACGAATCAACTGCACGCAAATGTTCAATCCAAATTCTACCCACAGAATTTTCAACCATATAACGCACAATCCAATCCGGAGTAAATAACTGCGTTGCTGCTGGTATACGTTCTTTGCTAATCTTCACATTCTTCTTTAATTGAGCAAATGTATCATCTTTAAGTTCGGTATTATAATACTGATACAACCATCCGATAATTTCCACCTGGCCTGTAGGCTGTCCATCCTCTCCGATTGTAGACACATTAAAATCTGCTTCCGGGATACCGGTATCTGGATTCACAAGCATACTGATAACATCGTCTTTATTTGTGTAGGAGATATTCAGAAGCATCTCCGTATAATCTTCTGTCGCTTCGAACAGTTCTGGAAGAATCTCTGATAATTTATTGCATTGCTTAATAAACAACATCTTGAACAGTTCATCCAACTTGTTGTTCATCTTGCATTCTAAAATATACTCTCGTTCTTTATCTGCGAAATCTAAATCCACATCCGGAGCCTGTGTTACAATATCCGGCTCATTCTTTCCCTCTTTTTCAGAGGAAAGCACACGAACTCTTGTAGGAAGATAATCGTTAACTTCCATAAAACGAATAGCACAGATTCTGTTGAACCAAGTGTAGGCAACTTCCTCTACCACCGCTTCAAAACCTCTTGCTTCAATCTGTTCTTTTAATTTGCGTCTCTGCTCACACTGAGCTCTGCCAAGGGTAACTTCTGTCCCGGCAACTGTCTTATACACTTCAAAATCAGTTCCCTTAGAAATTGGCTCACTGCATCCCTCTGGTGTAATACCAAGCATACCTGCTCTATCCGATACTGACGCTATTAACTTCTTTCTCGCTTCAATTGCAAACTTCTTTATCGCATTCTTGTTCATGCACTTAACCTCCAAATGAGCGTTAGCTCAATGTAATAATCGTATTTTCCTCTAACTCAGCCATTAACTTCTGTTTCATTCCTGCTAAGAACTTGTCAATATCCGCTTCTGTTTCAAGAGAATAAGTTCTTGCTCCTGCCATATTGCTGATAGAAACATTCTTTCTTCTCTTAGAAGGAGTGATAGGAACATCAACCGGCGGAGTCACCGGCATGCCACCACCTGTTGGCGGTGTGACCGGAGGAGTGACAGGCTTCGGCTGATGAGTTCTTTCATACTCCTCAATTTCATCCAAGCAGCGCAGCTTTAAAGTGTCGCTCTCTAATTTGATGTTCTTTACTCCTGCAATCTCGTTAGATGCATCCAGCTTCTTCCTAAGTTCCTCAAACTTCGTTGCAAATCTGCTTCTAAACACATCTGCAAAAGGCTTTGATTCCAATACATCCATGACCTTTTTATAGTCATCAGACACAATAGGTTCCATCTCTTTTGCTTCTTTATCAAGCAGTGTTCCGTACAAACTGATAAACTTATCCATCAATTCCGGCAAGGTATGAATCTGACCGAACGGAGTATTCATGTTTACTACCGCTTCAATCTTGCCTACCAAATCAATGATTTCCTGCTCTCTGACATAGGTCTTACTGTTATCAAAAATCTTGATATACTTTAATGCCTTTTCAAAGATATTCTTCTGCTCGCCTCTAAAGAAATCAAATACCGGAGCTGTATCTTCTGCACTATCCAGCAAATCATCTCTGCATCTATCCACAGTTTTAAAGAATTCCACCGGTTCCTTGATTGCTACGATTTCATCCAGTTCCTTCTTAGCTTTTTCCATAAGATTCTTGCATGGAAGCTTTGCATTAACACGGTACTCCACCATGATATCTGTAAATTCATCCAGCTTCTTCTTCGCATATGTCTGGAATTGCTTCATAATCACATCATCATCATCACTAGACACCGTAATTCCAAAGTAATCCTTGAGTACTTCTTTTACAGAACGAATCTGTCCATCCGTTGCTCTTTCTCTGATATCTATTAAAAGCTTCTCAACGTATTCACGCTTCGTAATATAGCGCACCAATTCCTCTTTGTTATTTGCTAGCAAGGATAATGTCTGGCTATTAATTGTAAGAGCTACTTTTCCCATCTTAAAGAGCATAGCAACTAACCACTGCACGTCTTTAGGGTCAAATCCATACGGAGCCGCCATAAATTTGTCCTGCAATGATTTAAGGGAAGTTTTCATATGTCTCTGATTATTTAATGCAATCACACTAACAACCTCATCCAATGCAAGCTTGTTTGGTGTAGTATCGCTCGTTCCAAGGAAGGTCATCTGTCCGCTTCCGTCATTGAAAATTGCAGCAATGTCAGAAAGTTCCGGTGCAGTTTCCATGTAAGTAAGCTTGCTGTACTGCTTTGCTACCAGCTTGCCAAGTGCCTCATTCAATCTTGCAGAAGCTTCTCTGGAAGAAACATTTGCCTTGTCGCCATTTACATAGATATCCGCATTTTTCAATGCATCTTCGATAAAGATACGAATACGGTCTTTCTTTTCAATTCGCTCGTCCTCTTTCGCTCTACGAATACTATCAAAACTGCCTCTTGCTCCTGCCGCATTCTTATTCAGGAACTTATAAATCTTGATAGAATCTGTAATCTCATCAAGGAATGTACTATCATTCGGCAGCTTCACGATAACAGCCTGCTCCGATACAGACATCATGCGAAGCGCAGAATCTGTGTAGTCTCCACCATAAGGTGTGATAATTGTAATACCGATATCATTAGACTGATTTCCCTTGAAGAATCTGTCATCCACCTTCTGATTGAACGGGAACATATATCTGTTGCTATATCTATACTTCTTCTCTGTGTAGATTTCCTCAAAGATAACAGTAGATGCTTCTCCAATGATTTCTCCCATTTCTACTGTTTCATTGTTGATAGCATTGTTAATCTCCTGCTCTTCGTTGGTAAGGAAGATATAAATTTCGCCATTCTTCTGTACCAGTGTTTCCTTAATCAATCTCTTAAGAGAATCTTCCACCTTGGAACGAACTGCAATTCTATCATCCTCAATATTAGAAATCATAAGTGTCGTAAGGTTATCTACATTTGCCTTGATTTCTTTTACATACTTAATCATGAACAGCACTTTTAAGAGTTCCACATCGAACTCTTCCAAGCTTCTTATTGTTTCAGCTGTACTAATAACCTGACTGTGCTGATGATCCACAAACTTATGTAACGGATTGTAGAAGTAACTGAATGGAACAAGCACTCCGGTTTCTTCATCCATTATTCTAATTGCAGATTCCTGGAACAAAGCCAGCATGGAACGTGACTGATCAGACAAGTGCTTTCCACTTGCACCATGCGTTCTAATGGCCGTCAACACCTGTCCAAGCAAATTGAACTGATAAGGAATGAATGGATAGCAGTCTGCAAAATCTCCTCTATCCTCATACAGTTTCTTATCTGCTGTATCTGCAGTAAATGTAATCAAATTCTTGATAATAGATTCCTTCTGGTCATACACCAAGCGTAAGGTCTGCTTCGCTGTTTCGTTCTTATCAAGCACACGCTTTCTGATAACCTCATCCACATTGGATGCAGAAAGAGATAATCTGGTATCAAATCTACCCTGAATCTTTGAGAAGTCATTTCCCTTTGTCTTTGTAATTGAATCAATATCTTCCTGACTGGTGACAATAACCCATGCCTTACCACGGCAAGCAGTTCCCAAATCTTCTACGATAGTCTGTAAGTTAAGCATCAGCTGAGTGTCATCAGCAATATACTGACCAATTTCATCTACAAGGAATATAACATGATGATTTGGACCTTTCTTTACACAGTATTCTTTCACCAAAGACACAAATTTTTCGATACTAAGGTCATAATTTGCTTTTGCAGTCTTGCACCAATTACGTGCAGCTTCTTCACTCATAAAGTCCATCTCTACGATAGTCTTTACAACCTTATCCTGAATAACAGCAAACGCCTGTCTCTTCTTTTCCCAAGGCGCACCTGCGTTAGCTTCAAATCTTTCCTTAAACTCTTCAAATTTACCTTCGTTATCTAACTGACGCTCAAACTCTGCAAGATAAGGAATTGAGCCGCAATATCCCTGCATCTCGTTGAACACCTTCATAAACACTTCTACGATAGCCTCTTTACCCGAGCCTACCTTTGCAGAACCTTTTGAATCAATATTGAAAAGCATTACATCCGAAGATATATTGCCTGAATTAGTCATCTTAGCAATAAGCATCGGGTCATCAATCTTTTTGCCATCGGTAAAATATTCGATAGCCCTCTTGCCCTCAACTACACTATTCTGTAACAGATAAGATAAAATCTTCAAAAAATGTGACTTACCACTTCCGAAGAAACCGGAAATCCACACGCCCATCTTATCTGTATTATTATGAATACCTTTCTCATAGTTTTCAAAGAAGTCACGGAAATGCTTCAACAACTCTCTGGTAACCACATATTCATCTAACTCCTGATAGATATTTTCTTCATCAGACTGTCCTACTTTGATAACACCCTTAATATCACGGTCAATCTGCTTTTCAAACATATCTCTAATCTGCATAATCTCTTTCCTCCGACTTATACAAGTTTAAACGCTCTGTAATAATTGTGTGTATCCATAGTTCCGAACAACTTCAGGTCTTGTCCGCTATATTCCCCCGGATAAAACATTAGTACCGGAACTGTATCTAATACCTGATGCAGGTTATTGAGAATATTATGACTTGCAATAATCGGATGGCACTTGCCAACTCCGGTCAAGAACACTACGCTATCAGTTAAATCTGTCTGCATTATTTTCGTAATAATGAGGTTCAGTTCGTTCGTTTCATCAAGTCCTAATGTTTCAACAAGGTTATCCGCCATATCAAAGAAACCATTCTCTTTTTCTAAATCAAAGAATGCTTCTAGATAGCCTTCCTCTTCGAGCACCTCTATCATCAGGTGAAACAAATCAAATTCAATAATCTTAAACCCTTTATTGCTACTATTGATTTTGTTCTTAAGATACTGGATATGACTTCTTACAAACAACTCTTCTCTTGGGTTATAATCAAAGATATAATATCCAACTTCATTTCCAAGTCCTTTATTTTCACGGAATGATTTCTCAGATATTTTCTCTTCTATGAGATTTAATCTTTCATCTAATCCAGCCATCTTATCTCACTCCTCTTACTGCATTCAGATATGCTTCTAATCCATTTGATTTCAGCAATTCTTCCAATCGGTAATCTATATGCACCGGAAGAATCATTCTAGGCTTGGCACTGCTGTCGAGCATCCCTGCTTCAAACAACATTCTTGTAATACACTGTTTCAACTTCTTTATCGCCACGTCTGTCCATCCGGCTACAACATCACTTTGCAATGCTTTATCCGAAAAGAACACATTCAAATCCCTATCTGCAATCTCTTTTTCGCCAAGTCTTATTTTCTCACTAAACACTTCATGCATAAATTCAAAGAATAATCTGCTATCCATAAGAATTGAAATAAGATTAATTACCTTTGCCGTTGCTATATCACATGAAATGAATACTTTTAACACATCTACCGGCAACAAAGACACCCTTCTGTATGTACCATTTAAAACTTCATACGCACGGTATTCTGCTTTCACTTGATAAATATTCTCTTCCCACGCAATCTTCTTAATTTCTGCCTTATCATAGCCTTCAACAATATATGATGCTGTCTTTCTAGCTTCTTGTAACCAAAAAAGTTTTGATGTTAATCCTGCGCTATACTCCATTATTCTTCACCAACCTTATTTTTTTCGTAATTAATAATGTCACCAAAGTCGCAATCTAACTTATCGCACAGTTTTTCAAGCACTGCCATAGACACAGCTTCACCCTTGCTCATCTTCGCAAGCGTGCTACTACTAATTCCTACCTTATCAACCAGGTCCATCTTCTTCATATTTTTGTCAATCAATAATTTCCATAATCCGTTGTATGATACTGCCATAGTTCCTTACCTCTCCGATTCACATCGCTATTATTGGGCAACCAATTTTAGGGATAGTTTTGCAAATATATTACAATCCCCAATTATATCCATGATAGCATAAAGGCAAAGTTTTTTCAATTTAATCACAAAATTTACTTTCGCTTTTACGAAAGTTTTTTGTGTCAAATACATTTTTACTCACACAGTCCACAAAACTGTACGGTTGACCGTAAATTTAACTCATACAGCAAAATTATATTCTTTTACATGACGGTTCCAAACTCACGAATTTATCCAATTATTTACAACCACTTACGTCAATAAATTAGCCAAGGTAATTCACCTTGGCTATCTTGTTTCTCATATATTTCACATATCCTTCATCCAAGGAAGCCTTGCAACTCCAATCATTTTATCCTCTTGTTTTACCCACTCAAACGTAACAATATCTCCTCTATGTACTCCGAAGTCTGAATTAGGTTCATTCATTACAACTGCTGCCGGTCTACCATCTACTTCTTTTTCTATTCTGCACCAGATACCTTCTGTTCTAAAACCTTCTTGACAAAACAGGAGTAATACGTCATCCGGAAACTGTGGGTGCCTAAAATCATCAAAAGCAACGGAATTTCTTGCTTTTATCACCGCATCATTTACATGATATCCATTCCTTATCATATCTATCTTGCCACGATACTCAGGTAAGTCAGCATCATTTAATAGAACTATCACACCGGTCACACTGTCATATCTCAATTTAAAGCTTGTTTCACTATTACCTTGATTCAGATTAATCTCACCATTAGGACCATAGTTACCCATGCATAACACTTCAAAGGTTACTCCTGCCGTGTGATCAATGTATCCGTATGCCAAAATTGCATTATCGGACAAATTATGCTCAAATACTTTACCAACAGTTACAATATTCCTATCATTAACTATTAGAACCAGTCCTGCTGTCAACTCCCTAAAGTTGAAGTCTTCTTTTCTTCCTCTTACCATAAAGTATTCCTCCTACCTCCATTCTTACACAAAATACATATGCATATGTGTAAGGTCATCTTCCGCAAAGCCTAGATGCTTATAAATCTTATATGCTTCAATCTTTTTATCTGTTTGCAATTTTATTTTGCCATAACCTTCACTCTTTCCTAATTTCAACACTTCCTTAAACATTTTCTTTCCAATTCCCAGGCCTCTGATATTCTCTGCAACACAGAATGTATCAATATATACAGTATTCAAATTACAGTTAGGCATATCAAACGCTAATATAACACCACCTATTTCTTCACCTAATGTGGCAACAACAGAATAACGACTTTCAACAAACTTCTTAAGCCTTTCATCATCACGTTCCGTTAATAACATCTCAAAAGCTTTATTCATCAACTCTCTGACTTGTGGCAAATCCCCTTCTTCCAAAAGTCTTATTTGATATTCTTTAGAATAATCAATATCAGTTCTGTTGAGCAGCTTATCGTAAACTTCTAATTGCTTTTCATCATGTAATTTATTCCTGCACAATTCCTTCCACTTTGGTATACTGCGACCAAAATCATCTTCAAATTCAATCAACACCTTTTTACATTCAGTTTCATCAACACTTGCCATAAATGCTCTTGCAAATAGTGTAATAACAGCTTCTGTCTGCCTTGCAGTTAATGCCATATCTCACCAACCTCCGCTTTTATCAAATTATCTGTTTGAAGCCTATCATCATCAAGACCATCAAGACAATTCTTGATTAGTGCCATATTAACCCTAAATTTTCCTTTATCATGTTCATTCATTTTCATTTCCTCCATTCCATTAATTCATCAATAACCAAAACAACCTATTAAATCTGCAATTCATACTCTTTTACAAGCCTCTTTGCTACCATACAGTTCAAATCCTTATTTATGCTTATTGTTGAAACTCCGTTAGAATATATAAAATGAGACCCTTTGGAACGTTCACACCTATATCCGTTATTCGCGAGAATCTTTTTCATATCCTTGGCATTAATTATCGTCCTCATATTTACACCGCCTTCTCCATAAGTTCCTTCACAAATGTAATTCTATTTGCCTCTCTGATTTTTTCATCAGACATTTTAATGCTATCCTGAAATGCTTGTACCAATTTCTCTGTATCAACGTATGTCATCATTGATTCTAAGCACGCCACCTCTTTCACTAATACCTTACGTTCTATCTGTTTATCTCGTAAAACCTTATATACCTTATACCCCTGAGCAGCATTGTAGGTTGTATCCTCTATGTAATTGAGTATTGAATTGATTTCATCATCTAATCTGGTAATTTCCGTTTTTATAAGAGAAACCTTTGCTTCAATATCTTGCCAAAAACGAAGCTGCTGTCCCATATGTTGGAATATTGTAAGCGTTTCCTGTGGTTCTTCCATTTCTACATGTTCTTCTAATTCTACAACATTAGATAAATCCACCCCTTTAATGCCCAAACTTATAATTAAAGCCTTATCCACTTGCTCCATCACAGCACTCCCTACATTTCCAAGATACTGCTCTAACCTGCATTGGTCGATTGTCTTAATCTGCTCGGCACATATATCACTTTCTCGACTCACAATATTTAAATCAGTAAAATGTACATGGTATGGCAAACCATATTTGCATTTTGTAGACAAACATAAACAAATGGTGGTAGTTGATTTTTTATTACCAAGATTATTTTGTATTATTAAAACCGGACGTTTCTTTGCCAATTCATGTCCTACTGCATCTTCTACACTTCCAAAGTCTGCGTAGTAAACATCTCCTCTTTTCACACTCCTGACACATGCTGGAAATGCTTTTTGTGCTGCCCCAACCATATTACGATTCTCCTTTCTTGCTCTCTCTATATTCCACAATTTCATCTGCCCAGTTTTCATCCATTTCCACCTTACACTTTCTGCTTTTTGTTGCTTTCATCACTGCTTTTCCCACAGTCTCATAATTCAATGCAACACCTCTGTGATCATTTTCATAGGTAACTGCACGTTCTCTTGCAATTCCTAACTTCTCGGCTTCTTTTCCAGCATCAATATTGGCACCCAAGAACAAAAATTCCCAACCACATTCTTTTTTTGCTTCAATCATTCTCTTAATATCATTGTAGGTGTATTCAACACTGGAATTTTCCAATCCATCTGTAGTAATCACAAAAATAACCTTTCCTGCTTTATGTGCCTCCGGTAGATGTTTCTGAACATTTTCAATTTTCTTAATCGCCGCACCTACTGCATCCAATAAAGCTGTGCATCCTCTAACAAAATATTCTTTATCAGTCAGAGGTTCTATAATGTCAATCGGAAATCTGTCATGAATTATTTCCACCTCATCATCAAAAAGAACAGTTGTTACATTGACCTTTTCTCCTTCCGCCTTCTGCTTTGCAAGCATCCCATTAAAACCACCTATCGTATCACTTTCTAATCCGTTCATCGACCCACTTCTGTCCAAAACAAAAACCAACTCAGTTAATTCTGCATTCATGTGATTTACCTCCTTCAGTCATCTTATAATCACATTATATCTGCAGAACCAACTGAGTTGGTCGCATCACAGGCGACAATTTTGCCGTCCTTATTTATTCAAATATTGGTTGTCCATAAGCATCCAATATCTCATTTATTTCAAACATATCATAAATCTTATTTTGCAAGAAATATGCAACAATAATATCTATTTTGGAACTTCGTGACAACGCGAAACCAGCACATGCAAGTAAATCTTTCGCTTCATCCAAAGACAACTCCAATGCAATAGAAAAAGCTAACACTGTTTTCTTATTCGGAGAATAATACTCATCATTACGTATCTTAGAAAAATGCCTACGGTCTACATATGCCTTAGTATATGCTTCTGAATCTGTCATACCTCTTTCTGATATCATACGCAACAAACGTTGAGAAAATGTTTCTTCCATTTGATTCATCAAATCATCAATCTTACGATTTGTTGCAATCGTACCTGACATAGTATGGAATACTTTTGTCTTTTGCATGGTTGATATATCGAACTCTGCCATAACAGACTCTTCTAATTCATAGTCCACTTCACATATAGCATCTGCAATCTTATCTCTGTTCTCCGCTTTTTTCTTACGAAAATCTGTTATTCTCTGAAAAATGGATTTCATCTCTTTATCCATTCTAATATCATCCGTATCCGGAACATAATATTTAGCTATGTATTTGCCCACCGATTCAATCAATTCACTTTTTGGCATTATCAACACCACCTTTTGTATGTTTATTATGCACTATACAGAGCATTGTTATCTATAATAAACTTCATTGGAATATCATCCATTGTTACTCTACATAACATGGCATCCGATATATTTTCCTTTAGAGCAAGCCTATTCGCTTGATTAATCATTACCTGTTCAAAATAATTACGAACCATTCTAGCATTACCAAAATTTCTAACTTTATGTGCAACTTCAGATTCGAAATATTTTTTTACAACTTCTAACACATTCTTATTGGTTCTTACACTATTTTCAGCACAAAACTTTTTAAAAATCTCCAATAACTCTTCCGCATCATAATCCGGAAAATATATCGTTTTAGAGAATCTCGAACTTAATCCTGGGTTTGATTGTAAAAAAACATTCATAAGTTCCGGATATCCCGCAACAATAACAATTAAATCGTCTCTATTATCCTCCATCCCTTTAATTAATGTTTCTATTGCTTCAGAACCAAAATCATTTCCACCTTTAACAAGTGAATAAGCTTCA
Source organism: Lachnospiraceae bacterium (assembly GCA_045588655.1). Lineage (GTDB taxonomy): Bacteria > Bacillota > Clostridia > Lachnospirales > Lachnospiraceae > SVFI01. The sequence goes on along the minus strand of JAZNEP010000022.1, from coordinate 154,298 downwards.
TCTATAAACAATATACCGCCCTTGGCTTTCTTGAGAATTTCTTGCACCTTAATAGCCGTTTGCCCAACATATCCCGCCACCAAATCAGCCCTACTAACTTCAACAAGATGTCCTTTGGATAATAGACCCATATTATGATATGCTTCTGCCACCAAACGCGCCACGGTAGTTTTTCCAGTTCCCGGATTCCCTGAAAAAACCATATGATAAGACATAGGTTGACGAATAATATTTCTATCATTACACATCTGACGAATATTCACAAAATTAAACATTGACTGAACCTGCGTTTTCACTTCATCCAATCCAATCAAGGACTGCAAATCTTCTCTTATCTCTTCCGTAGTTCTTGCCTCCGTATCAAACTCAACAACATTATCTTCGTCAGAATTATCATTACTGTTTTTATCGGCTTTTATCTCACAAATTTTATTTTTAAAATCGACATATTTCTCTACATTAGGATTATCTATCTCACCTTTTTCATTATTCACAACATGTTTTAAAGCTTCTAATGTTCTAATATAAGCTTCATCAGTTTCTCCAACTTTTTCCTGAAGCTCATGGATCATTTTTAATACTTCTTTTTTATCTTCCCCTACAACATCATAAGGATCAAAATCAACACTTCTACCATATCCGTTTTCGAGAAGATTTTTGTACTTCACCATCAAACCAACAAATCTAACCATTGTACCTAAATCTACAGCTTCTGCACTTCTCAAATATGCCGCAATCATTGCAGAAATAAAATTCACGTATAACTCTGTAAATTCAGTTTCAATTTTATTATCCAGTAAAATCAAATATGGGACAAGTCGTTCAAACCTTATATTTTTGATATTATTTATATTTTCTACATACTCAGTTTTTTTATTGGCATTAATAGGAGCATGAATCACTTTTCGCAGGAACTTCACCTGCTCATCGCATGGTTCATTTTTTGTTCCTGCAACATAAAAAATATCCGAAAGTACCTCCGCCTTCATAGTATGGCGAATATCATAACTCTCGGAAACTGTAGGAATTAGCTTTCCTATCCCCATCTGTTCCAAGTCATCTGCTATTTTCCACATCTTACATACTACATCTCTGTATTGACCCATCATAAGCAACCATCCTCCTTAATTTTATCAACTTTAACACTAGTATAACTTGATTTAAAGAATTATGGTCGCATAGCAGGCGACACTATTTATATTTGTGTTCACGTAGTTTAGGTCATATTATAATTAATACAAAACTGCAAATCTATTTTCAATAATCTTACTCATTATTTTTTGTCTTTTATTATACCATGACACGTATTATCTTTTCCATCTTAAACTCCATTTTAAGATAGAACTTAGTTTTTTACTCAAATTCTTTCTTTTACATCTCGCGCCCCATCTGTGATGGGCGCAGCGTTTCTTTATCATTATTTTCACTTTAGAAATGCTGTGTCACGCGTCCTTATGCCCTTTTTTATTTCCTGCAGCTGACTTCTACATCAAGGAAGCCAAATGCAGGAATATATTACAATATCAATAAAAAGAGGCAGGTAACCTGCCTCCCCAATATTAGGTTACTTCGAGGGTACCCGTGGTACCCCGAAGTACATATTTGCTCATAATTCAGCTTGTTTTTCATATAACAAGTTATACTCAAAAACATATCCATAACACACGGGTTACCTCATATGATAAGCTAAATTCAAACCGTTTTTCATTCATGAAAAACATTAATTTGGAAGGATTTTCTGCTTGTCAGGAAATCCTTCTATTTTTTTCATACACTATACAGTAAAAAAATATCCGCCCAGTCAGTAGTTAATACTGACTGGGCGGATATTTTCACTCCATTTGCATATTGTTATAATATATGTCTTCAAAGTGTTCAAATACATAGTCATCAATGCGTCTTTGAAGCGCAGCGGTTGTACTTCGCACCCCAAGCCCGCTTTCAAAAGCATTTAGTGCTATCTCCTGCATTTCCTTTCTCTTCACAATGTGCTTTTTTATAAAACCTTCCCCTAGACTATATTTTTCTTCTAATTGAAACACTGGACTGTTTGGATGTTTCATTAACAAAAACTCATAATCCGCAACTGAAAGTGGTCTTAAATTCACCAATCTTGTGGCTCGAGAAACCACCTCCGGTATAACTCCAAAATCTATGAGATTTTGCACACTCAACTCTTCATCAAACGGTTTTGATTCATTCTTTACGGCTCCAAATCCCAACCCCGAACAACTTTTTTTCTTTGCTTCTCTTTCAGCCGCTTCGGCAAAACTACCACAAAACACCCACGATATGTTGTCGATTCGAACATTATATTCTTTATCATTAGAATTTTTGAGACGCATTTTATCAACATTTGGCTGAATGAGCGTAAGTAATTCACTCTGAATAGCCGATGAAATATTTTCATCTTTGGAATACTGAGGCTTGCACAACTTGTCAAATTCATCAAATACTATGATGTACCCATCTTTTACCTTGGGATCTATCTGAAACAATGGTGATGTCACCTTATTATTTCCAACCCACCCGGTTTTTGTTATACGACTTGAATCTTCGATAATTACATACGGATACAAATACTGTTTTATAATTTGCCATATATATGTTTTTCCAACACCGGGAGGACCACAAAAGAAATTACACGAAGTAATTTTATTGATGTGATTATACAGTATCATAGCCGCCGCCTTACATGCCATGTCTTGTTTATATACTTTATCTCGAAGAAATTCATAAATGGTTCTAGGCTCACTTAAAACACAATCCACAAAACATACATCAAATGAACTCTCATGATAATCTTTCATTATGCATCTCCTTTAAAGTGTGTTAATAATTTCATCAGCAAATCCATGTGAAACTGCCTCTTGCGCAGATAGGTAATACTCTTTACCGGAAATCATTCTTTTCACATCATTTTCTGCTATTCTTATTGATTTTGAAATCATTTTAACAATTTCATTATTCAATGCCGTCATATCATCGCATATCTCTTTTATACGCTCTACCTTGTACTTGGAATATTCACAAACGGTATGACTCACTTCATGAAACATCAAACGACTAAATGGTAATATTTGTCTGTGTTTTCCTGCTAGCCAAATAAGTGCAGATGACGATGAACAGTTGTTTACCGCGATAGTTGTAACATTCAACGGAGTATTTTGCAGATAATTAGCAAGATTAAGTGCCGCCGAAATTGAACCGCCTGGTCCAGAAATCAGCAATTTTACATCCGCTTGGATTATCCCATTATTTTTACTTGCGCATTTTTGTTCCATAATATGTAACAAACTAATGATTTCATTAACTGCTTCAACAGTAACTTCTCCCTCTAGCCATATTTCGTTATGCTGTAATAGGCTATCTGCAATACTCATTCTTGTACCATATGTGTGTGTTTCCGTTATAATTCTAGGCTCTTCCATATTTCATCTCTCCTTTCAAAAATAAACCTGACTGCATTTGCAGTCAGGTAAGATAAAGCACTATGCAACCATCTTGAGTTTTCCAATTGCACGTTCAAAAAGGTAAATGTTATTAGACAAAAAGTCCTCTTTCTCCAATTGTGTTTCATTTACTTCTCTAACTATTTCCTTTAGATGTGTATAATCGTCATTTTTGTTCGCAAATCTTGCAGGCAAAATAATAACCTCATGTCGGCTACTTGGGAGAATACACAAGTCATCATTCAATATGTCACAAATGTTCATTAGTTCCTGTGTATCTAACATATACACTGCACCATTTTGTTTATTCTTGCACGAGAAGACATACATTTGCGATTCCTCTGTTATTTCAAGCATTTCTTCTGCGCCAATCATTTCGCTTATTACAGTATTCATGCTCATAAAAGTAGGCGGATTAATACGTTTCATATTATCCCAAGCGATTCTATCAATCTCTTCTACATTTTTATTCCACGCAGACATTAATTTATTTGTTAGTATAACTGATCCTGTCGAATCATCATTCATAGGAATGTCAATTCGGTAATAGATGGATAAGTCCTCATAATTTTTGTGTGGCATATCTAGCAAACTTTTTGCGTTTGCCTCAGTATTATAAAGACAGACTATAATCTTATCTTTTACTTTTTCATAATCCGTAATGCTGTTAATATCAAAGTCTTTCTCCAGATGATTGGACATATAAATTTCTATCACCTTTTTAGCGCACTCTTGTACACTTAAACAACTATCATCGTGACAGCAAAATTGTTCTAAATATATCACGGGCGTAATATTAGTATTTCCTTTAATTGTAAGACCGTGATATATTACATTATTTGCCTTGACCACTTTTTGAATCTGTACATCAAGGTTCTCTCCCTGCTCATTAAATATTTTTGATACTTCATCCTTCACTTCGTTATAAAATTTCTCATTCATGTTTGACTGATTCTCCTTAACTTTTTGTAAAATGCCGTACCATGGCCTGTTTCGCTACTATCTTGTTAACGTTTACATCCTCCCTCCTTCGCATCCGCCCGACTTACCAATCGGTTCAAAGCATCAACTTCCATATCATTTGCAATACGGAACAAACGACAATCAAGGGATACGCTATACTTTTCGCATACTCTCGTGTATACCTCCTTTAATTCAGCATCGTCTACACCATCTGTATCAAGAATCTTAAGTACAGAATTCGATACAACTATCAGTTCAAGTATCGCTTGTTCTTTGCTTTTAAAATTTAAATCCCCTTCATTCTTTTCCATTTCATAATTAATCATATCGGCGCCCCCTTTATCTCTCTATTGGTTTGTGCTCTAGGCACAAACAGAAAAAAGTAGACCACAGAAAATTTTCCATGGTCTACTTTTTACCCACCTCTCTAAATCTATTTATTCAAAGAAGTGTTAAATTACATATACTATTTTACAATAATCCAAAGTATTTAAGCGCTGCTATTATAGCTTCTTCTTTTTCCTTGGGAGTATTAGGTACTCTATGGCCTTCCTTTCCCTTATTATAGTTTTCTCGCATTTCCAGTCCACACTTCGCCTTTACTTGAGCTATATTGAGGTTTGTGACATGAAATCCATAATTTTTCTGAACCCAATCTGTTATATCTCCATAGGTACATTTCTGTTTGACACCCTGCATATAATCAGCATTTTCCGGCTCATAATCCATCTTTACATACCTGTCGACATCTTGGTGGGACAAGAGGACGCACGTCTCCACATGCACGGTTCCCGGGAACATATCCACGCAACACGCCTTCTCCATATGGTATCCGCTCTGTTCAAACACTTCCAAGTCTCTTGCAAGACTCGTCGGCTTACATGAAATATACACAATGCGATCGACGCCGTAAGCAATAATCTTAGCCAGTGCCTTCGGATGAATCCCGTCACGCGGCGGGTCAAGAATAATGAAATCCGGTTTTTCCTCAATGGTATCTAACACTTTTAATACATCACCGGCAATAAATTCGCAATTATGTAAACCATTTAATTCTGCATTCTTTTTGGCTGCTTGCACGGCTTCTTCTATAATTTCGACACCGATTACTTTCTTTGCTACCGGTGCCATAAGCTGTGCAATCGTTCCGGTTCCCGAATACAAATCAAAAACCACCTTGTCCGGCTCCCCGCCGTCCGTCAGATCTCCGATATAGGAACGCGCAGTCTCATACAGTACTTCCGCACCAAGAGAGTTCGTTTGAAAAAATGAAAATTCTGTAATCTTAAAACGAAGTCCAAGCAGCTCTTCATAGAAATAATCCTGTCCAAAAAGCACCTTGGTTCCGTCGTTCTTTACCACATCTGCTACGGAATCATTTTCCGTATGCAAAATGCCCACCAGTTTTCCGGTGAATCCTCCTTCTTTGTCTAGTTTACATAACTTCTCCGTAAATTCTTCCAAGATTACCTCTTTCGTCTGTCCTGACTTTAAGACCAGCTCCTGCGATGTTGTAATCAGCGCCACCATAATTTCTCCGGTTTTAACGGCTTTACGCACAAGAAGATGTCGAAGAAATCCATCCCCTCTCATTCTGTGATAGAACGGTATCTCTTTTTCCTTGCAATATGCAAGTGTGGTATCCAAAATCAAGCGAAAATCTTCATCCACAATCTGACAATCCTTCACCGTGACGATATCGTAAAAACTGCCCCTCTTATGCATACCGAGACTGAGCGGCCCATCCTTTCTCTCATCTCCAAAGGAAAACTCCATTTTGTTTCGATACGCAAACTGATTCGGACTTCCTTTGATTCCTTCAAATACATAGATTGGTTCCTGGTTTTGTTTTATGTAAACCTCATCAAGTAACTTTTTTACTTGACCGGATTTTAGCTCTAACTGTTTTTCATAAGGAAGATTTTGATAGGTACAACCACCACACTCTCCAAAATGAGGACACGGTGAAGCAATTTCATCCGGTGCAGTTTCGAGTACTTCCAGTACATTTGCATCTGCGCGTCCTTTTTTCTTCTTCGTGACACGATACCTTACCGTTTGCCCCGGCAACGCATTTTTTACTGTCACTTTATTGTCTCCGTTTTCAATGATTCCTTTATTTGGAAAGTTTACATAACTTACCATTCCTTCATATATTTCGCCCTTTTTCATACTGTCTCCTATCTTTTGCTTTCTTTTCCACGCTAGACTTTCTCTTTAAAAAACGGGACTCCATCGGAATCCCGTTTTCATACTCAATATTTTTTTATTTCGATAGAACTGCTCCTACAAAACAATTCTACTCTGCATCTTTCTCTGTCTTTTCGTCTTCCTCTTCTTCAAAGAAATCATCGTCAAAATCATCATCGAAATCATCTTCGAAATCTTCGAGGTAATCCGGGGTGAAATACAGATAAATTGCATACGCAATACCTGCGACAGCTACAACAGCTCCAACAATTGCAAGCACCCAGAGAACTACGCACGGTTTTTTCTTTTCCTCTTCTTCTCTTTTCAACAGTTCATTTGCTTTAATCATAGCAACTACATCATCTAATTTCAGTTTATTCATAAATTACATCCACCTTTCTGCTATCGCTGCCCCTATATAGGAGTATCATATCACAAATTCTTTGGCTTTACTACTGATATTTTCGTTTGAATGCATTTTTTTCCATCATCAGATTTTTACCAGTTTGGCAAAGGTCGCATACATGATTTTCTGCCCGCACTCATCAAATGCTACGGTTACTTTCGTATCTTTTGGTCCCGGTTCCATCATAAGTACCGTTCCATCTCCAAAACGGGAATGCCGCACTCTGTCACCCACCGTATAGTTTATCGTAGATGTAGCCGGTTTATTCACATTTGCCACCTGTGCAATAAATGGTTTTACCTCACTCGGCGTTGTTTTTTTCTTTAAAATTGCCTTTGGGCGCGCCATGGTTCCCGGTGTCGTATAGGAATAAGATGTTCTCTCGGACTGCGCATATTTGCTCGTCTCTGTCTGTTTCACTGAATAATCCGAAAAAGTATACGGTTTTTGTTTAAAACTCACTCTTTCTCTGGAATCCTCTTCATAATCAGAAAAGTCTCTTTTGTATACCGGAAGTCTGTTATCCAAAAGCTCCTGTGGAATTTCTTTCACAAATCGGCTGACCGGATTGTATTGTGTTTCCCCGCGAATCATCCTCTGTTTTGCTGCCAGAATCGTAAGCTCTTCTTTTGCTCGCGTAATACCGACATAAGCAAGGCGTCTCTCTTCCTCTACTTCAGTTGAATCATCCGACATAATGGTCATATAACTTGGAAATACACCATCTTCCATACCTGCCAAATAGACATGCGGAAATTCCAATCCCTTTGCACTGTGCAGTGTCATTAACAGTACCTTATCTTGCGCCGGATCTACACCGTCAATGTCTGCCACCAATGCTACATCTTCCAAAAATTCGGACAGCGTCGGCTGATCATGTGACTCTTCATAAGAAACCACTTTCGAAATTAATTCATCAATATTTTCAATTCTCGCTTCCGCTTCTTCCTCCGAATCTGCCTGAAGCTGCTCTATATATCCGGTTGTATCTAAAATATCCTGCATCAAATCTTCCAGACTATACACGGATAACCGACTTCGAAATACGCGAATCATATTTACAAATGGTGTCAGCTTTGTTGCACTCTTTCCTATGGTCTTAATCTGGTCTGCTTCACAAAGTGCGTCAAAAAAACTCATTTGTTTCTCATCTGCGTAATCCTGCACCTTTGCAATTGTCGTCTGTCCGATTCCCCGCTTTGGTACATTAATAATACGTTTGACCGCCAAATCATCTTTTCCATTATCAATGGTCTTTAAATAGGCGAGTACGTCCTTAATTTCTTTTCTGGAATAAAAGTTTACTCCGCCAACCACATTGTAAGGAATATTGGAACGGATAAATTGCTCTTCCAAAAGACGCGACTGGGCGTTCGTACGATAAAGAACCGCACAATCACTATACATAAGTTTTCCGCCATGGTATTTCCCTGAAATATCCCCTGCTATGTATTCCGACTCCTCATAAGCTGTATCAAACTGCCTGAAATGTATTCTGCTACCACTTCCTGCGTCTGTCCAAAGTGCTTTATCCTTTCTTCCGATATTATTACGAATCACTGCATTGGCTGCATCCAATATCGTCTGTGTTGAGCGATAATTTTGCTCCAACTTAATCACACACGCATCCGGATATACTTTTTCAAAATCAAGAATATTGCGAATATTGGCTCCGCGGAATTTATAAATTGACTGATCATCATCACCAACCACACAAAGATTGCGATTAGCCGCCGCTAACAGCCTGATTAATTCAAACTGCGCTGTATTGGTATCCTGATATTCATCTACCATAATGTAATGAAATCTTTCATGATAGCTTGCACATATCTCAGGATTGCTTTTTAGAAGCTCTACCGTCTGCATAATCAGATCATCAAAGTCCATCGCATTATTTTTTCGCAGTGCTGCCTGATATTCTTTGTACACTTTAGAAATACGCTGCTTATTATAATCTCCAAATGCACTCATCTCATACTCTATCGGTCCGATTAGCGCATCTTTCGCTGAGGATATCGCAGATAATATGGTTCTCTCTTTTAGCGTTTTTGTATCAATCTGTAATTTTTTACATACGTCTTTTACTATCGATTTCTGATCATCCGCATCGTATATGGTAAAATTGGTATCATACCCTATTCTATCTGCATACCTACGCAATATGCGGACACAGCTGGAGTGAAATGTGGATACCCAAATGCTGTCCGATCCAAACCCTACCAGATCATCCACCCTGTTTTTCATCTCTTGGGCTGCTTTATTGGTAAAGGTAATAGCCATAATATTCCAAGGCTTTACGTCACACTCATCAATCAGATATGCTATTCTGTGCGTCAACACTCTGGTCTTTCCGCTTCCGGCGCCGGCCAATATCAATACTGGGCCTTCTGTCTGAAAAACCGCTTTTTTTTGCATTTCATTTAAAGAATCGTATATACTCATTACTTCATTCTCCTGTTTGATATACGTTGTCTGCAACAGCAGGTTCAGTATAACACATCCTCTCTATTTTTATAAGACTCCAATCACAATTCCTGCGATTACCACACCGGCACATAACAATTTATATGCAATGTTTTTCTCGTGGAACACAAATTTCCCGCCAAGTATCGTTACGATGCAGCCTGACTGTTTAATCAATGTCATCACACTGATTTTACTGGCCGGATCTGCATTCGCAATAAACAGCGATCTGTCTGCGATTACAAACAAAAAAGCCAGAAGCCATATCCACGGATTTTTCAATGCAGTTTTTACCCGTATCTTTGTTTTTGTCACAATTATGTAAACCAAATAGAAGGACACTAAAAATAACATATACCAAAATTGTAATTGCGAACTATTGATGTCCTTCATCAGTATTTTGTCCAGCAATCCTGATACTGCATTTAACAAGCAGGAGGCAAATGCAAACAGCACCAAAACCGGGGCTACTTTCTCTTTTTTTATTACTTCCTTCTGTGCTTGCTCTTGCCCAATCTGCTCTTTCCCTATCTGTTCTTCTTTTGTACGTCTCCAAGGGAGACTGATATTCAATCCTTTTAACATCAACAAACCAGCGCAAACAAGCACAAGTCCAATTATTTGATTTCTGGTAAGTGTTTCATGTAATACCACAGTCGCCAGTAACGTTGCAAATAATACTCTGGACAAATCCAAAATCCCATAAAGACTGATTGGCATTTTTTTAATTGCTTTAAAACTACACATCCAGGCCAGAAAAATCACAAACGATTTAATCGCAATAACCAGCATGTGCTTTGCATCGACCCCTCCTGCGTTTCCTGCATCCGGACAAACAAACAAAAACGCAAACAGTGTATAAAAGAATAACACTTCCATCACTGAATTTCTGTTTAGCGATTTCTTTTTAATAATTTCCCTTGTTCCTTTTAATAATCCGTATAACAAAACTTGAAATATCCACATATTCAATCCTCACTCTCAATCGTTCAAAAGAATACCACAATTTCTTTTTCCGTGCAAACGAATATGTCACCGAATGTCAATTCTTTGCATAGGTTATGTTTAAGGGTGTTACACCCTACAAAATGGGAGGTAATGTTTTATGAAAAAAAGATCCATTCTTTTTCGACTGACAGCCCTTATAATGACTGCTGTCATTGTGAGTGGTTGCGGAAGCTCTGCGAAAGATAATTCCACAAAAATTGTACTCAATGAAGTAGCACATTCCATTTTTTATGCACCTTTATATGTCGCAATCGAAAATGGTTATTTTGAGGAACAAGGGATTGACCTTGAGCTCATCACCGGTTTTGGTGCAGACAAAACAATGACGGCTGTCTTATCCGGAGAGGCTGACATAGGATTCATGGGACCGGAATCAACCATCTACACCTATCTTGGTGATACGGATGATGTCGTGGTCAATTTTGCACAATTGACACAACGCGCCGGAAACTTCATTGTGGCCAGAGAAGCCGATCCTGATTTTACATGGCAAAAACTCAAAGGAAAACACGTTCTTGGTGGTCGCGCCGGCGGAATGCCTCAGATGGTATTTGAGTATATTCTCAAGAAAAACGGAATTGATCCAACCCGCGATCTTACCATTGATCAGAGCATAGATTTTGGTTCCACCGCCGCAGCATTCAGCGGTGGTCAGGGCGATTATACCGTTGAGTTTGAACCTTCTGCCACTGCTCTTGAAGAGATGGACGCCGGTTATCAGGTCGTCGCATCACTTGGAGTTGACTCCGGTTATGTTCCATACACTTGCTTTGCTGCAAAGCAGAGTTATGTAAACGAAAACAAGGAAAATATTCAGAAATTCACGGATGCACTACAACTTGGTATGGATTATGTAAACTCGCATACCCATGAAGAAATCGCAGCCGTTATTCAGCCACAATTTAAAGAAACCAATCTGGAAACGCTTACCACAATTGTTGCTCGTTACCATGAGCAGGCAACTTGGAAAAACGACCTTATCTTTGAAGAAGATAGTTTTGAACTGCTGCAAAACATTTTAGAAGAAGCCGGGGAACTGGATCAGCGCGCTCCATATCAAGATCTTGTTACAACCGAATTTGCACAAGAAGCCATTTCCTCTAAATAAATCACAACAACAAAGAAAACTGTCGCTTCGGTCTCTCACCGGCGACAGTTTTCTTTTTGGCGTTTTCTATATAATTATTTACTATTTACTAAAGATTTATTTCTCCATTTTCCACTCATATAACGACCTACACATACGATTCCGGTCGTTATCCATGTTGCACCGGTGGTCAGCCAGATTCCCCAGAATCCCAATACCGGAATTCGTGTAAGCACTTGTGAGAACAACACACGACAAATCACTTCCGTCACTCCGTTAATCATGGCAAATCCGGTATCCCCACAACCGTTTAATACCGCACGCGGTACGTAAATCATACCAAGACCGAAGTAACATAATCCATTGATTCTCAGTGCCAATGCTCCGATTCTGATTACCTCCGGATCATTTACAAAAATATCTATGATCTGCTCTCCAAGCAAGTATGCAATCGGAATCAGACTCAGACTAAATATGAGTACAATCAGTGTTCCCTGTACAAATCCTTTTTTCACCCGGTCAATCTTTCCTGCTCCCATATTCTGACCACTAAACGTTGTTAGGGCAGCGCCAAGTGACATATATGGTTGCTGTACGATTTGCTCGATACGACCGATGATGGTATAACTGGCCATAATGGTTTCACCAAACGTGTTGACCACGCCCTGCAATACCATACAAGATACTGCAATCATGGAATTTTGCAATGCAATCGGTACTCCAAGCTTAAATGAATTAGCAATAATTTTTGTATTCGGAATCATCTGCTCTTTCGTCAGTCGGAAATATTCTATTTTATTGTACGCAAATATGATACATGTAATTGCAGACACCGCCTGTGCTATAATCGTAGCAATCGCCACACCAAACACACCCCAGTTAAACTTTAGCACAAACAAAAGGTCCAGCACGACATTAATGATACTGGAGAGTATCAAAAAATAAAGTGGTGTTTTTGAATCGCCAAGTGCTCGAAGAAGCGATGCCACACCGTTATAAATTGCAATAAAAACAATTCCCGCGCATGTCGTTCTCATATATATAATCGAATCTGCTATAATCGAATCCGGTGTCTGAAGCAACCGTAAAATAGGCGGACAAAATATAATTCCAATCAAACTCACAATAATTGCTGCTCCGAGCAAAACATAAATCGAGTTTGCAATTGTGTTACGTACATTTTTCTCATCTCCGGCTCCAAAAAACTGAGACACAATAATTCCTATACCAATAGAAAGACCGGAACTAAGTGAAAAAAACAAAAAGTTGATCGAACCACAGGCACCAACCGCTGCCAATGCGTCTGCTCCCACATAGTTACCCACTACAATAGAATCTACCATATTATATAGTTGTTGAAAAAGATTACCGAACAACAATGGTAACGTAAACTGAAGAATATGTTTTAATGGGCTTCCCACCGTCATATCAGTTACATTTTTTCGATTCATACTCTGTCCATCCTTTTATTACTCTTGTTAGCCTAATGTAATCGTTTGTGTCTCTTCCTCTGATGCAGTAAGTTCCAGCATTGCTTTTTTCTCACCCATCTTCAACGTATAGAGACCCTTGAATCCTTCCAGTTGTACGAATCCATTCTCATCCGTACACACTTCCTCTTCGGTCCACCACTCCTGCTTAAACATTTCTTTCAAGCGTTTGTACACCGGTTTTATACTATTATCTTTTCTGATCACACCACTTGGTGCATTCAGCCACATTCCATCTGCAAAATCCCAGCCTGTTACAGCCTGCACATACGGATGCTCAAACAGAATGCGATACATTTCTTCCCACTCCTGCATCTGTCTCTCTTCTGCCTCTGGTGTAGACGGCCATACTTCCGGCTGAAAATCATTTAAATCTACAATGTGCGCCGGTAATAAGTCACCGGACACAAATGTATTTTCCGTAAAGTGAATTGGTTTTTTAAATCTCTCATATCTGGCAAGTACCTGATATAATTTTTCTTTTCCCCAATAGCCCTGATGCTGATGCGACTGAATACCAATCACATCAATCGGTGCTCCGGCCTGCAAGGCTCCGTCAATCAATATCTCATACGCTACCGAAGTATTGAAATCATTTAATAAAAGTGTGGAATCCGGGTTTGCTGCTTTCGCTTCTTCAAATACTTTTTTTATTAGATTCACTCTTCCGTTTTCCAGACATATCCGGGTAATCGCATTGTCATAGCGATCATAATCAGGCATGATCACTACCTCATTGATTACATCCCAGATGTCGATTGTACCACGAAACTGTGTTACATCTCTTTCAATTCGTTGCAACTGCTTATCCAGAATGGTTGCATTGTCATATTCCATAAGCCATTTTGCGCAATTTGTGTGCCAGCATAAGGGATGTCCTTTTACTTCTATACCCTTTTCTTTCATCAACTTTGCAGCTGACATTCTGCTTTCCCATTTCGGACTCCCTTCCACCGGCTCGTACTCTCCCCAATAAAATGGTAATGTTCCGTAATTAAACAAATCCATCCACAGATCGATTCTTTCTTTTAACATCTGCTTCTTATCCGGATCTTCTGTCATATAGTACTCATTGATATCAAAGGCACCACATCCAAAAAGAAATTCATGATTTTTCTGTTTAAATTGCAATTTCGCATTGCTAACCGGATTTCCGCTTTCATCTGTAACCCTAATTGTTTTTTTTGCTCTTCTGTGTGTCAGTTTTTCGAATTTGTCCATTACCATACCCTCTTTTCTTGTTCAAGTCGCATCCTTGTTCCTAAGGATAGATGCGAAACGGATGCTTGCAGAGTCATTATATTCATTTTTTGTCATAAATACCCATAATTCATTGCGCAATTTTGCTCATATTTTGTCATTGTTTTAAATTTGCTTTTTCATTACGTCTTTTTTTGTTGACACTTTTACCATTTCACAGTATTTTTATTTATATACAAGCGAAAAAATTAAGATTGATGCTATATTTACAAGAGGAAATTATATGACAAAAAATAACAACTATGAGAATTTACATTTATATTCGAACATTAACCTCATTCTTCCGGAGCGCTATCCTACCGACTATCCACTACACTGGCATCAGTTTATTGAAATCATGGCGCTTCCATATGATGCGAAATTGTCGGTTCTTCCGATCATCAAATTGGACCGAACTGAGTACACCTTGCATCCCGGAGACATAATTTTAGCATGGCCGGGAGAACTCCATGAGATTAGAAACAACTTAGATCACCAACTGATTGCCCTTCAGTTCCCGGGACATATCATCAGCGAACAGCAGGATTTTATTCCTTATATCAACACGTTTCGAACGATTCACAAAATTTGTGGTCAGACGCAGAGCGTATTATCTCAAAACATAATTTCAAGCATGAAACACATGCTTGTACTCAAGCAGTCTAATCAGCCATTTTGCGGTATCGAAACATTGATTTGTCTTTTTGAGCTTTTTGTTACCTTTTCCACATACATACAGGAGCACTATGATACTTATGCCATCAAAGGCCTGTCCTATTCCAATCAGACGCTGAGCAAAATGAATCAGGCCTGTACCTATATTAATGAAAACTGCCAACAGCCTCTTTCCTTGGATGATGTTGCTAATCAGTTCGGTTTTAGTACCTACTACTTTTCCCGTATGTTTAAATCCGCTACGAATTTCAGTTTTACGGAATATCTGACCTTGCAGCGCGTCAAACGGGCACAGGTTTATTTGGCAGAATCCGATTCCAACATTACTGAAATTGCATTTTTATCCGGTTTTAAAAGTATCTCCTCATTTAATAGAGCGTTTCGACAGTTCCGTGGTTGTTCTCCCCGTGACTATCGAAAATACCATGCGACCGATTCCATCGATCCAATATAACTACATACTAGAAAAAGAAAGCGACGGTATTTTTCCGTCGCTTTCTTTTTATCCTTCTCGGTAAAATTCTTTTCTTAATCCTTCTGACAAATATTCTGCCAGTTCTGATGCCCAATCATCCAAACTGTCAAATCCACTAAATTCACCCATATCATCCGCATTTTTAGTCGCAGTCACGATTCTTTCAACCACCTTTGGTAATTCCTCAAGCCAATCTTCCAGACGCTCCTCACTAAAATTGCGATTGTACTGTGACAATAACTGCGCCACTTTCTCTGCATGCTCTGATACGCGTTCTTCAAATTGCTCCTGCGCAAGGGTATCTCGATTATTTACCGCATTTGCCAGCGACATCAAATCAAGTGTATATTGTCTTGCCAGCATCTGACGCAAATTGGATATCATTGCATCCGGATAAAACAATGCAAAAAGATCCACGATGTTTCCTGCTGCCTGCTCTGCCTTTTGCGCTACTTCTCTCTGCCTTGCTGCTGACTGAGATAAAGATACCAGATACATTTTCAGCCAACCCACATACTGAAGTATCACCTTCTTTAAGTCTCCCATCATCTGTATCTCATCCATAGAAGGCCTCTCCACAAATTGATTTCCTTTGCAGATTCTCAATCGTGTACCAACTTGAAGATTGTAAGGATTCACTCCCGGATTCGCAAGCAGTATCATCGGTACTGTTGTTTTGTATTTCTGTGCTAACCGGTATAATGTATCTCCCGCTACGATCTCATGTGTAATCATCTGACATTGCGCCATAAAGACTCCGATCAATTCCCATTTATTCTTATTTAGTATATGCAGCACACCTCTCGTGTGTTAATAGCTTCGTATCTTGTCTTGGGAATCATCCGTTGTTTTATCAATCTTACGGATTACTACAAAATAGCTATAATTCTCATTCACCTTCACTTCCACGCGATCTCCTTCTTTCTTCCCAAGCAACGCTTTTCCCATCGGGGAATCAATACTAATCATTTTTTCCAGTGAATTGCTTCGCACCGTTGTGACAATGCGGTAGGTTTCTTCCTCTTCATCCTCCTCGATATACACGGTCACGGTATTGTTCATTCCCACTTCATCTTCTCCCGATTCGTCTGAAATAATCTCCGCGGTTTTTATCATACGTTCCAAATAACGAATACGACTTTCATTTTTATTTTTTTCTCTTTTGGCCGCATGGTATTCAAAATTTTCACTCAAATCTCCATGCGCCCTTGTCTCCTTTACCGATTCCAATAGTTCCGGCCGTTTCACTAGTTTTCTATATTCAATTTCTTCCTGCATCTTTCTAATATCTGACTTCGTTAATTGATCTCTCATGATATTCTCCTGTTTTATGTAAACCTTGCATCTGCTTTTACTTTATATATGAACGATCCACCTTGATTACGGTAAAGCACTCCGGCCAACGATTTTGCACTCTCTGCTCGATTTCCTGTTTCAGTATCTCCTCAGATTTCTTATACTCCCCCGGTACCACCACATCAAAAATGAGATTGGTATGCGTCGTCCCGATCACCATGCGGAAATCGTGAATGGACAATCCTTCTTCCATTGCCTCAACGATTTCTACGACTGCTGCTTTTTTCTCCGCCACTGCTTCATTGTTCATATCAATCGGGTCCATATGAATCGTGGCATCACAATGTAATTCTTGTTCAAGCTCTCTCTCTATTAAATCAATCACATCATGGAGTTCAAAGATATCTCCGTCTCCCGGAACCTCCGCATGCAATGAGATAAGCACTCTGCCCGGCCCATAATCATGCACAATCAAATCATGAATTCCGACTACCTCTTCATGCGCCATAACAAGTGTTTCTATGCGATTTACAAACTCCGCCTCCGGAGCCTTTCCAAGCAATGGACTGACGGTATCCCTTGCTGCATTTACCCCTGCGATCAGAATTAAAATTGCTACCAGCACACCGCAGTAACCATCGATGTTAATGTGCGTCACATTTACAAATAACATGGCAATCAACACAACAGTCGTCGACAATGCATCACTTAAACTGTCTGTCGCTGTTGCAATCATCGCACCGGAATTAATGATTCTTCCGAAATATCTGTTGTAACTTGCCATATACAATTTCACCAAAATAGATACCACCAAAACACCGATGGATACCATACTGATTTCCACTGTTTCCGGATGAATAATCTTTCTGATTGCACTTCTTCCAAGCTCTATACCCATAAACATAATAAGAAACGAAACTCCAAGCCCGGACAGATATTCAATTCTCCCATGACCAAACGGATGATCCGAATCCGGTTTTTTTCCTGCAAACACAAATCCGATTAATGTAATGAAAGAAGATCCTGCATCCGACAGGTTATTAAATGCATCGGCCATAATCGCAATAGATCCACTCCAAAGACCTGCCAGATATTTTCCCGCGAATAAACAAACATTTAGAAAAATCCCCCAAATACTGCACAGCGTCCCATAACCTTTGCGAACCTGTTCCGGTCCTTTCCCTTTTCCTCTTATAAAAATTTTAGCCAGCAATGAAATCATCTTCTCTGCTCCTTCTCCTCATTCCTTGAATTCCAACTCATTTCCATTTCACACGATTTACTCTTTATAAAAATACAGATCAATATCCACGTTACCGGACACTCCCGGTACCGTTCCCTTTTCCGTAAACTGCCACATCTTAAAATCATATGGATAATCCGGTGTCTCCCGGTAGTCCGCAAGCCACTTATCATATTCTTCCAACTCTTCAAGATGAAGTACTGTGGTAAATCTCTTTGAATTGGCGTATATCATCGGGTGATATCCGCTCCCTTTTATTCTTTCACAAAATGCTCTTGTGATTGCGGTCAACTGATCCGGTGTCAGATGGTCCGTTCTTGCTACATCATATAAAATAGGCTCTGTGTCAAATACAACCGGCATTTCTATCACACAGTCCTTGAGCACATTCAGAACATAGTCTGCTTCCTCAATCGCTTCCTCCTCGTTGATTGCTGCAGAAAAGAAATAAACACCGACTTTCAATCCTGCTTCGATTGCTCCATTGTAATTCTCATAAAAGCGTTCATCCAGTTTCATCTCGCCTGTACCATATCCACGAATTCCAAGACGTAATATCACAAACTGAACCCCGGCCTCTTTTACCTGCTGCCAATCGATACTTCCCTGGAATTTTGACACATCAATTCCCTTCTGCACCTTTACACCATCTTTGGCGGTATAGTTTTTCTGTAAATCCGTTCCCGAAAATGCATTTAAATCATATGGATTTCTAACAATTCCCTTCACAAGCGGTACTCGCAGATATCCTTCTGCTATATCATAAACTACCACCGTCTCCTTCTCTTTTTCTGCTTCGAGATTTTCATTCATCTGTGCCAGCAGTTCCTCCCCTGCACGTATCGTTTGATTTTCTCCTGCAAGATATCCATCGGAATGCTCAACATCTATTTCTAAAAGAATCGGTTGCTCCTTAACCTGTTCGCCATCATCTATAGGTTTCTCCTGCGCGGCAGACTCACTGCCTGCCTGTGCCAGTGTCTGCTCCTGTTGCACGCCATTTCTTTTTGCAAAGCTGACACCAAACACCGTCACACTGATTAGTAAAACGCAGATTCCAACGAGCAGACATATGTTTTCAATCTGCCTCATTCTGCGAATGGAAATCAAACCAACTCTTCGTTCTTCTCTTCCGCGTGATTTTCGCCTCATTCGCTCCTTGTAAGTTACAAAAGCCGTCACAATCATAAGGAGCGAAAGTACAATTCCCAACAAGCTAAAATAGACTCCGGTCTGTGATGTCTCCTGTGGCATCAAAGCGCTCTCCACCGTCATGGCCATTGCCGTTTCCACATCCCCCTCCACAACGGAAGACTCTTTGCTTTTTGTTGTTTCCTCTTCTGTCTGTACAAGACTCGTGACTTCTGCATCTTTATATTTTACATGATTGGTCTGCGTATGCAGAAAATGACCATTATACACTCTTGCACAAACATCACTCCCCGGCTGAATTCCTTGCACATATACCTCTGCGGAATTCTTTCCGTTTTCAAACGCAAAAAGCTCAGACCATGTCTCTCCGCCATCCACGCTATACTCATAGTACACAATCTCACTTTGCTCATCATAGGCTGAAATATGATATAACTCTCCCTCATCCGTGGATTGCAAAAAAACAAGCACAGCGCCTTGAGGCTCTGTCTTGTCACTCCCGATTGCCTCTTCCGGTGCAAAGTACCCATTTGCTACATAGGACGAATAATCTTTCCCCAGCGAACTACTTTTTAAGCCAAAATACTTCGCCACCGCCGTCGCATCCGACCTTCCGAGCGTTTGCCAATCTGCTTCATCATTTAACTTCTCATAATCCATCGCATGGTCTGCATAACCATGTTCAACCAGAATGCTTTGAATTCCAAGCGCTTGGGATTCTCGAAGGATTCCATAATAATCCAGACCTTCATCATTCAATCTTGTCTTGACTCCGCGCAGGGTAAACCCAAGTTCATCAAACTGCTCCATGAACACATCCCCCAGCGAATGCATCTTTGAGTATCCCAGTCCCTTGCTTG
Source organism: Lachnospiraceae bacterium (assembly GCA_045588655.1). GTDB lineage: Bacteria > Bacillota > Clostridia > Lachnospirales > Lachnospiraceae > SVFI01. Next base: position 134,299 of record JAZNEP010000022.1, on the reverse strand, counting down.
GTATCCAGACTTCCGATCCATACATTTCATGATTTTCAGACATATTAAAATGGAGGCTGATTAAAATATCTGCCCCCACACTTTCTGCGTATTGTGCGCGCTGTTTCAGTGACATATCTCCCTTTTCTGGGTTGGTTATGTAAACTTCAACATTATCATATTGTAATAACTCATCACGCATGGCATTCGCTGTGATAAGGTTCATATCCTTTTCTATCAGGCCCTTGTGCTTAAGCCCCTCATTTGATCCACCATGTCCCGGATCAAGGACAATCACTAAACTATTATTCCCCGGCATACTGTCTCCTATCAACTATATTATGTTAACTACTCCTTTGTCTTTTCTTTTGCCTTTTTTTCCCTCTTGGCTGCTGCGCTGCTTTCTTCCGTTTTAAGTGAGATCTGATCAATCATCTTTTCAATCAACTGTTTCTTGACATAGACATCAAAACTAAGCAGACAAATCACTGAAAAATATTGCAAAAACTCCTTTGCGTCTTCCGGCGCATCTCCAAATGAATCCTTTGACTTGCGATAGCATTCTGCGACATCCTTCTTTAATGCTTTTACCTGTTCCTCTTCCCAGCGGAATACCTCATCATATATTCTTGTGAGATCAAACTCCTCTCCCTTGCCAAAGAAACGCTCCGTCAACGGATGCAATACGCTCTCTATGTCTCCGATAGAAAGAATATTTTTAAAATAGTAGATAAAAATCAGAACAAGCATATGTTCCTTTGAATATTTCTTTTTGACCGGTGGCGGTAACAGATCATTTTTAGCATAATTATTTATCATGGTCTTTGTAAGAATCTTATCTTCCTGTGGATTGCGCGTTCTGCTGCGCATTTTTTTATCCATAAATGTCGTCACCTGATCCATATAAAGATCAATGTTCGGAACATCCTCCGATTTGATATAATCTATGCGGTCAAAGCTTGCCATTATACTGTTTAACAACTCTTCTGTATTCATCCTCATACCATCACCATTTTTCTTAGAATATCTCTCACATCATGTATTACATGTACTTATCACATTATATAGTATTTAAAACTATTTGTAAACGCATTTAAACTTTCTGCCCTCTTAAATAGAGTCATTGACGCGGACGAATTCCTATGGTATGATTATGGCAGTATAAAGCTTTAAAATTTTACAGTATTAAAGTGCACTGGAGGTTTATAAATGCTAAAAAAAATAAAATCCGAACCGGTAGATCAATTGTTTGATGCAATACTGACACTTAAATCCCGCGAAGAATGCTACTCCTTTTTTGAGGATTTGTGTACCGTCAATGAGCTACTTTCCTTATCTCAGAGATTCGAGGTAGCCTCAATGCTTCGCGAGAAAAAAACCTATTTAGAAATCGCAGAGAAAACCGGAGCTTCTACGGCTACCATCAGTCGTGTTAACCGTTCTCTCACCTATGGAAACGACGGGTATGATCTTGTATTTGAACGAATGAAAAACAATGAATAAAAGAAGGAGCTGTCATTTGACAGCTCCATTTTTAATTTTTTCCTTCTGCATTTTATCTCTGTTGTTTTGAGCAGTAACGGATGTACATGATATAGACTACTATCGCTCCTAGCGCAGCAATCAGATATGGAATCACCTGACTTTTTGTCTGCCAGTCTCCCACAAAGACAAAAAAAGCGAACATAAAACTACATAAAACCGCAAACACATGCTTGGCATATTTGTAATAGAAATATTCCTTTTCACTCTTTCTGTTTACATACAGATATCCCGCCAAATTCAAAAGTAATATTCCGCCAACCATAGCTATCATGCTCCAGATTACTTCCATCTTAAAGAAGTTCTCATACATTGCTTCTAAAAACATCCATACAATACATATTCCCTGCACGGTCAAATAGAAATTGAACACTTTAAATCCGCCTACCACCACAGCATCAACCAATCGCACAATACCTAATGCAAAGATTGCACAGGATGCCACACTCCATATATAGCCGGCGTACGCTCTCAGCATCTCCGTAAAAAATGGTTCCGGTATCCGAATATAAGATAAGGTATATCCTATATTTACCAACGCATACACCAAAGGAGGAATCAGAATAAATCCGACATCCATACCAATCTTTGTTAAATATCTTTTTTTTCGGCTTACTGGTAATGACTCAAGAAACTCTCTGCTTCCTCTCCTTGCATCCCCCATATATTTCATGCAGGCGAACATACTGATTGCCGCCAAACTGATAGCAAAGAGCTCCGGCTTCCATGCAAAATTATACTGTATAATTTGATTGAAAAACTCTTTCTCACTAACTAATTCTCTAAGATCAATCCAACTTTTCACATCTGCGGAACTCTCTCTCCAGTAGACCACCCTATTTGCTAAAACAAACAAAGTTGTTATAATTGTTGCCGTCAGATAACCTCGCATTTCATAAGCCAACCACGGATTTTTTCTCTTTTTAATTGTCCGTATTTCGACCTTTTTCCATTCGATCTTATTCCCATACAGCTTGTAATATTGAAATACCATAACACTCAAAGCAACAAGCACAGCAACCGGCATCTTGATAGATGCACTTACTATTCGATAAATCAAAAGTCCGGATACCGGTATCGATACTGCATCCAAAACCGGAAGGAAACACTCTTTTCCTCCGGACAAGTCACGCCTCCTTGTATGCAGTATCATGAGCGCAATCATAATCAATATTGCAATTGTTAATATAATACCGATCATTTCCGGGGATATTATATTCGGATTCTCTTTTGCCCACATTCCGATTTGAACATAGATTGCCATCCAGCAAAAACTTCCCATCACTAAGGCATTTGACATCTGCATATATAACAGCGAAATAAGATAGAAAAATGTCCATGTGGTAAACAGGGCCAGACACAACATCCAAAACTCATCCTCTGCCAGACCTGCAATTTTATTACTTACTCCATGCTTTGCACTCAACAGTGCATTCGTCACAAGAACCACCAGTAATTCTATGGCAAACACTCCGGACATTGCTACGTATGTGTGCATTTCAAGTGCTAGTTTTTTTACAGGGAGACTTTCTAAAAATGCTCTCGTCTCAGCTCTGCTCCCCTCACCGCTGAAAATACAAAAAAAGAGCAACATTGTAAGAGATACCGTCATGTAAACCACTTCTACCGGCGATTCCACTTTTATGTTAAATAACGTCCCCTGTATGGCGATTATTCCCAAAAGGCACAGCATAGCCACATAATAATTCTTGCGCCATCTGAATAATAAAAACATATCTCTCATAAGCGCCTCCTATTTCTCTCTGCTTTTTTCCAGTGCCACAAACACTTCTTCCAGACTCAGATTTACCTGTTCCACAAACGATGCACCGCATTCCTTAAGCATCGACTTGGTTTCTTCGTTGTAATCCTTGACAATCAACGTATAAATACTTCCGATATTACTCATATGTAAAATGTTTTTCTGATGATAGAGTGCCGGATTTGCGCCTTCTTCAAACACGACATTCACCTTGGTCAGCACATCCTTCATCTCTTCCAGGGAGAGCTGCTGTTCCACTTTCCCCTTATGAATCATTGTAACAGAATCACAAAGCTTTTCGAGCCCCATCAAATTATGCGAACTAATTAAAATCCCCACTCCATTTTCCTCTGCCTCTTGAATGAGCAATTTGTACAGCGCATCCTTTGCCATCGGATCAAGCCCGGAAGATGGCTCATCCATAATGAGGTACTTCGGCTTACGGGAAATCTCCAGCATAATCGCCAAACGCATCTTTTGTCCCTTTGAAAGCGTACGAATTGCTTTTTCCAGTGGAATGTCAAACATATCATTTAAGTGATTAAATTTCTCCGTATCAAACTCCGGGTAGAATGTCTGAAACGTCTTGACCATATTCCGTCCACTGTAGTTGTGCAAATACTCATTATAATCTGCCACATATCCAACCACACTTTTAGCCGCCGGATTATCATAAATCTGTGCCCCGTCTACGAGAACACTTCCATCATCCGGTTTATATATTCCCGTGATACATTTGATTAATGTCGTTTTTCCCGCACTGTTCTCACCGATTAATCCATGGATTTCTCCCGGATTCAATTTAAGAGAAATCCCATGCAGAACTTGCGATTTATTATAACTTTTACAGATTTCTATTACCTCTAACATACACTCATCTCCTTATACAATTCCCTAATCATGGCAATCACTTTATCTTCTGTCAGTCCCATTACCCTCAGTTCCAAAAGGACCGATCGCAGCATCTTGCTACATTCCTCCAACCTGCTCTCATCCGGTTTCGCTTCCATATTCGATGCAATAAAAGTCCCCTTCCCACGAATCGTCTCTATAATGTTCTGACGTTCCAGTTCCTGATAAGCCTTAGCCACCGTTCCCGGTGTAATGGAAATATCCAGTGCAAGCTTACGGACGGACGGAATTGCGTCTCCCGGTTTTAAATGACCTCTCAGCACGTGATATTTTACCTGTTCCACGATCTGTTCATAGATGGGTTTGTTACTTTTTAAATCAATCGTAATCATAACACGCCTCCTTTATAACTGTACCACTCGAGTTGATACAGTTATAACACTTTATTTTGTAACTGTCAACCTGTTTTCAAAAAAAGCGGAACCCTTCCGGGCTCCGCCATATTTTTTTATTTTCTTTATTATATTCCGAATTCATGTATATCTTTAAACATCGTTTGATATTTCTCTTTCAGCTCCTGCGGAAACTTATTTCCTTGGGCAATCAAACTGTCAAGTGCAGGAAAATCTTCGATATCCTCAAGCTCTGTCAATCCGCAATCCTCTACCACCAAACTTTTTAATTGCACGATCTCCTTCAGCGGCGCAATCGTCACAAGTGGATTGTCCGATAAATCCAGCGCAGTCAAGGCCCTGAATTTTGTAAAAACGGACACATCGGTCAATCCGGTTCCTACCAGAACTAAATCCGTAAGCTTTGGCAATTGCGCTAACACAGTCAATTCACTGCTGTCCCACATCTTGCGTTTCTCTGTGGTGAACGCATAATCAAGTACTTCCAGATGAACACAATCGGCAATCGGTAGAAGACTCTTGATATACGTATCATATAGGAATAACGATTCCAATTTTTTGCAGCTTCTGATTCCTTCTATATTTTGTAATCCACTTACATTTTTTAATGTCAGCATATCCAAATTAGGAAAATAAACTAAAAAGTCGAGATCTTCGATCTCCATATTTTCAAAACTAAGACTCGTCATATGCAACGCATCAGCTTCTGTAATTTTACGCGTACATATTCGACTCCATCCTTTTTTTTGCTCTTTTATCTGGCGCAGAATTGCAGTGCTTACTTTTGTATTCTCAATCTGTAGTATCACATCATCCGTACTCATTCTTCTTACTCCCTTTCCGTCTACATTCACTATTTTGTAAGTATTAAACCAAAGAGTACGCTAACACAATTCTATTCAATATGCAAGTATCCTTTTTGCTATAGCATTCTCTTTTTTTACTCAAAATTTTTACTCAAAATACACAACTTATTCTTTACATTTTATGCCCATTATGCTATTCTTACGTTGTTGTAAAACAACGCACATATTAATTTGGAGGTAACCAGAATGAACAAAGGTACAGTAAAATGGTTCAACAATCAGAAAGGGTATGGTTTCATCTCTGATGAAGCAGGAAACGACGTTTTCGTACATTACTCAGGACTTAACATGGAAGGCTTCAAGTCTTTAGATGAAGGTGCTGCAGTTGAGTATGAAGTAATCAACGGCGAAAAAGGCCCTCAGGCAGTTAATGTAACCAAATTATAAGAGACCAAACTCTTACGTATTAATCAGTTTTTCGATGTGCCTTTTTGAAATACAAATTTTATGATTTTGTTTTGAATTGACAATTGTTTTAACGGATTAAAAAAAAGAACCGGTTTTGCCGGTTCTTTTTTATTACATATCATTTATTACATATCACACAACTCTACGCCTTGATTTTTTGTAGCACCTGCTCAAATTTCATATTGCCTCCAAACAAATCAAGTGCACTTCCGATGGTAACATTGACTCGATCTTGTCCAAGCACCTTGAGCTTGTCCAAATCCTCAAAATCATGCACTCCTCCTGCATATGTCACCGGTCTCTTTTCAAACTCGCCAAGCATTTTCACCAGTTCCTCTTCTATTCCCTGTGATTTTCCTTCTACATCTACTGCATGAATTAAAAACTCATCACAATATTGCGACAATTCATCCATGGTCTCTATGGTGAGCTTTGTATCTGTTTTCTTCTGCCAGCGATCCGTCATGACATAATATCCATCTTCAAATTTTTTACAACTCAAATCCAGCACAATATGCTCTGGTCCGACTTCATTTACCAACTTCTTAAGGTTTACATAATCTATTTCTCCGTTAGAAAACACATAAGAGGTCACAACCACATGGGATGCTCCTTCTTTTATATATGCACCTGCATTTTCTGCCGTAATACCTCCACCGATCTGGAGTCCACCCGGATATGCATTTAGCGCCTTAATCGCCTGAGCACGTGTCTGATTAAAATATTCACTACCTTCTTTGTTTAATAAAATCACATGCCCACCGCAAATATTCCGCTGCTGATATAAATTTGCAAAAAAAGATGCATCCTGCTCTGCCACAAAATTTTCTTTGGCCTGATTTCCCTCATCTAACAGACTACTTCCCACAATCTGTTTTACTTTCCCGTTATGAATGTCAATACATGGTCGAAATTGCATAAATTACCAATTTTCCTTTCCGTCCTTTTGTTCTACATCGTATCACATATCCATTTTTATATGCAATGTATAATTACAGAAAAATTGGTTAAATTACTACATATCAGTATCAAAAAAACTGACACAATCTATGATTGACAAAAGGAGTGAAAGTTATGAAAAAGAGCAAAAAAATTCTTTACGTTCTGTTATTATGTCTTTCTCTGAGTACATTGGCCGGCTGTGCTTGTGGTCGAACCGAATCCAATAACGCGGATGAGACTCCGGGAACGACTACAAATTCTGACGAAATGGCCGGAACAGAAAACAGCAATACCTCTGACGGTAGTATGACAGGAAATGATTCCACCACCGGCGGCTTTGATGAATCCATGAATGGATCTGCTAACGAATCTGATTTGGGGAATAACTCTTCTACTGATACTTCCAATAGCGGAACTGCTTCCGGCACTGATTCTGCAACAGACAACGGAAATACAGCCGGTGGTAGTGGAGACAATGCTGCAAACAATACCACAAACGATGCAGGCGATGCCATGGAAGACGCAGGTAATGCAGTAGGTGATGCAATTGACGATGCCGGTAACGTAGTTGATGATATTGCAGATGGCGCTGGTGATGTCGTTAAAGATGTCACTGATGGTGTAGACAGTGCAGTAACTGACGACAAAAATACTGCCGAAACGAATGTAAATCCTTAACTTATATCCTCGGCTAAACCAATAAAAAACCCTTCAGATCTTCACGACGAATTCTGAAGGGTTTTCCTTTATTCATTGTTATATTTATTCGTACACACTCTTTTCAACCAAGATACCTTCCCGATATGCTTCCAGAAGTTTCTCAAGCTGATGGATACTTTCTCTAAGCTCTACACCGATATCCGTATCTGCTACGCACAGTCGCTGCAATGCTGTTTCCACCACAATTGAATCCGAAAAAATATCCGACTCTTTACGAATCGCCGCTTCTGTTGATTCAAACGGCTCATGGGAAACCAGACGCATTCCGTGAGAATTTGCAACCAGCGTATACCCTGCAATACCTGTTTTATGCTGGTACGCCTTCGAAAAACCACCATCGATAATCAGAAGCTTACCGCCACACTTAATCGGTGACTCTCCTTTCTTTCGCTCTACCGGAACATGACCGTTCACAATGTGCGATTTTTCCGTATCCAGCCCAAATTCTTGTAAAATTTTGTCAATTATTCCTTCTTGATCATATAGACGATAGTAGGCGTTCTTTTTCTCGACATGCGTTTCTTTGTCTTCGATAAAATATCGCTCAAATGTCGTCATCTTATCTTTTCCAAATACCGGAGAATTCGGACCACTCCAAATATACCAAAGAATGTCCTCACCCTTCGCCTTTTCACCGGAATCACGTGTCGCGTAGTATCCTTTTCTCGCATAATTGTCCAGTGCATCATACAGTGCTTTTCCACTGTATTCTTTTCCATAGATATTTACCTTTAGGAAATTCCCTTCATCGTCCATCGGAACACAACCATGATAGAGGAGATTGGAATTGTGTACTTTATAAAGTCCACCTTTGGAAAACAAAAATCGGACATCCTTCTGCAGCTTATCACATCGCGCAAACGCCTGTCTAAGACGCTCCATAAGCTCTGCTTCCTCCTGTGTAAGCGCGTATGGATTGTTCGGATCAACCGTCGGAAATTCTACATCTCTCATTGGATAGCGTTTTCCGTCTATCAAAATTTCTTTCTTTTCAAAATCAATTTTGTCAAGAAGAAGTCGATTCTCCATCATAAACTCCGGACGACGCTGAATCAGCTGTCCCTCCAATTTAAACTGGATAACTGCTATCGCCTTATGCATTTTCATGTCCATACTTAAATCTTTTGTATTATAGTCCGTGTTAAATTTGATGGAAAACACATCACAATTCACATTTGCATATTGCTCCATTGCAAACGTTGCCAATGGAATCAGGTTAATTCCATATCCCTCTTCCAACGTATCCAAATTACCGTACCGCGCTGACATACGAATGACATTGGCAATACATGCAAGAGATCCTGCTGCGGCTCCCATCCAGACAATGTCATGATTTCCCCACTGCACATCCACATTATGATAGTGCCTGAGTGTATCCAGAATAATATGCGGCCCCGGTCCTCTATCATAAATATCACCTACAATATGTAGCTGATCTACAACCAAACGCTGAATCAAATAGCTCAAAGCTACAATAAATTCCGGTGCTCGTCCAATTCTTATAATCGTATGCACGATTTCATTATAGTAACCTTCCTTATCCTGTACTTCCGCTTTTTCTGTAATCAGTTCTTCAATAATATAAGCAAAATCTTTCGGTAATGCTTTTCTAACTTTTGATCTTGTATACTTGGAAGAAACATGTTTGGTAATCTGCACCAGACGATATAATGTAATCTTATACCAATCCTCTATATTCTCTTCCTCTTGCATCACAATCTCCAATTTTTCCTTTGGATAATATATCAGTGTTGCAAGACTTTTCTTGTCCTTGTTACTCAGTGTATTTCCGAATTCTTCGTCAATTTTTCTGCGCACTGATCCCGAACCATTCTTTAGAATATGATTAAATTGTTCATACTCTCCGTGAATATCCGTCATAAAATGCTCGGTTCCCTTTGGCAGATTCAATATCGCCTGCAGGTTAATAATTTCTGTGCCTGCTGCTGCAATATTTGGATACTGCTTGGAAAGTGAGCGAAGAAATCTTAATTCCAGTTCGTCCATTTTACTCCCCCTATCGCTTTACTAATACCTTTTATCCACTTGCTATGCGTTAATCACATCTCCCATATCATACATTCCAGGTCCTTTCTTGCTCAGGAATTTTGCTGCCTGAACGGCACCCTTTCCAAATACGGCTCTGGAATATGCTCTATGTGATAAGGTAATCACTTCGTCTTCTCCCGCGAAAATGACATCGTGGTCACCTACAATAGTTCCGCCTCTAACCGCTGAGAAACCGATTTCCTTTTTCGGTCTTACCGTCGTTCTGTCACTTCTGTCATATACATACTCATAAGCTTCTGTCAACGCTTCATTGATCGAATCTCCCAGTGCCAGTGCGGTTCCGCTCGGTGCATCCTTTTTCTGATTATGATGCTTTTCCACAATCTCAATATCAAAACCGGCATCTGCCAAAATAGGGGCAGCATCTTTTAACAATTTCTGCAACAGATTAATACCCATTGACATATTTGCAGATTTAAGTATCGCTACCTTCGCAGATGCTTCCTGCACCTTTTCAAGCTGCTCTGCAGAAAGACCTGTCGTACACAAAACAACCGGTACCTGTTTGGAAACACAATACTCTAACAAACCATCCATACACATCGGTGATGAAAAATCAATCACCACATCCGCCTCGACATCACATTTTGCAATCTCATCAAACACCGGATATGTATTTTGCACATGATCTGATACATCCACTCCTGCTACTATTTCAATATTTTCCTCCGTTTCTACGATTCTTGTAATATTCTGACCCATTCTTCCGTTACAGCCATGCATAATCACTCTTGTCATCTTATTTTCCTCTTTTCTTTTTATATTCTCTTCGTTTTACTTTCTTCTGATAAAATGACAGGCAGATGGTTCCTGCCTCTGCCTGCCACATATTTTTCACTATTATAAAATACCGAAACCTTTCATAGCTGCTTCCAGTTTTGCTACATTCTGTGGTTCCATATCCGTCAATGGTCTACGCATTGGTCCTGCTTCCAATCCCATAAGATTCAATCCCGCTTTCACAGGAATCGGATTCACCTCGCAGAAGAGAGCATCAATCAGTTCAATCGCCTCTAACTGAATCTTACGGCTTCCTTCAACATCTCCCTCAAAATATTTCGCACAGATATCATGTGTCTGCTGTGGTGCCACATTCGATAATACTGAAATAACGCCTTTACCACCGAGGGAAAGAATCGGAACAATCTGTTCATCATTTCCGCTGTACACATCTACGCAACCATCTGCGATAGACATTAATTTTGCCACTTTTGAAATATTTCCTGTTGCATCCTTTACACCTACGATGTTCGGAACTTCTTTGCACAATTGAACCACCGTCTCAGGCTCAATAAATACACCACCTGTTCTACCAGGAATATTGTAAAGAATGATTGGGATTTTAACCGCGTTGGCTACCATTGTAAAATGCTCTGCCAAACCTTTTTGAGTACATTTGTTATAATATGGTGTCACAACCAACAGTCCGTCTGCTCCTGCTTTTTCAGCTTCCTGTGACAAATATATTGCAGTCTCTGTACAATTTGACCCTGTTCCTGCTATCACCGGTATTCTCTTGTTTACCACCTCAACACAGTACCGGATTACTTCTAAATGCTCCTCATGTGACAATGTGGACGCCTCTCCTGTTGTCCCACATACAATAATTGCATCGGATCCTCCTGCAATCTGAAGTTCAATCTGCTTTGCAAACGCCTCATAGTTTACACTTCCATCTGCGTGAAATGGTGTGACAATCGCTACACCTGCTCCTGTAAAAATTGACATATTCTTCTTCCTCCTTCATTTCTGTGGGAATCGCTTCGATTAACGTTTATCTCTGCCATTCATTTTATGTGGCTTTGATAAATAAAAAAGCCGACATGAAAAGAGCCGACTTCAAAAACCTGTTCCGATAGCTCCCCATCAATTACTGATGACAGTCATACAGCTCTTAACTGTATGCCCAAGGAAAAAGGTACAGACCCGATTTCCTTTCGGCATTTTCCCCTTTTTATACCGCTCACCTGCACCTGCTGCATCACGGCATATACTCTTGAAAAACGCGACCTCTATCTATTATCCTATGTCAGTTCTGCATCTTCGAATCAGAACCTTAAAGCAAGCATAGCATTCTTCCCCTGTTCTTGTCAATCCTTTTCGGACTTTTCAAAATTTTACTATATATGTATATAAAATGAAAAAAGAGTATCATGATTTGGCATTGAATGCTTTTTCTGTTTCATGACACTCCCTCTTTCAATTTCAATTGCTGATTTCTATTTTACTTTTTTACACTTCCTGCAATACCGCTTCCTGCGTTTCTGTTTCAAGCCCCTCTTCGTCTTGTGCAAGTTCCAGCTTGCTGACACTTACCTCATATGCAATTCGTTTCTCCGCTTCTTCATCCGAGATCTTTTTCATATATTCTCTGCTTTGGATTCTTCCCCAGATTCTGCATCTTTCTCCCACCTGAAAATTACTGGAATAGCGCGCATTTCTTCCCCAACTGATACAAGGGATATAATCACTTTTCCCATACGGACGATTAACCGCCAGCAATATGTCTGCAATCTCTCTTCCAAGCGGTGTTTTCCGATATACCGGTTCTTTACATATATACCCGTCCAGAAAGATATAATTTGTTTTTTCATTTTCCGGCACATCTTCTAAAAACTCTACTTCTCTTACAAAAACAGAAAGAATCAATCTGTTTTTATGTTCTTCATGGCGATTATACGAACGAAATTGTCCGCTTACCATAATCGTTGTTCCCCGATAATCCTTTTCCACATCCATCAGTCTTTCGGATACCATAAGCGGAATCAGATCAGCAGAATCACTTAATCTGGGAACGAGTAAATCTACCATATAAAATCCTTCTCCGAATATCTCGTGGCTATACACAAAATCCCCCACGATTTCTCCGATTACTACTACCTGATTGTTTTCAATTACCTTATCTGTCATTTTTTGTTCTCCCTTCTTTGATCAAGAATTTTTTCCTGTCATGCTATATAAATTTATGTGTGTATTCCATTTTTATGACATTGTTTCATCGACACATAGTTGCTTTTTACGACATTTGTGGTAGACTAATGTCGTTTGAGAATAAAAGAAAAAGAGGAAATATCATGAAAACAACAAGAAATGACATCCGAAATGTTGCTATTATTGCCCATGTTGACCATGGAAAAACAACTCTGGTCGATGAATTATTAAAACAAAGCGGTGTGTTCCGCGCCGGCGCTGAAGTAGCAGAACGCGTCATGGACTCTAACGATATCGAAAGAGAACGTGGAATTACGATTCTTTCTAAAAATACCGCAGTCACATATAAAGATACCAAAATCAACATCATCGACACTCCGGGACATGCTGACTTTGGTGGCGAAGTAGAACGTGTACTGAAAATGGTAAACGGTGTCATCCTTGTCGTCGATGCATTTGAAGGCGCCATGCCTCAGACCAAATTCGTGCTTCGAAAGGCACTGGAACTGAAACTTCCGGTTATTGTATGTGTCAACAAAATTGATCGCCCGGAAGCTCGTCCAGCCGAAGTTATTGATGAAGTACTTGAGCTTTTTATTGATTTAGAAGCCGATGAATGGCAACTCGATTGTCCGTTTGTATTTGCATCCGCAAAAGCCGGAACTGCCTCGCTGGATATCAATACACCTGGAAAAGACATGATACCTTTGTTTGAAACGATTTTAGATTATATTCCAGCACCGGAAGGCGATCCAGAGGAAGGTACCCAGCTTCTGATCAGCACCATCGACTACAATGAGTATGTGGGACGTATCGGTGTCGGAAAGGTCGACAATGGTACTCTCTGTGTGAATCAGGAGGTTGTAATTGTTAACCATCATGAACCGGACAAAATGAAGAAAGTGAAAGTATCTAAGCTGTATGAATTTGACGGATTGAAAAAGGTAGAAGTAAAGGAAGCCGGCATCGGATCCATTGTAGCAATCTCCGGAATTGCAGACATTCATATCGGTGATACGCTCTGTTCTTTGCTTGCTCCAAATCCGATTCCATTCCAAAAGATTTCCGAGCCGACCATTGCCATGCACTTTATGGTCAATGATTCTCCGCTTGCAGGACAAGAGGGCAAATATGTCACAAGCCGTCATTTACGCGACCGTCTGTTTCGTGAGCTCAACACAGACGTCTCTTTGCGCGTAGAAGAAACAGACACAACAGAGGTGTTCAAAGTTTCCGGTCGCGGTGAACTTCATTTATCCGTACTGATTGAAAATATGCGACGTGAAGGATATGAGTTTGCCGTTTCAAAAGCAGAAGTTCTATATAAAACGGACGAAAGCGGAAAAAAATTGGAGCCGATTGAAACAGCTTACGTCGATGTGCCGGAAGAATTTTCCGGTTCTGTTATTCAAAAACTTTCCACGCGAAAAGGGGAATTGCTGAGTATGGGACAAACCAGCGGCGGATATACCCGTCTTGAGTTCTCTATTCCATCTCGCGGACTTATCGGTTACCGTGGAGAATTTATGACAGACACAAAGGGAAATGGTATTCTCAATACTTCCTTCCAAGGATATGGTCCGTACAAGGGAGATATGATGTACCGCAGTCAAGGGTCTCTCATTGCCTTTGAAACCGGAGAAGCCATCACCTATGGTTTATATAATGCCCAGGAGCGCGGTACCCTTTTTATTGGTGCCGGAACCAAAGTATACGCCGGTATGGTAATCGGTGAAACCGGAAAAGCGGAAGATGTGGAAATTAATGTCTGCAAGAAAAAACAGCTTACCAACACTCGTTCCTCCGGTGCGGACGAGGCGCTTCGACTTTCACCACCGCGAATTCTTTCCCTGGAACAGGCACTTGATTTTATCGACACGGACGAACTCCTGGAAGTGACTCCTGAGAGTCTGCGCATCCGTAAAAAGATTCTCGATCCGACCATGCGAAAAAGAGCCGGATTTAAAAAGGCATAACTGTTTTGCAAATATTCATCTTCATAAAATATGTATCCAAAAAGGTGGCCGCCATGGGCCACTTTTTTTGCGATTCATTCAAAAAATATTAAAAGGAATGTTTGTCGAACGACGTTAAATTATTCTTGTTAGAATTGTATTTGATGTGTAATATTGGTCTCCTGTGACTCCAGTACATCTTTTTCCATTTCCGGCTGCGATTTGTATCCTATGACATGTCCGCCATCCTCTGCTGTCATCGATACTTCCACAATCTGACCAATTGGAATCGGTTCTCCCAACTTCATGATTTTCTCTCCCCCCTGCTCCTGCAGTTCAATATCTCTGTAATACGCCACCAGATATCGCTCCGTGTGTACATCCGTTCTGGATGTATAGGTGGCTCGATACACATCATATAACTGCGTCACCTCTCCATTCTCTGTGGATATATACAGAACAAAAGGCTGCAGATCTGTCAGCTCTGCCCACACTCCGCCTGCTGTCGCCGTATCCCTGAGCAACTCATCCGTTTTTTCATGAATCAAGCCAAGATTCTCCTCGCCCAATAAATCGGTACCGTCCTTTTGCGTTGTATTCTCCTCTTCCCGCACACAGGCTGTTATCATGCATACAACGAGCACCAGCACCAGAAGCACTATTCTCTTTTTCCAACCATGTTTCATACTCAGTTTCATACCTACCTCATTCTTCTCATCAAGTTACACCGATGGCACAATTTCACCTTGCTCAATGACCGCCTTCCCGCTGGTAAGCTGTACCAGCTCTTTTTTCACCTGCTCTGTCATCTCCACAGGGACAGCTATGTGAAAATCTACACTTGCACCATACTGTACCTCTTCCAATCGATACTCCTGCTTTTGCTCCATAAAATACTGGATTTTCCCTATTTCACCGTATTCTACGGTAACCGTCAAAAGCTGAAGATCAATCTGTTCTTCTACCCGGCAGTTTGCAATCGCCGCATTTACCGCACCTTGATATGCACGTACCAGTCCTCCTGTTCCGAGCAATACTCCTCCGAAGTACCTCGTCACCACCACTGCTACATTATGAATCTCCTGCCCGGTCAAAACCGCCAGCATCGGCCTTCCCGCCGTTCCGCTCGGTTCTCCGTCATCTGAGGAATGCATGACTTCATTCTTTTCTCCAATCACATAAGCGCTGCAATTATGCTTTGCATCCCAATACTTTTTCTTACACTGGGAAATAAACAACTCAGCTTCTTCCTGTGACTGAACCGGTCGCATTGTTGCAATAAACCGGGATTTTTTTTCTATAATTTCACCTTCTGCCTGTTCCAGAATAATTTTCATATCTCTGCTCCGTTTCTGTCCGGAGTGCTCCGCTTTCCGGAGCCTCCGAAAACAAATCTGGAACAATTATATCCGAATTATTCGGTCTCGTCCATATCCTCGGAAGAATTTACCTTCTCTTCCTCCTCATACATTACAGAATCTACATCTTCTTCGTCAACTTCCATTCTCACAGTTTCTTCTACCTTACCGTCTTCCCCGGTCTCCTCTTCTGTGACAATATCAATCACTATATCTTCCGGATTCTCGACAGTGGTAAAATCTACACCTCTCGATATGCCATCCTTACCAGTGAGTTCAGTACTTCCATGCCATTCCTCTCCGTGTTTCTGCCATTGCATATCTGCCGCGTCCAGTTCTTCTCCGTTGATGATAATCTTTACATTTGTCATAAGCGACTCTCCGGTCGCCGCATAGCAGATTCCGTTTCCCGCGGCAAACACTCCCGTTGCTACCGCAAGTGCACATACTGCTGCCTTCACCATGTTTCTTGTCTTAAATTCTTTCTTTTTCATATCAAGTTCCATCACCTTTCCAAGTAAGTCTTCCGGCGCATGCACCTCATCAAATGTCTGTTTGAACTTTTCCTGCATTTTCATACTCTCATGCCTCCTTCAGCTCTTCTTTTAACAATTTTCGTCCGCGGACCAGCCTGGTTCGGACCGTAGCCTCGCGCACATTTAAAATCTGTGCAATCTCGCGTGTTTTGTATCCTTCATAATAAAACAGATAAAGTACGCTTCTACAAACCTGCGGAAGATTTCCCAGTGCCTCTAACAGCTCTCTCTTTTTCTGTTGTGCAAACACCGGATCCTCCAGCACGGATTCTCTGCCTGTCATCGATTGTCCCGGTTCGTATTGCGCATCCTCTTCCCAGGAAGCCATCTCAGAAAACATCTTCACTTTTTTCCTCCAGAACCCGGAAAACATACTGTTGCATTCGTTAATACAGACGCGGATCAGCCATCTTTTTATATGCTCTTCATCCGCAAACTTCCCCGAAGATATGAGAAGTTTGTAGAACGTCTGCTGTACTACATCGTCCGCATCTGCTTCTTTTCCTGTATGACTGAGAGCAATCCGGTACACCATATCCAGGTTTTCCTTTGCAATTCTTTCGTATTCTGTTTTATCCATAAGTCCACCACCTGTCCGTCGTATCATTTGAAAGGCCTTTCACTATCATAACTCATAAGGTCAACAAAATGTGCGAACAAAAAAAATTTTTTCGTATAGATTTGTTTTTAATTGTGTACAATTCTTAATATGGAAGATTTTTCTTTCATTTAATGTCTGTTTTTGGTATAATCATGAAGAATAGGGAGGCTATGTTCATGAACTATGGCAAAAGGAGCATTCGCCGTAAACAGCGACAGCTCAATTCAAAATCAACTAAATTCAGCAAAATGTTTTTACTCGCCTTTTGTAAGGCATTCCTAATCTGTATTCTTTCAGCCGGAATTGTCGGAGTTTGCTTCGGAATTGGTATTTTCAAAGGAATTCTCGCATCTGCACCGGACATATCCAGTTTAGATGTACGTCCTTCCGGTTATGCGACAGTGGTATATGATTCCACAGGAAAACAGATTGCAAAGCTTGTCGGAACCAACTCAAATCGAAGTTATGTAAACATGGAGCAGATTCCTCAAAACATGGCCGATGCCTTTGTTGCTATTGAGGACGCACGCTTTTACCAGCATAACGGTATCGACATAAAAGGTATTGCCCGTGCCGGCTGGGATGCTATCAAAAGTCGCGAATTAACACAGGGTGCCAGCACAATTACACAGCAGCTTTTAAAAAACAATGTATTTGAAGGCTGGGTCGGTGAAAATTCCAACTTCGAAAAAATAAAGCGAAAGATTCAGGAACAGTACCTTGCAATCGAGCTTGAAAAACGAATGGATAAGGAAAGCATCTTAGAGCTTTATATGAATTCCATCAACCTTGGACAGAACACACTCGGTGTTCAGGCTGCATCCATGCGCTATTTTAATAAACCTGTATCTAACCTGACCTTGTCAGAGTGTGCAGTTATCGCAGGAATTACGCAGAACCCATCAAGGTATAATCCGATTTCACACCCGGAAGATAATGCAAAACGTCGAAAAAAAGTACTTGATGACATGTTAGAACAAGGCTTTATTACACAGCCTGAATATGATACGGCCATGGCAGACTCTGTCTACAGCCGCATAAAAACTGTAAACGAGGAAAAAGATACCGAATCCATCAATACTTACTTTGTCGACGCTCTGATTGATCAAGTCACAGAAGTTCTGATGGAAGAAAAAGGCTATAATGAGACGCAGGCTTATAAACTTGTGTACAGCGGCGGTCTTCAGATTCACACGACACAAGATCCTGCGATTCAGCGCATTTGTGACTCTGTCTACAATGATGAAGCTAATTATCCGGAAGATACTAAGTGGTTGCTTGATTACCAGCTGACAGTGAAAAAAAGTAACGGCAATTTCGAGAACCACTCTACTGAAATGTTCAAACAATATTTCCAGCAACAGAGTGCAGCCTACGATCTGCTCTATACATCTCAAGATGCTGCATATGAAGACATTGCTGCCTATCAGGAAGCTATTCTTATGCCGGGTGATAAAGTGCATGATGAAAATGTCACGTTAACACCTCAGCCACAGGTTTCTATTACAGTGGAAGATCATACTACAGGTCATGTAGTAGCCATGGTAGGTGGTCGCGGTACCAAAATTGCCAGCCGTACACTAAATCGTGCGACTGATACAACCAGACAGCCGGGATCTACCTTCAAAGTGCTTGCAGCATTTGCTCCGGCTCTTGACAGCGCTGGTATGACTCTTGCATCCGTACAAAACGATGCGGCCTATGCATACGAAGACGGAACACCGGTGCACAACTGGTATTCCGGTTATAAAGGAATCTGTTCCGTTCGCTACGGTATCGAACAGTCCTTAAATATTGTTACTGTAAAAACACTGACACAGATTTCCCCACAGCTTGGTTTTGACTACTTACTTGATTTTGGATTCACTACTTTAGTTGAACGCCGTGAAGTAGATACCAGTGATGGTACCAAAATCTTTACGGACATCACGCAATCTCTCGGTCTTGGCGGTTTGACAGATGGTGTTACCAATATGGAATTAAATGCTGCTTATGCGGCAATCGCTAATCAGGGAACCTATATAGAACCAACACTGTTCACTAAAATTCTGGATCATGACGGCAATGTTTTGGTTGACCGCACAAATCCGGACAGCCGACAAGTAATCAAAGATACTACCGCTTATCTTCTGACCGATGCCATGGTCGATGTTGTAACAAAAGGAACCGGTGGCGCAGTCAACTTTGGCGGAGATATCTCACTGGCAGGAAAGACCGGAACCACCACCGATGATAAAGACGTGTGGTTTGCCGGTTTTACACCATACTATACCGCTTCCACTTGGACAGGATATGATAATAATGTAAAGATGAAGTCTTCTTCTGAGAAGAATCTTTCCAAAACTATGTGGAAGGCTGTTATGTCGCAAATTCATGAAAATCTACCTGCTGCTTCCTTTACGAAGCCATCAGGAATTGTGACTGCAACTATATGTGCAAAATCAGGTAAACTTCCGATTGCAGGTATTTGTGATGCACATCTGGCTACCGAATATTTTGCAGAAGGAACCGTTCCTACCTTATCCTGTGATGTCCACATAACCGGTATGGTTTGTGCCGCAACAGGAATGAGCGCTTGCACGACCTGTCCGTTCCAGGTACCGGGAGTCATTGAAATTCCGCCATCCGATGACGGAACCCCAGGTTTGTCTGAGTACTGTCCTCATACAGCCACTTATTTCCTGGATCCAAACAACATTGCTGCCATTCAGGCTGCACAGCAGACTATCCAGCAACAGCAACAGGCCGCTGCACAACAACAGCAACAGCAGCAACAACAGCCACCGCCACCGCCTCCTGAGGAAGTGGCACCTCAATAAGTTTAAAAAAATAAAAGCTGAAAATTTGATTTCATCTCAAATTTTCAGCTTTTCCTATTTCCCAGTTCTATCTAACACAAGCCAACTCTCTCCGTCTATTGTGCATCACCATAGCAACGAATCGACATCTCCTGCAGCCTCTCTCTATCGTATGTTCCATTTTCAAATACAAACTCCAATGCTTTCATTTCCGGCTCACTAAGCCAATATGGACTACATCCTACAGGAATCATATACCGATCCCCTTTTAGTGCAAATCGGTATTCTGCTCCCGCTAAAGAGGCATCGCTACTTTCCACGGTCATCGTTACCACCGGATCCTCTTCTACTCCTATCCCCCAAAAACTTGTTATCTCTAACATGCTCACTTCTTTTCCGTTTAGTGGCTCATCAAATACCACACGGACGCCCTGTTCCGTCTCCTCGATTGAGACTTCAGTATCAATCATCACCATATCTTCTGTCTTCATTCCTTGTGATGCGTTACTTCCCCACACCGCAGGAAGATAAGATAAATCCTTTTTGTGCATCAGTTGCGCATAAGCTTCTTCGTTTCTTTCTGCGTTTGGAAGAGGATTTTCTCCCCTCGCAAGATATATCACATTCTCAAATTTATATGGAACATAATCCTGTTGCATAATGAAACGATACAGTTTTCTGCTTCGAAAACTAAACGGTGCATCATCAAAACGTATTTCCGGTGCCGCTAAAATGATATCCGGTAATTGTTCTTCCATTTTTGCAATCGCATTTCTCTGCATCACATCGTTACTTATATTGTATGCTGAAGAATACGGTAGAAAAACAGGGGTATCAAAGATGACTGCATTGGCTACCGCATTGGTAATATCGAATACCGTTTTTCCCTGTTGCTTTGCCACCTCTATCAGCTCCCGGACATTTTGCAAGCTTTCCAACGTATTCCCCTGGATAAATCCGGTGCCTAAATTTTGTATCCCTACCGATTCTCCCGACACATAAACAACGGGATCCTCAATCTCTTCTCCCATAATCGTCGTATCCAGATAAGACGGAATTTCCTTCTCCATAACCAGACTTTCCGCATTCATCAAAGGATTTACACCGGCCAGATAAATCGCCAGCCCCCAAAAAGCTGCATATAACATTCTTGACAAATCACCGCTATGTGCTTCCGTTTTTCCCTCTTTATAAGATTCCACCGTCTGTCCAAATAATAATGTAATGGTTGTAAACATCAATAAAGCAATTCCCAATACGGTGGATCGAAGTCCTTCATCAAATCGGACAAACGCATAATTTGCCAATACCAAAAATCCTAACAAGTAAGTCACAAACAATTCTCCGGCTCCTGACTTTTTCTTGTGTAGCGCATATCCAAAACTAATGAGAATCGGAAATATGAATACAAATGCAGACAAGAAAACTCCATTTTGTCCTGTTATCATACTAGGAACCAAATAGGATGAGACCATTGAGACATCCTCTACCATCTCCATTCCATTGACGTACAATGTTGTTTTGGTATTCTCTTTTAAATAAATCACAATCTGCAGAAAGACTGGGATAAATGCAATTCCAAGAACAAACAAAAGCCCCCACGCGGCAAATATGAGATTCCGCTTTTTCTTATTGCGCTCAAACCATATCTCACGCACCTCCCATATAATCCTTCGACACCGATACAGGATTACCGGAAGAAATGCAAGTGCCACTGCCCCTCCAATCGATGCATTCCAAGCAATTGCCATAATCGAAAGAAGTGTCCATGCATACAGGCTATTTAGTCCTTTTTTCATTTTTTCAGAAAACAGAACAAAAAACATAAGAAACAAGAAAAAATATCTCATTCCCGCCATCTGGACCATATACGGAATCAGCAGATAAACTAAGGCAAATCCCTGCCATCTATGTCTGACATAAACATAGATGATGATAGCAATTAATACCGCCATTGCCAAATCGCCGACTATTTTGGCTGCATTTAATGAAATATACGTCCCATCAAAAAACAAATAATTTATTGCACCATAAAAGTAATCACACAATCCATGAATTGGTATCATGTCGCTATATGGCAACTTTCCAAATGACACAAGTTGTTGCATAGGCATTGAGATTTCGCCATTATGAAAAAAGTCTACATTCAGCAAACCATCCGGCTGTGAAAACACACGTATCACTGCAGCCATAATAAAGGTGGATAGGTATATATTTTTTCTGTCTTTTTTCATCTCTATACCGCACATGAAAAAGAGCAAAATACACATCCCAATGCAAAACCATTTCCATCGCCCCGAATAAAACAATTCCATCAACGCTTCCTCTGATTGAAAGCGGTATCGAAAGTGAATCATTCCCAACCATGCAAGCGGCAATGCAATTTGCAACTGAAAAAGCCACTCACACTTTTGTCTTAGCTTTGTTACCATTACAAGTAATAGAAAAATAATTGCGCCTATCACATGAAGAAACCATGCATATTCCTGCCACAAACTACCGATTCGTGGAAACTTACTACTCCCTGCCATCATCAGCGCAACCAAAACCATCATTGTAATCAAGCTCGCAAAAACCAGCTTACTAAATAACGCCTCTTGCCCGATTCTTCTAAGGCATATATACCCTATAACGCTCAAGAAGAACCATCCCAAAAAGTAAATAGCACCTGACTGCTCGGAAAGCGACATGAATAATACCATTATATACGCGATACAAAAATAGATACCAGCTCCGTTGTCTGCGTTTTTTTGCAACCGCTTCCAGTATGCACATCCCCATCCAAACAACAGATACATAAGTGGAAGTCCGAATAAAACAGCTTGTACAATCCACAGATCCATTTGTTTATTATATGCGCTCCAGGTCGTCAATCCACATACCCACTCTGTGTACTTTGGCATCTGCGCATAACCTATCGGCGCAACTTTTCCCAATAGTGCAAAAAGTGTGAGCACACTCAAGAGCGCACTCAACACTTTTTCTTTCCAATCCAATTCCTTTATAAACATATCCTTCCGACTCATCCGTTCCTCCCTACAGACACATGCAATGTGCAATCGCAAGACGAAGCTCGTTCTCTTTGATCGGCTTTGAAATCACTTCCTCAAATCCATTTTCAAAAAACTTAATCTTGGATTCTTCTGTGCTATTTGATGTCATGGCAATCAGCGGAAGTTCTCTGTAATACGGTTCTCCCATCTGTCGTATTTCTTTTGCAATCTGCATACCACCTTTTACCGGCATCATATAATCCAAAATCACAAGATTAATATCTTTTGACTCCAGTGCCTCCAGTGCTTCCTTTCCAGTCGAAACACATACAGACTCAAGTCCATAAGATTTCAATATCGCCGCGACAAGTTTCTGATTCATGACACTATCATCTACAATCAGTGCCTTACCCTCTTTTACATACATCATATTTTCTGCTTTTTTTCTGGAATCCAAAATTAGATAATCTTGTTCTTCTTTATGCTGCATACGCAGCTGCATAATCGTTTTTTCCTCTTCCACAAGCTGCTGAAAGGAAACCACAAATTTGGTACGATAAGGATTCCCTCCTGATTTATTTAAAATTACACCATTTATCTTTTGGATTGTATTTTTTGCGAGTGCAAATCCAAGCGCATTTCCGTAACGCAAATCTTCCGCTAAATTTTCGGTACACATAATCTTACAGACAACCGTAATATTCTGTCCTTTTTTTGCAACAATTCCTTTTTCGTAGGTGACATCCACCGAAACTTCCCCTGTTTTGGTAAACTGGATTAAATCAGACAGCATATTCACCATCGCATGCTTAATTTTTTCCGGATCACCTTTTAACACAGAAGGAAGCTCGCTGTCGACTGTGATGTGGAATTTCTTTTCTTTATTGCGAATCATGCTCTGCAGAATCTGTCCTACTTCCAAAAACAATCCTTTGATATTGTACCGCATTTCGATTTTATGATCATATCCTTTGATTGCCTTCGACACAAATGTCCCATCTTCCCTCTGCTCAATTTTATAACCGGATGAGACCATATCCTCCAGTCGCTGCAGCATAAAATACAAAATCAGCATAATCACAATATATTCCAGTACAATCGCGACAAACGGTAAATATTCTGCCTCATAAGCGACTTCATTTTTCAAAGAAATTTGAAGACGAAACAAAAATGTAACTGCTTTCACAATCAACATGGCCAAGAAACAATATCTAGCCGTATTCACAAAAATCTCTCGGTCAATATATAACACACTGAGTAACGGAACAAGCGCGTAAGCTAACGATATTTTGACTACTCCATTACACCCAATAATGCATATCATAATTTCCAGCACTACCAGACAAACCGCACGGTTCATCTTCTCATTGTAGCTATATTTCACAAAAAAAACAGGAAACAGACATAGTGCTGTTATGAGTACGCAGGCTTTTATCAGTGTAGAGAGGTCATACGCAATCATGCCACCTTCTCTTGCCAAAAATAAAGCCGGACACAAAATCAAAAAACCAACACTAAACCATCTCAATATATTATTAATTTTTCTTTCATTTTCTACTAAGTAGTTTTTAACAAGAATGGTGTGATTCATACATTTTTTCTCCTCTTACACATAGCCACATGGCTAAGGAAATTTTACCATACTTCTTATTCATAATCTAGTTTTTCTTCTACCTAATCCAGTTTCTTCTACTTGAACTGTGTTTTATTCTACGTAATCCAGTTTTTATTTGACAAATGGTATATTCTCTGATACAATAGCGTTCGGTAATAACACAAAACGTTATACTTGCTACCTTGGCTCAGTCGGTAGAGCGTCGCCTTGGTAAGGCGGAGGTCGGCGGTTCGATTCCGCTAGGTAGCTCTGAAAACATTGATTTTAAAGGATTCCCTAAGCTTTAAAATCAATGTTTTTTTATGTGTACAAACAAAAAAGTCGCAATGCACATCCATCACGACTTTCCACTTTACATTTATTTAATCCAAATCTTCCAATAACTGATGTATTGAAACACCCAGCACCTCCGTTATATCAAGCAAAACTTCCAAAGAGAACGGCTGATCACAATTGATTGCTTCTATTTTTGTCAGATAACTTATGCTGATACTTGCTTGCTCAGCAAGTTGTTCTTGCGTCAGTCCTTTTTCTTTTCGATATCTCTTGACTGCCTGCCCTATGCTCCTATATTTATCTGAGTGTTTCTGGCTCATTTTCCACTTCTCCTCTTCATAATAATTCTAAAGGATAAAGTGAAAATAAATGTTTCAGCTATAATGAAAGTATGCTATAATCTTTGCCAGAGGGGAGGTATCTTTCATGAATCAAACAACAACAAATTCATCCATTTCAAATAAAATCAAAGGAACACTTTATGGTTATGCCATTGGTGATGCCATGGGAATCACCACCAAATCACTCACTCCGGCCAATATCAAAAAAAAATATCCCAAGAGACTTGTTGAAATTGTTGGCAAAGGCTATCTACAACTTTTCCCCGGTGAAGTCACGGAAGAAACCGAATTGATGCTACTTGTCTGCAAGGCTTTAGAAAAGCATTTATGCCTCTGTGCCCCCGCACAAATTGGAGGTTGCTTTTATGAAGAGTGCTGCCTGGAACTGATTTCCTGGATCGATCAGTATCCTCGCGAATGCTCTGACCTCACAAAGGACGTACTCAAAAACTGCCGGGAACTTTCCTATCCTAAATGGCACCTATACACCCAAAATCAAGCACTTTCCACTCCGGAATCCCTGATGCTGATTTTACCACTTGTCCTTGGAAAACAATCGTTAGCTACCATGCTGCAAGTGATTCATTTGCTTTGCAACAACGTTGAAAGCAATCATCACGCCCAGCTCTACTATCAAACCTTACAAGCTTGTCTCCAAGGACAAGGTTCTGATATCAAAGCTCCAAAAGAGCTTATGACACCGGTCAATATCACGGCTCATATTCTAAATAATGCAATCTACTGGTTTCACTACACCCCAGACTTTCAAGAAGCGATTCTGTCTGCTGTCAATCAAGGTGGAATATCTGATACGATTGCTGCTCTCACCGGAAGTTTTGCCGGTGCTCATTATGGATATGACCACATTCCGCAGTCATGGATTGATGGACTCCTTCCGGAGATTCGAAAACAGCTGGATTATTATTCTGACTTTTTCACTCAACTTTACTGCCCTTGAATTTTTCTTAGTCTTTCCACCTATCAGAAAATCATACAAATAAGCCATGTAGTAAAAATCTTTTTTTCACTACATGGCTCTCTTTTCTATTTCATTCAAATTTTCCGGCTTAGTTCTTTTCTTTCATCGCCTTTTTTATCTTTGCTTTGCTTCTCTGAAGTGCGTTATCTGCCGATTTTTCATCAATACAGAGCACCTTCGCGATTTCTACATTTCCCATCCCTGTCATATATAAGTCCAGTACCTGTCTTTCCAGAATACTCAACTGGGATTGTATTATCTGTTCAATGTATTCCACATTTTCCTGATCAATCAATCGCTCTTCCGGATTCGACTTTTTCTCAGATTCAAGCACACTTTCCAATTCCAGAATCTGTCCTTCCTCCCCTGTGCTGTCTGCCACTTTACTATAAAAAGAAATATAGGTGTTCAGCGGCATATGCTTTTTTCGTCCGGACGCCTGGACTGCCGTATAAATCTGTCTGGATATACAAAGTTCTGCAAAAGTATAAAAACTTGCATCCCTTCCAAAATCATAATCCCTCACCGCTTTAAATAAGCCAATCATTCCCTCCTGTATCAGATCCTCTGTATCTGCACCAAGAATGTACATTGACTTAGCTTTCCTACGGACCAGATTTTTGTATTTGTCCATCAGATAATCCATAACTTCCTGTGCTCCCTCACGCAGGAGCATAATTAACTCTTCGTCCTTCAATCCAACATACGTCTGGTTCACTTTGACACTCCCATTCTCTGTCGCACGATTTCATAGGAAAGAATCCCTGCTGCTACCGATGCATTGAGAGAATCAATGTCTCCCTTCATCGGTATTGTCGCAGTAAAGTCACACGTTTGCTTTACAAGACGGCTGACTCCTTCGCCTTCATTTCCAATTACCAGTCCGATTGGTCCTTTCAAATCCAATTGATACATCATCTGTCCGTCCATATCTGCACAGACAAACCACAGACCTTCCTTCTTCAACTCTTCGATTGTTTTTGATAAATTGGTTACTTTCGCAACCGGTGTATAATTCAGCGCTCCCGCGGATGCCTTCGCAACCGTTGCTGTCAAGCCGACTGCCCGGTTTTTGGGAATGATAACTCCATGCGCTCCAGCCTGATTCGCTGTCCGGATAATAGCCCCCAGATTGTGTGGGTCCTCAATATTATCCAAAAGTATGACAAATGGATCTTCTCCTTTTTTTCTGGCATTTTCTAAAATGTCTTCCACCTGTGCATATTCATATGCAGCCGCATACGCAATCACGCCCTGATGTTTCCCTGTTTCTGACATCTGATCCAATCGATCTTTTGAAACATACTTAATCATTACATCGTGCTTCTTTGCCTCACGACGTATTGTCATCATCGGTCCATCCTGACAGCCATCCAGCATAAACACCTTATCCATGGGTTTTTTGCTGCGAAAGGCTTCAATTACCGCATTTCTTCCCTCTATCGTAAATTCTTCGTAACGCATGCTAACCTCTTTCTGCAGGAATGACATCTCCCTGCTTTTTTAACTGTCTATCTTCATTAAATTTCTGTCCCGATTGCATTTAACCCTTTCTTAACAAGTTCCAATACACGTTCCATCTGATCCTGAAGATACAAATATCCAATCAATGCTTCAAAACCGGTTGCTTTTCGATAATCACCAATCGATGCATTCTTCGCCGTCGTATAGGATTTTGCATTACGCCCTCTGCGATATACCGACTGCTCATCCTCTGTAAGTTCCGGCAACAACGCCTCTATCATCTCTGCCTGCGATTGGGCTTTCACAATTTCGCTTTTCGACTTATGTAAACCACTTGTCGCGCGATTCCCCCGTTCCACAATAACGGTTCTGACAATCAAATCAAAGATACAATCACCGACAAAAGCAAGCGTAAGTGGTGAATACGTCCTCACATCGATGGGTTTACATTCAAATTGTTCCTTTATCTGACCAAGCAAACTTAAGCTCTTTTCCATTTTACACCTTCTCTGGTATCTTCTAACACGATACCTTTTTCCAGTAATTCGTTTCTAATCGCATCCGCCAACGCAAAATTCTTTTCCTTTTTCGCCAGCTTACGCTCTTCAATCTTTCCAAGTACATAAGCTTCCAGTTCTGCATCAACGCCGCTTTCCTGCGCCAGTTCCTCTTTTAATAAATCAAGACCCAGCACATAATCATAGCTTTCGATGATAGCGCGTTTGGTTGCATCATTCATTTCGGACTTCAGCACATCGTACACATACGTAATACCCATAGAAGTATTCATATCATTTCCAACTGCTTCCACAAACTTCTGTTTATATTCCTTCACTGCATTTTCATCCACGGTGCTATCTTTGCTAAGCTCAGCAATACGCTTCTTTAATTTTTTATAGGTGCCTGTTGCCTGATCCAGGGCTTCAAACGAAAAAATCAGAGGTTTTCTGTAGTGTGACTGCAGACAAAAAAATCTGTATGCCAAAGGATCATATCCTTTTTCTTCCAATAAAGAAACGGTTAAAAACTCACCCTTTGACTTGCTCATTTTTCCTGACTGATCGTTTAAGTGATGCACATGGAACCAATAATTACACCATTTATGTCCAAGATAAGCTTCACTCTGCGCAATCTCGTTTGTGTGATGCGGGAACATATTGTCAATGCCACCACAATGAATGTCCATATATTCTCCAAGATGCTTCATACTGATGCAAGAACATTCGATATGCCATCCCGGATATCCCACGCCCCATGGGCTGTCCCATTTGAGTGCCTGATCCTCAAACTTAGACTTTGTAAACCACAATACAAAATCATTTTTATTTTTCTTATTCTCATCCTCAGTCACATCATCACGCACACCAACCATCAATTCCTCTTCATTCTGATTTCCGAACACATAATAGGAATCCAGTTTAGATGTGTCAAAATAGATATTTTCACCTGCCTGGTACGCATACCCTTTTTCCAGTAGTTTCTGAATCATTTCAATAAACTCATCAATACAGTTGGTTGCAGGCTCCACGACATCCGGCGTCTTAATATTGAGCTTTTCGCAATCCGAAAAGAATGCATCGGTATAGAATTTGGCAATTTCCATTACTGTCTTATTTTCTCTTTTGGCGCCTTTGAGCATTTTATCCTCACCGGTATCCGCATCGGAAGCCAGATGACCCACATCTGTAATGTTCATAACACGTTTCACATCATAATCAGCGTAACGAAGTGTTTTCTCAAGCACGTCCTCCATAATATAACTTCTTAAATTACCGATATGTGCAAAATGATATACAGTAGGTCCGCACGTATACATGTTTACCTTTCCTTCTACATTCGGCTTAAAGTCTTCTTTCTTTCTTGTCAGTGTATTGTACAGTTTCATTTTATTTAGTCCCTCTCTTTCTCATTCTTTTTTATTTTTTTGATCTCATTTTCCATTTCAATCAAGCGATTGGTTAAGGTTGCATTTGCCTGTTGCAGCATTGCAATATCTTCTCTTACCGGGTCCGGAAGATGCACCTGATCCATCTCTTCCTGTGGAAGTGAAACATTATTTCGTTTTACAACTCTCCCCGGAACCCCAACTACGGTAGAATTTGGCGGAACTTCCTCAAGCACTACGCTTCCGGCTCCAATTTTAGAATTATCGCCGATTTTAAATGATCCAAGCACCTTGGCTCCGGCACTAATCATCACATTATTTCCAATGGTCGGATGACGTTTTCCCTGCTCTTTACCTGTACCACCAAGCGTCACACCTTGATAGAGTGTCACATTGTCACCGATGATCGTCGTCTCGCCAATAATAACGCCATTTCCGTGATCAATGAAAAATCCTTTCCCAATCTGCGCTCCTGGATGAATCTCTATTCCGGTCTTTCTTGCTGCCCTTTGTGAAATCCAGCGTGCTAAAAAGTAGCGCCTTTTCAAATACATCTTATGGGCAAGTCGATAATGTATCATCACTTTAAAGCTCGGGTATAAAAATACTTCCATATTGGAGTGAATCGCAGGGTCTCTTTGACGAATGACCTCAATCTCTTCCTTAATCCTTTTTATATAACCCATTCGATAACCTTTCTTATACAATAAAAAATCGCCTCTATGCTATAGTATAGAGACGATATCATCGCGGTTCCACTCTACTGAAGAAATGTGACGTCTAATTGATTCATCTCACATTTCAACACTCAATATCCTTAACGCGGACTCTACGGATCTGTATACTTATGTAAACCACGTATCAGGTGTACATATCTTCCACAGACCGACTCCCGAATGCACTTCACTGGTGCTGCATGATAACTGCTTTCAGCCGATGACAGTTACTCTCTTTCAATTCGCTCTCCAGCTACTCTTTTCGTTCATTGCCTTTTCTCTAGAATAGGAGAAACACCGTTTTTTGTCAAGGTGTTTTTCTTCTGCCGCTTCGCATTGCATCCGATAACTTCTTTTGCAAAGATGCTAGACTAGCTCATTTAAACAACCTCTTCTCTCAGGCGAAATCCAAGCTTCCCATTTCGTTGCAAAAGGTAATACTTTTCCCATAATTATGGGATATCTTTCCTTTGAAATCGTGATTGGTATCTCCAACCCCTCATGTTTACATAACTCTAAAAATTGTTCGGATATCAATGCCTCACCTATGCCATCCTGTCCACAAAACAGATTGGGCTCTTCTCCGGTTTTTGCATAATATCCCAACGGCTGTTCATCGAAATAAAATAGTCCCATTTCTCCGTTTTGCGCCTTGACTTCTTTATATAAGTTTACATAATACTCTTTGTCTCGCTCTACAAAAAAATCATATTGCTGCTCCAAGATACGATTCGTACCTACTGCCAGCGCTTCCCAATGCTCGGACGATAACTCTTCTCCAAGACAAACCATCTTTACTGCGCTTGGTAGTTTGCTCCCTGTAAATCGAAATACCGGACGACTATAACGATACGTGTAACCGAAAGGTGTATAAATGGCCGAATCCGCCGGCATTAGAAATAAAAATGGAACTTGGTTCTGCTCACAAACCTTTTCTGCTTCCAGCAGCAGACGCCTCATACAGCCTCTGTGACGATATTCCTTTTTCGTTGCAACTGCCACAATATAATATGCAGAAACAGGCTCTAGTCCTCTTTCTGTGCGCACCTTCAATTGGTAAGGATTGAGATGAAGCATAGACACGATCTCACCTTGCACATTTTCCAGTATAAGAGCGATACTTCTTTTTGTTTTTACCTCATAATAATAATCAACAAAGGCTTTGGAATCGCTGTCAAATACTTCTTCATACAACTCCCTAGTACGCATAAACTGCCCGCCCGTTAGTTTACATAATTTTAGATTCTGCATTCTACTTTTCCTGTGTTCCTTTTTACTTCCGTATCTTTACTTTTTGCTTCACCTAATTTTGGGATTTACACCCCGGACACCCCTCGCATCCTCTTGCCATTACATCTTCTGCTACCAGATTTGAGGGACTGATTAACATACAAATCGCCTGCGCGCTGATTCCTTCCATGCTTCCTGTAAATCCGAGTCCTTCTTCTGTCGTAGCCTTCACATTCACCTGTGATATCTCAATTCCGAGAACTTTTGCAATATTTTCACGCATCTGATCAATATAGGGTCTCATTTTAGGCTGCTGTGCAATAATGGTGGCATCAATATTTTCAATGAAATAGTTGTTCTCTTCCAAAAGTTCTCCCACGTATTCCAACAATTTCATACTGTCTGCACCCTTGTACTTCGGATCGGTGTCCGGAAAATGCTTTCCGATATCACCAAGTGCAGCCGCTCCTAAAAGTGCATCCATAATCACATGCAACAACACATCCGCATCCGAATGTCCGAGCAATCCCTTTTCGTAAGGTATTTCAACGCCTCCGATTATCAACTTTCTATCTTCTACCAGACGATGTACGTCATATCCCATTCCGATTCTCATAGTATTCCTCCGTAAATCAATCACTTTATTTGTTATCACTTTTTTCTATTATCATTCTTTCCAGTGTATCTTGCTTCCGCTTTCTGTTTTGTTTACATAAAGTATATTACCGATTTGTTGTTTTAATTCGGCCACATGCGAAATGATACCAATCATTCTTCCGCCTTTGCCTTCTGCCACAGTAAGTGCAAGCAACATCTGTACTGCCTGGTCTCTTGCCTGTTCGTCCAAGGAACCAAATCCCTCATCTATAAACATCATATCCAAATGAATGCTGCCCGCAGCTCTTTTTACCACATCTGCAAGTCCGAGTGCCAGACAAAGTGCCGCCATAAACGATTCTCCACCGGAGAGTGTTGCTATGTCGCGGCTGCTTCTTGTCACAGTAGAATATACCATGAGATCAAGACCTTCATTGCTCTTTTGCCCTGCCTGATCTGTCTCCTTCATTTTCAGTACAAACTGTCCACCTGACATTTCCAAAAAGCGCTGATTCGCCTCATACAGTATCTGTTCCAAATATCTTCGCTGCACGTATGTTTCGAAATCAAGCTTTGTTTTTCCGGTCTGCCTTCCGGAAACAGTGCGGTGCAACTTTTCCACCGGAACCATTTTTTGATATAGTTCCTCCCGCTCTTTAAAAAGCATCGCCAGCGCTTTTCTTGCCGATTGTTTACATGTTATGGCACGAACATTCTCTCTCATACTCTTTTCCAATTGTTTCTCTTCTACTGCCATCTGCGTTATGCAGTTTTGCCACAATTCCTCCTGCTGCGTTCCATAGGCTTTTTCCGTATTCGTTCTTTGCTTTTCATATGCTTTGGTCGCTAAATCACTTCCTCTAATCTGTTCGTGCAGGCGACCTTCCAGTTCTGCCAATTGTGCTGTCAGCTCTATTTCCGTTGTTCGGGCTTTTGTGAGCTGCTGCTCCAACTTGGACCATTTTGTTTGAAGACTCTGCATCTTTGTAAGAGCTTCTTTCTCTGAATCAAACATCAGTCCTGCTCTGGCTGTTTCATAGGCATTTTGCGCAACTGCAAGTTCTTTTTCTGCCTCCGCACATTGCTGACTTATCTTCTCCCGTTGCTCCTTTTTTTCGACAAGTCTCTCAGAAATGTCTTCCGTTTGCTTCATCCAGTTTCGATAAATGCGAACAATCTGCTCCTGTTTTTTCTCCTGGTCTACGGCTTTCTCAAGTGATTCCCTGCTTTCTATATACAAACCTCTTACCTGTTCTGCCAAAGACTCATCTTCGCTCGCTTCCGGAGTATCCACTGTTTGCTCTGCCAACTGCCGAATAATATGCAGTCTGACTGTTTCATAATCTGTCTTTGCATCCGCTGCCATTTCCGATGTACGGCGAAATTTCTCTTCCGCAAGACCGGCCTGTTGCTTCGCCTCCTCGACCTCTTCCTGTTTTGGAATTTCACCGGAAAGCTCAGCCTTATCAGGATGCGTGGTCGATCCGCAGACCGGGCATGGACTGTTTTCCTCAAGCTCCTCAGCCATAATACCCGCAAATCCAAGCAATAACAAATCATGAGCCCTCTCTGCCCGGTTACGTGCAATTTCATATGCTTCCCTCGCACGTATCGTTGCTTCCTTCGCCTCCTTATACTCCTTTCCTTTTTGACAAAGCTGCTCCGCATTCTCTTTTAGATCCTCTGCCTTTTTATATTGCTCCTCACTCTTTTGTCTTGCAGCTATCAATGTAAGAAGCTTTGTCTCACAATCTTTATTCTGTTGCATCTCTTCCTGCAATCTTTGCGCCTGCAACAGCAGTTCTTCGCATTCCTTTGCAATCTCCTGCTCACGATGCGAAAGGTCCGATATCAGATTTTGTGCGCCCTGCTTTTTTTTCTTCCATTCATCGCACTCTTTATATTTCGGAAGCGTATTTTTCAAAGATGCCATCCTGTCTCTGATTTTTTCTTGACCCAGGATCCATTCTTCCTCCGCTTTTCTTGTATCCTCCTTTGCTGATACAAACGCTTTCTCTGTCTCCTCTTTCCTTTTCTTTGTCTTCTCCAACGTTTCCTTGGCCTGTTCCATCTGCTGTTGCAGACGGGTCAGCTCCTCGCTCAGCCGCTGTAATCTTGCTTTTTCTCTGCTTAGCTTTTCCATCCGAGCATGACTATCTTTTTCCTGCGTTTTATACTCTTCTATCTGCTGATCGAGTGTTTTTAACATTTCCTCGCTCTGCAAAGAAAGCCTCGACGCAAGCGACTGCTCGTTCTTCTCTACATACTGCAAAAGTTCTGCCTGCAAAAGTTCCTGTCTGCAAAGTATCTCATTCTGTTCCAGCTGCCTGTCAAGCTCGCCTTTCGCACGCTTTAACTTTTCTTCGAGAACAAAACAAATTTCTGTGTGAAACAATTTTGAAAAAATCTTTTTCTTATCCTCAGTTTTTGCTCGAAGAAGCTTCATAAAATCACCCTGCGCAATCATAGCAATCTGTGTGAACTGACCAAAATCAAGGCCTACCAGCTGAATAATCTCCTGATTGACCTCTTTCAGACGTCCCTCGTTGCGGCTGCCATCCGGATACTCAATCCAAACCTTTTCTTTTTGCTCCTGTAATTTAGTTTCTCCATTTTTGTTCTTCTTTTCTATCTGATACTGCGGACTCCTGCGAATGGTATAAATTTGTCCGTCATAGTCAAACGTAAACTGTACATATGTTTCCTGTGTCGGATCTGCATACTGACTACGCATCATATTCCCGCTTCGCTCCCCGCCACTCGTCATTCCATAAAGAGCAAATGTAATCGCATCAAATACCGTCGTCTTTCCCGCTCCGGTATCTCCGCTAATCAAAAACAGCTTCTCCGAAACTCTTGAAAAGTCAATCGGCCTCTCCTTGCCTGCATAGGAACCAAACGCCGAAATCGTTAACTGCATCGGTCTCATTCTTCTTCCTCCTGTGCACTATCAAGCATCTTTGACAAAATCTGCTTTTCTTCTTCGCTCATTGCATTCCCGTTTCGCATCTCATAAAACTGCTCAAACATCTCAAAATAGTTGTTTGAAAGTGGCGCTGTCTGACTTTCTCCAATCAGTTGTCTCATAAACTGGTTGTCATATCTAATTTCCAAAATATGAGAATAACTCATCCCCAGTTCCTCTCGTACAAAGCGCCCCGGCTCTTCATCGGTCACAATCAGAGACACATAATCATCAATACCTTCTGACCATTCCAAATCAGGATTTCGACTTTTTCTCTCCTCTGCTTCCGCTTTTGCCAGTTGAATTAATTCCTTCTTTGTACCTTTGCATTTCCTTATTCTGCGCAGTGGCTTTAGCGGTATGGTCTCAATCTCTGCTTCTCTTCCTTTCTCCGCGAGCGTAACAACCGTAATTGCTTTGCTGTCATTTTCCTCACTGAGTGAATATGGCATCGGAGTTCCGCTGTAACGATATCTCTCTTGTCCGCATCTTTGTCCACGGTGAATGTGCCCCATCGCTACATACTCAAATGGCGCCAGATGTGCGGTTGAAATATGTTCCAGCGTTCCAACGGTAATCACTTCTGACTCTGTTCTCTCTACCGCAGTACCATCTCCAGGCACATAAAACTGATGTGTCAAAAGAACATTTCTTTTTCTTTCATCCACCGATTGGCGCGCAAGTAATTTTTCAAAATAGATTTCATATTCACTCGGACCACTCTCAGCGGCTATACTTTCATAATTTTCATCCTCAGAAAAAAGCGTACGGAGATTAGCCGGCTTAAAAAACGGTAACAAATAAAAATCCACTTCACCAAATTCATCCTTCTGTGTGATTTTGTAAATCTCATCGCCTTGCTTCTGGGGCGGCGTTCCGACAATATGAATGTTTTGGCGGCTGAGAATATCTCCTGCATAATCAATGCGCTTTGCAGAATCATGATTTCCGGCTATGATCAGAATCGGTGTCTGCAAACACACTTTGGACACCTCCGTCAAAAACCAGTCAAATAATGTTACTGCTTCACCGCTCGGAACCGGCTTATCATATATATCTCCCGCTATCAAAAGCGCATCCGGTTGTTCCTTTTCCATAGCGTCTATAATTTGTCTCAACACATATTTTTGATCCTCTATCAGATGATAGCCATACAACTGCTTACCGATATGAAGATCTGATATATGAAAAAATCTCATATGTTTCTCCCGTTACATTTTCCACATGCATTCTTCTGTAAATCCCATGTGATAAAGCTCTCTGACCTGCTCATCAATCTGAGGCGACGGTTCAAAGACACGCATCATACGCAACACTTCCATAAGCTGCGTATCATCCGATTCAAAATCTTTCAACTGTGTCATAACTGCCTCGTACCAGCTGATCATATCCTGATAACTATCATCCGCTTCAATGCCCGCCATCTTGGAAAGCAGACCGAGACAATATCCGCACTCATAGTTTCCAAGTACAATACTTGTCTGGGTTTGTGATTTTATAATGATCGACTGTCTTGCAAGACTTGTAACCATATTCTTTTCCTACTTTCTGCTTTATAACACCTTTCCATCTCTTTAAAATGGAATTCTATCAAATAAAGAGTTTTGAATACTCTTCCAAATTCCATACCTTATCTACCAATCCGTCATAAAATTCAGGCTCATGGCAAACAATCAAAATGGAACCTTTATACTCTTTTAATGCCCGTTTTAATTCTTCCTTCGCATCGACATCCAAATGGTTGGTAGGCTCATCGAGAAGCAACAAATTAGTCTCTCGGTTGATTAGTTTACATAATCTTACTTTTGCCTGCTCACCACCACTTAACACTTTAACTTTGCTTTCAATATGCTTTGTCATAAGTCCGCATTTTGCAAGAGCACTTCTTACCTCATACTGGGTAAATCCAGGAAATTCCTCCCAAATTTCCTCAATACAAGTCTGCTCTCCGGCCTTAATCTCTTGTTCAAAATATCCCTTATACAAATAATCGCCGAGTTCAACCTTTCCTTCCAGGGAATCAATCATGCCGAGTACACTCTTTAAAAATGTAGTCTTACCGATTCCATTCGTTCCGATGAGTGCAATCTTTTCACCGCGCTCCATACGCAGATTAATTGGCTTGGAAAGTGGCTTTTCCTTATCATATCCGATTACAAGGTCTGTGGTTTCAAACAAAACCTTTCCCGGTGTCCGCGCCTCTTTGAAATGAAATTCCGGCTTTGGTTTCTCCCTCGCCAGCTCAATCACATCCATCTTGTCGAGCTTCTTTTGACGAGACATCGCCATATTTCTCGTTGCAACCCTCGCCTTATTACGCGCCACAAAGTCCTTCAAATCTTCTATCTCCTTCTGCTGCTTTTTGTAAGCTGCTTCGAGCTGCATTTTTTTCATCTCATAGACTTCCATAAACTTATCATAGTCTCCGACATAACGGTTGAGCTCCTGATTTTCCATATGATATATTATGTTAACCACATCGTTCAAAAACGGAATATCATGCGAAATCAATATAAATGCATTTTCATACTCCTGTAAATATCGTTTCAACCAAATAATATGATGTTCATCCAGATAGTTCGTCGGCTCGTCCAAAAGAAGAATATCCGGTTTTTCGAGAAGTAATTTTGCGAGCAAAAGCTTGGTTCTCTGACCTCCGGAAAGATCAGAAACATCGCGGTCCAGTCCTAAAGAAAGAAGATCAAAAGCTCTTGCAATCTCTTCAATTTTAGAGTCGATGACATAAAAATCATGACTGGTAAGAAGATCCTGAAGCGTTCCCATCTCCTCCAAAAGTTCTGTCATTTCATCCTCTCCCGCTTCCGCCAAAAGATCGCAGATTTCATTAATTCGTGTCTCCATATCAAAAAGAAATGCATAGGCCGATTTCAGCACATCCTCTATCGTCATTCCCTTTTCGAGCACCGTATGCTGATCCAGATAACCTGCACGCACGTGCTTTGCCCATTCCACCTTTCCTTCATCAGGCATAAGCTGTCCGGTGACAATATTCATAAAAGTTGATTTCCCCTCACCGTTTGCACCGATGAGACCAATGTGTTCCCCCTTCAATAAACGGAATGAGACATCATTAAAAATGGCTCTCTCTCCAAATCCATGCGTCAAATGTGCTACGTCTAAAATCATATGTATTCTCCTGTCAATTTATTTCCTGTGTTTTGCCATTTTCCTATTTCTTAGGAAAAAATATCACATGTATCAGTATAACACAAAAAAGACCTGCTTTGGCAGGTCTTTTTTCATTCTATATTGTTGCTCTTACTGCAATTTCATAAATCTCCGTTACAGCAGCTTTGTCAAGTGCTACATATCCACCTGTTTTTCCATCCCCAATACCAAACTTATCAACCAGGGCCGGTATATCTTCTGCTTTTGCTCCAAGCTGTTCAAAATTGATTGGCATTCCAATTGATACCAGGAAGCGACGGAATGCTTTGATTCCCTCCAATGCAGTTGCTTTTGGATTTTCAAAATTCATTTGACAACCAAAAATTCTCGTTGCCATCTGCGCCATTCTCATGGTGTCATGATGCTCTGCTACATATTCCATCCATGCAGGCATAATCACCGCAAGGCCGGCTCCATGCGCACAATCATACAGTGCAGAAAGCTCATGTTCAATTCCGTGACTGTTCCAGTCCTGATCACGTCCGACACCGATCACATTATTGTGTGCTACCATTCCTGCCCACATAATATTAGCTCTTGCATCGTAATTGTCAGGATCTGCAATCACTCGTGGCACTTCCTTTAACATAGTCAGAACAACAGCCTCACAAAGTCGATCTGTTACTTCTACTTCCAATGTATTGGTATAATATCTTTCGAATACATGTGCAATAATATCTGTAGCACCACATGCAGTCTGATAAGGCGGAAGCGTCTGTGTCAGTGCCGGATTCAGAATCGAAAACTTTGGACGAATCAAATCCGTTCCGGCTCCTCTTTTCAACATTCCGTCTTCGTGTGTAATCACAGAATCCGGTGAACCTTCACTACCTGCCGCTGCAATTGTAAGAATCGTTCCGATTGGCAGTGCTGCCTGCGCAGCAGCTTTTCCACTGTAGAAATCCCAGAAATCGCCATCGTACACAGCACCCATAGCAATGGCCTTTGCAGAGTCAATTGCACTACCTCCGCCCACTGCAAGAATAAAGTCTATGTTTTCCTTTTTACAAATATCAATACCCTGATATACCAGTCCGCTTCTCGGATTTGGCATGACACCTCCAAGTTCCACATATCCGATACCACTCTCTTTTAAAGATGCAATCACGCGATCCAAAAGCCCAGATTTTTTTGCAGACTGCCCGCCATAATGCAGAAGAACTTTACTTCCTCCAAATCGTTTCACAAGCTGTCCTGCTTCACTCTCCTTGTCCTTACCGAATGCAAAAAAAGTCGGACTGTAAAAATTAAAATTGTTCATACCCCATACTCCTTTCTACTTTTACCTTAAATCTCTATAAAATTACAAATCTGTTTCTATGCTACTACCACTTGCCAAGATGGTATATCACATTTCTGTTATTTATATAAAAAAAACCACTTTTCTATTCCCAATTACGAACAGCCTCTGCGTAATACTGAATCAGCATGGGATTTGACAAACTATTAATCGCCACATCCGTATCCATCTCGTCTTTCCCGAATGCAAACAGTGCAGATATATTATCTTCACTTAAATATTTTGTATCCACCTCAATTTCATAGGTATCATCCAGCTCCTGTTTGGCCGCCATATGAAATCCCCAATCGCCAAATGCCGGTACTTGAAGATGATATGAATCCACATAATATCCTTCACTCTCCAATGTCTTAGCCACACACCAATACGCCTTTGTCGCATAATAGGGACTGGTGGACTGAACCGCCAAAATACCATCCTCGGTCAAATGATTTCCGCATAACCGGTAAAAAATGTTGGTATACAACTTATTCAAAGCCTCATTGTTCGGATCCGGGAGATCCACCAATATGACATCATATACCTTTTCCGTTTCTTCCAAATATCGATATGCGTCATCATTAATCACTGTCAGCCTGTCACTTTGCAGAGCGTTTTCATTCAATGCCGCAATGTTCGGTTCTTCCTTACATATACGAATCATTTCTGCATCCAGATCCACCAACGTAATTTCTGTTTCCGGGTACTTCAAAAGCTCACGCACCGCCAAGCCGTCACCTCCACCAAGTATAAGCACCTGCTCTTTCTTAGCTGCTTGTGACATTGGAATATGAACCAGTGCCTCATGATACCGATACTCATCTAATGAACAAAACTGTATATTTCCATCAATATATAGACGCAAATCATCTTTGTGCTTTGTCATCACAATATGTTGATACTGCGTATGCTCTGACAGTATAATTTTATCTCTGTAAAGTCCTCCCTCAATAAAGGATGAGATATTTTCTGAAAAAACTGCTCCGATTACCATCAAAACAAAAAGTACTACCGCCGCCGCTTTATATTGTATTGCATGATGAATTCTTTTCGCATATTTAAATACAATCAAAATCGCAGCGAGAGCATTCATACTTCCGACTAAAAACGCCGTTGCAAAATACCCAAGATGTGGTAATAACAAAAGCGGAAACGCGATGGAACCAATCAGACCTCCGATATAATCAAAACTGAAAATAGACGAAATCGTCACTCGCAGATTTTCTTCATCCTGCTCAATGATTCTTGTTAAAATCGGTATCTCTGCTCCCACAAATGTTCCGATGACTATAATCTGCGTATACATCACCAGCTGATATTGCTCC
Organism: Lachnospiraceae bacterium; assembly: GCA_045588655.1. GTDB lineage: Bacteria > Bacillota > Clostridia > Lachnospirales > Lachnospiraceae > SVFI01. The sequence continues at coordinate 93,712 of JAZNEP010000022.1, read as the reverse complement.
AGATACAGATTTGCAAGGAATAAAATAAGCGAGCTGATGCCTCCGATAAGACCAACTCCTATTTCAATCGCCACAAACCAGTTAAACAAATCCTTTTTCATATATTTTGACAAATAGGAGCCAAGGCCCATAGCACACATATATAATCCGATTGTCACGGAATATTGCAAAGTGCTGTCGCCCACAAGATATGAGCTGACAGCACTAATAATCAATTCGTAACAAATGGAACACCCTGATATAATCAAGGTTGTTAACATCAGTAACCTATATTTTTTCATGTTACATAATCACTCCGCTAATGACCGTTGCAAGACCAACGAAAATACCAAATACCATAATACCGGCTGCAGTATTGCCTTTTCCGATTTCTTCATTGAGATTGTATTTTCTGTTGAAAACACTCACTGCAAGATAACCGATCATAAAGAACACGATACCGATTACCGCATATAACACACTGCTCGTAACACCGGAAAGCAATGTTTCTTCTACTGCCTCTGCCGCCGGTGACATGATGGCTGAACGAAGAATTACACCCATACCCACAAAGGAACCTGCGGATAACCAGCCGACTGCCTGATTACCTTTCTCAATTTCTGTCGGGAAATGACAAGGTACAATAAGGTCAATTAAAAAGTTACCTAAAAGCATCATCACGATACCAATTACTGAATAAACTGCAACTACTAAAATATCAAATAAAATTCCTTCCATTTTTTATCTCCTTTTCTGATTATTTACCACTACTAATTCCACCACCAGATGATGATCTGGAAGTTGTGCTTGACTGTCTTACGGTACCGGCGTAAGTATTGTATGTATCTGCCGGATTGCTGCCCAACGTTGAATCCGAATAACTTCCATACGGAGAACTAGCCGATTTATATTTTCCGTAATCCGAGGTGTATCCTCTTGAATAGTAATATCTTCTATAATATCTTCTCGTACCCGTTCTGGAACGATATGGATCATTATCATTATAGTACGCATATTTACGAGTCGAAATCTGTACCAACGTCTCTCCGTCTTCCGATGTATAAATCAAACAGTATTCTTTTGTGGTAAGAATCGCAACCGTATCATCGCCATCCTCTGTATTCTGCTGTACATCCTCTGTTTTACCATCGATTGCCGAAATAATATCTTTCGCAGCAGAATCCACATCCTGATAAGTCATATAGACATCTGCTTTTTCACCTTCGGTTCCTGTAATGGATGTCTGGTATATGTATGTTGACGTTTTTTCCAAATGCTTAGCGATGCTCGGTGTCCCTACGCCGACCATCGATTTGAAGATGGATATAAATGCAATAATCGGTATAAATATAGCCACAATCGTTGTGATTTTTTTCACCGTCTGCCCGGAGGCATCACTACTCATCGTACCACCGGATGCAAAACCGGTAGACTGATACATTCCCTGTCCGCCCGCTGTATTGTATCCTGCTGTATTGTATCCTGCAGTGCCATATCCTCCGGTATTTACACCTCCACCGGTTCCTATTCTTTGAATCTCATCGTAGTCCAGATAATACCCGGTCGATACCTCTAATCCATCTTCCCATATTTCATGGGAAATGATTTTTTCTTCTGTTGCATCTTCATACTCCAGGAAATTTGCTGTATCTCCAATTTCAACATCCACATTACCCCAGGCTCCGATTACTTCTTCCACACCTCGATCCACTTCGTGATAACCGTCTGTCGAAACATTGCCCCTTGCAACCTGTGAAATCGAATACTCTCTGAACTCTTCATCATAACTGAGCCAGCTTTCCTGTCTCGTAGACTGTGAAAAAATCCTATATTCCATCCACATGGCATTGTCCATACGGTTACGATAAGAGATAATACCAATGACTTCATACTCACTACCGTCCACACGAAGCTTATCACCTAATGCAAAATTCACTCTCAAGTCCTCCTCTCTACACTTCTTTTAAATTTATTTGCCACAGCGCTTTTTGCACAAAAGGCATTTTTTAATTTCTCTGATAATTTTTCCGGCAATTCCTCATCGCACGAAAAAACATCAATGGCTGCGTATCCATATTCCGGCCATGTATGTATCGAAAAATGAGAGGTTGTAATCACTGCGATATAAGTCACGCCAATCGGCTCAAATTTATGCATACACTCTTCCACGATATCGGCTCCAAGCTCCGAGACCATCTCATGGGCGATTTTCCTGATTCGTTCCATATCATCGAGCAAACCCTCGTCACATCCATACAAATCCACAAACAACTGGCCAGCCATTCTGCTGCCTCCTTCATCTTTCTTTTACACATTTCCTTATTTTACACATCCGTGTATATACTAACATTTTCCGCGCTATTTTTCTACCCCTTGGGAACCATTTTTCTGTACACTTTGGCTTGCAATTTTCTCAAATTTCGCAACCGTATTTCGCATCCCCGTCTCTACAAACTGTTATTACTGTGCAACGCATTCCCTTGCCTATACCTTGAAAGCATAGTACAATTCTTCCAAACAACTAGGGAGGAATTTAAAATTGAAGAAAAGAATACTCATATTTTTACTATTGCTGTCTACCTGTATTACAGCATGCACAGCACAATCTCAAAACAACGATTTAGCAAACAATGACACCACGAACATAGAATCCTTAAATGATACAACTGTGAATATTGACTCCGTAAATGATACAACTGTAGATATTGATTCCGAAAGCACTCCTACTGAAATTTCTGACTCTATCCCTCCAGCAGAAGATTATGATGAGATACTTGAAACATTGAAATCCGCACCTGAAGCTGTAGATTCTGCCTATGAAAATACTGCACGTTCCATGGCCACCCTTCTGATTCACGCAGAACTTTTGGATACAGACCGTTCCATCTTTTTTTCTCAGCTCTCTGATACGGAATGTTCCAACTTCAATTATATGCTTCTCACTGATCTACCTTTTATGCCGGTTGATCATGCAAATATGCCTGAGTCCATCACATATAACTCCGGCGTCGGCTATCGAAAAACAGACTTTAAAACTATCATCCGTTCCTTCTATAAACATGCAGACAATACATCGGTTGAGGGTTCTTTATTGATTGAAGATGACGAATATGTTTATATTCAGCCGGCCGACGGTGAACCGTGGATTTTATTTCACGGTTATAGCTTAAAAGAAAATGAGAACTTTATTTTGCTCAGTGCACCATGTTACTACGGAAGTAACGGCGGCGAGGAAAATTTATATGAATATGATGCTGATATTCTCTTCCAAAAAACAGAGAATAGTATTTTCGGAATACAGCTGGTATATGCCAAGGCTTATCGCAAAGAAATCATAATTCAAGACGCCACAGCAACATCACAATTATCTGATTATAAAGAAAAAAGCTACTCTCCTACAAATTTATTTGACCATGACCTTCAAACTGCTTGGGTTGAAAATGCGGAAGGCACCGGCGCCGGCGAGGTAATCACTTTACATCTCGGCTCCGTACAACCGGTTCTGGATGTCATCCTTTATAATGGATATCTGCAATCCAAAGAACTGTATGATAAAAACGGTAAAATTTCCAAAGTAACTGTAGACTTTGGGAATGGTAAAACAGTAAGCACAGATTGTTATTATGAAGATTTCTACGAAACTGTTAATGACTATTTCCCTGCAATCACTAGTCCTAGCAAAATCAGCTTGGATCGCCCACACCTGACAGATACGATAACCATAACCATTGATTCTGCCGTAAAAGGCACTCACTACAACGATACCTGCGTTAGTGAAATTGAGCTTCATTAATATCCTTTTCTAAATCGACACAAAAAAGCGGTAACCCTGCCATGAAGGTTTCCGCTTTCTTTTGTTTACTCTGATTTGATTATTGCGCCTATCGTCTGATTTCCATTCTATGATACTGTTTATCTATATATATTGACGTCGATGCGCTCCATGCATACGATGCTCTCGTTCTAAATCTGCCTGCACAAATATATCCGGCTATTTCCCCATCAATTAATGCCACCAGATAAGGATCCGTCTTGTCGTTTAAATAGGAATAAAACAATAGTGCGATTTCTATACTTCCCATCTCCATATTACTGAGAATATCATATACTCGGTTCTCTGCCTCATTAATTTTTCCGGCATCTATCATATCTAGCAGATTTTCCAAGCATTCCTTTTCTTCTTTGCTTTCTAACATCTCAGTCGTTGGTGATTCCGTATCAATGTTGCATAATAGTTTTAAAATAACTCGCACCATTTCTTTAATCACTCTCATCAAATAATCTTGTTCATACACAAGCATTCTCCTTTCTGCTTTTTATTTGCAGAAAAGATTCAATTGTCCATGCGAACTTTTAATGTAACAATCGTATCCCCCAAGGGAGTACGGTAACCGATACGGACCACGTAAAATACAGGAGGAATAGTCGTATCATCCAATATCTTCTTTTGTCCATAACCGAATTCCTAATAGCGTTCCGATATTTCATCTACTCTTCCATCTCCATGTAAGCTTGCGCAATGCGATTATAATCTATCTGATTTCTGATTTTTTCCACTGTAAAATCATCGTCCTTTATCACGCTGCGATAAATATAACGTCCTTCTTCCGCGATGGAGTCGCCCTCAATTAGTGCTCCTACTACATAGTGCCTGCCCTCATAATCAAACTCATCCACAACTGCCATCTCGAGGTCCGATCCGTCTCTTGCCGTTGTGTGAAATGTAATATATTCCTTATATTCTTCCATGTGACATTCTCCTTACATCAATTTTCCATTCTTCATTCTTCCTTATTTCTTGTAGGAAAGTACGCTTATTTCTCTATATTATAACATTTTTCCCGCAACAGTGGTTTACTTTATTTGCAAAATATATTAGAATTATTCTGAATAAAATAAATAAAGGAGACGTAGTTATGAAGATTTCATCATTACAAACAGCAAGATATGAGTATGCTCCGAAACTTCCTGGAATGCTGAGAAACGGTATTGCAGATATTTGTGTAAAAGAAGGTGCAGATACTCAGAGCGTAGCAGATCAGGAAAAGATTAAAGCACTTTTTCCAAATACTTACGGCAAAAAGGAAATCACATTCCAGAAAGGCCAGAACACATCAGAAGCAAAGAAACAGGTAGTAGGTGTTATCCTTTCCGGTGGACAGGCTCCTGGCGGACACAACGTTGTTTGCGGATTATATGACGCATTAAAAGCAACAAATCCTGAAAATGAACTTTACGGCTTTAAAGGTGGCCCAAGTGGACTTATCGAAGATGATTATATCGTTTTAACTGACGAATATGTAGATCAGTTCAGAAATACAGGTGGTTTCGATATCATCGGTTCCGGTAGAACTAAACTTGAGACAAACGAACAGTTCGCAATCGCTGCTGAGGTTTGTAAAAAACATGGCATCACAGCTATCGTAATTATCGGTGGTGATGATTCTAACACAAACGCAGGTATTCTTGCTGAGTACTTTGCAGCAAATAACACAGGTGTTCAGGTTATCGGATGCCCTAAGACCATTGACGGCGACCTTAAAAATGAAGACATCGAGTGCTCATTTGGTTTTGATACAGCAACAAAGACATACAGCGAAATCATTGGAAATATTGCAAGAGACTGTAACTCTGCAAAAAAATACTGGCACTTCATTAAAGTTATGGGCCGTTCTGCTTCTCACGTAGCACTTGAGTGTGCGCTTGAGACTCAGCCAAACATCTGCTTAATCTCAGAAGAAGTTGCTGCAAAGAAAATGTCTCTTTCACAGATTGCTGATTACATTGCAGATTCTGTAGAAAAAAGAGCTGCTAAGGGTATGAACTTCGGTATCGCTATCATCCCTGAAGGTGTTGTAGAATTCGTTCCTGAGTTCTCTGCACTGATTCAGGAAATCAATGAACTTCTCGCCGGAAGCAAGGCGGAAGATTTCAATGCACTTCCAACATGGGATGAAAAATATGCATTTATCGAAAAAGGCTTAACAAAAGAGTCTATGGACGTATTTGCAATTCTCCCGACAGCGATTCAGCAGCAGTTATTCTTAGAAAGAGATCCTCACGGAAACGTACAGGTATCTCTCATCGAGTCAGAAAAATTATTCTCTGCACTCGTAGCTGACAAATTAGCAGCAAGAAAAGCAGCAGGTACATACAAAGGTAAATTCGGAACACTTCATCACTTCTTAGGTTATGAAGGAAGATGTGCATTCCCATCCAACTTTGACTCAGACTACTGCTATTCTTTAGGATACAATGCATTTATGTTGATCCAGTACGGCTACACAGGTTACTTATCTAAGATTTCTAACCTTTCTCAGCCGGCTAATGAATGGGTTGCAGGTGGTATGCCAATCACAAAGATGATGAACATCGAAAGAAGACATGGCGAAGACAAACCAGTTATCAAGAAAGCGCTTGTTGAACTTGACGGAAAGCCATTCAAATACTTCGAAGCTCATCGTGATGAGTGGGCAGAAAACACATGCTTCGTATATCCGGGTGCCATCCAGTACTACGGACCAGCTGAAGTTTGCGATATCACAACAGTTACACTTGCTCTTGAGCAGGAAAAATAAAATTCTGTTAGATATGACGACTCCCGCGGATGTGATTTCCGCGGGAGTTTTTTATTGGTTCCTTACTATATAAAACTAATAAGCTAATACTTCATACCCTTCTTCTGTAACAAGCACTTGAATTTCCCATTGTGCAGATGGCTTACCGTCTGCGGTATAAACTGTCCATTGATCCTCTTCATTTACAAATATCTCATCTGTTCCCATATTTATCATAGGTTCGATTGTAAAAATCAGTCCCGGCACCATTAGCATTCCTGTCCCTTTTTTCGATACAAAACTCACCCATGGTTCTTCGTGAAACTCCAATCCTATGCCGTGTCCACCAATTTCACGAACAACACGATATCCATTCTGTTTTGCAAAGTCATTGATTGCTTGTCCTATATCCCCTAAGCATCCCCATGGTTTGACTTGCTCAAGGCCAACGGCAATGCTTTGCTTTGTAACATCAACAAGACGTTTCTTTTCTGCAGAAACGTTACCAATGCAAAACATTCGAGAAGAATCTGAAAAATAGCCCTTGTATATGGTTGATACATCCACATTGATAATATCACCATCTTTTAAAACGGTATTGGATGACGGTATGCCATGACATACTTGTTCATTTATCGAAGTACATACGCTTTTGGGAAAACCTTCATAATCTAAAGTGGCAGGAACTGCATTGTATCGCAAAGTTTCTTCATATACCCATTGATCTATTTGTTCCGTTGTAATACCTGCTCGGATATTTTTAGCAACATAATCTAATATAGCAATATTTATTTTTCCGCTTTCTCGAATTCCTTGAATTTGACGTTCATTTTTGATCAGTTCTTTTGATGGAACGATGGCACCTTTGTATCGATAGCTTTCTAATTTATACAAAAAAAGCACTCCCTTTCATAATTTGTAAGGAAGTGCTGTTAGATATATATTTATTGTTAGATATATATTTATAAAACATGTGCTCTTTCAAATATAGGAATTTCCGGTTTAACTAATCTATAATGATTAGGCGCACACCCATATGCTCTTTTGAAAGCTCTAGTAAATGCTTCATGTGACGAAAATCCATATTTCATTGCAATTTCTATAATATGCGCATCTGAATTTATCAGCATTTGAGCAGCTAAATTCAGTTTTCGTTTCAAGAGATATTCTTTAAACGAAACACCAACACACTCATGAAATTTAGCGGAACAATAAAATTCTGAATACCCGACATAGTTTGCCATTTTATCAAGCGTTGGTCCTTCTTCTATATTATCTTCCACCCAGTCTAACATGGTTTCAATTGTTCTTACGGACATGTTTTCACTTCCTTTACAATAAGCATACTAAATCAATGGAATTTTCGCTTGATTTTACTTGCAATCTTTTCAGTGTATTTTATGATTACTTTGAGTTGAGCAAAGGTTGTCCCCAAAGTGTTTTACCCCCTCTTAATCACATTCTACCTGTTTTGAATTTTAATAGATTTTTCTTTCGACCAAGTTCCATAATACTTCTTTCCGTTTATGGTCTTATACGCACGAATTCGAACATAGTACTTCTTGTTTTTAGTAAGATTCTTTATTTTTACCGAAGTAGTTGATGCTTTTTTAATATATTTGTTCTTTACATTCTTGTTAAATTTTTTATTCCTACAAACTTGAATCTGATACCCTGTTGCTTTCGCACTCTTTTCCCACTTCACCAGAATCGCATTTTTTGATGCATTTTCCACACTTGACAGTACTGCTTTTTTCGGAACAATGTAAATTTTACTTTTTATAATATCATTTTCCGCAGTGATTGTAATAGTTGCAGAACCTGTCCCTTTGATCGTAACCTCTCCTTGTTGTGAAACAGTCACTACTTTTTTATTACTCGACTTATAAGTCACCTCTCCAATGGCATTTTTCACATTTAATTTGAACTTTTTCGCACCATATGCTTTTGTATAAGACTCCTTACATGATATTTCCACCATTTGAGGTTTTTCTTCAAATCCACCACCTAACGCAAGTTGCTTTACAACTGGGTAATACCTTCCCATGGACCAAATTGCTGCAAAATCGAACCCTTTATAACTGCTCGTTTCTTTTATTTGGTCATTTTTCAGTGAATTTACAGAAGATATTACACTTTGTCCAACTCCCTCTCTTATGTTATATCCCACAACATCACAATTCTTTAGGTAATAACAATTCTTAATAGTATTAACACAATCTTCTCCGTCTGCCCAAGTACATCCTACAACACTACCTGTCATTTCAGACGTAGAACTTACTATCTTCCCAAGATTCATACAATTCTGAACTTTAGCTTTTTCCCCCCGACAGGAACCGGTAACCAAACCTCCCGTAATGCCGCCAACTACTTCTTTCCCTTTCACAGAAGCTACATTTCCGGAATCTATGATATTTGCTGTTCTGAATGTCTCTCCTGCAATTCCGCCTATATATGAGTTGCCTTCTATGGCACCTGCATTCATACAATAACCAATGGTTGCTTCGCCCGTGAAACCATCATTATCACCGGCAATTCCGCCTATAAATGAATTTCCAACTATTTCGCCTTCATTTACGCAATATAAAATTTTACCCGCTTCGTTAAATCCTACCAGTCCGCCAATATACTCTGATTCCGTATTGATATCGCCTACAATTTTAGCCTTATTCGTGCATTTTTGTACACTTCCACCACATTGTCTCCCAACTATACCACCAATATCAGCGGCACTCGATACATTTATAACACCATCAAAGGAACAATTTTCAATTATACCTTCATTAACAGCCGCAATTCCTCCTATATAAGAAACCTTATCGACCTGTATTTTTGCTGATTCCACCTTCAAATTTTGAATCGTACCACAATTCCATCCAAACAATCCATAATAATAATTATCAAAATTAGGGTTTTTCTGATTAATTGTTAAATTTCGAATGGTATATCCATTTCCATCAAATATACCATAAAAATATGAACCGCCATAAAACGTCCCCTCTTTTCTTTTAGCATATCCTATTGGTTGCCAATTATAATTTCCTAAATCAATATCATTCATCAACTTATAATACTGACCTTTCCCCTCTTCCATTCCTATTTCATTTTTTAAAATAATATCCGCTAAATATACCAATTGTTCCGGTGTAGATATCTGGTATGGCTCCTCCTGTGTGCCTTTACCACCTGCAAACATTTCATCCATTACTTCTTCATGTTCGCTTGTCTGCATCGCCCCCATACCGGTACTGCCTGAAAACTCTTCATTCTCTACTTCTTCGTATTCGTATGTCTGCATCTCTTCTACACCGATATCGCACAAAAACTCTTCAGTCGCTATTTCCTCACATTCACTTGCCTGAATCACTTCATTTTTATTAATAAATAGTAAAATTGTCAAAAAAAACACACTGATATATAACCTTTTTTTCATCTTACGTCTCCTTTTACTTTGCTACTAATTCATGACTTCTTGACTATTGTTTTTTGATAGTTACTATTCTATATTTGAAAAACAGGAAATAGCTGTCTTGTCAAATACATTATAAAGTGCATAATATGAAATTGCAATAAATCTCTCGGCTTGATACCATTTATTAAGCATCATAAGCAAAGGTTCATCTCATTCTTTACCAAATTTTTCGTCATCTTTCTACAAACAAAAAGCCGCAATCCTATATTTCTATAAGATTGCGACTTGACTTTATCCTTTTTTAAATTTCGCTTTCTTGTTTACACCCTTCTTAATCAGCATAGCTTTGTACGTTTTGAATTTCTTCTTCGGCACAGTCACTTTTATGCTCTTCGGTGTTTTTGAAAATGCTTTACTTTCGATTTTCTTTGCAGTCAGTTTTGTTGACTGAATCTTGAGTGTATTTAACTTAGTGCATCCGTAGAATGCTTTGGAACCAATCTTACTTACATTCTTTCCGATTGTAACAGATTTTACTTTCTTATTGTTCTTAAATGCCCCTGCTGCCACCGCAGTTACTTTGTATGTAATTCCATCAACTTTTATTGTGGCCGGAATCGTAACTAGTTTTTCCTTCTTATTCTTCGGTGCCTGATAAGTCACTGTTCCGCCATTCCCTGCCTTCGTCACCTTATAAGTTGCTTTACCGGATGCGTCACTTATTGTCGCGCCTTTTTTCGGCACTTCTAATTTCGGAATATCTGCAACATTTTTTGTTGCCGTGTATGTTTCTCCGCTTTCCGTGTATGTTGCTGTGTACGTTGTTATACCCTTTGACTCCATCGTAGGTTGCTTCATTACTTTGCTTACTATACTGCAAACAGCCTTTTTTACATGCCCGGAATTATTTGCGCAAGTAAATATGATTTGACATCTTTTTCCGTCATCGGACCAGTCAAAGGTCGGCGCCTGATAGATATGTCCATCCGCCGCATTATCTTTTTTTACGGAATATACTCCTGCTTTCGTAATCTCTGTCACTTCTTCACCACAATCGTAAACCCATGTCACTCTCTTCGGAAGTAATGCTGTCCCATTTGGATTTAAGAATGTCGGTACTTTGATGCGCTGCAGACTATCGCAACAAGCCAAAAAACCATAATCACCATATTGCGCCGGTGAACTCTTTTCAAAATAATCTATACTGATACCTTCCTGTATCTTAAAATTGCTAATATCAATTTCTTTTAATTTTCTACACCGAAAAAACATTCCTCCCATAGCGGTCAGATTTTCTGTTTTAAAAGAAGTCAAATCCAGTTCTTCCAGTGCTTCACAATCCCCAAACATATACTCCATATTTTCTACTTTTTCGGTATTAAAGTTGCTGACATCCAATTCTTTAATTTTGACACAATGTTCAAACATTCCGCTCATATCAGTTACATTTTTTGTATCAAAATTGCTGACATCCAATTCTTTCACATTACTACAATAAGAAAACATATCCTTCATATTGGTTACATTAGAAGTATCAAATCTACTAACATCCAGTTTTTCCGCACTGCAGGCTCTGAACATTAATTTCATTGTTGTCACCTTACTCGTATCAAATCTACTAACATCTAAGTCTTTTGCCCCACAACCATAGAATGTATAAGACATATCAGTCACATTTTCGGTGTTGAAATTGCTCACATCCAACGACTCCAATAAACCGCACGCCCAAAACATCCATGACATATTTTGGCACTGAGAGGTATCAAAAGTACTAATATCCACTTCCTTTAAAGCAATGCAAAAATAAAACATTCGGTTCATAGATATGACATTTGATGTATCAAATCCCTTCATATCTATTTTTTCCAAGTTCTCACTACCTGAAAACATACTACCCATGCTCGTAACATTTGACGTATCCCATCCTGATAAATTTAGTTCCTTGCATCTCGAATTTTCAAACATACCGGACATATTCGTTACATTTGCGGTGTCTAAATATGATAAATCAACCACATCACCTCTGCATCCTGAAAACATCTCCGACATATTCGTTACATTATTTGTGTCCAAATCAGAAATATCAAGTTTGGAAAGATTACAACCTGTAAACATTCCTGACATATCGGTTACTAAAGCAGTATCAAAATTGGTAAAATCAATTTCTTCCAGATTATATTGCCCCCCAAACATGTTCTTTGCTGTCGTAATATCATTTACACTTACTGTCGCAGAAGTAATTTCACTTGCATATTCTGACCAATCCCCATATTGCAAAGTATCAAATCCATCCTCATCGACAACTTCTTCCACCTCATAATCTCCTGTCCCCACAATCAGCAAATGACCATTAGAATCAATACTCCAGTCAAGGTCACCGTCTTTTCCTTCATAAAGAATTTCCACATCATTTTCACTGACTTCCTCCGAAGCATCCAGCAATATGGATTCTGTCAGCACATCGCTACTATTCTCTGTCGCCGTAACCGCAACCGTTCCAATTCCTTGCATCGTCAGAACCATGACAACCACCATGGTCATAGCGAAAAATCTTGATTTCATATCCTTACTCCCTTTAATTTTTTTCTTATCATATCACCATTTTAACATATAGTAAACGCAATTTTGTTTATTCAAATTATAGCTATTTTAACTTACTGCACCCGCGGAAGTCATACTCTTCAATGCTTATTTTTTTTCGCCAAAACAAGGAGCTGGACCGTCAAATATTAACTTCCATCTGTTTCAAATTAAATCAATTGCACTCTCATAATAAAACGATGAACCTCGTAACCAAAAAACACTTCCCGAGAGCTCCTCCTTTCCTTTATAATCCAGACTTTGCAAATTTTTAAACACAAAAAAACCTTGAAAACAAATGTTCTCAAGGTTTTTAATTCATAGCGAGAAAGGGATTCGAACCCCCGACACTGCGGGTATGAACCGCATGCTCTAGCCAACTGAGCTATCTCGCCAGGTATTTCTATGGGACCTACAGGGCTCGAACCTGTGACCCTCTGCTTGTAAGGCAGATGCTCTCCCAGCTGAGCTAAGATCCCATAGTTTTGCGGGTGTTTTTCAACCCGCTTTGCTAGTATACTATTAAAACCATGTGCTTGTCAACTATATTTTTCACTTTTTTATCTTTTTCTTTTACATTCTCTCCGGTGCATCAAATCCAAGCACATCAATACATGCTTCGAGAATTTCTTTTGACAATTTTAAAAGTGCAATATATCCGGCTTTCTTTGTTTCATCCTCTTCTGTCAGGATTTTGGTTCCATGATAGAAATGATTGAATGCGTTGGCCATTTCATAAATGTAAGCACATACCTTATGCGGTGCAAGCTCCTCATATGCATTTTTCATCATTGCATTAAAACGGCTGATACAAAGCATTAACTCTTTTTCATCCTTGCCAACCGGCACCTGCAATGACACCGCAGAAAGATCCCCACCTGCTGCCACATACTTATTTAAAATTGACTTGATACGAACAATCGTATACAGAATATACGGCCCTGTATCTCCCTCAAAAGAAGTAAAGCGATCAATATCAAAAATGTAATCCTTACTTGCCTGATTTGAGAGATCTCCGTATTTGATTGCTGCAAGAGCTACTGTCTTCGCTGTTTCCCGAGCTTCGCCTTCTTCCACTTCATGATTCTCTGTGATCTTTTTAAACATTTGCTCATTGATTTGCGAAACCAGTGATTCCAGACGCATTACTCCACCTTCACGTGTCTTAAACGCATGTCCGTCCTTTCCGTTCACCGTACCGAATCCAAGGAAAAACAGCTCTGTGTCTTCTTTGACAATCTTTGTCTTGCGTGCACAACGAAATACCTGTTCAAAATAAAGTCCCTGTCGTTTATCTACCACATAAATGATCTGATCCGGATCCATCTCATCCTTACGCTGCATAATGGTGGCAAGGTCCGTTGTATTGTAAAGAGCTGCACCATCCGATTTTAAAATCATACAAGGTGGTACTTCTTTGGTATCTGTCTCTTCTTTTACATCAACAACCAACGCACCGTCCGATTCATGTGCATAGCCCTCTTTTTTCATATAGTCAACCATACCAGGAATGATATCATGTACCGTAGACTCTCCATTCCAAAGGTCAAACTCCACATTCAGATTGTCGTAGTTCTTTTTCAAATCTGCCACAGAAACATCCATAATATGCTTCCACAGTGCACGATATCCTGCTACGCCATCCTGAAGCATCTTGGTTGCTTCCAACGCTTTTTCCTTGTACGCCGCGTCTTCTTTTGACTTTCCGCTCGCCGTCGGGTAGATTTCCTCCAGTTCTGAAATCGTAAATGGCGCGTCTTTTGGATATTCACCGTTGAAACTTTCATCAAAATAAGGTAATTGAGGTTTTCGCTCTTTTAATTCTGTGATAATAAGTCCCATCTGAAGTCCCCAGTCTCCCATATGGATATCACCGGTCACCTCATGTCCCATATATTTGGCAATGCGCTTTACACTTTCTCCGATTACAGCGGAACGCAGATGTCCGACATGTAACGGTTTCGCCACGTTTGGTCCACCGTAATCTACCACAATCTTTTTCACCTTTTCCGGTTTTGTGAGACCAAATTTTTCACTTTCCTGCATTTCTTTTAAATAATCGGCCAAATATTTTTCCGAAAGGTCCAAATTCAAAAATCCTGGCATCACGGCTTCCACTTTTGAAAATACCGGACTGTCCTTTAATATTTCCACTATCTCATTTGCAATCATAATCGGTGCTTTCTTAAACTGCTTTGCAAGCGCCATCGCTCCATTGCACTGCAATTCGCAAAGATCCGGTCGATTGGAAATACTTACCTTCCCATATTCCGAAGGATATCCTGCCTGTTCAAATGCCTGTTTCATTTCCTCTGAAATCAGTTCTAATATTTCTTTCATACATTCTCCTCATTTCTCTCTTTTTTCTGTCTCTCCCGCTGCATTTTGGAATACTCACATCCACAATAATCTTGACGGTACAGATGATATTTCTCAGATAATTCGACCGAAGTCAAATATCCGTTTTTCTTTTTAAAATCCGAAAGCAGATAAGTTACACCACATTTTTCTTCGAGCTTTTGCCCTATCTCATTTAACTTTTCTGCATTTTTTAACGGACTGATTGTAAGCGTTGTTGTAAATAAATCGTACTGCTGCTGTGCTGCCACTTCAGCCGTCTTTTGCAACCGCATAGCATAACATGCAAAACAACGCTCTCCTCCCTCAGGATCCTTCTCATGCCCTTTTGCGATTCGCTCAAAGCACTCCGGCTCATACGCTCCTTCCAGTACGTGAATCGGATAACGTTGCTCACCCTCCAGGCGTTCTTTGTTCAGCGTATCAATCAGCCGTTTTTGTTCCTCTACTCTCTTTTGATATTCTGTCTGCTGTGTAATATTAGGATTATAGTAAAAAATCGTAATCTCAAAATACTTTGACAAATACACAAGAACATAGCTGCTGCAGGGAGCACAGCAACTATGTAATAAAAGTTTCTTTCCGTAATTTTCCTGATCATTCAAATATTGATCAAGAATTTTTTGGTAATTTGGTTTGTTCATCTTTTTTTGCCTCACTGGCTTTGATTCTCCGCTCTGCTACGGAAATCATTTTTCCGTCGTCATCTTCTAACAACATCTTTGTCTTTTTTCCCGACGCAGGCGCGACATACGACTTTTTAAATTGCTCTACCACACTCGCTACTGAGAATTCTTCTTTGGAGCTTGTTTCTTTCGTAACACGTTGTAATCTCTCTGCCGACTCTTTTTCATACAAAGAATCATAATATAGTTTTCCGCCCTTTTTGTCGGAACAATATTTCTCCATAAACGCTGCGCTGTCCATCGGTTTTGAATAGTAATAACCCTGCACATAATAGCATCCGAGTTCTTTCAATATTTCAACCTGTTCTGCTGTTTCCACACCTTCACAGAGAACTCGTATTCCAAGACCTTCTGCCATCTCGACAATTTTGCGCAAAATCAAAATACTTGCCTGACTGGTTATCACTTCACTGAAAAACTCGCGGTCAATTTTAATCACATCAAACGGCACGTCTTTTAGCATGTTAAGCGAGGAATATCCGCTTCCGAAATCATCCATGGAAATACTCACATCCATGTCTTTGAGCTGATTCATCGTACTTATCATTTGTCTTCGTTCATCCAGGAATACTGTTTCCGTGATTTCAAGCTCAATATAACCTTTTGGAATGCGATATCGCTTCATAATTTTAGACACCTGATTAATATAATCCGGATTATGCAAGAGGATACGGCTTTGATTTACAGAAATCGGGAATATGGTTCTATTTTCATCCATCAGCATACGAAGCTTTTTACAAACTTCCTCCAGCATATACAAATCCAACTTCTCTATAAATCCGTTCCTTTCAAATACAGGAATAAACTGATCCGGATACACCATACTGCCATCCGCTTTTATCCAACGCACCAGTGCTTCTCCACCATAAATACAGTCATTGACAATATCCCATTTTGGCTGAATAAACACGTTAAATTCGCCGGTACGCATCGCTTCTTCCATCTCGGATTCTATCTTTTCTTCGACGTACATCTGCTTAACAATTTTATCACTATAAATCGCCACTAAATCCTTTTCATCACCACTCAAAGATTTACGTGCTGCGTTGGCTCTATCGATAATAATACTGATATCATTATCCCCTTTTCGAATAGCATAGATTCCTCTTTTTAATCGAATTGGGAACATAATTCCAATTTCTCTGGCTCTGTCATTAATCACCGATGTCATTTCTTCACATTTTATCTCAAACTCATGGTCATTACGCGCCAGCAGAACAAACTGGTCTGCATTCATTCTTGCACAGAACTCACGACCTTTAAAATGCTTTTTGCTCTCTTCTACAATGATTGATAATAATTCATCTGCTCTCACATGTCCATATGCTTCATTTATGTATCTGAAGTTTGATACGTCAAATCTCACTACCAGATATGGTACATCGACATTTTCCCATATTACATTTGCTGCAACATTTCGAAAATAGTTATCATTTTTTCCACCGGTAATCGGATCCCCGTACGCGAGCATCTCTATCGTATCACTCGCTCTTTTGGATGTAAACCATACGAAAAACAACATTCCGAGCATAATTCCGATGATCATCAGACATGTAATCAGCGACTCACTAAGCACCGGATGAATCATATTGGTAAGAACGGTTTCAGGATAAATATATGCCAAATAAACCTCATCGACATTACTGACTCTCAATATTTCTACATAGTCCCTCATTCCATCTTTATCTACAATATTGAATTTTTCATATTCTTTTTTGTACAATCCACTTTGGGCTGTGTTAACACTATTACGAGCATATGTATCTGCACTGATTTCACTTAGAAATCCAAAAAAATTGTTGTGCTTAGTAAACTTGTACTGATCCGCCGCCCGTGCATAAACATCTCCTTTCGGACTGATTAGCACAATATCCCCCTGCTCTTTCATCCGAGACAGCACTGAACTGTCCATGAAATGTTTCATGTTTTGTGCACCAATAATCTGCCCGGTTTTTTTGCCATCCATTCTTACCGGGGCCACATAATACATCATCCCCGGGCATATCGAATAAGACTCCTCATAATGTACAAAACATCGCGGTTCCGTCGTACTCACAATGTGTGCAATCTCTGTCGGATCTTCCTGCTGAATTTCTCCGTCTGTCCGATAAAGCAAACCTTCATTTGACAAATAATATATATTGTCAAACTCCTCCAAAGTGCTAAACTGCTGTATGATTGAAAATATGTCTTCCGATTGCAACTCTTTCTTATCTGCTGTCATAAGAATAGCCGCCTGCCGAACCATATCCTCTGTGTTCTTCACATAATCCGATACCAGATTTTCTGTCATCTGTATCCCTTGATAGCTTTCTTCTACTTTTACCTTCTCAAATACCTGCTTTACATCCGCCATATGCACCAGACAGATAGACAGGCATAGTGTCAGCACTAACAGTCCTAAAAGCAATATGGATCCGATCGATCGGTTGTCTTTTTTATTTCCACGCGTGCTACTCATATATGTCCCTCAAAATTGAACTAGTCATTGCCATGTCACTCTGTTGTATATCTTGTTATTATAGCATAAAATAGCTGTTTATTCAACTAAAGTACTTATGTCTGTTGCTGTTTTCATTTTCGATCCAGAATCATTTCTAACCGATTGTATTATCGCAAAAAATATATTAAACTATACATAGCTATTTATATATTCTTATTATAAGATTTTTACCAAAATAAAACAATAGAGGAGAATTCTAACATTGAACACAAAACTATCCATTGTCAAAAACGAAATAACAAAGGTACTTCGCGGAAAAGATGATTCAATTGACATGATTCTTTGTTCCATGCTTGCACGCGGACACATTCTTCTTGAAGATATTCCAGGGGTAGGTAAAACAACACTTGCCGTAGCTCTCTCCCGCGCGATGTCACTTGACTATAAACGTATGCAGTTTACACCGGATGTTTTACCGAGTGATATTCTTGGTTTTTCACTACTGGATCAAAAATCCGGCGATTTTATCTATCGTCCCGGAGCAATTTTTACCAACTTGTTTCTTGCAGACGAGATTAACCGCACATCTCCAAAAACGCAGTCAGCCCTTTTAGAGGTTATGGAAGAAGGATCTGTGAGTGTAGATGGAAACACCCGCATACTCGACAAGCCTTTTTTTGTAATTGCAACCCAAAATCCAATCGGCGCCTCCGGTACGCAAAAGCTCCCGGATTCACAGCTTGATCGTTTTATGATTCGCTTGTCTCTCGGATATCCGGATCATCACTCTGCGATTGAAATTTTACAGGGACATTCCTCACAGAGTATGGACTCTGTGATGTCTGTTTTGTCTGCCGATGAGATTCTTACCATGCAACAAAGTGCAGATGCTGTTTATGTCAGCAATGATATCGCCGAGTATATTGTTTCTCTGACTGAAAAAACCCGCGAAAACGAATATCTCACACAGGGAATCAGCCCTCGCGGAAGCATTGCTCTATTAAAAATGGCAAAAGCACACGCTTTTTATATGGACCGTGATTTTGTGACACCGGAAGATATTCACGCTGTATTTCACGGTGCTTGTAACCACAGATTGATATTAAACACAAAGGCAAAAGCCTCCGGTCTTGATGCCGACCAGATTTTGGATCAGATTCTGGCTTCTATTCCGATTCCAAGATTGTCTTTCTCTCATACTTCCGAATCATGATTTTATATTCGGTTTTGTCTGAGGATTACAAAAGGAGAGTTTATTTATGTTTAAAAAGGCACTACGGATAGGCTCATATTGTCTTCTGTTTCTTTTCGTACTTATACTTGCAGATTTTTATAGGCAGACTCTTTTTTTCTTTTTGCTTATGCTATTGCTGATTTTGCCTCCTGCTTCTTACTTTATTTGTAAGCAGGTTTCTTTTTCGTTGCAACCTTTTTTGCATTCTGATCAACTTTTTGCCTATTCTACCGATACCCTCCGTCTTTCTTTGGGGCTAAGAAATCCTTTGTTTTTTCCGCTCCCGGACTGCACGCTTTCCTACGAAGTCACTTCTTCCTATTACCCGTGCGACCGGATATTCCAGTGCAACATCCCTGTATATGCCAAAAACGGATTCTCGTTCGATATTCCGATTCACTTTGCGCGCAGCGGATGTTATCAAGTACGGCTTACGAAATTGCAATGTTGTGACTATCTTCATTTTTTTACATTTAAGAAAGCATTATCTTTGCAAAAAGAAATCATCATATATCCGCAGACCTCAGACGGTATCACCTTTGATTCTACTGCTTTCGGTGAAGGTTTTGACGAATATGAAGAGACGAATCAAAAAGGACTCGTTTCTTCCAACGTTACAGATATCCGAGAATATATTCCTGGAGATCGACTTCAAAAAATCCATTGGAAGCTCAGTGCCAAAATTGATAAACTTATGGTGAAAGAAAATGAGCAGACGTCTTCCAACCAGTTTACGATTCTTGTGGAACTGTATCTTCCCGAGCCATCTTCTGATCTTTTGGAGCAAAGTCTTTCCTATGCATACACCATGGCAAATGAACTTTTAAAAACAGGCGAACCCTTTTATTTTTGCTATTACTGTATCCATGAGGGAGAATTTATCAAGCATCAAATTTCCCACCCCGAAGATCTTGATGGTGCACTTTTAAACTGCTTTTATCAGACACCATATACCGAAGAAGATTTTGCCCTTCATCTGCATGAGAGAAGTGACTCTCTGCGCGGCACAATCTTACACATTTCAGACAAAGGAGTAAATGACATTGTTTCTTAAAAAGAAAGCGCAACAAAAAATAGATGAAGCAACACTCTATGGATTTTCTTTTTCCAACCAGCCGGCCACTGTATGTTCCGATCGAATTCTGACATGCGCACTCAAAGGTCTATTTATTTTTGCCGCAGTTTACGGAACCATCGGCGGGTTGATTTCCAGTTTTCATCTTCCTTGTCATCCGATTGCTATTTTTGTATTACTTCTGTTTTTTTCTTTGTTACTTGCTTATCTTCATTACAGCAGGCTTATTTTTAATGTATGCTATCCTATCGTCTTTCTCATATTTACGTATTCTATCTTTACATACCGTTTCTATGTGTACAGTGGATTTCAAGCCTTTTTGAATATCCTGCAGGAAGAATACAGTACTTATTTTGATTTGTCTATTTTGCGAGAAGGAAACGAATACTATATGGACCGACATATGACCATTACGTTTGCATCCATTTTTATCGGATTTTTCCTTATCGTATTACTTAATATTGCAATTTCAGAATATATGAATCTGGCTTTTGTTATCCTTCTCACCTTCCCTATTTTCCAGCTTGGTATTTTTATTAACAAACTGCCGGATTTCCCATACCTTGTTCTTCTTCTCTTTTCTTATTTCATGGTTGCAGTCCTAAAAAGAAGTGAACATTTTCTTCTGCCGTACAGAGAGAAGGAACGAACCGAATTTGCCGTCAAAGAACGTAACAGCATGAAACAGTGGCGCTATCATGCCAGCGGAAAAGTGATTTTACAACTTACTGCCGTTTTCTTTGTCTTTTCTTTATTCCTGGGTATTTTCTGTCTTCCATTTTTATCTGCGACAGACAATGACGGCACAAAATCCTCTTTGCGCAAAACAGTCGATGACTATGTCAAAATCTACACCCAGGATGGTCTTGCCGGTTTTTTCAATCGTTATGAAGCTTCCGGCGGTATCAGCGGCGGACAACTTGGTGGTGTCAGCAGCGTTCGTCCGGATTATGAAACGGACCTGACTGTCACATTCGTACCATATTCTTATGAAACCCTTTATCTGAAAGCTTATACCGGCGGTAACTATACCGGATCGAGCTGGGACCCTGTCGATTACAACATCGAACTAATAAAACAACAATTTGGAAATAATTATGAGGATTACGAGGAATATACGTCTTTTCTGGAATCCCGACGTCTGGCACATTACATGAAAACTAATCCGGGAAAAGGAATTACCGGAAAGATATCTATTAAAAACGTAGATGCCAACAGTGACTATTTTTATCTTCCTTATTATTGCAATAACGATTTTTCAGCCCCGTATTCATCAATGTATGGAGTTGTGATGCCTATATATCCCACCGAATCCGACGAATTGGTTATATCATACTATCCACTTTTATCGAATTACTGGGATGTTGCTCCCCAACCGGATGAACTGCTCTCTTCTCTTAGTCCTAATTCGAACGAAGCTGAATACATCCGCCACTATGACGTCATCAATGGTTCTTACTATCTTGACATGCCACAAAACACACGGGAAGGTCTTGAAAAAATAAAAAAAGAAATCGGTAGCTCTGCTAACATGAATCAGCAGATTTTTGCCATACAGGAATATTTAGAAAAGAATTACAAATACAGTATGACCCCAGGTAAAACACCACGCGATGAGGATTTTGCTCTTTACTTCCTTGAACAACAAAAATCCGGCTACTGTGCTCATTTTGCAACCGCGGCCACACTTTTACTTCGTTCGTTCGGTATCCCTGCGCGTTATGTAGAAGGCTACGCCGTATCCATTCGTCAGATTGCGGAAGGAACTGCAATCGATGAGCCGTATGAAGAGTGGTTCCAAGGTGAGAACCCTATCGGAGAAACCGGTGTCGTCAGCGTCGATGTCACAGATGGTAGCGCACACGCCTGGGTTGAAGTGTACAAACCGGGATTTGGCTGGGTTCCTTACGATTTTACTCCTCCGGACACAGATATAGAGGACGAAACAAATACATACTCCGAATTTTGGAGTGTTTTTGCTAATCTCTTTGGTAGCAATCCCCCACCGGAAGCTGTGGAAGATATGCCAATCGAACGTGCGGATGAGTCTTTTATCCAAAAAGCATTTGGTAACTCTTCGTTCCTTGCAAAACCGCTTTTATACTTTGCAGGCGTCGTTCTTCTTTTGACATTTGCCTTACTTTTTGGAAAAACGTTGCTCTCTTACTTAAGACTTCGTTCTTCCTACCTTGCTTCTGATTATGCACCGTACCTTTCCTATTGGTATCGCAAACTATGCAAGAAACTATATAAAGCCGGATATTTAGAGAAACTTAATACCTTACCATTACACCTTACCGAGCTTCCTTTTTATCCGGATGAGATATCCGCGCAAATGGGAGTTCTTGAAAAATGTTGTTATTCTCAACATACCATAACAAAAAAAGAAGCCGATGCACTGCTTGGCTTCTTGCAAAAATATGTACGTAGTGTCAAACGAAAAAAAGAGCCTAAGGCTCCAACCTAATCACACAAAAACAGGTCGGATATAATCCGACCTGTTTTTACTCATTGGTTAATCCGCGCATAATATAATAAATTTCACGATTAACCGTATCTTCCGTAATTCCGATTGTATGCGCCGAAATCCGAAGTCCTTCGAGCACATACATAATGTTTCTTGCGGCCCCTTTCGGATCTTCACACATAAAATCACCTTCCCGAATTCCTCCAATAATCAATTTTTCAATAATTTTTACTGCCGTATCGAACTGCTTTCTCAAATCATTGTCTTTTGGGGCCATTTTATGTTTGAAATAATATTCATAGATTGCGACACTAAGTGTATTCTTCGTTTTTAACAATTCTTTTTTCTGTTCCTGCAAAAACAAACTCAAAATATCAGCACTGGATATTGACTCCGACA
Source organism: Lachnospiraceae bacterium (assembly GCA_045588655.1). Taxonomy (GTDB): domain Bacteria; phylum Bacillota; class Clostridia; order Lachnospirales; family Lachnospiraceae; genus SVFI01. The sequence goes on along the minus strand of JAZNEP010000022.1, from coordinate 70,522 downwards.
GCGCCGGCATAAATACATCATCCGTCTCCTCACTCTCTAATCGAAGCACCTCAATAAAAAGATCCTCCAAATTATCAAAATAAAGATACAATCCCCCTCTGCTAATTTCACAGGCATCTACAATATCCTTCATCGTTACCATAAGATAGCCTTTTTCCTGAAATACTTCCCGCGCTTTCTCTATAATATAATTTCTTTTTTGAACTGATTTTTCTCCCATCGCTTACCCCTGACCTATTCTTCCACAGAATTTTCTACATCCGTTTCCATCTCGTACGTTTCCGGTGCTTCTACGACTACATCTGGCTCAAACGCTTCCTCTGCTTCTACGGCCACGTCTTCCTCATACGCTTCCGGTATATCCGTAACCTCCTCTGTCTCTTCCATTCCTATGGCTTCCACAACGATTGGCACATCCCAGTATTCAACAATCTCTTTTGCTCTGTTTATCGCCTGATAAAAGATGTGATAATCCATAGCATCCGTCCAAAGATACGCTTTCGTCATTCCTCCAAGCATATATCTTGAAAGAATTCCTTTTATAATCTCCACATTCATAATATCCGCACGTGCAATCAGTCTGTGTTCGTCATTCCAATCTTTTATTCCATATTTTGAATATACATAGCGGTAATTCGGATCCATAAAAATTGTTCCGCTCAAGTCATTTAAAAAAGCCAGAAAAATATCATCGTATACCGGAAAAGGAAGTGTCACCTTTCCATCCTCTGACTCAAAATTCTTTACTACATCCGCACCACTTCTCACGGAAAGCCATGGCAGATATGCTGCCAGCAACTCCACTGCAGGTCTATACATAGATACTAATTCTTCACGCCCCAATTTATCCATCTTGCTACCTCCACCTAAAAAATGACACAACAATCAGTTTTATAATATTTTATCATATAATTTTCAAAAGTACACCCTTATTCTTCTGACTTTACTTGTATTTACGCTATTTCTATACTAAAATAAATGAATAAACACTATATATTTAGGAGATGACAGCACTATGCCGGAAATTCAAATCAGACAAGGAAATACCATCTACCAAAAAGGAAATCCTCTCTCTATGTTGAGTATCATCATAGAAGGAACTGTTTCCGTGACTTTGCCCGGAGATACACTTGAGCTTGAAACCGGCGATGTAGTGGGACTTATCGATTTATATACCAACACTCATTCCTATAGCTATGTTGCTGCTACCGATGTGGTCGTGGAATCTTTTCCATACAAATCATCTCAAAGTCTTTCGGCGATTTTGGAAAGCGACCCGACATTTCCACAGCTGTTTGCTGCTTCCGCATCAAAACAATTCTTTGCAGTTACAGAGATGTGTCATCTTCTCACATTTACCTGTGACTCTCTCTATACTGCACTCATGGAATATCATCGCGATTACAGCAAGTTATGTAAACAATATCAGGTGCCTGCAAAAAGTCTTCCGGGACTTGAAACCATCCAGCCGCTTGTTCTCGAGCATCATGCGGATGATAGTGTCATGGCGTATTATAAAGATTTACAAAAAATAAGTACAGACTATCAGCAGCAGGCAATCTTTTCGTATTTGGGATTTTTGTCCGGTTTTTTACTTCGCGCAAGTCAGGATATGCACATCTTCTTAAGCAGTTGTGATGAAATGGAAGAATATCTGTCCAATCTGTCCCGCCTATTAATCAATGAGGACAAAATGGATTTTCTTGACTTGTTCATGCTTCTTCTTACTTGTGCAACTCAAAAAAATGAGGACACGCTACCACTGGTGTCTCTGATTAGCAAAATTTTTATTCGCACAAAAAATGTCAGTTCCATCTCTCCTACGTTGCACCAGCAACGACTCACGGAGTATCGTAATTTGACACAGAAGCTAGAGGAAATGACCAAAAAACAGAACGAAGACACCTCTGAACAGCAAAAAGCCATCGCAAAACACCTCCAATATTCCCTTACCACACTTTTGGAATTCGGTGGTATGAGCGAAGAGTTCTGTCAAAAATACATCGCGCATATTGATGCCTACAAAAAAACAGAGGACAAAACATCTGTTTCCTCTGAATTATCTGCACTCCGCAGTGAATTGACCAGCGGATTTTTCCAACTGTATGAAAGTGTTTTCTTCGCCAGCCTGGGTAAGCAACAGTTACCGGAAGTCGTTAAAATGTTTCTATATTTCGGTTATGTGGATGAAGACATCTGCGGCATTGACAATGCGACGCAGCTTTATTCTATGTTACCTGTCTGCCGATCTGCACCGGAGCATTCCGTTTATCTGTTCTGTGACTGGCTGAAACTCATCTATCATGGCATCAAACAACCTCGACGGGATGAGTTTGATCAGGATTATCCTGCTTACTTACAGTCTATGGTCAATGATGGAAAAATAAATAAGGCGACTGCCTCCACTTTACTCAACGACAATAAGCAAAAAGTAATTTTTGAAATAAATAATATGTTTACGAGTGCGGTTAAGATGACCTATGGAAGACTTCAAACCTACTGCCCTGTGTTGTCAGAGCATGATTTTATCAAATCTCCTACCGAGTCATGCTTACAACCGCAGCAACTTAAGGATGCCTTCCTTGCTGTGACAACTATTGACTTTTCTGCCTACTGTCGCGAAGTCATGTTCTCACATTCTTCACTTGCCAATGGCCGTGAACTGATTCAGCGCGAAATCCTTCCGGATATCATCCTTCTTCCAAATATAGGAATACGCGCTGCGTTATGGCAGGAAATCGAAGGGCGTAACCGCTCTACCCCTGCGTGTATGCTGTTCCCTATCTTTTGTCTTACCGATCTTAATATGCTTGTCATGCGTCTCACCGGCGAATTCCGCTGGGAAATGTGCAAGCGTATGCAGGGAAGCCGCTGGAATGACATTTCAAATCTGTCACTCACCAGTGAATATTTCGATTATTTACAATTTTATAAAAAGAACAAAGAATTGTCCCCTGAAGCAAAAGAAAAATGCAGACAGCAGCTTCAGCGAACCAAAAACCGTTTTCGCGAATCTTTTATATTGGACTATGTTGCATGGCTTACCTATGAAGCGAAAGGTACGCCACATATGAATAAAATCACGCGCAAAATATTTATGACGTATTGTCCTTTCAGCGCATCCTATCGTGAAGCGTTGAAGAAAAATCCTTTCTATGGTGCCACGATAGAAAAATATGAAAACAATAAATCCAAAGAAGTTACACGTATGAATAATGTCATTTATCGCATACAGCGAAACGGATTAAAAAAAGTTCCTGCCGAACTTCAGCAGCAACTTGAATTTTTAACAAAATAAGTAAGGAGATTTTCATGCGTTATATCTGGTTATTCATCAAAACATTACTGAGGCTGGTTCTAAAACCCTTATCCTTTCTTCCGGCCATTGTCGTTATGTACTGTATTATAAGCTTTTCCGGACAAAATGGTACCGACTCTGCCCAGTTAAGCTATAAAGTGACCCAAAAACTAGTCATTCTGGCAAGTGATGTGACCGATAAAAATTTAAATGCCGAAGAAATCGCCATTTATACAGAAAAATATCATTTTTATGTCAGAAAACTTGCACACTTTACTGAATACATGATTCTTGCCATTTCTGTCGCTTTTCCATTATACGTGTATGGAATGCGCGGAATCTGGCTGATGTTGTTTGCCGGCTCATTTTGTATCGGTTTTGCCTGTCTGGATGAATATCGACAATCCTTTTCGATAGGGCGTACCCCATCGAAAAAAGATGTCTATATTGACAGCTGCGGTGTTATTCTTGGTATCATCCTCACACGCATCATCGGCTTTATCGGAAGAAAAACAATTTTTGCACCGCTCGCCAAAAAAAGATAACTCTATCTTATTCCTCTTTTGCCAAAAGAAGCATGATGTCATTGGATCTTTGGATAAATTTCGTCATAGCTTCCGGAGTAAGCGGTGCATTTTGTAACACCGCGAGATCATAGAGCTGTTCGCACATCATGTTCACATTTTCACCGTCTTTGTTTTCCATAATATACTGCACAAGTGGATGGTTCGCATTAAGCACAAGTGTTGCTCCATCTTCTGCGCCAAACATATCAAGGCCGCCTCCATACATTTTCATCATATCCTGCATACGCCTTGTTTCTTCTGAAATCGTGAGCATAGATGCGATTTTCTTATTTTTCAGTTTATCAATCTTAACGCTCATGCTTTCTTTTTTCAGTGCCTTTTTGATTGTGGCTGCAATATTCTCAGCAATCTCATCAAACTCTTTCTGTGCCTTCTTAGATGTCTTAGATTTAAAAGACTCTGTTAAATCCGCATCAATTCGTTTAAATTTTACATTTGTATTTTTACTTTCCAGCTGTGACACAAATGGCTGATCAATGTTGTGGTTTAAAATGACAGCATCCATCTTTGCCTGACGGAACATATTGATATACTGGCTCTGTTGCTTCTCATCCGTCACATAGTAAATTATTTTTTCTGCCGGCTCCTGTGTCTCTTCTGACTCTTCCTCTACAATCTCTGCCTCAATTTTATTTCCTTCTTCATCAATCGCCGATGTATCCTCATCCATCGGTTTTACTTCCAAACACTCAGGTAAGGTCATATAAATGCCATCAATGTTTTTGAAGAGAATATAATCATTCATCTTCTCACAGAATTTATCATCTTTGAGACAACCAAATTTGATGAATGGACTGATGTCATCCCAATATTTCTCATATTCTTCTTTTTCTGTCTTGCACATTCCGGATAACTTATCTGCTACTTTCTTTGAAATATATTCTGAAATCTTCTTTACAAATCCGTCGTTCTGCAATGCACTTCTTGATACATTCAATGGTAAATCCGGACAATCAATCACACCTTTTAACAACATTAAGAATTCCGGAATAACTTCTTTTATATTATCCGCGATAAACACCTGATTGTTGTAAAGCTTGATGGTTCCTTCTATCGACTCGTATTCCATGTTGATTTTTGGAAAATACAAAATTCCTTTCAAATTAAACGGATAGTCCATATTCAAGTGAATCCAGAATAACGGCTCTTTATAATCCAGGAATACACTTCGATAAAACGCAAGATAATCTTCCTTGGAGCATTCATTTGGATGCTTGGTCCAAAGTGGATGTGTCTCGTTCATCAATTCCGGCTGTTTTTCCGGATCTTCTTCCTTTTCTTTGCTCACATAAATTTCGGTTGGCATAAAAGAGCAGTATTTTTTAATCACTTCTTTTGCCCTATACTCATTACAAAATTCCAAGCAATCTTCGTTTAAGAATAACGTAATTTTTGTTCCTACTTTGTCGTAGTCACCATCAGACATATCATATTCGGTTCCTCCGTCACATTCCCAATGCACCGGCTTCGCTCCCTCTTTGTAGGAAAGCGTATCAATGTGTACCTGATCCGCTACCATAAACGCAGAATAGAACCCAAGACCAAAATGACCGATAATCTGATCATCATTTGTTTTATCTTTGTATTTCTCTATAAAATCTGTCGCACCGGAAAAAGCAATCTGATTAATATACTCTTCCACTTCATCCGCAGTCATTCCAAGACCTGTATCAATAATTTGAATTGTTTTCTCTTCCGGATTGAGAATCACATCCACCCGGTCCGTATGTTCCTGTGGCATTTCAAACTCGCCCATCATAGAGAGCTTTTTCAACTTTGTAATTGCATCACATCCGTTAGAAATCAGCTCACGATAAAAAATATCATGATCCGAATAAAGCCATTTCTTTATAATTGGAAAAATGTTTTCACTATTAATTGATAAATTTCCATGTGTCTGTGCCATAAAAACTCACATTCCTTTCTTCTAGTATCTTTTTACTAAACACAAGTTTAATCCTGCCTCTATAAAAAGTCAAGAAAATTAGCACTCATTTTGGCAGAGTGCTAATAATTTAATAGATATTTTATATTTCACTTATTCCTGTGAAAAATATGTGTTGTAAACATCAAAAAACGTAGTGGTTGTTACACTTTCATCTCGAATGAAGCTAATCTGTTCCCATAACTCATCATTGAGATTTCGAATCTTCGTGAGCATAAACTCATCATAGATTTTTGAAAACGCCTCTTCTTTTCTTTGCTCTATAATCGTTTTCTTATTCTGATCTGTTTGCTCCCTGTCCAATGTGGATATACATTTTAATAAATAGTACCCCGACTCTGTTTCAACAATCTCACTAATTTCACCATTTCCCAATTGAAATACCGCTTCCTCATAAGCAGTTTCCTTCTCACCTTTTCTTAGCGATACGGTAAGCTGTCCATCCTCTGAATAACGTGCTGCAAGCTCGTCAAAATCTTCTCCATCCCGAATCATTCTGTTGATTTCAAGTATTTTTTTTCGAGCTGCTTTCTTACCCTCTTGTGAATACGGAACACGCTCTCCATTCCCATCCAGCGCATATGTCTTAATAAAAATCTGACTGACCGTGACCGTCCTTGCTTCATCATCGCTGATTTCCGGATTAATCCCTTCTATTACCGTATTGTACACCTTATTTGCAAGCGCATACTCACAGTACAGATTGCGAATTATCTCTTCATCAATCTTCATAGCCTCTATTTCATTTGCAGACAATGAAGTAAAATATTCTTCCGCAGCACGGTCTGCCAATTCTTGTTCTTGCTCCGTAAGTACAATCTCTTTCTCCTCTGCCAATAACATCATCGTTTTAATCTGCGCCAAACGCGCAAGTACGACCTCTTTTACTTTTTTTTCCAAGGAATCATTCCCTATTTTCCGCTCCCATATTTGGGAACCATAAATACTTTCGTACTGATTCTGCATATTTGTAAGATAAACCATCACTTCCGGTACGCTGCATGAGCTCTCCCCGATTCGAAACACTTCATCTTCTTCAAAGCCTGTCATCAACACGATTTGTGCTTTATTTTCACTTTCCGTCGTCTCTTGACATCCACAAAGCAAGCAGCAAATAGCGACAAGACACAGTATTTTCTTCCATTTTCTTTCTCTATTTTTCATTTGCACTTTCATCCATCATATTTCATTTCGTCCTATTTTGACATATATTGTCAGATACTGTTTTGCGTATACATTTTACTTTATTTTAAGATTGCTGTCTATATCTATTATATTTCCCAAAAATAATTTAAAAAATCACTTGTCAAATATCCTATGCATGTGCTATAATCATTTTCGGTGCTTGACCTAGGGGAATAGTACAGCGGTAGTGCGGCGGTCTCCAAAACCGTTAACGGGGGTTCGATTCCCTCTTCCCCTGCTAATACAAAAAACCCAGTAAAACTCGCAAACGCGCGTTTTTACTGGGTTTTCTTTTGTTTATATATTTCTTTATGCGGAATATTTTTTCTAAAAATGCAACACATTTTCTTGTTTATGCAACACGAAATGCAACACGAAACACCACACTATATGAGACTATATGAGATATGAAGAAGAACAAAATCCAGTATATTCTACCCCTTTGATTTTGGCTACAACATACAGCCACTTCTTTCCTAATGCTGTTGAATAATATCCATAACATTGAACTTTTGTTCCCTCTGGAAGAGTTAGCATTAGTTGTTTATTTGTGCCAGCTCCATGGCGCATATTGAGGTTTGTCGTTGTCACGTAGGTTCTAGCAAGCTTCGCATCGAATGACTGAGCATGGTCCTCCGCTTTGCATTTGCTCGTGATCTTCGGCTCCTCTTTCTTCACCGTTTCCAGAACAGTATCTGATTCATTTTCAAGCTTCACAATTTTTCCATCTCCAACATAAACAGCTGTATGGTGATTCTCATTGAGTAAGATATCGCCAAGTTGGAGATTCTTTTCACTTGTGAGATATTTTGTTGCTGTCAGCGTTGAAAATCCTGCTGCCTTATACTTAGCTTTCATATTGCCAGTATATGTTGCAGCAATTTTCTGGAGCTCTTTGAGTCCCATTAGATGACCAACAGCTTTTGTGTTTGCAATTACACCGGATGAGCAATCAGCTTCACATACCGTTTTGATTGCAGATGGATCATAGTTTGCTTTCTGAAGCTGTGTCCAGTATGTATCTCGCTGATTCTGATCATAGCCAATCTTGTTATTCTGAGCTGATTTGATAGACAGATTTGAGAGCATAATTCCGACATTCGCATCCGGATGTCTCAGAACACATGTCCATGGTCTATTGTACCAGCTTCGAATTTGCCACTCACGACTATTCTGATCACCTGCTTGTCCGTTTTTGTATGCACCTCTTTCATCACTTCCACTATTTGAAATCATTTGTTATACCTCCTCATCCATTTTCTTCAATTCTTCGAGAAATCTGTCAGCTTTCTGAGCATTCGCAGTGAAGCTATTATTCTTCCACCAACTCAGAACAATTACCAAAACCGAAATAATCATTTCAATAAACTCGGCAATCTGACTTTCATCGACGTTTAATACATCGTGTCCAGTGCTTTTTAGCACCATGTTAATCAGTACGATTGCTAAACAGATGCTTCTAATGATTGTTGTTTTTTTCATGGCTATTCCTCCTTTTTTTCCAGATCATGCAATCTCAATTCATGATCCTCTAACGTGTGTGCAAGTTCCTCATTCTTCGCCCATAATCTACGATGAGCATCGTGATTATTGGATTCCAGTTCTGTGAGTTTCTGAGACAAGTTTTTCATTGTGATTGTGAGCTCAATCATAACCTTTTGATTGTCCATAAGTGGTTTCCCCACTGTTAAAAATAAACTGACAATACTCGCAAGAGCTATCAGCACAATCCCTATCATTTCCGCTTCCGACATCTTTTTCTTTCCTTTCCCCTTAATGGTATTAAAAAAGGGATGACCGAAATCATCCCTCAGTTTAATTGAAACTTATAAAATCTTTTTTTACATACAAAGCTTTGATCACCGGTGGTGACATTTCATTTAATTCCACTTTTTGATCCGAATTATTATATATTCCAATTCGCACATTCCCTGTGTCTGGGAACGTCCAAATTGCTTTAACATCCAACACAGGTTCTCTTAAATCAAACTCATTGTCTGGATCAACTGGATTGAGGAAATCATATCCCACTACTCCGACCAGCGCATAATCAGAAGATGGACTCACAAGATTTTGTGTTACATACGTTAGTGTTTTAGCTGGAAACGTGAATGTTTCAATATACTCCAGCGAAACCATCATGCTCTTAGCATCAGCTTTTTTCAAATACGTTTGAGCAATGTCATTACCATTGCTGTCTTGTGTTGCTTTAGTTGCACTGTCAGCTTTAGTTGCACTATCAGCTGATTTTGCATGTTCAACCGAATCTCGCAACATTGCCCCAGCTTTACCACTCGCAGTATCTCTAAAATAATCCAGCTCCACATTAGCTTCGCAAGTAACATTAGTGACACCCTCAAACGTCCGAAGCTTCTCAAACTCTGCAATCTGCTCTGCTGTGAGTGGTGTTTTTGTTGGCTCTGCACGTTCGTATACTACTGTGATAGGGTTTTGTGCAAGCCATGCTTTGAAATCAGCAAGTGTCGCAAACCCCTCAGTGTTAAAACCTATCATAGTCTGTTTTGACGCACTGATAACGCCAAACCCACAGCGTCCGTAACCACTCCATTGTGCGCTTGCATAACTTGCCGTCATATTAAAATGAGAGCAATACCCTTTAACATTTGATATGTTATCATCTGTTTCTGCGAATTTGGCATCTGGAATGGCAATGTAGTACATATTTAAACCTGTTAACCAACCGCTTTCAGAGCCATCAAAAGTGACACTACTAAAATCGTGACTTTCATCCCCACTACCATCCATATTATACTCAATATAATCTCCATCATAGAGTGGTGCTGTGAGTGGTATGTTGGCCGTTGTTTCAACATAAGGTTCAAACTCATCTGCTGTGATGACACCCTCGAATATACCGCATTGTTCATAGTTGAGCTCAAGAGTATCGTTTGCTTCCATCCAATAATAGCCAAAGTATTTAACGCTTTTACTAGCATTGCTTCTAACAACCTCTGTAAATTTGCCCGTGCTACTTAATGCTATCTGCCCTCTTGTTCCGTCAGTATATTCCCAAAATAAATTAGTATTATAAGAGCTAGACGTACCTCCGTTTGTATGCGTACCTTTCAGCATAAGGGAATACTGTGTGTTTTCTTTAAAGTTTCCGTCAAACAGAATAACTTTGTTTTGATAATTAGTGTTATGCCCAAACGTCACCGTCTTAGCGTCTGTATTTAACACCACATTCGTACTTCCGCTGTTTACAAGTGCCTGTGCTAATGGTAAGCCACCGAAGATGTTCTTGCCTGTGGTCTTAACAGGCAGACCAAAACCTTCCCAGTACGGCTCGAAATCATCTGCTGTGATAACGCCCTCGAACACACCGCATTGTTCGTAGTTAAAAATTGTTCCAGTAGTGTTGTATGTAAACATCAACTTTTGAACTGTTCTTCCTACATCAGATACAATTAAAAGGTTTGACATTACTCCAGCAACTGGAAAATACATAGCAGTATTAGAACCACCATCTGTATATACGATACATAGATTGGCATGCGCAGAAGATGCATTCAAATTCATTCCATTTAAAGCAAATGTGTACTGTGTATTTTCTTTAAATCCCCCTTCAATAATGGAAGGATAATTCAATTTATTCGTTTCAGCACAATCAAACCTTACTGTTTTTGCTGTTTTGTCTATTGCTGTACCACCAAAATTGTCAACTATCGCTTGTGCAAATGGTAATCCACCGAAAATATTCTTACTTTTTCTACCCACTCCCATAATCGGTTGCGGGTATTCTTGGTTTGGACTCGCTGTTCCACCGACGTATGGCTCATATGTTCTGTCTGTAATATTAGTCGGTGTGACCATTACATCTTTCATAACAGCACCATTTTCTTTGTACGCATCTACGATAAATGATATTTTGTACTCTTCGCCATTCACTAGGTTCGGTATATTAAAGTTAACAATCTGATCTTCTACACTACCATTAAATCCTATGGTGATCTGATTGAAAGTCTCATTTTTTACAAATGTATATTCGTTATATCCAACTTTATTTATATTCGTAAACATGCTGACAACAAATACACCATTCAAGAAAGCTTGTATTTTACCATGGCTTATTGCCGTATTGCGAGTTGAAATAGATGTAATTATACCGGTCTCTTCATCGAAGTTTGCATATGTTCCTTTTTGGTTAAACTTCAATAAGTTCTTACCAGTATACGTCTGCTGTTCCGTCTTGCCGTAACCTTTTAGGTGGATAATTGGTGCAGATGTACTTTTATCGGCTGTCGGATTCATACCGGCGATAGATGCAACAGATTCCATTTTGTCAAAAGCTTCTCTACTTGCGCTGGATAACGGCTTGTCCTCATCACTCGTGTTGTCTGCATATTCAAGTCCTACTTGCTTTTTTGAAACATTATGTGGATTACTCTTGTTTTTAATGTGATCTTGTCCGTCACTAGCAAGCATTGCTGCTCCCTGGAAATTGATGATAACCTCTGCAGTTTCTGTATTACTCACAGTAATCTGATATGATTGGATAATTTGCGCCGGATTGTTTCCTTCAAACGCGGGCATATAATCTCCTATCTCTGTAGCCACTGCAATAGAATATAAGATTTCCTCATTTGTACCATTTTCTTTGGCAAAAACTCCTATTTCATTAATGCAATAACCTTCTCCCACAAGTATTTCATTTGTTACAGGATCTTGATTCGATAATATGGCTGTAATAATTATCGAATTATCAGAACACACATCTTTTTTTGATATTGGATAGCTGTTTTTTTCATTCTTCAGAGCTAATTGCTCTTTTAAATATTCTTCTTTTTTTTCCGCAGCCAAATAATTCCCATTTCCAACAGACATTCTCGTGATTTCAATTTGACACTGTCCTGCCTGAGCCTTATTCAAAAGTTCTACACCTTTATCTGTCATTACAGCTTTATTATACGGTTGCATAACAATCTCTCCTTTTATGATAAAATTGATCTTCTAATTATTTTAGTTTCATTCATATACAAGAACACCGGCGAAATCGTATCTCGCTTCACATTTGTGCTTTCCAATTTGGACTTAGATGTTTTAACTTTGCTCAAAATTTTAGTCAGAAGATCGTTTGTATTTTCAGTCATTAATGTACTCGTAACAATTCTGAATTTATATGCTTCAGAACCATATTCAAACCATTCTTTTTCTTCTCCAAACCCGAATATATCTGCAATCACTGATTCAATGGAATATTTAGAGCCAATGAACATACATGCTTTTTCATGCCCCTTTATAATCCTTATCTTCTGCTCTCTCGAATACCCTGTGTCGTACCAGTCAATTTCATCTGCCTCTGCTATGTAATCCAAATCCTCTTCTGTCAGTAATTCCAAATTTTCATACAGGTTTACCAGCGGAAGCTTCTCATTAACTTTTGAAACAAAAAAATCTATCACTTTGCACAATGCGATAATGGATTTGTCTTCTCTCATAAATCGCGGAATAATATCAATTGCATTTACTTCCTCAATACGCATACGCTCCTCCTATAGTAATCCGTCATATGTTATTGTTGCGCCGGCGCAAACTGCCACTTCGAATTCTTCCGTAGTTATCACATCCGGACTTATTACTGTGGCAGACGCGGCTCCTGCGTTATACATATACCGTTTTAGTCTTTCGGGATTGATAGATTTTCCTAATTTAGAATATGTCTCTCTAATAAATTCTTGAACCGCCTCTTCTACAGCCGTCTGAATTTCATTTACTTTGCTCGCATCTTCCACATCGATTTTGTAAGAAACATTGATATTGTATTCTCTCCTGTTTGCTGCCACTACTATGATATAATCCGTAGACGCCTTAACGTTCGGTTCGTAGATGTGTTCCTTGATTTCTTGTAATAACTCTTCATCCGGAAGTGTACCATTCTTACATAATACGTAGAGGAATAAAGTTGTACTTTTTTCATCATATATCGGGACCACATCCACGATGCTACTATCCACTTCTTTTACCTTCTGAATATATGCAGTGTCTGTTCCGGCTGTTGAATATGTTTTCGGAGCTTCAATTATACGTTGTCTAAAAGCTTCCAGTTCTTCCAAATCCGAACCACCTTCCGAAGCTTCCGAATTCGTGACGGATGTAATATACGGAATCGTATCCGCTAATATGCTTATTTCTCCTGCAGCAATATCATTGTAATCGACGCCAGCTTCCACAGCTGTACAAGATATTACAACGTTTGTCTGACCGACCAATATTTCTGCATCCTCATTCGTTTCAAAAAAACGGATTCCATCACTTGTCACTCTTGTGCCTTTTGGAATGACAACGATTCCTGATACAGCTTCACTTGCTGAAAACTGAATGTTGACCGTTGCTTTCTCAGCTTCAATCCTGGAAACGCATCTTTCATTTGCCTTTAGGTAAAGAGTTTCTTCATCACATGTTGCAATAATATTGTTATTAGCTCGGTAATTAATTTCTGCCATCAAAATTTCCGCTAAATAAGCGAAGCTGTTAATCAACATTCTTCTTTCATCTCCGGCATACAATTCTTCTCCCGATTCAGCTTCATAAATCTCAATCGCTTCCTCAATCATCTGAGAGTTATTGTAACCTACAAAATCACGTAACTTACTCATCTTCATCCTCTCTTTCTGAAACTACTATTTTCATTTCATTATTTTCATCAACTTCTATTTCAGAGGTGACTCTTGGCTCCCTCTCATTAAGCATAGCAGTTAATTCTGACATTACTTCTGCAGAGTACATTCCGCTCTGCTTATCCATCCATTCCGGAAATACACCAAGCCCTCTGTCGTATGCAAGGTCACCCTGACGCAATTCAGATATATTGGAGATATTTTTCAGAATTCTCTCATCTTCACTTAATCCTCTTTGATATTCGAACATGGCTGCCTCCTATTTGTATTCGACACTCTTCTTTACATATTTCCCTTTCTTTTTGTTATACTTCAGCGTAGTTACTCTGGTTGTCTTCCCCATTTTCAGTTTTTTCTTTGCTTTCTTGGCTTCCTTCTTTTTAATTGCTGTTTCAACAAAAGAAAGTGCAATTTTGCATTTCAACCACTCTCCATTATTAGCAAAGACAATATCTGAAGGTGAAACGGATTTTAACAACCAGCTGGCTCCGTATTGTTTTTTTCCAATGTAAAAAAGTGAAGATTTTCCTACTCGCTTTTCCCATGTTTCGTATTCTTTCCTCACATCGGAACACCATCCTACATTCAGAGGAACCGTGATGCTGAATTCTCCAGATTCTCTTTTTTTTACCGCCACGGTAGGAATGCTTTTTTGGTTATCTTTGCTCTCCGTTTCCACACTTCGGTTGGAAGAAAAATCGGTAAAGGTATTCATCTCATCAGATGAAATATAAAACTGCTTATCATACCACTGTGCTATAATTTTGCTTTTATATGTTTTTTTACCTTTTTCCATCTCAAACCACTCCTACTATTACTCCTGCACACATATCGTATTCAAAGATTACTGCTACCATATCTCCGCTCTGAAGATCTTCTATATGCTTTGCTACCAGTACTGGTTTCATAATTTCCAAATCTTCAAACAACACCTCTGCTTTGTTGCCTCGTACCTCTACGACAGTCCCGTATTTCAATTTTAATAGCCTCCCGAAATAATCTTTCTCATTTTCAAATCCTGTTTTTTCCCTATCAAATCATGAGTAATTTGGTAGATATAATTTTTTCCTGCAAAATCCGGAATGTCGCAATCCATATTCACAACCTGTCCGGCTCTCCTCATAATCCCTTCTACGGTTCCTGTAATCATGAACTCATATTTGTTGGCTTCTCGCATGATTGATCTAGTAATACGCTCTGATTCTGAAATAGAAGAAACCGCGATGTTGGTCTGTAGGTTTTTACCTTCCAACCCTGATGATACGATGGTATGAATAATTCTCTCCTCTTGAGGTTTATACATATTTTCAATTGTACTAACCAAATGCGCATCTTTTGTTGTATATATTGGTTCTCTTATAAAATCTGCTTCTGAATACGTGACAACTGCTTCTTTTTCTTCTTGCTTTCGCTCATCATATACAATCATCGTATTGTCTTTGATTTTTAACTGAAATCCCTCCAGCTGCAGTCTACTATTCAAGTATTTAATCGGATTCTCCTTATTTCTTGTTATATCGATATAGAAATAATCCAAAGTATCTACCATTTTAAGTTTGAGGCCCGTTTCTGCTTGTATCTCTTTTACCATCTGATCAAACGATAACTTCGAACGGTAAAAGGTTCTCTCTTTAAAGCATCTGCATGGCATAGACAACGCTTTTATATATATGGAAGCTCCAAGATATGACAATTCTGAAATATACATTTCACCTGTAGATATTTCATCTGTATCAAGCTGAATCGTCGTTCCCTTTCTCGTTTCAGACATTTTTCTTATTTCTCTGTTTTCGTCATTTAAAAACAGCTGCAAGGAATCACACCTTGCAGCTGCATAATCTGAGTAGAGTGCTTCTGTGATCTGAATATCCATTTTTTCACCGGATAGTATCAGTTCCATGTCTCATCCTCCTCATCTTCAAGTTCCGGAATTACGATTCTCTCTCCACCTTCAAATACGACAGTTCCATGTAATTCAGGATTTGCCAGCATAAGTTCCCATACATAGTATTCACTTCCGTATGTTTCAAAGGAAATCATATCCCATGTTTGTCCCTGTTTTGCTGTGATCATGCAAATACCTCTCTGTCATCTTCGTCTTCGTACTGAGCTAACCAGCCTTTGAATTTCTCAAAGTTTTCTTCCAGTTCCTGTTTAATGCTCTGGCCACCGCCATAGATCACCGGAGCATATACAATGTTTACAGTTTTTCCTTTTCCTCCGCCGGAAGAATTTCCGTATACACCCTTTACCGCTTCACTGAGCAAAGCTCTGGATCTCGGAGTATTGGTATGTGGAATGATAGTCTCCGGATATCTTCCTTCACCTACCATTGCCAATGTCGGTTTTGTAACCGTTTCACCAAGTGCAAAGCCTGGCACTTCCAGTTCCGGTATCTTCTTTCCACCGGAGAACTGAACCACCTTATTAACGCCTCTAATAATCACATTTACTGGAGCAATTACAGATTTCAGCACAGCTCCAATAGCTGTCTTTAAACCTGAAAATGCATTGGTAGCAAATCCAACGATATTTTCCCAAGCTGCTTTCCAGTTCCCTGTGAATACGTTTTTGAAGAATGAAAGAACATTCTTCCACATATCAATAATAGATTTTCCAAACGTAAGGAAATCTCCGCCAATATCAAGCACAAACGAAATCGCGCTGGATAATCCACCTACAAGGAAAGCTGCCACCTCTCCGATTTTTCCAAGAAGGATATTAATAACCGGCGAGATAGAATGAAGTAAATCAATCACTTTCCCAATTGCGCTCCATATCGTCGAAAGAATCGGAAGTAACGCTGAGATAACCACGCCTACTAATGATACAATTGTCTGTACAACCGGCGCGAGTATCTGATACAACTTCTGCACATAGGAAATCCCCTGTGAGATAACCGTCTGTACTACCGGTGCAATCTCTTGTGTCTTAACTATTATTTGTTCAATAAATGGTGATATAAAATCATATATTGCCTTTGCTTTTTCCGCGAGGAAATCTATAACAGGCGGCAAGTTCTCAATCGCTTTTGAGACAAGTGGCATCAAGAATCCTGCCACTTTTGAAATCGGCGGTTCCAATACCCTGTATATACTTGAACCTATTTCAGCAATTTTTGATATAGCTCCCGGAATATTCTGTATAAGCTGCGAAACAAACGGTTCTAGTTTTTCCGTCATTGCAGCAAAACCCGGACCTGCAGTCTCAATCACCCGGTCAATCACCGGAAGAATAGCACTCAAACCACTTTCTATCTTCGGCATCAGTGTTTCAGCTATCTGCAGAACATACGGCATCATCTTGGTACCAACACTGGTCAAGAAATTAGTGCCTAAATTCTTAATACGCTGAATCATGTACGGCAAATTGTCTGACTGCGTTTCAAAAGCTTTATTCGCAATTCCCTGAGCCTCATACATGGCCTTGGTCTTATTGGTCAAATTCTCCGTTTGCGCTCCGCATAAGGATAATACCGCCGTCTGTGCTTCCACCGATGAGAAGAGCTTTGCTGTAGCCTGCACATCTCCATTGGTGCTCTTCATGAGTTCGTTCAGTACCCCTTGGAATCCCAAAGCCTCGATAGCTGCGGTGCCGGTACTGTAACCCAGTTCTGACAAAGCATTTGCCATATTCTCTGACGGTGACATTAAACCAGCTAAAACACCTTTATACTGAGTGGCTACTTCTGCTGCCGTACCGGTAACACCTGTTAAGGTTGCAAAGACAGCAAATAATTCTTCCTGTTCTACACCCAGAGCAGCCGCAAGCGGTGTCACCTTGCCTATGGACGCGGCTAATTCAGGGAATGTGGTCTGTCCTAATTTAACAGTCTGGAATGCCAGATCAGAAGCTTTGCTAAATGCCTCTCCTGTCGTGTCTCCATATCCCTTAGTAACCGCAGTTAATAAAGAAACCGCTTCCGATGTGGTAGCATTTCCTGCCGCTGCTGCCTTGGAAGCGGTTTCCAAAATAGATATCGAATCTTTTGTATCGCCTACTGCCGAAATCACATCATATAATCCGGCTGTCAAATCAGAAGATGCAATTCCCGTTGCGCTGGATACCTTTAAAACTTCATTCGTCAGTTCCTTCGTCCGAACCGACACCTGCTGTTCCGTGCCATCCAGCAACGTGGCGACATTCTGCATCTCCTTTTGTATTTGCGCCGCGTTATTTAATGCTGTCGTTCCCAGAGCACCCAGCGCAACTGTTGCTGCGGTTGCTCCCGCAACCATGGTCACACCAAGTGCTTTAGTGGCTCTACCAATTCCAGTCTTAACCATGTTTCCGGCTTTTGATGCCATATTGGATAATCCTGAAGAAATGTTCTTTGCTACTTTTGCAGCACCACTTTCTGCAGCCTTCAACGCTTTGTGCAAACTTTTGTCCACTTTTCCATGTATGGATAGCGTGGTTTTGTACTCTCTCTGTTTAGCCATTTTCGCTCTCCTTTGCGTCAAAAGCCTTTTCTCTTACCTCGGCTTCTATTTTAATTAGCTCGCAAAGGTCCCCAAATAACTTCTCCATGTCTTCAAAAGACAATTCCAGCACATCCTTATAAGATGTACTGGAATATCTCGTAATGAATGCAGCTTTTTTTGAGATTACAGAACTTCGTCCATCTCTCCCTGCCCTGACAATAAAAAATCTCTTGCCAACTGGCACATCGCCGTAAATTCATTTACCATTTTCACTTTATCTTTTAATACGGCCACAGGAATACCTGCTGCCTTACAGAACACATTAAACTGAACAGACATGTTGAGTTCGGGAACCTGCGCGTTTTCCTGTTTCTGCACACGTTTAACGATATTAATATATTCTATTGGTTTGATTTTTTCAAAATCATACGGGATTTTCTTTGTTTTTGTCCCGTCAATTTCGATTGGTTTTCTCAATACGAATACACCTGAAGTCTTTACTTCTTCATAATCCTCTTCGTTTGATTCTTCCAGTTCTTCTATTTCCGGAACTACAAATACTTCCTCATTCATTTCGTCATCATGTGTGAAATTTTCCTCTGTCTTTGTTACTACTTCCATTTTGAAATCCTCCTAATATTTAATTTTGTGTCAATGCATTCTTTGCACCGGCCGCATAGTTTACCCCATAAATCTCTACTTTTCCATTCATCGGATCATAGTTGAAGATGGTAATATCACCCTTTTTAAGGGTATACTTTGAACATGCGATTTTAATTTCCACTTCCGGCTTATTGCCTTTCTGCTTATCTCCGCCCGGTATATTCTTTGGCTTACCTTCTGCATATACGCTATATGCTTCGTACGTCACATTTCCCGACTCATCCACCAAAGATTCCGCCCAAGATGCTTTCGCCTTTACTCCACTTGGATTTAAAATAAGCTTTCCATTCTCCGGAATACGCGAAAATTTAAGCGATACTTCCGGAGCTCCTGCATTGCTCCAGTCCGGAAGCTCAATTGTTCCTGCTAAACCCGCATACCCAGAAATTTCTTCCGTCGCAGGCTCAATATCCGGCAATGTGAACGAAATCGCGTTGTCAAGTTCCTGATATTTACCCGACGCATCTGCTGCGGATAATTCAAAATCTTCTACTTTGTTTACAAATTTCTTTTTCACTATGCTTCACCTCCTGCATAATATTCACTGAGTGCTTCCGGATCATAAATCACCTTACCGATAATTGCTTTTCCAGGCGGCGTCGATGTTTCTGTGATTGTGAATGTGAATTCTCCATCTGCCAACTGTGCAGTTGAGTTCTCTGATGCCAAAAATTCAACTTTGGCAGACACTAAAGCTCCCACAGTTACAAGAGCTGTAAGCACTCCATTAAAATTCATCACAATATCATTTGCCTGTCTCTTTGTCATCGGTTTATCCAAAAGTCTTGCATACTTCTGCTGGAAGATGTTCGATACATAATCCTTCATCTGTACTGCCACATCATTGAGCTGGTCAGCATCGATACGATCCTTATTTGCTTCTGAATAATTCGACATACAAACGCCCCAGGTTACCCACTGCATATTGCTGAAATTTGCTGTCGCGATACCCACATTATTCAATTCCGTGGCATCCTCTTCTTTCAGTCTTACCTTTGCTCCGGATGCGGTACAAAGGTAATCCATCTCAATCAGTTCATTGGATGCACTGATATATGGGATTCCTCCTGCAGCATTATCCACTTTCTCTTTAATTGCCTGATATACAACTGAAAGAGGATAGATATAACCGCCTTTGTTTACACATGGCCACGTAGCCTTCGCCTTGTAATTATTGTAATTTAACTTGTCTTCTGTTGCTTCAGAAATCGTCTCTCCAACTAAGCCGATGTAACCCTGACCGTACCAATGAGTATTGAGTGGATTCTGCAATACCTCAATCAGCTTCTGTGCCACCGTCTTGTCCATTCCTGTCAGCGATTCGCCTTCCCACAAAGGACAACCGAAAGTTGTCGGTACAACACCGATTTCCTGCTCGAAGAAGTCGAATTCCTCAAAGGTATCCGGGCTCATAGTTAAAGAATCCGTATTTACTTTGGAATAACTTACTGTTGCCTTCACCACATCTGCACTTGCAGTAATGATTACATTCTGACCGCTTCCATCATAAGCCACTTTATAGTCAGTACCCTTTTCTTTTCCTTCAATTGCGACGCTGCTCAATACAATATTGCTACCTTCGATTATTGCCTTTCCCTCAGCAAAAACCACCTCTTTACTCTCTGCCTCTCCAACTGTGATTGCCTGCTTATTTACTACAATGGCAATTGGTGCTGTAAGCATTACTTCCAAATTGTAAACCGCTGCGCAACAAAGAGACGCTTCTTTCGGCCATACTCCGCTGACCGGCTTAATAAAACCAACTTTTTCTTTCATTTCTTCTGTACTATTTAAAAGAAATGTTCCGCCGGCAAGATTCTGCCAATTCACGTCATCCACCTGCCAAATCGGCGCCTGTCCAACATAGCACGGAATTAAACTTGAAGACTTGTCAACTTCCAATGCCTTGGTCTTCTGCTGAATTACTGAAATTCCACGCATTTTTCTTCCTCCTTAATTAAAATCATATTTTTTTCTTCTCTCTGCACTTGTCTCAATATCAAATGATATGTATCCAAATGCATATGGATATGTCATTTCTTTATTGTCATAACTTCCGAGCCGAATCGGTTTTGATATCGGTACCGGGATATCCTCTTCAAGCCATGCCATAATTTTCTCCAGAAAATTCAGTACGTCAAGTGTTCCCAAATTATCCGGTATGCGTTGTTCATCTGGTACTCCATTAACCATGTACGGTAACACCGTGTAGCAGCATACCTGAATCAGAATCGGAATACTGATATCTTCATAATCAAATTCACAATCTGAAACGCTTATCATAGCATATGGCGCCTGAAAATATTCTTCCGGAAAGCCAGTCATTGAAAAATTAACATGTGGAAGTCCACATATTACTACTGACGGATATATATCTTTCAATTCCTCTCCCTGTTCCCCTTCCTCCGGTGGTTTGGGAAGTTTGAAACCTTCCGCTTCTATCTTTCCTATAAGCCAACTCTGTAGTTTATCCAAATATCCTCTGATTGTC
This sequence comes from Lachnospiraceae bacterium, assembly GCA_045588655.1. Classification (GTDB taxonomy): domain Bacteria; phylum Bacillota; class Clostridia; order Lachnospirales; family Lachnospiraceae; genus SVFI01. The sequence goes on along the minus strand of JAZNEP010000022.1, from coordinate 49,291 downwards.
TTCATCATTTGCTCCTTTTGATATAATGCTCTAAACGACTCTCATAAGCCTCTTTCATGTGTTGAATTGTCGGCTCGACATATTTTTCCTGTGCTGCCGTCTCAGCAATTGACGCAGTACGAAATGGTCTGTAAACACCGCGTTCGTCTCTTTCCCATAACATAATTTGAGGCCCGTTTTTTACCTTGTCCGGGTTTAAAACAAACAAATGTCGCATCTGCTGCTTTTTATCTTTTGTAATGGTTACTGATGCTTTTCTTCTCTTCTTAACAGGAATTCCCTTTTGAGATACATATTGTGTTGGTGTTGCCCGAAAGTGCGTCGTTTTTCCAACTGTCATTTTTCCAGAACGCACATAAATCGTTCCCTCTTTAGGAACAATATATTTTTTTGTATCTTTTTGAGTTAAAGTTTTGACATCTCTTATATGTTTGCTAAGATATGTCGCTCCTTTTTTTGTAGCTTCTCTCTCTGCCCTGTCAATATTCTTTTGCGACAACTGCTTTTCCAAATCCCGAAATTCTTTCATTTCTTTTTTATCCATGATGGCATCGATGCGCATATAATGAACTTTCATACTCACACCCTCGTCGCATTAAGATAAATCGAATAGACACCTGCCTCATCGTGAACTTCATCAATGGTATATAAATTTCCATCGAAATTTATTGCCGAACCTACTCTTGGTTTTTTTGTAAAAAAAGAAGAAGGTGACTTGATTAAATGGCTTCCTTTTTCTAAAAATTCAAATTCGCTTCCAAACTTTGACATCAGTTCATCGTCTGCTATCACAGCTACAATGTCCTGACTATTCCATTTGTGAGTCTCTGCAAATTCTTCATCATTAAAAAACACACGATTGATATCTTCATTGATGATGTCTTTAAAAGCCATTCTGTCACCTTCCTCAACTATTCCTCGTTTTCTCCGTCTTCCGGTTTCTGCTCTGGTTTCGAATCCGGTTTCTTCTCCACTTCGCGTTTTGCGGATCCTGCCTCCAGCCACGCATTTACCATCTTCGAATCATGACACGGAAGCACTTCTCCTGCTACAAACTGACGACCTTCATAAAGAATCGGTCGTGTAGCAATCACTTTCCCGCTTGGGGCTGCTTTAACATTTTTTCTTGCCATCTCTTCTCCTCCTATGCCAATAATTTAACTTTGACGGTTGTCGCGCTTGCAGAAGCTGCTTCTACAGCATATCCTGCTTCTACATTCCCTTCTGCTGTCGCAGTGAATACATCGTCAGTTACGTTGTAATAAACTTTTGCTCCGAGAGTAATTTCTGCGGAATCTTTAGAAACTCCCCATACCTGACCCACTTCAACGGCTCCACTTCCTCCAACCGGAATATCACAAGCTGCGACTGCTACTTTTGATCCAAGCACCACAATCTGTCCTGTTTTGATAGGGCTGTCACCTGTGTTTTTATAGTCCAAAGAACTACCATTCTGAATATGTACTGCTTTCATTTTTTACCTCCTGCAATATTAACAGCCGCCCAACGGCGGCTGTTATTGGTTTTTAGATTACATTTCGTTTTCAAGGGCTGCACCCGGATTCATGTTAAGACCACGATAGTCCGTAACTGTAATTCCCCAGTCATGATATACATCCCATACAAATCCAAGTGTTCCCGGTTTCTCCATTCTTCGAATTGTCGGAATCTTATTTCCGTTAAGGTAATCTACCTGAATACCTCCGCAATCTGCTTTGTCTGCCGCCATAAACCATGGTACTGTAGCAAGACCTTTTGCTGCCGCAATTGCATTAATTGTAGGATCTTCCACCACTTTGATCTGTGTTCTGTACTGATAAAGTGGATTCGCTGCCTGGGTATTGTCTGCAGTATTAACAAACTGCGATTCTAATACTGTCTGAACTGCAAATCCGTATCCAACAGGTACAACAATGGCACCCGGACGAATCATAATAGGCTGACCGTGCTGATCCTTCTGGCTTGCCAAACCGATAATCATAGCCTGGATAGCTGCACTTGAAGGTGCTCCGATATTTGACTGTTTTGAAACCAAGTTCTTATGATTTGCATGGAATAACGGAATTCCGTCGTAAATGGCTGCATTGTTAACCATAATCTCATATACCTGCGTATTGATGGTTTTCTTGCCCGCCTGCGCATATCGAGCCGGAATTGTTGTCAGGAATCCAATATCATCATTGATAAACGCCTGACGTGTCATCGTAAACTGTTTTCCGTAGGTTTCCAATTTACGTGTCGGTAAGAGCGCATCTGAAGGCTTATCGCTCTTTACTTCGCCATTCTCTTCCACACGCTCAAATTCTCCTGCCGGACCTGCAAGATACTCATGGCGACTTGTTTTAAAATCAGACAGGCTTCCTTCGTGTGTAAACGCTTCAAATGTCGTTGCCACCTGTTTGTAACCTTCTGCATAGGCCTTGTTAATTGTCTGATCCATAATAGATGAAAATTCAGAAGACGGATTATAGTAATCACGCTGAAGCTTTTCAAAAAGCTCGCTGGAATCCATTCTTTCCGCATCCTTCACATCCGCCTTGACACAATGGATTGCTAAATCTCTGAGTGACATTCCTCTCAGATCTCTTGCTCCTTCTGCCGGTTTCTCCACCGCTACGCCACCTCTAATCAAAAGTGCGTCTGTCATTGCTGCACGGAACTTGTCTTCTTCTGACCCTACTACAGTAATTTCAGTATCTCTCTTTCCCTGATTGACCGGACCGCTATTTTTGACCATGCCATCAAGAATTGCTGCTCTTACCTCATCCATGTTTTTCCCGGAAGAAATATACTCAGAAGCATCCACCTCAAAATTTCTGCAAATTGCATTGATTTCGCTAATTCTCTGTCGCTCCTGTTCCGCAGCTCTTTTTCCCTCTTCCATGTTGTCGAGTGCCTTCTGTCCTTCTGCAATCGCCAAATCACAAGCTTCTACCGTACCCTGAAGTGCATCAAATTCTCTTGTTTCCTCAGCGGACAAGTCTCTTCCTGCTGTTTTTGCTCCGGCCAGAATTTCCTGCTGCCGCTTAATGGCGGCATCTTTTCTTTCTTTTGGATCCATTTTAAGTTTCCTCCTTATAAATTATTTATATTGATCATAAGCTGCCGCTCATATAAGTCGAGCCCGCGCTTTGATTCCTTAAGCATTGGTGGCTGTACTTGCTCCATATCACGTCCGACACCCACTGTCGCATCCGCCGGAACTGATACAATAGAAATCTCCAATGGCTCCCAACTTCTCGCAATAGAGCATGGACCTTCCCACTTTCCATCTGCAGATTTCTTTCCTGCTGCCACCTCTTCCCAGCTGTTTACCACATATCCAACCGATACGCCCTTTAACGTTCCGCTCTTTACTTTCTGATAAATCATTTCTGAAAAATCATCATCATCAAACTCTACGATTGCTTCACATCGACCCTCCGCGATACTGGTCTCTACAATTTTTCCGATAACCTTGTCCCGGTTATGGTTAAATAGCAGACAACCCATTTCACTAATTCTCTTCAGGTCAACAGCCGTTTCGCTACACTCCAAAATTTCAACGCCCCAATATCGACTGTAAGGTGCCTCGCTGGCAAAAGAGAGTGCAAAACGTCTTTTATTCTCTTCTCCTTCGATTGCTCTAATCTGAACCACACGTGAAAGGTTATTCTGTCTCTGTCCCCTCTCCATCTGTGTAGAGTTCTTCCTCTGTTCGTCCATAAATTATTCCTCCTACATCAATTCCTTTTTCTCGACCATAATTAAGCACTTCTGCCATTTCTTCTATTTGTTCCTTCCAATCCCGTCCATTTTCCGTACATGCCTGCTGGAAAGTCTTAATCCCGTTAGTTACTGCAATTTTCATTGCATTGGCTTCCTTCTGCGGATCAATCCAAGGTTTTGGCGCCGGTACCCATTCATGATTCATATATTTCTCTTTGTTTTCCCAAAAATCATGTGGCGTAATATATCCTGCCAAGTATGCTGAAATCACGAATGTTTCATAAATTTCATCAAAAACCACCTCTATCAGCTGTTCTTTGTCCTCAATATATGTAAGTCCGTCTTCGATTGCCCCCTGTCTTGCAGATGAATAATTGCTCTGTGACATGTCTCTGCTTGTTGCTTCATAGCTCAATCCCTGTCCGCTTCCCACGAGCCTCTGATGTAATTTAATCATTCCTGCTGCATCCGAAGACTGCCCCGATGGGTTTACCACTTGTATTTCATCCCCGACATTCAGTTCTTGAATCATTCCCGGTGTCAGTCTCTTACTTGCATATTCCTGTATATTTTTTGGATTTTCATTTATTCTTCCGAAAGAATGTGGATTTAACTTCTTGATAAACACCGCCAGACATGCAGCGATACGCTCTTTGACAGATATTGCTGTCATAAACTCATTGGCATCTCTAATTCTCGTAATTGTCGGTGTCAAATCAGAAATCTCCCGAATCTGCGATGGTCTCTTTTTTGAAAAAAGATAAATCATATCTTTCGCCGGTACATAATACGGTTCATTAAGTTCCCATCCATCCACGCTGTACTGCCTGATGTAGTAACCGACAATCCGATTATATTCATTGTATTCGATACCTCCTACAATCTTATTGCCCTTCCCATGTGGCTTTCCTGCACCTGTCTGATTCAGTTCATCTACCTCTAATGCCTGAATCTTGAATGGAACACACCCGCCTTTGATATAACATTTTTTAAAAAGGATTCCTCCGTCTACCTTCTTACGTTCTACAGCCATTCTCATCATCTGATTAAAAGACTGCTGCCCTGTCACATCAAAATTCTTGGCTCGACACCATTTATCCCACAATTCTTTCAATGTTTTGTCCAACTGGGGATCTCCAGTCTTAACGCGAAGATTAATTCCGGCTCCAATGATATTTCGCTTGTACGCAGAAATAACAGAATTTGCGATATCGCTGTTCCGTTCTAAATCTCTTGCTCTTGCTCTTATGACATCTCTTGAAAACTTATCTGTTTCCTCAGCTGAAGAATTATTCGCATACCATCCGGCATTTAATCGTCTTGCATTTCCGGCGTCATACTGGCGCTGTTCCTCCAAAACCATCCTGTATGCTGCTCTCTGAGCTCCGGCTTTCGGACTGATCCAACATACAATATTATCTAACCAGTTCATTATCTACCTCCAAACTGGGCCACATATGTATCTCCAAACAATGCAGAGTCGCCCGAAGCATTTTCCTGTGCCATCAAATCATTTCGCAATTTATATAACATTGACAGATCTGCTCTAGTCAGACTTCTGCCTGCAATTGAATAAGCCTGTCCACCTTCAAGAATATTTGCAATCGCTTTATTTACTTTTTCCAGTGTAAAATCTGACATCTTCACATCTCCTTAAATCCAATCATCGTTTTGCTTTATCCATGATTCCTCTTCATATGACCGGCTCTCTTGTTGCGCCGGCGCAATTTCCTCTTTTTCATCGTCCAAGTATAAGCTCTTTGCACCGCATATTTCTGCTGCTGCGTACTCATATACGCTACAGTCCAAATAGTGGTTGTCGGCATGTGAAAACTTTTGCACCCACTGCCTGGTTACCTTCTTCCCATTTCGAACATTTACTTTATGTTCATTTGTAACCTGTTTCGCAAATTCCTCATCGCATCCGTTATATACCATCCACGAACCTTTCCCGTTCTCTCGGGACATTCTGGCCGCAATTTTATCTTTGTATTTTCCGGTATCTATCAGCACAAGATTCATTCCATATGCTTTACTATTTTCCTTGTTAATTTTGGTAAACTTGAAATCTGAAAGCATTGGATTGGACGCACCTTTACTTGGCATGGCCCAGTCCGCATTATAAGAACAAAATTCATAGACTAAATCTGTTTGGTCTCCGGAATCAATCAAGCACAACCTCACCGATAATTCTTCTCCGGATTCCTTCCTGTACATGCGATTCATAATCTGTTCCAATTCCCCGAATGAGAGGGCTTGGCCATGAGCAATTCTCTGTGATGTAAGGAAATTTCCCCAGGCGCCGATGGACCAATACAGACAATTCTCCTGCACGTCCACACCTGCCACAAGCATTTTCCCCCACTCCGGAATCACAAGCTCCGGAACATCGGTCTGTCTTTGCATTACAAGTTCCTGTGAAGTCTTCAGTTTTGTATCTTCCCATGGCTCTGCAAGCCACGAATTAACAAAGTTCTGTAACTTATCCGGATCATCTTTGGATTTTAAAAACTCCAGAGCAATGTCTTGCCACGTGAGGAATCTGGATACCAAGCAACTCATGTGAAAAGATACCGTCCGTGGATGACCTTTACAGGTTTTCTTTTCGTCCCGCCATTCTCCAGTTCTCACAGCTTTTACTTTTTCTTTGTCAGAAATGGAACATCCGCATTCTTTACATACATAAATAGCTGTTTCTGCTCTTTCTTCCGGACTCAGGTTTTTATCATCTGAAAAGATGATTTGATGAAAACTTGGTACAAAAAAAGTCCCACAATGGGGACAAGGTATATAATACTCATACTGAACCTGTGCAGCTTCGTGAATACTCCATACATAGTTGGTTTTCAGTGTCGGTGTAGAGCAGGTATATATCTTCTTACTATACGGATATGTCCTGGTTCTTTCCTTAGCCAAATTGTATGGAGATGCTTCCTTCTTGCTTGCTCCGTCCAGTTTATCTATTTCGTCAAAGAAAAGATATTTGATGGATTTGGATGCAACCTTCGTCGGATTTCCTGCACCAGTCAAATATAATGTCATTCCTCTAAATTTAAGGGCCTGTTGCTTTGAATGACGTTCGTCAAAGGAATCTTTAATCTCCTTTGTCTGAAGTAACGATGGCTTAATACGGTCTTTTGATACGTCCTTGGCCAGTTCATCTGTCGGATATACTATCATTGCCGGCGCCGGCGCCTGTGTAATGATGTACCCCAACATATTGTTCATGGCTTCTGTTCCACCGACCTGTGTCGGTTTGCAGAAGTTTATCTCCTGAATATACGGATCATTGAAAGCATCCATGATTCCTTTCAAGTAAGGGGTAAGACTGTTGGACCACTTACCATTAAAACTGGAAGTTTCTCCCAAATCTCGATACTTCTCAGCCCATTCGCTGACAGTAATCTTCTCCGGCACCTTCAATGCGTTTCTCAGTACTTTTCTAAAAAGGTTTGCGGTTCTTTGTCTGGATAATTGTTTCATTCCCGGCATTATCAATCACCGTCTTCCTCTTCAATATCCTCATAATAATCCATATTGTCTGAATCAATTTTAAGCGGATCATATTCGCTGAGTTCAGACAAAGCTCCATACAACTCTTTTTCCAGCAGATTTAAAATCACATTACTGTCATCTTCTCCTATCAAAAGAGGTGTCAGCTTCTGCGGAATACCCAACAGTTTATTTCTAAATGCAGAAAGCATATCAGTCAAAAACAATTCCACATCCGCTGCTTCATGAAGCTGCCCTCGCAACTTCCGAAGTTTCAATTCAGATATTTTTTTCTTAATTGCCTCATGCTCTGCCTGCTGTTTTTCCTTGTTGAAACTGTTCCCGGCTTTACCTATTTCCTCTAATTTGTACTGAATGTATTCTGGCACACAACTCTCAAGGGTATATGTCCGCTTTCCATCCTTTTTTTGAAACAAACCATATTCATCCCTTAATCTTCGGATGTGTCGGTCCGTCAATCCTAGTATTTTCGCCAATTGCTTTTGATTTACTTCCATCATTCTCACCCTTATTTCTCTTATTTCTCTACTTATGTTTATGCGTAGACCGTAAAAAGAGGACGGACATGCCATAAAAAATTTTTCAAAAAAAATGCAAGAATTGGGTGTCTCCTGCCCCGTTCTGGAGGGTGGGGCTATAAAGTACCTACGCCCTGTCCACCTTTCTCACATCAGCTTGTCAATGTTACCACGAGAAAAGGGGACCGGCTTCGCCAGTCCCCTTCCCTAAGGGCTTCAAATGATTGTTCTGTAGCAACATTTGACACTATCATATTAACACATAAAAACTCCATTTTTCTCCGATGTTTTATTACAAAAAAGAAAGCCCTAAATCTTCAGGGCTTTCTTGCATTACTTACATTCATTTGTAAACATTATAGAATATATTACACCCATTCCTTTTCCATTCTCGTCTTCATGTTTGCATCCTCCTTCATTTGATATCTAATTAGATGATATTAGATACATCTTTAGCATAACACCTCGTATTCAAAAAAACAATAAATTTTTTCAATAACTCATTTGTTTTTTATTGTTAACGCAGCCATAACTCCATCCCCTGGTAAAATCCAACTAAGGAAGCGTAACATATGTCCAGAAGATGTCTTTACCAATCTTTTCTTGTTTTCACCAAAATTAGACATGAAGCCAAATCCCACCAAATCTAAATCAATTTCAGATGTATAATTAAAATGTATACAATAGTGTTTACATGCTCTGTTTATTTGATGTGAATAAATAGTATCAATAATATCGGTATAGGTAGTGTACTCCATATCAATATTAATTTTATCATCAAAAACTAATTTATCCGCTATAGTTGTAGTATCTGCGTAAAAACGTTCATCATAATGATTTGACGAATCTTCTGTGTTATCTTTTTTTCGAATAGGTACATCGTACTTTTCTCCATTAATTTTTAATGAATTTAATTCCAATGTATTTTCACCTCTAACAGGATTAATCTCAGCTGATAAAATCGCCCTCAACGTACATTTCTGATTATTTATAGTCTCAGCAGAGAATGTTCTTCGGATTTTCTTTTTAATTAATTTCCTTCCATCTTCTTCCATCAAACTAATATCTACATACATGATGTATTCATTGTAATAATAATCTTTCAAAATATTATCAAGCTCATTATCGATAACTGATACAATATTATTATCTCCCAAGTCTTTATTTGGCATATACAAATTATTCAAAATGGCGGTTTTCAACTCGCGCTTTCTTTTGTCCGTTATAACGTTTAATACCTCATCTTTACACAAGATTTCTGCCAATCTTTTTTGAGTATACTTAACATAACCAAACCATTCAAGCAAAAGTGAACCCATTGAAATAGACACGATCAACTGACCTATTGTTCCAAATAATTGACCTTTTTTGTCAGTTCCACTAAGAAATACAATCAAAACACCGATTATTGCTCCTAAAATACTTGTAAAAATAAGCTCCAACAAATTATAACTTTCTTCTTTTTTTTCTTCACTTTTTTTAAATATTATACTCATACTTTACAGCCCAAGTCCTTTCTTAAGTACTAATTACCCTCGCGAATTCTCATTCGCCTTTCACTATTTGACAGCTCTTTCCTTGTTTCTTTTATTATCCATATTCCCTATGATGTTTTCTATTGGTTTTTGTTGGTTTTTGTCGAAACATTTTTTTATTTATATCAAATAACAAACAACGTGAAATATTTTTTCACGTTGTTCCGTATAATATTAATTTAACCTTTCGGTCTTTTCCACAAATTTATCCAGCTTTTGGATGGTAAAGCATTTACTATTCACGCTGTGACCTCTGGTATTTCAAATGCATCCAGTGCTTCATTTCTCAATTCATATATACGACTTTCGCTGTAATTCATTTTTTCTGCAATCTGCTTCCAGCTTGTTTTTTTACCCAAATAGCGTAATTCCAGAAGTTCCACATACTCCTTTTTTTTGATTGAATGAACTGCGTCATGTATCTCTCTTAACCTTCTAACATAATTTTCTTTTGCACGCTCCACGGATTCTATCAATTCCTCTTCACGCACCTCATAGTTTGAAAGATCACTATTACCACTGCTCCCCATTGGCATCCCAGTGTATTTAATGGCTGATGGCATAGCCTTATCAATTCGAAACTGCCGCAACCTATCCTCTTCAATCCTTATAAGGTTTTTCAGGTTTCTGTATGACATGATGTATTCTTTCTTTTCTTCTCGTATTTCTTCTATCGTTTTCATGTTTCCTCCTTTAAGGCTCCATGCGGAGCCTTATGTGTACTTTGTGAAATACTATAAAACATGAACAGTTTCTTTTGCTCCTCCGAGCTGGTGTTTCAACCACTGCATCACCACCTTACCATTTTGCCAATCCCATTTGTACAAGATCAGCATTTAATACGCATTGTCGGATTCCAAATTTATCTTCCGCCACAGCAAAATGCTCATACACTTCAATAATTGTATATTCTCTTTCTACTATTCCTCTTTCGCCGGACGGATGTAATTTAACCTTTGTACCGACCGGAACCAGTTCTCTTACTGTCATGACTCTCTCTCCTCTGTTTTCGTTGTCACTTTGGAGCATTTCAATCCTTTTGATGTCGGAGCAATAGTATATTTGCTTTCACCGGCTTTAATGTCAATACTTTTGATTGTTCCTCTTCCTACATCTCCGACTGCTGCCATGAGCAAATGCTTAACACGCTCCGGTGCATTTAATGTGCGATTGATGTATGCCTCAATGACATTTATGTCCGTCTGTCTCTTTTGCTCCAGCTTAGCTTCGTCACATTTACACTGAAGCACAGCTTCTCTGTTTACCTCTGCTCCAGTAGCGTCCTTGTGAGCTTTTACCATAATGGTTTGTCCACAATATGTACATGTTCCAACTCTGTCGATCATTGTTTGTTCCTCCTGTTCTGTTTTTAATCTTTCCCATGCAGCTTCGCAAGTGCCTGCTCTGCCTCTTTCTGGCTTAAAAATACTGTAGTTCCAAATTTTTTTATATTTATTGCTTTAAATCTTCGCATCATGAATGTGCTGATAGCTCCATTCAATACTGCATAGCAATCATTCTTGTCGAATGTATATTCATCAACAACACACTTCAGTGGTATTTTTCGAACTTCACAAAAGCTATGATTTATTAAATAAACTTCATCACCTACCTTACACGGAAACCTAAACAGCAATCCATTCTCTTCTGCATCCTCGTACTCCCCGAGCTTTTCATAAATCATCATCTCAGTTGATTTGTGTTCAATGCCTTTCAATATTTGAAGGTGTTCTTTCTTTGTTAGTCTTTCCAAGTCACTCCACCCTTTCAAATCTGCTCATTGTCTGCTGTTTCTACTTGCCCCGATTCTTCAAGCCAATTTTCAATACATGGCAAGCAAATGTAACAACTACACCAACCCATATCTTGAACAACTGCGCTTTGCATAACCATCTTTGTTCCTTTCTGAATTTCTTTTTGGCACACACAACAATCATGCGCTTTCCTTGTTTTTACAATCTTTTCTGTAAAATTACTTTCTGAACCATCCATATCTCCTTCAAAAATTTGGCTCCCGATATACATTTCTTCTGCATATTTCATAACTTCATTCCCCCTTCTTGTATGGTGCAGGAAGTGGTTGCCATGCAAGGACATTTTCAAATTCCACATATCCTTCCCCTTCCACATAAAAACATCCTTCTGTGTTTGCTCTGAATCCTGTATAAATGTCAAGACTTCGCAATGATAACAACACATCTGCTTCTAATTCCGGCAATTCTCTTTCGCATGGAATCCATCCGTTGTTGTGTTCTTCTGCAAGGTCTTTGACGCTATTCTTCGATTCTTCAAAGCAAAATTCTTCCAACCGCTCCACAATATCATCCATCGGCTTTCGTGTGTTCCATGCGTTAATAGCCGATTCTGATTTATAACTCGAATCTTGACGGCAACCACATTCAAAACAAGCTACATGATATAATTGAGTTACTTCACTCTTTCTTAATGTGGCTTCCCCACCGCAAAACGGACACGGAAGAAGTTTTGTTTCACTCATGCACACCACCCTTTCTGACTATCTCGATTGCGTGTTCATAACTTCTTGATTTTTCCTTACCGATTTGATAATCATAACTATCTTCCCAAAACTTCTTTTTATCTTCCAACTCTGCCACAACAGCATCAATGTTGTATGCTGTTGGTTGTTCATTAATAACTTTACAAATTGTTCTTCGCAATTTCGTTTCTGTTCCGACTTCTTCTTTAAAAACATCCGCATCTATCAACCGCATATTATTCACCACTTTCTATACACCAGCTGCTCTTCATTCCAGTTCGGATAATGTTCCTGCAGGTGGTCCCGCATCATCTCAAGCATTTGATCACGAAAGCCTTTGTTTCCGTTGTCCAGGAGCATGTGATGGTATCTGCAACCGATTACTCCATTCTGCTCTATCCCGAGTCCTCCTTGGGACTTCGGTATGTAGTGCATTACATCTTTAATCTCATATCCTAGCTGTGTTGATGATCCCATATGGAAGAACAAATTGCAGAAAAGGCATGTTCCATAATCACGCTCAAATACCTTTTCCTTTTCTTTCTTAGTAAACTGGAGTAGCTTTGTATGTTTTGCCATGTGCTACCTCCGCTCTAAATACTCATTCAGCTCTTTTAGCCTTTGGCTATGACGGTCGATTGCTTCCTGTTCAATCTCCATGAGCTTACATATCGCCTCTTTTACTATATCCGGAAGAACTTCCCTCTCTACTTTCCGCTCTTCGAGTCTTGGTAAGCGCTCGTCGCATTCTGTCTTTTTGCGGTTTCGCGGCATTTCTGTTGGCGATACTCCACCTTCTTTCAGAATGCTCAGGATCTTTTCTTTTCCACAGGCATTGAGATCAGCCAAAATCTCCACCTGCGCTTTTTTATTCTTCGATTCGCGATACATTTTTACAATCTCTTCATTGCTCATTTGCATTTTCACTTTCCTCCTTCCTTGTAATCCATGTAACCAGCTGTTCCAACTGTATCTGCAGGTCTATTGTGGCCAGCTTTGCTCCGGTCCACTTCTCTTCTACTATCATCTGATTTAACTTCTTTAAATCATCATTGATAGTTTCTATCAACATCTGTGTTCTCTTATCGTACGTGTTTTGTGTTTCTGTGCTTGCTACGGGCTCAAACTTTATATCTTCTGTATACGCCTCAACCACTTCTCCGGCTACCTTCTCAATTTCCGGCTCGCATTCAGTCTTTATCGTATTTTCATCCTGTTGCGCCGGCGCAATTTCCTCTTTGACTGCTGCCACAGACTCCTCTTTCTTCGGTTCCGGCTGTTTCGGTGCCGATTTCTTAACCTTAGATTCCTTCTTTTGCTGTTTCTTAGTCTCTTTCGCCGGCCAGTTTGGCGCCTCTTCTTTCTTTGGTTCCGGCTGTTTCGGGAACGGCAGGGAGTAACGTTCTTCCCATGCTGCAGTGCAATCATTCTCAGTCCATTTGATATCACCACACATATTGTCCATGCAATCATCCAACTGCTCCCACGTGTATATCTGACAGAATGTCTCGTCACGCATGTTTTTGATTGTTATCTCTTCTTTGTCCTCGCGGATGGATACCAGGTACCTTCCGGTTCCCGGAATGCGAATAATCAGTGTAGCTGTGCCTGAAGGAGCCAGCACTTCAATGAGCTTGCGCGAAACTGAATCGGAACTCGTGCGTACTGTATTCCACATAATCTCCCAAATCTCCATCCATTCACTCGGATGCTCGCGGAAATACTCATGCATAAGCTTGTGCAACAAATCCTCTTCCAGGTTATTGGTATCCTGCTGCCTCTCAATCATCAGTTCCAGATCTGTTGTCTTCTCTTCCTCTTTCAGCTCTGCTTTAATCTCTCGAATCTCTGCCCTGGTATAATCCGGTGAGATTTCTTCCGCGATATAATCCGGTAGTGTTAGCATCTCAGCCAGTTTGGAATATCCATATGCTCTGTATTTCTCCTGCAGGCGGTCGGAACAACCGCCCTCAGAGTATTTGGTATTGATATCGATATAACGACTCACCATATCTCTGGTGAGTCCGTATTCCCTCTGTGCAAATTCATTCACGTCATGATACGGCGAACCAGACAGTATGTCTGTCTCTTTGGCCATCTTTAGCAAATAACCGATTCTCACAAACCCTGCTGCCGCCTCGCTGATTTCGGCGTCCATTACTATTTTGAAATCATTATAGTTTGAAAATGAAACCATTTCGGTATTGCCACTTTCCATTATTTCACTCATTCTTTTTCCTCCTATACTGCTGCCACCTGCAATAGTTCTTTCTCTGCTTTCATTGCTTTCTCAGCTTCTTCCTTCATGATTTTCTGTTTTACTGTTGCTGAAACCCTATTTATAAACTCTATTGCTTCCGGTGGCGCCTGACGGTTGTATATCGCCCTGTTTTGTCTGACATTTCCTCGTATATCAAATTCCACCGTGCAATATGGTTTATCTGGATCATTTTTCTGTCTTAAAAACACAACCACACATTCCCTTTTCAGCATTTTGTCAAAATACGTTCCGCCTACACAGTTATGCTGCAGTTGCCCTTCCAACTGAAAATCTTTTTTGCAGGCCGGAATTACAATACAAAACTGTTCATCTTCCACCTTGTACAATTCCTGAATTTCCGGTAGCAACTTTTGGAATCTTCTATTTTTCTTTCTGATTTCTTCCTTTTCATGTTTATTCTCCTTATCCACTCGCATCTCAGCCACTTGTCTGTGTACCGCTTGAAAATCCTTTGGAAATAGAGCCGCTTTTGTCTTTGGCAGGTTCATATAGTCTAAATCATGAATGTAGTCTATATAATCTTGCAGATATTCCTTACTCTTCTCCTGTAGCTCCTGCAGGTATCTATGCATCTTGTCCGTATGCCCCAGCTCTAACAAATTTCGCGTATCCTCTCGATTGAAATATTTTGCGTAAAATACAATCTGGCCAAAATTCAGCATCCTGTGATTCTCCATTGCTATCCTCATCACTTGTACTTCTTTTATAGATGGGTCTTTTTTGAGTGCCATCTTGTAATAATCCTTAGAAATTCCTAGATATTTCCATGGACTTTCTCCATTCCACTGCATACGCTGGTCATGACCCCTGATTATATCGTATGCAACACTTACAAGGCCTACCTTGAGTAACATTTCGATTTGAGGATAGCGGTAACAGCTGCCAAATACCTTGTCCACCTCTATATAACGCCCACGCTTTCGACGCAATAATTTTGCCACCGGCATATACTTTAGTTCTGTATTTTTCAGTAGTCTTGTGATGTTGCGTGGATATAAAATACATTCCGGTCTTAAATGAAAATCTGAACAATACCCACTCAATCCGTGATTGATGTGATAACACCATCTATATTGCCTAGTATTTTTGTATTCGCCCCACTCGTATCTCCTACCTATGCGGAAGTCATCTGACATTTCATATCTCAAATACTCATACCGGAATAGTTCTTTTGTGTAATCATTGTTTTTCTGATATCTGATTCTAACCTTCCATTGTCGGATTACATATCCCGTATCATCTTTGAGACGCTGAAGCGTGCCAATAATTTTATTGTCTTGGATTACTTTTTGCTTATTCCATGATTTATACATGACATCCGAATGACACAGCGGACATTTGCCTTCTTGATTGTGTCTGAAATCTTTTTTGTAATCTACAATCCCCCAACAGCTTGTACAACGCGACTTGCCAGCCGCCTTGTCATAAAGCATGTACTGTGAATTGCAAAATGCTTCTTTTACTATCCAATCTTCAAAATCTTTCGGTTCTTCCGGCACCTGATACATCACCGCATCTATCACTGACAGTTCTGCACTATGTGCCCTCTGAAGTTTCTCTCTCGCAATTTCTTTCTGAAATTTCAACACTACATCTCTGATTGTTTTGTTTTTGTCCGATTCGAAGTATTTATTTACAAGCTTTCGATCCTGTTGTGGTTCGTATCCCTTCACTCCGTAATAATCTTCGTAGCTAGTGGGCATATTGAGATTTTCAATTCGTGCTTTCCCCCAGCTGTTTTGAGATACATCTCGGTTTTCCCATGTATTATTATCTTTGTCTACGTATATCTCATAATCCGGCTCTGCTGTCAGAGTAGCGGTTCTTGTACAAAAGTTCCAAACTGCAACTTTCAATATCCCATCCTTTACGATTGCGCGATAAAATCTGCTATACTCTTTGCTTTTGGCTTTCGTTATCATACCTGAAGTCAATCTGAGCTTGGGTATCTCCAATAAGTCTTTTTTATTCATGCGTCACCTACTTTCCGAGATAATACTCATTGATAATCTTCTTGGCCTGTCCCATTCCCGGAATACCAAGTGTGCATCTGCCAGCATTTACCTTAGCTTCCTTGAGCACATCCGCCGGTACCGGAATCTGATTCTGAAAGGACCATACAAGTAATGCCGCTATACATCCCTTTAGACTCTTGCCTTTCTTTCGTACAGCTGCTGCCATAGCTCTGTTTTCCGTACACTGTGCTTTGATGTATTCTACCCAGTCGCGCATAATCTCTTTGACCTGTAACTCCTTACACTCTACTTCCAGCTTCCCGACTGCTGCCATGAGCTCATTACAGAGCTCTGGTACTACTCCGTCGATATAATCCTCTGCATCCATCGTGTCCAGACCATTCTCAACAGCCATTTCCGTTAATGATTTAAAATCTCCTTCCTCTAAAAAACCTTTTGCCGCTTCATTGATCTCTGCACTACTGTCAAATTCTCCATATTTATCAAACATATCTATTCCTCCCTGCATCTCCATGCAATCAGACTAATCAGCTTGGAGTTCTTTCTCTCAACCTCTCCAAAAAATTCTTTGACATTCTTCTGGTTATAATCCAGTTTCCCGAATGCGTGTCGGATTGCCCTCTCTACCTTGGACCATTTATCTTTGTGCTTATACGCAATTTCGTAATAGATTTCCATACATGTTTTTTCTCCATCCCACGCACATACTGCGTCGATAATGTACTGAAATCCTTTTATCTCTGGTGTAATACCCCATTTAAGGAGCAATTCACCAACCTTATTTTCCAACGAAATATTTTTCATCTCTGTTTCTCCTTCCGTTTCTGTACTTCCCGGATTAGCCATTGCTGATATCCGCTATCTTCCGTCCATGTGGCTGAGTGTCGGTCCAATAAAACGGACAGCTTCTGCCACAGTTCCTTGCTCTTTACTTCATCTCCCTTGGCCGTTTTCCATCCGTTCTGCTGCCAATGCGACAGGTTCCCGGTGGTGACCATATTCTGAATGTATTGATTTGACTGAATGAGACGCACTTCGCATGGTCTGTTCAGACGGCTCATTGCACATATCAAAGCTTCCAGCTCAATCTCATGCGGCGTCACATCGGTTCTCTCTTTAAAATCCGATACCGTCGCATCGTCTTTTCCTTCCGGACGATACACAAGAATGTATCCGAAGTGCCCTTTCTGTTTCCTAGGGCTCCGGATGGATGTTTCTGTATATATTTCTACCTGCATCATCGATCTTTCCCCCTTTTAATTCTTCGCATCGTGTAATACTGGTACCGATACCCTGTCACAGGGTTTACACCTTCATAGAATGAATTCTTGTCTATGTACCAACCTTTTGGCGCTTGTGGTTCTTCCCGCCATGTCCGTGCAAACATCACCGTCTTTTTTACTTTCGGCTCTGTCAAATTGCGCGAACAGCTGTATCGTGTCTTGTTCGGATTATCAGGTTCACGAAAACTCTGTCCCGTTTCTTTTACAAAATACTCGGCAAGCTGACTATAATCTCCGGTATCGTCTAGTACCGTAAACTTAGGACGTCCATACTGCCACAGGCGCGACACCTGCGATGTGACATTTAGTAAATTCACATTGTTAACCACCAGATGATGATGGATTGCTCTGCTCTTGTATTCAGTCGTTACTATGTATTTCAGTTCTGCGCAGTGTTTTTTATAAACTGCTCTTAATTTCCTCAAAAATTGAGACAAGCTCTTTCGCGCACCTTCCTGATCCGGTCTCAGTTCCTTTTTGTATGTCAGAATCACATGGTAGTCACCAGCACCGAAGTTACAATTCATCTTCCGACGTAAATACTTGACCGCATTCATCTCATTCTGCTTGGCCACCTCTTCCCGTGTCGGCTTTTTCTTTTTCTGCCTGGAACATCCGGGGGCTCCGTATCTCCCTGTATGACTCTTCTCTACCTCAATAACATCTCCACAGATGTACTCTTTTTTTATGTATGGCATTTTGATATGCTCCTTGTCGTAAGTTTAATATCTTTATCGAGTCTGAAAATCGGTCATAAATCCCCGATTTTCTTGACTTTTTGAGCACATCATGATACACTGAATTTGGGAATTTTCATGAGTTCATGAGAAAAAGATGTGGTGTATGATTTTATGCATCGCATCTTTTTTTGCGCTCTTTATTTTTCTTAATGGCCGAAGCCATCTTTGCTTTAAATATGTACCCTCTTTCGGTCTCGTACAGATATGGTCGCTCTCTTGCATCCTCTTCGTCTGGATTCGTGTAGTAAAAATACTTTTCACCATTTCTCTCTTCCACAGCCAAAAGCTTTGCAGCCGGTGGTGGTTCTAGGTCCTCAAACGACCATGCATTTTCTCTGATTGTCTTTATATCAATCATTTCAGAATCACCCTTCTACGACCGCTGTTTTTACTAATTACAGTAAGCGATATATTGTCCTCGCTTAGTACACTCCAGTTTTTCCACTTTAACCCAGCATCTGACATTATCTTTTTCTGCGACAGCGTTGGGGCTTTTGGTTGCTTCATCTTTATCCTTCTCCTTTCATCAACACTACCCATACATTCTTGCGACCAAAATTGATGCACCACTCGAGTGACGGGTTGTAAATATCGATAGCCTGTCCATTCCGAATCAGTTCATTTCCACCGGTGTCTCTGATTTCGTAGTATCCAAGGAACTCTCCCGGTCCATGGGTTTCATCTTCCCTAATCTCATCCAGATAAACCGCTGCTGTTAATCCAATCCATTCTTTCTTGGCAGCACAAATTCCTTCTCTTACTCTGCTGCCATCTGCAGTAATCTCACCACTGCAATAAGCAGTTGCTTCCATCGGAAGCCATTCCGGTTCTTTTTCGTGCGCCGGCGCACATTCTGATATTGTCTCTGCCATTACCAACACCGGCGGTACCAGGCAGAGTGTCAATAATATGAATAAACTTATCATCCTTCTCATTTGGGCTCCTTTCTTTCTTCTGATTTTGAGTCAATGTACACACCAAGTAATCCCATTAGTGTAAGCACTGCTGCCACTATTTGATTTCCATCGACAGCTGATGCTCCAATCAAAAACATTACAAAGCCCACATATCCTATGCTTTTCATTTCTTTTGTACCTCCAGCTCTTTCTCGTACAAATATTTGAGAATATCCTCCTGCCTAAGCCCTGTCACTTTGATATAAGACTTGAGCTCGCTAAGTGTCATCTGTCCCGGATTCCTGAATCGATTTGACAAAGTACGGCCAGTTCTTCCAACTGCGGCCGCTATCTCCTGACATTCTTTTCCAGTCCCGAATACAGCACCGCGTAATGCATCGCCGAACATCTTGTCATAGTTTGGTTTGCCTAGGTTAACTCGTGGCATGTTGTTCACCTCCTTGTTGACTTGATTAGAGTTTTCTCGTATCCTTTCCTTAAGAAATCAATTCATTCAAAGGAGAGATATTTTTATGATTCACTCACATAAAGTTATTCTGAAAAATCTACGAAAGCTTGCCGGCAATACCGAAGCAGAACTTTGTCTCTATAGCGATTCTCCTTTGATTGCTCTAACTTTTAACGATGAAAAGACATATGACTGCTCAAAATATGCCGGAGAACTTATCGGTGCCATAGATTATCTTGTCAAAACCGGTTACCTTGAATATGGATTAAATCATTATTACTTCTATCTGACCGCCAAAGGTGTCCATCCATATTCTTTTGCCTGGGAAACTTTCAAAGCTTTCATGATAAAATCTATTTTGGTTCCCATCGTTGTTTCACTTGTCACATCCCTTATCACTGTTGCAATAAGTACCATGCTGTAATCAATATTGACGTGATCATGCTTACACATATTTGTAGAAGGATTTCAAATACTCTTATATCCGTATCATGTAATTTTGGTGGCTTTGGTGCATGAAGCATACTCACGTTGTCCTTTTCTTTGGCTTTTTTTAAAAGTTTGTATTTCACATATGCTGCCAACACCTGCTCTTCACAGCTTGCGCCGCTAACCATCCGATCAATTTCATGTAAAATTCTTCCAGTCGCACGAATCTCATCGTATTTATTGTCAATCCATTCCTCTACAATCTTTCTCAGTTCTCTCATTCTTCTCACCTCCCCAGTTAATCTCTTGGTCACTTTTCGTGTACTTTTTAGGCGTAAAAAATGTCGCAGATAGGCATATTATAATAATTAGCAATCTTCAGCTTTATATCATCACGAGGTACTCTTTCTCCGGATTCATACATAGCTATTGCAGATGTGCTAATTCCCAAGTCAGCTGCCACGCTTGCCTGCGACCTTTCTCCACGCAACTCAATTAGTTTTTTCCCTATTTTTTCTCTGTCCACAATTTCTCTCCTTTCTTTGGTCACGTTTTGTGTACTAATGTGACTATACACGAAATGTGCACACTTGTCAATCACTTTTTGTGAACTTTTTATTTGCATTACATTCACGTTGCGTGTATAATGGTATTACAGAATGTGAGGTGTATTTATATGAACTCTTTTAAAGATATGTTGAAGTACCTTAGAGAACGCGAAGGATACTCACAAGCAGAACTTGCAACCAAGCTCGGCATTTCAAAATCTACTATAAGCATGTACGAAGTTGGCAACCGCCAGCCAGATTTTGAAACGGAAGAAGCTATTGCTGATTTATTTAATGTCAGCTTAGATTTCCTGCGCGGAAAATCTATTGATAATAAAAGAAATGCTGTTTCTATCAATGTCCTCGGCCGTGTAGCTGCTGGTATTCCGATTGAAGCGGTTGAAAATGTAATAGATACAGAAGAAATATCTGAGGATCTTGCTAAGACTGGTGAGTTCTTCGGACTCAAGATTCATGGTGACAGTATGGAGCCACGTATCTGCGATGGCGATGTGGTTATCGTACGCCAACAATCTGATGCTGAGTCAGGTGATATTGTGATTGCTCTTGTTAATGAAAACAAAGATGCAACCTGCAAACGATTAGCAAAATATGCCAGTGGTATCGGGCTGATACCTCTAAACCAAAAATATGATCCTATGCTGTTCAGCCAGGAAGAAATCGCCACAAAGCCGGTACAGATTATTGGTAAGGTTGTGGAACTGCGTGGGAAGTTTTAGTTCTTTTGAACCTCTTGGGGTTCTGGAGATACAGAAATAACTAACATTCAAAAGACGAAAGGAGAATCTATTATGTCAACACCTATGGATATTTTTTTAACATGGACTTTTCATCAGAAATGCGCGGTACCTGCAGACGTAAACGATATGCTTATTGAAGGCGAACGTGCGCTGCATGCATACAAAACAATACGTGATGTTGCTATTTTCACAAACAAGAGACTTATTGTAAGAGATGCACAGGGATTATCTGGAAAGAAAGTGGAGATTTACACTCTTCCATACTCTTCCATCACTATGTACTCTACAGAAAATGCTGGCAAGCTTTTAGATTTCAATGCTGAGGTAGAATTATGGACTAGAGCCGGACATATAAAAATTAACCTTAATAAAGGGGTCGATATCCGGGAATTTGACAAGATTCTTGCGGAAGCTATTTTATAAAAATATATTCTACCAGGGGAGATGTTTCTACGCTGTGTTCTTTGGACCTTTTTGGGTTCTGGAGATATAGAAATGACTTTGAACCGGTCCCAAATTGTCACCAATTGAAGGAAGGTGAACGTTTTCTTTTTTTTCATGTACGATGATGACACCAACACTACTGTTCAGGTGCCGGTGGAGAATATCGAAAATTATAATGAACAGGATTTGGAATTTTTTTACGATGATAAAATTCGTAAGGTATGGCACAAACAGGAGGAAGAATGGTATTTCTCTATTGTGGATGTGTGCCAAGTATTAACAGATAGCGATTATCAAAACGCTCGAAACTATTGGAAAGTATTAAAAAATCGCTTAGTTTCTGAAGGATTTGAACCGGTTACAAATTGTAACCAGTTGAGAATGAAAGCTTCTGATGGCAAAATGCGTAAAACCGACTGTGTCAACACAGAGCAGCTGCTCCGTATCATTCAGTCCATTCCATCCAAAAAAGCTGAACCATTTAAACAGTGGCTCGCTTTAGTCGGAAAGGAACGACTTGACGAAATTGCAGATCCTGAACTTGCATTTGAGCGTATGATCAGAATGTACCGTGCAAAAGGCTACTCAGAGAAATGGATTGAACAGCGTCTGCATGCTATCGACGTTCGAAAGCTACTTACTGACGAATGGAAACGTGCCGGTATTGATGATAGTCATCAATACGCTGCTCTCACAAATGTTTTAACACAAGCATGGTCCGGAAAGTCTGTAAAAGAATACAAGGAATACAAAGGACTTCATAAAGAAAGCCTGCGTGATAACATGACAAACATCGAACTGGCACTCAATCAGCTGGCGGAAGTTTCTGCTACTGCTATTTCTCAGGCACAAAATCCAAAAGGTTATTCTGAAACAAAAGAAACTGTTTTAGAAGGTGGTGCCATTGCCGGTAATGCCCGCCGTGAACTCGAAGCACGTATCGGTCAAAGTGTTATATCTCCACTTAACGCGCAGGATCCGATTCTACTGGACAATACAGAAGAAACATAAAAAATCGCCCCGATGCTACCAACACCGGGACGAAACTGCAGCGCTCATATGAACAACTACCTTAAGCAAGTATATTGTATCATTTTGAGCGCGGGAAATCAATTACTGCGCTATTTTTGCGCCTATTTTTAGAAAGGATGTGCACTATGGCAACTGCTAAAAAACTCCCTTCCGGAGCATGGCGATGTTTGACATATAGTCATACTGATGCAATGGGAAAACGTCATTATGAATCTTTCACTGCAGCCACCAAAAAGGAAGCGGAAATGCTTGCCGCCCAATTTGCTGTTACAAAAACACGTGAAGAACGAAGTGACATGAACTTCCTTCAGGCAATGCAATTCTATATTGAGACAAAAGAACCGGTCCTATCACCTTCCACAATCCGCGGATATGATAATATGCGTAAGGTACTGGCAAAAGATTTTGAACCTCTATGTAGAATGAAAGTGACTTCGATAAAAAAAAATGATATACAATCTGTAATAAATTGCCTGAATGAAACCAAATCACCGAAAACTGTACGTAATTACAGCGGATTTATCATAGCAGTAATCCGAGAACAATGTGACGATTTTGACGTCAATCTCACACTCCCACAGCGCGAACGACCGGAACTTCATATCCCAACTGATGAGGAGATAAAACGCCTTATGGTTGCCATCGACGGAACATCATTGGAAGTTCCTGTACTCTTGGCCGCTTTCGGTTTGATGAGACGTGGAGAGATTTGTGCTTTGACAATGGATGATATTACCGGCAATACGGTTCATATTAAACACTCTTTGGTGAAAGGCAAGGATGGAAAACTTCATAAAAAAGCCCCAAAGACATACACAAGTGATCGATATGTGGAGCTTCCACAATTTGTCATTGATAAAATCCATGAGCAGGGATACATCTGCAAGGTGCAGCCGCATACTCTTACAGTGATGCTCCAAAAGGTTCTGAAACGAAATGATATACCCCTCTTCCGTTTTCACGACCTGCGTCACTACTCCTGCTCCATCCGTTCCAGCCTAGGTATTCCAACAGAGTATATCCTAAAAGACGGTGGTTGGAAAACGGACCATGTTATGAAGAATGTATATCGTCACACACTCTCTGACCGCGAAAAAGCTTTTACTCAAAAAACAATCGAACACTTTAACAATATTGCTGGGAAGAATTGAAATGCAACACGAAATGCAACACATTTTTCTTGAAACCCCGTATTTACGCGGTTTTTGTAGGATAATGTATCGGGTTCGATTCCCTCTTCCCCTGCTTTAAAAATGCCTTGTTAAAAGGCATTTTTTTATTTATAAAAAACAAAAAATTATTACACGCAAACAAAAGGCTCGGCGATTATAAATCGTCGAGCCTTCTGTTTGTGTAAAAGGGGAATTCTTCCGGAATTGCTAATTAGCAAGTCCAATCTCTTGGACTGATTGTATTATATTATTATTTACGACACTTTTCTACAACTATATTGACTCAAAATAGCACTATATTACTTTATTAATACTTCTGCCGCATCTGATACGCTTTTAACCGCAATAAAGTGCATCCCATTTCTCTCTTGTGGCATCAAACTTTCATAATTTGACATCGGTAAGATACATGTGGTGAATCCAAGTTTTTTTGCTTCCATCACTCTCTGTGGTGCCATATTGACTCCTCTTACCTCTCCTGAAAGACCAACCTCACCAAAAATCACTGTCTTCTCTTCCATCGGCCGATTTTTAAAACTTGAAATCAAAGCCATTACGATTCCCAAATCAAGAGCGGGTTCCATCAAGCGCATCCCACCTGCCAAATTTACATAAGCATCCATTTGTCCCAGATGCAGGCTTAGTCTTTTTTCTAAAACTGCCATAAGAAGATTAACACGATTAAAATCCGTACCCGTTGTCTGCCTGCGCGGAATTTGAAAATTAGAATCACATACAAGCGCCTGGATTTCTATGAGCATCGGTCTGCTCCCTTCCATTGCACACGCAACGATCGATCCACTTGCACCTTCTGGTCTTCCGTCCAACATGAATTCAGACGGATTTTTTACCTCAACGAGCCCTTCCTTACGCATCTCAAAGACTCCGATTTCATTTGTTGAACCAAAACGGTTTTTTACGCTACGTAAGATGCGATATGACGCGTGCCTGTCTCCCTCAAAATAGAGAACGGTATCTACCATGTGTTCCAGTACACGAGGTCCTGCCACCGTTCCTTCCTTCGTCACATGTCCTACGATAAAAATGGACACACCCATACTCTTTGCAAGGCGCAGAAACACACCGGTTGCTTCTCTTACCTGCGATACACTTCCCGGCGCTGCACTGACACGTTCACAGAACATTGTCTGAATCGAGTCTATCACTACCACTTCCGGCGTCTCATTCATAATCGTCGTTTCGATACAATCCAAATCTGTCTCACAAAACAGCTTTACTTCCTGCGAAAATTCTCCGATTCGCATTGCTCGCATCTTAATCTGTTTTAATGACTCCTCACCGGATATGTACAATACTTTTTTATGCTCATCAGAAAGCTGTTTACACATCTGTAAAAGTAAGGTGGATTTCCCGATACCGGGATCTCCACCCACAAGCACAAGTCCTCCGGGCATGATTCCACCACCAAGTACCCTGTCAAACTCTTCCATATGTGTAAAAAACTTATCCTCTTCCTCCATGGACACCGATGCCAGCGTCTGTGGTCTGTTTCGCTGTGCCTCTACACTCTTATCCACTGACTTTGTAGTAGACGCAGATTTTGCATGGAGTACTTCCTCTACCATTGTATTCCATTCTCTGCATCCGGGACATTGTCCCATCCATTTTGAAGATTCATAGCCGCAATTCTGACAAAAATAGACGGTTGTCATCTTTGCTTTTGCCATGCTTACGCTTCTACCACCTTTACTTCTACTTCTCCCATGCCATCCAGCTCCACGCTGATGCTGAGTTTTCCACCAAGTCCTGTTTTCATTTTACCAACACTATTTCCTGAAACCATAACTTCATATTCCGTATCATCACTAAGCCCCAATGTAATTTGAGCATCTCCTGACCCTTCCACAAGGAACGTCATTCCATTACCCATTTCCTGAAACGCATTGACACTTGTACCCGGTACAGATTCATATAAAAACATACCATTTTTCTCAAGTTTGGTCATCGTAGCGAATGTTTTTACTTTATAAATATCCCCGCCATGTTCGTAATCTTCCAATTTTGCCTTATGGGCAAGCAAATGATTTCCAAAACTGATTGTTCCGTCTGCTTCACTGCGAAGTAACTGTTCTACAACTGCCATTCTTTTGTCCTCCTACTCAGGCAAAAAGCTTCTGCCCGCCTCCTTGTTTCGTAGTTAAATTATAATATATTTCAATCCATAATTCCAGTATTTTTGACTCTAAATACGACTTTGTCTTTTGTCACAGTCGCTGTCACCTGATCTCCGGCACCAATCTTTCCTTCTAATATTTCTTCTGCCAAAACATCCTCGACTGCAGACTGCATCGCACGCTTTAACGGTCTTGCTCCCATTTTGATATCACAATATTTTTTCACAAGATGATCCTTGAGCGTTGCACTTATAGTCAACTTCATTCCCATCTGCTCTTTACATCGTTTCACCAAATCTGCCGATAACAGTGATACGATTTCTCTCAGCTCTTTTTCGGTGAGCGCATGGAATACCATAATCTCATCAATACGGTTAATAAACTCCGGTTTAAACAGCCGTTTTACTTCCTCCATCACACCATCCTTCATCTTAGCATAATCCTGCTCCGCAGTTGTTGTTACTGCAAATCCAAGATTCTTAGGATCTACAATTCGAGAAGCGCCTGCATTGGATGTCATAATAATCACAGTATTTTTAAAACTGACTTTCCGCCCTTTCGCATCTGTAATATGCCCATCATCAAGCACTTGCAAAAGAATATTAAACACATCCGGATGCGCCTTTTCAATCTCATCAAATAAAACTACGCTGTAGGGATTTCTTCTAACTTTTTCACTTAGCTGTCCACCATCATCATGTCCTACATACCCTGGTGGCGACCCTATCATTTTCGCAACCGAATGCGATTCCATGTATTCCGACATATCCACACGAATCAAATCATTCTGTGACCCAAACATTGCTTCTGCCAATGCCTTTGAAAGCTCTGTTTTTCCAACACCGGTCGGTCCTAAAAACAGAAACGATCCAATCGGTCTATTAGGGTCAGAGAGTCCGACACGGCCACGCCGCATCGCGCGCGAAACAGCACTGACTGCCTCCTTTTGACCCACAACACGCTTGTGCAAAATCGACTCTAATTTCAACAGACGTTCACTTTCTTTTTCTTCCAGCTTTTTCACAGGTACTTTTGCCCATTGTGAGACAACTGTCGCAATATCCTCTTCGGTTACTACGAGATTTCTATCCTGCAATCTCTTCTCATACTGTTTTAATGCACTCTGATATTTCTTTTCCAGCGCCTGACGTTTCGATCTCTGCTCACGTGCTTGTGCAAATTCCTCAAATTTCAGGGAGCGTTCTATCTGGACATCCATCTGTTGCATTTCCTTTTCCAGATCAATACATTTCTCCGGCACTTTTAGTCCCGTTAATCGCAGAGCAGCCGCTGCTTCATCTATCAAGTCAATTGCCTTATCCGGCAAATTTCTGTCGTTAATGTAACGTGCAGACAATTTTACTGCTGCACTGACCGCCTCGCTGGAAATCGTAACATGATGATGTTCTTCGTATTTGTGGCGAACTCCCTCCACAATGCGCACTGCCTCTGACACTCCAGGTTCTTCCACCATAATCGGCTGAAAACGCCTCTCCAGTGCCGGGTCTTTTTCAATGTGTTTTCGATATTCATCAATGGTCGTCGCACCAATCAATTGAATCTCACCACGGGCCAGGGAAGGTTTCAAAATATTGGATGCATCAATTGCGCCCTCTGCTCCACCTGCTCCGATGATGGTATGAATTTCATCCAGAAATAAAATGATATTTCCGTCTGAGGTCACTTCTTTGATTACTTTTTTTATTCTCTCTTCAAACTCTCCACGATATTTGCTACCGGCCACCATGCCCGACAAATCCAGTGTTACAACTCGTTTTTTCTGAACCGTCTCCGGAACATCTCCGGAAATAATCTTTTGCGCCAGACCTTCCACAATTGCGGTTTTACCCACACCCGGCTCACCGATCAGACAAGGATTGTTCTTTGTACGTCTGCTTAGAATCTGAACCAGACGAAGAATCTCTTTTTCCCTACCAATCACAGGGTCCAATTTCCCATCTTTCGCCATCTGCGTCATATCTCGACTATACTGATCCAACACTTTTGTACCACCGTTTTTTTTCGGTGCAAGATCCTCTTTATGCAGACTTCCGTCTTCTCCCATTGCCACAAGCGTATCTACATATAATTTTTGCGGATTTACCGCAAGCGTTGTAATAATTCGAACAGCTACATTGTTTTTTTCCTGTATCAGCGCGAGTAATAAGTGCTCTGTTCCTATTTTTTCATTTCCAAAACGTTTTGCCTGTTGCTCTGCCAACTCTAAAATTGTTTTTGCTTTTGGAGAGTACCCTTCTCTTTCCTTTACGTCTAAATAATTCGGTGGTGCAATCAATTCACGAATCAAATCCAAAACACCATCCTCTGACACTCCGCCGGCCAATAACACTTTTGCCGCTATTCCTGTCTGCTGGCGCATAAGTCCAAGCAGAATATGCTCTGTCCCGATATAATTCTGTCCGAGTGCGCGCGACGCTTTTGCTGCAAGTGCGAGCGCTGATTTAGCCTTATCGGTATATTCCATATAAGCATCCTCCATAGTTCACCAGTCATTTCTATTCTTTAAATAAAGTATTACTCATTATCAATATTTATAAACTCAAATTCAAAATCATCATCCAACTGATCCGGTGGCGCTTCTCTCGTAAGCTGAACCGGTTGTCTTTCCAATGTATAAATCGGCACCTGAGATCTTCTCTCTGTCTTTGGTGTCTGTACATTGGTAACAGGGATATTTCCGGTAATACCTACCGTTCCTGCAACTTTCTTTTCTTCCATCTGCGGGAGCACCGTCTTTTTCACTGCCGGTTTCGGCTGTACTACCTTTGGTGGTTCTTCCTTCTTTTGCAAAATTGCCTCTAAAACATCCAGTTCCTCATCCTCTGGCTGTACCACTTCTTTTTTGATCACTTCTTTTTTTGGTACTTCTTTTTTCACTGTTGCTTTGGCTTCTTTTGCTTTTACCGACGGTCTTTTTTTCGCACTCTTTACCGCTTTTTTTCTTCTCGGTGCTGCTACTTCTTCTTGTATATCCGCCGCCAATTCTTTATTTCTTATCATTAGATTGACAATCAAAATCACTCCACCAATGAGAAGAATAATCAAACCTACAATCACAAGCAAACTTGTATTATCTCCCATTTCGCTTGTCCTTACTGCTTTTGCTTTTGAATAATTCAGGAAACGCTGATAGGTCCCTTCCATTGTGTCGTAGAGATAGAACCCTTCTTCTCCCTCATTATTGATGGCATACAGCAGGTAAAAATCACTCGCGTTCTTTACCGAAGAATCTCCAAGCACATAGGCCGGAAGATACGAATTATTCCACTGCATCTTCTTCTCTTTAAATTCCGAAGGGATAGACTCTGTTGGCTCAATCGGTATGATAAATCGATTTTCCATACTGCGAAGCTGTACAAAAAACTGTAATTGACTACTCTTCTCGTTGTAAATAAAAAACTCGCCTTCATTACTATCTGTTGAAACTGCATACAAAAGAAGCAGTTTGCCCTTTTCAAACAATGCCGCCTCCAACGACTGTCCGTTAAACGTGGTGTCTGTTTTCACGCATCCCTGTGGAAGCAGTGAATCCGGAACAGTTGTCTGAAGTGTATAGGTCATCTGATCTACCGTAATCGTCAAGCCGTCTCCCGGTTTGATCGCTTCTTCGCTTGTCTCCTGCATCTCCTCCTCTGTCTCAGATTCTGCTGTTTCCGCTTCTTCTCTTACAATCGTAAAATGATAAGTCAGTGTAGAACCATCTTCCGCTGTCACCGTAATGACAGCCTGATTCGTTCCGCTTTTTAAATTTTTGAATCCGCTCGCCGCCGTAATCTGAGCCTTTTCATCCGTCACGCCTCCACTTACCGTAATATCCGTAACAGAATGATCAATCACAATCTTATATTCTGTCACTTCCGGTGAAAAATCCGGTTCCATCTTTCCCGGATTCATAGCTAATGCTCGAAGCGTAGCATCGGATGAAAGATTGCCCTGCGTCGCTCCCCCAATGGAAATGAGTGCTGCTCCCATTGCCGGGTTATTACCATCTTCATCAATAATTGCCTCCGCATTTATCGTTACATTTCCGGTTTTTGCAGCTGTAAATGTAATCTTGGCAGATTGACCAGTGAATGTAATCAGACCACCGCCTCCGCCGCCATATTCTACATCACAATCAACGAATGTGAGGATGTCCGAATCATACGTCACAGACACCTGTGGTGCTGTAGCTGCATCCTCCGGATCAGATGTCTGTACGGTAACTGTCACGTTTTCTGACATAGCCATACTGCTTTTGTCGGCAGTTACTGATACAGTTCCCGCCGCCGACACCGTCATCTGCATTCCTAACCCGATACATGCGACAGCGAAGAAATACCCCATTAGTTTTGCTATTTGTTGCCCCAATTTCCTTTTCATTTTTCTTTTCCCTTCTCTATTTTCTTATAATATGAATCGTATATACTCTCTCCGCTCCGGATTGCGCCTTACATGTGATTTTTACCACATTTTCACCCCGCTCAAGCGCCACTTTTCCGGTTCCTGTCACAGTAGACGTCCCAACAACTGCAGTCGCATTTATCTGCACTTTTTTCACTTTTTTCTCCACTGTCAAATCATAACTTTCTATCGTTGGATCAAATACCGGTGTCAGCTTCTGCCCTTCCACCTCCAGGGTCGCCAGATAGTTATTTGGATTTGCATTACTTTCCGGTTTTACACAGGCTTTCTTTGGCATATTTTTGTATACCGGTATATAAAACACAAGCTTTGTATCTGTCTGTGTATATGCCTTACTCATCTTCATCGCTTCACTTTCCGCTGCTTGGAGATTGGTCATATATTGATGACGATAGATACCATTGGTTTTATTGACCACATTAAACTTTTGGAAATACAACGTATTTTGCTTTACTTTCACATATTTCTCAGCTACATATTTGGATCCGCCAAGAAGTGATTTATAACGCGTGTTCCAAGGCCTGTCATAATTACTTTCCGGATTTATGGATTGATTAGCTGCATAACGCAGTCCCTGCACCACCGGTGAATTATTTCCGGACGCATACGCACCGATATTGTAATAGTTGAAAATGTTTTCAAATCCTTCCACTTTACCGGAAACACTTCCACTTGTTCCTTTTCCCTGTTCCTGATAGCATCTGGCTGCCAGATGATACGGGCTGACCCCCACTTGTTTTCCTATTTCCACAAACGTTTCTGCATAGTTTCGCTTTGTGCCATCCGGCTCTTTATAATTCCCCTTCATAAATGATCCGGCCAAAAGTCTTTGTACGCCTTCTTTATTTTGGTATTCCTCATACTCTAACGACTCAAACTGAAAAATGGCTGTTTCTGTCAAGAAATTTCTTGGGTCCATGTAATAGCTGATAATCTCTTTTGACGCGGAAACCCACGCACCACCGTCAAAGGTATACCACGTATCTGTCTTCCAATTATATGCTGCTTTTTCTGTCGATTTCCATGAGGTAATCGCATTTTTCGATACAAGATTGGTTCCTACTTTGGATTCTGCAACAATCACATCATTCCACTCAAGCCCTGTTGCGACCGCCCGGAACTCCCATTCAGGATGCGAGTTATGTAAACTTCTCAGTGCATCTTTATACGAATCCGGAAACCCTTGTTTTTTTAATTCTTCTTCAAAGTCCGCACTTGTCTCTACGTTTTCCTGTTCTTTCTCTGATTCCGCTATCTCCTTTACAACCACAAAATCACTACGAACAAATCCTGTTTTCTTTGCACCATTATAGGTAAAAGAAACTTTATACCATTTCATTCCGTCAGAACCCTCTTTTTCTGACTCAACTACAAGCTCCGCTCCTGACATAAGCTGACAGATTACTGCGCCTGTCACAGGCTTCTTGCGAATACGAACGTAGTCCCCCTTGATGTTGCCGGTTTTCTCTTTTTTCTTATTTTCCTTCGTTTTTGATGTTGTATTTTTTTGTTCCTCTTTGATGAATCCGCTGACATCAATGACTGTCGTTTCACCTTCTACTGTGCTCATCTGTTCTTTTCCTGTGCTATCCGAAGCGTCTAAAACAGCATCTTTGTTCACAAAATCATGTCGAATCCAGCCTTTTTTCGTACTACCATTTTCTTTATATGAAATATAATACCATGTCTTTCCATCCGGACCGGTCTTTGATTTGCTGACCGTCACGGCTGTTCCTGTAGATACTTTTCCAACCACATTTCCCGTCACAGCTGCCTGTCTCACATTTACATTTGCGGCATTTATTTTCCCTTTCCATTTCCCGGAGGAAGTATTTTTTTCTTGTTTAGCAGACACATTCCCACCAGTCGAAGAACTCTCATTCTTTGTCTGTGAATCGGAAGAAACCGGCGATTCTTTGTAGTTGACATAATTTGATATTATGTATCCTTTGTACTCTTTCCCGTTCTTATTAAACGTCACGGCATACCATACATTCCCAGCGGTATCTTTTTTACTACCTGTTACAATTACTGCATCCCCTTGACTTAATGATGTCACTTTCGAAGCTTCTGTTCCGGCGTCACTTCTTACATTTATATTTGTCCCTTGAATCACTCCGGTTCCGGTTTGCGCATTTGCATCTGTCACCCCAATCATAATTGAAATGCACAAAACAAATATCGCTGTTAACACACACTTTTTGATTCTATATCTATTCATTGGTATATCCTATCTTCTTTCTCTTTCTCGTCATCCCAAATTTCTCCCATTTTAGAAGAAAATAATCCATATTCATCATACTATCTGCCTCTTGTCACGTCAACCCAAATATAGTGTATCCGCATCTATATTTCGTGATTTTCAGCTAGATATTGTGCTTTGCCACAAT
The DNA here is from genome assembly GCA_045588655.1 of Lachnospiraceae bacterium. GTDB lineage: Bacteria > Bacillota > Clostridia > Lachnospirales > Lachnospiraceae > SVFI01. The sequence continues at coordinate 16,539 of JAZNEP010000022.1, read as the reverse complement.
TTTTATCAAAAAAATAAAGCAATCACATGATTGTTCTGTCATGCAACTGCCTTATCTCTCTTTTACTATATACTCTGTTGTTCTCAGTATTTAGAAACTTAAATTTTCCGTTACTTTTTTCATATCACTGTAATAGGTAAGTGCCAAAACTCTACCTGTCATATCATTATATACTATAATAAGACAATCATTTTTGTCCTGATTACAGTAAAATACTCCTCTGGATGTCCCCTGATCATAAAGATCGTCAAGTACCACATACGTTTGATCATACGAATAAGTAAGCTCGTCGTCTACATCAAGTTCTGACATTCCCATCTTGATGCCAAACATAGAATACTTTCTGTTATCTATATGAAATCCGCATCTTTCGTTATTCAGATACAACAAAGCAACTCCGTCATCCGTTCCGCCTTCCACTGTAAGCTCATCGTCCGTATAGCGATATATTTTATTCACCATTCTTGGATTCTCTACCAGCGTTTTTTTCAGCGTACTCTCAATTGTTGTTTTCGAAGCATTCGCCAAACCGGTCACATCTATGACTGTCATATAATTTTTTATTAAAACAGCCGCTATCGCAATAACTGCAATCGTGATAAACCATTGTACAAATTTCTCCGTTGGTGATTTCTTTAATCCCATATGCTCAGCTACGCCTCATCGATCGCTTTGCCGATGTCCTTTCTCATATATTTACCGTCAAACGAAACCCATTCTGTCGCTTCATACGCTTTCGATCTCGCCTGCTTCAAATCCTCACCTTTGGCGGTAATACCAAGAACACGACCTCCGTTTGTCACAATATTACCATCCTTCCATGCGGTACCTGCATGGAAACAATAATAGTCCGCTTTTCCGTCAAATGCATCCAGTCCATCGATTGGGAATCCCTTTTCATAAGAAACCGGATAGCCATCAGATGCAAGAACCACACAAACTGCAGCGTTATCCTCAAACTCAATTTTCATCTGATCCAATGTTCCATCGATACATGCCTCAAAAACATCAATAATGTCATTTTTCATACGCGGAAGAACAACCTGTGCTTCCGGATCACCAAAACGAGCGTTGTATTCAAGTACCTTCGGACCCTTTGGTGTGAGCATCAGACCAAAGAAAATAACTCCCTTAAATTCTCTACCTTCTGATTTCATCGCATCTACTGTTTTCTGGAAAATATACTTTTTACAGAACTCGTCCACTTCCTGTGTGTAGAACGGGCTTGGTGAAAAGGTTCCCATACCACCGGTGTTTAGTCCCTGATCCCCGTCTTTTGCACGCTTATGATCCTGTGCACTTGACATAATCTGAATCGTATTTCCATCCACGAAAGAAAGAACCGAAACTTCACGTCCTGTCATAAATTCTTCCACCACCATACGATTTCCGGCAGTTCCGAATTTTTTATCTTCCATAATCTCTTTTACGCCTGCTACGGCTTCTTCCTTTGTATTACAAATCAGCACGCCTTTTCCAAGTGCAAGTCCGTCTGCTTTTAATACGATTGGATACTCTGCCGTCTCAAGGTATGCGAGTGCAGCTTTCGGATCATCAAATGTTTCATAAGCTGCTGTTGGAATATCATACTTTTTCATCAAATCCTTTGAAAATGCTTTACTTCCCTCAAGAATCGCTGCATTCTTTCTCGGTCCGAACGTACGGATACCGGCCGCTTCCAACTCATCCACAAGACCACCCACGAGCGGATCGTCCATTCCTACCACGCAAAGATCAATCTCTTTCTCTTTTGCAAATACAACAATTTTTTCAAACTCCATCGCTCCAATCGGTACACACTCTGCAATCTGCCCGATTCCTGCATTTCCCGGAGCGCAATATATCTTATCTACCTTTGGACTTTTCGCAACGCTTGTTGCAATGGCATGTTCTCTACCACCACTTCCAACGATCAAAACTTTCATAGAATCCTCCTGTATGTCCGCCTACGGCGGCCTTTTTTACAAATCTTTATAGAATAGTGACTTTACCGTCAGAAATTTTCACCTTTCCATTCGCAATGCAATCGATGGCTTTTGGAAGAATAATCCATTCAGCTTCCTCCATTACCCTCTGCTGCAAATCTCGTGGTGAATCTCCCTGTTTTACTTCCACCGCCTTTTGGAACATAATCGGCCCTGTATCGGTTCCTTCATCCACAAAATGCACCGTCGCACCTGTCACTTTTGCACCTCGTTCAAGCACTCCCTCATGCACCTTCAATCCATAAAAACCTTTACCACAGAACGAAGGAATCAAGGATGGATGAATATTAATAATACGATTTTTATAATCCGCAACCATCTGCGGTGGGATATTGACAAGAAATCCTGCCAAGACGATAAGATCCGGTGAAAACTTATGTACTTCTTCCAAAAGTGCGCTGTTAAAAAGCTCTCGACTTTCATAATCTTTTGGTGAAACACAAACAGCCGGAATCTGTTTTGCCTTTGCCCTCTCAAGCGCATAAGCTCCGGCATTATTACTGATGACACCGACAATCTCTGTATTGGTAATCTGTCCATTCTCTATCGCATCCAGAATGGCTTGAAGATTGGTTCCTCCACCGGACACACAAACTAACGCTCTTAGCATAAAGTAACTCCTTTTTCACCCTTCTCCACATTTCCTACCACATATGGAGTATCGCCTGCTTCCTTAATCGCAGCCATAGCCTTGTCCACGTCTGCAGGATCTACTGCAACAATCATACCAAGTCCCATATTAAATGTATTGTACATCATATCTTCTGCAATATTTCCTGTTTTCTGCAAAAGCTTGAAAATAGCCGGAATCTCGTAGCTGTCTTTCTTCACAATCGCATGCATTCCTTCCGGAAGCATTCTAGGAATATTTTCCTGGAAACCGCCACCGGTAATGTGGCTGCAGGCTTTTACCGTAACACCTGCATCTTTGATTCCTTTTAATGCTTTTACATAAATTCTGGTTGGCGCAATGAGAGCTTCGCCCAGTGTTGTTCCAAGCTCATCATAATATGTATAAAGACCTTCTTTTGTCATTTCTTTTTCAAATACTTTTCTCACAAGAGAAAAACCATTGCTGTGAACGCCGGAAGAAGCAATACCGATCAGTACATCTCCATCCTTCAAATTTTCTCCTGTAATAATATCCTTTTTATCTACCACACCAACAGCAAAACCTGCAAGGTCATAATCATCTTCCGGCATAAGTCCCGGATGTTCTGCCGTCTCACCACCAATCAGTGCGCAACCGGATTGTTTACACCCTTCTGCAACACCACTTACGATTGTAGCGATTTTTTCCGGGAAATTTTTTCCACAAGCAATATAGTCAAGGAAAAACAGCGGTTCTCCACCGGCACAGGCAACGTCATTGACACACATTGCAACTGCATCAATACCGATGGTATCATGCTTATCCATAAGAAATGCAAGCTTTACCTTCGTACCACATCCGTCTGTTCCGGAAAGAAGTACCGGTTCCTCCATCTCTTTAATCTTAGCCAATGAAAAAGCTCCCGAGAACCCACCAAGTCCGCCAAGCACTTCTGCTCGCATTGTCTCTTTTACATGCTTCTTCATAAGTTCTACTGATTTGTATCCGGCTTCAATATCTACACCTGCTTTTTTATAATCCATTTGTGTTCTCCTTGTCATCTTATTTGTTGTAATTTTTGTATCCTACTTCCTGAAGATGTGCATCTTTTTTCTGTACTGCTTCTTTTAAATTTTTTGAATAGTCTTTTAACTTTGCTAACAACTCTGCATCTGATGTCGCAAGAATTTTAGCTGCAAGAAGACCTGCATTTGCTCCACCATTGATTGCCACAGTTGCTACCGGAATTCCGGATGGCATCTGTACGATAGAATAGAGAGAATCTCTACCGCCAAGAGAGGTCGTATGCATCGGAATGCCAATAACCGGCATCGGGAAGATTGCTGCACACATACCCGGAAGATGTGCTGCCATACCTGCTCCTGCAATGATTACTTTAAATCCCTTTTCCTCTGCCCCTTTTGCATATTCGAAAAATACATCAGGTTCTCTGTGCGCAGATATAATTGTCATTTCATAAGAAATGCCAAGCTCCTCCAAAATATCTGCGGCTTTGCTCATAACAGGCATATCTGAATCTGAGCCCATCACAATACCTACTTGTGCCATCTTTTTGTCCTCCTTTATATTTAAGATGAATCCAAGATTCATCCGTTTTCACATAGCCACCTTTAGTTTACAAAGTTCTTAAGCGACCGTCAACCTGAATTTGCTCTTTCGTGAATTTGTGCATTTTCGGCAATCATCTGCCGTTTTTATCATCATGTTTCACTAAACGCGCAGTTCAATTCTTCCGTTCCCGGAAGCACAAATCTCCCATTTTCAATAATCGGGATTTTTTCTCCATTCATTTTCACGCCATAAAGTGCCCCTAACTCATCGTATGGAATCGTTATATCCGTATGACACTGGAAATAGGCCTTTTGCGGGTCTGTTTTCCGAAGAATTGAAATTTCATTATCTCTGGCCACAATCTCTTTTCCGTCTGCATTGTAAACAGCAACATCCTCAGCATGAGAATAACAAGTATCACCGACAGCAAAATGCGGTCCGGTCTTCTCTGCAATCAAAATCGGGAGTCTGTCTTCTATTCCGTACGTTCTTCCCATCTGATATGCCGTAGTGTTCGTCCCAATTGCAAACTCTCCCATCGGAAGTGTCTCATGATGGTATAAAACATTTTCTGCAATCAGCTTTCTTCCCTCTTCTACCGTCTCAAAATTTGAACAGGAATAGTCCTTAACCATACCATCCACAAAATGCAACTCCAAATTACGGTACTCAAATTCTCGAAGATATACTTTGCTCACATGCAAAACGCCTTCCGTATTGGCAAGTACAGGCGATGTAAATACTTCACCAACCGGAATGTTCACATCTGCCACACAATTTTCAAATTTTGTCTGTTCTGTCGGATTTGACAGTTTGGTTAACATAACTTTTAAATCTGTCTTGTTCCCGCCGGTCCCTTCAATTTTTACGTACTCACACGAATCCAGTGCATCAATAATCGTCTGCTGTATCTTTTCATAAGTTTCATAATCCAGCGTATTTAACTTAATTGTCTCGGTCATAATCTGCTCATACTTTGACCCAATCTCAGGTATTGGAAAAGCGATAATCGTAAAGCTTCTTTCCTCTCCCGGAATATAGTCGTTAATCAGCTGACCAAGCTGCCCATAATACCAAGTGGAAATCTCCTGCTGTTTCTTACTTAATCTGCAAGCCTGCGGATAAATCTTTGGCACAAACGGATTTTCACCAAATACTTCCACCCAGGCCGGTCCTGCATGATAAGAGGAAAGCGTCTTGTAAGTTTCGTACGCTTCTTTCTGCACTTCCAAACGACGATTTGCCAACTTTTTATCCAAAAACAGAGCTTCATCTTCTCGATGATCATACTCATACTGCTTATTCGGACTTTCTGAATAAAACCCTCCAATCGAAGTCCCCCGTTTTGTAAAAATACTGTGTGGCGTACGCATGATAGTCGGCTGCAGTCCCATTGCCTCAAAATTTTCAATTGCCAAACGAATCATCCGTTCAAAACCGATAGGATAAACAATCTGCACCACCTTCTTTTTGGACAAATCCTTGTTCCCTTTCACAAAACCAATCCGGTAACCTTCCGTATAGGTATCTGCCATAAGGCGAATTTGTTCCTGGCTTGCAGCTGCAAGGTACTCCGCTGTTTTTCTCTGATTCTCTGTGATATATTCTCCATACTTATATAGATATTTCGTATTGGTCAGATCTTCATTCCTAATAATCTGATATGCAAAATCTTCTGCCGGATCTACTTTTTCTTTTACTCTCTGCAGGGTCATGTCCTCTGTGTAGTCGTGCACAAAGAAATATAAATTCTCTTCCATCTGCTTTTTATCCGGTTCCGCACCACTATCCTGATAAGCGTATGCAAAAGATGCATACAACTCCAAAAAGAATTCTAAATGAATGACCATTTCATATAACTTCTTTTCAAAAGCAGCAGAAATAAGACTTCTCATCTGTGTATAAACAAATGACAAAAACGAACCATAGGATTCACCAAGCATTTTTGTCGCCACGACCGGATTTGCATAGCTGTTTGCATATGCCTCCGGTAAGACATCTTCATACAATGCCTCATTTGCCTGCGCCAGTTCCTCTTCACTTTGCGTAAAATAGACTCCCTGATCAATCCGGTCATACGTCTTGCAAATCATAATGAGAAACTCTGCAACATCTGTAAAATAGTCGCGATAAGGCATCTCCACAAGATTTTCTTTCGGAAGTTCTAAAAGTCTCTCTTTGGCAAGCTCATATCTTTCCTTTATCATATTCCAAACACTCCTATATACAAAATAAATGCTGTCGCAAAAACCGCAATGCTGTTCAAAAAAATCCCCGCATTAGGGAAAAAATGAAAGGTATCTTTCTCAATACGTGACAAAATACCCAATATCAATCCTACCAGGCCAAAAAGCATCGCAAGAAGAATGACACATGCCAATCGCGCATCTGCATCTCCCTGCATCCTAAACGAAGAAAATACTGCCAGCCCGATTGCTCCGTCTGACAGTATTCCAAGAATGGTTGACATAATTCCTCGTTCCGGATGACTTTTATTTGTGAACATATAATTCTTTTTCCACATATGAAGTCCTTTCTAGAACATAATCTTTGATTTTCTCGCTAACAATTTTGATCCGGATACAATGAGTAGGACGCCACTTACAATCCCTACTACAATGGTAATTACACCCAATGTAATATTTAAAGCACCACTTCCGGACATTGTCTTATATACTCTTTCTTCCATGCGACCAACCCTTTCTTCCTAATTATCGAATCCTATTCAGCAACACCATACTGTTCATAATATGCATCAATTGCAGCCTTTAATGTATCATCAATATAAACTTTCCCTTGATATGGTTTATTATACAGATATTCTGTTACATCCGCCATGGAAACAATGGCCGCAGTTTCAAAACCATATAATTCTTTGATTTCTTCCAATGCGCCCTTGGTACCTTTTCCTTTTTCCATACGATTTAAAGAAACCATCAGACCTACAATTTCTACATTTGCAGCACCTTTTACCTTTGGTACTGTTTCCTCCATTGATTTTCCGGAAGTAGTAACATCCTCAACCATAATGACTCTGTCACCATCTTTTAAAGGACTTCCAAGAAAACTTCCCTTATCCGCTCCATGATCCTTTTCCTCTTTACGATCACAGCAATAGCGAACCTCTTTTCCATATAACTTACTATATGCCACTGCAGTTACTACACTGATAGGGATTCCTTTATATGCCGGTCCGAATAATACATCAAAATCATCTCCATAAGTTTCATGAATGGCTTTTGCATAATATTCGCCCAGACGCATCAACTGAGAGCCTGTTACGTAACCGCCTGCATTCATAAAAAACGGGGATTTTCTTCCGCTCTTTAATGTAAAATCACCAAATTTAAGTACGTCCGACTCTACCATAAATTCAATAAATTCCTGCTTGTATGCTTGCATGTTATTAAAACCTCCTGTATTTACGGGCTTTTCGCCGTTTTCTCTTTTCTTAAAATTGGGTTACTACACCATTTTTACACCATCACTACACCATCTTACACCATTTTTTCCATCAATTCCATTGCCTCAAACAAAGTATCGTCTGTCACATGACAGTACAAATCCATCGTCATCATCAGAGAACCGTGCCCTAACAATCTCTGCAATGTTTTCGGCGTTACACCGTTTTCAATTGCTCTTGTTGCAAATGTGTGACGAAAGCAATGCGCTGAGAAACTTTCAAATTCATGCCCCTGCTGTCGTAATTGCTTTACCGTCAGTTCAATGCACTCTTTGACAATAAACGTCTGTGTAGGCTGTCCGGTCTTTGTCGCAAATACCAAGTCTCTGTATTCTTCCGAAACTTCCGATGCATGCTTTAAAAGTATTGTCTTCTGTTGCAGTCGTTGTTTTTTCAGAGCCGCTATTGCTCTGCTCGTCAAGGGTATCGTGCGTCTGCTGTTATGTGTCTTCGTGTCATGCCACTCGAAGATATATTGGCCGTCTTTTTGGAAATAGCTTAATGTCCGTCTGACATACAAAACCTTCCGGTTAAAGTCCACATCGTCCCATTGAAGTCCTGTCAGTTCCCCGATGCGCATTCCGGTTTCTAACGCCAATACATAGAGATTATAATAAAACGTATCTTCCGCCTGCGCAAGGAACAGCTCTGTCTCTTCTCTTGTCAACACTCTGCGTTCTTTTTTCGGTTCTTTGGAAATCACCGCATTGATCTGCTTTGCCGTGTTCTTAATCAGCAAATCGGAATCAATCGCCTTTTCCATCATGTCCACCAAAATCTTTTTGGAATTTTTGCGTTCGTTGTCTGTGCCTAACTCGTTAAACACCTGTTGCATCACAATCAAATTCAGCTCCGACAACTTCCGCCATCCAAGTCCCTTTTGAATTCTGCGGTAATGACCTGCGTAAGTCGCTTTGGTGGACTCTCTGCAATTTTTCTTACAGGTTTCCATCCAAATCTCATACCACTCATCCAATGTCATATTTCTATGGACAATGTTTATGCACTTATCATCTTCGTACTCTTCATCTCGCAGTTTCTCTCTGATCTCTTTCAGCGAGTTGGCATACACCGTCCGGCGCTCGCCGAACCGATTTACGAATCTCCCCTGGTAAATTCCGTCTTTTCTCTGAGTGATTCCTTTCCCCAGTTCTTTTCCCTTGAGTGATTTACCCATATGTGCCTCCTTTCCGTAGATTGGAAAGGATTTCGAATACCTATCCATTCTACCATAAACCTTTGTTTTTATCAATTATTTGCCAAAACAAAGGCAAACAAAAAAGACCGATGCATGATTATTGCAACGATCTTTTGCTGTTTCATATTTTGTCGTATGTATTGTCTCATATAGAATAGATATATGCAATTGAATATAATTGAATTCGGTTGAAAGAAGTAGAAACCAGAAAACTTCAAGTGCTCAACCAGTTGAAAGTTGGTTACTTTCTTAAATATACATATTCTTTGTCGGATGCAGTTGCTTAGAAATCCCCCATCCTGCACAACCAATTCCTGAAAGAAACAATAAATTCATTACTGCAAAAATTCCTTGCGATTGTGTTCCTCTCAAAAATCCAGCCAATCCACTATATACTCTATCATTCATCAAATAATCTTGTGGATCAATAGCCGCACAAACCACATAAGTCATCATTCCAACCATAGAGACACCCACCAGAACTAGTCCAAATACAAATATCCATTTATACCCAATTACATAATTTGACTTCTTATCACAATCGTCCTCTTTTTCCTGCTTTGGTACTTCCGTCAATGTAGTTTCTTCACCCTTAATCAAATAATCCAAGGACACATTAAAATACTCACTCATCTGCACAATATACTTCAAATCAGGTGTTGATTGATTGAGTTCCCACTTTGAAACTGTCTGTCTCGTAAGTCCTAATACTTCAGCTAATTGTTCTTGCGACACGTTTTTTCTTTTTCGTAAACTTACTAGATTTTCTCCAAACGTCATCTGTTCATCCTCCTAAATAATTTTTATCTAGATTGTATTTATTTTCACCGTTGCATTCCAGCAACTTTCAACGGAACATTCGCAATGCACCGTTGCAATTCTCAAATGCCACCTTAAAATTCAAATTCATATATGCTTTTAATCTCTCTGTAAGACTGAATTTTTCACATTACATTATTTGAAGAATAATCGCTATAACACCTACACACACAGATATAACTGTCATTGCAATTGCTCTACCTAACAATCCTTTAATATGGTTTTCTACCAATTCGTTCTCATGCACTTTAATATATTTCTTCAAATCAAAATAGATAAATGCATCAACAACCAATAATAATATAGTCGCTATACATAAAACATATTTCACCATAAGAATCCCTCCATCAACTTCAAATTCTCTTCACCTTATAAATTAGATTTCATCAAACCATCTGAAATTCCTTTGCCACAATAATATAAACTCCGGCGTCGACATTCTGAACATAAGCATGATAATTATCCTTCTCCTTCGAGAAATCTCCCGTCAGATCCAGCACATTAAGCATATCAGCTTCGTCACTTTCATCGTAATTATAATCACCTTCCAAAAGATATACTTCTTTTCTCCTCTCAAAATTCCCCTTCACTACTTGCTCAATGAATTTTTTATCTGTTATTTCATAAAGGCCCATCGCTTCTGCGCCTATCATATTATCAAAATAATTTATTTGAAAATCAATTGCCGCAACATCCACAAAACAAAATTTTATCATTTCACTCCGGTCTGTTTTCTCATTATACATTCGAGAAGAAAATATTACTTTTGTCTCTGTATTCTTTGGCTTTATATCTATCTTTGAAATTCTGGCATCATAATTAGCCAGTACTAACTTTGCTTTTTTCATCTTTCTCTCCGTACTATTAATATTTTATTATTTCTTTTTCTTCGGTGCCGGAAGTTCCTCATACATAGCCCGAAACAGTTTTTCCAAGGTTTCCTTATTATCAACATCATCCACCAACAACATTTCTTTTGCCCCCTCATAAGGCAATTCACAGGTTGCTTCCGGCATAAGCATAGTAGCTGATTTTACCGGCTTTACAAGCAGTCTGTCATCATATATGCCTCCGACGATTTTGCCGCGATAGTACAGAATAAATTCTCCCATCATTGCTCTGTATGTAATCTCTTCCAATTCAGATAATTGATCTAATAAAAAATCTAAATACTCTTTACTCGACGCCATAGGAACCTCCACAGAATTCATGTTTTCAATCTCTACTGTACACATTTTCATTTTAATTACCGACACTATTTTCGTCAATGTAAGTCTTTTGTTGCGTTCTATTTTTAGTCATTTTTATTAGTGATTTTTTCTTAAATCTGTCACGAGCAAGCATAGCACCTATGTACACACAGGTGCGAAATGGACCGTCATTCTTCCGTTCCTTGCTTGTTGGGGAAATCCCCCCCCTTTTCATTTGCTCCACCATTGAAGCTCCAAACAGAAATATCCCCGCTCCGATTTTGAGTAAAGGCACAAGGCCTTGACTAAAATTCGGAACGGGGATTTTTAATCATCAAGAGCTTCAATGAAGTAGTATGCCATAAGCAAATTTGTACTTATCCAAACAATTTTATTTCAACAGAACATGTATAACTTTGATAATAGTCAATCCATAATCAACAAAGAAATTTTTCTGTTCCTCCGAATATAATTTTCTTTCTTCTATAGCTTGATCTGTAGCATGTCTAAAACAATGCATCTTCTTCCTATAATCTGCTACTATATCATCAGAAATATAATTGAAACAAAGCTTAGAATAGTCTGGCACAATAAACTTCCCATTCTTTTTTAACAAATTTTCTATCAAATTTGCTATCTCTGCAAGTTTTTCATCTGTACTCATGCTATTAAAAGATGCTTGCCTATTTGATATTTCAATAAACTTTTGATTTATCAAGTCATCTATCTCAATATAATTACATTTAAACTCAAACGTTAAACTTGCAACTAATTTTCTTCTAGTAGCATAACGAACAGTCCCATTATCATCTTCACCATGAGCAATAATTGTATTTCTTATTTCACCGTAAGTAAAATCCATAGGTTCCACAGGAGGTCTCGCCAACACTCTAGGGTACTCTTTTATCACATATCCCATTTTATCCAAATAATATGTTATAAGATAAAACCAACATTTCTTTTCATCGTCAAAATTAACATCCAGCTGAGGCTGACATAATTCTTTAAATTTGGTTATCGCTTCCTCCGCATCATATACTTCAAATTTATAATCATCAATTTCCTCATATCCTTCAAAAATATTATATGTTCTGTTAACCTCTTTAATTGAATCTCGAAAACGATAATGATATTCCGTTTCTTTTACATTTTGGAAATAAAATTCTTTTAAATCCATATATTCACCAAACTCTCTCTTAAATACAAGACCACAAGTTATATCTTTGCACTTTCTTCTAGTTCTAACAAATATCTGTCATAATCCGACATAAACAATCTATCCTGAATTACACGATATTTCTCAAATTCCGTTTCAGCTTTAGACTTTGCGATTTCTGCTGTAATCTTTCCCGCATCCTGCAAAACTTCTCTATCATCAGCCATCAAGAATAAATCAAGTCGTTTGCTCCAGTCCTCCATCGTCATTGGAATATGTCTTTCCGCACGATCTTCTGCCAAATCTAAGTATGCTGATACGATACGTTCTAACGATCGCATTTCCTGTTCATCAAGATAATTTTTAGCGACACTGACATCGCTCTTTACAATTTTACCTTCCGGGGCAGCTGCCCATGTTGTTAACCCCATATGCGGTTTTTGAGCATCTGCACGTTGAAAAATCAGCTCTGCCGCTGTATGTCCATGTACAGCATAATGCATCTTATTCTGTACTTTTGAAAAAAACTGCTTTGTCGTACTTGCACTACGATCATAGTCAAGTGACGTAGCATAAATATCCGTTATTTTCTGATAAAATCTACGTTCTGACAAACGAATTTCACGAATCTGTTCCAGCAAGCGGTCAAAATATTCTACTGTCAAAACAGAACCCCCATTTTTCAGGCGTTCATCATCCATAACCCAACCTTTAATGGTATAATCTTTTACAATTCTGTTTGCCCACTTACGAAACTGAACCGCACGCTCATTATTCACTTTAAAACCAACTGCGATAATCATCTGCAAATTATAATGCTTTGTTTCTCTTTGTACTTGACGAGTTCCCTCAGTTTGAACTATCCGAAATTTTCGGATAGTTGCTTCCTCTTCCAACTCAGAATCCAAATATATCTTCTTGATATGATCGCTAATCGTACGTACATCGACATCATAAAGAGTTGCCATCATCTTCTGCGTCAGCCATATATTTTCATCCTCATAACGCATTTCTATACTATCTTCCTGCTCTCCAATAGAAGCAACATAAGTAAGATATTCTGCTGCGCTTGATCGTATACTGATTTCATTTTTCTTGTTTGTCAAAGCCACGGCAAACACCTCCCATTTGAGCCAAAACAGAACATATGTTTCTCATTTATGATAATATCATATGTGCAGTTACTTTTCAATGGTAGTCACAACTCCCGTTGCAATTTTCTCCACAAAAAAAGACAGGAAATTCTTCCCGTCTGCGGTGGTCCAAAGAGCTTTCGCCCAGACCAAAATTTGTATTCGCAAATCCTCCAAGTCTACTACAACATTTACTACACCATTTTTGTGAAAACTTATAACAACTTATGAGAACTTTCTGTTTTTACCCCTCGTCGCAACCCTTAGTAAAATCAATGCTTTGCGGCGTTTTGAAAACTTATAAGAAGTTTTAAAAACCGCAGGAGAAGGGTTCAATAAATTCCTGCTTGTATGCTTGCATGTTGTTAAAACCTCCTGTGCTTTCCATGTTTTGGAAAGGTTTTTCAATACCTGTTTATTCTACCACAAACCTTTTTTTATCAATTAAAAGACCGCCGCATAAATTGCAGCAATCTTTTGCTGTTTATATATCGATGGAATTTTGTGAAAAAGGTAAACCCCGAAAGTTTCTGTTATATCTCCTAATATGCCATTATATTATGATCCGCAGCTCTTTTCTGCTCACGCTTCAATATTTTCATGATTTGGAATATTTCGTAAAACGTATCTTGCATAATTCCCCGTTAACTTCAAATATTCGTATTTTTTCAAACTCAATAGAATCCTTAAAATCTTTGGGCAGCATAATAGCATACAATCCTATGTTCCGCATCGTTACAAAGAACACCAAACTGCCTTGTTCCTGTCCCCGTCGGACTATAGAGTATAATCGAATAATCATTAATATCATCTTCTATGATTCTTTCAAAAGGTAAACCATAAGGAAAATCATCTAAGATATAATCCGGAGTATCCTTATTTACATCAGAAACTTTCATACCATACCAATGCGCATAACCATATGCCAATTGTTCTTCCTCTGAAATATCTACGGAATATTCTCTTAATACAGCTTCTTTATAAGCATCATATGATTCCGCATTTAACACAAATGAATACATATAGTATTTCACCAACAAACCATTTTGGTTAGCAGAACAAAACTCATTCAATTCATTGGGGATGTCGTAAACCAAATAATTTTGATATTGTCCCTCAAACTCTGCTCTGTCACTTCCCACTCGGACGCGAGTGGTATACGATACCCACAAAATACCGGTCAACAATAAACATACTCCAATAATCCATTTACTTTTACTACTTCGCTTCTTTTTATTTTCTTCTATCATCTCAAGCCCCACCTAATTCATATAACTACATAAATTTCTTCTCTCAACTATTTTTCTCACATGTTCTTTTAATTCTCTCATTACCACTCATCCTCCGGTTGAAAATCCTTATAGTATAAAACAAAATCTTCTATAATCTTCTGCCGCGATTTAGTATATTGGGTTTCAATGCCACCATTTTTCAGACTTTCAATCCATTCACCGTCAATCATACAACCCACATCCATACTGATTTTATACTTTGCTTTTTCCAGTAATGGAACATCGGAAACATCTCCGATACAGTACAAATATCCGCATAACAAACGGATATATTCAGAACTCCCTGATTGAAAATCAGCTATTTCTTTTAGTATCAAATCAATCACTTCGTTTTTGGGTATGCTGTTAAAATCAAAACCATATTTATCGATTATTTGTTTTGCTCTTTCTCCGTTTGTCATATCTTTAACACTTCCTCGAGTTTAAACTCGTTTCCCTTCATACAAAATAATTTCTTCCGGCTTACCACACTCTTTTGCCCCTTCGTAAGGCAATTCATAGGTTGCTTCCGACATAAGCATAACAGCCGATTTGACAGGCTTTACAAGCAGTCTGTCATCATATATGCCTCCCACGATTTTACCGCGATAGTATAGGACATATTCTCCCATCATTGCTCTATATGTAATCTCTTCCAATTCAGATAATTAAATCTAAATACTCCTTACTCGACGCCGTAGAAACCTCTATTATCAATCGAATATTCAATGACTACTTTTTTACATTCGCTGCACCTGTAGGCGTAAACTGTTTTTGAATTATCAGCAGCCCCATTTGCAAGAGACATGCTGTTCTTGCCATAAAAAGCGAATGCTTCTATGCAATACCGTTTCGGTGTCCAAGTCACACCACTTTGGCTTTGAATATATCCCAATTCCATTTCTTTTTTACAATAAGGACATTCCATATAGCTGCGCTCCTTTCGTGATTCTGGTTTAATTACCGCTTTTCTTTACCGAATACTTCTCTCTAAACGCTTCATAATCCGCTTTTGCAATTTTATATTGTTCTCCTGCCTGTTCCTCTTTCATGAAATACTCGTTTTTCTGTTCGTTTCCTTGCAGTGCATCCGAAATAATCTTTTGCAAATACTCTTTCCGGTCATAATTTGCCATGACAAGAGAATCTCTTACATACATCGGATTATTTCGCAGCAGCGCAACTTGAAAGTCAATACCTTTTCCTTTCAGATAATGCCACAGAAAGGTGATACAGGTTCTGGTGTTTCCTTCTCTAAAAGGATGAATACTCCACAAGGAGAGCAAGAAGTCAACCACTACCTCACTTACGTTTTCACTTATTGTCCAATCGATTTTTTCATATTTTGACAACAATGTACTTAATCGGGTTTCTATTTCGTGATAGTCTGCATACTCTGCCGACCCTCCGGACAAAACACGTTCACTCTTGTATAGATTCTCACCTCGAAACACACCTGCCCATTCATAAATATCTCCGAATAAATACTTATGAATATTTATAAGATGCTCCGCATCGTAAGTATATGCAATCCTTGTCGGCTTCACATCTAATCCCAACAATTTTGCAAACACTTTTTGTATTTCAAACTTTTCCAAAAGTTCTTTATCCTGAATGTTAAATTTGTTGATAAGAACATCGCTTCCCGGATAACAATTTTTTCCACCGCTCATAGCCTACACTCCTAAATACTCGAATCGGTTAATTCTAGCTTCCATCTCTTCCAATGTTATTTTCCCAAAGATATAGGAATCTAAAACTTCCAGAAACAATTCATCGGGACCGCTTGTCGCACTCAGCATAATAGCCATAGCATTTTCCACACTCTTTCTTCTCGCATCACATGCTTCCACATAATCGTGACTAATCAACATCCCTTTATATTGCAAAATGGTTCTCATCATATTAATCACATACACCGGCGGATTTCTTCTTTCCTGTTCCCAATCTTTCAAAGTAGCAACCGGTACATCAAACATTTTAGCAAATTTACTTTGACTTAATCCTGTTTGTAAACGCAATTCTTTTACTTCCACGGTCATTACCTCCTAATACTCTTTATATATAGTATACGGCATTGCCTACCAATATACAATGATTTTTTCCTTCTCCCAAACAAAAAAATGACGGGAAATTCTTCCCGTCTGCGGTGGTCCAAAG
>JAZNEP010000021.1:0-79306 GCA_045588655.1 Lachnospiraceae bacterium | reverse complement strand
AGGATGTACCATCAATTTGCCGATATAAACGGTTCCGTTCTCTTCATACGCCCTGACAGAACCAATAATATCTCCGCTGTCATCCACTACTTTTAAAACAGTACCCTTTGCAAATTCTTCGCCCACTTCCTCTATCGTTTGTTTTAATGGCGGAATATCCATATCTCCAAAGAGTTTAGCTTCGCTTTGATAAGCCAAATATTGCAATTCAAGTATTTCCTTTAAATCTTCTTTCTGTGCCTTCTCTATCAAAATCACTTTTCTCCTAACGTAACATCATAACAGCAACTTCTAATTGAACAAAATCGCTGCGCGATGGCCTTGCGCAGCGATTTTGTTCCATTTCAATTTACTGGCTATTACTATTTTTTATCATTTTCTTTTTCATCATATTATGTTCAAATACAACCCATGCTATCTCAGCAAATATCACTATCATAAAAATAAGCACCTGAAACACAACGCCATCCAGCTTTTCAACAAAATACGCAAAAACGGATAGTGTAATAAAAAGCGCACACCCATAAATAATAAAATTTCTGCCATGTCTATGGTTCCATTCAGTAACACTCGTCAACTCATCTTCACGAGGTGGTTTTTCTCCCGTGTTTATTGTTACTGGCTTTTCAGCCCTATACTGCCATATTCCAAGTATGATAAAAATAAGTGAAACCAATAGCGAAATTACCAAATAAATAATTATACCAGCCATATGTATCCTCCTGACTCAAAAAACAGTAACTTACCAAATCAACCAATTCAATAATCACGTGCTTTTAAACTCACAGGAATCCTTAAATTCCATCTATTGCCTATTAATTCATTCCCAGAATCTTACGAAGTTCCTTAAAAGTTGGTGCCTTAGAATCCTTCTCAGAAATCTGATTAAGATCACTCGTATCAATAGAGATGGGCCATTTGATACCAAGTTCAGGATCCAGCAGACTTTCCTGAAGATGCTCCCCTGCATCCAATATCAAATTCGGAGTAATAACATCAGCCATCTGTGAAATCGTCACAAAAAAAATCGCCAAAACCTGTTTGGGCTGTTAGAATAACGGTCATATCAGTTATGTTTCTTTATTATACCAAAAACACCCTTAAGCGTCTACTTTAATGCTTTCAAGGGTTTGACAAGATTTTTATAACAAGATATAACAGTTATTAAATCCCTAAAAATACCTCTAGTGAGAATTCAGAGCTTCACGTGCCTTTATTTTTCAACCATTTTTCTGTTATCCGCACTGGCAGGCGTTCTTTTTAACTCACTTTTTGCTACAAATGGTAATTTAGGTTTCATTACACTTGCATTCATACCCATATCTCCTTTCTCTTTTTCTTTGTCTTTTTAGCACTTAGAAGCCCTCCGTTGAACTGAAATCTACTTTATTCCATACTTCTCAATAATATAATTCATATCCTTATCTCCTCTTCCCGAAAGGTTCATCAGAATGGAACCTTTACCCATTTGCTTAGCCAATTTCATACCATAAGCAACTGCATGAGAACTTTCGATTGCCGGAATAATACCTTCCATCCTTGAAAGCTCAAAGAAAGTATCTATCGTTTCATCGTCACTTACTACATCATATTTGACTCTGCCAAGGTCATGCAAAAAGGCATGTTCCGGTCCTGATGACGGATAATCCAGACCACTTGCTACGGAATACACCGGTGCCGGTTCCCCTTTTTCATCTTTTAGCATAATACTGTTAAATCCGTGCATAACACCTTCTTCCCCATAGGTAAGGCTTGCTGCATGGTCGCCAAGTGTAGTTCCTCTTCCAAGCGGTTCCACACCATAAATATCAACCGGATCATTTAAAAATCCTGAAAACAATCCCATAGCATTTGAACCCCCGCCCACACAGGCTACGACCGCATCCGGTAGTTCTCCTGTCATTTCCAAAAACTGTTCTTTTGCCTCGATTCCTACCACGCTCTGAAAATCTCTTACCATCATAGGAAACGGATGTGGACCCACAACAGAACCAATACAATAGATTGCATCTTTATATTCCTTACAATATGCCATAAACGCTGCATCAACAGCTTCTTTGAGTGTCTGTAATCCATCCGTCACTTCAATGACTCTAGCTCCAAGTATTTTCATTCTCGCAACATTAGGTGCCTGTTTTCTTATATCCACAGCCCCCATATAGATGTCACATTCCACCCCGAAATAGGCTGCGGCTGTTGCAAGTGCAACACCGTGCTGACCTGCTCCGGTCTCTGCAATCACCTTTTTCTTACCCATATACTTTGAAAGAAGCACTTCTCCCATGCAATGGTTCAGTTTATGCGCCCCGGTATGGTTCAAATCTTCTCGTTTTACATAAAGCTGAACTCCCGTTCCAATCTTATCTGATAGTCTCGCCAGATGCGAAATCGGTGTAGGTCTGCCTTGAAATTCCTTGCGGATACGTCTAAGCTCATTGATAAACTTTCTGGACTTGCAAATTGTCTGATATGCCTCGCTGATTTCGTTCATAGCGGTCTGTAATTCTGCTGGAATATACGAACCGCCATATTTACCAAAATAGCCATTTGCATCCGGGTAGTTTTTAAAGTAGGTATCAAAATCAATATTATTATACATCATAGTATTATCCTCCAAATTAAAGATCTTAGTTTTTATATTCTTTTATTAGTTCCACACATGTTTTTCCGGCGCACAAGCGCCACCATAATTTCTGTACCATGCTTTACGCCTCCCGATAACTCAATAATTTTCCCTGCCAAAGAAGTATAAAAAACGCCCTTGACAGAATGCTAAAATCTGTCAAGGACGAATACGATACTTAAACAAAAAGTACACACGTCGCAGAATACTAGGTGCATATACTCACTTTTGACTGCGCCCTCAGCGGTCCATTTGACAACTTGTTTCTCACCTGACTCTCACTAACACAGGCTATATGTAAAGGCATCATTGCCGTTATCTCTGCTTCAACGGTTTTTATAATATATTAAATTGTTTTGATTTATAGAACCATTTTTCTTACATGTCGTGTAATTTTTCGAACGAAACTTATTCGTCTATATGTAAGATATTCAATTCATATATCCTTTATCTATCTGTTTTACCAATTGAAATTTGGTCATACTCTTCGTATTTATCAAAATGCAAAAGGAAAATAAAATTCTTCGCCTACAGAGAAAGCAGATGTTCCCGATGTCTCAGTAACTTTGAAACTTGCACCATCCCATCCGTTAATTATGATGATTCCTTTTACGCTTCCATCCTCAGAAGTGAAATCCAGTTCTCCGTTTCCATTGTCAACAAAAGTTCCCTCTGTTTCTCCCTGTCTGTAAATGGAGATAATTGCTTCCTCCTCTCCTTCCCATCCCGATCGAGTGTTCAAAAAGCTGTATACGCTACCAGTTCCCTGATTGTCTACAAAAAAGCCGTACTTTTCTGATCTTTCAGGCATGACAAAAGATTCACCCTTTATCTCTGCCAACTCATTTGCAAGAACATAAGCTCTATTCTTGGTAATCTCCTCCAAAAAAGAATTCTGAAGGAGCGGATATATGCTCCCATTTTCTTCACTATCTCCAAGGCTCAGCAATGTCACTTCTTCCTTCATAGCTATCCAATTTCTCTGTTCTTCAAGAACTTTCTCCTTTGTCTTCTGGTCTGCAGAATTACTAAATCTGCTCCAAAGAGCATTTAATTCTGTATCCCATATTACGAAAAACCATCTGGATGATATGTTCATCTCTCCTTGAGATTGAGCCACCTCTGCTAACGGAGTATACTTTTGGATAATCTTTTCAATGTTCGCCACTTCCTTTTGCAAGGACTCTGAACCTGATACCACATAATCAACATCCGCCTTGATATCCTCAGAATAATCATAAGCGAAATCCATTTGGGGTATATCACTCAATTTGATATCAACACTTTCGCCACTTACAGCATCGGCCTGTTCTTCAGCTTGAACAGATAAGCTTTCCGTTCTCAGTTCATTCCTTTCTATTGTCTCTTTTCCACAGCCACTGCAAAGACCGACCATTAATATTAGTGTTATCCTGTAAATGTTCTTTTTCATGTTGTTTGTCATAATAAATTCTAATCCTCCGCACTTCTGTACAGACTTCATTCTCAAATACTAATTGGATGTGTTTACTCGGAGTACCAATTTTGTCATATATCTCCTTCATGTACTTCCCTATACATGCGTCTCTCGAAAAATATAATTCATTCAATTCATCCCCCAA
Organism: Lachnospiraceae bacterium; assembly: GCA_045588655.1. Taxonomy (GTDB): domain Bacteria; phylum Bacillota; class Clostridia; order Lachnospirales; family Lachnospiraceae; genus SVFI01. The sequence goes on along the minus strand of JAZNEP010000021.1, from coordinate 75,082 downwards.
ATCTTACGAAGTTCCTTAAAAGTTGGTGCCTTAGAATCCTTCTCAGAAATCTGATTAAGATCACTCGTATCAATAGAGATTGGCCACTTGATACCAAGTTCAGGATCCAGCGGACAAAGTGCTGTACCGGGCATTCCGGGAGCCCATTCATTGTCAAAGAAATACAGATATTCTGTATCTTCCAGTGCCTGAAAACCATTACATACGCCCTGGGGAACAAATACTTGAACGCCAGGTGTTATATGTACAGTTTCAACAGCACCGAAAGTCTTACTGTCCGGTCTTGTATCAACATATGCACCGAAAACAGAGCCATAAGCCACAGTAACCAGCTTGGACATTGCCTCGCCATGAAGTCCACGAACAGCGCCCTTCTTGGTTCTGGTTAAGTTAATCTGCTTCCATCCTGTCACTGTCTTTGGAAGAACTTCAAAATATACGCTGTCACGAAACAATTCTCGAACAGTTCCACGGTCATCGGTTGACATTTTTGCACTAATTATTTTAAGTCCTTCAATTTTAGAATCATTAGCCTCAAAAGGCTCAATATGTAAACTCATCTTCTACTTCTCCTATATATTTTTGATATCGCTAAACAAATCAGAATTCCGTTCCATTACTCAATGCAAGACTTTTGTTCGAATTGTGCTATATAAATAGCACCTTTTTCTATTCTACTTCACTTCAAAGCACACATACATTACTGCTTGCTCATGCTCCCCGGTTTCTTTGAAATTCGTAATTAGTTTACCGATGCGATATTTTCCGGGTGGCAATTCTCCGTACATCCCCTCCCAATTCACATCCAAGGTAGTGGTAGCTTCTTCATTAATAGTCCATGACTCCTCTGGATCAGCAACAACGCTGTCTGACGGAATAAACCCGATATCCACATACTCAGTTTCCATCAACAGCTGAATGGTATAAAAACTACCTATATTCAGTTCTCCTATATCTGCTCCGCCGGACTGGTGGCACACAATGGTCAATCCTTTCGATGTGACATTTTCAGCTTGTAGTTCAATTCCCCACGCTTCCTGAGGGTTGTCTAAATAGATATACCTACCTGTAATCGACGACGTTTCTGCCTTCTCCTCAGCCTTAGCCACCTCCTCAGTCTTCGCCTCCGTAACCAACTCAATTCCGGTTGCTCCAATAATCTGCGCCGGGTCACTTTCGGCAATCAGGCCATCATATTCAATCGCAATCGTCTGGCCTTCCATCAGGTCAAATGGAACTTCCATGTTCCCAAGATTTACGGATATCTTGTCCGCGCAGTTTAACTCATTCGAACCTTCCTGCGGGCAAACCATAACAGAAACATCCTTTACTTCGAGAACAACGGCTTCGAAGCGATATGTTTCAGGTTCTTTTATTTCCCCTTCTGATTTTTGATTACATCCGACTAGCATCATTAAAAACACCCATACCACAGTTAACATAACGTACTTTTTCATATCAATTCTCCTTCTTGACAATTATTATGTTCATTTCTTAACACACATCAAGAAGCTTTTTAAGTTCTTTTTGCTAAACTATACATTTGGAATACTGAATTGTCACGTTATGAAAACTATGTGTTTCAAAATCGCCATTTTTATAAATAAAGGCGGGAACTCTTCCCGCCTACGATGGTCCAAAAAGCCTTCGCCCAGACCAAAATACATAACAATTTATAACAGCTTATGAGCATTTCCATTTTCTACCGAAATTGGGTTCAATAAATTCCTGTTTGTCTTTTATTTTGTTGCAAGTGCACCTGCGATATCATCAATCATATCAAGCACTGCTGCCCTCGATGCATCTGCATAATTTTCCGGTGCAAATCGATCTTTGTAAACATCACTTTGATAGGCTGCGATGATTCCTCTTGAAGAGTTTACAATTGCACCAAGTCCGTCCTTATTAAAGAAATGGGCCAAATCTTTTCCTTTGCCACCCTGCGCACCGTAACCAGGCACAAGAATCATCGTGTTTGGCATAATTTTACGAAGAATTTTTCCCTGTTCCGGATAGGTAGCACCCACTACCGCTCCTACGTAGCTGTAAGAATCTCCCATAAATTCAGCTCCCCACTCAGCTACTTTTTCTCCTACATGTTCATACAACGGTCTTCCATCGATGCAACGATCCTGAAAATCACCGCTACTCGGATTCGATGTTTTTACCAAAATGATAATACCCTTTTTTTCTTCTTTACAAACTTTTAAGAAAGGAAGTACACTATCTGCACCCATATACGGATTGATGGTAATAAAATCCTCGTCAAATCCATAAAACTCATTATTTCCCACCTGAACTTTTCCAAGATGACCTACCGCATATGCTTCTGATGTAGAACCGATATCACCACGTTTCACATCTCCGATGACTACAAGCCCTTTGCTTTTACAGTAATCTACCGTTTTCTTAAACACAACCAATCCCGGAATCCCAAACTGCTCATACATGGCAATCTGTGGCTTTACTGCCGGAATCAGATCATAGACTGCATCGATGATACCTTTGTTGTACTGCCAAATGGCTTCTGCTGCGCCATCTAACGTCTCTCCGTACTCCGCAAATGCCTTTTTCTTAATGTGCTCCGGAATAAATTTCATCATAGGATCAAGTCCTACCACAATCGGAGCATTGGTTTTTTTAATCGATTCTACTAATTTGTTAATCATTTGAGATATCTCCTAACTTATTTTTTATATCCTTTAGTACATTCGGATTATTAATGTAAGAAGAGAATTCCTCCTGCGTAATCCATTCAAACCCGCAATACTCTTCACTGAGCGTAATTGACCCCTCATCCTCGCAAAGCTGGCAAAGATATGCCAGTCCGACACACTGAATGTCTCCTATCATCTGCGTCCATGAATATAATGGTTTGAGTATCTCTCCATGTACACCAACAGCTTCATGAATCCCTCGTAGCACCGCCTGATCCGGTGTTTCTCCTTTCTCAAGCTCACAGTCTACAAATTCCCATACATAAGGATCCACGATTCTATCATCCAGCCAATGTTTCAGCACAAGATATCTGTCATCGTGCTTAATTATGCCTTTTACCTTAATAAATAAATCATGCATCACTATCACCTATACCATCTCGTGAACCAAATTATCTGTGTACTTCTTTATGTTGGAGACATTCACATACTTCTTGTATGAATCGCCGTCTACCACCACAAGTGTCGGTGCCTGCATAACACCATACCGCATAGCCAACTCCATATTTTCCTCCGCATCAATCGGAACGTATGCCACGTCCTTGAGATACTCTTTCGCAAGCTTACAATTTGGACACGTTTTTGTTGTAAACAGATATTTTATATTTTCCGGAACACCGACTGAAACCGTCACTTCTTGATCATATCCTGACAACTTTACCACACTAGCAACCGGTTTTTTTAAAGTAGATGCTGCAATGTTGTATTCGGTACGATTTTGGTATTCCTGTAATTTTCCGTCATTCCAGTTCTGAACCGGTCTGTAATATCCTGTGATACGGCTATAGACTTCTGTACGTTTTCCGCAATGCGGACAAACCTTGACTTCTCCAGCCAGATAACCATGTTCCTTACAGATGGAGTACGTCGGTGACAATGTATAATACGGCAATTTATAATTGTCAGCAATCGTTTTAACCAGATTTGCTGCCGCTTTCCAATCCGGAAGTTTTTCACCGATAAATCCATGGAATACCGTACCGGAAGTATACAGTGTCTGTAACTCATCCTGTATGTCGAGCGCATCGAAGATATCGGTTGTATAATCCACTGGAAGATGCGAGGAATTGGTGTAATACGGCGTATCACCTACACCTCCTGCCGTCTTGATACCAGGCCATCTCTTTCGATCGTGCTTTGCAAGACGATAAGATGTACTCTCTGCAGGTGTAGCCTCCAAATTGTATAAGTCGCCATACATTTCTTGATAATCTGACAGTCTGTTACGCATATGATTCAACACTTCTTTTGTAAAATCCTGTGTTTTTTTCTCTGTCAAATCTGCACGAATCCAATTTGCATTTAGTCCAACTTCATTCATACCAAGCAGTCCGATTGTCGAAAAATGACTGTCAAACTGTCCAAGGTAACGCTTCGTATATGGATATAATCCCTCATCCAAAAGCTTTGAAATAACACCACGCTTGATTTTTAAGGATCTGGCTGCAATATCCATCATCTTATTAAGGCGACGATAAAAATCATCTTTGCTCGATGACAAATACGCGATACGCGGCATATTGATTGTAACAACACCGATACTTCCCGTACTTTCACCTGCTCCAAAGAATCCACCCGTCTTTTTGCGCAGCTCTCTCAAATCAAGGCGGAGACGACAGCACATGGAACGAACATCTGATGGTTCCATGTCTGAATTGATATAGTTTGAAAAATACGGTGTCCCGTATTTTGCGGTCATTTCGAATAACAATCTATTATTTTCTGTATCCGACCAATCAAAATCTCTAGTGATCGAATAGGTCGGAATCGGATACTGGAATCCACGACCGTTGGCATCTCCTTCAATCATTGTTTCAATAAATGCCTTGTTGATCATGTCCATTTCTTTTTTGCAATCTTTGTATTTAAAGTCCATTTCCTTTCCGCCCACAATCGCCGGAAGTTCAGCAAGATCATCCGGTACTGTCCAGTCAAGTGTCACGTTAGAAAATGGAGCCTGTGTACCCCAGCGGCTCGGTGTATTGACACCATAGATAAACGCTTCAATACACTTTTTTACTTCTGCATAGGTAAGATTGTCCACCTTTACAAACGGTGCTAAATAGGTATCAAAAGAAGAAAATGCCTGTGCTCCTGCCCATTCATTTTGCATGATTCCCAAAAAATTCACCATTTGGTTACAAAGCACAGAAAGGTGTGCGGCCGGGGCAGACGTAATCTTACCGGTGATTCCACCCAATCCTTCTTTTATTAGCTGCTTCAAACTCCATCCGGCACAATATCCTGTCAGCATAGAAAGATCATGAATATGAATGTCCGCGTTGCGGTGTGCCGTGGCTATCTCCTCATCATATATCTCGGACAACCAATAATTGGCAGTTACAGCACCGGAATTACTCAGAATCAATCCTCCCACAGAATAGGTAACGGTTGAGTTTTCTTTTACACGCCAATCCTCTACTTTTACGTATCCGTTTACCACATCTTTATAATCAAGAATCGTAGATTTCATCGTACGTAATTTTTCTCTCTGTTTTCTGTAGAGAATATATGCTTTTGCCACCTCTGCATATCCGGTCTGCTCAAGCACTCTCTCCACACTATCCTGCACATCTTCAATGTGAACACTGTCCTCTTTTACCTTCCCTTGAAAATCTGCAGTCACACGAAGTGCAAGCAGATCCACAATATCATTGGTATACTGCATATCTGTTGCAACAAACGCTTTCATAATCGCATCATTGATTCTCTTTAAATCAAATTCTGCTGTCGTACCATCCCTCTTAATTACGTTTAACATGAAATCTCCCTTTCCTACAAAACATATCGCATTACATAACTGTCGCCCACTACTGAAATATACCCTTTTTGCAGTTTACATAATTATAATTATCGCAAACCAATTCCAACGCGGCGCCAACTAAATTTATTGTAGCATTCGCCTTATCTAAAGTCAATATCAAAGGCAATAAAAAACACTATATCTTATGTTAACATTCTTATGTTAACACAAGATATAGTGTTGCTTGCCACATGATATTGTTTCCCGTCCACACTCCTTTATGAGGCAGAAGTGCTACCTTGTCCGTAAAAACTCGTATTCACGCACTGCCTGCGCATCATCCGGATAACTCTCCAGATATCCGTTCATCAAAGCTGCTGCTTTCTCAAACTCTCCAACATACTCATATGCCACAATCTGATTAAATCTTAACTGCTGCATAACATTGTTGTTTTCCTTGATGGAAAGACCGTTATTAAACGCATTCAGAGCTTCCTCATACGCTCCGACAGTCAGTTTACATAATCCAAGTTGGTTGTAGACTTCCGGATTTGGCCCAACATCCTCAATATATTTACTGTAAATACTTGCCGCATAATTACTGTCACCGAGCTGCTCATATGTTTTTCCAAGCATGAGCAGAATTTCCAAACTGTCGCGTTTACCATCACTCTTGGCTGTTTCCAGAAAGTTTCTCGCATTATCATAATCTTCCATATAGTAGTAAATCAGCCCTTTTTCATAATCACTCATTGCATCCAGGCGATGATTCAGTGCGGAAGACAAATAGGATTTTCCTTCTTCTACATGACCATTGTCTGCAAACACATGATAGATATTGATTGTCATGGAAATATCACTTTTGGATTTTGCAAGTGCAAGATCGAGGTCAGCTACCGCATTTTCATAATCTCCTTGTTCCATCTTGACTAATCCACGCAGATAATATACCTGTGCCTGTTTCTTTCTCATTCCTGCAATCGCATCCAGAGTCTTTATTGCCCCCTCGTTATCACCACTTTTATATTGCGCTGTTGCAAGATAATAATTGATATCAATTTCTGTTTCAGACACAAACATTCCCGAATGTGATAACGCCTTATCAAACGATTCTATTGCTTTTTCATAGTCCGTAAGCCCTAAATAACACAGCCCCTGTCCTCTGTAAGCAAGCTGCATATCTTCTTTTCCCACAATGGCTTCTTCAAAGAGTCCCAATGCCGACTCATATTTCAGTTCCTGTATTGCCGCCATTCCTTCATCTATCTTTGTATGTTCTTTCGCACAGCCACCCAATATAAGTCCCAGACACAATGCGGTTCCTGCCACCATGCCGGTTAATTTTTTCATTCGTTTCATAATTTCCTCCGGAATTTTCCTTCACTATCAACAGCATACCTTGAATTAAAAACAGTGTCAATTTAATCATTTTATTTTTTCACAAAACGTTAATCACACCTGATAAAATGCAGTCATAAACCGAATCATCGATTGAATATCATATATTCCGGCGGTTTCAAAGGCTGAATGCATGGCAAGCTGCGGTAGTCCAATGTCCGCCGCCTGCACGGATACGCCGGTCAATGCAATATTGCCAAGCGTAGAACCCCCGGCAATATCGGAACGATTGTGGTAGGTCTGATAAGGAATATGTTCCTGCTCACACAGGGCCTTCACAAATGCACCGGAATAGGCACTGGTCGTGTACTTCTGTGCGCCGTGATACTTTATCACGATTCCTTTATTTAGAATCGGACGATTCGTCGGGTCCGACTTTTCTACATAATTCGGATGGAGTGCATGCGCATTGTCCGCACTAATCAAAAAACTTCCTGCAAGCAATTGTGACAATTCTTTCTCTAACGCCCCCGCTACTCTTTGAAGCGTGAAGAAAAGAAAATCGGATGCAGCTCCCTGCATGGTCTGACTTCCCACTTCTTCATTATCGAAAATGGCAAGTACCGAAATTTTATCCGCCGGATGACTTTCCTGCAATGCTTTCATCCCGCAGTATACGCATGCGAGGTCATCCAGCCGCGCAGCCCCAATCAGTTCTTCGCCCAGTCCCATGCAAAGTGGCTTTTGTACCGGATACAAATAAAGATCCATGCCCAAAATATCTTCTTTCTCCACATTTGCCTCTTTTGCAATTGCATCCATCAGCGCGTCTTTCTCATTTATTGTCCCTGCCAGCGGAAGAAGATGCATTTGCGTATTTAACTCGCTTTCCTTCGCGTCGCCTCTTTTCATATGCACTGCAAGCGACGGAATCAGAAACAGCGGACGCTTCATATCGACTCGTATACTTTCCAACAAAAGACCTTTTTTCCTGATTACGATTCTTCCTGCGACGGAAAGTGGCCGGTCAACCCAAGTTTCCTTCCGCATACCACCGTAATTTTCCACGTTGATCTTAAGATAACTGTCTTCCACAACAATCCCCGCGTTTTCTTTCATCTTAAAGCTCGGTGAATCGCTATGTGCACAAATCATATGAAAGCCGTTTGCTTCTTCCTGCGGTACTCGGAATGCTATGATGGACGAATCATTTCTCACCACGTATTTTTTATCTCCGGGTCTGATGTCCCATTGCTGCGCCTCGCATAATCTTTCATATCCATCCGACTCCAGACGCTGCATCACTTCATATACCGCCTGATATGCTGTCGTACTCTCTTCCATAAATCTAATAAAATCTTTATGCATGCTCTTAATTCCTCTTACTTTCTGTCAACACCTTTTCGATATCCTCATATTGTGGCAGTCCATCTAAAAAAGCACACGCACTGCCACTACATACCGCCCGATAAAACGCTTCTTCCATGACGGAGTTTCTTTCTGTGCATTTCGGATTTCCTTCCATGCCCGAAATCACCATCTGTTCGCAGGCTGCAAGGAAACCAGCCACCATGGAATCTCCTGCCCCCACGGAATTGATTACCTTACCTTTTGGTGCATCCATTCGGTACACTTCCTTACCTTCTCCTACAAACACCGCGCCTTGTTCTGCCATAGAAACTATTATGTTGCGCGCTCCATACTCCTGCAACATCTTGGCATAATAAATTGCCTCTTCTTTATCCTGTAATTCTACCCCAAACATCTGTCCCAATTCATGATGATTGGGCTTTATCAAAAATGGACGATACTTCAATACCTTCTTCAGTAGCTGTTTTTCTGCATCAACAATAATATCTACCTGTTTTCCTTGCATCCAGGCGCATATATTTTCATATATGTCACTTGGAATTGACGGCGGAACTCCACCTGCCAACACTAATTTATCTCCTTGCTTCAGTTTACATAACGAATCTTTTAATTTACTGATTTCTTGTTGTTGTATCCTTGGTCCACTGCCATTGATTTCCGTCTCAACCTCGTCCGAAATACTATGCATCTTGACGTTAATGCGAGAATCTCCTTGCATAAGGTGTATAAAATCAGTTTTGATGCCCTTTTCCTTTAGCATCGACACAATTTTTTCACCGGTAAAACCGCCCACAAAACCAAGTGCTATACTTTCAACACCAAGATTTTTTAAGACAACGGATACATTAATCCCTTTGCCTCCCGGAAAATATTGTTCCTGCGATGTGCGATTCAGTCCGCCATTTTGAAACCTCGGAATACGAATCACGTAATCAATTGACGGATTTAAAGTTACTGTATATATCATCTTCCTGTTCCTTTTATTACATTTTTGCTTTCGTTTCTTCGCCTGAATGCTTGAAGCCGCCTAACAAAAAGTATATAATTCTTTTAATTGTGATGCAAGACTAAACCAAAGGAGTTTATACTATGGCCTTTTCATTACCACCTGATTTTATTGAGCGTATGAAAGATATGCTTTCCTTCGAATATGATGCTTTTGTCCAGAGTTACGAAAGCGCGAATTATCAGGCGCTTCGCGTTAACCGTCTCAAAGGTGGCGTGCAACGCTTTCTGTCCACCGCCGAATTCTCCGATGACCTCTCTCCTGTCACTTGGACAGAAGATGGCTTTTACTATCCGGAAACATTGCGTCCTGGAAAACATCCATATCACGAAGCAGGTGTATATTATATCCAGGAACCAAGTGCCATGCTTCCGGCCACCCTTCTTGATCCAAAGCCGGGAGAAAGAGTGCTTGATTTATGCGCTGCACCGGGTGGAAAAAGCACACAGATTGCCTCTGCCATGCAGCAGCAGGGCCTTCTCATAAGCAATGAAATCCATCCTTCCAGAGCAAAAATCTTATCCGAAAACATAGAGCGCATGGGGATTCGAAATGTCATTGTCACAAATGAATCTCCTAACTCACTCTCCCCTCGTTTTCCTTCTTATTTCGACCGCATTATGGTAGATGCTCCTTGCTCGGGTGAAGGGATGTTCCGAAAAAACGAAGAAGCAATAAAACAGTGGAGCCTCGAAAACGTGCAGATTTGCGCCGACCGTCAGGATGAAATCCTCGATCAGGCCGACCTGATGCTCCGTCCCGGCGGAACTATCGTGTATTCCACATGCACATTCGCTCCTGCTGAAAATGAGGGTAGTATCTCTCGGTTCCTTGAACGCCATCCAAATTATCAACTTGTGCAGCAACAACGTCTGTGGCCGCACAAGATACAAGGAGAAGGACATTTTGTCGCTGTTTTGAAAAAAAGTGAGCCTGCAGATTACGTCATGCCAACCTGTAGCGTTCTTGCCGGAAAAAATGATTTCTACTTAGAAAACAATCATGTGCAGTACGCCACTTCCGGACGAAAAAAAGGAAAAAAATCCAATACCGGCGACCCTGTTCTTTTACCGTTAGAAGATTTTTTAAAAGACAATCTTCATTTCGCTTTTAACGGAAAACTGGAACTGTACGGAGATCAAATTTATCTTACCGATTCTGACGCTCCTTCCCTTTTAGGATTGCGTGTTTTAAGACCGGGGCTTCATCTTGGTACCATCTTAAAACACCGGTTTGAACCATCTCATGCACTGGCTCTTACCTTAAAACCGGAAGATGTTTTAAACTGCATCAACTTAAGCTCAGACAAACCGGATGAGCTTCGTCTCATATCTGAATACGTTAACGGTCAGACTTTCCCTTGTGATGGTGAGAAGGGTTGGTATTTGATTTGTCTTGACGGCTACAGCATCGGCTGGGGCAAACTGGCCGGTGGCATTATGAAAAATCACTATCCGAAAGGACTGCGAAAATCCTTATAAAACCTTATAAAAAATTGCCCGTTCCACTCAAACCGCGGAACGGGCAATTCATTTTTGTATTCAAATACTATGTAGATTTTTCAATCAACTTGCGAATCTCTAAAATTACAAATTCAGTCCCTTGTCTTCCTCACATCCAAGAATAATGTTCAGACACTGAATGGCTGCACCGGAAGCTCCTTTTCCCAAATTATCAAACTGAGCCGAAACAACCAAACGCTCTTCATTTCCGGTGACGTAAATCTTTAATCCATCCCAACCGGACAACGCATTTCCTGCCAAGAAACCACTGGCAGCAACTTCATCATCTTTCTTACTTACCCGGATAAATTGCTGCCCTTTATAATACTCCTCATAATAGCTGAGCAGGGATTCCGGTGTTTCCTTTTTGCCGAGCATATCTGCGTATAACGGCAAGGAAACTACCATTCCGCTATAGTAGTCGTCAATAATCGGTGAAAACAGCGGTGTACGCTCAATTCCGGTGATTTTTTTCATCTCTTTTAAATGCTTATGCTGCTGTGTAAGTGCATATTCTCTTCCAGCAGATAATTCCTTTGGACGGTCCGGACTCTCATATGTTTCAATTGTCTTTTTGCCGGCTCCACTATATCCGGAAAGTGCAAAACTGCTCACCGGATAATCTTTTGGAAGAATTCCGCCCTTTACCAAAGGATAAACCAAGGATATAAAACCTGTGGCATAACATCCTGGAACTGCGATTCTCTTTCCGGCTTTGATGGCTTCCCTATGTTCCTTTGATAACTCCGGAAATCCATAAGCCCATCCTTCTTCCGTTCGATGCGCTGTAGAAGCATCAATCACTACTACATTTTCATTCTCAACTAAGGATACCGACTCCTTTGCCGCTACATCCGGCAAACACAAAAACGTAATATCCGAAGCATTGATCATTTTCTTTCTCTCCTGCGGATCTTTTCGTAATTCCGGATCGATTCGTAAAATCTCTATATCATCCCGGTTCTGAAACCGTTCATATATTCTTAATCCTGTTGTTCCTTCGCTTCCATCGATAAAAACCTTCGTTTTCACAGTATCCTCTCCTCTTCTCTTTTTTCTATATATTTTATCATCATATACTCTGACACGGTTTATTTCAAGCCTTTTTACAACTCTGCTTTGATTGCCCAGCGCATTTTTGTCGATTTCGCTCTTGGATTCATCGCACATTCTTGTGCACTCGGGCGTATCACATCATCCGATACTTCGGAATAAATCCCTTGCTTTTTACCCTGTTTGAATGACTTTTTCACAAGCCGGTCCTCTCCTGAATGAAAGGTCAGAATTGCTGCTCGTCCTCCCGGTGAAAGAGCATCCGGCAGCTTGTCTAAAAACGCATACAGCACTTCAAATTCACTGTTCACATCGATCCTAAGTGCCTGGAAGGTTCTTTGACATGATTTTTTTACAGCCTCTTTTCTCTCCTTTTGCGGAAGATGCATCAAACTTTTTTCGATTAGCTCACGAAGCCTTGTCGTCGTCTCTACTTTTTTTCCGCTACGTACCTCACGCATCACGGTCTTTGCAATCTCATATGCGTAAGGCTCATCCGAATTTTCCATAAGCATCCATGCAAACTCTTCTTCCGTAATCTCGCATAACCGCTCAGCCGCACTCGTTCCCTCGTGCGGATTAAGACGAAGATCCAGCGGCCCATCTGTTTTGTATGAAAATCCTCTTTGCGGATTGTCAATCTGCATGGAAGAAACACCTAAATCCGCAAGGATAAAGTCAAAGGGGCCATGCTGCTTTGCCACCTCATCTATCTTTGCAAAATTCGTCTGAATGACTGTCAAAATATCATCTCCAAAACCTTGATCTCTCAAACGCTTTGTCGTCTTCTCAATCTCAATCGGATCCACATCCAATCCGTAAATATGGCCTTCTCCCTGCAGGCATTTCAACATTTCCTTAGTGTGACCTCCATATCCAAGCGTTGCATCCAACCCCTTTTGTCCCGGCTGAATTTGTAAAAAGGCTAAAATTTCGTTCACGCAAATCGAAATATGCATCCCCGCAGGTGTGCTCCCTTTTTTGATAACTTTTTCAATCGTATCTGCATATTTCTCCGGATTGTGCTCCTTATATTTTTCATGAAAACTGCGTGGGTGCGTTCCTTTATAACGCACTCGACGCTTATGTGTCTGATTTTGATTTTCCATAGTATCCCTTTTTGTTATCCTCTCTCAAATCCCGAAATGTGTACCCTAATGCTGCTGTAAATTTTTTATTTATCTTATTCCTTTCCATTTCCTTTCCATCAATGCATTTCTGCTTCAGAAAACAAAGGGGTGGATAAATAGCGGTCGCCGGAATCCGGAAGTAACACAACAATTGTTTTTCCTACATTCTCTTCTCTTTTTGCCAATTCCGCTGCTGCTTTCAGTGCTGCTCCCGATGAGATGCCGACCAAAACGCCCTCTGTTTTTGCCAACAGTCTTCCATGCACAAACGCGTCTTCGCTCTCCACCGGAATAATCTCATCATATATTTCCGTATCTAAAAGCTCCGGAATAAAACCTGCTCCAATTCCCTGTAGTTTGTGTGGACCTGCCATTCCACCGGACAACACCGGACTGTCTGACGGTTCCACCGCCACAATTTTAATTTCCGGATTTTTGCTTTTCAGGTACTCACCAATTCCTGTGATAGTTCCACCGGTTCCGACTCCGGCCACAAAAATATCAATATCGCCTTCCGTCTGTTCCCAGATTTCCGGTCCGGTTGTCTCTCTATGTGCCCTCGCATTGGCTTCATTTGAAAACTGTCCCATAATGATTGCTCCCGGAATCTCTTCCTTAAGCTCCTCCGCTTTGGCAATTGCTCCGCTCATTCCCTTCGCGCCTTCCGTGAGAATTAGCTGTGCACCGTATGCCCTTAGTAGTGTTCTTCGCTCCACACTCATTGTATCCGGGAGCGTCAGAATCACGCGATATCCTTTTGCCGCCGCCAGTGCCGCCAGACCAATCCCTGTATTTCCGGAAGTCGGTTCAATGATGGTACCTCCCGGTTTTAATCTGCCACTTTCTTCGGCGTCCTTAATCATATAGAGCGCTGCTCGATCTTTGACTGATCCGGCAGGATTTAAATATTCTAATTTTGCAAGAATTCTTGCATTTGTAATACTTTCCTTCTCACAATAATGGTGAAGCTGCATTAATGGCGTATTTCCGACAAGTTCCGCTGCATTTTGATTGATTTTTCTCATTTTTAACCTCCAACTATACGTATGACGCTGTTTATTTTAGTATTTACAATATCTTCATACAATAAACAGCCCACACATGTGTATGGGCTGCCTCATCTTACATATATTTCTCGGCCTGTTCCTTAATCAACGCCATATCATCAAAATAGTTAATCTTCATCGACTCACGAACTTCCGCAAGTGTATTTGCTGCAACTGCTTCTGCTTTCTCGCTTCCTTTTTTCAGAATCTCATATACCGCCGGAATATCCTTTTCCCATTTCGAACGTCTCTCTCGAATCGGTGCAAGCTCGGATTGCATCACATTATTTAAGAACTTCTTCACTTTTACATCACCAAGACCACCTCTGGTATAATGTTCTTTCAATTCCTGAAGATTCTGATATTCCGGAAGGAACTCAGCAAAATACTCATCTTTACAGAACGCATCCAGATAAATAAATACAGGATTTCCTTCTACACGCCCCGGATCTTCCACGCGCAGATGATTTGGATCTGTGAACATGGACATAATCTTTTTGCGTACATCTTCCTCCGTATCTGCAAGATAAATACAGTTGTTAAGAGACTTACTCATCTTTGCTTTTCCGTCAATTCCAGGTAATCTCAGACATGCCTTGTTGTCCGGTAGCATGATTTTCGGGTCTACCAGAGTCTCCCCATAAACCGTATTAAATTTATGTACAATTTCCTTGGTCTGCTCAATCATCGGCATCTGGTCCTCTCCTACCGGAACAACCGTCGCCTTAAACGCAGTAATATCAGCCGCCTGACTGATTGGATAAGTAAAGAAACCTACCGGAATACTGGCCTCAAAATTACGCATCTGGATTTCCGCTTTTACCGTAGGATTACGTTGCAATCTGGATACCGTTACGAGATTCATATAATAGAATGATAACTCTGTCAACTGCGGTACCATCGACTGTATAAAGATGGTTGACACCGTTGGATCAAGCCCACATGCTAAATAATCCAAAGCTACTTCAATAATATTCTGTCGTACTTTTTCCGGATTGTCCGCATTGTCTGTTAACGCCTGCGCATCCGCAATCATAATAAAAATATCATCATACTCACCGGTATTTTGTAATTCAACACGTCTGCGAAGTGATCCCACATAATGTCCCACGTGCAATCTACCGGTTGGTCTGTCACCTGTCAAAATAATTTTACTCATATCTTCTGCTCCATATCTATAATTTACATACAAGGTATATGATAAAAACAAATCGTATTTTTGTCAATAAAAGTGGCCTTGTCTTAATAAAAAATCTGATCCTTTTCCACAATCCGGCACACTCCATCCTGTATCTCCACGGTCGTCACTGCGCAATTTTGAGGAACCCCACCACGCCATATATCTGTCTTATCTTCATAAAACTGCGTCAGCAAACACCTTCCCGCTGCTCCGTGTGTTGAAATCAGAATACATTTTTCCGCATAATCCGGGTTTTCCAGCAGACTTTGATAAAATTCTCCCGTACGCTTACATACATCAGAAAATGTTTCACCGCCCGGCGCACATATACAATGAAGCGGATCTTCATAAAACAACTTACGAAACTCCTTTGGTAGCACCTCGCTGTCAAAAATGCATTCTCCTTCCCATTTGCCAAATGAAATCTCTTTGACTCTTTCATCCGTCAGTATCGGGATATCCCTTCCCGCAGTCATCAGCCGGGCTGTTTGCACCGCTCTTGTGAGCGGACTGGAAATCACAAGATCAATGGGCAATTTCTGCATCCCCTCACCGGTTACCTTTGCCAAACGTATTCCTTCCTCCGCAAGCGGAATGTCCGTCTGCCCCTGCAAGCGTTTCACTTTATTCCATTCTGTCTCTCCATGACGTACGATATATAAAATCATTTCCACCAGACTCCTTCTTCTGCTTCTGAATCGAGCACAACATTTACATCCTCTCCAAGATCCGTTCCCTGAGAGATGGCGTTTTGCCCACACCAGACGGTCTCCAGTTTTGGAAGCTGTTGCAACGGCCTAAGATCTGTAATGTAATTATCCGTGACATCCAGTTTTGTAAGCTGTTGCAAACTTTCCGCAAATGTTACATCCGTCAGCTGATTTCCCTGCAAATACAATTCCTCAATATTTGGGAACTTATTTACGAAATCTATGTGATTCTTGAGTTCCAGCTCATCGTAATCCACGTAGGTCACGATTCCGTCCTGCATCACTTGTACATTCTCCCAAAGAGCGACGCGACTCATATAGAGTCGTTTCATATTTGGATTTTCCGGTATTTTATCAAAATCAAGCGCAAAACTGCAGTCATTGATATTGAGTTCTTCCAATGCCGGAATCGTAAAAATATCCTCCACATTTCCATACACCGTGATTGCATTGATATCCAATTTTTTTAAATTGGTAAGGCCAGCCAACGCATCCAAGCGGCTCAAATCTCCATAAATACTTCCAAGACTCAGCTCTTCCAAATTTGTAAGCGATGCAAATACATCAAAATGGCTACTGTTTCCTCCAGACAGATGTAATTTTTTTAATGTCGGAAGTTTCGCGAGAAATTCCAAACTTTTTGTGCCGCTTATGGAAAGCTCTGTCAGTTTGGTCCACCCTGACACATCCGGCATTTCTCCTTTTTTGCCAAGCGCAAGATTCAACACAGTAAGCTCTGTAAAGGTTCCCAGTACACTATAATCTTCCACCTCATAATTATCTTCCAGGGTAAGCTTGGTAAGCTTCGTTTTACCCGAAAGCGGAGACAAATCTATCACCTCAGAATTCATGAGTGAAAATTGTGTCAAATTATTCATGTTTTTTACAAAAGATATATTCTTGATCTGATTTGCATCCAGCTCGAGCACTTCCAGATGAGTGAGCGAAGAAAGGGACCCAAAATCTGTAATCTTGTCTCCGTTTTCAATGATGAGCGTCTTTAAATTTGTTAGCGAGGCCAGCGCACGGATATCTGTGGTCTCATAATAATCTGTCATAAAATATTCCAGATTGGAAAACGCATTGATTCCCGCCATAGAAGCAGCTCTGTGGCAATAGTAGATTTTTAATTTTTCCGGTAAAGTCAAATGTGCTGCAAGTTCCTCCGGTGAGTTTTCGGTTTCAATTTCTTCCAGCTGCGTCAAGTTTGTGAGTACCTTCTCCGGTAGAGAACCATGTTGTAGCCGGATGGTCTTTAGATTTGGGAAACAGCAAAGATCCATGTAGTCTTTCTGTAAATTTCCTCCAATCTCTACACTCTTTACTTCTCCATCCTTCCTCCGATAATCCACACATGTTATTCTATTCTGCGTATAAACATGCAGATATGTAAGCTCCTCCAGTTGCTCCGGAGTGACATTTTCGTATGAAGTTCCGTACACCTGCATCACAACCTCTCGAAAAAAAGCAGATTTAATCGTCACTTCTTCTGTCACTTCCACGACAGTCTCTGTCTTTTCTACATTGGATGCTGGCATACAAATAATACAAATAAAAAGCATAGCAAGCCCTAAAATACCTACCGTGATAAGAACAGCTCTCCACGGATACGCATTTGGTGTCTCGTGGATGTGTATGACGTTTTCCGGTTGTCCCTCGTCAATCAAAAACTCAGTTTCACAACTTGGACATTTTGCCCAGTCCTCATCGATTCTATTTACTTTTCCGCCACAATTTGGGCATTCTAGCTCCACTAATTTCATCCTGTTTTTTCCTTTGCATAGATATTTTTTCTTATCCTATCTATTCTAACAATACATAGAACATATGGCAAGGCCGGAACCAATTCCCGTTCCGGCCTTACAAATGCAATTCTTCATGTAATATATTTAAATAAACTGCTGAATTTCTTTTGGGTTTGAGGAATATTGTAATGCAACGTCTCTTGTAATCTTTCCATGCATCACAAGCATTTTCAGATCATGATTTAATGTGTGCATTCCCGCTGCAAGATTGGACTGCATGGTACTTTCGAGCTGATGCATTTTATTTTCTCGAATCAGATTTCCTACTGCTTCATTATTTAACAGAATCTCTGTTGCTACTACTCTGCCTTCTTCATTTGCCATCGGAAGTAATTGCTGTGTAATCACTCCCTTCAGTACACTTGCAAGCTGCATACGCATCTGGTTCTGCCCGTGTGGCGGACAAGCATCAATGATACGTTCTACCGTTTGCGGCGCACTCGTTGTATGCAAGGTAGAAAGGACAAGATGTCCTGTTTCTGCTGCAGTAACCGCTGCCGAAATCGTCTCATAATCACGCATCTCGCCAACCAGGATGATATCCGGGTCTTCACGCAGTGCTGAACGAAGCGCTGTCGCAAACGAATCTACGTCACGGCCAACCTCTCTTTGGTGAATCATCGCTTTTCCATGCGGATAAATATATTCAATCGGATCTTCGATGGTTAATACATGCTTTTTCTGATGCTTATTTATATGGTCAATGATAGCTGCCAGTGTCGTTGTTTTACCGCTACCTGTCGGTCCTGTGACAAGAATCAGTCCTCTTGGCTCATCCGCCAACATGCGAACGGTGTCCGGAAGTCCGAGATTGGCAAATGTTGGTGTGGTATTCTCAAGCAGACGAATACTCGCTGCGAGATTGTTACGCTGACGATACACATTGACTCGCATACGTGCACCATCCGGTGTGATTCCGGAAAAATCAAGATCCTTCCCGGCCAGCACGTGTCTCTTTTGCTCCTCATTTAAAATGGAAAGAATCATTTCCTCCATTTCCAGTGGATCCGGAATCGGTTCCAACAGCTCCAGTTCACCAAATCGTCGAACCGCTGTATGCGTTCCAACCGTCAAGTGAATGTCGGAACAATTATTTCTTCTCGCATAATCCATAAGTTGTAAAAAATCCATCTGTTACCCCCTTAATCACTAGTACCTTTGCTACATTACCATGTTACAACATCACATTGCCACGGGTCAATCATTCTTTTTTATTCGACTTCTTTTTTCTTTAATTTTCAATTTTTACCAGCCAACATAACAGAAGATGTTACTCTTGCTACATCTTCCCCTCTATCAACTTGGAATACTGTCCCTGACACACAGTGCCCCCCAACCTACCATAGCATTCGGCCACTCTTCATATCCTGCTAACTGTCTCGCTCCCCGAATCAAGTAAGCTTTTACCCTTTCTCCGTATAAATACGGATCATTTCCTCGGATAATTCCCCACTCCATAAGAAGCGCACAGGCCGCCGTCACAATCGGTGTTGCATAGGAAGTACCGCTCACCGTCTCTTCTCCAAATCTTCCTATCACACGTAGTCCAACTCCCGGAGCAACCAAATCCGGCTTAGTTAGACCTTCACTGATATCTGTGGCATTCATAACAAACCCTCGTCCGGAAAAATCCGCATAAGCGCCATAATATGCTTGATATGCACCAACCGTTATTACCTTTTCCGCCGTCGACGGTATCGTCAAAGTAGCATTCGGTGTCGGCAGAAAAAAACGTGTTCCACTACTGCGTATTGCTTCCGAAGGCATATAGATCTGCACATTTCCATTCACCACTTTTAGGGGACGAAATTCTATCTCCCACACCCCCTGGTTTACATAACCCACCGCTACACTATCTAAATTTAGAGGAATAAAATCAAGATAGATTTCTTCCTTCACACGATATGGTTGTGGTTTTCCGTCAAAAATCAGCACTCTCGTCTGTTCCAGTACCACCTCCTGCGTTTCCCCTTCCAATCTATTCTGAAGGATGTTATACCGTTGTCCACCCGGAGATACAATTGCTATCTCCATCTGATCCGCATAATGTTTCCATATCTGAAGTGAGAATGCAGATTCATAATTACCGATTGCAAACTCAACCACTTGATTCTCTGTAATCTGAGCTGAAAAGTGCCCTGCTGACGCTCCTTCATTTCCGCTCCCCACACAAATGACCGTTTTTCCCACTTCGGAAATATCATCGATAAACCTCTCCAATAAGGAGGTACCGTCGTGCGAACCATACGTATTACCATAGCTTAAATTGATTGCCACAGGTCTCCCCATATCCCTCGCTTTCCTGACAATGTACGTGAATGCTCTCATCAGGCTTGTTGTAGATGGATAACTCATTTGATTTGTCACATCCAGCTTAACAATTACAAACGTGCTCCCACCCGCTCCCTGCGCTGCAATGGTCGCCACCTTTGAACCGTGCCCAGTCACATCGTCCGAAATCGTTTGAGCGGTTGCCTCCTGCAACGCTTTGTCAATCTGTTCTTTTGTATACTCCACGCCGACATTAAACCCCTCCGGTGGCTGTTCGCCGCGCGATACATCCGCCTGCTTTTGCTGATCCCATAGATACTCAATTTTCGTTGTGCCATCTGTATTTCTGAGCACCGAAATTGTTACATCTACCCCGGAATCAATCACGCCAATGTATACGCCTTCTCCTGTCAGGCCACTCTCCTGTTCATTTCCCAGACCCTGCTCTGGAAAGCACGATACTCGTAAAGCAGTCTGTACCTGCGGAAATATCCGTTTGGGTTTTTCAATATATTCCACTTCCTCCAGTTGTGAAAAGGCCGGAATGAGTAACTCCGGAAGCGTCACAATTGCATATCCTGCTATTAAATCCTCAACCACTACTTCATCTCCGGATAACCTTGTCAGATCACCGGAATATTTCACAATCAATTCCCACGTTTTTTTACTTTCATCATAGCCCGTTCGAAGTTGTTCTGACTCCATACGCAACTGCTCCGAAACATTCAAAGCAAGGGTCAACTGATCATCCAATTTTTGATTCTCCATCTTCTTCCCATCTAAACATGATTTTAATCTATATATATTCTGATACTTTTTGTTTTCCCCTCACTTTTTTTATGTTAAAATGTATACAAATTAATTCTTGATGCGGGAGGTAATCCATGTATAAAGACACTCAAAATTTATTGATACGAACCCGTGATGATTTATACGAACTCAAACAGCATGGAAACCAAGACTATCCGTTTGCCCTTTACTATGTCGATTCCAGAGATTTGCAACTGGAACTCGTACATTGGCATTGGCATGAAGAGCTGGAATATATTGTCGTACTAGTAGGAAAAGCCCGCTTCTATGCAGGCGAAAACAGTGTTGTCCTCGAAAGCGGACAAGGGTTATTCATAAATAAAAACGTATTGCACAGAGTAAAACCATTTGAAGATCACCATTGTATCTACTACTCTGTCGTTTTTCATACGTCCTATGTGTTTGGTTACCGGGCTTCCTCTCTGACGGAAAACTATTTAAATCCGGTTCTCAATCATCCTACTTTTCGTTACCATGTACTCACTCAGCAGAACACTCACATGGTTCCCTTTTTTGATAAACTTAAGGAAATTATCGACGTGAATGAAGCGCAGGAATTTGGGTATGAACTTATGACCAAAAGCCTGCTCTGCCAAGCATGGCTTCTTCTCCTAAAAGGCCTGCAAAATATTCCTGCGGAAGACTCCGGTTCCGGTAACGTTCAGGCACTGCAAGATGAGGAACGCATTAAATCCGCGCTTACCTTCATTGCTACACATTACTCCGAATCACTCACACTACAGGATATTGCTGATTCCATTCACATTAGCAAAAGCGAATGCTGCAGAAGTTTCAAACGTTGTCTGAAAATCTCTCCGTTTGAATATCTGATCAAGTACAGGGTATACTCCGCTGCCATTATGATTATTCACAGCGGCCACACCATTTCTATCTCTGAGGTTGCGGAAACTACCGGGTTTAATTCCAGCAGCTACTTTAATAAAATGTTTAAAAAATATACAGGACTTACACCGTCTGCCTTTCGTAAGCAAACGCAAAAGAACTCTTCCTCTCTTTCTGATCTTTTGGAGGGGAATACACAATTTCAGGATAATGCACTACTGGATGTCTTACTCAAACAAAAATAAATCGTAGATACATTCACATACATAAAACAAGGGGCTTTTTAACAGCCCCTTTCATTTTTACCTGATAAAATTGGTGTAATGACTATACTCATTTTCCGGCTTACGGATTCCGGATTGTTTTCCTGCTTCCATGCATTTGAGCATCCACGCCATATTTCGTGCTAAGTTTCGCATCACTTGCAGTCCTTCCTGATCCTGACGCACTTCCTCCGGTGTATTACCATGCACCATATTCCAATAAGATGAAGATACAACCGGCATTTCTGCAATCGTAAAATATTTGTTTATCACATCGAGTGATGCCGTTGTTCCTGCTCTTCTTGCAGATGCAATCGCTGCTCCCGGCTTATGCATAAACACTTGTTTTGACGAATAAAACATACGATCTAACACACTCAAAATACGTCCACTCGGATGAGCGTAGTAGACAGGTGTTCCGAAAACGAAGCCATCACATTCCTTGGCCTTATCAATGAGTTCATTGACAATATCGTCCCCAAACATGCAAAGATTGTCTAGCTTTGCACATCCGTGACAGCCAATACAATCTCTGATTTCATCTCCACCTATACATACAATTTCACTTTCTATTCCTTCCTGCTGTAACGTGTTTGCAATCTCTACCAATGCCTCATTTGTACATCCATTCGGCTTTGCACTACCATTGATTAGTAATACTTTCATTTCCCATTCTCCTTTTTTGCATTTCTCTTCCACTACTGTTCAATCACTGCCGCATAAAAGCAGAGATCTGCATCACTATCATTTACCAGCATATGCTGATGTCCCTTTTGACAAAAGAGTGCCATACCCGCACATACTCGGTTCTCTTTTCCATCTTCCACCGTTTTTCCCATCCCCTCTGTAATGAATATGACTTCACAATCCGTTTCGTGTGTATGTAATCCAATACTTGCACCAGGAACCAATTTCCCAGACATTATCTTGTTATTACCTTCTGTAAACATCTTTACATTATATTGCTTTTGCCCGCCTTTGAATTCTGGCAGCACTTTTTCTTCCATCTCTGCAAATGATACAATCATTTGGTTACCTCCTGTTAACTTAATATTCTACTCTGTTTCTACCCTCATCTTTTGCTTTTTGTAATTGTTTTTCTACCAATCCGATATTGTCATCGGAAGAATACTCAAATTTCATTTCACTCACGCCAAACGACATGGTAATACGCATACTGTACTCTCCGCACACAAACTCTGTTGTTTCCACTTTTTTGCGCAACTCCTCCGCAAAGGCAACTGCTTCTGACTGATCACGTCCTGGCAGCAAAATCAGAAAACGATCATTCTCCCAACGCACCACTTCATCATCCAAATCCAGCTGATACGTGATGATGTCGGCTATTTCCTTCAATACTGCATCACCACTGCTTTTTCCATAAATCCGGTTGGTCAGACTAAATAAGTCAAGATCTCCCATAACAATCGAAACTTTGCTGTTTAGAAGGAACGGAAGCACTCGTTTATTGTAATATTCGTAAAAGCCCTTCTTGTTTCTCAACTTTGTAACCGGATCCATATGATTCTCATTGTACAATAAATAGGATTCCAGCATTTTTCCGCAATATACCGCTGCCAAAGCGAGTCTGGTTTGATCAGTTTCCGTAAATTCTCCGATACTACCATCTTCATTCATTTTATTAATTGCCTGATAAGCACCGATGACTGCACCACTTGCATCTGTCACAGGCATGCAAAGGATGGATTTGGTGACATAACCTGTATCTTCATCCACTTCCGATGCAAACCGATAATCCAGTGATGTATCTTTAATCATGATAGTTTCATTTTTCATTATGGAGGCGCCGACAATCCCTTTACCTTCCGGAACAATGATCTTTCCATTATCCATGGCTACAATCGTATAGTGCTGCTTATTTCTACGATCCCATACCCAAAAAGAGGTTCGATCTGCATTCACCAGCATTCGCCCAAGCTCTGTCAAAATCTGAATCGTTGTAGAAAAATCTTTTTCTACGGAAAGCTGATTAATATGTACAAATATGTTTTCCAGCATTTCTTCTGGTGTAAGCACTCTATGTTCGGACATCCTATACCTCCTATTTTCTATGCGTGAGAATTTTATTTACGTCGTTTTCATGCCGCTGTCAATTAGAATAGCTGTCAATTACAATAATTTATCTATCGCATTGCCTTTGAGATCTTCTGTCAGCAGTTTTAATTCTTCAAGAACCTTATCTATCTCCTTCTGAATCTCCATCTGTATTTCTACGATGGCTTCCGGGTCCATCATTTCCTGCCTTTTATAGGCACTAAGGATCTCTGTTTTTGTTTCTTCGCTTTGCAGACTTTGCTGATCTATCTTTTCTGTGAGCTCTTCAATTCGCTCTTCTCTCTCTTGTGCTTCCTCACCCAATTGCTCAGCTGCTTCTGCCTTCTCTTTTAGCTGTTCCTGTACATGCTCCATCGCATCCCCTACCAGTGTTCCCAGGATTGCATCACGCTCTGCTTCCATCACCTTCTCGGCTGCGTCCTCTGCCTCACCAATTGGGTTTGTCTTTAGGCGTTCTCCCTTTATAAATCGAATGGCAGAACCATTGGCACGAATTGCCATGAGGTTTTCCTGCATTTCATTCGTTAGACGATTGTTTTCAGAATAACGCTCCATCATACGTGACTGATACTCAGTTATTCCGTTCTTTGTAAGCTCATCATACCTTTTTTGCTCCTCCTCGGTCAATCGTACAGAAGGATCATAAGTTGCATCATCTTTCTTCATCAAAAGCTCGAGATCTTTCTGTTCCCCACTGTCAGGCAAAACACCATATTGCTTCTGCAGCTGCTCCATTTCTGACTTATTCTCGCTAACTTGCTCTATCTTTTGCTTATTATCTTCCACTAACTGCGCTGATAAATCACGGAGCTCCTGAATCTCTGCATCGATTTTTCGCTCTCCATCAAATGCATCTGAAACAATCTTCCGCGCTTTTTCAAATGCCTGTGCTTTTCTCTGCGCAATCGGATCTTCTTCCTTGTTTGCAAGCGAAAAGGCTTTATTTCCCGACTTGGCTTGAATGCTCTCCTTTGATGTTTTATCGGTACTCACAGAAAAAATAGTGCCCTCTTTATGTTGTAGCGCATTCATTTTTACACTAATATCCATAGCACCCTCTCCCTTTCAATTACTTGCTCACGTACTTTTTTTCAATGACCAGCACGTAATAAATCATAATCCCGATAACTTCTACTAAACTTCCTAAAATCGTAATCACTATATATGGAGAGTTTTGCCCTGCAAGAAGAGGAACTCCAAGTAACATAAGCACGATGGCGAATATAATCCATAACATTCCCACAGCCCTATTATATTCCGTCACTTTTTCTACCACCGGCTTTTTCCCGTTCGCCCAGAAACCAACCACTTCTTTTGCCTTAAGCGCAGAAATTCCAATCAGAATAAATATAAAACTTACCGCTGTCCATATAACAAATCCCATGATTCCTTCTGTCACGTCGGTGCCTCCTTTTTTTCGCTCCACGTCAATATTATTCACTTTGCTATTATTGTATCATTTCATCATATTTAGTCTACCACATCACTTCGGATATTCCTAGATTTTTCCCTTTTCATTTTTCATTTTCTAACGAATTTTTGTAATTTACAACCTCGATACAAACATGTGACATTATCATGTTACGTTTCTCTTGTGCATCCTTGCATTCATTACATTTCTCCCGTATACTGAATCCAAAGATAGTTTCGTCTCAAAACAAATAAGCAAGGAGCGTATCATGATAAATAGAATTGAAGTGACGGACTTTTTAGCACCCGAACTGGACGTGTATGCACGAATGAATGAAAATCAGCTACGCACAATATATGAACCAAATCCCGGAATCTTTATTGCAGAGAGTCCAAATGTGATTGAGCGAGCACTCGATGCCGGTTATGTTCCACTTTCTCTGCTTTTAGAAAAAAAACATATCGATGGTCCGGCAAAAAAGATTGTTGACCGGTGTAGTCATATCCCCATTTATACAGCAGAACTCGATATTCTAACCAAACTGACCGGATTTGCCCTTACGCGCGGTTTGCTCTGTGCCATGCAACGTCCCGTACTCCCTAAGATGGAATCCATATGCGCAAACGCCCGACGTATCGCTGTTTTGGAAGATGTTATGAATCCAACCAATGTCGGTGCCATCTTCCGTTCGGCCGCCGCTCTTGGCATAGATGCCATCCTTCTGACACGTGGCTCCAGCGATCCGCTTTACCGTCGTGCATCCAGAGTTAGTATGGGAACCGTATTTCAGATTCCCTGGACATTCATCAGCGATGAAGAGACCGATTGGCCCAAAGAAGGTTTGCGAAAGCTGAAAGAACTTGGGTTTCACACAGCCGCCATGGCACTGAGCGACAATGCTGTCAGTATCGATGACCCTAGCTTAATGGCAGAAGAAAAGCTTGCCATCATACTCGGCACGGAAGGTGACGGCCTTAGCAAGGCTACCATCGCTGACTGCGACTACACGGTATGCATTCCCATGGCACATGGCGTTGACTCTTTAAATGTCGCCGCTGCCAGCGCCGTTGCCTTCTGGCAACTGGGCGCTCGCTAAACTTGTGTTTAAGCCGTTTTTTCTTTGGACCGCTCATCCTTACCGACGGATAGCATCCGATAACTTCCAGTTGACTTTTTCACATATGTGAGCTTATAGTAACAAATATTTATGTTATCTATCACCTGAAATTTTTTGTTTCGTAGGAGGAATACAAATGGCATGGTATGATCAGGCAATTTTTTATCACATTTATCCATTAGGGCTTACAGATGCCCCAAAACAAAATACCTATGGCAAACCGGAACACCGTCTCACCACTTTGTTACCTTGGATTTCCCATATAAAAAACATTGGGTGTAATGCCATATATATTGGTCCTTTATTTGAGTCCGTAGGACACGGTTATGAAACTACCGACTATAAAAAAGTGGATTGTCGTCTTGGCGAAAATAAAGACCTAATCTCGTTTGTGTCCGAATGTCACAAACAACAAATTCGAGTTGTTCTCGATGGTGTTTTTAATCATGTAGGACGGGATTTCTTTGCCTTTGCCGATTTAAAACAAAACAGAGAACATTCTGCGTATGTTGATTGGTTTTGTAATGTAAATTTTTCCGGAAATAACGAATACAACGACGGTTTTTGTTATGAAAACTGGGGCGGTCATAACCTTTTAGTAAAGCTAAACCAGAAAAATCCGGCGGTTCGTGATTATATTTGTGATGTCATTCGTTTCTGGGTAAAAGAATTTGATATTGACGGAATTCGACTTGATGCTGCAGACGTTCTGGATTTTGGTTTCATGCAGTCACTTAGACAGGTGGCCAATGAGGTAAAACATGATTTTTGGCTCATGGGTGAGGTGATTCATGGAGATTATGTCAACTGGGTAAATTCCAATACGTTGCACTCTGTCACCGATTATCAATTACATAAAGCACTCTATTCCGGACACAATGATCATAATTACTTCGAAATTGCTCACACGGTAAAACGCCTGTATGAAAAAGGTCTGAATGTTCCCGGCGCAGGTAAATTATATAATTTTGCCGACAATCATGATGTCGAGAGAATTTATACTCGATTACAGGACAAAGCGCACTTTTTCCCGCTTCACATACTGATGTACACCTTACCCGGAATCCCTTCCATTTACTATGGTTCCGAATTTGGAATAGAAGGAAAAAAAGAAGCCGGTTCTGATTACTCATTACGACCGGCCCTCTCACTTGATACCTATACAGATGCCGGCAAAAACAACCCTTATACCAAACTGATTGCTGCGTTAGGTAGCATCCGACAGAACATAAGTGCTCTTTCTTACGGTGATTACAAAGAAATTATGTTAACCAATAAACAATATGCCTTTTCAAGAACCGATCAGGAAAGTACCGTACTCATTGCTGTGAACAACGATTCCTCATCGTTCCATATGAGTCTGCCTGCAAATCATGCGACGACCTATGTCGGTGCACTTTCCCAAAATCGAATTTCTGTCCAAAATGGTTGCCTTCATTTTGAACTTGCAGGCAATAGTGGTGAAATATGGGTGCCGGATTGTGAAGCAAGTCCAGTCACTGAGGCTGTAACAGTGCCTAAGGTAGAACTGGCTGTCGAACCTATGACAGAGCCTAAGGCAGCGCCGGTTATCGAACCCATGACAGAGCCTAAGGCAGCACCGGTTATCGAACCTATGACCGATTCTAACCTGCAATCGGTTGCCACGGATGTAAGTACTAAGCCATATGAAGAAATGAGCATTGAAGAACTGCAAACAGCTATTCTTGAAAAAATGGCAAAAAACGGTCCTGTTACCGAACGTATGAAACAGGATGTTCTTGAAAACAGATGGCATAATTCTCTGTTAACTTGGGTTAAGAGTTTTCACACACCTGTATAATTTTATCTGCAGCTCCTTTTGCTCCTGTACAGGTTTTGAAGCCTTCTGCAATCTGTTTCGCATGCTCCAGATAAGATGGATCTTGTAAAATTTGCTCTATCGTACTACGAATACAGCTTGCTTTCGGTTTACATAATCTTACACCTGCACCAAGTTCCTCGACTCTCGTTGCAACGCCGCCCTGCTCCGGTGTTTGCGGAAACGTAACAAGAGGAACTTGGTAATATAGACTTTCATTTACACTATTCATTCCACAGTGGGATAAAAAAACATCTGCCTGTTGAAGAACTGCAATCTGATCCACATGCGTATACACGGAAATATTGGATGGAATCTCTCCGAGTTTTTTGATATCAATGAGATTTCCAACGGACAAAATCACCTGATATTCTGTGTCTGTGAACGCTTTGATACATTGCTTAAAAAAAGCCAGATTATCGTTCATCACCGTTCCAAGCGAAATATAAATCAGCTTTTCATTTTGTTTCTCAATCTGACTCATCACTGGTCGGACAGATGGTCCTACAAAAGCATATTTTTCACTAAAAGTTTCTGAACATGGCTGAAACTGTGGTGAGGTATAAACTATTGTATGAGTTTTTGCGTCGTTCTGAATCAAATCAAGAAACGATTTTACCGGGTAACCGGCGTCTTTTAATCTCTTTACATCCTTGTTCATCTTTGGCATAGAAAGAATCATCCCCAGTATCTGACTTAAACTTTGCTTCATAATCTTTGCCGAATGCTGATTAAACGCAAATGTCGTGGTGGATGAAACAAACGGAATCTTCATTTTCATCGCAACAGCTTTTCCCCAGACCGCCATGGAATCTGCCACAATGCAGTCCGGACAAAGACGCTCCATCTCTTTACAAACAGATTCGTTAAGTGCAAGGGTGGTGTCGACTAACAATCGAACAGAAAACGCCATATCTTTTCCTATCTTCACTGCATCTTTCGGGTCTATTTTCTGCTCTGCATCAAATTCATCACATGCCACAAAGACTGCACCTGTCTCTTCAATTTTTTCTCTGAACAACTCATAGGAATAATAGAAAACCTCGTGTCCTCTTTCTATCAGTTCTCTTACCACACCAAGCGTCGGGTTTGTGTGTCCGTGCGCCGGAATACAAAAAAATACAATTTTACTCATGCTTCCTCCTGTCGTTTACGGTTTATTCTGCGCTTTCATCCAGTTATTTATCAGATAAATAATCAGATAATCGGAAGTTCATTTTTTCACCTCCTGAGTGTATTATAACGCCTAAATTTCAAAAATGTTGATTCTATCAGTGATCGGTCGTTTTTGGCCGATAAGCGGTAGTCTTTTTGCCTGTAAAAGGTAGGTGTATACGCTATCCTATTAGCGCTGCACCACATTTTTTATCACCCGATTTCCGTAGGTATTGTAATACAGTCCTCTATACTCTTGAAAACTCACACTACACCCATGCCCAAGTAATTCCATGTCCACGCCAAACAATGTCACATACACGCCAAGTTCTCGCATTCCGTTCGCCAAATAAAATTTCTTACGACGTACCCGCTCCGATTGATTGTCTGATGTTTCCCCCGTTTGCTCAATTTCAAGAAAAAAACGACGGTTACTGTATTTCTTCTGCAATGCCTCAAGGGCAAGCGAGCCGATACCTCTTCCTCTTTTTCCGGAAACAATAGCAAAATAGTCCAGCAGCACCATATCCCCACCATTCATGGTAATGGCAAGCCCTGCAAACTCATTTTCCTCTTCCAACACCCATACATCCGCTGCATTTTGTTTATGTTTCAATCGAATCATCCAAAACGGCTTCTTCTCATCTGACGGAAACGCCGCATCGTAAAGTTGTTTGATTTTTCTCCAGTCCTTATACGACTGAACCTCTCTGATTTTCATCTCAATTCTCCTCCGAGGAATTGTTTATACCAGCACCTTCACAACTATCCCTTCCACCCAGCAAAGCAAAATCTCCAACCGACAAATAATGCAATCTATCTGACAGCGTCCTTTTCATTCTCTCAAATGCTCTCTTCCCTGTACAGTGACATGTATAATAATCACAGTTATTCATAGCCAGCGCACTTGCAATACCGTCAATCAGCTCATCGCTCTCATATCTTCCTGTTGGTGGATTATACAGGTGAAACCCTCCGATTAAGGTCTTTATATTTCTCGTCGTCAAAGACTTAGCCTTTATATATATATCCACGACTCCTGCATGAGAACAACCTGTAAAGAGAACATTTTCCCCCTCTACTGTAATCATCAAATTTTGCTCGTGCACAAAGGCATCTTGTATTAATTTTCCATTCTCTTTCGCATACAATACACGGTTGGAGTTTGCACGATAACGCTCTGTTTTTACCCCTGAAAATATCATCAGTTCATCATCGATTACCATGCTCTCATCTACAAATATGATTCGGTTATCTGCTTGCAATTTCGCATCCAAACCAACGCTAAAAGGGAACCCTAAAACTTTAATATAATGAGGTTCAAACGCCTGTCTGTTTATATAGATTTTAGCTGTTGCATTTAATGCAAGAAACGTTTTCAGACCACCTCCGTGATCCTTGTGTCCATGCGATATAACAACGATATCGACTTTTGAAATATCAATTCCCATTTTGTCTGCATTTTCAGCAAACAGACCATTTGGCCCTAAATCAAATAGGATTTTATGTTTTGACGTCTCAATATAGAGACTTAGCCCATGCTTACTTTGATACTTCGGTGAAGATGAAGTATTTTCCACTAATGTCGTTACCTTTAACATACCATCTGCCTCCTATGTTCTGCAAAATCCGTCGCTTCCCAGCTTTTCGCACTTTCCGCCAACCGAAACGTAAGCTGTCCGCTTCCGCAGGCAAGCTCAAGTACTTTCATTTCCCTACTCAAGTACGGTTTCACTTTTGTGCTAATCTCATCATAAGATTTATCGGCATTTTTCATAAACAGTGCATAGATTGACGCATATCTCTGCCAAAATTTTTTATTATCGTTCATATATCATCCCTCTTTTACTATCTTTTTTATTTTCAAAACTTTTGTATAATCACAGTGAATTTCATCTACTATTTCCATATCATATTGCCGGAAATATTGATACAGATCTTTCTTTATGAATCCCCGATACGATTTGGGTTCCATAAGCTGAACCGGTGCAAACAAAAGACGTCTCCACCAAGTCCGACTCGGCTCCCATTCTGTCACGATGAGTTCTCCTGAATCCTTTAACACGCGTTTTGCTTCCAGGATTATTTTTTCAGCCAGTTCATCTTCCGTTTCATGTAAAATGAGTGAAATCAAAACTTTGTCAAAGCATTGATTTTTAAACTTCATCTGTGTTGCGTCTATTCGATACAACTTTATATTATTTATACTTTGCTTTTGTATTTTCCCGCCGGCTACCTTAAGCATTTCTTTTGAAATATCTATACCCACTATTTTCACATTTGCATTAGCTTTCGCAATACTAATTGCACTGGTTGCTGTTCCCGTACACACATCCAATATATTATCTTGTGGCTGAATCCAATCAAATACTGCTTTCCTCGGGCTATTTTGATAATTTCGAAAATAGATGACATCCAACAAGTCATAAACACACGCTATCATTTTGTATAAAATCTGTAGATTCATATTTTATCTTCCTCTTTGTGATTATTTGTTTATTTGCTTATATGAACATATAATCATATGTTTTGTTATTTGTCAACTTATATTTATAAACAATTAAAAAAATCGATTGATTCAATGAAAAATCAATCGATTTCTTATCATCATTTCCAACAATTCCCACACGCTCTCTTATCTTCTTTCGGCGCAATCTGCATCGAATAAACTTCTGCCTCTTCATATGTTGAAAAATAAACAGGACTGGTCATGGCATTCCTTCCACTTCCTGTCGCCGAACAGGCCCCTACCAGGTGAATCTTTCCGTTTTTGTCATTCACAGCATATGTGGCATCTGCATTTTCTATCTTATTCTCTGTCGCATTCTCATCTGTCTTATTCTCATCTGTCTTATTCTCATCCGTCTCATACTCAGTAAAGTTCCGTGTGCTTTCACCCGATTTCCAACTCTCAGATGGCGCACTGTTCCATGTAATTTCCTTTCCGTCTGAAATCGCAATAATCGATCCCTGCTCGTCCGTTCGGAATACTTTAATTCCCATTCTACGTAAATTATTTAATACTTCTGCATGCGGATGACCATATGAATTATTTTCCTCACAGCTGATTACCACACTGGATGGTGTTGCAGCGTTTAAAAATGAAACAGAATTAGACGTTTTACTTCCGTGATGTCCGGCCTTAAATACATCGCAATCCATATTTAAACCATTTGCCAAAATATCCCATTCTGCTTCCTCTTCTGCATCTCCGGTAAAAAGAAAGCGATTTTCGCCATTCTGCACCATTAATGCAATGGAAGAATTATTTGGATCTGAATACCCCCTGTTAGGAGCAAGTATAGTAAAAAAGGCATCTCCCAGTGCATAGTTCTCTCCCACAAGCGGTGTCGAATATGTAAGATTCTTATCATTCAATGCCTGCATCAAATCTCTATAGACATTATTCTCTTTTGGATAATCGCCTATAAAGACATTGTTAATATCAAATTTATTGATGACTACATCTGCACCACCGATATGATCTGCATCTGTATGCGTCAGCACAAGGTAATCAAGCTTCTCTATCCCTTGTTTCTGCAAATAATATTGAACCAAGGTTCCCCTGGTATCATCCCCTGCATCAATCAGCATTGCATGCTCACCCGAGATAATTAATGTCGCATCGCCTTGTCCCACATCGATGAAATGCACCTGCATTCCATTGCTTACTTCCACTGCCTCTTCGGCATGTTCTTCCCCTATTGATTCAGCGTCTTCTTCCAACAGGTTTTGTGCTATTGTATCTGACTGTTCTTCATTTTCTACACTAACACTCTCTACTATAACAGAATTTGATTCCTCTGATGCGATTTCTTCCGATGTGCCTCCAAGCATTGCTATCGAACCGCAAACCACTAAAAAAAGACACGTCATAGCAATCATTGTTTTCTTTACAGAAACATGCATATTCATTGCCCTGAGAATCTTTCTCCACAGAGGTGTAATCCCTATGCCGAAACTCATAGCTGCAATTCCGCCAATGACTGCACCTTCAAAGAACAAACTCAGCGCAATCATTAAAAAAATAATTCCCAAAAAGCACGCAACTATGTCTTTCAATACTTGAAAGATTTGAATTATTTTATTCATTTCTATCCTCTCCCATCATCTTTTCCGGCGGTTTCACATAATACGCCACAATTAATGGAATAATCATCACAATCCAGCTGATTGGCTCTGTAAGCGCCACGCCTACATAAGCCAATGCTGGAACCAAAAATCCCGCTGAAAGCACTTTCACAACCATTTCCATAAAACTCGAAACCAAAGGAATAATCTTTCTTCCCATCCCCTGTAATGTACAACGCATGACAAAAAGCGGACCCAGAACATAGAAAAACCATATGCTGATTTGGAGATACATAACAGACGCGTCAATAATCGTGCGATTCTCTGTACTTGTCACCCAAATTAGTAGTGGTTCACCAAAGAGGTAGCAGAAACCAAGAAGAATGGTTGTAAATCCCGTCACGATTAAATTGGCATGTCTTACGCCCCGACGGACACGCTCCGGCTTTTTTGCTCCCATATTCTGACTTGCATAAGTCGTCATTGCCATACCAGTCGTATACAGCGCTACCATCATAATATCAAATACACGCCGCGATGCAGTATGCGCTACCACGATATCTGTTCCGAGTGCATTGATGGCTCCTTGCAACACAATGGTTCCGATGTTCACGATACATCCCATCAGTGCCATAGAAATACCTGTTGTAAACAAAACCCAATAGCGTGTTTTCTCAATCTTCCAATCGTGTCTCTTTGGCAGAATTTCTTTATATTTAAATAAAATAATTGCCAACGACATCATTCCCGACAATGCTTGTGCGATTACTGTGGCGTAAGCTGCACCTTCAATTCCCATCGCAAAATTACGCACAAACAAAATATCCAAACCGATGTTAGCCACAACTGCCACCAAAAGACAATACAAAGGATTTTTGCTATCTCCCACTGCCCTAAGCATATTCGCACACATATTGTAAAGAGACGACGTCACTATCCCCGCAATGATAATTCGCACATACGACGTAGCTGCTTCCATTATTTCGGCCGGTGTTTGCAAATACTCTAAAATCGGTACGATAAACACAAGCCCTCCCACTGTCATAATCACAGTTACAATCGCAGTATAGATCATCGTGCCCGCTACATAGCGGCGCAAGCTCTGCATATCCTTGGCACCGAAACTGTTCGCAATGAGTATCGAAAATCCCTGCGTTAATCCGTTGATAAAAAAAATCATCGTATTAAAAACAACCGCCGTCGCCCCGACTGCAGCCAGTGCCCCGGTCCCAACATATGTACTGACAATCTTGCTGTCTGCCATATTGTAAAACTGCTGAAAAATATATCCGAACATAAGCGGAATCGTAAACATCATAATGACCTTTGCCGGATATCCCTTTGTTAAATCTTTCATCTATCTTTCCTCTATATATCATGTCTTCTTTTATTCTTGCACATTATAGTACATGAAAATGAGATTTTCAATGGGATTCTATTGCCACAAATAAGAAAAGTATATTTGTGAAAAAGACAATCATGTTGTAATATTGAAACCGAAAAGGGAACTATATGGTTGAAAGGAGGATCTTGACATGGAAGACCAATGTATCGTGGACATGTTTTTGCATCGTTCAGAACAGGCCATCAGTAGCATGGCATCAAAATACGGAAGCATATGCAAATCGATAGCCTATCATATTGTCGGAAATGAACAGGATGCGGAAGAATGCGTCAATGACGCTTATTTAGCAGTTTGGAACACGATTCCACCCCAGATACCATCTTCATTTCCTGCATACTTATGTAAAATCACTCGCAATATTTCTCTTAAAAAATATAGAAGTAACACCGCCGCCAAGCGCAATTGTTCCTATGATGTTTCACTCGATGAACTTTGTGAATGTTTAAGCAGCACGGAATCTGTCGAACACTTGATTCAAGCCGAAGAGCTTGCAAGACAGATTAATTATTTTTTACATAGTTTAAACCGGAAAGACCGCGTCATTTTTATGCAACGTTATTGGTTTTGCAAAGATATTTCCGAAATAGCCGAACACATGAACACAAACAAAAATTATATAACCGTCCGTTTACACCGGATTAGAGAAAAACTGAAAAAATATTTAGAACAGGAGGAACTTCTATGAAACATGTACTCGAAGATGCAATCTCAAATATCGACGACAAGTTTATCTCCGAAACCATTGACTATACCAAAAAGAAAAACTCCCATTCCTATATCGTTTCTGTCCGCATCAAAAAACTTGCTGCCTGCATTGCTGCTACACTTATTTTATTATTCGGCAGCGTATCTGCCGCTGTTGCAGCCGGAAATATTCAAGCCTATGAAATACTATATTCGGTATATCCTGACATTGCACTGGAATTAGTTCCCGTTAACAAGGCGTGTACCGATCAAAACATAAAGATGAATGTGGAAGCGATCCATATCGATGGAAATAGTGCTGATATTTACATATCATTGCAGGATTTAGAAGGTAACTTAATTGATGAGTCTATTGATTTATTTGACAGCTACAGCATTCACACTAACGCCGACCAAATCGGCACGTGTAGCCTTATTTCTTATGATAACACTAATAAATCCGCCACATTCTTAATCTCCATTCAGCAAAACGGACAGATTGAAGGGACTTATATGAAATTTTCCATATCAAAACTGTTGACAGGTAAAACCGAAACCATACAAGAATTGCCACAAATCCTTCAAGCTGAAGAAACCGATAAAATTGTGAACCTCAGTGATGTAAATCTGCGAGGATACAGTATTAGCTCTGACACCGATGCGCAAAACCTAACCTCATTACTGACTTCAAACGAAGCACAATATATTTCCCCTGTTCCGGGCGCCACGATTACCGCCTATGGATTTGTAGACGGAAAACTTCACATACAAGCTTATTATGAAGATATTCTCCGCTACGACAATCACGGATGGCTTTCTCTTCAAAAAGGCAGTGAAATCATATATCCGATGCTGACACATTCTTTCTGGGACGAAGAAACCAAAGGCAGCTACGATGAATATATTTTTGACGTATCACCTGACGAGTTACCAAACTATCAGATTATCGGAGAATTTGTAACAAGTCAGACATTGATTGAAGGCGACTGGCACGTTTCATTCCCTATTGAAAACAACTAAATATGAACAATAGAAAAAGGGATCGCAGTCGATCCCTTTTCCCGTCACTCTCACTTTACTCGTCGGATAGTACGTACGGTCCGGTTATGTAATTAGGTGTTTTACTGAACAAATTGTGCACCCATCTTTCGTAATTTTATGAAATATTTCTCTTTATTTTTTTCAAACATCGTTCCGATAGCGGTTTCATTTATAATTACCTGATAGCCATTTTTCACAGCGCCTAACGCTGTCAAAGCAACACAACCGCCACCGTCGACACCTACCATTTCCACACATTCAATATCATGTTCCCTTAACAATTCATCCAGTACAGGATTGGAAAATGCATCTCCTCTATATTTTTTATATACATGTTTCGACACGATATGAAGCCCTTCCACTAATTCAATCTCTTCCGATCCTTCGTACGCCTGAAACGGCGCAAACTTGTTTATGAAATTTTTCTTCATTACATTTTTTATATAAACGACCATGTTTTCCGCATTGGCATCTATCACTTTATTTACCTCACGAATCAAACTTTCGTTATCATACGCAAAATACGATGCATGCTTTTCTCCGACACATATATTCTGCATATCTATGACCAATAAAGCCTTTTTCATGTTTCTCTAGTCCTCCACTCCCAAAAGATAATTCACCGTTTTTGCTAATACTTTGTGCTGTTCCCTTAGATTGTAAATTCTTGTCAACCACAAAAAATGAAACTCCTTTCATTTTTGTCTTATTTTGCAACCCCCGCATACCCTGTTTTTTCAATAATTTCCTGTCCCTCATTTGACAAAACCCACTCAATCAGTCGATCCACATTTTCATTCTCATTCCCTTTGTAGGTAACCGCATATAAAGGAGTGGTCACTGGATAATTTCCATTCTTGATATTCTCCACCGTCGGTGCAACATCATCGATACGTATCATTTTAATATCCGGATTTTGAATGATTCCCTCCACATAATAGCGAAATGAAAATCCGATGGACGCCGTCGTACTTTTATAATCTGACACTTGCTCAATAATCCCTGACATAAGATCATTGACCTGCTCGCTTGGTGCCTTCATCACAGGTTTTCCATCCATGAAGCGAACCAGCATACTCTGACTACCACTACCCTCATTTCTTTGGAATGCCACAATCTTCTCATTCTTTCCGCCAACTTCTTTCCAATTTGTAATTTCTCCGGAGTATATACTTTGTATCTGTTCTGTTGTCAAGGATTCCACCGGGTTATCCTTATGTACAAAAAATACAAAAGCCTCACTCCCAATCGGCGTATACTCAAATTCTGTTCCCAGCTCTTTCGCATAGTCAATCTGATCCTCCGACGGATACGCCCCAAAGAAAATATCCGTCTGTCTTTCCGCCAGGAACATATATCCTGCAACTGTATTGTTATACTCAAATGTTCCGTCATACAATTCCACCGTTTCAGGATAAGTCGCATTGACAAAGGCAGAATACACCGGAAATACTGCTGCCGCCCCATCCACCACCGGAAGATTATCTGTCAATTTCAGACTCGCCACCTCTTGTAGCTTCACAATCTTTGATTTCTCATCAAACGGCAGATATTCATTCACCTCTATATTCGGTGATGTATCAATCGTAATATTTTCGTTATACGTAATGATACCTACATTCACGAGAATCGCAATCAAATAGACGCCTAAAAATACTCCATCCACCATAAGAACTTTCTTCTTATTTTTCACTACGACAAGTGGTATTAATACTCCCGGTAAAACAAACGGATTGACAAACGAAAATACCACATGAAACCCCATTGCTGCTGTTATAATAAACGCATATAATCCCACAAAAAAACTGATAAAAAGAATCAATGCAATCAGTCCTATTTTTACCCCCATATTTAGGGCACGCTTTTTATTCGACTCTTCCATTTTTCCTCCCAAGTAAACACAAACTTTTTATAATCTTAAAAGCACCCTACATCAACCCAAGTCAATGTAAGGTGCAAAATTCTTATTCTTCTGTAAAAACTACTCTGTTTTTTCCTTGTCGCTTAGCCATATATAATGCTGCATCTGCTTTTTCATACAACATATCCAATGTATCACCATTTTGAGGGTAAACACTAATTCCGATACTTCCGGAAAGATTTACACTCTGGTAATCCTTACAAACCGTTTGAATGGTGGATAACAACTCATTGGCACGGCTTTCTATCATATCGATGCTTGACACATTTCGCATGAGTGCGAAAAATTCGTCCCCACCAATCCTTCCGACGATATCATTATCACGAAAACTGTTTTTAATCTCTGTTGCCAGATGAATCAAAAATTTGTCTCCCTCTCGATGTCCGTGGGTATCATTCAATGACTTAAAATTATCCACATCAATCATAAACAGAGCATGCTGCATATTATCTTCCATTTTGATTATCTGACGAATATACTCCATCGTAGTCTCTCGATTTAATACCATCGTCATCTTATCCATTTTGGCCGCTGTTTGAAGTCTCTGTTCTTCCTTTTTCTCCTCGTCAATATTTTTGGCAGACAACATCGCACACAAATGGCCGCTGTCTACATCTGTCAAAAATCTTAAATCGTTCTGTACCCAGTGCTTTGAACCATCCGACAACTCCCTTTCATATCGAAACGAAATCTGGGTCCTTCCACTCTCAAATACCGTAACCAAAAACTCCTGTGTGAAATGGCGATAAAACTTGGACGCTTCACTATCTCGATCCAAAATGGATGCAAGCGCACACTCGCACAATTCTTCTACGGTCTCACACGTCTGATACGTTGCACCTAAAATCTCCTGTTTTCGCTGACTGATAATACGCCAGCTATCTACATCAATATATGTAACCGCATAGGTATTCTTCGGAAGTTTAAAAAGATATTTTAATTCTTTCTGATAATTTTGTCTGACAAAATAATCTTTTGTAATATCTTTTGTAATTCCAAATATACCCAAAAACTGTCCTTGTTCGTCCGTAAGGATGTACTTGGAAGTAGAGCCATATCTCGCCTGCCCATTATGATCTGTGATAGGCTCCATATAGTCAATCAGATTCACTCCACCCTGCACTAATTTTTTATCATCCGCCATGTAACGCTTTGCCAGATTTTTATCTTCAAAAATCTCTAAATCGGTACGCCCGACGATCTCTTCCACACTCTTTTTGCCAACCATCTTAACAAAAGAACGAGACGCTGCTACATATTCAAAATCTGCATTTTTCACAAACATCAGATCACGCGTATTGTCCAAGATTGCTTGAAACACCGCATCAATCAATATACTATTTTTGCTATTCACCCTATTTCCCTCACTTACACATGCCCCTACACAAAATTACGACTTTATTATACTACGCATATATAAAATGAGCAACTTTGTATGGATAAAAAAAGCAAAAACTTGTATAGACCCGGCCATCAAAAACTCTAAACTACATAATAACCATTTGTTTTCGTAAGATACGCCAGGATATCATAATAGAACCTCCGGCAAAAACAATTCCTGCCATCAGCCATGCAAGCAGACTCACATTACCTATAGCACCTTCCATTTTTAGAAACCAATTTGCCAACATGCTATCTTTGTGTCTTTCCACAATTATCATCCATCTGTTAGGCAGCAATGACAAAAGCATAGCTGTTCCCCAAATAACAAAAATTGCTTTATTTCCGTACTTCGCCAAACATGCGCCCAGAAGATGACGTATTGCAGTCAGCAAAACGGGCACGACCAGTAACATAATCATTCCAATCCTAAACAGCTCCATCCCTTTTGGCCAAGAAAACACCTCTAAATATGTCGCATAAAAGATACGATCCATCACCCTCTCTATTAGATACATAACAATAATCATCCCACTCAAAATTAGATTATGAATCAATGACACGATCACATCCATGCGAAAAAACGTTTTTCTCGTCATTCCAAATGCAATTTGCTTATTAAATTCCTGCGGTAACATGCTAAATCCAAAAATACCCGAAAGCATGTATCCTGTACACATTGCCACAATGCTCCCTATAGGAAAGACCATTTTCATATCTCC
Source organism: Lachnospiraceae bacterium (assembly GCA_045588655.1). GTDB lineage: Bacteria > Bacillota > Clostridia > Lachnospirales > Lachnospiraceae > SVFI01. The sequence continues at coordinate 34,471 of JAZNEP010000021.1, read as the reverse complement.
CCAAAAGTTCATCAGAAACAATGTAATATGCCCAAACACAAACGCAAGTAGTGATATGATTATCACAGATTTGCGCTCATAAGCTCTCATCTTCATTACCTTTGCTATCATGTTTTTTCCTCCTAACGCACTGTATAGCGCATCAACTGTTTATAGATTGCAAATAATCCGATTGTACATATTAAAACAGCAACTCCTGTCAAAACCGGTATCGATATCCCACACATCATATACCTAATATACTCCATTACTTTATCGCCTGCATCCGATATACCGCCCGCAAACATTAAAGCACCAGAAACAGAAATAAATACTACCATCAATGCATAACCTGCTATTTTCTTATAAAGCATTAAAATTCCGGAGATATTTGCTAAAGTACTCAATATCAACATTTCCATAAATATGACGAATACACTTTTTCCCAAAATCCCCTCAAAATACGATGCATATATGAGTTTTCCTATGAGCGTAACAAATACCGCGGCCGATGCAGCACTCAGTAACATTCTGCCTATTGTTATAATCATGAGATTACGTCGCTTACTTCCCATACTTAGACAAATACTGTACTGCCAATTCCAATTTGTCATTCCGGCCACCACAGCTTCACACACCATAATCCCCCATAAAATGAGATATAGATTGCTCCGTTGAGCTAACAAAATTTCAAACCATAAAGACAATCCTATTGTCATAAGGCCAACTATATAAATATAGCGCAACAAACCATATCTTAATTCATATCGAAATAATCGCTTTCCCTCAGCACTCATACCTCTGCCTCCCTACTATCACTGCATAATGCAACAAACACTTCCTGAAGCGACATTGCAGAAACATCTACATCTCTTCCTTGTTTATCAAAAGTCTCTCCTTCTTCAAGTAATATGGTTACACTCTTACTTCTTCCGATTTTCTGCGAATGATAAGCTGTTTTTCCTTCCGCCACTGCATCCACATCTTCCTCTTTACCGCTGATGTGCACGCATCGCTCCAAAAGATCTTGCGTATTTTCTTTCACCAAAATCTTTCCTTTATTGAGAAAGATTACTTCCTCAAACACATCCGATGCTTCCTCTATAATGTGTGTGGAAATCACAAAGGTCCGTCCGCTCTCTGTATATTCTTCTAACAACAATTGATAAAACTCTTCTCTGGCCACTACATCAAGTCCTGCTACCGGTTCATCCAGAAACGTATATTCTGCTTTGCTTGCCAGCGCCGTAATAATGGTCACCATAGACTGCATACCTTTTGACAGCTTAAAAATGCTCTGTTTCTGGTCAAGCTGAAATCGCTCCGCTAATTTATCTGCCATTTCCTGATCCCAGTTTGGCAACAATATCCGGGCTGTTTTAAAATATTCTTTTACCTTCATCGTATTTTGAAACGTATTTATGGCACTTCCGCATTCTCTTGAAAAGAAGATTCTATCTAATGCCCTCTGGTTTTCCCAAACAGCTTCTCCATCCAACAGAATCTCACCTTCATCACACGGATTCTGCGCAGATATCATCGAAAGCATCGTCGTCTTGCCAGCTCCGTTTCTTCCAATCAGCCCATAAATCTTCCCTTCTTCCAACGTGAGATTCACGCCCCTAAGAACTTCTTTTTTACCATAGCTTTTCTTTATTTCTTTTAACTCAAGACTCATCTATCTGTCCTCCCCTTTTTCAATCATAGCCACTAATTCCTTTTTATCGATTCCAAGGCTTCTAGCCTCCTCAAGCAAACTCTTTATAAACCGCTCATAAAAATCTGACTTTCGTCCGTTTCTGATGATTTCCTTTGCTCCGCTTTCCACAAACATACCCACGCCTCTTTTCTTATACAAAATCCCTTTATCTACCAGTAAATTAATTCCTTTTGCTGCTGTTGCCGGATTAATCGTATACATCTTTGCCAACTCATTCGTACTCGGAACTCTCTCTTCTTCCAAAATAATGTCCCTTAGAATGTCATTTTCAATCATTTCCGCAATCTGAAGATAGATTGATTTCTCTTGATTGAATACCTCTTTCATCGTTTTTCCCCCTTTCGCTCTATTCACTTTCTTCTTTTCTTAGGATTTCTCTATTTGTCATTCCGTCCATTGGTTATGTGGTTAATTACTTGTGTAACTAACCATAGCACTAGGAAAACTTCTTGTCAACCCTTTTGCGTATTATTTCTTATTTATTTTTCTTTTGGTTCTTTTTTCTGTTAGTTCTCTCTTCTCACTTTCGTTCTTGTATGGAGCAATGCCATTGCACATAAAATCAGAATCGGAAATACAAGCGCAAACAGCAATCCTGTCTTTATATCCCCATGTTTTGCGTTTGCCGCCATTCCGACCACTGTCGGCCCCAGTGAACATCCTACATCTCCGGCGAGCGCCATGAATGCGTACATCGCGGTGCCACCTGCCGGCAATTTTACCGCAGCAAGACTAAAGGTTCCCGGCCAGAATATCCCCACCGAGAACCCACACACTGCGCAACCGATCAATCCTGCAAGCGGACTGGTAGTCAATGAAGCAATCAAATAGCACCCAATACAAAGAATGGCACTTCCTACTATCATTTTCATAAGCGGAATATGCTCACTGTATTTGCCATATATAGCTCTGGCTATTCCCATAAAAATTGCAAATGCACAAGGTCCTGCCAAATCTCCTATCATCTTTGACACGCCCAGTGCGGACTCCGCATAGGTCGAAGCCCACTGACTCATACCTTGCTCCGAGGCACCTGCTCCAACCATAAGAACCAAAAGTAGCCAGAACACTTTCTGCCCAAACAGACCCTTGAGTGACAATTTTTCATGTCCAGCCGCAATCGGATATAACGGTACTTCCCTAAAATAAACCGCATTGAGTAATGGAATGATAGCCCACACACAGGCCAATATTTTCCAATTTCTTATTCCGCACAAGGCAAAAAACAAGGTGGACCCAAGCACCACTGCAACATGCCCCCAGCAATAAAATGAATGCAATAAACTCATCGCTGCTTCCTTTTTTTCCGTCGGACATGCTTCCACAATCGGACTGATGAGTACTTCAATAATCCCACCTCCGATTGCGTAAAGCACGACACAAATCATGAGTCCTGTGTAGGCCCCCTGAACTAATTCCGGCAAAAAAGCCATCCCGATTAATCCTGCTGCTGAAAAAATATGCGCTGATACAATTGCTACCCGATACCCTATTTTATCAATGCACTTTGCTGAAAGAAGATCTACCATGAGCTGCACTGCAAAATTAATTGTTGTAATCAGCGTAATCTTATCAAGCGTCAGTTCATATTGTTTGGATAATGTCAAAAATAACAATGGCGCAAAGTTATTTATAATTGCTTGCGTAATATACCCCAGATAACTGGCATATATAGTATGTTCATAGCTTTTCAACCGTCCTTGTAACATAATTGCTCTCCTACACTAATTGACAAAACAGCTCCTTACACATTTTCCTTTTGCTTTTTTATTTTATCGTTACTTTCTTTGTTGAAGAGTATGCACCATATACTTTTTTACCGCCTATCATTTTATAAGCGCGTACCTTTACGTAATAGGTTTTCCCCTTTTTTAGTTTCTTTTTGGTAAAGCTGACTGTTTTGTTTTTCTTGATGGTTTTTACTACTTTGTATGTCCCCTTTTTTCCTGTTTTCATAAGAATCTGATAACCGCCGGCCTTTTTGTCTTTCTTCCAACTGATTTTTAAACTGTCTGCACTCTTTTTCTTGAGTTTCAGACTCTTTACCTGCTTTGGAGCCACCTTGACGATAAAGGTAGTTGTCACTCCGCCTGCGGTCGCCTGAATCATTGTCTGACCAGCATTGACACCCTTGACTACTCCATTTTTATTTACTGTCGCAATCTTTTTATTTCCGGATTTATAGCTCACCGTGACATTCTTTGGTGTCTCTTTTATATTTTTGACTGTTTTCCCCGGTTTCACCTCCACCACGGCTTTCTTAAAGATTACACCGCTAATTGTCTGCGCCGGCGGGGCCTGTGACTCTTGACCAGGAGTTTCACTTGGTGGATTCTCCGGTTCTGTAACATTCTCCAACCACTTTGCATATACTTTGACATTCTGGTCATCCGATGCAAAAACACCGGTTCTTTCTGTTGTGAGTCCTTGATCTGCATACCATCCGACAAAGGTATATCCGTTCCTTGTCGCAGGCTTAAACGCGATTTCATCTCCGACTCTAAACGTCTTTGGATTTTCATGACTTGCCGGCTGTTCCTGCGTATCATTCAGCTCATAAATCACTCGATAGGTTATGTTTCCATCACTATAATAGACCACATTATCATTGAGCCATGTATTCTGATCTCCCAGCTCAATGGAATCCCAGTCATCTCCCTTATAGTAGATTTTTTTCAAGGATACTCCACCAAATACACTTCTACCAAGGCTTTCCAGACTTGCCGGAAGGGTTACTTCTTCTACACATACACATTTTCGGAATGTATACTGTCCCATTGAACGAAGGCTGTCCGGTAATGTGATTTTTTCAATACCACCACAATTTTGGAATATCATTGCCCCAAGTCCTTCAATTCCTTCTTCTACTACCACTTCTTTTACAAAATCAGAATATCCTTCTTGTTCCCAAAGCGGAAATTTCTTTGAGTGAAAATTATCGGTATAACCATTGCCTGAAAGGGTCAACACACCTTTTTTTGTTAATGTAAAGCTTACATTCTTTCCACAAGTCCCTGTTAATAAATAGCCATCTGCATCTTTTGTCAACTCATCCACTCTGGACTTGGATAAATACACATCCTCCCCGCTCCAATTCACGAGACGAATTTGTTTTGCATACCCTTCGATGGTTGCGTCATAACATACCAGATAGTTACAATCTCCCTTTATGACAATTTCACGGTCAAAAGGCATCGTTTCGTATGTATCCGTCCCCACAAACGAATTTCCACTTTTACAAGCCTCCATTTCGTATGTATACTCTCCCTGATCTGTAATTACCAGCAAAGTTCTTGCCTGATTCGTATCATTTGTCACACTCAAATGTGTACCGTCTTGTGCTTTCCATGCAGAGGCCACGTAAAGAGTATCTGTTTTCTTTATATTTTCAAAATCAATCTTTGAATCCACATCTGGGTATAGAAGTCCATATCGAGAAGCACCTCCGTAAGAAATCCCGTCAAATTTGATGTTTCCAATGATTCCACCTGACTTTACGGCTCTTGCATAAATGGTATATCCTCCACCGTTTACGATACAATCATTAAAAGAGACATCCTGTGCATTGCTATACTCCATCTGTAACATAATACAAGCATTCACATACGCCTTACTTCCCTCTATGTTCAATGGAGGTACTTCAAAACGACAATTATTATAATGGACATTCTGTACATCTACATCCGCATATCCATAAATCTGTGTACCATCCGTATGGATTTCCTTCTCCGGTGATATATATGTCATATCCGAAAAGAAGCAATCATTTATTTCCATATTTTGAAACGGTACAATTCCATCCGAATAGCTCCCTCCAAATTTACAATGATTTATCGTTGCATTGCTGCCATTCAGCCCCTTCATAGAACAATTATTAAATTCATATGTTACATTTTGACCCGTTTTACTGAGTGTCACACCCGCAAATTTACAATTGTTAAATACCACATGAATCTTTTTGGTTACCTGGGTCTCATGCATTCCCCAAAATGGATAATCCGAGAAATCATAGTTTTGAAATACAACCGTTCCGCTGATTTCCTTGTTACGATAATAAAAATCCAAAACTCGACGTGTATTATTTGATCCTCCTACGAGCTGCACACCATCCACGACACCTGCCAATTCTTCCATTGCCTTAAGCTCGCCTTTACATCCGGTATTGAACTTGTCCGGAATGACTCTTTTATCATTATCCGACTCCGGAATCAAAATTGCTATATCCGGTTGTACTTCTATCCCCTCATCACTTGACACACTTGCACCACCTGATATCAACGTATCTCCTGAGACAATCGCTCCATCCAATACAAGTGAATACCCCAATCCTGCGGAATCATTCTCCTCTAGGCTCTGCTGTGCATAACTATCAAATCCCAAGGAAGACATACACATTATCATGGCCAAAATCCATGCAATCACTTTACTTTTTTTCATTCCATGCTCTCCTTATCTATTGTGTAATTGCGAAAATGCAAGTTTGTTTATAAGAGTGATACAACTTGAACATATCTATGAAAATACGGTAGAGAACTTCACTCTACCGTATTTACCTATTTCAATTTTAGCTTTTTCGTTACAGAATACGAACCATACACTTTTTTACCACCCATCACTTTATAAGCACGCACCCTTACATAATAGGTCTTTCCTTTTCTCAGTTTCTTTTTCGTAAAGCTTACCGTTTTATTTTTCTTGATGGTTTTTACCACTTTGTACGTTCCGCTTTTTCCTGTTTTCATAAGAATCTGATAACCGTCTGCTTTTTTATCTTTCTTCCAACTAATCTTTAGGCTTTCCGTTCCCTTTCTCTTTAACTTCAGGCTCTTTACCTGCTTTGGTGCTACCTTAACCACAAAGACCGTAGTGATTCCACCTGCGGTCGCCTGAATCGTTGTCTGTCCGGCGTTTACACCCTTGACTACTCCGTTTTTATTTACCGTTGCAATCTTTTTATCTGCAGATTTATAACTTACCGAAGCATTCTTTGGTGTTTCTTTTATGTTGTTGACGGTTTTTCCCGGTTTTACCTCCACTACGGCCTTCTTAAAGATTACGCCACTACTTGTCTGCGCCGGCGGGCTCTGTGGCTCTTGACCCGGAGTTTCACTCGGCGGAGTCGTCGGGGTTTCGTCCGGGGTCTCACTCGGTGGATTTTCCGGAGTTTCGTCCGGGCTTTCACTTGGCGGATTATCCGGGGTTTCGTCCGGTGTCTCACTTGGTGGATTATCCGGGGTTTCGTCCGGTGTCTCACTTGGTGGATTATCCGGGGTTTCGTCCGGGCTTTCACTCGGTGGATTATCCGGTTCTGTAACATTTTCTATCCATTTTGCATAGACTCTGATATTTTGGTTATCTGCTGCCAGCACACCGGTTCTTTCTACTGTCAATCCATCATTGGCATACCATCCATCAAACGTGTATCCATCTCTTGTCGCAGGTTTAAATGTGATTTCATCTCCGGATTGAAACGCCTTTGGATTGTCATGACTTGCCGGTTGCTCCTGTGTATCATTCAAATAATAAACAATTCGGTATGTTACTTCTCCATCCGTATAATATTTTGTATTGTTATTGAGCACATCGTTTCCCTTGCTTATATTGATTGCATCCCAATTTTCACCCTCATAATATATTTCTTTCAATTGCATTCCTCGAAATACACCTGTCCCCAACTGCTCCAGATTTGGTGGCAAGGTCACCTCATCTATGCATACACAACCATCAAATGCATATTGGCCTATTGTACGAAGAGATTTTGGAAGCGTAATCTTTTCCACTGCTGTAGTTCTTGCAAACACAGCATTCCCAATTCGCTCAATTCCTTCCTCCACTACAATTTCCTTTATGTAATATCTATAGTCGTACCATTCCGGAAACTTTTGTGAATGATACTCATATGTCGCACCGTTGCCCGACAATGTCAAAACACCACCATTCGTAAGTGTATAGCCAACATTTTTGCCACAACTACCAGACATAAAGATATCATTTTCGCTCACTGTCAACTCATCAATTAGTGCCTTATCTAAATACACTTGCGAGTCTTCCTCAAAGTTTACAAATCGAATCTGTTTTGCACTCCCTATCGTTGCTTTATCATAACAAACCACATATTTGCATGGTTCCTCAATTGTAATTTTAATATCAAATGGCATACTGTCATAGGAAGCTGACCATGCATCTTCTGCTCCTCTATCAAACGCTTCTATTTGATAGGAGTAGCTTCCCTTATCCGTAAAAATCAACAATTCACGATCCATGGCTGTATCATTGGTCACGCTTAGATGGGTTCCATCTTCATCCTGCCAAACCGATGAAACATACAAGGTATCTGTCATCCTGATATTTTTAAAATCAACCACCGGTGATATTCTTGAATCCAGCAATCCATTTTTATACCCATAACCTAAGTTTATCCCATCAAACACAATATTTTCGAGCGTCCATTTTCCCTTTGTTGCCCACGCAAAGATGGTATTTGATCCGCCGTTGAGCGTACAATTGCGAAATGACATATCACTACCGCTACTAAACTCAAGCTGAAGCATAATACAAGCATTTATAGATGCTGTACTTCCCGTCATCTTCAAAGCCGGTAATTCGAAACGACAATTATTAAAGTGTATATTATATGCGTCGACTCCTTCTTTTCCATAAATCTGTGTTCCGTCCGTATGAACCTCACCACCCGTTATCATATGGTTCATATCCCCAAAAAAGCAATCATTTACTTCTACGTTTCGAAACGGAACCATTCCATCAGAAGTACTGCCTCCAAATTTACAATTTTTAAAAGTGGAATTACTGCCGTAAAATCTTATAAATGTACAGTCAATGAATTCATAGGATAAATTGCAATCGGTCGCTCCCGTTGATACTTGGGAAAACTTACAATTCTTAAATACCACATGTATTTTTCTCTCTACCGGTCCTTCATTGTATACTGCCAGCGGAATATCTGAAAAATCGATTCCTTCAAACAGTACCTCTCCCACTATCTCTTTGTTTCGATAATGATAGTCCATTACTCTTTTTAATGAGTCTCCGCTCCCAGACGGAACAAATATGACATCATTCACATTCCACGTGGTTTTTCCTTTGTCATCCACGATCGTTTCCGGAACCGTTAAATCTCCTTTACAACCGGTGTTATACTTGTCCGGAATCACTTGGATATCTTGCTGTGTCGGCGTAATGAGGAGTTTCTCTGACTGGACAGCTTCTGCTACCTGGGCTTCTTCTGTAATCACAGCTCCGTTTATCGTTGATGCAGGCATCACACATAGTATAGTGACCATAAACACTGCCACCCACTGAAAAATACGCTTTCTCATATCGTTTCTCCTCTCCATTTACATGAATTATGTTTTATCTCTCATACAGACGGACCACTTCATCCATCTTTCCACCTGATATCTCACCATTTGGCAGACGACGAAATTGACGGAGGAATTTCCATGCATTTTCACCGTTTAAATGTCGCATCTCATGTTTCTGTTTGCTGGCACTTGCAAAAATGCTATAACAACATCCATTTTCACTTTCAAACAGATGCATGGTAAGCACACTTCCTGTTTTCTTATCTTCCGATTTACAAATGACATCTCCATCGACTCCCCAAATCGGATTGGTCCAATGTTCTTTTTCCTCGTATGTTACCGCATATGGATTTTGGGCTTTATTTACTTTCAGCACATAGGCCATACGATTCATACACCGTGCTTCCTGGAATGGTAATTCCGGAAGCGGCGTTTCTTCTCCTCCTACATAAAATACAGGTAGAATCACATTTTGGTTTATCACCTCCACCGGTTTCCCATAAACATTTTGCCCTACCTCAAATGTCGCATCCATCGGTGCTACCGCCGCAAACACTTGCGGATATTCTTGAAATATATCCCAAGTTTTACAACCGCCCATAGAAAAACCGGTCGAATAAATTCGCTCTGTATCAACCGGGTACTTTTCTTTTAAATACTCAATTACTGCCATCGCCTCAGTAGCGGTGCTATTCATATGATTTTCTACACTAACTAACAAAAAATCACCTTTTGCAGCCACCTGAAACCATTCGGACAATGCGACCATACACATTGCCGAATCTCCACCACCATGGAAGCACATGACAAGCGGCACTTTCTCTTCTTTTTCCATTCTTCCACGGTTGTAGTACGCCACAAAACCAATGTTATGCTCTTTTCTGTCTTTATCATCACCACAATTATCCGGTGATACCGGAACCACACAATAATCCGGCTCCACTATCATCCCTATCTCCCTTGGATCCGTCTCTATCTCCAACGTTCCGACCATACGACAATATTTTTTTATAAATGTTTTGAAATCATCTTCATACTCTGCTACATCTTTTATGAGAACATCGTCCAAATTTGCCTGCAACACTTCATTCATCTCTTTGCTATTTCCTATAGAAATCACCGGAATATCTCTTCTTTGCGGATTCGGCGACACACTTAGATTTTGTAATATACACACCACCGGTGTGATATCTCCGTGACCATACAGTCCTTCTCCTTCGATTGTCTTAAGGCAATTTTTTGCAATATAATCTGCCGAAGTCCCAAATCCATACAAATAGCTACGATGCACTGCACCTCGAATATATACCTCTCCCCATTCTCCGGTAAAACGATTGCGCATTTGGGCTATTCCATCTTTATAGTACTGACTGATTCTTGTCTCTTCTATGACCGCCGAAAACAAATCCTCCGGTGCATTTTCCCATCCACCATCATTGGTCGGGAAAATAAATACCACACTTCCACCATATCCAGCAGCAATCGCTGACAAGCCACTTTCATCGGCAAAACGCTTTGCCTCTGCAAACGTATGTTTTTTTTCCTCAAATATCAACAAATATGGAGTCATAAATCCATAATTAATTACCTCCGTAAGAAGTTCACATTTTGGAAGATATACTTTCGCCTCAAATCGATCAAATCGATTTTGCCATATCTGACTTCCATCTTCCATCTTAACAATTACCGGTTCCTTTTTCACTTTGCTTCTCCCTTTTTACACCCAAATTATTCATACATAAAATCTCTCAGCCTATGGTGTATCTCATCATAAGCCATACCGCAATTACGCACATGCTGTATGTAGACCAAGGATACCTTGGTTTTCGTATCCATAATAATGCAACTTCCTGCTGCTCCGTCCCAGCCAAATACTCCGGCCGGTGCCTTTGCCTGTATCATTTCCGGATGCATAAGTACCTGCACACCGCATCCATATCCGTATCCCTTACGCCCCATATCCCGGGCAATATCTTCGATACCGGCCTCACACAACAGATTCTCTTTCATTCGTTCTATCGACTGCGCATCTATGATTCGTACCCCATCTTTGCTGACTCCACCACAAGCCAGTGTATCCGCAAATCGGGCGTAGTCTTCTGCAGAGCTGATCAGTCCGGCTCCACCACTCTGATAACTCTCTGAAAGCTGATAAATACATGAAGGTTCCATTGGCGCAATTTTTCCTTGATCATCACACAAAAACTGCGTCGCAAGCTTTTCTACCTCATTCATCGGTTTTGCAAAAAACGTGCGTTCCATATGCAGCGGCTCCCATATATTTTTCTTCAGATACTCGCCAAAGCTCATACCCGACACCACTTCTATCACCGCTGCTACCACATCATGACTCAGGCTATAAAAAAAACGCTCTCCCGGAACAAATTTTAACGGTGTTTCCACAAAAGCATCTACCAACTCTCTCGTTGTAGCTGCCTGACCTTTTTCTTTTAATACGCGACAAATTCCCGGTCGCTCCAAATCATAATCCAGTCCTGATTGCATCGACACCAAATGCTTGATTTTCATTGGTGTCATCAAAGGCTCCGCCTTACCGTCCTTTTCTACCATAAGGTTGTGATACGCCGGCAGATATTTTCCAACCTCATCCTCCAACGATATCTTCCCTTTTTCAACCAACTGCATTAATGCTGTCATCGTCTGCACTTTTGTCATAGAAAACATTAAATACAACTCATCGCCCTGTATCTCTTTGCTATATTTTTCGTCTGTTGTTCCATTTTTATGCCGATAGACCTGCTTATGATCTTCAAACACAATGCAATCAAAAGAAGGAATCCCTCGTTCTAAAAGGGAATCCAAATACTCTGTCATTCCTGTAAAATTCATACTCCGTCTCCTTCTGTATCCACACTCATATTTTTATTCACCAAATCCGGTGGCAAATAGCGTAGCAGCATTTCATCTAATCTTTCCGGAATTACAGGCTTTGTAATAAAATCTGTAAATCCCTCACCTAAATACATCTTTTCATCTTCGACAAATGCATTTGCCGTAAACATAATCACTGGAACATCTCTGTCCAATTCTTTCTCCCGCATCACATGAAGTGTTTCAATTCCATCCATATCCGGCATCATGTGATCTAAAAAAATCAAATCGAATTTTTCCTGCTCAAGTATACGCAGACATTCTAATCCACTTAACACACCGGATACCTGCATGCCGGTTTTTTTCACTAACCCTTTGAACACCTTAATATTCATTGGATTGTCATCTACCACCAGTACTCTCGCTCTTGGAGCTGTATACCTACCTCCCTCTGCCTCCGGCAAAATACGTTCTTTCAATTCTCCTAGCGTTTCATCACTTATCACTCTCTGTACCAAATCAAAGGAAAACTCACTTCCCTCTCCATAAATACTGTGAACGCTCAGCTCACTTCCCATGAGCCACAAAAGCTGCTGTACAATATTCATCCCCAGACCGGTTCCTTCAATATATCTGTTTCTTTCTTCATCTACCCTCTCAAATATATCGTAAATCCGCTCTATATCCTCCGGTTTTATACCAATCCCGGTATCTTTTACGGAATAATGCAAAATAGCATATCCATCATCCACTTCTCCACTGACGCTGAGCGTCACCGTGCCCTTTTCGGTATATTTTACTGCATTGGTAAGCAGATTTATCAATACCTGCTCAATACGTTTATCATCCCCATAGTATACATCAGGTATCTGTGTATCTATATCGAATATCAAATCGAGTTGCTTATCCTTTGCACGTATATTTATCATATTGTACAAGTCATGGAGCATATGACTCATTTGATACTCCCCATTTACAATTTCCATTTTACCGGACTCAATTTTGGAAGAATCCAATATCTCATTTATGATATTTAAAAGTGTGTGGGCCGACGTTTTGATATCGTGCGCATATTTCTTTATCTCTAATTCTGAGCTTTCACGAAGAATCATCTCATTTAAACCAAGCACACCATTAATTGGCGTTCTGATTTCATGCGACATTCTTGCCAAAAATTGCGACTTTGCTATGTTTGCACTTTCTGCCGCTTCCTTAGCCTTCTCTAACTCATCCGTCAATTTCGCCTTCTCAATACTTCCACTAACAATTGAAAATATGCTGCTACACACCAATTGAACCGCGATAAAAATCAAACAGCGCGGTAGAACAAAAAACAGCATAAGTGACACCGCCGGATTACTGTTCACCTCTGTCAGCGTAAAGACTCCATTGGAAATATATTCCGCCATCCTACCACGGGTCAACAATACCATATTGGCATCACATAGCCCAAAATAGAAACCACCGTACACAATGGCTATCGTACTCATCACGGTCAAAACATAGACATATCGCATCACACGTTTTGAAGAATATAGAGTAGCATATAAAAATGGCAACACAGACACTAAAACCGTATGATAAGTTACTGCCACTCCCATGATTGTGAATACCAGTACCACACTAAACAATATAAAATATTTCGCTTTCTCACTGGATAAAGAAATCTTTTTTGAAGCGATATATACCGCCAAATAAATTACCACAGTAGGGAAATATCCCCATTCCATTATTTGTATGTCTACTACAAAAATCCCTACAAGATCCAATAAAAAAGTGATGGTATAAATTAGCATGGTCACTGAAAAACATCTTAATACATAAGTATTGGCTATAAACTCTCTGTCTCTGATATAAAAGGAAATATCATCGTCCCTCACTGCTCTTTTTTCCATTTCTGTCTCCTTTTTCTTGTTACAGCTTCACGCCTTATACACTCATTTCTTCATGCTTTTCTTATGTTGATACATTCGATTATCTGCCAGATGATATACTCTTTCAACACTGTTTTTCTCAATCTCATCACACGTTGCATATCCATATGCTATGGACAAATTTAAATCCTGTAGATTTAAATTCACATTTTCAATGTTCTTTTTCAATGAAGACAGCAACCCATCTACTTTTCCTCGTTCACTTGTCGGGAGAATCACAATAAACTCATCGCCTCCCATTCTGCCTACAACTCCTGCCTTATCAAATACATCCGATATGACTTTTGCAGCACTTTTGATCAGTACATCTCCGCTCGCATGTCCATATGCATCGTTGGTCTGCTTTAAATTATTAATATCCAGAGAAAGAATCGCATATTTACCACTCTCTTCTTGAAGTTTCTCCATATACTCTGAACAAAATCTTCGATTATGTAACTGCGTTAAATCATCTGTATATGCGCGCTTTATTAAAAGTTCTTTTTCCTGCTCCTCCATCTTTTTCATTGTCACATCCTGGAATAAATCCACTAGCAGAATCGCAATAGCAGCAATGACTCCCAGAGAAGATACTCCCTTCAGCTCCAAAAACTTATAGCACCTGTAGCGATTACACAAAAAGGCAACCACATCATACATCATGCACCCAACAACAATTACACTTCCAAAATGATACGGCATCCTTCCTTTTTTCGTTTTTTGTATATTCTTGTACCGTACATACAAAAAGAATAACATATGTAACAGGAAGAAATAATACAGATAAACAAGCAACTCCGTGCTATGTACGATATCCAAAGAATGTACTACAATGGCTCCGATTGAAAATAAAAACTGAACCAAAAACAAACATCTATAAACTAGCTTAAATATCCTACTATTTAATGGTTTTATGTAGCTATACATATAACCAAGAATCGGAAGCGGTGCTAAAAGCAATGGCATATTTCCAATCAGCGAAACAGTATATGGCGGTATAGAAAACAATCCCATAATATTTCCTTCCGCCAACGTCCAAACTCCCATACAAATGGAAAAAATAGAAATCAAGAGCAAGTCAATATATCTTGGTTCGGACGTCACTGCAAAAATTAATAAAATGGTGACAACAATACCAAACATGACCAAAAACACACCGGCAAAAAGTGAGAGACGATTTTCTTCAATTATCAAACGATAGGAATCTCTCCAATCACATAACCACAAGGATTCAAACTTGGAAAATGCATTATTTTCCGTTACTCGCATCTCTATTTTTAGTTTTTCTCCCTGATATTCCTTTTGAAAATCAATCAGCTGAAGTCCTTTTCCTACCGTTTTGTTCTCTCTTTCACGGTCATACCCATATTCATAGATCAGTTCCTCTCCTACATATACACTGATTACGGATTGACATATCGGAATACAAAGGGCCGGCTCTTTTATATCCCCAAAATTCGCCGGAAGCATGGTTTCCATCACAATACGATCTTCCTTACCAACCGTCTTAAATCGCAGAGAATCCAAACTCACATTTTCATAGACATCATCATTTATGACAATATCCCAATTTTGATTTAACGTGATTTTTTCAGCTGCATTATCTATCCCACTGCCCATTAAATGATTCAACAAGTATAAAACAAAGGCCATACTGCAAAGCGCATAAACAAGCCAAATTGTTTTTAATACTTTTTTATTTAATAATCGCTTCTGCGAATTTGCCATAGTTTTTCCCCCGTGCTGTTATTCTTCAAGATTGGCTATGTCGTAGTCGACCTCAATCAGTTTCCGATTATAGGACTTGAAAAATTGTTCAAAAATACGCTTCACAATTTGCTCAGTCTCCTCTTGCTTTACATTCATAAGAATGACAAGGAACTGTTCTCCTCCAAACCTCGTGCTTACATCTACCGTGCGAAGTACAGACTGAATCGTCTTCTCCATACAGGTCATTGCATATTCTTTTTCGTCGATACTGAGCGTCTCCTTTTCCTTTGAATTAAGCGTCAGCATAATCATCTGCATTTTGTACTCATATCGTTTCTTTAACTGCAACACAAAATCATAGATTTTAGCAAATTCACGATACTCCACTTTTAAGGCTCCACTCTTGGACTCCTGCTGTTTCAAATTCATCACCAGCCGCTCCAAATCCACTGAAGTTTTATGTTTTACATCCTGCGCCTCTGTCATATAGAAACGATATCCGCACTTTCCGCTTCGTTTCACCTGATAAAGCGCTTTGTCTGCATGTTTTAAAATATCCGCAAACAAATCTCCCGGTTCTGTCATACATAATCCTACGGAAAGAGATGAAGCAGAAAGATATATGTTTTTTTCTTTGCGCTCCATAAATGCCTTCTGTATCGCTTCAATTCTTTCCGATGCCTCTTTTTTGTCAACACCGGACATATAATATAAAAATTCATCTCCACCCAGACGCGCAATAATTGCATTCTGCTGAAACAACGAGAGAACTTCACCTACTGTCATCAGGGCATAATCTCCTGCCAGATGTCCCATCGTATCGTTCGTACGCTTGAGATTATCCAAATCGACAAAAGCCAAACATCCCGGAGCCTCTTTCATCACATGCACGATTCTGTCTTCCGCACTTCTGCGATTAAGTAGACCGGTCAGATAATCCGGCGCCTCTGTTTTCTGCGCCTCTTCTTCAATGCTCCTCATAATCTGGTTAATCAGTTGGGAACTTTCTCCCGTCAATGTCTTTGTATTCACTATTTCTGTCTTTTCTATAACCAATTTCCCAGCATCATACAGCTTTACAAATTCATCCAAATACTCAGGCGCAAACTGCGTTCCTCGTCCATCTATAAGCTCTCTGCGCACTACGTTTGGTGGCATACTGTCTCGATATATCCTCTTGCTGCTCATTGCGTCAAATGCATCCGCTATCGCAATAATACGGGCAATCGGTGGAATTTGGTCACCTGACAGGCCACACGGATATCCCTTTCCGTCATATCTCTCATGATGATATTTTGCCCCGGCATCCACATCGATAATGGTTTCTATATCTTTTAAAATTTCGCTTCCAATGGTCGTATGTGACTTGACAATGTTATATTCCGCTTCTGTCAATTTACCCGGTTTATTGAGGACATGATCCGGAATAGCAACTTTACCAATATCGTGCAACAGCGCAATATACTTGAGATTTTGCACTTCTTCATCCGCCCATCCCAGTGCCCTTGCTAACATGGCACTATATTCCGCAACCCGCACAGAGTGTCCGCGTGTATAGCTGTCTTTGGCTTCAATCATACTCGCAATCGTGGCAATACTCTCAAATGAAAGCTGCTCAATCTGATTGGTTTTCTCCAGCACCTTTTCTTCCAATTTTTTATTTAATTCATCCAGCCGCAAAATACGATCAATTCGATTCAACATAACCGCAGGTACAAACGGTTTTCGTATAAAATCAACCGCACCCATTTCAAGTCCTTTGATTTCTCTTTGCACATCCGTATCTGCCGTCAAGAAAACAACGGAAACGTCATTGTTATGCGGTAATTCCATTATTCTTTCATACGTCTCAAATCCATCTAATTCAGGCATCATCAAATCAAGTAATATCAAATCCACCGAATTGTTCTCCAGATACTTAAGTGCCTGCATTCCTGATTTTACCAACGTTAATTTGTAATGATCTTTCAGGACACTTTCTACGACTTTTAAGTTTGTTGCAGAATCATCTACTACCAGTATTCGTTTCTTATTTTCCACTATTTTTCTCCCTGTAATAATGTGACCACTTCGTCATAATCAAACTGTTCCACATGGTTTCTAATCTTTTGAATCAGCACGCTCTCTTCGTTTGAAAAGGATTTTCCGCTTAGCTCCTCAAGCAACTCTTCCGCTTTCGAGGAATCCATTTGCTCACATGCCACGCGTATGTCCTGTATCCATTGCGAATCAAGCGCACTCAGCTCTGTCGCAACCTCCGTCTTAGGATCTTCACCGAAAAAAGCTTCCAACACTTGAATCGTCTCCCGGCAGCACTCTGTGAACGTGGTAAAATGCTCCTCTATGTATGCAACATCTTGTTCTTTGCCGGCCGCTTCCAGTTGTCTGGCCTGATTAGATAGAGACATCGCACCGACACTGGCACCGGATGATTTTAGTGCATGTACATCAATGGTAAACTTTTCCCAATCACCGATTTCTTTTTCTCTCACTACACGCTCCAGTGTAATTGGTAAATCTGTATAAAAAATCTTTAATATACTGCAATACGAATCTTTGTCCAAATGCGTCATCGCAGTTTCCGTGTCAAATCCTTCCAGTTCAATAGCCACAACCGAATGCGTTTCCTGCATCGCTACTGTATGTTCGATTTCCGGCTCCACATCTATCCGGTCATCTTCGGGTACAGCTTCTTGCATGGCCATTTCCTTTGAAGGATCGCACAAATATTTATAAAGAACTTCTTCTAACTGCTTTACATCGATTGGTTTTGCCACATAATCGCTGAATCCGGAACCCATAAGTTCTTCTCTTGCACCATAAATTGCATTCGCCGTAAGAACAACAACCGGAACCGTCTTGCAATACGCAATCTCTGTTTTTCGTATTTCAACAAGCGTTTCCACGCCATCCATCTCCGGCATCATGTGATCCATAAAAATGAGTTCATATTCATTCTCATTCACTTTGCGCAAGGCCTCTTTTCCACCGGTCGCAATATCTACACTCAACCGGTATGGCTCCAAAAGTTTTTGTGCAATGGTCAAGTTCACTATATTATCATCTACCACCAATACTTTTTTACCGATTGCACTCCGAATCAGCGTAGGCTTAAATACTTTTTTGATTTCATCACTCATGCCCTTTTCAAGATCCACCATTTGCACCGGTTTTGCATCGATAATTTTCTGCACAATGGTCATAGTGAATGTAGAACCTTGTCCATACTCACTTTCTACTTGAATGGAACCTCCCATCATCTCGCATAAATTTTTAGTGATGGCCAGCCCCAGGCCGGTTCCCTGTACGGAACGGTTTCGCTTAATATCCACTTGCGTGAAAGTCCCGAACAGCTTTTCCATGTCTTTTGGCTTAATACCAATTCCCGTATCCTGTACTTTAAATATCAGCTTTACTTTTTCCTCTTCCAGCGTTTCACCTTCTACCGTTAACTTAATAAAGCCTTGCTTGGTAAACTTTATCGCATTCCCGATAATGTTAAACAAAATCTGCTTTACCCTCAGTAAATCGCCGCATAGAATGCTTGGAACATTGTCTCCAATCTCATAGTTTAAAGCCACTTCATCTCCGGTCAATTTCGTATTCATCATCACAATGACATCCATGATGGTAGAAGCCATTTCATACTCATCCTCTATGATTTCATACTTTCCGGCCTCAATCTTGGAAATATCGAGTATATCGTTAATTAATTCAAGTAACCCCTTACCTGAATTATAAATCTGCATAATGTTTTCAGACATTTCCTCATCCAAATCGTTTCTAAGCATAATCTCGCTCATTCCGATAATGGAATTCATAGGTGTACGAATTTCGTGACTCATGTTTGCCAAAAACAAACTTTTTGCCTCATTGGCCTGCACAGCCTCCTCTTTTGCTTCCTGCAATTCTTCCGCATACTTTGCCGCTTTCACTCTGTGACGATATGTCGCCGTACAAAAATACATCACCAAGATAAAAACAAATCCTGAAATCGCCAAATTACGGTATAGGTTTCTCCTGACGCGTAAGAACATATCCCGTGATTCTACAATCATCACCACATACCAGTCTCCTCGCACCTGGCTCTTAAAAACCTGACAATCCTTACCGTCAATCTTCATACTAAGCGCATTTCTATCTTCATTCAGGACCGCCTGCGCTATTTTTTGCATATCCGTATCTATGTATGTCTCATCTGTCAGATAGTTGACTCCTCTTAATGCCTTGTCCGAATGTGCTACAATCAGTCCTTCTTGATTCATCACAAATCCGTATCCATTACCATTTAGATGCGTATTTTCAGCTAACAACTGAACTTCATTTAATGTAATGTCCAACGCCAATACACTTTCACCATCTGAAAGCACTTTGCTGACGGAAATGATAATATCACCTGTTTGTGCATCCAGATAAGGCGGAATCAATGTCACTCCGTTTCCCTTATTTTCCAGCGCCATCGTATACCAGATTCGCTCCTGCGGAACGTAGCCTTCATCCGGAACCCATCCCAATCCATCTACATATTCATCCTTTATCAAACCATAGATTCCTGTAAAATTTTCGTTGACGCGCTCTGCATAATTATCAGATTGCATTGTCAGATATACTTCAATCTCCTTCGCCGGAACTCCTTGTGCCAGCATATACTCGACACTTTCTATCGTAACTTCCAGCGTCTCATATCCTCTGAGTAAAAAATTCTGGAGACTTTCCGAACGTTCTTTTATCGTAGCCTCTCCCATGGTAAGTGCATCTTCCTTAGCCAGCGTATAAAAAGAACCAAAAGTATACACAACAATTACTACCATCAATACCAGTGTCAATATCAATGTAACCAAATACTCAATCAATTCTCTGCTTCGTTTTCTTTTTATCACGCATTTCACCTCATACATCCTTGCATTGATAGTACAATTATACTATTCTCTCACCTTTTGCACAACCAATTCATGTTGTATTTCTCGCTATCTGTACCTTATTTTTAAAAATATTTTTAACAGAACCCATAAATATGTTATAATGGCTTCGTGTTCATAAATATACGATATTTACTATACTTATAGAAATACTTATAGAAAGAGGTTTTATATTGTTTACAATTCCTTCCGTCTTCAAAGAAAAATTGTCTGAGACACTTAAAGCAGTCCTTCCGATTCTGGCGATTGTACTTCTTCTTTGTTTTTCTATCGCTCCGATTCCACCAAGCATATTGATGACATTCCTCATCGGAGCCGTTTTGCTTATTATCGGAATGTTACTGTTTAATGTTGGTGTCGATATGTCCATGAACCAAATTGGCGAACGCGTCGGTTCCATTATTACACGATCCAAAAACATTTTTATCGTCGTAGTGATTACATTTATTATGGGATTTATCATCACCATATCTGAGCCGGATCTTCAGGTTCTGGCACAGCAGGTTCCCTCGATTCCAAATCGTATTCTGATTTTCGCAGTAGCAGGGGGCGTTGCCCTTTTCCTTGTATTTGCAATTCTTCGTATGTTACTCGGAATTCCGCTTTCGTATCTGCTTCTTGGTTTCTATGCCATTGTGTTTACGTTGGCTTTTCTTGCTTCGCCGGATTTCCTTTCGATTTCATTTGACTCCGGCGGTGTGACAACCGGACCAATGACAGTTCCTTTTATCATGTCGTTCGGTATCGGTATTGCAGCCATACGAAGTGACCGCCACGCAGAAGAAGATTCCTTCGGTCTTGTCTCCATGTGCTCCATCGGGCCTATCTTAGCAGTTCTAATCCTTGGACTCATTTATAAACCGGATTCTACCGAGCAGGTTTCGGAATCCATTCCAATCATTGACAACACCGTAGATTTGTGGCAATTGTTCGCTGTAGAATTTCCGCATTACGTAAAAGAAATGGCTGTTTCTCTCTTACCAATTGTTGTTTTCTTTGGTCTCTTCCAGTGCATAGCCCGTGATATAAGCAAAAGATCGCTGATTCGAATTATCATCGGTCTATTTTATACTTACATCGGGCTCGTCCTATTTCTGACCGGTGTCAATGTCGGATTTATGCCGGCCGGGAATTACCTCGGTCAGACAATCGCTGAGCTTTCGTACGCGTGGATTATTGTTCCAATTGGTATGGTAATCGGCTACTTTATCGTACTCGCCGAACCGGCGGTATTCGTCCTTACCAGACAGGTTGAGGAAATGACTTCCGGAGCCATTTCTGCAAAAGCGATGGGACTGAGCTTATCCATTGGTGTTTCCGCTTCTGTGGGGCTTGCCATGATTCGGGTACTTACCGGAATTTCGATACTGTGGTTTTTGGTTCCCGGTTATTTTATTGCCTTGATTTTAACCTTCTTTGTCCCAAAACTTTTCACCGCAATCGCCTTTGACTCCGGTGGCGTTGCATCCGGTCCGATGACTGCAACGTTCCTACTTCCATTTGCCATGGGCGCATGTACCGCTTTGGGTGGAAATATCATTACGGATGCATTTGGTATTGTCTCCATGGTAGCTATGACTCCTCTGATCACAATTCAGATCATGGGACTCATCTTTAAACTTAAAGAAAGCAAACTTCATCATGACGTTGCTGAAGAATACGTTGAGATTTCACTTGATACCTACGATGACAACGATATTATCGAATTATAAAGCGAGGGTTTTATGGGAAATATTTATTTAATGACCACGATTATTGATCGTACAACCACCAAAAAATATTATGAATTGTTTCAGGAGAACAACTTAAATGTCATGTTCTGGTTTCTCGGTTCCGGAACTGCTACCAGTGAGGTTCTTGACTACCTTGGTCTCGATCGAGCAGAAAAGGCGGTTGCCTTCTCTGTTGTCGAAGAGCATACCTGGAAGCAGACCAAACGAGATCTTGAGAAAAAACTTAAAATCGATGCACCGGGCGGCGGAATCTCCTTTATCATTCCGCTTTCCAGTATCAGTGGTAAAAAAACGTTGCAGTTTTTGATTGAAAGTGAAAATTATCAGAAAGAGGAGGAAACCACCTTGAAAAATACAAACCACGAACTGATTGTTGTCATTGCAGAACAAGGCTATACAGAACTTATTATGGATGCAGCCAGAGGTGCAGGTGCTTACGGCGGAACGGTACTTCACGCAAAAGGAACCGGAATGGAAATGGCAGAAAAATTCATGCACATGTCACTTGCAGCCGAAAAGGAAGTCATTTATATCGTAACCAAAACCGAACAAAAAAATGACATCATGAAAGCCGTCACCACAGAGGCCGGTCCAAACAGCAAAGCAAAGGCAATCTGCTTTTCGCTCCCTGTTACAGATACCGCCGGCTTAAGATTAATTGAAGACTAAAAAGAAAAGAGCTGTCAGACAGCTCTTTTCTTTTTCCTGCATACCTCATAAATTTTTAAAGTTTATCTTTCGATTCCCTTTCCCATTACAGAAACCTCGCCTATCGTCAATCCGGCTTTATTGTAAAATGGTATATTTTCTGCAATACATATTAGTTCCAATGTATATATCTCTTTTTCTTTCAGGTGTTTCTCCAAATTTGACAATAGATATTTTCCCACACCTTTCCTTTTCCATTCCGGTACAACAAATAACTCTGACACAAAGAAAAAGTCTTCCTCAGCATACGGATCAACAAACCCAAGAACTCCACCAATCATCTCATTCTCATAAGTGGCTGCTAATCCAAATGCTTCATAATTGTTCACAATAGAACTCACTCTCCGAATCGCTCTTTCCTTCGACCAGGTCTCGTTCCAAGGTTCTTCCGAATATGCTCTCATCATCGCATCTGCTAATGACTCGATGTCATCTTGCGACACTATTTTATAACTATAATCCATTCTACTCTTTTCCTCTCTTTTTTCTATAAAACTTATATATATACCCTATCACCAATCTTTCCGGAAATATACCTCATGCTTTTTTATAGTAAAAAGTGAGCCATATTGTTAGTGAGAATGCCCCTTAATGGTTTGTTTAAATTCATTTATAACAACTTGAAACTCCGATAGCATTTCGCAGTCTTCCACATGAACCCTCTTACCTAGAGTTGATGTTAAAATATAAAGTGACAATGGAATTTCCTGCCCCTCATAGATGATTGGTTCATTGTTTTTATCTTCAATCCGGGACGCCAGATTTTGGATATAAGTGTCATCCTTGGAATTGGACAAAAGAACAAATTCATCTCCGCCGATGCGAAATACCACATCCTCTTCCCCAGCCACGCCATTCATGCGATTTAATGATTCTATAATTGCAAGGTCACCTGCAGCACGAGAAATATTGTTAATCGGAATCAGACCATTAATATCACAAATAATATAATGACAACCAATTCGTTCACGCAATAAGTCATATAACTCAGAAATATCTACTTTCTTCATGATTTCAACTCCTTCTGTAAGGCTGAATGACAGCCTTGGAAAAAGCTCCGAATAACGTGTGTTAGAACGAAATTCGGATGGTGTACAGTTCCATACCTGTTTAAATGCGCGTGTAAAAGCTTCATTGCTGTTATAACCATATAAAACTGCGACATCCAGAATAGTAAGTTCTCGATGAAAAAACAGCAATTTTGCAGCCTTTGACATACGTCTGCGAATCATATAATCGTGCACAGACATATGGCTAACACATCGAAACAGTTTTTCGAGCGTGGACTTTGAGCAATAAGCCGCCTTTGCCACGTCATCTGTGGTAATTTTTTCAGTTAAGTTATCCTCCAGATACGCCAATGCAACTGTCAATATTTCCATTTTATTTTCGCTCATCTCAAACACTCCTTTTATTACGGTACCGTAACTGTATGGTAACATATATCTATCCTGTTTATTTGATTTTTTGAGTAAAAAATGTAGCTTTCTCCAAACCAAATTACTTCCGTACAAAAAAGTTCTCCCGCAAAAGTAACCAATTCGCCCGAAACCACTGCATAATCTGCCAGTAACCACACCCCCTGAGATCATACTCTTTCAACAAATTAAATTTTGCCTGCAAACTACGTACATCTTCAAACCACACCTCATGCTCCTGTCCGGTACTATCATCTGAATAACGAAAGTAAGGACTTTGCGCCAATTCATCAAATTGAATCTCCGATCCTTGACTGATTGCAAGCTGCACTGCTTCCACATTTCCCATTGTCCTTGCTCTACTTACACCGCGTTCAAAAGGAAGCGTCCAGTCATATCCGTAATTCGGAATTCCAAGATCCAGCTTTTCTCTTGGAATTTCTGTCACCGCATATTCCACAACACGACGCACTTGGTTAATCGGTGCCACTGCCATAGGAGGTCCATAGGTATACCCCCACTCATAGGTCATCAAAAGCAAGTGGTCCGCCGCCTCACCAAGCGCCCGGTAATCCTTTCCTTCGTATAATACTCCTTTCTGATCTGCCGACGTTTTCGGTGCAAGTGCAACAGACGTATGATATCCGTTGGCGCGCATAGCTTCCGCCACCTGCCACACAAAGGCAGTAAACGCATCTCTGTCCTTTGCCAAAATGTATTCAAAGTCAATATCTACTCCTTGATATCCTTTATCACGCATCAGCTGCAGCATATTCTGTATCAACCGATCCACCCTTGACTGATTATTGACAACAGCCGAAATCAGCTGATTACTAAAGCGCCCATCCTCTCCAAAGGGAGTCATTGTCAGAATCGGTTGCACGCCGTTTTGCTGTGCCAGCGCTATCATCCACGTATCATCCCACAGTGGTGGTATCAAATCACCCGCCACCGTGAAACCATAAGAAAATATAGGCAATTCGGACAAATATGGTAGCGTCTGCTCTAACACCCAGCGATTGATAAACGGATACGCATATCCACTGACGACAATCGTTTTCAGTGGCTGACGCTGCCCGACTCCAATAAAAAGAGCCTGTCCAGGGACAAGCTCATAGGGATATGCTAGCTGATTATCATAAATAAGTTGATGGATATCCATCCCATAAAAATCTGCGACACGGCTGACACTGTCTCCCGGTCTTACAACATAAATTTCCATGTCACTTACTCCACATGCTTTCTCTCGTTTTCTCTAAATATATGTGTATTCCCGAAAAAAGATGACTTTTGTGGAAGCTTGATTTATTTTTTCTTAACCATAATTCCAACAAAATTGGTATATGGCTTAATCATGTTTTCAAAAAAAGATTTATCATTCAATGCAAATTCATGCTTCGTATCAAACCATTCCTGCCAAGGCAAATCAAACGATGACATTTCCCAGGTTCTGACCGTCTCAATATCCTCGTGCTCACCGATAATCCGTTTCCAAAAGTCCACACTTTGAAACATATATGATTCATCACCAGCCCACGTTGCAAGCAGTTGCTCACTTTGTCCGTCATATTCGCTTTTGATACCCGGAATTACAATAAGGGCAATACCCCCTCTCTTTATCCAAGGCAAAATATGATTTATGAAAAATCCCTCTTTCCCAGCGAAATAGTGATACGAATCAATGCTGATTAATGCATCAAACATTTCTTTGTCGAACCGTAAATTTGTAGCATCTTCCTGCACCGGAATCAATTTACCTTGCATGTTCCAACTTGCAAAACGCTTACGGTTTTCATCTTCGGAAATCCATAAATCATTTGCATACACCGTTGCGCCGGTTTCATTTGCAATAAACAAACTGGTTACACCGGTCCCACACCCCAAATCTAAAATGAGATTATCCGATGTATAGTGTAACGGATATTCTTCCAGAATCTCATCAAGCAACCTTAAACAGTTTGGCCCCATCATAAAAGGAACCTCAAAATATTTTCTATAATTGTCACTTCTCATTGTAATCACTCCTTCCTTCTTATTCCTCATGCAACGCTTCATAAAATGAATAGTCTACGAGCCCGCTCATTCTATCCAGTGCCCCTTGCTCCAGTTCTTTTATCATCAGACAATCCGGATGTGGCAATCCTACGCTCGGGGCGGCTTCTATTCCAAATTTATAACTCGGCCCAAAACCGCGACTCCGATAATTGCTCGGATCTCCCTCAACCAGAATTGCTTTAAATCCGCGTTTCCTGGCAACTTCAAACCCATATTCTATCATATCCTTTGAAATATGTTGCCTTTGCAACTCTGTTTTTACCGCAACCGGTGTGAGTATAAGTAATTCGTCCTCATACCTTCCTTCAATATGAAAACGAGAAAACATCGCATATCCCATTATTTCATCTTTCTCGTCCACCATAATCAGCTCCAACTCAGGTACATAATACTTTTTAGCTCGAATTTCTTCGACTAATTGTCGTACAAGTTTTGCTTCTTCCGGACTGTCGGATTCTGCAAAAACCTCTTCCACTAACTCAAGTGACGGAAGAAGATATTTAGTTTCCATTGATTTAATCATACGTTTCATTTTCATTTCCCTCCATATTCTATTCTTCTGACTCTATTACAGCATCTGTATATTTTCTTTGCATATCGTGTCGCTTCTTTCGATTTTCCACTGTTTCAAATACAATGGAAAAATCGTAATCTTCCGGATAAAGCTCTGTTGCTGCCACATGAAGTTTTACCCGTTTGTGGTTAATCCAAATTTTTTTATTCGGTAATTGAACCCTTAATACGCCTTTTTCGTTCATTGGTACGCACACTATCCCTATCTTTTTCTCAGGATAAACCATGACACTATCACCAATCTTATACTTCGAGGTAAGTTTTGCATTCTGTTTTCCGGTTTTTGCCTTAGAAATTTTTGCAATACCTCTCTTCACAAGATTCCTTTCCGAATTATGAAACGAATAAGACTTTACCGCATCCTCGCCGTACGCGGCGCGAATGGCCACACTCAACATATTGCTTGGCATTCCCAGCCTGTCTGCAATATAAAATGCACAGCTTTCACCCGCCTCTCCTATCACCATTTGATAGGTTGGACTTAATGTTTCTTTGTCAAAAGCCATTCTTGCATTAATGATATCTTCTGTCTTGTTTGCATATTCTTTTATTTCCGGATAATGGGTTGTCACTAGGAAAATGGCGCCGCTTTTTCTGAGTTCTTCTAAGATTGCAATTGCAATACCCATCCCTTCTGTCGGATCGGTACCGGAACCCAACTCATCCATAACAACAAAGCTATCCTTATTTGCTTCGCGCAACACTTCAAGCACGTTGGTTATGTGTGCAGAAAATGTCGACAGATTTTCAGATAAATTCTGCCCATCTCCAATATCAC
This sequence comes from Lachnospiraceae bacterium, assembly GCA_045588655.1. GTDB lineage: Bacteria > Bacillota > Clostridia > Lachnospirales > Lachnospiraceae > SVFI01. Next base: position 6,811 of record JAZNEP010000021.1, on the reverse strand, counting down.
ATAGGTAGGCATTATTCATACATATATCCGCCTGTGTACATGTAACATGCAAGCCACATTGTGCCATAATGGAATTTAACATAACCGTTTTAATTGCTACGGTTTTTCCACCCGTATTCGGACCTGTTATCACAATACCATGCACCTTCTCGCCAATCTCAAACTGTAGTGGCACTGCTACCTGTTTATCCATCAAAGGGTGTCTTGCTCCGGTTAGTGTGATTCTACGCTCTGTATTAATTGTCGGCTCAGTTGCATCCATGTCAATGCTTAATTTACCTTTGGAGAAAATAAAATCTAATTTTTCAATCATTGCCAAATTTTCGTTCAACACAGGTACCGATGCTAAAACAAATGCGGATAGAGTATACAAAATGCGATATACTTCATTTTCTTCGCTTATTTTAAGCAATTGCAATTCTTCATAATATTTTGCAGCAGCAGTCGGCTCGATAAAGAATGTACTACCGGTCGAAGACTTATCAATGACGCTACCGGATATTTTAAGTTTGTATTCCTTTTTCACCGGAAGGCATATACGTCCATTTCGAAACGTACAATAATTATCTGACATACATTCCTTATTGGAACGCATGATTTGTTCTGCCTTTTGCTTCATCTGTTCTTCGCACTTGATAATCTGACTTCGGATCTGTCCCAATTCTTTTGATGCGTAATCATCCACAAACCCGTTTCTGATCTTATCGCATATTTCTTCTCGCAATTCTGAAATTGAATCCAAATTTTCATCATAATAAGCCAGGGAATTCTGATACATTTTCCCTCTTTCTAAATAATCTTTCAGTCGTTTGATTGCAACCAAAACTTTTTCTACCCGCTCCAACTGATATGGGCTTAAGCAGTCTCCCTTCTCCGCAATCAACAAAATATCTTTTATTTCAGAAATATTCTGCAATGGCGGATTTCCCAGTTTTTCAATCAAGAACCTTGCATCTGTTGTGTCACTTAATAGCTTTCTGAGCTCATTTTCTGAAAAGCACAGTGAAGTATCTTTTATCTTTTCCTTCGCCCAATCCGTAGTGGCCAAATCAGCCCATATCTCTTTTACCTTATCAAATTCTATTTGTCTATCTATATTCATTTATAACCTCTCCTTCCATAAACGATCTTTTGGATCGTACTTCCACTCCAAGTTACTGTTTCGCCCTCAACGCAAAAAGACCATAGCTACCTTAAATGCATTAAGATACTATGGTCTATAAATCTAAATATAATTATCCCATATACTCCAAAAAGGTATAAAAATAGCACGACCGTACAGCCATGCTAATATCATCTATGGAATAAATACCACAATATTAAGCAATTGTAAGGCGAAAACGCTGACAACACACGTTGCCAACAAATGGGCAGACTCCTAGCGCAAACTAAAAAGCACCCTTGCAATATGAACTATGCAATTTTCTCCATTACAATAACACTTAACACGTAAAAATCTCCTAAAACTTTTCGCTCATTATATACCAACTCATAATATACGTCAAGTATCCATTTAAAAAAGTTAAAAACTATGGCCGTTATCTCGAAGCGAAATCAAATTCGCTGTCAATGAGGCCAACTTCTGTGTCGTTTAATTTAACGAGTCCTATTTTCGCCGGACTATGCATCACTTCATTGCTCTTTAATCTCAAAATATCTTTTCAAATTCTTCTTTATTGGAATCATAAGTATACCGACGCATAGTGCATTTGCAATTGCTGCAATATCATTCCCTTCTATGATATTTAATACGCAGGAGATTATCCAAAGAACAGACGCTAAACCAAAAAGCATTGCTGAAAGTAAACAAAGTGTGCTATTTTGCTTTCTTTGATTGGTTGCCTGTTTTTTTATCGCAGACGCGCCCTCTCCCTTCTCTCCCATAACCAGTTCATCAAGCGAAATCCCCATCAATTTCCTAAGCGCAATCAGATTATCGATATCCGGTACTCCATTATTATTTTCCCACTTTGTAATTGACTGTCTTGATACATTCAGTTTGTCTGCAAGAGCATCCTGCGACAATCCTTCCTCATGGCGAAAATTTTTTATTCTCTCTCCTAATGTCATAATAACTCCTCCTCACAATGTATTTGTCTAATCCTAGCATCAGCCCTTATAATGAGCAAGAAATCATAGTTTACATTCATGCTACGATTCATAGCATTCCTAAAATAATCCCCAAAAATATGCATATGTAAAGTCATTATGCATCATATGAGAGCTCCGTCGGTAAATCATTCCAAAGTTCGCTTCTTGTCTTGTTATCTCTAAATTTTTTTAACACCTTTATATCCGGGGTAGGATAGACCGTAAAACTATCTTTTTCTCCTTTTTCAGGCCGAACCTCAAAAGCAAGTTGTTCTTTATCCATCGAAAACCGGGCATCTATTCCTTCTTTGTTTCCTCTTGCGTCAAGCCGTATCCACTTTTTATGCTCTTTTATATATACTCCATTAAGTCCATGATATATCAAGATAGGAGCTGTTTCGTCATCTAAAATCAATTTCTGGTAACAAAATCCTGTCGGAATCGATTTATAACGTAATAAAGCAGCTAACAAATGTGACTTTGCAAAGCAAATTCCATGTCCGGCTTTTAATACTTCAGAAGCCGTGCAAGTGAGGATATCCTCATCAACATCTGCCGAATGTGAAATATTATCTCTTACAAATTCATATGCTGCTTTGATATATTCAATCTCACTGTCTACGTTTTGAAATAGCGAGTCCGCAAGCTGAGTGATGATTTCATTGCTAAAATCAATCACTTCATCCTCTTTTATATATTCTTCTATGTTCTCTATTGACGGTACTATAATCATAATTTACCTCCAAACTGGCCGATTATTTGATTCCTGTCAATCCAAATATTTAGACCAAATTTTTTTCCGCTTGTCACCTCAATTTCTGCGAAATAGAATTGACGCACTACTCAATATTTCTTTAAAATTGCCATAATCCATTCCGGATCAGGAACCTTCATTTCTTTATTCATTGCCATCTCTTCCATAATTCCCTGCACTGTTGCCCAAAAACACACAGAAAGAAGCTTCGCATCTCCTTGACGAAATACTCCTGACTCCTGTCCTTTTCGAATTATCTTGGCTGATTCATCTATCGTATTAACTGAAAGTGCTGCCGTTCTTGCCTCCTCAGGCATACCCACACGTCTTGCCTGTCCCATAAGAATAAACATATTAAAAACCCATGGTTGACTTTTAGCGTACTCAAAAAGTCTTTTCAGAAACTCTGTAAAATAAATCTCTGGTGGAATTTCCGGCATTTTATCGGCGAACTGTGTCGCCGCAACTCCCATCTTAACCAACTCAAGCAGAAGTTCTTCCTTTGATTCAAAATAGTGAAACATTAATCCGGTACTCATGGGTACTGCGGCCGCAATATCCGTAATTTTAGTTTCATAGTATCCCTGATTAACAAAAAGATCCAATGCCGTCATTAGAATTGCTTTTCTTCTTTCTTCCTTCTGCTCTTTTCTGGTCATAGTCGCCCTTTCTTTGCTCTTTTCATACTATATCTCAGTACTTTTTCCTTGCTTTTTCAGAATTCTCTGCACTGCAAATTTTCCACTTGCTACAGCAACCGGAAGACCGCCGGGAGAATTGGTCCACTGACCGGCAACATACAGATTTTTAATTCCTTTCAGTTGCCCTTTCATCTTAATCTGTTTGCCCATAGGAGTGGTCACAAAGCTCATATAACTTCCATGATACGCATTGCAATAACGTTCATAAGTAAGCGGGGTCCATGCATCCAAAAGTTCCATATCTCCGCACAATTTTGGAAATGCCCTTTCAATTCGACTTTTTACTTCTTCCACGAGTCTGTCTTTGATTGCTTGATACTCTTCGTCAGACAAAGACTTCCAGAATTCATAATCTTCATCCGTCTGCGTAATGCACGTTTGAATCACAGTTCTTCCATCTTTAACAAAAACAGGATCATAACCATATGATTTTACATACATTCTTTCAAAACTTCTGTTTCCGACACAAAGTGGATCAATATCAATAAATATGGTTTCCCCCTCATTAAAGGAAGTATCCACTGCAAATGCCACCTGAAATCCACTGGTCGACGGATATGCATCCGGTGTATCGTAAGCAACCTGTAACTCTTTCGGCATATACTCCTTAGAAAGAAGTTTATTGAAAAGCAAGTGCGTATCTACCGTAGGTATTACATAATCAGCTTCTATAAAAGTACCGTCCTCCAATTCAATACCTGTTGCTTTCTTCTTTGCAATATCTATTTTTTTAACCCCCTTATTATAGCAAATCTTCCCTCCCATGTCTTTAAATTTTTTCTCCATGCGCAAAGACATCTTAAGTGACGCACCCATAGGTATACCGCCATTTCCGTCTGCCATGGTCGCATAAGATACTAAAAAGGAATATGTACAATATGATTTTGGCAGATAGTCACACATCATGTGCTGAAGCAGAGGATGCTGAAATCTCTTACTGTATTCCTCAAGTGATATAGAGCCAAACTCCTTCATCACTTTAGGAAAATCAACCATGGACTTACCCATATTGATATAATCCTTGACTCCCCACATTTCCATAGGCTTCTTTGCCGGGAAAAGACATTGCTTAGAATATTCCACATATTGAATAAATTTTTTAATTTCTTCCTCATCCTCAGGAGATAATGCAATCAGTTCTTCTTGTGTTCGATTCAAATCATTCCATAAAGTTGCACTTTGTCCTTTGTATGTAGATGTATAAAAAGAATTGACAGGGGCATATTCCATATCGTCGGAAAGTGCACCTACCGTTTTCCATACATCATAGAGTTCTGTTCCCTTCTTTGTACCTGTCAGCCAATGAATGCAGTTATCGATATGATATCCTTTCCTGTTCCATCCAATACATTCTCCCCCCGGAATCGAATTTTTCTCATAAATTTCCGCCTCAAAACCTGCAAGCAGTGCATAAATACCTGCTGAAAGCCCTGCGATACCTCCACCTATAATTAATACTTTTTCTGATTTCTTGTTTTTCATTTTGTCCTCCTGGTATAGCTCTGGTGTTTTTTGTTGAATCCATATTCATTGAATCCGCATTCATATTAACTCAGTATTTTTGTTTTGTCAACACAAAAATAAAAAAAGAAGGGGTGTTTTATCACCTCTTCTTTTTTAGGTTCACATATCGTTTTAAATTATTTTCTTCTTACCGGAATCCACAGTTCACAGAACAGACCACTTCTTCCTTTTTCAAAATATATCTCATAATCTGTTTCTTCTTCTGATTCATACCCCATTTGTGGTAAGAATTCTTTATAGAATTTGGCCCAAGTGTCACCGATACAATCACCATCCTCACCGATGCAGTCAAACACAACATAAGTTCCCGGCTTCACATCCCAGATGCTATATCCTGCTTTTTGCATTTCCGAGAAATCAAACTCCGATGTGTCTTCATCAATCAAGACACCAATTCCATATTCAAACGTATCCGCGCCTTCCTTCGTCGGAGAACATAATCCATACAAGTCTCGCTTTCCTTCCGGCCGCAGATTGCAAATCGGCCCTATAAGATTTTTGTCATTACACTCTCCCCAAAAATCAGGAATATCATGATTTTCCTCATCATTAATGATTTCATTTTGAAAACTTCTTACTACTGCAATAAATTTTTGTTCTTTTGTTTGTACGATTCTGTAATCCATACTTTTACCACCTTCCACAGTTATTTTTATAACAAGTGGATTGAAAAGTAAGAGCTTCGCAGATTCTTCTCTGGCAAATTTAGGCGCAATTCCATGAAACCTTGTAAATGCCTTGGTAAAACTCTCTGGTGTTTCATAACCATATTTCAGCGCAATGTCTGTTATTTTTGCATCGGTTTCTACAATTTCTCTACCTGCTAAAGACAACCTACGGTTACGAATATAGGCATTGGCTGTCATCCCTGTAAGAAAGCTAAATGCTCTATGAAACTCATAGCTCGAAGTGTGCACATGCTTCGCTACATCTTCATAGTTTATTTCCTCCATAAGATGTTCTTCCATATAAGTAATTGCCTGTTGCATTGCTGCTATCCACTCCATACTTTATTCCTCCTGTTGAAGCCTATTATAGGAGCCATTTGAGATGATTACATTTCCCAGCTTGCGAAGATTTGTCAGGTTGCAAAATTCAACGCAACGGACTACATTTCCTCTTGTATACCTCTTGCATCCTGTGATTTTGCTAACACTAATTCCATGCTCATCCTCCACTAATTAAAAGTAGAATATGCATCAGCTTTAGTAACACTGGCAACATGCACATAGATATCCATATAACCTACACCATCTTTTTCATATTCATGCTCGAAACAATTAATGATATCATCGCATAATTTATCTTTAAAATTATTAGCTTGTAAGAATTCCATGATATATTTATATCCTGTCGGTATTCTCTCGAAAGGCTGTATGAATGGTTCTGTTACTGTAATAACTGCGTACTCTGCCTCTTTATTTTCAGCATATTCCACGCCCGGGCAGTTCGTCTGAAATCCTTCCGGAAGAACATATGCGGCAACATATCCATGAAGTCCAAACCTGGTATGTAATTCCTGAGACACAAAAGGGAAATCCCAGCCAATCAATTTTGCGTTTGGATCTGCTGTAACCAGTCCACTCATCTTGCCCCAATATTTCATATAATTTTGCACATCTGATTCTGGATTGGGTGAAATCATTACATATCTTGCCATTTTGAAAGCAGGTACTTTTCTAATCTCAACTTCAGAATAGATTTCATCTTTGGAAGTCATATTCTCCCTAACCAGTTCATC
>JAZNEP010000020.1:0-1632 GCA_045588655.1 Lachnospiraceae bacterium | reverse complement strand
TTGATTGTTGGTGCGATTGCTGTCGGTGCTGGGATCGGTGGGTTATGGCGTAGCCGGAAGCATAAGAAAAATCCGTTTGATAAGTCAGCAAAGATTCTTTTATCAAGGAAGGATAATATCCCCTCAGAACCGGCGCTTACGGTTTCCTTTTCAGAAGACGGAATGACAGTTTCGGCAGATAGCGGTAATACAGAATTTGTGGCGTATGATGGTTTCGAATGTGCCATTGAAACAGCTGATATAATCCTTTTCGTTTATGATACACGCGTTACGCTATTGCAGAAGAATGATTTGAAAACAGGGGATATCAATGAGCTTTGCGGACTGCTCGCGGAAAAGATTTCAAAGTTTGAGTGTGTAGAGTGAGAAAAATCGGAAATCCCAAACCATTGCTTTTGATGAAAAAACGATACCGTGATTCACTATACACCGGATATGATGAATCGTAAGGTGACAGAATGAATAGTAGGAACGAAATCCTGACAAATGTACATAATCTGGTTTGTGCATATAAGCAGGGGCTTTTGGGTGGCGAGAAGATGCCGGAGGATGAGAATCCGCATCTGGAGAAGGGTTCAAAAGAGAATTATATGTATTTTACTCTGCCGATGGCACTGAATTATCAGAGGAATTCCTATGTTTTGTGGGAATGTGCCAACCGGATGTACGCAGATAAGGCGGCTAGGCGGGTCTTTGATAGTAGAGAAGTATGTGCGATGCCGGAAGAGTTTCTGAGGAAGTATCTGGTTGAGTATAAAGTTGTACTACAACCGAACAAGCAACCGCTGATATGGAAGAAACTATGCGAGACCATTGAAGAGAAGCTGGATGGAGATATCCGTAATTTGTTTGCGGCCAATGCCTATTCGGTGAAAAAGATAAAGGATTATATAAACGAGAACAAAAAAGATTTTCCGTACTTGGGTGGCAATAAAATCTGCAATTACTGGCTGTATGTGATGGAGCAATACACGGATGTACAGTTCGTTGATCGGGAAAATCTTACGGTTGCGCCCGATACGCATGTGATACAGGCAAGTCAAAGGTTAGGTGTCATTTCAGAAGATGAGATGCATCTGGCGAATATCCAGCAGATCGTTGCAGAGCGCTGGGCAGAGTTACTGAAGGGTACGGAGCTTAAGTCGATTGATGTTCATACACCGATGTGGTTGTGGAGCAGGGGAAAGTTTGAGGCACAAATAAGAAAACCTTGAAAATGATTCGTCCCCGGAATGTTCCGGGGACGATTATAATTTACATAGTTGAAAGCTGGAGTACTTCATTCTCTGACAGACCGGAGAGTTCAACAATCATCTCTATATCCAGTCCCTTTTTCAGCATGTTTGATATGATGCTTTTCTTCCCTTGTTCAATGCCTTTTTCGATACCCTTTTCAATACCTTCCTGTACGCCATCCTGATAATACTCTTCCAATGCCTGGCACATGTTTCCTTCCGCTCCTTTCCGCTCATTCATCTGCAAAAACAACTTTTCGGTGTTCAATAACACTGCCATTGCCTGCAGTGACTCGTAATCAACATGTTCAAAATATTCACTATGTTCTTTTGTATATTCAAGGAGTCTTCTTTTGTCTTTTCTGTATTCTAACATATGGAACATCATCTGTAAATC
>JAZNEP010000019.1:0-5578 GCA_045588655.1 Lachnospiraceae bacterium | reverse complement strand
TTGCACAGGAAATGGCTGCAGGACTTGGAACAGGCGGTGAAATCTTTATGTTTGCACTTCTCATTGGTTCATGCCTCGGCGGAAACCTTACTCCGTTCGGTGCAAGTGCAAATGTTGTCGGAACTTCTGTGGCTGCAAAAGCCGGTCATCCTGTGGGCTGGGGAAAATACTGCAAGGTATCTGCTCCGGCAACTGTAATTGTTCTTGCAATTTCTACTGCAGTTATTTTTATCCGTTATCTGTAAAATGCGGTATAATTGGAAGAGTGTTTTGACGGAGGAGTAGAAGTAATTATTCAGAACGTAGACAACCTGGCGATTATGGGGGATTTGGAAAGTGCTATTCCCACAGAGTTTGTGGTAGAAACAAGATATGGAGAAGTACTTGGTTTTGAAAATTGCCATCAGATACTTTTGTCAGGGTTAACTATGGGTCATACGGATGAAGGAACCTGTATGGAAAGTGTTTTATCATTTTCGGAAAGTTCGGATATCCAATTATCGGCAATGGACCTTTACGGTTGTGGTATGTATGGATTCACTGCCGAAAACGGAAGTGGAGATATTTATTTGCAAAGCAGTACAATAAGGGAATGTTCAGGTGGACCATTTAATATTTATGGGACAAAAGGAAGCATCGAATTTCGTAATTGCTGGCTTGCGGATTCATTATCCGGTGGATATTTTGAGAGTAATGAAGACACAGAACTTAGCTTTTATGAATGCAATTTCGGACAAATTGAGTCAAATATGTGGTTATTCCGCGATGATGCAATATGTGTAGACTGTATTTTTGAAGAAGCAACAATATATCCGGATGTAGAGCAGGAAGAAGAATATGAGCCGGATATTGAAAGCTTTGAGCCGATTACAAATCTGCAGGATAAAGAAGAGCAATTTGCCAATATTTATTTGGCATATGTGAAGGTTGAGCAGCAATCAGGTGAGGCGGAATATTATCCGAATTTTCTTATGCAGTTATCGGAAGACGGAACCGGCTATTGTGAGACAGAGTATGAGCATTACGACTTTGTTTGGTACGCTGATACGGATGGGACTTTGACATTGGAAGGCAATCAATTTTTTTATTTGACTCCATACATAGAAAAAACGGATGGACAAGAAAAAATATGGCTTATGATGCAGATGAATGAAGATATTCTTTGGCTGTATTAGTTAGATTTTGATGTATAGAAAGGTTTTGTATGAAAGAGGTCTTTTTTTCTAAAAATACAATCGCAGTATTAGGGGTATTAATTCTTTTGGTAATGGCAGTATTTATCTTTTTGAGATGTTTTAGAGAGTCATATGCTGTAGACTATTGTGGTGAAAAAGAGTGTTATGAAGGAGCAAAAGATACATACCCGGCGGGGGCAAAGGTAAAACTTTGTTATAGTTTTATTGCTACAGACACAGACTATAGCTTTTTTCTGGATGAGCAACCATTGGAATATGATTATGATAGTAATAAAGGATTTATTATTCAATTCACTATGCCGAATCACGATGTGAAGTTAGAGTGTGTTATGAATAATTCAATGGCATATGAAACTTCGGAATTGTAAGAACAAAAACAGGCAATATTGATTGATGGGAGTGAAAAATGCAAGTGACTCTATTTTGGCTCTAAAAAAGTAAAAATCGGGATAAAATAAGAGACAGTGAAGCAATATGTACTGAATACCGATGTGAGAATTTTGGTTAGTTCAATTTGTCCGTTGTCATAATAGATAATAACTTTGTCAAAGCTATTCCAAAAGTCTTCATTGCTTCGCAGTACGTCAGCCAGAGCTTTTGATACTTTTGAAGTCATTGTTATGACATCCGGGCATTCACTTTTCTTTACCTTGATGCAGGAATACTGAAAATCAAGTCTACGTGCAAAGTTGAACAAGGCATTGAATAGGCGCTTTCTTTCCTCAACCAAATCATTAGAATATACGGATTCACGTCTTATCAGTGGTCCTGTATGGATAGCGTGATGCTGGTATCCTAGATTGGATAAATGAGCATCAAAGACCTTTATATTCTCAGTTATATCAATATTCTGATTATGTAGTATCATAGAAACCAAGTAGTAGGGAGCATGGATTTCATAAGGACCAAAGTCCCCAGACTCGTCTATGAATACGCTAAGTATCTTTTCTGACATACAATCATCCTTTTGTAGCAATTTTGAATATGAAAATGGCGGGGAAATTCCCCGCCGCTCGGTGGACCAGGGTCTTTCGACCAGCCCAAAATCAACCACCGTTGATTTATATTCTATGTTAATTATAAGGGAAATATGCAGAAATGTCAATTACCATCCCTTAATCTGTTTTACCTGTTCTGCTCTTTCCGAATCCTTATGATATTGCAGCTTAAACTGTATCGTTTCCACAACTTCTTTCCGGGCTTCATCATCCAACTGATAAAAAGAAGTAAGTAGATTGTCCACATCCGGCATACTGTTTTTGCCAAATAGGTGCATTAGAGGATAGAGAGAATATTTTAAGTAGGTTTTTATTCTGCTTGAGTCCAAGGCACCATTCAAACCATCCGGAAGGGTAGGGTAGATTTCTTCTTCTGTAATGGCTCCGGAGAAAGGACTTGCGGAGCATATCTCATTTACATCAATCTCCAAGGCATTTGCCAGACGGAGCGCAAAGTCAAATCTGATGTTGGTATCCTTTTGAATAATAGTATAAAGTGTAGTGGCACTGATGCCGGTTTCTTTAGCAATCTTACGTACATTGGTACCTTTGTTATCAATGTGTTCTTTTAATTTCTTTCCATCGCCCATGAGCAACCTCCTATATTCATACATAGAAAAAATACGAAAAACATAATTACAATATCCATATTAGCATATTTACGAAAAACATAAAAGAGGAAATTACAAAAAATATTATTTACGAAAACCGTAAAAATAATTTTACGAAGTGTTGACAAAGTAAAGATATGGTGCTAATATAAATTTACGAAATTCGTACACGAATAAAATACAAGAGATGTAACGAAATTAGAAATGAAGAAGGGAGGACGAATATATGGCGAATTATCAATATATGATGAGTGCGGAAGATGTTGCAAAAGAACTGAATTGCTCCAAATCTCACGCATACAAGCTTATTAAGTCAATGAACAAGGAATTGCATAGTCAGGGCTATGTCACAATGCCTGGGCGAATTCCAAGAGCGTTCTGGGCAACTAAGATGTTTGGCTATGAATTGGTAGCAGATTAAGGAAAGGAAGGTCATTATGGCGTATAGGGAGAAAGACACGAAGAAATGGACAGCCCAATGGTTTGAAACAAATGCCAAGGGCGAAAAGAAAAAGCGAAGAAAAAGAGGTTTCGAGACAAAGCGAGAAGCTCTTGAGTATGAGCGACAGAAGAAATTGAATAACAGCAGAAGTATGGATATGAAGCTAAGTGAATTTATGGAAGTTTATTTTGATGATAAGCAGAATGAGTTGAAGGAACGCACCATGAAGAACAAGCGGTATATGATGGAGCAACACATTATTCCATACTTCGGTAATCAGATGATGAGTGAGATAAGTGCCGGGCAGATTATCCAATGGCAGAATGAAATGCAGACGAAAGGATTTTCGGAAGCCTATCTGAGAATGATACAAAATCAGCTAACCAGCTTATTCACGCACGCTTCACGAATTTACGATTTACACACAAATCCTTGTAAAAAAGTAAAGCGCATGGGAAGTTCGGATAACAGAAGTTTGGACTTCTGGACAGTAGATGAGTACCAAAAGTTCATACAGACGATAGAGCCGGGAAGCAGATACTATCTTATCTTTGAAATACTTTTTTGGACGGGATGTAGAATTGGAGAGTTGTTGGCACTTACACCAATGGACATTGATTTTGAGAGAAATCAAATCAGCATTACCAAGACTTACTACCGGACAGAAAGGCAGGATGTGATTACGGAGCCTAAGACGAAGCAATCTGTAAGACTGATAGAAATACCGGAGTTTCTTAAGCAGGAGATTAAGGATTTTGTAGATGGTCATTATGGGATGCCGGAGAATGAAAGACTCTTCCCCATTGTGCAGGAAGCAGTACAACACAAGATGAAACACCAAATGGAGAAAGCAGGAGTAAAGAAAATCAGAGTCCACGATTTGAGACATTCTCATGTGGCGTACTTAATCAATAAAGGAATTGAGCCCATTCTGATAAAGGAGAGGGTAGGACACAAGGATATCCGTATCACATTAAATACTTACGGACACTTATATCCGAACCAACAAAGAAAGGTAGCGGATATGCTGGATTTTGAAAAAGAAAAAAGCCCTAACAGCGGCAACTGCTAGGACTTGTGATAACAGGAAAACCTCTGTTACCTATGTAATCACAACATAAGTATAACAGAGGTTCTTCCGTGTGACAACGAGATTTTAGGAAACGGAGGACTTTATGGAAGAAAAGAAAACAGAACTGAAAATGATTAAGATGTCAGAAGTACAGTCGCAGGAGATTGAGTGGCTTTGGTATCCATTCATCCCTTATGGAAAGCTGACAATCGTACAAGGTGATCCGGGAGATGGAAAGACAACCTTGATATTAAATATTGCAGCCAAGTTATCCAAAGGAGAGGGGCTGGATAATGATATGAAGCTGACGGAACCAATGAACATTATTTATCAGACTGCCGAGGATGGTCTTGCTGATACTGTAAAGCCAAGGCTTGAAAAGGCAGGTGCAGATTGTGAGAGGATAGTGGTAATTGATGAAAGCGACAAGTCTCTTTCTATGGCAGATGAAAGGCTGGAAGAAGCCATTATACAGACCGGAGCGAGGATGCTGATTTTAGACCCGATACAAGCTTATTTGGGCGGTGGCATGGATATGAACAGAGCAAATGAAGCAAGGGATATGACGAAGCGTTTAGGAGCTTTGGCAGAGAAATACAAATGTGCCATTATCCTTATCGGTCATATGAATAAGGCATCCGGCAATAAGGCGGCTTATAGGGGCATGGGTTCCATTGATTTCTTTGCGGTAGCAAGGAGCGTGTTGCTAGTTGGCAGAGTGGAAGGAGAACCCAATATCAGAGCAGTTGTTCAGATAAAAAATAATCTGGCACAGTTCGGGCATCCCAAGGCATTTGAACTGAGGGAAAGTGGTTTTAAGTGGCTGGGAGATTATGAGATTACAGCAGATGAAGTGCTTGGCGGTATTGCCCCAAAAGCAAATAAATTGGAGCAGGCAAAGCAGATGCTTCGGGAGCAGGCAGAGACTTCTAATGCGGTACAGAGTAATGAGATTTTTGATATGGCTGAGGAACAGGGAATTTCTAAAAGAACATTGGAAAATGCCAAAAAGGAGCTGGGCATCAGGGCAAGAAAAATCAATAACTCATGGTATTGGGAACTAGATAAGATAAAGCAGATTTAAGGGAAGAACGCAACAATGCAGACTATATAAAAAATGCGGTGATGAACCTTGCAAGGTTGCAAAATTTATAGACATTGCGTTGTTGCGGTCTTGATGGAAAGGATGGATTGATAGGATTGAAAAATGTGCAGATTTCAGAGGAATTATTTATTGCACTCCTTAAATATCACTTGGT
>JAZNEP010000018.1:0-56418 GCA_045588655.1 Lachnospiraceae bacterium | reverse complement strand
AATTTGTTATAAGTTGTTACCAGATTTTCTTTCCCTTGTTTTTTCCCTTATGAGGGTTCGTAAACAAGGGTAGAACGATATAACACGATACAAGATGTGACGGAGAGGACACCCACGAAAACTTTAGTATTTTCAAGGGTTAACGAGATTTTTATAGCAAGATATAACAGTTATTAAATCCCTAAAAATACCTCAAGTGAGAATTCAAATTTATCAACGTAATTATAGCACGGATATTTTAATGGTAAAAGTATTATTTCAGATATGAGGTTATAGAGGTATCGATGCGTGAGTGTCCTAAACTTTGGCTTACAACATAAACGGTGTCACGTTCAAAAACATTGCCATCTCTATCTCTGTACCAATTGCTTTTAACGTTTTCTTTTCTAGGTGGATAGAAGGTTAAAAATTTATCTCGTAGAGTCTTGTCATCGTTTAGGACACGATATAACTCTTTTGCATATTCACGCCTTAAAGCATGAACATCTATTTCCTTAGGTATATGTTCAAAAATACGTTGTTGTCCATTTGCTTTAGCTTTTTCAAAGATTTCTTTTATGTGTTCTGCTTGTTCGGGGATTATTGGCGCAAGACGGTCACGACCGCCTTTGCTCTTTCGTATATCAAGAAAATAGTGTCCGTCTCTTTCGATTAAACTATTTACTGTCAATGAATACATATCGCATCTGCGACAGTCACCAGCTGATGCAATGGTAAATACATCTTTGTATTTTCCTGTTTTGCTGATATGCTTATCGTTTGCAGTTTCTTTTCTGCTTCTCTGAACATCCGTATTGTGACGTATAGGCAGTTTAATATCTATACTGTGTCCATAGACCATACTTAAGGCGGAACGTTCCATTTTAAGGGTATACAGAGACTTTCCTTCTTGTAAACGTGTTTCTATGTATTCTTTCGCATATGCTTCTGTTTGAGCCAAGGAAGTGTATTTAATGCCTTTATCCGAGAGCCATTTTGCATATTCGCGACCAACTTTACAATAGGTATCATATGTACCAAAAGAATATATCTTCTGTGTGCTTTCACCGAACTTCTTCCCTTGTTCAATTTTATCTTTGTGTTTGCTCTCGCCAAATGCAATTTTAGCAGATAATGAAGAGTGTATCTGATTTTCGATTGTTTTTCGTCCCATAATAAAAACCCCTTTCTAATTTTTTGTTAAACCCGAAGAATCGGTGGTAGGCTTTTTTACTGCTTGCCCTTGCAGGGGTATTTATTTTTCTCTCTATGATAAAATGCCAAAAGGCATATGACTAAATTATTATTCAAAAAACTTATGAAACTCTCTACTAGAAATATATATTTACTTACAGATATATTATAAAGCAGAATAGAGATATATCCAAAAAAGTAGTCTTATACTCGTTTACATACTACATATATATGTGTATGTAACCATATAAGCGAGGGAATGGGGGCGTATTGCTACCATATCATAACGAACTATCTCAAGTTTCTTCCTTTCAAAATATATTCTTACAGTACCAAACCACTACAGTACACCTTATTACATTATAAGAGTAGTTATTTAGTCGGCACGGAATACGCTACCACTCCGGCACGACAAAAAGTTCGTATAAAAAACACCCTCAAGGGGTGTCTTTTATTTTTGAAATGGCAAGTTACTGTCAAGTATCTCTACGAAACCAGGCGGTGGTAGTAATACATCTGATTGGTTCGGCAATGATTGTGTCTGATTTGTTGTAGGAGACGCATTGTTATCGTTGCTTTGGGGTTCCTTTTTATCGTTACTGTCCGAACCATTTTGACTATCATTGGTAGAATTATTCTGCTTACTTTTTCTGTCTCTTGCACGTTTTGCTTGAAGCATTTCCCAGTTAAAAATCTGTTGACTGTCAGTTAGATATTCTTTGCCGTCTCGTTCTATCTTATATAGCATTCCTTTTTCTAACAGTAAGTCTACATATGGCTTGCAGTTCTCTTCTTTAATTCCCCATAAGCCTAGTCTTTCCCAAATGTCGTCTATGGTATCGTTATCCCATAATAGATTCCAGCCATTATGACACATTCGTTCTCTAAGATACATATAAACAACAAGAACGGAAGAATCCTGTTTGACAAGTTTTCTGAATATAGAATTATTAAAAGTCTCTACTTCCAATGTAATGTAGTCCATAGATTGTGTGTAACATACCCCAGATTTTTCGCTCTTTAAAGGATATTTCTTTTCCAACTCAGCAAATATATCGTTGGTAATAGTAGTACGTTTTTGTATTTTGTTTGCCATATTATAAATCTCTCCTTCTTTGACATATAATAGTGAATAACTCATCGTATTCCTGTTTCGAAAGCACGCCTAACTGACGTAGCAAGAACAATGCTCCTAGGTCATATTGTTCTAGTAAATGTAGCATACTAGGTTCATAACCGCTTGCAGAAAGTAATCTGCGTGAACTTGCAAGTTCTTCATCAAATACTTGCATGATTTTTTGTTTTGTGTAAGTTTTCATTTATAAATCCTTTCATTTATCATTTGGAACAAAAAAAGAGACTACGCCCGTATAAACAAGCATAATCTCTACTTTATTTTTACAACTTAAAAACCCTTAAAAGAAGAACGCCCCCTGTTCTTTATGGATATGATAACAAAATGAAAATAGCAAAATCAAGAGTTTAAAGGAAATTTTTTGAAAAATTTTTTATGGGGAAGTTTTGTTGTATATTCGACTTTTTCTGTGTACTATAATTATATAAAACAAATTGAGGAAAGGGGTGGTGTCTATGAAATACAGCACCATTGAAATAATAAACAATCCAAACATTTTACTATTAACAGTAGAACAGGCCAGTCAAATCTTACAGTTGGGAAAAAGCACTACATATGAGTTAGTAAATAATAAGCATTGCCCATTTGTGGTACACAGGATAGGAAAAACAATTCGCATTGAAAAATCTTCCCTGCTAGAAAGTTTAAAAACACCTATTGCAATCTAAAGCCTTGAAAACAGGCTTTATGTTTTTGCTGTAGTGTGTTAATATCAAGATGTTTCTAAGAGATTTTCTACTCACAAATACTCACAAAAATACTCACAGAGAGTACAAGACGGTATGGAATAGGTGGAAAATATAAAACAAAATGATATGTATTCGGCTGAAAAGTCTGGAAGATATAATACTATATGGACGAAAAATAAGCATGTAGAAAGGCGGAGAGGTGTACGACAGTAGTTCGAGTCCCGTCTCGCGCTCTTGTAAAACGGTTCAAATCATAGGATTTGAACCGTTTTTTTGTTGCTATTATAGTCATGTTTTCCGGTCTTGGTTTTACCGGAGATTTTAGACCGATGTGGACATAAATGTTTCCTTCAAAATGGGGGTAAGAAACCGCTGACTTCCCTTGTATAGTGGGAAGAAGAGTGATAGAATAGGAATAAGAAGCTCTGTCAATGTGGTAGTGAAAGAGTGAGGAAGATTATGCAGCATAAAAATATAGCGATATTGATGACAGCTCTTGATGCAGATAGCCAAGCAGAAACGATAAAAGGAATCGAGCAATATGGAAAACGTCATGGATATAATATAGCTGTTTTCCTTTGGTTTACCGGCTCCTTTGAAAAAGAAAAACATAATCTTGGAGAGGTACATATTGTCGATTTACCGGATCTTTGTCTGTTTGATGGTGTTATTGTGTTTGCAAATGCACTTCATATTGAAAGTAATCGTGTGAAGATTGAGCAGCTATTGGAGGGACTCACCTGTCCGATTGTGAGTATTGGTTGTCGGATTAAGAATGCCTATTATGTCGGAACGGACAATTATACGGCGATGCGAGAATTGGTAGAGCATTTTGTGGTAGATCACCAAAAGCACAAGATTCACTTTGTGAAGGGAATTGAAGGCAATCAAGATTCTGCAGAGAGATACCGGGCTTATGTGGATGTGTTAGAAGAGCATGGTATTCCTGTTACTCCGGAGAGAATCAGCGAGGGCGATTTTTATGTAACAGGAGGAGAACTTGCTGCAAAAGAGATTTTAAGCAGTACGCTTTCATTCCCGGAAGTTATTGTGTGTGCCAATGATGTCATGGCCATCACAATATGCGATATTCTGATGAAGCATGGATACCGGGTACCGGAGGATGTTTTGATTTCCGGTTACGATTATACCATTGAAGCAAGAGGGCACAGCCCACGTATTACATCGGTACGGTCACGGTTTAAAGAAATCGGTGAAGTGTCTTGTAAAGTACTGGTGGATGTAATTGGCGGAGCAGAGGTGGAGCGAGAGATTTATCTTGCAGATGAAGTGATGTTCGATGAAAGCTGTGGCTGTTGGGACAGTGTGGATTTTAATATAGTAAATCAAAAGTATGTGTGCCACAGTGAAGATATTGCTCGTCGCAAGATGATTCATCAGATGATAAAGCTTGAAAAAGACATTATGGAAGGAAATGGATTTGAAGATTGGATTGGAGCATTGAAACAGTTCATTTCTGATATCAATCCGCCTGAATTTTATTGTTGTGTGAATGAAGGCTTTGTAGAGAATGTGTTCAATCAGGCTGTCGTAGAACAGGAAGATATGGCAATAGAAGAAAAACTTGCATATTCTCAAAAGGTACATTCTATACTATCCTATCAAAATGGAATATTTAAAAATAGGTTACCGTTTGAATCCAGATATGCTTTTGAGGATCTTTTTAAGGATTCAGAGCAATGTAAGCTGTATATTTTTTCACCGGTACATTATTTAGAGAGAACATTTGGGTATTTGATTTTTGTTGACAGTGATTTTCCGATTGATAACCAGCTGTATATCAACTGGTTGATGAATATGGGGCATTCCATTGAAAATATACGTAAGCAAAGTTTGCTGAAAAATGCGATGAGCCGAATGGATGAAATGTCAATTAGAGATTCTTTGACCGGAGCATACAACAGATTTGGTATGGAGAGACATTTTTCTGATATTAAGAGGAAGTGTCTGATGTCGAGTCTGATGATGCATGTTTCGTTTGTAGATTTGGACAATTTGAAAAAAATCAATGATTGGTATGGCCATGAGGAGGGAGACCGTGTCATTAATGCTGCGGCTATGATTTTGCAGCAAGAGGCAGGGAAAAATTATGTAATTCGTTATGGCGGAGATGAGTTTATTGTCATGGGAGCAGCGCGGGAGATTTCAGAAGTAGAGGATTATTGGGAGCGCGTGCAACAAAGAATAAAGCAATATAATGAGCGAAAGAGAAAGCAGGCGCAACTATCCATGAGTTTTGGATATGACTTGTTCCCAATTGATGCAAACAGCTATTTGGAAGAATGCATTAGTGTTTCAGACAAAAAGATGTACATAGAAAAGAAACGGAAAAAGCAGATGGGTGATTTGAGTTTGACCAAAGAATAAAAGAATGAAAACGGAAGTGCCGGGCACTTCCGTTTTTGAGTTCCAAGAAAGTTTATTACAATTTTAATTCAACGGCTGGGGTTGTAAGAGCATCTACACGGCTGGAAAGTTCATTCATTCCTTCTTTAATGGAATGGTTGATTTCATCGGAAACACTTGCGAGCTTTCCGACTTCATCCGCAACGACAGCAAATCCTTTTCCGGCCTCGCCGGCGCGAGCTGCTTCGATAGATGCGTTTAATGCGAGCATACGTTGCTTGGATTCGATTTTATCCAGTGCCTGCGAACGATCAATAATCTGATCTACGAGCGAGCGGAATATGTGAAGTTCGTCTTTATATTTCTTTAGCTCCGTCGCGTGAATAGCGGTTTCAAACTGCGTAGCTAGTGCCTGACTTAGGATGTTGTGAAGCTGTGCAAAAGCATGGTGAATGGTTTCATCTTGAGCGGATGCAGGGCCATACTCAGCCGGTATTCCATAAATGACCTGTGCAATGACTTCATCTTCAATAAAAATTTGAGAGAGAGAGTCATTTGTGGAACAGAGACTATAAGTGTCACGATCAAAGTCTATGGTAAGAGCAATGTCATCTAAATCTGTGATGATGGCAGCAAATCCGGTGACAAGTGACCAGTCAGAAATGTATTTGTTGAGTACTTCATAGTTGGCAAAATCAGTTATTTTTCTCATAGTTCTGTGCCCTTTCTTTTGATGTAATTTAGATATAGCTATATCATACTAAGTATAACAAATTATGTCAGGGAATTGTAAAATAATATAAGAAGCGCATGTAGAAAAAAGATGTATTTTTTTAGTGAAAATGTCAAGGTCGAGACAGTGCGTGTGGTTACTTGTAATGAGGAATAATATGTGATACATTTTATTATCTAAGAAGATAGCAAAACTGAGAAAATTTCATAAAGGATGCGAGAAAATATTATGAAAAAACGAATTATTTACAGTTGTTTTATTATGTTGAGTGTTATGTTTGTTCTCACCGGATGTATTTCCGCCGAGGAACGTGAGCAGGCAGAGGCGTGGCGAAAGCAGGCAGAGAAAAATGCAGTGAATTATATAGAAGAAAAATACGGGTTTAAGGCAGAGGTCATTGACAGTGAAACACAGAAGGCCGAAGACTTGTTTGTTGCCAGATACACTTCGAAAACCCTTGTGACTATGGAATACGCAGGAAAAGAGTTTCGCGTGCTTTCTTTTGGAGAAGATGAGCACATGGATAAAGCTACAGATAATTACCAGAAGGATGAGATTTTGGAAGATTACATAGAGGCGTTAACAGCTCTTTTCGGAGTTCAACCGGATAGTATTGATGTTTGTGGAGGAGATAATTCGAATGCCACAATCATCAACGGCGAAGAGTTTTATGATATGTTTTATCGCGAGTATTATGATGGCGCTAATCTGGAAGATGTTCTGATGCAAGACGCATTTTACTGCGTGGCAGAGTATGTTGGGGACTTTGATTTGGAAAACCTATATGAAAAAAACAAGACGCCACTTTTTGAACATAAAAATATGCATGCAGCATTTGTGGCATACGATAGCAGAGAAAATATGCAGTTGTGTAATATCGATGCACAGAACACCTATGAGCAAAAGGTATATGAAAATGCTTTATATGTGAAGAATGCGTTAGTCAATCATCGTGGTGAGATAACACCGATTAAAATGTCCATTGGTCAATGTGAGGACTTTTATTATTTGAATGTCGATGCGGATATTTCGCAGTACTGCATCACGAAAGATGCAGAGATTTGTGATGCAGACGAGTGGAATGGGCACGGATTTAAAAACGCGACCTTTGTCAGTGACAATGCTTACTATATGGAAGGCCATCCGAAGAGTAAGTTATATATTTATATTCCGCAAGAGAAGTATGAGCAACTTTCTTTCGATGAAGAAGATGTAAATGTGGTTGTGGTATCGAAATCTGTTTCGCAAAAAAATGGAAATGAGTCGTACAATATATGGTTTCGCACGAGGGAAATACCGGGATATCAGGTGTTCTATACTTATAATGCACATGCGGATGATTTTTCATTCCGATTCATGTACAACGCTAAATAGATTGTAATACATGCAGCTATTTTTTATTTGTTATTTTTGTGATAAAATATAATATATATAGTAAAAATTATCTGATGGAAGACTTTCGGATGACGTTGATAGGAATGACGGTATAATATGAATGGAGCGGTTTTAAAAAAAATAGCGGTTATCACGATGCTGATTGACCACTTAGGTGCGGCGTGGATTTACATATATACAAGTTGGTACGCCGGGCGAGAAGCGTTTGGCGGAGCAGATGTGTTGTATGATCTGTTGCGAATCATCGGAAGAACAGCGTTTCCTATTTTTTGTTTTCTTTTAGTTGAGGGATTTATGCATACCAAAAGTGTGGCGCGCTATTTACTGCGACTTTTCATGTTTGCATTATTGTCAGAAGTACCGTTTGATTTGGCGTTTCATAATGCGATGTGGGATATGCGGGCACAGAATGTTTTCTTTACATTGTTTTGGGGGCTTTTGTCACTTTGGTGCTTTCAATATGCAGAAGATAGACTGGAAGAAAAAGGAAATAATTGGCGCGTTTGTTCTGTCGCAGGATATGCGGGTGTGTTTCTTTGTATAGGAGCGGCTTACGCTATGCAAACAGATTATGACGTAAGTGGTGTTTTATTAATTTTGTTATTATATCTGTTTCGAACCAACAGGTGGATGGCATGCTTATGTGGATTTGTCTGCATGTTATATGAGGCGTGGTGTTTTCCGGCTTTTTTGTGTATAATGAAGTATAATGGAGAGAGAGGAAAAGGGGGGAAGTATTTCTTCTATTTCTTCTACCCTGTACATCTGTTGCTCTTGACCGGATGTAGAATGCTATGTATGTAGTTACAGTAAAGGAGGAAGGGTTATGAGACTAAAATTTATTGGGGCGGATCACGAGGTTACCGGTAGCTGTCATTACATTGAAGCTTGCGGAAAGCACATTCTGGTGGATTACGGAATGGAGCAAGGTGTAAATGTGTTTGAAAATGTCGACATACCGGTACACGAGTCATTGATTGATTATGTGCTGGTAACACACGCGCATGTGGACCATTCGGGCATGCTTCCGCTTTTATATGCAAAAGGATTTAGGGGAAAAATCTATACAACGGATGCGACTGCAGATCTTTGCAGTATTATGTTGCGTGATTGTGCACATATTCAGATGCAGGAAGCGGAATGGAAAAACCGTAAGGCAAAAAGAAGTGCAGGGCGCGAACAGGTACAGCCGCTCTATACGATGGAAGACGCAGACGGTACCATTAAGCATATTGTGCCATGTCACTATGATACAGTGATTACGTTGTGTGAAGGAATTGAGATTCGTTTTACCGATATAGGACACCTGCTGGGATCTGCAAGTATCGAGATCTGGATAACGGAAGATAAAGTGACCAAAAAAATTGTTTTTTCCGGTGATATAGGTAATGTAGAGCAACCGCTTATCAGAGATCCGCAGCTGACGAAAGATGCAGATTATGTGGTGATGGAATCGACCTACGGGGATAGAATACATACAGAGGAAAGACCGGACTATGTGGCAGAGCTTGTAGGTATCTTAAAAGAGGCATTTGATAGAGGCGGTAATGTGGTAATTCCTTCGTTTGCAGTCGGAAGAACACAGGAAATGCTCTATTTCTTGCGAAAGATTAAGATGGAGCGTTTGGTGGAAGGACATCCGGATTTTCCGGTTTATGTGGATAGCCCACTGGCGGTGGAAGCAACCGGCATTTTCCATAAAAATATATATAACTGTTTTGATGAAGAGGCAATGGAGCTGGTAAGTCAGGGAATTAATCCGATTAGTTTTCCGGGACTGCGTTTATCCATTACAAGTGATGAATCTAAAGCGATTAACTTTGACGATACACCGAAGGTGATACTTTCCGCATCAGGTATGTGCGAGGCGGGACGTATTCGCCATCATTTAAAACATAATCTTTGGCGTCCGGAATGTACGGTGCTGTTTGTGGGATATCAGGCAGTAGGTACACTGGGACGTGTGATTGTGGACGGAGCGACAGAGGTCAAGCTGTTTGGTGAACCGATTGAAGTACGTGCGAAAATTGCCAAATTAACGGGATTATCCGGCCATGCGGATAAAAACGGATTGATTGCATGGTTACAAGGGTTTGAAAAGAAACCGGATCGAGTATTTATTGTTCATGGAGAAGATACGGTATGTTCATCCTTTGCACAGTGTCTGCACCATGAATTTGGTTATGAGACTTACGCGCCGTATAGCGGAACAGAATTTGATATGCTCAGTAATGTGATTACATACGAGGCAACTGGTGTTCCGGTGAAAAAGAGAAAAGTGGCAAGCGATATTTTCCACAGGTTGCTTGATGCAGGTCAGAGACTTATCGCTGTCATTCATAAAAATGAGGGCGGTGCAAATAAAGATCTAGCGAAGTTTGCGGATCAGATTAATGCACTCTGTGATAAGTGGGACAGATAAAACAGAAAGTGAGGATATAGAGCCATGAGTATGGCAGACAAAATTTTCATTGACATGTGTCAGGATATATTGACAAATGGAACGAGCACGGAGGGAGAAAAGGTCAGACCTCATTGGGAGGATGGTACAAGTGCATATACAATCAAAAAATTCGGTGTGGTAAATCGTTATGATCTGTCTAAAGAGTTTCCGATTTTGACCCTGCGAAAAACAGCACTGAAAAGTGCAACGGATGAAATGCTTTGGATATGGCAGCAAAAGTCCAATAATATCAATGATCTTCACAGTCATATTTGGGATGAATGGGCTGATGAAGATGGCTCCATTGGAAAAGCATATGGCTATCAGATGGGAGTGAAGCATCAGTATAAAGAGGGAAGCATGGATCAGGTGGATCGTGTGATTTATGATTTGAAGAATAATCCGTTCAGCCGCCGTATTATGACCAATATATATGTGCATCAGGATCTTCATGAGATGAATCTTTATCCTTGTGCGTATAGTATGACCTTCAATGTTACGCAGAAAAAAGGAGAAGATCGATTAATACTGAATGCAGTACTCAATCAGCGGTCACAGGATGTACTGGCAGCCAATAACTGGAATGTGGCACAGTATGCTGTGCTTGTACACATGCTTGCACAGGTATGTGACATGCAGGTGGGAGAGCTGGTTCACGTGATTGCAGATGCACATATTTATGACAGACATATTCCAATCATTAAAGAGTTGATTACAAGAGAACCAAAGCCGGCGCCTATATTCCGATTGAACCCTGATGTTAAAGATTTTTATCAATTTACAAGAGATGATGTGAGTCTGGAAGGCTATGAAACATGGCCGCAGATCACGAATATTCCGGTTGCAATATAATGTAATGGTTGCGATATAATTTAGAAGCGAAGAAGGGAGACTTATGAAACTAATTGTAGCGGTAGATAATAACTGGGGAATCGGAAGGAAGAATGCACTTCTGGTTCATATTCCGAATGATATGAAATTTTTTAGAAATGAAACCATGGGAAAAGTAATTATCATGGGGCGAAAAACACTTGAAAGTTTCCCGCAGGGACAGCCATTATCAGGCAGAACCAACATCGTACTCACTTCGGACCCTAACTATAAGGTAAAAGGGGCAGTCGTGGTACATAGCGTAGAGGAAGCGCTGGAGGAAAGCCAAAAATACAATGCAGAAGTATACTGCATTGGTGGTTCCAGTGTATATGAGCAGTTTTTGCCATATTGTGATACGGCATATGTGACCAAAATTGATCACAGCTATGAGGCAGATGCCTTTTTCCCAAATCTGGACAAGCGGTCAGAATGGAAAATGACAGAAGAAAGTGAAGAGAATACCTATTTTGATATTGAGTATAGATTTACAACATATCAAAAAGAGTAAACTTAGATACTGACGATTTTGTTCCTTCCGGATGTTTTTCCGGAATAAAGTTTCACGTCGGCCTTGGTAAGAGCGTGGCCGAGTCCGACGTGTGACTGGTATTCTTCAATGCCGCCTGTAATGGTTATGTGTAGTTTTAAACCTTTGTAAGAAAAATCCTGTTGTTCAATACGTAGACGAAGCTGTTCAAGATAGGAAACAGCTCGTTGAAAGTCCATACCCTCGAAAGTGAGTAAAAATTCTTCTCCACCCCATCTGGAGACATGTCCTTTACCTTCCATGTATTCATTCATCAGTTCAGAGATAGCCTGTAAGATGTAATCGCCTACGCCGTGTCCGTATTCGTCATTGACTTTTTTGAAGAAATCAATATCAAGAATGGCGAGAGAAAAATCTTTTTGGGTTTTGTTATAGGAGTTTACGAGGTGATTTAAGTGTTCTGTCATAGCGCGACGATTCCACAAGGAAGTGAGAGCATCTGTTTTTACTAGGTACTCCAGACGTTTGTTGTACTGAAGGATTTTTTCTTCTGTTTTAGTGTACTTAATACAGAAGGAGTAGGCAATGGTCGTAAAGGAAAAGAAAGACAGACTGATATTGAGAGCAAGCAGCTGAATTCTTGTAGCCAGAGACAGAGTGGTTTTGGCCGGGAGAAAATAACTTCCGATGCCGAGTGCAAAAATGATAATACCGCATAGGATAGAATAGTTAATTTTGGTTCGCATAGTTACGTGAAGAGGGAAAAATACAAGAAGAATTGTGGTAAAAACAATCGGGATAAAAAAGAATCCCCAGCCCACAAAAATGGATAAAAGTGCGGACATAATGATAATAATCGTGTTAAAAATCCACACACCGGTCATGGTACGATTTTCATAGGTACAAATGAAAGCGCCAAGCAATATACCAAGTTCAAAAATAAGCAGCAGAGAAATAAGAATATTTCCGGTTTTGGAAATTGGAAAAATCATAAGCAGATAATGTAATATACATATCAAAGTCAGAAAACGAACTAAGACTGCAAGATCTTTCGATTCTGCTTCATTTTCTACATCCTTTAAAAGCGTATTTTTGATTTTAGTATAAAGAGTTTTCATGGATGTACTCCTTTCCTTTCATTTGTACAATGTATGTAAAAAGTATACCATAATCAGATGCTATGTTCTATATGAAAAAATGATATATTGACAGCATAAAATTGGCGGTGGTAAACTGTTTCATGTACAGACGTTGTTGAAAGCAACGATACCCGATGATGGGAATGAATCACGAAAGGAAGCATACGTATGGAAAAGAAAAATATTGATTGGTCAAATCTTGGATTTGGTTATATTAAAACAGATAAGCGTTTTGTATCAAATTATAAGAATGGAGCATGGGAAGAGGGCTTTTTAACAGATGATGCCAATGTCGTGATTAGCGAATGTGCAGGCGTGTTGCAGTATGCGCAGACGATTTTCGAAGGTATGAAAGCATATACCACGCAGGATGGCAAAATCGTGGTATTTCGTCCGGACTTAAATGCATCTCGTATGGCAGATTCAGCACGAAGATTGGAGATGCCTGTATATCCGGAAGATAAATTTGTAGAAGCAGTGATAAAAACGGTAGAAGCAAATGAGGCATATGTTCCGCCATATGGTTCAGGAGCATCCCTATATTTAAGACCGTATATGTACGGTAGCAGTCCGGTAATTGGAGTGAAACCGGCGGAAGAATATCAGTTCAGAGTGTTTGCAACACCGGTAGGACCATACTTTAAGGGTGGTGTGAAGCCGCTGACAATCAAGGTGAGTGATTATGACAGAGCAGCACCTTGCGGTACAGGACATATCAAGGCGGGATTAAATTATGCGATGAGCCTTCATCCGATTGTAACAGCACATGAAGAAGGATATGATGAAAATATGTATCTCGATGCTAAGACGAGAACTAAAGTGGAGGAAACAGGAGGAGCCAACTTCTTGTTTATTACAAAAGACAATAAAGTAGTAACTCCAAAATCGGATAGTATTCTTCCATCGATTACACGTCGTTCTCTTATGTATGTGGCGAAGGAGTATCTGGGGCTTGAAGTAGAAGAGAGAGAAGTGCTTATTGATGAAGTAAAGGACTTTGCAGAGTGCGGATTGTGTGGAACGGCGGCTGTTATTTCTCCGGTTGGAAAGATTGTAAATCATGGAGAAGAAATCTGTTTCCCAAGTGGAATGGAACAGATGGGGCCGATTACCCAGAAGTTGTATGATACGTTGACCGGTATTCAGCTTGGAAAGATTGAAGCTCCGGAAGGATGGATTAAGGTTATTCGTGAATAGTTGATTTCTTTTTGGTATTGGAACAAAATGAAATTACAAGAAATGAATAGGAATGAATGATGAGATTAGGGCAACCATATATTCAGAAGAATGTATGGTTGCTTTTTTTGAAAAAAGTATTGACATCTGTGAAAAAAGATGTATTATTGTATTAAAGGAGTAATACAGTAATACAGTGATACAATGGTTGTTAAAAGAAAGGAGAAATGTGTATGCCATGGGAATTGGATAATGACAGACCGATTTATTCACAAATCGTGGAAAAGATTCAGCTGAGAATTATTTCAGGATACTATCCACCGGGATCGAAATTACTCAGTGTGAGAGAACTTGCAGCGGAAGCTGGTGTAAATCCAAACACGATGCAAAAAGCACTGACAGAGCTGGAGCGAAAAGGGTTACTTGCAACAATGAGAACGAGTGGACGAATCATAACAGAGGATCAGGCGATGATAAGTGAAGTTAAGGAAACAATTGCAAAACAGGAAATAGAGCAATTTTTTAACAAGATGAGGGATATTGGTTATAATCAGGAGCAGACACTTGATTTAGCTAAGAGTGTGTATAAGGAGGAAAAGTAATGAGTGCTTTATTAGAGTGTATAGGATTAACAAAGTGCTACACCAATGGAATTCCGGCGGTTGCTGGGTTGGATCTGACAATTGAAAAGGGACATATTGTCGGACTTCTCGGACCGAACGGAAGCGGAAAAACGACGTTGATTAAGATGATCAATGGATTGTTAAAACCGACAGGAGGAACGGTTCTTGTAAATGGAATGGAGCCGGGAGTTGAAACAAAGAAGTGTGTATCATATCTTCCGGAGCGTACTTACCTGGATGCACAAAGAACGGTACAGGATTTGATTGGATTTTTTGAGGATTTCTATGAGGATTTCAAACCGGACAGGGCGAGGGAGATGTTAGAATCGCTTGGCATTGAGAAAAATGCAAGATTAAAAACACTTTCGAAAGGAACGAAAGAAAAAATCCAGTTGATTCTAGTAATGAGCAGAGACGCGGATTTGTTTATTTTGGATGAGCCAATTGCGGGAGTGGACCCGGCGGCGAGAGATTATATTATCCGCACCATTATCAGTAATTACAATCCGGAAGCATCTGTCATTATCTGTACGCATTTGATTTCGGATATTGAAAACATACTGGATGATGTAGTGTTTATAAAAAGAGGACAGCTTGTGTTGCAGATGTCGGTCGATGAAATCAGAGAGCAGCATGGAAAAACAGTAGATTCATATTTCAGGGAGGTGTTTGCATGTTAAAAAAATTATTGTCTCATGAATGGAACGATACATGGAGATTAGTTGGGATATTAAATCTGATTGTCATCGGAATGACCTTAATTGGAAGTATTTTCCTTAGCAACGAAGCATGGAGAGAACTGGAGGGAAATACGTTTGTAAGTGTGGTATCAGTAAGTTACATGATGTTTTATATCGTAAGTATTAGTGCGCTTCAGATGGTAGTAAATTTCTATTTTTACATACGTTTTTATCGGAATTTATATACGGACCAGGGATACTTAATGCATACACTTCCGGTTACATCACATGAGTTAATCTGGTCAAAAGCAGTAGTTGCTTTTGTGTGGAGTGTGATTAGTTCCTTTGTATCAATTCTGTCTGTGTTTACACTGATTTTTTCAGCTCTTGCGAAGGAGGAAAGGGCAGAATTTTGGTCAGAGCTTTTTTCTGAGATGAGTATGATACAGGGAGAGTGGAGAGTGGTGGTGTTTATCATAGAAATAATTCTTCTTGTAATTGCATCTTCTCTGATGAGTATGTTTATGGGATATGCGTCGATTAGCATAGGACAGACCTTTAAGAAGCAGAAAGTACTTGGCTCGATTGGTGTTTACATAGGTATCTACATGTTAATGCAGATTGTAAGTTCCTATGCAGCTATCATGATGACATCTGTGGATCTGTATCGTTTGGAAAGCACAATGGGCACGGATAATATTATGATAATTTTCATGTTCCTGTGTTTGCTTGTAGTAGCTGCCGTGGCAGCAGGATTTTATCTGATAACCAATTACATAATGAAAAACAGCTTAAATTTAGAATAAATTCATAAAAGAAATAACAGGATAAGGAACCTCTGCATATGATGATAAAAAATGCAGAGGTTTTTTTATGCCCAAATATTTGAAACAGGCACAGATGGATAACATGATTGACAGGGGGATATTGGGTGTTCAAGTGGTCAGCTCAATCGGGCGGTTACCGGTAGAAAATGCCAGTGTTCGCATTTCCTATACGGGAAATCCGGAGCAGATTTTGGAAGAATTGGTAACGAATGAAAGCGGGGAGACTGAAAATATTGAGCTTGCTACGCCTCCTATTGAATATAGTTTGTCACCCGAACAGGAACAGCCCTATTCAGAATATAATATTTTGGTGGAGGCACCGGGATATGAATCGGTGGCAATTACAGGTACAGAATTGCTTGCAGATCGTACAGCGATCCAAAATATAGTAATGAATCCAGTAGAAAACATAGAGCAGGGGGCGCAGGATATTGATATCCCGGAGCATACGTTGTATGGGGATTATCCGGCAAAAATTCCGGAAGCAGAGATTAAGCCGATGGCTGAGACGGGAGAAATTGTATTATCTCGTGTTGTGATTCCTGAGTATGTGGTGGTACATGACGGCGTTCCTTCAGATGCCTCGGCGCCTAATTACTATGTAAGATATAAAGATTACATTAAAAATGTGGTTTCCTCAGAAATATATGCCACATGGCCGGAGGCGGCGATTTATGCCAATACGCTTTGTATTCTTTCTGTGACATTAAACAGGGTTTTTACGGAATGGTACAGGGGAAAAGGATATAATTTTACAATTACCAATTCTACAGCATTTGATCAGAAATGGATTTATGGAAGAAATACGTATGAAAATATCGACCAGATTGTCGATAGTATTTTTGCAAACTATTTGTCTCGTCCGGGAGTAAAACAACCGATTTTTACATCTTATTGCGATGGAAACAGAACCAATTGTGATGGACTGAAACAATGGGGAAGCAAATATTTAGCAGAAGAAGGGTATTCGGCAATAGAGATTATTCGCTACTATTATGGGAATGACATGTACATCAATACAACAGAAGCAATTGCGGGAATTCCGGCTTCTTGGCCGGGGTATAATCTTGGAATAGGTGCATCAGGTGACAAGGTAAGACAGTTGCAAAATCAACTAAACAGAATCGCACAAAACTATCCGGCATTACCAACGGTGACAGCAGATGGTATCTATGGGGAACGGACAGCAGAAGCGGTCCAAACATTTCAAAGGATATTCCGTCTTCCGCAGAGCGGAATTACGGATTATGCGACATGGTATGAAATATCTAATATTTATGTGGGTGTTACGCGCATAGCAGAATAACAGAAAATGATCTACAGGGTATTCTTAATCGCATCAAAACTTTCTTTGCTGATGACATGTTCGATTTTACACGCATCTTCGGAAGCAATATCTTTAGGAACGCCGATTTTGGTGAGCCAGCTTGTGAGAACCTCATGGCGCTCAAGAACCATTTCTGCAATTTCTTTTCCGGCGTCGGTTAGGTAGATAAAACCGGCGTCGGTTACGGTGATATAGTTTTTTTCGCGCAGATTTTTCATGGCAATACTAATGCTTGACTTTTTATAGTTGAGTTCGGTTGCGATGTCAACCGAGCGAACAACTGGAAGCCGGCGGCTTAAAATTAAGATGGTTTCAAGATAGTTTTCAGCGGATTCATTTATATGCATAGGAAAAATTACCTTTCGTAAAAATATTGTTCTGCAATCTAGAAAAGTATACCACACTAATTCGAAAAATGGTATACTTACAAGGAGAGTTTCTATAAACGAAAGAGAGGTGAAACAGATGTACCGAATTGAGAAGTATCTTGCAACGGATCAGGTGGATAAGGAAGTTGATTTTATAGAAGTTTCAGAGAGTAGATTGGAACTGGTAGCAGTGGAAGGCGAAGTGATTGACGGAGAAATAAAAATCCGCTCACAAAAAGGTGGGGAATTTCATGTGTTTTTCTATTCCAGTCATTATCGGATGCAGTGTCGCATTAGTGATTTGATTGCAAAAGAAGGCGTTTTTCCATATCGGTTTGACACGACCGGGCTTTCGGCCGGAAGTCTGGAGAAGGGTGAAATCTGTTTTGTCTCAGAGAGTGGCGAGTATCACATTCCGTTTACGGTATCTATAAAACAGCCGTTAAAAGAGACAACGCTGGGTGAGATTCGAAATCTGTTTCATTTTGCGAATCTTGCAAGAGAACGTTGGGAAGAGGCGGTTTCACTGTTTTATTCGGATTGGTTTCGCGTATTATTTCACGGGCACGACAGGCAGTACTATAATCTGTACCGCGCGCTGTCGGGGCAGATGGTGAACGAGCACAATGTGGATGAGTTTTTAGTTGGTATTCATAAAAAAAAGAAAAATACGTATGAGTTTTTAGAAGAAGGTCTTTTACTAAAAGAGGTGACAAACGGACAGAGAGAAAAGGTGACTGTTCGATGTAACGGATGGGGATATTCACATGTGCAGATTTGTGTGAAAGGTGAGTTTTTATCTGTGTCAAAAGTAGTTCTTGAGACGCAAGATTTTGTGGATGGAATCTGCCCTGTCTCCTTTGAAATCAATACCGATTATCTGAGAGCAGGAAGCAATATCGGTAGTATAACGCTGATTTACGAAACAGGTAGCTGTGAGTTACCGGTGCTGGTTCAATTGCCATCACTTGTTTCGCGAAAATCGCAAGAGCGACACAATGAAAATGTGTTGGTTGCGCAGCTTATGCATGGATATATTGATTATATAACAGAGGTAGATGACAACAGAAAAACGTTGGAGCTGTTGGAAACGATCCTGGAAAAGATGACAAGTCTGCCGGGAAGAAATTTGAGGGCAAGATTGTGTCAGGCACACATGCTGATTGCTGCAGAACGTTTGGGCGAAGCAAAATGGGTGCTTTCTCACGTGGAGAAGACCATCAAACGTGAGGAAATGAATGAGATTCAATATGGATACTATTTATATTTAAGAACCTTTTTGGAAGAGGATGTTCATTTTATTAGAAGTGTCAAAGAGTATTTGGGCGCGTTGCGTGTAGAAAAGCAAGGCGAGACAATGCCTGCATGTCTGTATTTGCGTTTGGTAAGGGATGAAATAGACGCGGTAAGTCGCATGGCGATTTATGAGGAAGAATTTTTGGCGGGAAGCAGAAGTCCTATTTTGTATGCAGAGGTGTATAGGGTATACAAAGAGAGTCTGGCTTATCTTTCTAAGCTGGATGAATTTGAAGTGCAGGTTCTTAGTTTTCTTCTCAGATATGGTTTGTATACCGAAGATATTGCAGATCGTGTAGCAGATCTTGTACTTCGAAAAAAGGATATGTCCCCGACATTGTTCCGCTTTTTGTCGACGTGCTATGTGTTATACGAAGATGAAAAAATGCTGCATGCTCTCTGTACACTGATGATTCGAAATTCGATGTGTGGACCGGAGTGTTTTGGTATTTACGAGAGTGCTGTAAAAAAACAGATGCGTATTACATCGTTATATGAATATTATATGATGTCGGCAGATACAAGAGTAGATCAATTGCCACCACGTTCTGTGCTGATGTATTTTGCATACCATTGTGAGTTACCGGAGCGTCGCAAGGCTTATTATTTTGCGTTGCTTGTGAAGCACAGAGATGAGATTCCGGAACTGTTTCGGCAATATGAGCCGGAAATCAGAACCTTCGCAGGAATCGAAATGGAAAAAGGTATGATTAGCGAAAATCTGGCGGTGTTATATCGGTATCTTCTTTCCTGTGACAGTCATAAAGAGATTGTATCAGAAAATCTTCAGCGAATTGTATTCCGTCATCTTGTAGAGGTAAAGAGACCGGGAATTACCAGTGTGGTGGTAGTGCAGGACAAACTGGAGAAGGAAAGCGTATATCCGTTAGAAAAGCAGCGTGCTTATGTGGACTGTTTTACACCGGACTATGTGATTCTTTTACAGGATAGCGAAGGAAATCGCTATATAGGCGAGGATGAAAAAAAGATTACAAAGCTGATGTCGATAGAGAAAACGACAATGTACCTGGAAGAATCAGAAGATGCTGGGCTTGGATTTTTGATTTACCGCACAAATCTTGAGGGAGAAGTGGATTATAGCAATAAGCAAATTTGGCCGTTATATCGTAAATTGGCGTTTTGTAAAGAGGTTGATTTGTCCTATCGTCGCAGCATTATGGACAAGCTTCTGCGCCTCTATTTTGACAGAGAGCAGTATGATCAGATGACGGAAATCTTAGCTGTATATGATGTAGGCGCGGCGACAAGCGAGCAAAGAGCAGAAATTGTACGTTACTTTGTATACATGGAAGAAAACGAGAGGGCGCTGAGGATTTTATTTGATTACGGCTTTGAAAATGTTTCAGCTAAGGTGTTGACTAGGCTTGTGGTTCGATTACTTGGAAACGTGCAAGGATTTGATGATAGAGTGATGGCGCTTATATATTACACATTTAGCAGGGAGAAATATACACAGGAAATGTTGCAGTATTTGTGTCGATATTTTGAAGGCACATTAAAGCAGATGCGTGATATTTGGAAAATCTGTGTACAGTTTGAAGTGGAAGCCGGTGCATTGGCAGAAAGAATTCTTCAGGCATATTTATATTCGCACGGGTATCTTCCGGAAATGGAAGAGGTGTTTTTCTACTATTACAATGCGATGCAAAAGCGGGATAGAGTGATAAATGCCTACATAAATGATATGACGTATCGCTATTTTGTAAAGCAGCAGCTTCCGCAATCAAAGGTATT
Source organism: Lachnospiraceae bacterium (assembly GCA_045588655.1). Classification (GTDB taxonomy): domain Bacteria; phylum Bacillota; class Clostridia; order Lachnospirales; family Lachnospiraceae; genus SVFI01. Next base: position 35,932 of record JAZNEP010000018.1, on the reverse strand, counting down.
TGAAGCCCTGGAACATTGGATGGAAAGCGATTATGAGACAAACGAACTGAGCCGAATTGCCTATCTTTATTATATGGCAACGGAGGTAAAATCCTACAGCGAACGTCAAAAGAAAATCATAAAAGGTTTGGTAGATACATTGCTTTCACAAAAGCAGTATGTTCCGTTTTTACTGTCATTTGTCGACTTTATACCGGCGTTCAAACCGTATGCGGAATTGACTTATTTGGAGTATCGAACAACACCGGGAAGTAGCGTGATACTAAATTATGTTCTGGAAGGTGGAAGTGATCAGTACTGTAAAAAGCAGTTGAAGGAGATATGTCCGGGATACTATTGCCAGAGTTTTACCATGTTTTTCGGAGAACGGCTTCAGTACTATTTTATGGAACAAAAAAATGGGGAGCAGATGTTGACGGAGAGTGGTTTCTTGGAGCGGAATGATGTGACGGGAACTGAGACGGAAAGTCGATTTGGTATTTTGAATGACATAGTTATGTGTGAGGCGCTTGGTGATGTAAGAACGGGGAGAGAGCTTCGGACAAGCTATATCAGACAGTCTCTTTTGGTGGAGCGATTATTTGGTGAGATGGCAGAGAGGCATGGAGAATGAAGGTAGCAATTGGATATGATGTAAATGAATATTATGCACAAATCTCTTATGTGACGGAAGGAACCGAACCGGAAACTTTACAATTTGTATTTCGAAATGAAGAGGGCAATGTTGAGACTGCATTATGTAAAAGAAATGGTGTAAATCAATGGTTTTGTGGCAAAGAAGCAGTAAAGAAGGGAGTCTCCGGAGAAGGTGTGCTGATTGAACATTTGTGGAGTCTGCTATCAGAAAAGGAGACGATACGGATTGAAAAACAAGAGTATGAGGTTGTGCAGCTTTGCAATCTGTTTTTGAGTAAAACATTATCGTGGGCGATACAGCAGCTGGAAGAGATATGCCAAGAATCGGTCGAAGTGGAGGCTTTGGTACTTACTTCAGATCCATGGAATGAAGAAATACTCAGAAAGATGGATGTTTTGCTACAGAATTTACCGGTGAGTCGGGAAAAAATCTTTTTTCAGGGACATGAGGAGAGCCTGTTTTCCTATCTGGTACACCAGCCACAGCGTCTTTTAGGATACGAGACAGGTGTGTTTGATTTGACAGGAGAAACACTTGTCTCGTATAGGATAGAAATGAATCATAAAACAAGGCCGATTGTGACAACGGTACACAAAGAAGTGGTATCGGATATTGTCAGAAAGAAACACTATGCTTCTATTATGGAACATGACAGACAGTTGGAGCAACTGGACCAGAAATTAATGTGGTACGCACAAGACTTTATAAAAGGCAGAATTGTGACGGGTTTATATCTGATTGGGGAAGGATTCCAAGGAGAATGGTACAGAGAGAGCTTAAAAGTATTATGTCGAAATCGTAAAGTGTTTGCAGGAAACAATATTTTTAGTAAAGGAGCCTGCTATAGTGCATTCGAACGTGTGTGGCGGACACAGGTGTCGGAGGACTTTGTGTTTTTTGGAAAAGATATGTTACGGTATAATATCGGTCTGTCCATGTGGAACGCAGATACGGAGGAATACTATCCGCTACTGGATGCAGGTACAAAATGGTATGATGCAGATGCAAGTGTCACGTTTATGATGGAGGATGCAGACACGATTGAACTTAAGATTATGCCAATCGACGGAAAAGGGATGTATATACATAAGCTTCAACTTGAGAATTTACCAACCAGACCATTTCGAAGTTATCGGATGTCTCTTACGGCAGATATGGAATCTGCTTGTGGGCTGAAAATATGTGTCCGTGACGAAGGATTTGGAGAGATATACGAAAAAATACCGGTCGATATGGAGTTTCGTGTCATGCTGGGAGAGGATAAGATAGATGAGTAGGTTGTTTGTATGTGTTGGAAAAAAAGCAAATTATCCCTATGAATTGGCATCCGGTCGATTGCGAATTTATACCATAGAGGAACTCTGCTATTATATATGTGAAAATGCAGGAATGCTTGATGAAGATTTTATGTGCGAAGAATTGGCAGTGTTTGTGGAGCAGGAGCTGGGTCTGGAAGCACTGGCGACAGAGTTATATCAGTTTTTGCATTTTGGCGGTTCACTGCATGCGTTTTGTGGGAGAATATTGGAATATGCTTTTTATGTGGATAAGAAAGAGCTGCATCAAATAGAGCAAACAATTAGGGAATGTGAACAGCTTCCGGTAACGCTGCGCATGAAAAAGCAGGCGGATTGCTTTATGGAAGAAAAAGAGTATTATAAGGCGCAGAAAACATACCGGGCGATACTGATGCAGGAAGCAGCAAGCGGTGATCAGTCATTGGAAGCTGAAATATATGAGCGACTTGGTTGCATAGCTGCAATGATGTTTCATTATGAGAGTGCGGCGTATTGTTATAAATACAGCTACGATATCTTAAAGGATGAATCAGTATTAAAAAAATATTTGCTGTGCAGACGATTGGTGCTATCGCATCATGAGTACATGGAATGGATTGCACAAAATGAGGAATTTTATGAGCTGGCAGTCGAAGTGGAACGTGATTATGAGCTTGCAAAGACGGAAGTAGAGAAGCAAATGGAACAACAGGAACAGGCAGGAAATACAGAGGAACTGAAAAAAGAGTTCTATCGTATGGTGACGGAGTAATCTATGAAATTCTGGAATAAATTGTGGAAAAGGAAAAAGAAATACAGTAATGTCGATGAGATGATAGAGGAAGAGCTCCTGCTGGATCGGGATGAGACATATGTGGTATCAAGCAGTCAGGTAGATATGAAGGATACCGGGGACCGTGAGAGATATGTGCTGAGTCTTTTGGAACAAATTGCGGACGCATCCAAACAGCTGGAAGCTTATAAAGAAGAATATAGTACGGTGGACCGTTATCTGAAAGATATGGAGGAACTGGAATATATCGCTGGAGAAGATAAAAATAGTCTGCTGGAATATGCGAAAGCATTGCATCATTTGGAAGCAGATAAGCACAATTATGAAGAAAAGAAACACCGTCTGACTGATGCAGATTTTGCCAAGATGGAAAAGTTGGAAGATGATACAGATGAGGGCGTAAAGAAATTGCGGGAGGCCGAGCAGTATCAGGAGGCAATTCGAAATGATTTGATGCGTCTGGAAAATGAAAAGCAGGCGTGTTTATTCAGAAAAAAGGAAGCTACGGCGGCGATGGAAAACTTAAGAGGAATGGCACTGATTTGTACGGTGGCTTTTTTTGCATGCATGGCAATGCTTCTCTTTATGCAGTTTGGACTGGAGATGAATGCACAGATAGGATTTATCCTAACGGCTGGGGTAACCGCAGTAGCATTGGCGGCAATGTATATAAAATATCTGGAAGCAGCCGGTGAACGAAAACGATCTTCGAACAGTTTAAATAAAGTGATTCTGCTTCAGAACAGAGTAAAAATACGCTATGTAAATAATACGAATCTTTTGGATTATCTCTATATGAAATTTGGCATTTCTTCAGCGAAGGAGCTGAGTGTTTTATGGGAAAAATATCAGTCAGAAAAAGAAGAACGAGAAAAAATGAAAGAAACTATGAAAGATTTGACCTACAATCAGGATCAGCTCGTGCGTACGTTGCGTAAATATAATTTTTACGATCCGCTCATCTGGATTCACCAGGTGGAGGCGATTCTGAATCCGAAAGAGATGGTGGAGGTGCGACATGCACTGATTACAAGGCGTCAGAAACTACGCAAGCAGATGGATTTCAATACACAGAATGCGGAAAATGCACAGCGTCAGGTGAGAGAATTGGTGGGCAAATATCCACAGTACGCTAAGGAAATTCTCAAAATGGTGTCTGACTACGAAGAAAAATATGCATCGTAAAATATCCAATCGGATGGGACAAAGAAAAGGAAGAATTGACAGTATACGCCTGGCGTGATAACATTACACCAGACTTGAGTTTAGCCCGCTAAAGCGGAACAAATAGGAGGAAAATATGAAAAAAATAGTAGCATTGATTATGTGTGGTATGATGTCAGTCGCTCTTCTTACAGGCTGTGGAGGAAGTGAGGTGTCTTCCGGAGAAACAGAGCTGGTGACTGAAGAATCGTGTACAACGGAGGAAAGCCAGGAAGAGGGAGGAGAGAGAACTACCTTTACGGTTGGTTTTGATGCAGAATTCCCACCATATGGTTATATGGATGAAAATGGAGAGTATGTCGGATTCGATCTTTCTTTGGCACAGGAAGTATGTGATAGAAATGGATGGGAACTGGTGAAACAACCAATTAACTGGGATACGAAGGATATGGAATTATCTTCAGGATCAATTGATTGTATCTGGAATGGTTTTACAATAAACGGCCGTGAGGATGCTTACACATGGACCGTACCATATGTAGACAACAGTCAAGTATTTGTTGTGGCAGCAGATGCTGGGATTGCTTCACAGGCAGATCTTGCAGGAAAAGTGGTTGCTGTGCAGGCAGATTCTTCCGCGCTTACTGCTTTAAATGAGGAAGAAAATGCTTCATTGACCGGTAGTTTTGCGTCATTAAATCAGTTTGCGGATTATAATACTGCATTTATGGACCTTGAGGCAGGAGCAGTGGATGCGGTTGCTATGGATATCGGAGTTGCAAACTATCAGATTGAGTCAAGAGAGAATGCGAAATTTATTATTTTAGATGATTACTTATCAACGGAACAGTATGGTGTTGGTTTCTTCCTTGGAAATGAAGAGCTTAGAGATCAGGTACAAAATACACTCTATGATATGCTTGAGGATGGAACATTTATGGATATCGCGCAGGAGTGGGGATTGGCAGATTTGGTTTGCTTATCTAAAAGTGAAGAATAAAAGCAATGGGCAGAAGGTGTCTTTTGGATGAGGCACCTTTTGTATTTTTTCATAAGCTGTGTTTTTCATCGGCTGTAAATGAAGTGAGGAGACGGAAATGGATACGATAACGATGTTAAAAGAACTAGGAACGGGAATGATTGTGACCGGAGAAATTTTTTTCCTGACATTATTATTTTCCCTTCCATTGGGATTGATTATTGCATTGGGCAGAATGGCTAAAAACGGATTGTTGCAAACGGTATCGAAGATTTACATTTCAATTATGCGTGGAACTCCATTGATGCTGCAACTGATTGTGGTATACTTTGCGCCATATTATGTGTTTGGAATTCGATTGGGGGCAGGATACCGAATGGTAGCAGTTATTCTAGGATTTGTGCTTAATTATGCAGCATATTTTGCTGAGATTTACCGTGCCGGAATTGAGGCTATCCCGGTGGGACAGAGTGAAGCGGCTCAGGTGCTTGGATATTCGAAAAGGCAGACGTTCTTTAAAATTATTTTGCCACAGGTGATTAAGCGAATTCTCCCACCTGTGACCAATGAAGTGATTACACTGGTGAAAGATACATCGCTTGCATTTGTTTTAACCGTGGCAGAAATGTTTACGCTTGCCAAACAGATTGCTTCCGCACAGACCACAGTGATTCCATTGATGGTGGCGGGCGTATTTTATTACATATTCAATCTTCTTGTTGCGTTTGTCATGGAACTCATTGAGAAGAAACTCGGATACTATAGATAAGGAGATGCGGATATGAATTTACTTGAAATTAATCATATGAAAAAATCATTTGGAGAGCTGGAAGTAATCAAGGACTTTTCGTTATCGATTCGTGAAGGTGAGGTTGTATCCATCATAGGACCTTCGGGTTCCGGAAAGTCTACCATATTGCGCTGCGCAACATTGCTCGAGCAGATGGATGATGGTGAGTTGATTTATATGGGGAATAAAGCTGCCGGGAGTGTAAATGGAAAAAGTGTGTATGTGTCGAAGGGAGAACTTAAAAAACTTCGCAAATATTTTGGACTGGTATTTCAGAATTTTAATCTTTTTCCGCATTATAGTGTATGGAAAAATGTAATCGATGCACCGATGTCTGTGGATAAAATTTCAAAAGAAGAGGCGGAAAAACGTGCAGAAAAACTATTGGAACAGTTAGGGTTGGCAGAGAAAAGAAATGCGTATCCGTTTCAGCTGTCGGGCGGTCAACAGCAGAGAGTATCTATAGCCAGAGCACTTGCGCTCGAGCCAAAGATTCTGTTTTTTGATGAGCCGACTAGCGCACTTGATCCGGAGCTGACAGGCGAAGTGTTAAAGGTTATAAAAGAGCTTGCAAAAGAAAAGATGACGATGATTATTGTGACGCATGAGATGCAGTTTGCAAAAGAATTGTCTGACCGCATTGTATTTATGGAAAACGGAGTTGTCGTACAGGAGGGAACACCGGATGAGATATTCCATTCTGATAATGAGAGAATTCGTGAGTTTATCGGAAAAATAGAGTCGGTTTAAAAAATGAAAGATTAGAAACCCAAAAAGAAACGGTTCCCAGAGGGGTGGGAACCGCTTCTTTTTTCTTATGAGGGATTCATGAAAAAATATAAAGAGTTGAAACACGTTACCAGAAACAAGCTTTGAGGGGAGGCTTTGTTTCTGATAGTGTCAGTATAGCTTTAAAGTGTGTTTAAACTGTGTTTGCTTTTTAAAAAAAATATGAAAATGATTAAGAAAAAGCTAAGAAAAAAGAAAGAAAAACAGCTGCCGGCTTACGCCGACAGCTGAAATAGAAATCTGCTGTGCAAATTTTACTGTGGACCAACAAACTCTGAATCGCCGAAACCAAGAATAAGAAAAAAGATTGGCGATAAGAACAGAAGGCCGAAACCGAAGCCTACGCCACGGCCGAATGCTTTTGCAAGTTTAAACAAAAGAATAATCTGGAAGATGTACCCTACACAAGGAATCAGTGTAAGAAGGAACATCCAACCATTACCCCATGCCATGTCAAACATGCAGTACTGACTGTAAAATGGAACGATAGAAGCCCATCCCGGTTTTCCTGCTTTGGAAAATGCTTTCCATAGACCAATGATGCTTACAACGCTGATGGCAAGTACAAAGATATAATATGTAGTCATCATACTGTTCAGCTGTGCAGCTGTAGCAGGATCCATCATACTAGCGTAATCTGGTGTCATATTTGTTTCCTCCTAAGTTGATTTTTTGAAATTTCTTCGTTATTTTAGCATAAAAAGGAAACAATGTCGAGAAAAGAATCGTTGCAGTTTGGGTGATGCATGTTATTTTGGGTTGCGCTTGTTTTCTTTCTTTTTGCGCTTTGAAATCGTAATCGCATCCGGATCAGTGGACGAATCGAGGTCTGATGGAGAATCTGTATTGAAGTCTGCAAGCGTTTTTTTGTTTGTCATCTTTCCAAAGAGCCATATATATATCCATAGCAGGATTGGGATTGCGATGGTACCAAATAGGCACGCTTGAAATAATCGCTCACTACCCTCGAAATCTAAAATAGAAAATACGAGTGTCGCAATATAGAGTGCGATTAAAAATATGATTCCAATCAGAGCAGCAATCCGTTGTTTTTTGTTATACATAAAAATTCCTTCTTTCCTTTTATATTTGTATTGTACGTGTATCGACTCTGTTTGACAAGCAAATTCGCAAGTTCTTGTGGAAAATGACAAGAGACGATGGTATACTATAGGGCGGAAGGTGAAAAGGAGAATTATTGTGAAAAGAAAAAATACGATTCCGAAACATTTGTTACAAAGTGGAATGACTCTTGCAGATCGTAGATATCGAATTGATGCATGGTTAGGAGACAATGGATTGACGATTGCATACAAAGGGTATGATACGTTTCGTAAAAAAGCTGTCCTGATTCGAGAGTTGTTCCCGCAAGAGATATTAAAAAGAGATTTGGATCATGATTATAGAGTTGAATGTAAAAGATTATCCGATGAAGAATTATTTAATTCGATGAAGGAGCATATGATACAGAGGGCAAAAAAGCTGATTCGACTTTATCCGATTGAAGGAGTTGCAAATGTACTGACATATCTGGAAGAGAGAGAGACCGTATATTCCATTGAAGAGTATGTAGAAGGACAAACGCTGGAAGAATACTTATGGAAGAGACATAGTGCGAAGTTCCTTGTAGAAGATTTGCTCAAGTATCTGTTACCGGTTATGGATGCATTAAATATTCTTCACAGCAATGGAATGTTTCATGGGGCGGTGTACCCGGAAAATATCAGACTCACGAAAGGAAATAAAGTCGTGTTAGTGAGTCTTACAAATCCGATGGAGGATGTCACAGCTCCACAGCTCAGCAATGCGACGGGACGAAAGGATGCGTATTCACCGGTCGAGATGTATGTTCCGGAGGCGTCCAAAGGATCTTCTGTGGATATCTATGAAGTGGCAGCAATTTTTTATCGCTATGTCACAGGAACGGAACTGCCGGTGTATTATGACCGAATTAATGAAGAAGCAGAAATCTTTGAACCTGAGTATATGAAGACGAGGGTAATGAAGTTCCAAAGTGAAGCAATTATGAAAGGAATTGCAATCTATGATTTTGAACGTTTTGCGACAATCGGTCAGTTGAAAGAGGCACTGAATCCGGAGGATATTGACTATAGCGATTTGAATTCGGAGATGACGATTGCACGAAACTTTAGAAAACAACCATTTTGGTACAAGTATGCCAAAATGGCCAAGGTAAAATATGTGTTGGGAATTGTTGTAGTCGTTCTTTTGATTTATGCTATTTTTGGTAATAAATTCTATCAGATATATCGGGATTTAAGTACCAGTCGTTTTTATAACAAATTAATTACGGCCACACAGTATGAGCAGTGTAGGATGTTGACTGATTTATCTGCCAAAGAGCGAGCGTGGTATACCAACGATTATACGCAGGTAAACAATGAATTGACCGATGAAGAGAAGTCTGAGCGGTCAAGAACGAGGTATTTTGATGCGTTGACCGATAAATTGGTGTCGGTGGATGAATATAATGCCAGAGGAACGGTATATGAATATGTGCAGGTTGACTACCGCGAGAATGAAGTGTGGATGAATTATATGACAGAATCTCAGACTCTGCATATGGCGATTAAGATTCCTGCATTATCCAATGGCTCCTATGAGGTGTTTGTGCAAACCTCGGATAAGAAGGGGGAGACATCCAAGGAAACAATATATGTAGAAAAAGAATAAATCCCAAAAAGAAAAAAAGTTTTGAAAAAAAGACGGAAATGGTATATACTGTCTTAAGATATGTTCCGTATTGTTTGGGACAAAGCAAATGAATAAGGAGTAAGTAACATGTTATTATTAGAAAAATGGCGCAGTATTGCGTATTCAGAAAAAGCAAATAAAGGAGATTTACAGAGACTTTGGAAAAAATATTTCCAGACAGAAAAGGAAATTTATGAAAAGCTTCTTGCAAATCCGGACGAAGAAGTAAAAGGAACTGTAGTAGAGCTTGCGAAAAAGTATGAAGTAGATCTTATGACCATGACCGGATTTTTGGATGGAATCAACGATTCGCTTGTTGAGCCAAATCCGATTGAGGAAATGGAAGAAGAGACAGAAGTATCTTTAAAATTTGATAAAGAGCTTCTTTATAAAAACATGGTTGCAGCAGAGGCTGAGTGGTTGTATGGTCTGCCACAGTGGAAAGAGATTTTTGATGATGAAAAATTGAAAGAACTGTACAAAGAGCAGAAAAGATCCACTACCATCGTGAAGGAAGAAAGAGTATATCCAAACGATCCTTGTCCATGCGGAAGTGGTAAAAAGTACAAAAAATGCTGTGGAAAAAACTAATTTTTCATATTGCATATATTTGAATGAACAGGACATAATAAGAACACGTTGAAGAGACGAGTAATCTGTGAAAGATGACAGAGAGAAGCGCCCATCAGGAATCGGTGGTGCTGGAAGCGCTTTCTTAAAGAAGCAGATGAAAACTAACTCTGAGTGACCCTAATCCGGTCCGGTGATTCCGTTATCATCTATGAGTGGTCTGGTAAGACGTTATTTGATGACGCACAGGCAAGCAGGGTGGAACCGCGTATAAACGTCCCATGCACAGGTGTGTGCGTGGGATTTTTTATTACAATGGAAAGGTTAATTATGAATTTGCCGGTTGCGAATCCGGCCATTCCAAAAAGGAGGAAAAGAGATGAAAGATTTTTTACAAGAAAAGAAAGAACAGTTATTTGATGGAGAATTAACGATTACCAAAACCGATTTTTGGCTTGTTACAATCCTTGTTTTTGTCCTCGGAGTATTATATGGACTGGTGAAAGCGCCCTTGACCCATGGATTAACCATTACATGTGGAAACAACAACGGAAATACGACGTGTGCAGCGGAGGATGAGTGCGAATGCATTGGTTGTTGTGAGATGGATGACAATGACGACGAAGAGAATGACGAAGAATAAATCATAGACGATGGAATTAGAAACAGAAAGAAGGAAAAACAAATGAAAATTACGTTAAAAGATGGTAGTAGTAAAGAATATGCACAGCCGATGAGTGTGTATGAAATTGCCGCTGATATCAGCGAAGGTCTGGCAAGAGTTGCTTGTGCAGGTGAGATTGATGGAGAAGTGGCAGATTTAAGAACAATAGTGGATAAGGACTGTCAGCTTAATATTTTGACAGCAAACGATGCGGACGGACTTCGCACAATTCGTCATACTGCAGCGCATGTGCTTGCAGAAGCAGTAAAAAGATTGTTCCCGAATGCAAAGTGTGCGATTGGACCATCCATCGAAGAAGGATTTTATTATGACTTTGATGCAGAACCATTCTCAAGAGAAGATCTTGATCGTCTGGAAGCAGAGATGAAAAAGATTATCAAAGAAGGCAATCCGCTGGAGAAATTTACTCTGCCGAGAGAGGAAGCAATCAAATTCATGCAGGAAAAAGGTGAGCCGTATAAAGTGGAACTGATTGAAGATCTGCCGGAAGGCTCTGAGATTTCTTTCTATGACCAGAAAGGATTTGTAGATCTCTGTGCAGGTCCGCACCTTATGACGACAAAAGGAATCAAGGCATTTAAATTGATTTCTTCTTCTATGGCTTATTGGAGAGGCGATTCTAACAAAGCGCAGCTTCAGCGTATTTATGGTACTGCATTTAATAAAAAAGAAGAATTGGCTGCATATCTTGAGCATCTGGAAGATATCAAAAAACGCGACCACAATAAACTCGGTCGTGAAATGGAATTGTTTGCGACAGTAGATGTAATTGGACAGGGACTTCCTCTGATTCTTCCAAAGGGCGTTAAAATGATGATGAAGATGCAAAGATGGATTGAAGATCTCGAAGACAAAGAGTGGGGATATGTCCGCACAAAAACTCCGCTTATGGCAAAGAGTGATCTTTACAAAATTTCCGGTCACTGGGATCATTATCAGGACGGTATGTTTGTGCTCGGAGATGAAGAGGTAGATAAAGAGGTATTTGCGCTTCGTCCGATGACATGTCCATTCCAGTATTATGTGTATAAAAACTCGCAGAAATCATATCGTGATCTTCCATATCGTATGGGTGAGACTTCGACACTGTTCCGTAATGAAGAATCAGGTGAGATGCATGGTCTGACACGTGTGAGACAGTTTACAATTTCAGAGGGACATAACGTAATTCGTCCGGATCAGGCAGAGGAAGAGCTTGCAAATTGTCTGCATCTTGCAAATTATATTTTGAATACACTCGGACTTCAGGATGATGTAACATATCGTCTGTCGAAATGGGATCCGGAAAACAAAGCAAAATATCTCGGGGATGAAAGTTATTGGGAGACGACACAGGGCGCTCTTCGTAAAATTCTTCAGGAAGAAAATCTCCCATTTACAGAAGCAGACGGAGAAGCTGCATTCTACGGACCAAAGATTGACATTCAGGCAAAGAATGTATATGGAAAAGAAGATACGATGATTACCATTCAGCTCGATTGTGAAATCGCTGAGAAATTTGATATGTATTATATTGATCAAAACGGCGAGAAACAGCGTCCTTATATTATTCACAGAACATCGCTTGGATGTTATGAAAGAACACTTGCATGGCTGATTGAAAAGTATGCAGGTAAATTCCCGACATGGCTCTGTCCGGAACAGGTAAGAGTGCTTCCGATTTCTGAAAAGTACGGTGAGTACGCAGAGAAAGTACGCAAAGAGCTGGCACGCAATAATGTGGATGTCACAGTAGATAATCGTTCAGAAAAAATCGGATATAAGATTCGTGAAGCAAGAATGAACAAGGTTCCTTATATGCTTGTAGTGGGACAGCAGGAAGAAGAGCAGGGACTTGTTTCAGTCAGAAGCCGTTTCGAAGGAAATGAAGGACAGAAGACAATCGAAGAATTTGTGGATGCGATTTGCAAAGAAATTCGAACAAAAGAAATTCGTGTAGAGCTTCCGGAAGAAGAAAAGAAAAAATAAATAAAGTGCATAATTCTCCTTTGAATGTTTCATACTAAACATGTAATGTAGGAAACATTCGAAGGAGGTACAAAAATGGCAATTTTACAATGTGGTGCAGTAACATGTACGTATAATAAGGAAAATTATTGTTGTAAAGGAGATATTCTTGTGGGCGGTAAGCAGGCAGATCGATCAAAGGATACGTGTTGCGAATCGTTCAGGGAAGGAAAAGGAGACCGATTTGTAAGTTCATTGGAACATCCGAGCAAAACAATCAGTATTGATTGTGAGGCAGCAAAATGTATTTACAACTCTAATTATAAATGTTTTGCAGAAAAGGTAAAAATCAGCGGTAGTCAGGCAAGCAATAGCAAAGAGACACTTTGTGAAACATTTAAAGAAAAATAAAATAGTGACTTGACATTCCATGCTCAAAGTGTTATTCTATTTGAGCATGTGAATTACATATGTGGAAAACAAAGCAGAGTACCAGCTCTCACCCTGTGGCAATTGGGCTTACAGGCGTTTATATTTAAAAAGCCGATATAGCAGTATGCTTTTTGATTTAAATGTTAGTGGGTAGTCTGTCTGCCCACTTTTTTGTTGTTAAAATTATATGGAGGTGTTTCATTATTAGCGACTTAATGATTAACGAACAGATCAGAGACAAGGAAGTACGAGTTATTGGCGAAGATGGCGAGCAGCTTGGGGTTATGTCTTCAAAAGAGGCGATGCAGCTTGCAGAGGAAGCAGGGCTTGATCTTGTCAAAATTGCACCGACAGCCAAACCACCGGTTTGTAAAATTGTCGATTACGGAAAATATCGTTATGAACAGGCCAGAAGAGAGAAAGAGGCGAAAAAGAAACAGAAAACAATAGAAATTAAAGAGATTCGTTTATCGCCGAATATTGATACCAATGACTTGAATACAAAAGTCAATGCGGCCAAAAAATTCATCACCAAAGGTGATAAGGTAAAAGTTACTCTTCGTTTCAGAGGTCGTGAGATGGCTCATATGGCTTCAAGCAAACATATTCTTGATGACTTTGCAGAAGCACTCACGGAAATCGCAGTAGTAGAAAAACCTGCGAAAGTAGAGGGAAGAAGTATGACGATGGTATTAGCCGAAAAACGCTAGTAAATATGCTTTTGACTTGAATTACATAAATTTGAGTTAAAATAGATTTGGATCAACTTGATAGGAGGAATTAGAAATGCCAAAGGTTAAAACAAACAGATCAGCAGCAAAACGTTTCAAAGTAACAGGAACAGGTAAATTAAAAAGAAATAAAGCTTACAAACGCCATATCTTAACAAAGAAATCAGCAAAAACTAAGAGAAATCTTAGAAAACCTGCGATGACAGATGCATCAAACGTTAAGAATATGAAGAAAATCACACCATATTTATAAGATGTAAGGAGGATGTAAAGAAATGGCAAGAATTAAAGGCGGTTTAAACGCAAAGAAAAAACACAATAGAGTATTAAAACTTGCAAAAGGTTATAGAGGAGCAAGATCAAATCAGTATAGAGTAGCAAAACAGTCTGTTATGCGTGCGTTAGCATCATCATACAAAGGACGTAAAGAAAGAAAACGTCAGATGAGACAGTTATGGATTGCACGTATCAATGCAGCTGCAAGATTAAACGGATTAAGCTACAGCAAATTTATGTACGGTTTAAAATTAGCTGAAATCGATATCAATAGAAAGATGTTAGCAGAGATGGCAGTAAATGATGCAGCAGGATTTGCTTCATTAGCTGAAATTGCAAAATCTAAAATTGCATAATTTAAATTTGTATAATGAGATGAAAGACAAGCATCGGATTTTAAATAAGATCCGATGCTTATTTATTGTTCAAAAAATGGATTTGGTATATAATAAAAAACAGGGCGTCTTTCAGAAATGAAGGAAACTTCAAGAGAAATAGAAGAAATGAAACATCAATGAGCAAGGAGATAGGATTATGTTAGAACAGTTACAACCGAAAGAAGTGTTTTCCTACTTTGAGGAAATCAGTCGTATTCCTCACGGTTCTTACAATACAGAGAAAATCAGCAATTATCTGGTGGATTTCGCCACGCAAAGAGGATTGTGGCATCGCCGTGATGAAGCGGGCAATGTCATTATTGTAAAGGAAGCATCCGCAGGATTGGAAGACAAAGAGACGATTATCATTCAAGGACACATGGATATGGTAGCGGTTAAGGAGGAAGGATGTTCAAAAGACATGCAGACAGAAGGGCTGGATCTTGTCGTAGATGGTGACTTTATATCTGCAAAAGGAACGAGTCTGGGTGGTGATGACGGAATTGCAATTGCATACGCACTTGCAATTTTAGATAGTGATGAAATCGAGCATCCTCGTTTGGAAGTAGTTATTACGGTGGATGAAGAAGTCGGAATGGACGGAGCAGCAGTGATTGATCTTTCTTGTTTAAAAGGACATACACTTTTAAATATTGATTCCGAGAAAGAAACGGAGTTGACGGTTTCTTGTGCAGGTGGTGTGAATATTTCCGGAGAATGGGACGTGGACTGGGTGCAGGAACAAGGATATCAGTACAGAGTTATGTTAACTGGATTACAAGGTGGACATTCGGGAGTGGAAATTCATAAAGGACGTGCGAATGCAAACAAAATTATGCTTGAATTGTTATATCTGCTCGAACGAGAGGTTGACATAAAACTTGTTTCCTTGTCCGGTGGGTCAGCAGATAATGTGATACCGTTTCAGGCGGAGACGGTTTTTTTGTGTGAGAAGGAACATGCACAGGTAGAAGGTGTATTGTATGCTATGGCCGAAGTGATAAAAGAAGAATGGAAAGAGACAGATCCGGATCTTGGGATAGAGCTTTTTTCATGTGAAAAGAATAAGGAAGAAAAAACAGAGGTTCTTGCATCGGATGATTTTTTCAGACTCATGACTTTTTTCCTTGAGGTGCCGGATGGTGTGCAAAAGATGAGCGAGGAATTAGAAGGTGTGGTAGAAACTTCCTTAAATTTCGGTACTGTTTCAATAGAGCAGGGAGGAAAGGTTAGCGCAGGCTTTTTGATTCGAAGTAGTGTAGATGATGCAAAGAATGCACTTGCATCAAACATCAGAAAGAGAATCAAAGAAAGTCAAGGACACTGCTCCAAAAAGGGAGACTATCCGGGATGGAGTTATCGTGCGGATTCACCATTGAGAGAAAAGATGGTTCGTATTTATAAGGAGCAGTTTGGTAGAGAACCAGAAATCATATCCATTCATGCCGGTTTGGAATGTGGAATCTTAGCTGAAAAAATTAAAAATCTGGACGCAGTTTCGTTTGGACCGGATATGTTTGATATTCATACCGCACAGGAGCGTCTGAGTATATCATCCACGAAACGTGTGTGGGAATATTTGTTAAAAATCATCAGAGAGTAAACGAGCTCTTTTGATGGCATTGTCGCCGTATTTGTTGCGGATGGCATCAATGGCCATATCAAGTTTTTCAAGTTTTTCATTTTTTTCGGTGTCAAACAGAGAGTATTGCGTGTAGTTTTCATCCGAAGCCTTGGAAGTGTGAACACCGAGAAGGCGGATTGGAGACTGATCCCAAAGTTGGTCAAAGAGCATGCAGGCGTTTTCATAGATGACATCCGTGATGTTGGTTCCGTTTGGAAGACTGACCTGATGAGAAGTTTTACGAAAATCCATATCTACAATCGTAACAGAGACAACGCTGATGTAGGCGTTGTCTTTTCTTATGCGCGTACCGATATTTTCACATAAGGACAACATGATGCCTTTTGCATCATTGCAGTCGCTAATATCAAACGGAAGCGTGATGGAATTGCTGTAGCCTTTTGCGGCTTCGGTTTCTGCTACCACCGGGGAAAAATCAATGCCGTTGGCGTAGTTGTGAAGGCCTTCCCCGTGAGATTTTAAGTGCAGACGAAGCACGTCGGGATTAGCGTTTGCTAACTCGCCGATAGTAGTGATTCCTAAATTACGCAGTTTCTGTACGGAGGATTTTCCGGCGTACAGCAGATCAGATACCGGTAATGGCCACATTTTTTCCGGTATTTCTTCCGGAAAAAGAGTATGTACTTTGTTTGGCTTCTCAAAATCAGAAGCCATTTTCGCAAGAAGCTTGTTGGTGGAAATTCCGATATTAACAGTAAATCCAAGAGTTTCATAAATCTCATCTTTTAAGCGGGTGGCAAAGGAAACTGGGTCACCATATAAGATTTCGGTACCGGTTAAGTCAAGAAATGCTTCATCAATACTGAGCTGTTGCAGTGCTGGGGCATAGCCGGAGAGCAAATCCATTAAGTCACCGGAATATTTGCGATAAATCGTGAAATCAGGTGGGAAAATCAGGAGATTAGGACATTTCTTAAGTGCATGAACAAGGGGTTCGCCTGTTTTTATTCCTGCTTTAGATGCCAGAGTAGATTTTGCAAGAACAACTCCGTGACGTAATTCTCTGCGACCGCCGATTGCAGATGGTACGAGACGTATATCCGTTGCCTGTGGGTCATTTTTAAGTTGGTGACATGCTTCCCATGAAAGAAAAGCGGAATTAACGTCTACATGAAATATAAGTGGCTTCGTCATGGCGGCTCCTTTCATTGTTCTCTAATCTGTATCTATCTCATTGTATTCCTCTCATACACAATCATGCAGTTTTGCAATTACTTGGTATGACGAATTATAGATAGTCTATCACATATGTGCAGATTGTAAAAGAAGGTGGATGATTTGAGGAAAATATTTTGAGGCAAACCCCGGTAGGCGTTCTGGATGCCACTGAAGTCCCAAAATAGGAAGCGATTCATGGGCAATGGTTTCAGGAAGGTAATCTTCGGAGTATTGTAGCGTGTGAAGACCGTTTCCTAGACTGTAAACACCCTGGTGATGGGAGCTGTTCACAAGTGTGCAGGTTTGCAAAATTTGTTGTAAGGTAGTTCCGGCTTTGGAATGCGAGGTAAGGACAGGACAATGATGAGGAAACTCGGGTGAAAAAAACAGGGGGTGAAACAGATCCGCATCTTTTTGACAGTGCATGGAAGCGGTTGTGAGGTGGGTATGTAAGCTGCCACCAAAGTAGATATTGAGCATTTGCATCCCTTTACAGATACCGAGAATAGGTTTTTTTTGTAAGAGCGCAAGCTGAAGAAGTTGGAATTGCATTAAATCAGTGACGTAGTCAGGGCACAGGCTTTGATCTGTGGATGCATCGTAGAGTCGCGCAGAGATATCTCCGCCTCCCGGAAGAAGCAGAAGGTCGAAAGATAGTGTGGTAAGATCATGTAAGATTGGTGAGCCGAAGTTTCTAAAGTGTGGCAGAACAATGTTATATCCGGCACTTTTGAGAGCATTTTGATAATTTATAGTCTGAGAATGCGATCCGGCGATAAGGACGGTTTGTGAAGGAGTAATAGAAGTAGTCATAAGAGAAAGACTCCTTGTTTCTTTTTATAAGAATATGCTTTATAATGAAAGAAATGCTAAGGAAAAGAGGGAATTGTTAAAGTGCAACAAAAAAGAAAAAACTGTGGGATATTTATTAGTGTGTTCGTAGCGTTTTTGTTCATGTTCCAGGTGAATGTGAGGGCTACAAATGTGGATGTACAGGCAGGAAATACACAAGAAGATACGACAATCGAATATACTGTGACAAAGGAGCCGGGGAAAATTCTGCTTATTCCGGGGGAAATGAGAATGATAAGCACAGTTCTTCCGGTGGGAGCTACCTACGAGAGTAATAACACAAAAGTAGTGCTTGTATCAAACAGTGGCCAGCTGATTGCGCAACGTGCTGGAACCGCAAAAGTAACACAGACTTGTGGAAATGAAAAGAAGATTTTTACAATAAAAGTAAATGATACCGTAGATTTGATCGTGTTTGCGGGACAGAGTAATATGTGTGGGTCAGGAGGTGCGGCAGAGTTGGCACCGACGCCATCACCGGGAACGGCGTATGAGTTTGATATAACGACAAATACAAAGAGATGTATTTTGATGAAAGAACCGTTTGGTGAGGGGCGTAATCGCAATAATGGTCTAATAACTAACAGCAAATATAGTACAAAAGGAACGCTTGCATCTGCATTTGCAATTAATTACTATAAGCAAACTAAGACGCCGGTGGTCGGGATTCCATGTGCATGGGGGGGATCTTCTACAAATACGTGGCTTGAGAGAGGACTTGTTTCTGAGACTCAGCGTGTAGTTAAGCTTGCAAAGAAAAAGCTGAAAAAGGATAAAATAAAGGTTCGTCATATTTATATGGTATGGTATCAGGGAGAATCGGATGCGAGCCAGGGCAGAACTGCTTCAAAATATATATCAAATATGAAAAAAATTTATAGTAGGATGAAGAAAGTAGGTGTCGAGAAAATATTTATGATTAAAATCGGCCATGATTTGACTGCTCCGGATAAAGATTATACGATTATGAGTGCGCAAACCAAGCTGTGCAAGACGAATAAAAACTTTGTGCTTGTATCAAAAAAGGCACCAAAATTTTATGCGTCTTACCGTAGCTATTATACAGATACCATACATATAAACCAGAAAGGGTTAAATAAGATTGGATATGAGGCCGGAAAAGCAGCAGGTATCTACGTGAAAAAAAATACTAAGAGCAAATAAGTTTTATAACTTCAGAAATTCCATCGTGATTATGATCCAGTGCAGTGATGTAGTCTGCACTGGATTTTGCGCTTTCTTTGCCGTTTTTCATAGCAAAACTTGTGCCGGCTGCTTTTAGCATAGCAACATCATTATCCGAATCGCCGGCTGCATAGGTGTCGGAAACAGGGATGTTTAAATGTTGACACAGATAGAAAAGCGCATTTCCTTTGCTGGCTTTCTTTGGAAGAATTTCAAGATATCCATCCTGTGAGAACATGCAAATCAGAGTATCACCATAGGTGCTTTCAATACGGCCTTTTAAGGGCATGAGAGCCTCAGACCCCTTCAGACTTAGGGCAAGCATTTTGTAAGGCGGTACGGATAGTGGTGCACGCAAATCGTTGCTGTATTGAATCGGCATTTTGATGCGATCTGCGTAGGATAAAACTTCAGCGGTTTCGTTTCGGCAGACAATGGCTGTTTCTGTATAAGTCTGAATGTGAATTTTCATCGCTTCAGCCAAAGATTGAAGAGGAGAAATCATGGAGAACGGGAGCCGTTCTTCTAAGATAGAACGATTGGCGTTGCAATCGTAAATCAAGCCACCGTTGTTGGCTATAATGTAGGAATAGGGAAACGCTATATCAATGTAGCGGACGACCTCTTGAATGCTCGAAAGGGGACGACCGGAAGTCAGTATAAAGCCATGTCCCAAATTGGCCATAGTTTGAAGCCACTCTCGTACATAAGGTGAGATACTACCATCTGAACGCAGTAATGTTCCGTCAATGTCGCAAAAAAGTAATTTAGGCATAGTAGTGCTCCTTTAAGTTTTCGATTATCCTAACATAGAATATAAGATTGGGCAAGAACAAGAATGTATGATATAATCATGTACTGAAAATGTGAGAATTATGAGATAAAAAAGTCATTTGAAGCAAGAGAGGTTGAGTAAAAGTGAAACGTTTGCTTGTATATTTAAGAGATTATAAGAAAGAGTGTGTTTGCGCGCCTTTGTTCAAAATGTTGGAGGCATCGTTTGAGCTGTTAGTTCCGTTGGTTGTGGCTGCGATTATTGATATAGGGATTGGAGAGGCAGCAGGAAAAGAGTATATCATAAAAGCTTGTCTGGTGCTGTTTGCGCTTGCATTTATCGGGTTGATTTGTTCTGTGACGGCGCAGTTTTTTTCAGCCAAAGCGGCAGTAGGTTATGCAACAAAGCTAAGGCATGCACTGTTTAAACACCTGCAGTCGTTATCCTACGCAGAGATTGACACGATAGGTACTTCCACGATGATTACACGCATGACTAGTGATGTGAACCAGACGCAGACGGGAGTTAATATGGTGCTTCGGTTGTTTTTGCGTTCACCATTTGTGGTGTTTGGTGCGATGATTATGGCATACACGATTGACGTAAAATCGGCGACAAGTTTTGTTGTGGCTATAGTGTTACTTTTGATTGTGGTCGGTGGAATTACAAAAATAAGTATCCCAATGATAAAGTATGTGCAGAGTCGTTTGGATGAGGTGCTGCTTGTAGCACGTGAAAATCTGGTCGGTATCCGGGTGATTCGGGCATTTTGTAAAGAAGAGGAAGAAGTAAGACGTTTTGCAGAGAAAAATGCGAATCTGACAGCCGGACAAAAAAAGGCGGGAAGTGTTTCGGCGCTTATGAATCCGCTGACGTATATTATTATTAATCTTGCAATTGTATGGTTGATTTGGACAGGAGCTGTGCAAGTGGAACGTGGAATATTGACACAGGGGCAGGTAGTAGCCCTTTATAACTATATGTCGCAGATTCTTGTCGAGCTTATCAAGATGGCAAATCTGATTATTACAATGAATAAGGCGTTGGCTAGTGCTAACCGCATTGCAGATGTGTTTGAGATTAAGACCAGCATGGAATGGAAGAATGCAGCGGACAAACAGGATGCGGACGCAGACGTGGAAGCAGACGTGGAAGCAGTAGTATTCAAGAATGTATGTCTTACCTATACCGGCGGCGGAGAAGAAGCGCTTTCAGATATTGATTTCTCGGCGAAAAAGGGGCAGACCATCGGAGTGATTGGTGGTACCGGTTCGGGCAAAAGTTCCCTGATTCATCTTATCCCTCGTTTCTATGACGCAACAAGGGGAGAGGTGTGGGTAGATGGAAAAAATGTACGCGACTATACAGAGGAAGAATTGGAAAAGAAAATAGCCATTGTTCCGCAAAAGGCAGTTCTATTTAAGGGAACTATCGAGAGTAATCTTCGCTGGGGAAAAGAAGATGCGACCATAGAAGAGATGCAACAGGCAATTGAAGCGGCGCAGGCGGCTGATGTGGTAGAGGCAAAAGGCGGACTTTCCGGGGAAGTGGCACAGGGAGGTAAAAATCTTTCTGGTGGACAGAGACAGAGACTTACAATTGCAAGAGCGCTTGTGAAGCGCGCACCGATTTTGATTTTAGATGATAGTGCATCTGCGTTAGATATGGCGACAGACGCCAGGCTGCGTGCAGCAATTCGTGGACTTTCCTATAATCCAACAGTATTCATTGTGTCGCAGAGAACGAATGCGATTATGGACGCAGATCAGATTATTGTTCTCGACGATGGACAAATTGTGGGAATAGGAACACATGAGAATCTTCTTTCTGATTGTGTGGTTTATAAAGAGATTTATGAATCTCAATTTAAGAAGGGGGTGTCAGCATAATGAAGCAGGGTAACGTATTGAAAAAGGTGTTTTCTTATCTGAAAAAATACAATTGGCTTATGTTTGTGTCCGTTGTGTTTGCTGCTGCGATTGTAGCACTTACTTTGTATGTACCAATTTTAATTGGAAATGCGATTGATGCGATTGTAGATGGTGCAGTGGATTTTGAACTCATTTTTTACTATTTGACAAGAGTGGTAGTTGTGGTTTTAGCGACGGCACTTTTGCAATGGCTGATGAATGTGATTAATAATCATGTGACATATCATGTGGTGAGAGATATTAGGAAAGCAGCATTTGATAAATTGCAAGTACTTCCGCTAAAGTATGTGGATGCGCATCCGTATGGTGAGATTGTGAGTCGTATCATAACGGATGTAGATACGTTTGCAGACGGTCTTTTGATGGGATTTACGCAGCTTTTTACCGGTGTGGTAACTATTTTGGGGACACTTGTAATTATGCTTTGGCTTAATCCGATGATTACGATTGTTGTTGTCGTGATTACACCTTTATCGTTGTTTGTGGCCAACTATATTGCAACACACACATACGATATGTTTAAACAGCAATCAGAAACAAGAGGAGAGCAGACGGCCTTTATTGAGGAAATGCTTGGCAATGCAAAGGTTGTAAAGGCTTTTGGTCGTACAGATGAGTCACTGGAAAAATTTGATGAGATTAATGAACGTTTGCAAAAATGTTCGCTTAAGGCAATTTTTTACTCTTCGCTTACCAATCCGTGTACGCGTTTTGTAAATAGTATTGTTTATGCATGTGTGGCCTTGACTGGGGCTTTTACGGTACTGTCTGGGAATATGACTGTCGGTATTCTGTCATGCTTTTTGAACTATGCGAATCAATATACAAAGCCATTTAATGAGGTTTCCGGTGTGATTACAGAGCTTCAGAATGCGATTGCCTGTGCAGGAAGAATTTTTGAATTGATTGAAGAGCAGGCACAGGTTCCGGATGCAGTGGATGCAGTTGGTTTGGATGAGATAAGTGGTGAAGTTATCTGTGAAAATGTAGCGTTTTCTTATACTCCGGAGCAAAAGCTGATTGAGAATTTTAATGTCCACGTAAAACCGGGGCAGAAGGTAGCGATTGTAGGTCCGACCGGTTGTGGTAAGACAACAGTAATCAATCTACTGATGCGTTTTTATGATGTAAAAAGCGGGAAAATCAGCGTGGATGGAAATGAAATATCGCAGATTAGTAGAAAGAGTCTTCGAGGAAGCTATGGTATGGTGCTTCAGGAAACATGGCTTAAGTCGGGAACAATCCGTGATAATATAAAAATGGGTAAGCCTGAGGCAACAGAGGAGGAAATGATTACGGCAGCGAAAGCAGCTTATGCAGATTCCTTTATCCGTCGTCTTCCAGATGGCTATGATACGGTAATCGGTGAAGATGGAGGAATGCTCTCACAAGGACAGAAGCAGCTTCTATGTATTTCAAGAATTATGCTCTCGCTTCCACCGATGTTGATATTGGATGAAGCGACATCGTCTATTGACACACGTACCGAACTAAAGATACAAAGTGCTTTTTCGAGATTAATGAAGGGCAGAACCAGCTTTATAGTGGCACATCGATTATCGACGATTCAAAATGCAGATATTATTCTAGTGATGAGAGATGGCAATATTATTGAGCAGGGAAATCATGATGACTTATTGAGACAAAACGGATTTTATGCACAGCTTTATCACAGCTGATAAAGCATTATGGTAGAGATGTGTCGTACGAGGTGTATCGTGCGAGGCTTATCAAGATATAGAATATCAAAGAATATGTAGTATATAAAGGACACAAAGGACATAAAGGACATAAAGGATATAAAGGATATAAAGGATATATAGGATATATAGGATATAGAGAGGTTGTAACTATGCAGTATATGATACCGGATTATTATAATGAGTTTAATTGTATTGCTGATGCGTGTCCCGACACATGTTGTGCAGGGTGGCAGATTGTGATAGATGAGAAAAGCAAAAGAAAATACAGAAAATATCCGGGAGCTTTCGGGAAAAGATTAAAACAATCTATTGATTGGAAAGAGGGTGTGTTTTGTCAGCAAAAAAAGCGTTGTGCGTTTCTTAACGATAAAAACCTTTGTGATCTTTATATAGAAGCAGGAAAGCACATGCTTTGTGAAACTTGTCGAAAATACCCGCGCCATATAGAAGAATATGAAGATTTGCGTGAAATTTCCCTTTCTATTTCTTGTCCTGTGGTGGCAAAAATGCTCATACATAAGAGAGATAAGGTACGGTTTGTGAGTAAAGAGCGCACCACACCGGTGGAAGAGTATGAGGAATTTGATTACATGCTTTTTACAAAGCTGTGTGATGCGAGAGAGCTTATGATAGAGATTATGCAAACACGTAATGTTTCTGTTTGGACAAGGATGGCAATGATTTTATCGCTTGGTCATGATCTGCAAAGAAGAATAAATCAGGGACAGCTTTTTGAGGTTGACACATTATTAGAACGCTACAGTGCGAGCGGAGCAATCGAAAGGTTTGAAAAAAGACGCGAACAATATGAAAACTGTGCGCAGGGGAAGGCGTCGCTCCTTGAGAAAATGTATACAATATTCCGAGAATTGGAAGTGCTCAAGGAGGACTTTCCGAGATATTTAGAGGAGAGAATCTTAGGAAAAGATGTGGAAGAAAACGGGGGACTTATCTCAGAAGAAGAGGCAATTTGGCTGGAGCAAATCGTCATTTATTTTCTGTTCACCTATTTTTGTGGAGCGGTATATGACGAAATGGCATATGTGAAAGTGAAGTTTGCGGTTGTTTCTACTATTCTGATCCGTCAAATCTATTTGGGAGATGCAAGATGGAAGAAGGAGAGGAGCACACAAGCAGTGATTGAAGCAGCTTATCGCTATGCAAGAGAGGTGGAACATTCGGATTTGAATTTATTGCAAATAGAGAAAATCCTAGAACAGAAGAAAGAGTACGGAATCACAAATCTGCTCAAAGTAATCTGGGGACCTGACTACCGAGATATGAGATATGATGGTTAGCGGATGCCCAAAGTAGCCCAGAACATGGTGGGTGAGACGAAAGAGGCCACCGAGATATGGAATACGATGATTAGCGGATGCCCAAAGAGGACCAGAACATGGTAAATGAGATGACAGAGGCATCCGAAAAAGAAGTTTCAAGAAGTTCGGATGCCAATGCTATGATGAATATGTGTCAAGGCTATGATGAATATGTGTCAAGGCTGTGATGAATATGTGCCAATGCTATGATGATTATGAAAAGCAACTAACTATTTGTGCAAATCCATTCGATAATGTCATCAAATCGTTCTTGGGTTAAGGCGTGACCACCCTGGTATCTATTGTGATGTAAGTTATTTATAGCTCCAAGCTTTGAATAGGTTGAGCTAACTTTTTCTACAATATACGGAGCATCTTTTGAATATTTATCATCATCGCTTGAAACGATAAGTAATCGTCGTGGAGCAATGCATGAAATCAAATCATCGATATCAAATTTTTTATAGAAATTTGGAATGACACTCGCCATTTCAATTCCTACATGATTTAACATACGATTCTTATACGTACAAGCGTTTCCGCTTGCACAACTAAATGCAATTCGTTCATCTAATGCAGAAAGAAATAACACAGTGTTTCCGCCATAGGAATGGCCTAGTGTTCCAATTCTATTACAATCCACATAGTCAAGACCGGACAGCAATGATATTCCGTTCATGGCGTCCTCTAATACTTTTTTCATCAGATAATCACCTTTTAGAATACGATAACACATTTCATCAAAATGCTGCCAAAAATCAAATCCTTCCACAGTAGGGTCTTTGCGCCTGTCTTCAAAGCATATGGAATCAGGGGCTAAAACAACAAATCCATTTTTGGCCAATTGTGGTCCGAAAGCCTGTAAAGGATTTCCGGACAAACCGCACACTTCACTTTTTCCTAAATGATGTTCTCTGTTATGTTGATGATGGATAAGAATCGCAGGATTGTGATGAAGGATTTCCGGAAGCAACAAGAAGGCACTTACTTTATCACCATAGGAATCGTATTCAATTAATTTTCGTGTATATCCTTCTTCTTGCGTTGATTCTATTATTTTATACTCGATATTTGATGTGCACGTAGGCAAGGTGATACCTATGATTTCTGCTATTTCATTTCTTAAATTCATTTTTTACCCCGTCACTTTCTATATGTAGATTACGCTATCTTTTATATACAATAACACAATGGGAGAAGAGTGTACAAGGACAGGATACGTAAAAAGCAGGAGAGCTAGGCAATTCAGCAATGGCTTTTTCTAAATATTTAGTTAGGAACATCATATCAATTACTAGTCCCGTTTTCTTCTTCATACAAATCTGGGAATACGAGAATTCTCCCCTAAATAATCTCTTAAAAAGATAAATTTAGTAATATTGCTCGATAAAATATATTTTTCAACAGTGCTAAGAGTAGATGCACTGAAATCTATAGTAAAAAAAATCCAGTTTTTGTAAAAGTTTTTCCGGTGTATGATTAAGAGCTAAGTGATACGATTAGTGAGAAAAATTTTTGTGTTGCTTTTATAGTGTGAAGTGGGAGGAAAATATGAAAAAAATAAAATGTACGGTTTGTATTTTAATACTTGCATGTGGATTGATAGCATGTGCGCAAAAAGAACGCGAGTCGGAAACAGGTGCTGGATTGGTGACGGAAAATACAGCCATGGAAATCAGCGCTGATTCTGATATAAATGATACAGAGCCGGAGACTGAGGCTGAACTTGTGATAGAAAATACAGAATCAGAGATGGAGAAAGAACCTGAGGTAAAAGAAACAGAGTCGGAGACAAAGGATCCGGAAATTGTTGATATATCTGCTACGGAAAAGGAGATAGTATGTTATAGGGATGGTATGAAAATTGGCGGGAAATTGTATATTCCGGAGGGAGAGGGACCGTTTCCGGCGGTGATTATGTCAAGTGGTTTGCAAATACCATATACCTACCTTGAGGACCATGCAAAAATGCTTGCGGATAATGGGATTATCGGAGTTGTATTTGATTTCATAGGAGCACATAATCTTGGTCCGAGTGACGGAACGTATCTGGATAAAACGGTGCTTACCGAGGTGGCAGATTTAAATGTTGTATTTGATGCCATTTCAGCTTTACCGGAAACCGACAGCGATAATTGTTTTTTGTGGGGACATAGTTTCGGGGGAATTGTGGCAACCTATGTTGCAGCGCAAAGACCGGATGAAGTAGCAGGACTTGTTGCTGTAGAACCGGCGTATTATATGCATGACCAGTATCAAGAATTGTTTCCTGAAGGAACGGAAATACCGATTATTGTAAATGAGCCACTAGTGGTAAGCAGACAATTTGTTGAGGATCTGATTTCGTTTAATATCTATGATAGGATGCAGGATTTTGACAAAGAAGTGCGCATTTTTATGGGAATGGTCGACGAAGATGGCGAAGTAGAGTCTCAATTAAGTTATTACGGAAGGGCACTTGAAATATTTCCATCTGCGCAGATGATAACAGTGGAGGAAGCAGATCACTATTTTCAGGGAGAACCCGGAAAAGAAATGATGGAAAAAACCATACAATTTGTAAAGGAACAC
This sequence comes from Lachnospiraceae bacterium, assembly GCA_045588655.1. Taxonomy (GTDB): domain Bacteria; phylum Bacillota; class Clostridia; order Lachnospirales; family Lachnospiraceae; genus SVFI01. Next base: position 8,631 of record JAZNEP010000018.1, on the reverse strand, counting down.
AGTACCGGTGGAAATGAAAATGTACCGGAGGAGTACGCGTCCTTATTTAAAAAGGGGTCATTTGATGAAAATATGGTATGGACCACAAAGAACAAAGAGTATCATGAGTTAATCGAAGAATTGAAGACGTTTTGTGAAAAGTCAGCTATTGGAAGTGTTATGCTTGCAACTGATGATGAGGTGATTTTCGCAGGTGGATGGAATTCCATTGAAATCGATGGTGAAACTACAGTAAATCCGTTTACGACTTATGAAATTGGGTCGATAACGAAACAGTTTACAGCAGCAGCAATACTTCAGCTTGTGCAAGAGGGTAAGCTGCAGACAACTGATACGATTGATAAGTATTTTCCAAAGTATCCACATGGCTCTAAAATCACGATAGACAACTTGTTACATATGGATTCAGGGATACCGGATTTGATAAATGAATCTAGAATTTTCTTCAATGGTCGTACTGCTGAGGAGAGAGAGGCTTTTATGAACGGACAAATGTCCGATGAGGAAATATTGGAATATTTGTACAAAGCAGAGCTTAATTTTGAACCCGGACAAAAATATGCTTATTCCAATACCAACTACTATTTATTGGCGCTTATTTTAGAACAGGTGACCGGGGAAACTTACAAAGACTATATAGAAAAGAATATTTTTGAAGCGTGCGGAATGAAGAATTCTACTTGTACAGAAACAGGAAATATGACCAGTGTCCCGATGCCAATCGACGTGAAATTTTATCAGGCGTATGGTAAATCAACCAGGGGATCAGGGGATATTCATTCCAATGTCTGTGATATTTTGTTGTGGGACAGAGCACTGGTGGATGGGAAAGTGGTAGATGAAACACAGTTTACCTATATGACAACACCAAGAAACGGATATGCTTGCGGATTGGAGATTCCGGAGGAAGGAACACTATATCACACGGGAAGTACAGAGGGCTATCTTTCTATGAATGTCGTGTATCAGAAAGGTGAAAAGAATTTTTACTTAATTCAAATGTGCCCGTACTGGGGGAAAGCATCCTATCTGAAAAATGTACTTGAAACAGTAGAGGATTATCTCGAGCAGTAGAAAAAAGTTACCTTTATTCGTACTTTTTTTGTATGCTTAGCACTTTAAATCGAAGAAAATAGATAAGCATGTCGACTGCAAAAAACAGTCCGATGTTTAATGGAGGCATTATATACCGCGCAATATGCTCCGGAAAGAGATAAAACGGGTCCTGCGTCACAAAAAACCAATTAAAGTTGTTGGATTGTCCCCAGGACTCGCCGGTGTATAAAGCGTTACCGAAAAGTGCCCACAAGGTCATTGCAACAATGACAGCAAAATCCTTACGACGTGTGATTCGATCAAATTTTATGTCTTCAAATATCAGTACAAGTAGACCGTATATTGCCATGAATCCATGGAACAGCAGTGTCTGAAGTACACGATAAGAAAGCGGATGTACCTGATACCACATAAGTCCGGCCGGGTATACAAAATAAATAAGATTGGAGATAAAGCCTAACAGGGCAAACTGTTGCCTGAATCTCTGTAAAAATGCATTATGACGACTCCAAAAACACATGACACACATTGCGGTACAAATATGAAATGGAAGTTTTTCGATATCAATCTTGCCATAGGCAAACGGCATTAAGAAAAAATCGGCGATATACAAACTAAAGGCACCATTGATAAAAAAAGCAATCATTTTTTGCTGTGCGTTTTTGCCGTTCTTTTTTACATAGAAGATGGTTGCCGTAATAATGGCAATTAGTACAAAGATATAGCAAAAATGCCAGAGCCCTAAACAGGAGAATATATAGCTTCCCTTTTTGTCAGATAATAATTCACTTATATATGCATACATAACTTGTGCCACCTTTATGTGTATTTTGGATAATTATAGCATAATATAAGAATTGTACAATGTTTTAAGAAATCACATAGGAACAGCAAGCGAAAATAAAAAAGCTACTCTGACGAGTAGCTTTCTATGATATGTTTATACTGTTTTTATTTTTTGTCAAGCATACGCAGTTTGAATTCGTATATCCTTGTCAGTGTGCCTGTTACGTAAAGGATTCCAAAGATCATTGCAATCATGGCCATGGTATAGCTCATTCCATCAAGAAATCCAACCCAGAATGTGGAAGGGCTCCCCCAAAATCGCATTCCCTGATTAATGATAAGTGAAATAATACCTAGAACAAAATAGGTAAGTGTTACCTTTGCCATTTTCTTTTTTGCCTCATTGTTATACTCGGCTACCTTCATTACGGTTTCTTTCATTTCTTCATTCATTTTTTCGCTTTTCCTTTCTCCATCTAATATTTCGCGGAGATCTACCTCGTAAAAATCTGACATTTCAATAAGAATATCCAGGTCGGGCAGGTTGCTTCCGGTTTCCCATCGAGAAACGGTTCTTCTTGAAACATGAAATTCCTCTGCCAGTTGTTCCTGTGTAAGATTTTTTTCTTTTCGAAGTTCCTTTATGAAACTTCCGACTTTGTTTTGATCCATAAATCATGACCTCCTTGCAAATCCAAGATTAGCAGAAAACAACGGTAAGAAACAGGACACAAAGCGAGCAATGCCCTGTTTTTTGAAATGAGACATGGTGTGTCTCGGCGTTTTATTATAGCACTCTTTGGGATTGGATGTAAGATGTTTTCGCTGTTGCTTTGTTTTACCGCATCCAGACATCTAAAATTTGCTGCGGAAGATGGGACATGAATCTCAAAAGCAACACCCAAACCTTAGGAAAGGCAAGATTTTGTGGTAGTTATATCTTTAGTAACACCTTTATTAACACCCTTTATATAAAAAGAGGATTTTGTCAGAAAAATAATTGATTAAAAAAAGAAACCCTAGTAAAATAAAACTAGTGTTTGTCAATGTTTAAAAGGTATTTATTATGAGAAAAAAAGTTCAAATTTTATTTTTAGTAATAATGATGTTAGTATTAACAGGCTGTGGTGCTGAAGAAATTGTAAAAGTATCTTCATCTGGCAAAATTACTACGAAAATGTATTTTTATGGTACATCAAAAGAAGCAAAGAAAACAGGTTCCGTAGGTACTAAAAAAGTAAATGGAAAGAAATATTATAAATTTGTGCCAAAAGAATCATATAATGATATATTAAAATGTACAATGTTTGAATTAACTTATACAATGGCGGATGGTGTAGAAAATACAGTAGGTTCTCAACCAATTACAGATACTAATACAGCGAAACTTACAAAAAGTTATTTTATATATGAATCAGAAGACTCAAGGACTCCAGGATCTGATTTTTATACATTAAAAATTACATTCCCTAAAAAAGTACAGTATACAAACGGTAAATTATCAAAAGATAAGAAAACAGTTACGTTTGATATGACAAAAGTAAGAGTCGGAGATATTATTTACGCATATACCTCTAAAGCACAAGCATTAAGCGCAAATGTAGGCTCTATTAAACTTAGCGGTCTTAATCAGTACGGACATATCACGAAAGCGAAGACATTAAAAGTAAATACAAAAGAAAAAGTTAAATATGTCAAAGTAAATGGAAAGAAACAGACATCTAAGAATATTAAGATAAAAAAAGAAGGTAAATATGAAATTCAGATAAAGACAAATAAGAACACTGCAAAATTTACAGTATGTTATGATAAGACGAGACCTACAATTAAAATAGAAGACGCAGGCAACGGTCAGAAAAAAATTACTTTCTCAGATGAAAATAGTGGTATTAAATATGCAAAATTTAATTATACGACTTATATTGAAAATGGATTTATAGTAACAAGTAACTATTGTGGCAATTTCCCAATTGAAGTATGTGATAATGCAGGAAATATTACAAAGAAAACCGTACAAATGCCTATACCTGATAATATGAAATATTAATATTAAAAATAATCAAACCAATTAAAAGGAGAGATAGAAATGTCTTTCCTTTTTTATTTCTTTTCTTTTACATATATAAGAAAGACATGAAAGGAAAAGAAATATGTGAAACATTATATTTCGTATTGTATTAATTCTGATTTATTTACATTATTAAGAATTTCTAATAGATATTTTTATTATTCTGATGCTCCTGATGAATATTGGGGATTGTATTTAATGATTAATATCATATCATTTATATTTTAATAAGGTAACACAGTTTTTTTATGGGAGCAGAAATTCACATGCTATTTGTTATAATTTATTCGATTTTTCTTATTTTGCATATTTCTTGTGTTTTCGAGATACGTTTGAAAAAGCATTAAATAATTTCATGACTACTTCAGACAGAGATCCGAAAACATATTCTGCGTATGAAGCATATTATAAGAGGTTTATTACCGATGACTTCGGGAGAAGATTGATCACTAAAATCACAAAAGATGATTTGAAGCAGTATACAAAAGAACTGGTACAGAAAAATTCATTGAGTGAAAAAGCATTTCTGAAATATAAATCAGTACTGAATTTGACGTATACATATGCGTTTGAGAAAGATATTGTCTCAGCAAATATAGCTTCTGTTATCAAACCGAAAGATTTTGATTGTTTCATCATATCGTCGTATTCTAGACCTGAGGGTAAAATTTTTACAGAAAGTGAATTGAATTTAATTAAAAATGAAATCCGAAAAAGAATGATGCAGAAAAAATATGGTTCTTATTATGCTAATGGATATGTCATTCTTCTGGCTATATATACCGGAATGAGAGTCGGTGAAATATGTGCACTCAAATGGTGTGATGTGGAATATGAAAAACATCAAATATGGATCCATGAACAGCAATTAAAACGTATTACACCCAGAGGTCAGGATAATGAATTTTATGATGTACCATGGACGAAGGACGAAAAGGGAAAATCGAAGGGTGGTAGATATTTCCCGATTTATCCAGAATTAAAAGAGTTGTTAGAAGAAATCAAAAACAAACAACAATCACAGCATATATTTTCGCAGTATGTGATTTGTGATGAAAACGGTGGTTCACTTAAAACAGATGCTTATGAAACTTCCCTGAGAAGACTTTGTAAATCCCTTAAATTAAATATTACAAACAACATGCGTTCCGTATGACCTTGAATTCACTTGTTTTAATCCCGGCAGGATTTACTGTAACGGAGTGAGCTGCTATACTTGGCCATTCTGTAACGACAAATGAAAATATTACAGTTTTGATCCAAGAGATTCATTAGCTGAAAAAGCTTGTAAATTAGGTGAATTTATGAGCTCGAGAAAGAGTGAAGTAACACCAGATAACACCCTGAATGTGATAAAATTTGAAACAAAAAAACCCTCAAAGCCTTATAAGAAAAAGCCTTGAGGAATTTTTAAAACGCTGCGGAAGATGGGACTTGAACCCACACGATCGCATTGATCACAAGATCCTTAGTCTTGCTCGTCTGCCAGTTCCGACACTTCCGCGCTTTTATATCAGCGGTCGTGATAACCACGCCGCGAATAGTATAATATCATTTCCTTTTAGTTGTGTCAACAGAAAAGAACAAATTTTTTTAAAAATGTTTTCGCAGAAAGAAATAAGCGAGTGAAAAATTATAAAAAAAATCGTAAAATGCCTTGATAATTGGCGAAAAATGGGCGATAATTATTATAACAAGAGTTGTGTTGCAGTGGTAATCAAATATACATAGAAATCAAGGAGGATTTCTTTTCGTAAATCAAGGAGTGATAGGTATGGGAATTAACATTTCATCAAAAACAGATTATTCAATGTTGTTTTCGAGTTTGCCGACCAATAAGAATAATGTAACAGGAAGCTTGTTCGGAAATGCATCAGCATCCTCTTTTTCGTTGTCAGACTACGCATTGATTAAGAGTGGTAGCTATGGAAAGCTGATGAAGGCGTATTACGGACAGAGTGATTCGTCTAATAAAAATAGTGCGGTGAATAAGCTTGTCAGTGGAAGTAGCGCAGATACTGCGACCACGATTACAGCATTAAAAGGAAGCAGTGAGAAACTTGCAAAAGTGGCGGGAGAGCTTACCGCGACCGGTAAAGATTCTTTGTTCGTGGAAAAGGATATTACGACAAAGGATGAAAATGGTGTTGAGACTACAAAAAAGGGCTACGATGTGGATGCAATTTATAAGAAAGTGTCTGAATTTGTAGATTCATACAACAGCGTTCTTAACGCTGCCGGAAAATCCGATAATAAAAAAGTGCTTTCGGCCGGTGCCAACATGACCACGATGACAGTGGCCAACGAAAATTTGTTAAATAAGATTGGTATTAAGATTGGTGAGGATAACAAACTTTCGTTGGATGAGGAAGCATTTAAAGCTGCGGATATGGGTTCGGTTAAGACATTGATGAATGGCGTTACGTCGTTCGCATATGACGTGCAGACAAAAGCATCGTTTATTAACATGTATGCAAAAGAGGATGCTGCTAAAACAAGCGGTATATATGCCGGAAATGCAATGTATAATAATTCATATTCATCCAGTGGATATTTATTTAACGGTATGTTCTAATCGTTTTTATCCAGTTGAGTTATTCTATTAGACACAAAATGTGCTAAAATGCACGGGGATAATCATAAATAATCAAAAAATAAAGGTTGAGACGTTTTTTTGTCCTATTAAGGTCGAGAAGACGTCTTTTTTTTTGTAAAAAATCACCAAGAGAGCAATTTTTGTAAAAAAAATAGTGGGACTAATTGCCCAAATGGCATAGATTTCTTTTGTAAAGTATGGCAATAGATATTTGCATGGAATCAATTTATACTAAAATTTGGCATTTTTTATATATTTATACTATTAATGAAAGTGAGAAAGGGTAAATGAAACGAAGAAGACAAGGATTCAGAGGAATTGCAGTGTTGTTGTCGCTCGTATTGATTATCGAGATGGCCGTAGGCAATCTTAGCATGTCAGTATATGCAACAACTGCACAGAATGAAAACATGCCTACAGTCGTTGAAGTAGAAAGCGATGATACAGGTGTGGTTTCTGAAAATGATGCGCCTGCTGCGAGAATGGCAGTGGCGGACCCGGTGGAAGACTCAACGCAGGAAGAAGAGACATCCACAGAGGAAGAAGTATTGGAAGAGGAGACAAATGCGATTGAAATGTTGTCTCTGGAAGATGAATCGGTAACTGCACAGATGGAAAGTGTGGAAGACTGGACGTCAAGTTCCGATGTTACGTTGACAGAAGATAAGATTGTCAACAACTTGAAAGTAACCAATGGAACCCTGAACTTAGGGCAAAAGAGATTAACTGTATTAGGCACGGTTACAATCGAAGGTGGCTATCTGGATGTAAATAAGGGTTACTTGGAGTGTAGCGCCTTGGTTATGTCTAAAAGTGGACGTCTTACAATGAATGATGTCAATGGACATATCGATGTCAATGGAGATTTCACATTAAATACTAGTGGCAATTATAAATCCACTCTGACAGACGGTGTTATTGCAATTAGCGGAAATGTAAGTTGCACTCCTAATTCAGATAATGTATTTAGGGCATCAGGAAATCATAAAGTGATTTTAGATGGTGAAACAAAACAGACGATTACACTAAACAATAAGCAGACTTTGTTTAATATATTGGAGTTTGATAATCGAAGTGATGAAGGTGTGTACTGTGATGGTGTTATTTTAGCAAGAGATTTGCGCACCAATGGTTGTGGATTCAATCTGAATGTAGAGAATGGAACCATTGGGGGGACATTAGAGGCAGATAAGACGATCAAGGGAGATCTTGTTCTAATTGGTGGAACGTACGATTTAAATGGACACAAGTTAATAGTATCCGGTAACCTTCATCATTTAGGAGGAAGAATCGATGTCAATGGTGGTAAGCTTGAGGTGGCCGGAGACTATTTAATTGAAAAGAAAACCAACACAGATGGAAAAGATAAGTTTACCTACAGTGGTGGTTGTCTTGTGATGGATAATGCGGATGACCATGTAAAGGTTGGTGGAACATTCCGTATGGGTTCTGTCTTTGACCACAGTAATTATCTGACAAGCGGAACATTAGAAGTACAGGGTAATGTGATTCAAACTACGTACGTAGAAAAAAATAATTTTGCTACGACAGGCAATTTTAAGCTTTTGTTAAGCGGAGCAGGCAAGCAGAATATTGAATTCGCCGAAACATCTGCTACTACATCCCGTATTGTAAACCTTGAAATAACAAACGAGAGTGGAGAGGTTACGTTTGGTTCAAATATGGTAACGGTCATGGGAGAATTGAACGATAACGGAAATAAGTCAAACGGATATGTGATGTTAGGAATAAATGCGACGCTGAAAGATAACCAGTATAGCGGAAATATTTATCTGAAAAATGGAAAAAGAATCAACCAACCATGGGTAATCGGAGGAAATTTAACCACTTATGATACTATTTATTTAGAAGAAGATGTTATTGTAAAGGGAAATTATTACAATCGATATTATTACCTCTACATGGGCGGACATACGCTAACTGTTTATGGAAATAGTACGATAGGTATGGATGGTTTTGCATCCATGCGTTTGGAGAAAGGTAAATTTATTTGTCATGGAAATGTTACCTTAGGAAAAACTGGCAGTACAACAAGTTTATACATGCAAAATGATGACGATTATGTCTATGTAGGAGGAAATCTGCTATGCCAGAGTAGTTCCGG
>JAZNEP010000017.1:0-1715 GCA_045588655.1 Lachnospiraceae bacterium | reverse complement strand
CGCTTTATATGTGCTACAAAGAACTTGACAAACGCTTTGCCGTAGTCAACGGAAGTAAGATCACAAAAAAAGCAAGGATTGACGCATCTGTACTGAATAGCCTTGTTCCGATTTCAAAGGCAGAGATCTGTAATATATTACCCGACGTAAGCCCCACTACTGTTGAAGCAGTACTCAGCGTTATGGTGAAAAACGGACAGGTAAAGAAAATTGGACAATCAAGAATGACAAGGTATATCAAGGCGTGACATAAGGAAAAGAAGCTATGAATGTAGGCTTTCTTTTATATTACAAAAAAATTTTGGATTTTTTGATCAAAGTTTAACCGGAGACGGTTTCGTTCCACTATATAAGTGAAATCACCGGTGATGATGAAGCAAAGGAGGTGTAGAATTGGATAAGCAAGAACTTGATGCAAAGGTTGAAGAGATAGCAAAGGCTCTTTTGTCTTACTGCAGCGCCCGAACGTCGAACCATTTTGAAGCTGAAGATTTGGCTCAAGATATTATTTTGGAGATATATAAATCCTCCAGTAACATCCGGAATGTTGATGCGGTATATGGCTTCATGTGGGCGGTTGCAGGCAATGTTTATAAACAGTGGTGTAAAAACAAAGCAAGAAGCAAAGAATGCGATATGACGGACAATTTGCCGGATGTAGCAGAACCGTTAGCAGAAGATGATTCTACGTTGTATCTACTTCGTCGTGAATTGACGTTACTCTCTGAAAAATATCGAAAAGCTGTTGTTTTGTACTACATTGAAAACAAGTCTTGTTCGGAAATATCCAATCGCCTCGGGGTAAGTGAAAGCATGGTAAAATACCTGCTTTTCAAATCACGACAAATTCTGAAAGAAGGTATGAGTATGGAACGAAACTACGGTCAACAGAGTTATAACCCTAAAGGACTTTCGCTCTTGTTTTGGGGCAATGGTGCGAATCGCTATTATCACTTGTGTGATAGCAAAATATCACAGAATATTTTATTCGCGTGCTATAACGATAAACTCAGTGCGGAGCAAATCAGTCTGGAGATTGGCGTCTCTCTCCCGTATATGGAGGATAAATTGGCGGAACTTTGCGAATATGATCTTCTGAAAAAAGACGGAAATAGGTATTACACTAACATTGTAATCTTTACAAGAGACTTTTCTAAAGAAGTAAATAACAAAACGACCCAGCTAAGAGAAAAGATTGCGGATATGCTAACTAATGCCGTTGCCAAATATGAAAAAGATGTCCGTGCGATCGGCTTTTATGGAGCTGATATGAGTGGCAATTCCTTTGCATGGCAAATGGTAAGTTTTATTCTCTATAGATCGGTAATAGAAATTCTGCAGAATAAGATTAAGGTAGTTTATCCTAAGGACAAATTTGGTACCGAATGCTTTATCTGGGGCGCTGAGACCAGCGAGCAGACCTCATGGGAATCGGAGTTTGGCTTTGGTATTTCCAATGTTGTAAACAGCGCCGGAGATTATGTGCAGTTTATGGATTTTCCTATCAATGGAGAAATGGTACATCATTACTGCTTTAATCGACAGAATGTAACTAATGTGTTCCTGGATATTGCTAAGGGCAACACTGAGCTGTTCAGTGATAATGACAAAGCTTTAGCAGCAGATATGGTTCGTAAGGGTTATGTTATTTCAAATGATGAAGGACTTTTTGTAAATGCGCCAGTCTTTACAAAAGAACAGCACGATGCATTGAA
>JAZNEP010000016.1:0-15321 GCA_045588655.1 Lachnospiraceae bacterium | reverse complement strand
TTTGCTTTTAGTTCTTCCGTGATACCCTGTGCATCCGACATTGCTTTGACACGGATTTCGAACTCCTCGTGGCAGGTTTTGTCAATCTCAACAAGGTGAGCGAGCAACGTACCTTTGAGCATCATGGCAGAGTAAATGCTGCGATGATTTTGTTTAAGATAATCTCTTCGCATTCTGCCGTATATACCGAGAGATGTTTTAGGTGCATCGGGAACCTTTAAATTCGGAATCATAATTCCGTTTTCATTTCTGTAAGTAATTTTCATTTGATTCAACTCCTTTCGTATATATTTTAGTTATGGTGTGAAAAAATGGCGAATTGCCAAGGATTTTGTTTGCGGATATGTGAATATTCGCAGATTAGATTGCGAGGAAATTATAGAAGAAAAGCGAGTTGTTGTCAATATAAATAAAACTACAGTAAACCGCAAAAGAACCGTGAATAACGGTTCTTTTTTGACATTATTCCCTATTTTATGGTATTAATTTAATAGTATGTTATGGAAGGAAATGACAAAAGAACTATGAACAAAAAACGTTTGATTCACTTGATGATTGGACCGGTACTGTTGATCTTGTTTGCTATATTATTGCCGGAGTCTGTTTTTACAACGTTTGAGAGTCGCGCGGCAGTCGGAACGGTTGCCTGGATGGCGTACTGGTGGGTGACAGGACCTGTCGATTATGCAGTAACCGCATTTTTACCGATTGCACTCAATGCATTGTTACAGATGACGGATATGGCACCGGTGATTGCTAATTATGCGTCGGAAACGATTTTGCTTTTGCTCGGTGCATCTATTTTGACTGTGTCATGGGAGCAGACAGGGCTTGACCGCAGAATTGCAGCGACATTCCTTCGCATGGTGGGAACAAATTTCAGAGCGCAGCTCATTTTCTGGTTCTTGCTTTCGGCATTGCTTTCGGCAGTACTTCCAAATGCCGTTGTGTGTGCCACGGTTACACCAATCGCGGTATCGATGCTTAATTACATAGGCGAAGGTGACATTAAAAACAGTAAAATTGGTTCCAAACTTTTGCTGACAATCGCGTATGCAGCAGGTCTCGGTGGTCTGACATCTCCTTTGGGTGGTGCCATGAACCTTGTTACGGTAGACTACCTGCAGCAGTTGACAGGAGAGGAATATATGTACAGTTCCTGGGTGATTCGTTTCTTCCCGATTATGCTTGTGCTTCTTGTAAGTAACATCCTTTTTATGATTTGTGATGTAAAGAAGAAGGAGGAACTCGGTGGTTCCAAAGAATATTTTATTGAGCAGTACAATAAGTTTCCGAAGATGGGATTTGAGGAGAAGATTTCGTTGTTCCTATTTGCGCTTGCCACGGTTTTATCCTTTACCAGACAGTTCTATCAGGATTATCTTCCGGGATTAAAGCCGGCATACTCCTTTGTGATTTGCGCGATTGTTTCTTTCCTGGTTGCGAATAAAGACGGAGAGCGTCTCATGGTATGGAAGTCCGTACAGACCAAGATTGTGTGGGAAATGATCTATATTTTTGCCGGTGGTCTGGCAGCAGGTACCCTGATCAAAGAGTCCGGGGCAGCAGATGCGATTGGTGCTATGGTTTCTTCGTTTCATCTGACGGGCGGTTTTGTCACGGTATTGGTCATTATTACAGTGACGCTCCTTATGTCCGATGTAACTTCCAACACGGCGACGGCAGCGGTTTCAATACCGATTGTCATTTCCATCATGCAGGGAGTCGGACAAAACCCGATCCCGTACGTATATATTGCTTCGGTCGGAGTAAATCTATCTTATATGCTTCCGACCTCTATCCGTGCGATTCCGGTCGGCTATGGCTTGCAGCCGAAGTATATGCTGAAAGAAGGGGGGAAGATGACAGTGCTGGTGATTCTTTCTATGTCAGTATTATGTTATCTGATGCTGACTTATTGGCCGGCATTCAGTACGGTTTAGAGAATTATAAAATCTAGGTAATATTTATGTAAAAATGGCTTGTTACTTTTTGTCAAATAAAGTATGATTGTGTAGTGGGCATCAGTAAAGATTCCCGCTACATTTTTATTTGGGAAAAGGAAATAAGACGATGGATACGATTTTGATGTGCATTAAACTCCTTGGTGGTCTTGCCATGTTTTTATATGGTATGGAGATCATGGGAGACGGATTGAAGCAGGGTTCAGGTAACACGTTGAAAAATGTGCTTGGAAAATTGACACAGAATGTCTTTTTAGGTCTTCTTACAGGTACGCTGGTGACGGCAATTATTCAGAGCTCCACCGCGACGATTGTGTTGACGGTAGGTCTTCTGGGCGCGGGGATTTTAAATCTTCGCCAGGCGGTAAGTATCGTACTCGGTGCTAATATTGGTACGACAGTTACAGCACAGATTATCCGTCTGATGGACATTGAGTCTTCTGGTAATTCGATTTTAGTATTCTTTAAACCGGATACACTTGCGCCGATAGCATTGATTATCGGTATTATTTGTGTGATGTTTATCAAAAAAGAAAGCAGTAAAAATGCAGGTATGATTGCACTTGGATTTGGTATTCTGTTCATGGGTCTTCTCGGTATGACAGATGCGGTAGAACCGCTTTCCGGTTCACAGGCATTTGTGGATGTGCTGAGCTATTTTACGGATATGCCACTGCTTGGTATTTTGACAGGTCTTGTTTTGACCGTAATTGTACAGAGTTCATCTGCGATGGTGGGTATTTTGCAGGCGCTCTCTTCTACAGGTGTGATGACGTTCGAATTGGTTTATCCGATTATCATGGGTATCAATCTTGGTACTTGTGTAACTACAGCTTTGGTGTGTTCCATCGGATCGTCCAAGGACGCAAAGCGTACCGGTATTGTTCATATCGTATTTAATACGATTGGTACGATTTTGTTTATGATTGGTATGTCTATAGTGCGCGGCGCAGGCGCATTACCAAATCTTTGGGAAAGTACGGTAGACAGTGGGGTGATTGCCAATTTCCAGACATTATTTAATTTGGTAACTGCGATTGTACTGCTTCCGTTTACAGGGTTCCTTGTGAAGATTGCATGTAAGTTCGTAAAAGACGAAGAGGAAACGCCGGAGAAGTATCCGGAGCTTGCAGCGCTTGACTCTAAGCTGATGATGACACCACCGCTTGCACTTGCGGAAGTAACCAAGTTGGCAGTAAATATGGCGCACATTGCTAGTGATAATATTGCAAGCAGTTTCGAGCAGTTTGATGCATATGATGAAAAGAAATCTGAAAACATTAATTTGTTAGAAGATAAGCTGGACAGCTTTACAGACGCAGCGGACAACTATTTGATTGAATTGTCCGGTCACATCAAGGCGGAAAGCGATAAGCGTCAGCACAGCATGTTGATGCAGGCGATTAGGGATTTGGAGCGTATTGGAGATTATGCGACCAACTTTGATGAATTAGCCAAGAAGGTGAGTGACACTGAGATTGAATTTTCTGAAACAGCCAAGAAAGAGCTTGTGATTATTGGTGATGCCATTACAGAAATCTTGCGTCTTACCTTGGAAGCGTTTGAACAGGATAACGATTATGCTGCGCGTCGAATTGAACCGTTAGAAGAAGTCATCGATGATATGGTTCTTCTTCTGAAAAACCGCCATACGGATCGTCTTTGCCAAGGCATTTGTTCAATCAATGCAGGTTTGGTCTTTATGGATATGCTTACATATTTCGAGCGTGCTGCAGACCAGTGTTCCAGCATTGCCATGCTGCTACTTGGAAAGAACAATGAGGAGATTTGGAAAAATCATCACTTATACCTTCAGGAGCTTCACGCATCAACAGACCAGTCTTATCTGGCAGAGCAGGAAAATCGCAAGGCGCAGTTCCTGACACCACTTGAAAATTTATAATTGAAAGAAACCAAAATATGAGCTGGTAAGCAGCTCATATTTTTTTGGTAAAATTGTACATTGCATGTCCGGCAAGCTTTGATTATAGTTGAGTTAGGCAGACTCATTTATGGTAGATTGCGGAGGTGAATTTTATGTCGCAAGAATTAAAAGCCGATGTCCGAGAACTAAAGAGCGATTTCAAAGCAATGAAAACCGACGTCGAAGTACTAAAAGGTGACGTCGAAGTACTAAAGAGCGATTTCAAGGTAATGAAAACCGACGTCGAAGTATTAAAAGGCGATGTCCAAGAATTAAAAGGTCAAGTGAGAGGCATACAGCTGACGCTGGAAAATGAAATAACGAGGAATATTAGTGTCATTGCAGAAGCGCACTTGGATCTGAATCGGAAACTGGATGAGGCTTTAAAGGTAAGAGAGCAGGAAGAAATACTGTTTCTTCGTATGAACAGTTTGGAAAATGAATTCAGAAAAATGAAAGAAGCATTATAAAAATACGATTCTTAAGATAACAAAAGATAAGATGTTTGTAGAGATACATACATATCAGGTCGTTCGACCACCCTATCCAATATGTGAAGTAGTTTTATTTGATGGGTCTGCTCAAAAAAGGGGTATCGACACCTTGGTCGATACCCCTAAAAAATTTTCTAATCTTAATATTCTTTTGCAGCCTCTTCGCCGTTCATAACACGGAGCGCACCCTGTGTCAGAGCAAGAAGTTCGTCTTCGCCCGGATATACGGTAAATGGAGCCATCCATTCACAACGAGCTTTTAATCCTGCTACGACTGCTTTGTCGTATGCAATACCACCGGTTACGATGATCTGATCAATTTTACCGGAAAGAACACAGGCCATAGAACCGATATCTTTTGCCATCTGTAAAATAAATGCTTCGCGTACTTCGATTGCATGTGCATCGCCCTCGTCAGCCATCTTTTCTACATCGCGCATATCATTGGTTCCGCAGTAAGCGTTGAAACCGCCACCGCCTACAATTTTCTTATAGACTTCTTTTTCTGTGTACTGTCCGCTGAAGCACATTTTGATAAGTGCGCCGCTCGGAACTGCACCGGCTCTTTCAGGAGAGAAAGCACCATCTCCGTCAAGTGCATTGAACACATCTACGATACGTCCTTTGTCGTGTGCACCAACAGAAACACCGCCCCCCATGTGAACTACGACAAGATTGAGTGATTCATAAGGAACACCCTGTTCTTTGGCATAGCGTTTTGCAACTGCTTTCTGGTTGAGTGCGTGGAACACGCTGGTACGTGGAAGTTCCGGAACACCGGAATAGCGTGCGATAGGCATCAGCTCGTCAACAACAACCGGGTCAACGATGTAAGACGGAACACCGATGGAATCTCCGATTTCGCGGGCAAGAATACCACCAAGGTTGGAGGCGTGCTGTCCCTGTTTTCCAATTTTTAAGTCTTCAAGAAGTGCATCTGTTACTTCGTAAGTACCACCAGGAATTGGTTTTAACATACCGCCGCGTCCGACAACTACGTTTAAAGATTTGATATCAAAATCTTTTTCTGCCAGAAGATTTACGATGATGTCTTTACGGAAATCTTTCTGGTCTACGATAGAAGCGTACTGTGAGATTTCCTCTGTAGAATGTCTTAAGGTTTCTTCGAATAATAAGGTTTCATCTTCAAAAACACCGATTTTGGTGGAAGTAGAACCCGGATTGATGATTAAACTTTTGATTGACATATGTCATCCTCCTATCCTGATTAATTCTGTTTTGCTAAAGCTTCTGCAACTACGGCTGCAAGAGCGATAGAGTTCACTTTCGTTTCGAAAGAATCGGAACGTGATGTCAGGATAGCAGGAGCAGAAGTTCCTGTTAAGATACATCCGTTCTTAAACTCTGTTGTATGTACGATACATTTGTAAACAAGGTTACCTGCATGAATGTCAGGGAACAGAAGAACATCAGCGTCACCGACGATCTTACGGTCTGTTGCACCTTTGTGAAGTGCAGCTTCCGGTTCAACCGCAAGGTCGAAAGAAAGAGGTCCGTCTACGATACAGCCGGTAATCTGTCCTTCTTCGTTCATTTTGGTAAGCTCTGCAGCTTCTACGGTACAAGGCATTTTTGGATTTACTACCTCAACAGCTGCGATAGGAGCTACTTTTGGATTGTCAATGCCGCATGCGTGACAAACATCGACAGTATTGTTAATGATGTTTACTTTATCTTCCAGTGTAGGATATGGGATAAACGCCACATCAGTTAAGAAAAGCAGATGGTCAATCCCTTTGATATCAAATACGGCTACGTGAGATAATGGGCTTCCGGTACGAAGTCCGCGTTCTTTGTCTAAGATACTTTTTAAGAAAGATTTTGTATCGATGATCCCTTTCATGTACATATCTGCTTTTTTGTCATGTACCAGACCAACCGCAATCAGAGCAGCTTCCTGTACGTCTGCTTCGTGAATCACTTCATAATCTGCAAGATTCATTCCGATTTCATCTGCGATTTTTTTAATTTCAGCCTCGTCACCAACCAAAATGGCATCTGCAATGCCTCTTTCTTTTGCAGCTTTGACTGCTTCCAGTACCGGCTTGTCCTGTGCAACAGCTACCGCCAGTTTTTTCTTGGAGCAGGTGCTGACTTTTGCTAATAAATCATCAAAATTTTTTGACATCTCTTTGCACCTCATTTATTTATTTTTTTCTCTAAGGCTTCTGCGACCGCAAAAACCCCATTTGATAAAATAATAACACTTATGATAGGGAAAATCAATGTACAAATGCAGGTACAATGGTGCTTGTATCCACTGTATTAACAAAAAATTAACTTTCTGCATATGCCTTTTTTGTTGAATAGTCATATTAAATCTGTTACAATGATATAGTTTAAATTTGAAGAACATATTTAAAACAATCAGTAGGAGTTGTGAAAATGGGAATAGTTGAAAAGGTATTCGGAACCCATAGTCAGAGGGAACTGAAGCGAATTGAGCCAATTGTAAATAAGATAGAAGCTCTCAGAGATTCTATGATGGCTCTGTCAGACGAAGAATTAAAAGCAAAAACTAAGGAGTTCAAATCTCGTCTTTCGGATGGTCAGACGCTGGATGATATTCTCCCGGAAGCTTTTGCAGTAGTAAGAGAGGCGGGACGTCGTGTTCTTGATATGGAGCATTATCGCGTTCAGCTGATCGGTGGTGTGATTCTGCATCAGGGACGTATTGCAGAGATGCGTACCGGTGAAGGTAAGACGCTTGTATCCACACTTCCGGCATATTTAAATGCCTTGGAAGGAAAGGGTGTTCATATTGTTACGGTCAATGATTATCTTGCAAAGCGTGATGCGGAGTGGATGGGACAGATTCATGAGTTCCTTGGTCTGACAGTTGGTGTCGTACTTAACTCTATGTCACAGGAAGAGCGTCGCGATGCGTATGCATGTGACATCACTTATGTAACCAACAATGAACTTGGTTTCGATTATTTGCGTGACAACATGGTTATATATAAGGAACAGCTTGTGCTTAGATCGCTCCATTATGCGATCATCGATGAGGTGGACTCGGTATTGATCGATGAGGCTCGTACACCACTCATTATTTCTGGACAGAGTGGCAAATCGACCAAGCTGTACGAGGCGTGTGATATTTTAGCGCGCCAGTTAAAGAGAGGTAAAGATCAGGAAGATCAGTCAAAGCTTGATATTATCATGGGTATTGAGCAGGAAGAGGACGGAGATTTCATTGTCAATGAAAAGGACAAGATTGTGAACCTTACAGCAGAAGGTGTGGAAAAGGTAGAGCGTTTCTTCCAGATTGAAAACCTGGCAGATCCAAAGCATCTTGAAATTCAGCACAATGTAATTCTTGCGCTTCGTGCACATAACCTGATGTTCCGTGATCAGGATTATGTGGTAAAGGATAATCAGGTTTGCATCGTCGATGAGTTTACCGGTCGTATTATGCCGGGACGTCGTTATTCCGATGGTCTGCATCAGGCGATTGAGGCAAAAGAGCATGTGAAAGTAATGCGCGAGACAAAGACACTTGCGACAATCACATTCCAGAATTTCTTTAATAAATTTGAAAAGAAAGCCGGTATGACAGGTACGGCTTTGACAGAAGAAAAAGAGTTCCGTGATATTTATTTCATGGACGTTATCGAGATACCGACCAATCGTCCGGTTGCCCGTATCGATATGCAGGATGCGGTATATAAGACAAAGAAAGAAAAGCTTCGTGCAGTAGTGGAAGAAGTCAAAGAGGCACATGCAAAAGGACAGCCTGTCCTTGTTGGTACGATTACGATTGAAGCATCGGAAGAAATCAGTAAGATGCTCAAGCGCGAAGGCATTCCGCATAAGGTATTAAATGCCAAATTCCATGAGATGGAGGCGGAGATTGTCGCAGATGCCGGTATTCATGGTTCGGTAACCATCGCAACCAATATGGCCGGTCGTGGTACGGATATTAAGCTTGACGAGGAAGCAAAAGCGGCGGGTGGTCTTAAGATCATCGGTACAGAGCGTCATGAGTCAAGACGTATTGACAATCAGCTCCGTGGTCGTTCCGGACGTCAGGGTGACCCGGGTGAATCGCGTTTTTACATTGCGCTTGAGGATGATCTGATGAGATTGTTCGGTTCCGAGAGAATGCTATCCATGTTTAATACACTTGGCATTGAAGACGGACAGCAGATAGAGCACAAGTTGCTGACAAAGGCAATCGAGACCGCACAGAGCAAGATTGAGAGCAACAACTATGCGATCCGTAAAACGCTTCTTGAATACGATCAGGTAATGAATGAGCAGAGAGAAATCATTTATACAGAAAGACATCGTGTGTTGGATGGCGAGAGCATGAGAGATGTAGTGTATAAGATGATTACAGATACAGTAGAGGGTGCGGTAGATACTTGTATATCCGATGAACGTTCCAGTGAGGATTGGGATTTGAAAGAGCTGAACCAGCTTCTTCGTCCTATTATTCCGATTCAGCTTGTAATGCATCCGGGTGTAAAAGGTATGAAGAAAAATGAGCTCAAGCACAACCTCAAAGAAGAGGCTGTCAAGCTCTATGAAAGCAAGGAAATGGAGTTCCCGCAACCGGAAGCGGTGCGTGAAGTGGAAAGAGTAATCCTTCTTAAGACCATTGACCGCAAATGGATGGCACATATTGACGATATGGAGCAGCTCCGTCAGGGTGTGAGTCTTCAGGCATATGGCCAAAGAGATCCGCTGGTAGAATATAAGCTGGCCGGATATGACATGTTTGACAGTATGACAGCTGCAATTCAGGAAGAGACCGTTCGTTTGTTATTTAATGTAAAGATTGAATACAAAGTAGAACGTGAGCAGGTGGCAAAGGTAACCGGTACAAACAAGGATGACACGCTGGAAAACGCACCGGTGCGTCGCGATGCGGATAAAGTATATCCAAACGATCCGTGTCCATGTGGCAGCGGTAAAAAATACAAAAACTGTTGTGGAAGAATCAAATAAATACAAGTAAAAATAGAATAGTATTTCTACTTGTGAATTAAGGTGGTGAATAAAGTGGTAGAACTTGACCAGTTAAAACAAGAACTTGGTACGTACGAATCTCCACTTAAGGAAGTAAGGGATTCACTTTGACATCGCTAATAAAGAAAAGCGAATCGAAGAGTTAGAAAGAGAAATGGAAGCGCCGGATTTCTGGAATGATGCAGAAGCCGCGCAGGAAAAGACGAAGCGTTTGAAAAGTCTCAAAGATGATGTGGAGACATGCGCAAAGCTGTATACACAGTTTGATGACATTCAGACATTGATTGAGATGGGCTATGAAGAAAATGACGCCGATCTTGCACAGGAAGCCAGAGATGAATTTAATGACTTTGTGCAGACGTTGGAGAACATCCGCATTCGAACCCTGTTGTCCGGAGAGTATGATAAATGTAATGCAATTTTGAAACTCAATGCAGGCGCAGGCGGAACAGAGAGTTGTGATTGGGCGTCTATGCTGTATCGCATGTACACCAGATGGGCAGAGCGGAAAGGCTTTGAAGTGCAGGAACTGGACTTCCTTGAGGGAGATGAGGCCGGTATTAAGTCAGTTACTTTCCAGGTAAACGGCGAAAATGCGTATGGCTACTTAAAATCCGAAAAGGGAGTACACAGACTGGTGCGAATTTCGCCGTTTAATGCACAGGGAAAAAGACAGACCTCGTTTGTGTCACTGGATGTTATGCCTGATATTGAGGAAGATGTCGATGTGGAAATCAAAGATGATGAACTTCGCGTAGATACCTACCGAAGCTCCGGAGCCGGAGGGCAGCATATCAACAAAACGTCTTCAGCCATCCGAATCACGCATTTGCCGACCGGTATTGTAGTACAGTGTCAAAATGAGCGAAGCCAGCATATGAACCGCGATAAGGCGATGCAGATGCTCCGAGCAAAGCTCTATATGCTCAAACAAGAAGCCAACGCCGAGAAGCTTTCAGATATCCGCGGTGAGGTGACAGAAATTGGTTGGGGCAACCAGATACGTTCCTATGTAATGCAGCCGTACACGATGGTAAAGGATACCCGTACCAATGCAGAAACAGGAAATGTGGACGCAGTTCTTGATGGTGATATCGATAAATTTATAAACGAATTTCTGAAATGGAAAAGCCTTGGGAACTAGTAAAAACTTTCTGAAAAAAATTACAAAAAATACAGTGTAAACTCTTGACAGATGAGAGTTTACATTGTAAAATACATGATGTTGTCGGTGTTAAACCGAAGCAAATGTGCGTGTAGCTCAGCTGGATAGAGCGTTTGGCTACGGACCAAAAGGTCGGGAGTTCGAATCTTCTCACGCACGCTTTATAAGCGGAAAACCTTATGGATTTAGGGTTTTCCGTTTTTTTATCATTCTATATCTTTATAAACGATATCTTTATAATCTATATCTTTATAATTTATATCTTTATGGTCTATATCTTTATAATCATTTTATCTTTTCAAAAAAAGCAGTTGTAATTCTAATGACGCATCCGAATCCTCTTTCTGTATGTCTTCTTTTAATAAGTCAGTTTCCACAAGCAGGTAGTGATCTTTTTTTTCTATATTTAATAAGGAAGGAAAAAAAGAGTCGGCCTGTTCAATTTGATGTTTGTTTTCTTTTTTTACATAATAGGAACCTTCAGGGAGTGTGCGGGCACCAAGATTTTTGAGTGCTTCCGGAGAAGCGGATGAAAAGTCTGCGTGCACGAACACGTATTTTTGCACTTTTTTTCCGACTCCTTCATATAATAAACCGGAAGGATAGGATGCAAAGATTCCGTTTCTTTGTGCTTCCACAAAAAGTGACAGTAGTTTGTGATTGTAACGATCACATGTGGTTACTTCGTCAAACGGAATGGTCAGAATCTGACGTTTCTCAATATTGCGTGACAAAACGGAGCTTCCAGGTGAAGATTCGAGCATGCGGATCGTCTGTTGCAATGTGTCGATGCTGCTTCGCATGGAACGAATCTTTTCTTCGGCGAGTGATTTTCCGTCAAAGAGAAGGTTGTGCAAATTGATTTTACCGTTTGCATCATAATATTTCGGGAAACTTTTTAGAGGAATACCAAACTCAATGCAGAGTGTGATGGCATCCAGAAGAAAAAGTTGTTCTTCCTTATAATATCTATAGTTGGTTGCTTCGTTAATGTAGGCTGGCTTTAAAATACCAATTTCATCATAATAACGAAGCGATTTGATGCTGACATTTTTTAGTTTGGAAACTTTACCTATGGACAAATATCCCTTCATAACTACCTCGCAAAATAAAAAATATGTATAACATCAGTATGACATAAACAAAAGAAAACAACAATAATGAAATGAAAGATTAAAATAATATAAAATGAATAAAGAAGTCTTTGTAAAATGAAAAAACATGATAAAATAGAAACGGAAGTACAAAGCTGATTATAATGCTTGGGCGATGTCGGGTGAGTAATTATGAAAAAAAACAAATCATCGGAGGAACAATTTAATATTCGTTTTAAAGCGAGTGCACGCAAAGTGCAGGAGAAAGGAAAAAATGCGCTGTTTCGATTATTGTTTGGCAGAACAATGGTAACGCTTCTACTGATTCTCTTGCAAATCTATTTTATGTATGAGGTGGTTAGCAGAGTACATTATTCGGGGATTTTAAAAACCATCTTTGATGTGCTGGGAGCGGTTGCGATTATTTATATTATTAACGGGGAAGAAAATCCTGCATTTAAACTTGCTTGGATTTTACCGATTTGCATATTTCCGGTGTTTGGCGTGTCACTGTACTTATTTATTCTGCTTAACCCGGGAAATCGGAGCCTTCAAAAGGCGCTTGATGTAAGGATCGATGAGACAACCCCTCATTTACAGACGGAGTATCGAGTGATTGAGAAGTTGAAAAAGGAAGATAGTGGAATCCAAAATTTAGGGCGATATATCCAAAAATGCAATCATTTTCCTACCTATGATCATACGAAAGTTAGTTTTTTGCCGAGCGGAGAAGCAAAGTATCAGGATTTGCTCTCTGAATTAAAAAAAGCAGAAAAGTTTATTTTTATTGAGTACTTTATTATAAATAAAGGAAGAGTTTGGGATTCTGTTCTTGAAATTTTGGAGGACAAGGCTGCTCAGGGGGTGGAGGTTCGAGTTATGTACGACGGGATGTGCTCGCTCGTTGCGCTACCTCACAATTATCCGAAGGAACTTCAGAAAAAAGGAATAAAGGCAAAGGCCTTTGCACCGATTAAACCGCTTCTTTCCACACATCAAAATAATCGTGATCATCGTAAGATTCTTGTGATTGATGGAAAAGTGGCTTACAATGGTGGAATTAATCTTGCAGATGAGTACATGAATTTCAAAAAACGATTCGGTCACTGGAAGGATACAGCAGTAAAGCTGGAGGGAGATGCAGTCAAAAGCTACACGCTCATGTTTTTACAGATGTGGAATTTGTCAGAAAGAGGTCCACAGGAGTATGAGAAGTACATTCTTCCGCCGGATGTATATCGGACAGGGGAAGGTTTTGTGATTCCGTTTAATGACGATCCAACCAATCGATTGGATATTGCGGAGTGTGTTTATCTTGATATAATTCATCAGGCAACGGATTACGTACACATTATGACACCATATCTCATTATCGATAATGAGATGGTTACGGCGCTCACGTTTGCCGCCAGACGTGGAGTTGATGTGAAGATTATTTTGCCGGGCATTCCGGACAAAAAGAGCTTATATGCAATTGCAAGAACCTATTACCCGCAGTTACTTGGAGCTGGTGTGAAAATATATGAATACACGCCGGGATTTCTTCATGCGAAAGAATTCATTTCAGATGATATCAAGGCGGTAGTTGGGACCATCAATCTTGATTTTCGAAGTTTGTATGAGCATTTTGAATGTGGAACCTTTATTTACAAAAATTCAGTGATAGGCGACATTGAAAAAGATTTCAACGAGACATTAAAGAAGTGCAAAAAAGTGGATTATCAGCATTACGTAGATCTTCCATGGTGGTATCGCATCGCAGGACATGTTCTCAGATTATTTGCACCGTTGGTGTAATAAAAATGTCGAGTGGTATTTACTGGTTGGGTTAATTACTATTTAGTTAATAACTATTGAGTTAATTGCTATTGGGTTAATTGCTATTGGGTTAATTGCTATTGAGTTAATTGCTATTGAGTTAATTGCTATTGGGTATTTGCTGATTGTGTAACTACCTAGTTTTACCTTTTAAGACCTCCGAAAAAGCTTGAATTTAAAAACTATCTGCCCAAAATCCCACGTTAGATGCTCTGTTGACCACCGAAAACTACAAAAATAAAAAATCGAATGCCAATGAACTGTAAATGGCAAAGATATTTTTTGGTTTATAAGTAAAAAAAGTGAGATATGACCTCCGAAATGTTTTAATTTGATGTTTTGGAGGTTATTATTAAGATGCGCAAGTTAAGCATGGCCACCGAAACACATTAATAATTCAAATCGGCGGTTGCATGATTAGATCAAGAAGAATGATATAGATAACAAGATAAAAAACAAGATAAAAACAAGAAGAAAAACAAGAAGAAAAACAATATAAGAACAAGAAGAAAAACAAGATAAAAACAAGAAGAAAAACAATATAAGAACAATATAAGAACAAGATAAAAACAAGATAAAAATAAGATAAGCACCAACAAAAAAGGAGCCTCTTGCTGTGATTTATAAATTTCTAAGAAACATCATAGCAAGGGGCTCCTGTATAATTTATTTAAATTCCCATATTTACTGTTGTGAAATGATTGAATAAACCTAACCCATCGTCACTACTACATCGTAGTTTTCTTTTCCTTTTTCGTAAGGAATGATGCAACCGTCAACCGGTTTGCCATCTACTGTCATGCTGACAACACCTTTCTGAACATTGTTCGGGTTCTTAACCTGGATGTTGTAGTTACCTTCACGGAATTTTCTTGTGAGTGTGAAATCACCAAAGCCTTCCGGTACACATGGGTTGATGGAAAGACCGTTGTGTGTTGGGTAAAGACCTAAGATATACTGCGAGATATTTACAAATGTCCAAGCTGCAGTACCTGTCAGCCAAGAGTTCTTTCCTTCGCCGTGGAATACTGCGTCACGACCTGCCACCATTTGTGAGTATACATATGGTTCTGTTCTGTGGATTTCACTGAACTCTTCCACATAAGCAGGACAAGTCTTCTGATAAATTTCGAAAGCTCTGTTACCGCGACCAATCACAGTTTCTGCACAGGATACCCATGGGTTATTGTGACAGAAGATTCCGGCGTTCTCTTTATATCCCGGTGGGTACGAAGAAACTTCACCGAGTTCTTCGTGATATCTTGTGTAAGCCGGCTGAAGAATCATGATACCGTAATCAGTATCGAGTTTTTCTTTTACAGAATCGAGGGCTTTGACAGCTTCACCTGTCTCAACGCCGACACCTGCAAGTACACAGAAGCCCTGTGGCTCGATGTAAATCTGTCCTTCTTCACATTCTTTGCTTCCGACTTTGTTTCCGTAAGAATCGTATGCACGCACGAACCATTCTCCGTCCCAGCCGTCTGCGAGAAGAGCTTTGTTCATTTCTTCTACTTCAGCAAGTGCTCTCTTGGCTTCATCCGCATCACCCATCAATTCACAAAGGTCAGCGTATTCCTTACCATATTTTACAAACATACCACCAATGAAGATTGATTCTGCAACCGGTCCCTCACTTGGTCCGAAGGTCTGGAATGATTCACCCGGATGTAAGGAATGACAGTTAAGGTTTAGACAGTCGTTCCAGTCAGCACGTCCGATGAGTGGTAAGTTGTGTGGTCCCTTGTGATTTACAATGTAATCGAAGGAACGTTTTAAGTGGTTGAGGAGTGGAGTTGCCTTTGATTCATCGTTATCAAAAGGTACCATCTCATTTAATATAGAAATATCGCCCGTTTCACGGATG
>JAZNEP010000015.1:0-77966 GCA_045588655.1 Lachnospiraceae bacterium | reverse complement strand
CCGATTTGGTTTTGAGAAAGTAGCAATCACACTTCGCGAATCCCTTTCTGCAAACGACAACAACTGGTCGGCTATGCTCTATGATGGGAATGATTATTATTTCAGCAAGAAATACAAGATGCATATCGTAGACCGCGTGGGCGGTGGCGACAGCTTTGGTGGTGGACTGATTGCAGCACAGCTTTCCGGTTATGATGCGCAGCGAACGATTGAATTTGCAGTAGCAGCTTCCTGTCTGAAACATTCCATCGAAGGTGACTACAACATGGTTACAATGGAAGAGGTAGAAAAGCTTGCAGGCGGAGATGCGTCCGGCCGTGTTCAGAGATAAAAATATAGACCTCAAAAGAAAGATGAAAACACAAATTGAAAGAAGGAAATAAGATGAAATTAACGCTGAATAGTTTGCAGAATGAGAAAGAGGCGTGGGAGCAGGCAAATGTGGAGCTTCCGCAGTTTGATTTGCAAAGAGTGTGGGATGCCACAAAAGAAAATCCAAAATGGTTGCATTTTGGCGCCGGAAATATTTTTCGAGGATACATTGCACAATTGGCACAGGTGGTGCTGGAAAGCGGTGTAGAAGAGACAGGTATTATTGCAGCAGACTGTTTTGACGGTGAAATGATTGATCGCATATACAAACCATATGATAATATGACGCTTTATGTAGGGCTTAGAGCTGATGGAAAGCACGAAAGAAAGGTGATAGCCAGTATCGCGCAAGCACTCAAATCAGGAAGTGAGTCAGTAGAAGATGGTGCAAGACTATGTGAGATTTTTAGAAAACCTTCGCTACAGATGGTTTCCTTTACCATCACAGAAAAAGGTTATGGGCTTCATGATTTTAACGGCGCACTGCTACCGGTAGTGGTAGCGGATATTGAAAATGGACCGGATGGCGCAAAACATATGATGAGTATTTTGACAGCACTTTTATGGGAAAGATTTCAAAATGGTGCATCGCCAATCGCGGTTGTAAGTATGGATAATTGCAGTCATAATGGGGATAAGCTTAAACAGGCGGTGATGCTCATTGCAAAGAACTGGCAACAAAACGGTTTTGTGACAGAGTCCTTTATAGAGTATTTAGAAGATGCAGACAAAGTTTCATTCCCTTGGAGTATGATTGATAAGATTACACCGAGACCGGACGAACAGATTGCAAAATGTCTGGAGACAGATGGAATTGAAGAGATGAGGGCAATTACAACCAAAAAGAATACATTTATTGCTCCGTTTGTAAATGCGGAGATGCCACAGTATCTTGTAATTGAAGATTGTTTTCCGGCCGGAAGACCACAGCTGGAAAAAGCAGGCGTGTATTTTACAGACAGAGAGACGGTGGATAAGACAGAACGCATGAAAGTGACGACTTGTCTAAATCCTCTGCATACAGCATTGGCTGTGTTTGGATGTCTGCTTGGATTTCATAAGATAGCAGACGAAATGCAGGATGCGGACTTAAATGCAATGGTGAAACAGCTTGGATATAACGAAGGAATTCCGGTTGTGACGCATCCGGGGATTATTGATCCGAAGGCTTTCTTAAAAGAAGTGCTTGAAGAAAGACTTCCAAATCCTTTTCTTCCGGATATGCCACAGCGTATCGCGACAGATACCAGCCAGAAAATACCGATTCGTTTCGGTGAAACAATCAAGGCATATGAAGCAAAAGGAGAACAGAAACACCTGAAAATGATACCTTTGGTAATTGCCGGATGGTTGCGTTATTTGCTTGGATTAAATGACGCATGGGAAGAGATGGAATTAAGTTCGGATCCTATGCTTTCGGAATTGCAGGAAAAACTGAAACAAATTCGCTTAGGGGATGAAAATCCGGATATGACAAATGTGAGAGAGATTTTGAAAAATAAGGCGATTTTCGGAACCGATTTATGTGAAAATGGTATGAATGAAAAAATAGAAGCACTTTTTGCCGAAATGATTCAGGAAAAAGGAGCAGTGCGCCGTGTTTTAAAAAAAATGCTGTAAAAGTTATATCTGTTCAAATGAGAAATTTAGTGATAGAATAACTTTCGTGCGTAATGCAACAAGAAGGGAAGTTATTTTCATGAATATATTAAAGCAATTGAAAAAATTATTTGCGCCGACAGATATGACAGTTGGAAAACCGTGGAAGAGTATTGCATTATTTTCTATTCCTATGGTAATCGGAAATATTGCCCAGCAGCTGTATAGCACAGTTGACAGCATTGTAGTAGGACATTATATCGGTGATAACGCACTCGCAGCAGTAGGAAGTGCAGGTCCAATATTAAATTTGCTTCTGGTACTGTTTATTGGTATTTCTGCAGGTGTGGGTATTATGGTGGCTCAGTATTTTGGAGCAAAAGAGAGAGAAGACCTTTCAAAGACAATCGGAACCTGTATTACGCTTACGGGTCTGGTTTCAGTGTTTTTGATGATTGCGGCGCCGCCTGTGGTACAGCCATTATTAAGGCTTTTGGATACACCGGAGTCATTGATGAAAGATTGTACCTATTACCTTGTAATTATGATGGTGGGTATCGCGGGAATGGCTTATTACAATATCCTAAGTGGTGTGCTTCGTGGAATGGGTGATTCATTTTCAGCATTGCTATACTTGTTGGTTGCAACCGTACTGAATATTGTATTGGATATCTTTTTTGTAGCAACATTACATATGGGTGTTGCAGGTGTGTCTCTTGCAACGGTAATTGCACAGGCGATTTCTTCTATTATGTGTGTAAGAAAACTGATGCGCATGAAAGAGACGTTTGATCTTGGAAAGAAAGAGTTAAAAATGTCTAAGTCGCATGTGAAGCAAATAGTGCGACTTGGATTACCGTCCGGAATGACACAGGCTATTTTTTCTTCCGCAATGATTATTGTACAGTCGTTAACCAATAGCTTTGGTGAATTGTTTATTGCTGCAAACGTGATTGTAATGCGTGTAGACGGATTTGCCATGATGCCAAACTTTTCGTTTGGTACGGCGATGACTACATATTCAGGACAAAATGTTGGAGCCAGAAAAACGGATCGTGTAATGCAGGGCGCAAAACAGGGAACGATGATGGCAGTTGGATGTTCTGCTGTGATTACAGGAATTATTTTAATATTTGGTAAGCCGCTCATGGGTATCTTTACAGATACACAGGAACTGGTAGATATGAGTTATTATATGATGTGTATTCTGGCAGTCGGATATATTGCAATGGCGGTAACGCAGAGCTTATCGGGTGTTATGCGAGGCGCTGGCGATACACTGACTCCTATGTGGATTTCGCTTTTAACCTCAGTGCTCATTCGTATACCGGTTGCTTACGGAATTTCTTGGATGACAAGAACACCGGCCCTTCCGACCGGTCGGAGTGAATGTATTCAGGTGTCGCTTTTGACATCATGGATTCTCGGTGCGTTATTGACCGTGATATTTTATAAAATCGGTAAGTGGAAAAAATCATTGGCGTAAGCTATCCATGATGAACCAATGTTGGGAACGTTTTATCATATTATATTTGATAGCGAAGCCATCTGCAAATTGCAGGTGGCTTTTTTTGATTGGTAAGAGGCAACTTATGTGTCATGCATGGCAACTTGCGTTAACAACAGTTGCAGATAAAATATTAATATGTTAGCGTAAGGCAAAGGGAGGGAACAAAGTGAAGATAACAATACAGATAAATGAAAATACAAAAGAAACAGAAATTGCGATTACATGCAATACATTGACTCCGGAGATTGAAAAAATGATAGCGACACTTCGGATGCTGGATCAGCAGATGATGGTCGCAAAGGGCGAGGAAAACTATTTGCTCGATGTGGCAAAGATTGCGTACATAGAAGCGGTGGAACGAAAAACTTTTGTGTATACAGCAGACGACGTATATGAGTCAAAGCTTAAGCTATATGAGATGGAAGAGCGTCTTTGTCAGAGTGGATTTTTCAGAGTGAGTAAGTCATGTTTGGTTCATCTTCGATTTATTAAGTCCTTAAAAAATGACGTAGCAAGGAAGCTTAGGCTAACTTTAATGAATGGAGAACAGATTATGGTGTCCAGACAGTATGCAGATGAGATTAAGAAACGATTGGGGGTATTATAGGATGGAAAGAGAAAACACTATTTTTGATTTTTTTGCACAGATATTTTTTATTTTTGGTGTAACCGTAGTTTGCCTCATGGTGATTGTGATGATATTTGGTGCACAAGGTGACGGAATATCCACGATTTTTGCATATGCAAATAAGGCGATTTCACTTGCTACTTTGGCGCAGTATTTTGGGATGTCAATATTGATTACAATATTGCGCTGGTTGTTCTTCTCAGACCTGCTGATAAAAAACTGGAAACTGGTTGCAAGAGTAAGTGCAATGTTTGTGTGTATTGTTGTTATGATTGCAGTGTTTACGATGGCCTTTGGATGGTTTCCTGTGAATAATTTTCTGGCGTGGACGATGTTTTTTGGGTCCTTCCTGCTGTGTAGCATCGTCAGTGTATGTTTGTCTGTACTAAAAGAACGAAAAGAAAATGAAAAAATGCAGAACATGTTGGAACGGTTGAAAGAGGGAGAAATATAAAATGAATGCGATACAAATTAGCGGATTAACCAAAGCTTTTGGAGAAAAAAAGGTGTTAAAAGAAGTTGAGTTACAGATGAAAGAGGGAGAGATTTTCGGCCTTCTGGGTCCTTCAGGTGCAGGAAAAACGACCCTCATCAATATAATGACAGGGCAGATGAAACCAACGACAGGAGAATGTAAGGTACTGTCAAAAAATAGCGCTGAGATGAAAGCGGAGGATTATAAAAAAATAGGAATAATGATGGATTCTGTCGGGCTATATGATCGGATGAGTTGTTTTGAAAATCTGAAGTTTTACCAAATGTTGGATGGAAATAAAACGGATGGAATTATGGAGCTTTTAGAGAGTGTCGGACTAGGTAACGATGGAAAAACACCGGTTTCGAAGCTTTCCAAAGGAATGAAGAATCGATTGTCGTTTGCAAGGGCGATATTGAGGAAACCTGACATATTGTTTTTGGATGAACCGACCAGCGGTCTGGACCCGATGACGATTGAAGCCATTCATGAGAGGATTTTGGAAGAAAAGAAAAAAGGAACGTCTATTTTTCTGACCACACATAACATGCAGGAGGCAGAGAAATTGTGTGATCATATTGCGCTACTGAATGAAGGAAAAATTGTGGAATATGGAGCACCAAAAGAAATTTGCAGAAGATATAATCATCAGAAAAAAATACATATATATCTGACAGATGGAGAAGAAGTGGAATTATCTTTATCCGAAGAGAGTGGAGAAAAGATTACTAAGTATTTGAAAGCCGGAGTGCTGGAAACGATTCATTCAACGGAACCGGATCTGGAAACCGTGTTTATGGAATTAACAGGAAAGGAGCTGGATAAATGAAAAATCATATGAGAGCTGTGTTGTGGAAACAAATCAAAGATACCTTTAAAAACAAAGCAATACTAATACAGTTTGTAATGTTTCCGGTCATGACACTAATCATGGAACACTCGATTGATATACAGGGAATGCCAGCACATTTCTTTGCCAATATGTTTGCTGTTATGTATATTGGGATGGCGCCGCTTGTGAGTATATCTGCCATCATCGCAGAGGAAAAGGAGAAGAATACTTTGCGTGTTCTTCAACTTTCTGGAGTAAAGGCGACAGAATATCTGTTAGGAAATGCAATTTATATATTGACCATATGTATGTTTGGATCGCTGGTTATTGCGCTTGCGGGAGGATATAAAGAAAAGGAATTATTTAGTTTTCTTGGAGTTATGCTGATAGGACATGTGATATCCGTTTTGCTTGGTGCGGCGATTGGTGTTGTCAGTAAAAATCAGATGAGCGCTACTTCGCTGACAGTTCCTGTTATGATGATATTCTCATTTTTGCCGATGCTGTCCATGTTTAATGAAACCATCGCAAAGTATGCAAAAGTGCTGTATTCACAACAGCTTCATCTTCTTCTACAGGATATTACAGATGTTTCCATGACGGGAGAAAATGTGGGCATTCTTATAGGTAATGCAGTGATTGTTGTTTTCGTCTTTTTCCTTGCATATCGAAAAGCTTTTGTTGCAGGGAAATAGAATTGTGTGTTAATCTTTATGTGCTATAAGCATACATAGGGAGTGTGTACATGAAAAGAAAAATAATAATGTTTACTGCGTGTATCATGTTACTTTGTTTATTGGCTGGATGCACCCGGTTTGAAACATGGCTGGAAAAGGAACCAAGAAATCAGATTTATCAGCTGGAAATCTATTCTGCAATCGAAAACGATGAGATGATTTACCATATCAAATATCCGTATTATTATTTTGGATTTAACAATGAAAGTATGGGAAAGACAACATTGTATGAATTTCAGCAGGCAGTCGATCGGACGGAGGTGGATGAAGAAACGTTTCGTTATCTTCGGGATTATGTTCTTGGGCTGGGAGAGGAAGATGAGCAGGAAACATCTGTTTTGGCATATGAAGTTTGCTTGAGTTATTATGATGAAGCAGGCGAAGAAAAAATAGCATATGCAATCGGATATGATGATTTTCCAAAAGATTTCGAAGTGTTTATAGACAAAGTAAATAAAATTTGTGGCAAGCCATATCTAAAAGAGAGTGGAGATCTGCAAGAGGTTACACCGGCATATTTAAACGAGATATGGGGTGTGACAGATGAAGATGTTCCTGGTGGAACGCTCATGGACCTGATTGAGAATAATGAGATTGATATAAAGGCGCTGACCGATTTGTTTGATTTGCAAAATGAAATAAATACATTTTATGCAGACGGTAAGTCGTCGCTAATAGACCCATATCGTCCGCTGCAGTTGGTCGAAAAAGAAAGTAGCGGAGAAGAGTATGAAGCGTTTGTGATAGAGTTTGCGAGATGTCTTTCAGAGATGAATATAAAGCTAAAAGAAGATGGGGAAACAACACAGGATCAGAATAATATGATCCGGTACAATTCTGAGTTTTATATTGCAAAAACCTCCGATTTATCTAGGCTTGAGATAAAAGAGCCAAGTTGGGAAGGCGGGTATTATCAAATTGTGTTGGATGCGCATATGGAAGAAATGACAATGAATGCAGATTTTATATATAGCAAAGATGCAAAATATATATTGATAGGCTGTAATAATGTAGATATTCAAGAAGCATTTGTACAATGTGATGTGATGAAATAGCATTATTTGCCAGATAAAAAAGTATTTGCGGATATCAAAGCGATATCCGCAAATTTTTTAATGCATTGCTATTAATTTTACTATTTTTTATTTAGCAGAGGGATGGCTACTTTCTGATTGAATACTTCAATCAACGGTCCCATAAAGAATGCGGTAATAATAGTTCCGATACCGATAATGGTAGGGATTTCAGCAATCTTTCCACCACCAAGAAGGAACAATCCACCACCGAGAAGTACACAGATCACATCCGTAACGATACGGATATATTTGAATTGACCGATGTGCCATTTGTTTACGAGAATCAGAGCGACTGCATCATAAGTGGAGACACCAAGGTCAGCAGTCATATATAAAGCAGATCCGAAGCAGATAATCACAATCGCAATCAA
This sequence comes from Lachnospiraceae bacterium, assembly GCA_045588655.1. Classification (GTDB taxonomy): domain Bacteria; phylum Bacillota; class Clostridia; order Lachnospirales; family Lachnospiraceae; genus SVFI01. The sequence continues at coordinate 70,366 of JAZNEP010000015.1, read as the reverse complement.
GAGACAAAGCAGGCGGATCATCATGGACGGATCTACAATGATGGTTTGTAAAAACTCATATGTCCACTGCGTGATATAGCCCAGTAGAAAAAGATTGATGAAAGTTGCGATTCCTATGTAATGTCGATCGGCCAATAAGCTGAATGAGAGAAGCAGTACATTCACGATAACATAAAGTGTACCAAACGGAATCGGAATCAGTTTATCAAGTCCGCTCATCAATGATTGGAACGGATCTACGCCAAGGGCTGCAATTTTGAAGATTCCTACGCTGATTGCACAGATGATTACACCAAAAAGGGACATAAATATTTTTCTTGTCTTCATAAAATTCTCCAATCTTATTGTTTGATTTCTAAAAACCTATTATAGTAAGAGAATACGGTTTTGGAAAGTTGAAATTGCGAAAAAAGCGAAAAATGAGGAGAAAGAGTCACAGAATGATAGATTCAAGTTGTTCTAAGGAAGAAATCTTAAAAAAATATTATGGATATGATACGTTTCGAGAGGGGCAGGAACGACTCATCGATGCGATTTTAGATGGAAGAGATGTGTTTGGAATTATGCCTACGGGAGCCGGAAAAAGCGTATGTTATCAGGTTCCTGCACTTATGATGAAAGGGATTACCATAGTAATATCACCATTGATTTCACTTATGAAAGATCAGGTGCGGGCTTTGAATGAAATGGGAGTCCATGCAGCATATTTGAATAGTTCACTAACCTATGGACAGTATAAGTTTGCGCTGGCAAACGCAACGAGGGGACAGTATAAGATTATCTATGTCGCACCGGAGCGTCTGGAGACGTCGGAGTTTCTGGCGTTTGCAATGCAGGCACCGATTTCCATGGTGAGTATCGATGAAGCACATTGCGTATCGCAGTGGGGACAGGATTTTAGACCGGGATATTTAAAAATCAGTACATTTATTGATAAACTGAAAATTCGACCGATTGTTAGTGCTTTCACAGCAACTGCGACAAAAGAAGTAAGGGAAGATGTAACAGAGCTACTAGGTCTTAGGAACCCAAAGATTATTGTAACCGGATTTAATAGAGAGAATCTGTATTTTGGGGTGAGCATCCCAAAAGATAAAAAAACAACATTAAAACAATATATGCAGGTACATAAGAATGAGAGTGGAATTATTTATTGTGCTACGAGAAAAGGGGTAGAGGAAATTCATGAATTGTTGTTGAAGGATGGATATCCTGTAACACGTTATCATGCGGGGCTTGATGATGAGGAGCGTAGGCAAAATCAGGATGATTTTGTGTACGACCGAAAACCGGTCATGGTTGCAACCAATGCATTCGGAATGGGGATTGATAAGTCAAATGTCCGCTACGTCATTCACTATAATATGCCAAAGAATCTGGAAAGCTACTATCAGGAAGCAGGAAGAGCCGGAAGAGACGGGGAACCTGCGGAGTGTATTTTACTGTTTGGAAAAAAAGATGTCATGACAAATGAGTATTTTATAGATCAGGATCGAGAAAACGATGAACTGACAGAGACAGAAATGGAAATCGTGAAAGCGGCAGACAGAGAGAAATTGCGACAAATGACTTGGTATTGTTATACACAGGGATGTTTGAGAGAGTTTATGCTTCATTACTTTGGAGAGGATATGACCGGAGGGTGCAAAAACTGTTCCGGATGCTTAAATCAGGAGGAAGTGATAGACGTGACCGAGGAGGCAGTCTTGTTTATCAAAGGAATATTGGAAACAGGGGAGCGTTTGGGAGAAAAGGTTATTCTTGAGATGTTACATGGAAGTCTAACGGCAAAAGTAAGACAGTTAGGGCTGGATCAAAAGGTTTCATTCGGATGTCTAAAACGAATAAGTCTGGATAGAATTGCAGAGATTTCAAGACAATTACAGGTACAGGAATATATCGTAGTAACCTCTTTGGGATATCCGATTTTAAAGGTGGCGCCAAAAGTGGAAAATCTCCTTCATGGAACGGAGCAGTTGATGCTGCGAATAAAGAAAAAAGATCAGACAAAAAAAACAATTCAATCGCGAAAATTTGCACACTCGCAAATGGAAAAGTCGGATTCTGTTTTTGAAAGACTTAGAAAGGTGCGTTTGGATCTTGCGAGAGCGGAGAAGGTACCACCGTATTTGATTTTTTCTGACAGGACACTTGTGGAGATGTGCCAGAAAATGCCGCAAACAGAGGAAGAGATGCTGGAAATCAATGGTGTCGGAAATCATAAAATGCAAAAGTATGGAGATGCTTTTCTGTCAGTTATCTGTGATTTTGGAAAACAATAGGAGAAGAAATATCGCAAAAAGTGAAAAAATGTATCAGTGAAGTGAAAAAAAGCTGATACATTTTTGGTTATTAAAGAGTTTCGTGTAGAAAAGTAAAAAAACGTGCGATAAGTCCGTGTTGCAAGATTAAAAAACTGTTTGATATAATCCATTTCGAAAAGAATGGAGGGATAATTATGCAGCAATTAAATGTTGTTACTACACAGGATAACGAAAGAATGTTTAAAATACTTACAGAACTGATGCATCAGGACAAAGAGTTTCAAATTGTTATCAAGGTGCCTTCCAAAGGAAACAGTCAGCAGCTACAAAGACCGGGAATGATGGTGGAAGAAAAAGAAAAACCGATAAGAGATCTTGAGAAAGATGTAACCGATATGATTCATGAATTAGGAGTACCGGCGCATATCAAAGGTTATCAGTATTTACGGGAAGCTATTATGATGTCAGTAGAAGATATTGAAATGCTTAATTCTATTACGAAAATATTGTATCCGACCATCGCAAAGCGTTTTCAGACAACACCGAGCAGAGTTGAGCGTGCAATACGACATGCAATTGAGGTGGCGTGGAGCCGTGGAAAAATGGAGACCTTGGATGCATTATTTGGGTACACAATCAATACCGGAAAAGGAAAGCCGACAAATTCAGAATTTATCGCATTAATTGCAGATAAGATTCGACTTTTATATAGAAATTAAGGCTTTAAAAAAATAGTGTGTTGGTGTATAATATTAACAATATATTTTATCTATCTGGGGTACTGCTAACAAGACAATTATTGGAGGATGTAGTGATGAAGAATATACTGTTTATTGCTTCTGAAGGTGTTCCGTTTATCAAGACAGGTGGATTGGCAGATGTAGTGGGTTCATTGCCGAAATGTCTTGATAAAAGATATTTTGATGTTCGTGTAGTACTTCCAAAATACACATGTATTCGCCAAGAGTTAAAAGATAAGATGAAGTATAAGACACACTTCTATATGGACTTTGACTGGAAGAGCGAATACGTAGGTGTCTTGGAAGCAAAAGTAGATGGGATTACATATTATTTCATTGATAATGAGTCCTATTTCGGTGGCTTTAAAATCTACAGTGATAATGTGTTGGATGAGATTCGTAAGTTTGGATTCTTTTGTAAAGCGGCACTTTCTGCATTGCCACTGACGGGATTCAGACCGGACTTGATTCACTGTCATGACTGGCAGACCGGTCTTATTCCGGTTTATTTAAAAGAAAGATTTGCCGGTGGTGAGTTCTTTCAGGGAATCAAAACTGTTATGACAATACACAATCTCAAATTCCAAGGAAGATGGAATGTAAAAGATGTAAAAAACATTACCGGATTACCGGACTACTTCTTTACATCGGATAAACTGGAAGCGTATCAGGATGCAAACCTTTTAAAAGGTGGTATTGTATACGCAGATGCAGTTACGACAGTTTCTAACACCTATGCGGAAGAGATTAAGACAAGGTTCTACGGCGAAGGGCTGGATGGCCTGCTCAATGCCAGATCCAATGCACTTAGAGGAATTGTCAATGGAATTGACTATGATGAATTTAATCCGGAGACAGATAAGAACATTGTTGCTCCATATAATCTTGCAAATTTCCGCAAAGAAAAGGTAAAAAATAAGAGAGCTTTGCAGAAGGAGCTTGGACTTGCTCAGGATGATAAAAAGATGTTGATTGGTATTGTTTCACGATTGACGGATCAAAAAGGGTTTGACCTTATTTCTTATATCATGGATGAGTTATGCCAGGAAGATGTGCAGATAGTTGTACTCGGAACAGGTGAAGAGCGTTATGAAAATATGTTCCGTCATTTTGACTGGAAGTATAATGACAAGGTGTCAGCAAATATTTATTATTCGGATGCATTGTCGCATAAAATATATGCAGCTTCAGATGCATTCCTGATGCCGTCTCTGTTTGAACCGTGTGGACTGTCTCAGCTTATGGCGCTTCATTACGGAACACTTCCGATTGTCAGAGAGACAGGTGGTCTGAAGGATACGGTAGAACCGTACAATGAGTACGAAAGTACAGGAACCGGATTCAGTTTTGCAAATTATAATGCATATGAGATGCTGGCGACAATCCGGTATGCAAAATACATCTTCTATCAGAGAAAACGTGAATGGAATAAGATGGTGGATAGAGCAATGGCGGCAGATTTTTCTTGGAATGTGTCAGCACTGAAATATCAGGAAATGTATGATTGGCTTATAGGTTAACAAATATGGACCGGAAAAATCCGGTCCTATTTTTTGGGAGCTGTTTCAAAAGACGGCAAAAGGGGAACAAAAGATAAGAATATAAGCAGGAAGGAATGGAACATGGCATTTGACGGAGTGACGATTGCGAGTATCGTACAGGAATTGAATCAAAAAATATTAGACGGCAGAATTTACAAAATTGCGCAGCCGGAGAAAGACGAATTGCTTATAACAATCAAAGTAAGTGGCGGGCAATATAAATTAATGCTGAGTGCGGATGCGTCCCTTCCGTTGGTATACCTGACAACTGAGAATAAAAAAAGTCCGCTTACTGCGCCAAATTTTTGTATGCTTTTGCGGAAACATTTACAAAATGGACGTATCGTTGCCATTGAGCAACCGGGGCTTGAACGTGTAATTCGGTTTGACATTGAACATCTCGATGAAATGGGAGACCTTTGCAAAAAATCGCTTGCGATGGAGTTGATGGGAAAACACAGCAATATCATTTTTTATGATGAAGAGAAAAAGATATTGGATAGTATCAAACATATTTCAGGAATGGTATCAAGTGTAAGGGAAGTGCTTCCGGGAAGGACGTATTTTATACCAAAGACCGAAAATAAAACAGATATTCTTGAAAAGTCTGACACTATAGAAGAGTTTGGTGAAAAAATAAGAGAAAAAGCGATGCCGGTTTATAAGAGTATTTATAGTAATTATATTGGAATCTCACCGGTTCTTTCGCAGGAAATTTGTTACCGCGCCGGGGTAGATGCGGATCATCCCGCAAATGCGTTGTCGCAGGAACAGATGCGGGCACTTTATCATACGTTCGAGATATTTGCCAGTAGCGTAAAGAATAAAGAGTTTGCTCCGTTTATTATATATGACCTGCAACATACGCCGGTAGAATTTGGTGTGATTCCATTTACGATTTATGCGGATTACAACCAAAAAGAGTACGATAGTATTTCGGCTGTTTTATATGATTATTATGCGCAGAAAAGTGCAAAGACCAGAATTCGTCAAAAATCAGCAGATTTATACCGCATTGTTGCGACTGCATTGGAAAGGAATATTAAAAAATATGATATTCAATGTAAGCAGATGAAGGATACGGAGAAAAGAGAAACGTACAAAGTGTATGGTGAGCTTTTGCATACTTATGGTTACAATGTTAAGCCGCAGGCAAAATCGATCACCGTCATGAATTATTATACCAATGAAGAATTGATAATTCCTCTTGATCCGGAACTTAGCGCGCTTGAGAATGCCTCCAAATATTTTGAAAAATACGGAAAAATGAAACGTACGTATGAAGCATTGACAGAGTTTACAAAGGAAACAAAAGCGGAGATAGAGCATTTGGAATCGGTTATGAATGCACTTGAAATCGCAGAAAAAGAGGAAGACCTTGTACAGATAAAAGAAGAATTAATACAAAGTGGATATATTCGCTATAAAGGTGGACGCAAAAAAGAAAAAGTCACAAGCAAACCATTTCATTTTGTCAGTAGTGATGGTTTTGATATCTATGTCGGAAGAAACAATTTGCAAAATGAAGAGATCACATTTCAACTGGCGCAGGGAAATGACTGGTGGTTTCATGCAAAAGGAATGCCGGGGTCGCATGTGATTGTAAAAAGTGGTGGAAAAGAGATGCCGGATACGACCTTTGAGGAAGCAGGAAGGCTGGCAGCACATTTTTCAAAAGCAAAAGGACAAGATAAAATTGAAGTGGACTATGTGGAAAAGAAACATGTAAAAAAACCCGGAGGAGGTAAACCGGGATTTGTGGTATATTATACCAACTATTCACTTTTGATTGATGCGGATATCTCCGGAATCAGAAAAGTGGAGGAGTAAATAACGATTGACGCTTTTCTTTGTATACTTTATAATTAAATGATGTGTATGGGAATTAATAAGGACAAATGAGGATGGAAAAAAATATGATAAAAAGTATGACCGGTTTCGGACGTTGTGAAGTGGCGGAAGGAAATCGTAAGTTTACCGTTGAATTAAAATCTGTAAATCACAGATATCTTGATGTGGCAATTAAGATGCCAAAAAAGTTTAACTTTTTTGAATCATCCATTCGAAATCTTTTAAAAGAATATATTCAGCGTGGAAAAGTGGATGTATTTATTACGTTTGAGGATTTTTCGGAAAAAACATCGGCGGTCAAGTATAATAAAGAAATTGCAGCCGAATATTTAAAATATCTTAGGCAGATGTCACAAGAGTTTGGGCTCGAGGATGATATCCGTGTTTCAATGCTTTCCAGATATCCGGAAGTATTCAGCATGGAAGAAGTGGACATGGATGAAGAAGAATTATGGAAACTTCTTGAGAAAGCATTGCGTAAAGCGGCGGAGCAGTTTGTGGCTTCACGTGAAAAGGAAGGTGAAAATCTCAGAGAGGATCTGATCGCAAAGCTCGATGGTATGTTAGAGCATATCGATTACATCGTGAAACGTTCACCGGAGATTATAGAAGAATACAAAGCAAAAATTTATGATAAAGTGCGTGAACTGATGTCAGATGCACAGGCAGAAGAGAACAGAGTTTTGATGGAAGTTACCCTGTTTGCAGACAAGATTTGTGTAGATGAGGAAATGGTTCGTTTGCGCAGTCACATAGAGACCACCAGACAAACGTTATTGGAAGGTGGAAGTATTGGACGAAAACTTGATTTTATAGCACAGGAAATGAACCGGGAGGCAAATACTACGTTGTCTAAGGCGAACAATTTGGATATTTCCAATCGTGCAATTGAGTTGAAGACAGAAATTGAAAAAGTAAGAGAACAGATTCAGAATATTGAGTAAAAAGAGGAGTGCATATGCATACACTGATTCATGTCGGATTTGGGAATATGCTGAATGCTGATAAAATTATTGCGATTCTTCAGCCGGATTCTGCTCCGGTAAAACGAATGGTACAGCATGGAAAAGAAGAGGGACTGGTTGTGGATGCGACGCAGGGAAGAAAAACAAAGGCTGTTCTGTTAATGGAAAACAACAGGATTGTGCTTTCTGCCCTCACACCGGAAACACTGGCAGCAAGGACTGCATCAGAGATTGGAGAGTGAATATGAACAAAGAAGGCATTTTAATCGTTATTTCAGGATTTTCCGGAGCAGGAAAAGGAACTTTGATGAAAAAACTGATTGCAGAGTACGACAATTATGCACTTAGTATTTCCATGACCACTCGTCAGCCGAGAGAAGGTGAGCAAAACGGACGCGAATATTTCTTTGTATCCGATGCGGAATTTGAGGATTGCATTGCACATAACGGAATGATTGAGTATGCAGGTTATTGCGGACATTATTACGGAACACCAAAGGCGTATGTAGAACAGAAGCTTTCGGAAGGGAAGGACGTCATTCTTGAAATAGAAATACAAGGTGCACATAAAGTGAAAGAGCAGTATCCGAATGCAATACTTATGTTCGTGATGCCACCGAGCGCACAGGAACTACAGCGCAGATTAAAAGGGCGTGGTACGGAGACGGATGAAGTAATTCATAAGCGCATGATGCGTGCGACGGAGGAGTCAGAAGGCATTGAGACATACGATTACATTGTTGTAAATGATAATTTGGAAGATTGCATGAAGCAGATTAATACCATTGTAGAGGCAGCGCATAATACTCCGGATAAAAATACGGAGTTTATTAATACAATCAGACAAGAATTGAAAGATCTATTGAAAGGAGAATAGAAAGATGATACATCCATCTTACACAGAATTGATGCAGGTAGTAAACAGCGAGGTGGAACCAGGTGAGGTTCCGGTAGTAAACAGTCGTTATTCTATCGTGATGGCTACATCGAAAAGAGCAAGACAGATTATCTCGGGAGAGGAAGCGCTTGTACCGTCGACAAAAGAGAAAAAGCCTTTATCGGTTGCTGTCGATGAATTAAACAAGGGAATGATTAAAATTTTAGGAGATGAAAAAGAGGAAGAATAATCTTTCTCTTTTTCTATTAAAGAAACAATATGAAAATTATGTTTATTTCACTTGGATGTGATAAAAATTTGGTTGATACGGAAATGATGCTTGGTATATTGTCACAAAAAGGCCATTCCTTCACGGATGATGAGAGGGAAGCAGAGGTAATTGTGGTGAATACCTGTTGCTTTATCGGTGATGCAAAGGAAGAAAGTATCAATACCCTCATTGAGATGGGAAGTTTAAAAGAAACAGCAAAGGTAAAAATGCTCATCGCAGCAGGGTGTCTTGCACAGCGCTATAAGGATGAGATACAGACAGAGATACCGGAAGTAGATGTGATTCTTGGTACGATGTCTATTGACAGAATCGCTGATGCGGTGGCGCAATGTGAAAAACGAGAAAAAGAAAATTATGTTTCGGATCGAAATGCGAAGCTTGTGTACGGACATAAACGTGTTGTGACAACAGGTGGCCATTTTGCATATTTAAAAATAGCGGAAGGCTGCGAAAAAAATTGTACTTATTGTATTATTCCGAAAGTGAGAGGAAGTTTTCGAAGCGTCCCTATGGAGGTGCTATTAGCAGAAGCGAAGAGCTTGGTGGAGAATGGTGTAAAGGAATTGATTCTTGTAGCACAGGAAACTACGCTTTACGGAAAAGATTTATATGGAAAGAAGTCTTTGCCGGAGCTTCTTAAAAAGTTGTCAGAGATTCCGGGATTATATTGGATTCGAATTTTATATTGTTATCCTGAGGAAATCACACCGGAATTGATAGAGACTATAAAAACAGAAAAGAAAGTTTGTAACTATCTGGATATTCCGATTCAGCATGCTTCAGATTCGATTCTTCGTAGGATGGGGCGGAGAACCAATCAGGAACAGCTCAGAGAAAAAATAGAATTACTTAGAAAAGAAATTCCGGATATCTGTCTTCGAACGACTTTGATTACCGGATTTCCCGGAGAGACACAAGAGGATCACGAAGAGTTGATGCGATTTGTAGATGAGATGGAATTTGATCGTCTTGGTGTGTTTACATATTCACCGGAAGAGGATACACCGGCGGCACAATTTGAAGGTCAGATTGAGGAAGAACAGAAGTTGGACCGACAGGCAGAACTTATGGAATTGCAACAGGAAATTGCATTTGATAAGGCAGCTGAAATGACGGATCGTAAGGTGCTCGTTATGATTGAAGGAAAGGTTGCAGATGAAAACGCATATGTAGGAAGAACCTATAAAGATGCGCCGAATGTGGATGGTCTGGTTTTCGTAAATACGGATATGGATCTCATGACAGGTGATTTTGTACCTGTAAAGATTACCGGGTCGTATGAGTATGATTTGATAGGAGAAATAGCAGATGAAAATGAATTTACCGAATAAACTGACCTTGTTACGAGTAATCATGGTTTCGTTTTTTGTTGTGTTCTTATTGATGACACCGGATACGCCTATGTTAAAATGGGTGGCTTTGGCACTCTTTGTAGTAGCATCGTTAACAGATTTGCTTGATGGTTATATTGCAAGAAAATATAATTTAATTACCAATTTCGGGAAGTTTATGGATCCGATTGCAGATAAACTGTTGGTCTGTGCAGCACTTGTGTGTCTAACAGCACTTGGGTTTATTCCTGCTTGGATGACGATTGTGATTATAAGTAGAGAGTTTATCATCAACGGTTTCCGTCTTATTGCGGCAGAACGTGGAATAGTAATTGCAGCAGGATGGATGGGAAAATGGAAGACAGCAGTAACAATGGTAATGCTGGCATTCAAGCTTTTAGGTATGAATTCGATTGGGTTTTCGTTTGATACGACGGAAACGATGGGAGCGTACGCGATTTTTCTTTTGATTACAGATGTATTACTTTGGATTTCTGTAATTTTAACGATCGCTTCACTGATAGACTATCTTGTGAAAAATAAAGATGTAATGAAAGAAGAGGCATAGATGGTAGAAGAGACGCTTGCAATGCTGTTAAAAGAATATGGATTAAAGTTGACAACAGCAGAATCTTGTACTGCGGGCCTGCTTGCAGGAACATTCATGAATGTACCGGGAACCTCAGCATTGTACGAGGAAGGATATGTGACGTATGCAAACAAATCCAAACGAAAATTGCTGGGAGTAAAGAAAAAGACGTTGCAAAAGCACGGTGCGGTCAGTAAGCAGACGGCCAAACAGATGGCAAAAGGAGCGGCTAAATCAGCAGGTGCGGATGTCGCAATTTCTGTCACTGGAATTGCTGGACCGGACGGTGGAAGCGTGGAAAAGCCGGTTGGATTAGTATACATTGGCTGTTATGTAAAAGGGAAGTGTGAGGTCTTAAAGTGCAACTTTCAAGGGAATCGAAAGCAAATAAGACAGCAGACGGTACAAAGAGCACTGGAGTATGCCATTGAATGCATAAGAAAGCAAATGCAGTAGGTATCTGCAAGGTGGTTCTTTGAGAAAGGGGAGCGTATGAACGGTAACGAATTATTTGACGAAGAAATAAACGTGGATACGACGTTACAAGAGCAGGAACTTGTGGTAGAAAAAGATGCAGAAAAAGTAGAGCAGGAAGCAAAAAAAGAAGCAGAGAAAGAAGTTTCAAAGGAAGCGGATTCAAATAAACAGAACGGACCGGTTATGATAGTTATGACGTTTCTTATCATAATAGCAATTGGCCTATGTGTTTATATTGCAGCTTCTGTTTCCAAAATGATGCCAGCAGAGGAAAAGAAAGATATAGAATATCAGGCGCAGACAGCGGACCCATGGGAAGAAATTCTTGGTGAGGAGTATAAAGAAAATACACAAGATGCGCAAGACAAAATAAGCGGTCCATACTACGAGGAGCTTACAAACAGCATTGATACAGGTGTTTCATATAAGGTGGCGCATGAGATGTATGAATGTGTGGAAGCAGAGAATGATGTAGATATCAGGGCTTCTTATGTGCAATTGGAAGGCGATATTCCGAATCTGACTCAGATAAACGAACGTTTGAAGCAGGAAGCAATCTATTTTCCACAAAACTATGAAAAGAATAAAAATGAAATTTTGGAGTCTTTACACGAATGGAACATAGGTGTGAATGCAGAGATTGAATCCTTTGTGACATATAACACCCAAACCCAGATGAGCGTGGTTATCCGGGAACAGATTGATATCGGTTACGTTCGTAGTACGATTAAGTTGTATTCCTATAATATAGATTTGACGACAGGAACGATTCTAAATAACGCAGATATTTTGAATCTCGGATTCGAATTTGGAGAAGAATTCCGTCAAAGAAGTAACAAACAAAACGGAGTAAGTGAAGAAGCCATTGACCAGTATTCGAATGACGAGATTGCAGCGAAGTTAAAAGATGAGAATTCCCTCATATTGTTCTATACACCGCTGGGATTAGAATTGGGGTATAATTACGAGGGAGAGAATTATACAGGATGGATTACGATTACAATGCAGGATTACAAGAAGTATCTTGCGCAGTAAGAGCATTTTTACAAGAGTAAGTTGTTTTGCAATTAATATGATATTTGAACAAAAAAAGGAGGATTTATAGTTGCTATAGATCCTCTTTTATGATACATTTCTATTTGGAAGCAGTCGGCTTTCGTTCTATGGCATTTTCGCCAATTTTTCCAAAAAAGAAATAAAAAAAGAAAGGGGAGATGCCGTTGAGGGTGATTTATTGGACTTGGTTTATGTATAATGATCTATAGATCGATTGTGGATCTTAAGAAGGCAAGCCTAAAAATGAAAAAATAATTGACAAAACCGAACATTTGTTTTATTATAATCAAAACGAACAAATGTTCCTGCAAGGAGAATGAAAATGGAAAGAGAAGATAAACTGAAAGCATTAGATGCAGCTATTTCACAGATTGAGCGCCAATACGGAAAAGGCGCAGTTATGAAGCTTGGTGATAACACCGCTAATATGAATGTAGAGACGGTACCGACAGGTTCTCTTAGTCTTGATATTGCATTAGGGCTTGGAGGTATTCCAAAGGGAAGAATCGTAGAAATATATGGTCCGGAATCCAGTGGTAAGACTACTGTTACACTTCACATGATTGCTGAGGTACAAAAGAGAGGTGGTATCGCCGGATTTATCGATGCAGAGCATGCTTTAGACCCAAATTATGCAAAAAACATCGGAGTAGATATTGATAATCTATATATATCACAGCCGGACAGCGGAGAGCAGGCATTAGAGATTACTGAGACCATGGTCCGCTCGGGGGCGATTGATATTGTTGTTGTAGACTCGGTGGCAGCACTTACTCCAAAAGCAGAGATTGATGGAGATATGGGAGATTCGCATGTGGGGCTTCAGGCACGATTGATGTCACAGGCACTTCGAAAATTAACAGCAGTAATCAGCAAATCGAATTGTACAGTTATTTTTATTAACCAGTTACGTGAAAAGGTTGGAATTATGTTTGGAAATCCGGAGACGACAACGGGTGGTCGTGCATTGAAATTTTATTCGTCAGTGAGACTTGACGTCAGAAGGATAGAACAGTTAAAGCAGAGCGGGGAAGCAATCGGAAACCGTACAAGAGTAAAGATTGTAAAGAACAAAATTGCGCCACCGTTTAAAGAGGCAGAGTTTGATATTATGTTCGGCGAAGGGATTTCAAAAGTCGGTGATATTCTTGATCTTGCAGCAGAAAACGGAATTATAAATAAGAGCGGGGCGTGGTATGCCTATGAAGGAAATAAAATTGGTCAGGGAAGAGAAAATGCAAAACAATTTCTCAAAGATAATCCGGAAATGTGCAATGAGGTAGAAGCAAAAGTCAGAGAATTATTCGGATTGGAGTCTGATGTGGTATCACCGGTGTCAGAAGAGAAAAAAGAGAAATAGTAGAAATATACAAATATGATAAATAGGTTTACATAATATGACGATTACAGAGATTAAAGAACACAATAAGAAAAAGTGTAAAATATATGTAGATCATGAATTCGCCTTTGTCTTGTACAAAGGCGAATTGCATAAATACAACATAAAAATAGATGAGCAAATCACGGAATCTGTTTTCCGAGAATTGACGGAGCAGATATTACCGAAAAGGGCAAAGCTAAGAGCAATGAATCTATTGACCAAACGTCCATATACAGAGATGAAACTACGTGAAAAATTGCGTGAAGGATTGTATTCTGAGGCATGTATCGATACCGCTTTGGCATATGTAAAGTCTTATGGATATGTGGATGATCAGGCCTATGCGGAGGATTACATTGCTTACCATATGGAAACACAAAGCTGTAAGATTATGGAACAGAAACTGCTACAAAAGGGGATTGATTCAAACACTATAAAAGAATGTTTGAATCACGTGGATGCTGCGCAACAAGAACAGATGGAGCAGGAGCAGATCAGGGCTTTGTTTGATAAGAAATATAAGGGGGAAATTCCTCAGGAAAATACGGATAGAATAAAGATGCTTCAATTTTTTACACGAAAAGGATTTAGCCCCAAAAAAGTGATGAATACAATAGGAGAATTGGCTTTGGATAATTTATACAATTAGGAGTGAAAAAAGGGACTAATACTTGACATAATGTCTGTTTCAGTTTAAAATTGTATTGTTGTAAATTCGATTTTAGGATGTCTTCTACATACATTCTATACAATATGAGTACAATGAAAAATAAATAAGGAGGTGCTCCTGTACATGCCAAGCATTGCAATTGCGATTATCGCGGCAGTTGTTGCGCTTGTGATTGCTGTTCCTGTTACTGCTGTTGTTGCTACTTCAAAATATAAGAAGAGCGTAGAGAGCAAGTTAGGTAATGCAGATGTCAAAGCCAGAGAGATTATTGATGAAGCTTTGAAAACTGCAGAGGCAAAAAAACGTGAAGGTTTGCTCGAGGTGAAGGAAGAGTCCATTCGTACAAAGAACGAATTGGATAAGGAAATCAAAGAGCGTAGAGCAGAAGTTCAGCGTTTTGAGCGAAGAATTCAGCAGAAAGAAGAGAACGTCGATAAAAAAGCAGACGCGATCGAGAAGAAGGAAGCAGTCTTAGTGGCGCGTGAGGAAGAGCTCGCAAAGCAAAAGAAAGAAATTGCGACTCTGAATGAGCAAAGAGTACAGGAACTCGAGCGGATCTCGGGATTAACCTCTGAACAAGCAAAAGAATACTTGTTGAAAATTGTCGAAGATGAAGTAAAACATGAAACTGCTGTCATGATCAAAGAGATGGAGAGCAGAGCAAAAGAAGAAGCTGACAAAAAAGCGAAAGAATATGTGGTTACAGCGATTCAGAAATGTGCAGCGGACCATGTATCAGAAACCACGGTTTCGGTTGTGCAGCTTCCGAGTGATGAAATGAAAGGCCGTATCATTGGACGTGAGGGAAGAAATATTCGCACGCTTGAGACAATGACAGGTGTGGATTTGATTATTGATGACACACCGGAGGCAGTTATTTTATCAGGATTTGATCCAATCAGACGTGAAGTGGCCAGAATTGCCTTGGAAAAATTGATTGTGGACGGACGTATTCATCCGGCCAGAATCGAAGAAATGGTAGAGAAGGCTCAAAAAGAAGTGGAAGTAATGATAAAAGAAGAGGGTGAGAATGCCACACTGGAAGTTGGTGTGCATGGCATTCATCCGGAACTTGTCAGATTACTTGGTAAGATGAAATTCAGAACCAGTTATGGGCAGAATGCACTTAAGCATTCCATTGAGGTGGCACAGTTATCAGGATTGCTTGCTGCTGAGATGGGACTTGATATCAGACTTGCAAAGAGAGCAGGTTTATTACATGATATCGGTAAAGCTGTTGATCAGGAGAGAGAGGGCACACATATTCAGTTGGGTGCTGAGCTTTGTAGAAAATATAAAGAATCTGCAGTGGTTATTAATGCGGTTGAGTCTCATCATGGTGATGTAGAACCTCAGTCTTTGATTGCTTGTATTGTTCAGGCAGCTGATACAATATCTGCAGCAAGACCAGGGGCACGTAGAGAGACTTTAGAAACATATACAAGTAGATTAAAACAGCTTGAAGATATAACAAACAATTTCAAAGGTGTCGACAAATCTTTTGCTATTCAGGCAGGTAGAGAGGTTCGTGTAATGGTAGTTCCTGAACAGATTACGGATACAGACATGGTACTTTTGGCACGGAATATTTCAAAGCAGATTGAAAAAGAGCTTGAATATCCTGGACAAATTAAAATAAATGTCATAAGAGAATCCAGAGTAACTGATTACGCGAAATAAAAAATTTAGAAGATGAAAGAGCTAAAAACGGTTGTGTTTTTAGCTCTTTTTTAAATTGATTTTACGTATAGCATCACAGAAAAAAATAAAGTATAATATAGGTATAGAGAAGGTTGTATAACATTGATTTTATATGTTTTATATGGAGGGATGATTATGAAATGTGTAAGAACGGAAATTGTTGCAGATGTTTATCAATATGAAACCGAAAAAGGGTTGGAAGATGGATTTGCATTATACGAAAAAGTCATAACAAATGGATTTGCTGATTTGGAAAATTTGGTTATCATCGAGAAGGAATCATCCATGTTGTGCCCATACATTAAAACAAGAAGAGGATGTACGTTTATTAAACAGGGGGATTATATTATTTTAGATGCAGATGGTACCAAACATGTATGTGGCGCAGATAAGATTTGGGAAAGATATAAAAAGATGGAAGATATCGAATGCTGATTCGGATAGCAGGTTGACGGCTTGGGTGAAACATGGTATCCTGTATCAGGAAGAAAAGTTTAACAGTTTGGAGTGGAGTATATGTTTGTATTATTAGGTGGCGGTTTACTGATTATTATTATTGCAGTTATAGTTGCGGTGGTGTCGTCTGTTACAGCTGCGGTTGCTGCAAGTGAGGATATTGAAGAGTAAGCCAGTATATTCTAGTATATTTAAATTGGATAAGAGATATGGTAAAAATCACCAAAAACTTTTGTGAAGTCTTGGTGATTTTTTATATTGCAGTAAAAAGATAACTCTTGCCAGAGGGGATGTAGTGTAGTAAAATAAACGGGAAATATAATTGTATACAATTATCCAAGGATATTTTTTAAAAGAGAAGTATTTGGATTTTTTGTAACAGCAGTAGAAAAGTATAAGTAAGAAAAAAGTAAGATTAGTGAATTAAGGATGGTGTCACATGAAATCGTACCAAAAATTAAGTAAAGACGAGTTATTGCAATTGCAAGAAGTTGTAAGTAAAGAGTATGCAGAGGCAAAAGCGAAAGGACTCAAATTAGATATGTCGCGAGGAAAACCTTCTTCTGCACAGCTTGACTTATCTATGGATATTATGGATGTATTAAATTCGACCTCTGAATTAGTGGCAGAAGATGGAACTGACTGCAGAAATTATGGCGTATTAGATGGTTTAAAAGAGGCAAAACAGTTGATGGCAGATTTGGTAGATACAAAGGCTGAAAATATGATTGTATGCGGTAATGCAAGTCTTCCAATTATGTATGATACGATTTCACGTTCCATGACACATGGTGTGCTTGGAAATACGCCTTGGTGTAAGTTAGATAAGGTAAAATTTTTGTGTCCGGTTCCGGGATATGATCGTCATTTTGCTATTACAGAGCATTTTGGGATTGAGATGATTAATATTCCGTTATATGCTGACGGACCTGATATGGATATGGTGGAACAATACGTAAATAATGATAGTAGCGTAAAAGGTATTTGGTGTGTGCCGAAATACTCAAATCCATGTGGTGTAACATATTCTGATGATGTAGTAAAACGTTTTGCGAGCCTAAAACCAGCAGCAGAAGATTTTAGAATATACTGGGATAATGCTTATGCAGTTCATCACTTATATGAAGAGGAACAGGACGAGCTTCTTGACATTCTTTCGGAGTGTGAAAAAGCCGGAAATCCGGATATGGTATTTGAGTTTTGTTCGACATCAAAGGTAACATTTGCCGGTGGTGGAGTGTCAGCGGTGGCAACATCAGCAGCAAATAGAGACTGGTTTAAGAAGTCAATGACAATCCAGACAATAGGCTATGATAAGATTAATCAGCTTAGACATGTGAAATATTTTAAAAATATTGATGGAATTAAAAAACATATGATGAAACAGGCTGATAGTATGAGACCAAAGTTTGAGGCAGTTGTGAATGTATTAGAAAGCGAACTGGGTGGACTCGAAATCGGTGAATGGACCAAACCAAGAGGTGGATATTTTATATCATTTAATGCGTTAGATGGATGTGCAAAGAAGATTGTGGAAAAATGTAAAGAAGCAGGAGTAATTTTGACCGGAGCAGGAGCTACATTTCCATACAAAAATGATCCAAAAGACAGCAACATTCGTATAGCACCATCTTATCCGACACCAAAAGAAATGGAAGATGCGACTAATTTATTTGTGTTATGTGTTAAATTAGTTTCGATTGAGAAAATCTTATCTGAAATGTAATCCTTAATTAGTTAGATTCATATAGAATGGAAGTAGGATCAGAATGGAACAAGTGGAAAGAATAGAACGATTAAACAGAGAATTGGTGCATGAAGGTGTCATTATCAGTATTTATAAGGATACAGTAAAGATTCCGAACGGAAATATAGCTACATGGGATTTTATCGGTCATAAAGGCGCTGCAGCGGTGGTACCTGTGATGGATGATGGAAAAATCTTGATGGTGCATCAATATCGAAATGCACTTGACCGGGAAACAATAGAAGTTCCGGCCGGAGGAAGAGATAGTGTTGAGGAGTCTTATCTGGAATGTGCATACAGAGAGTTGGAAGAAGAAACCGGATATCGAGCAGAGAAAAAGGATTTTGAATTTTTGATTTCTTTAAAAACTACAGTGGCATTTTGCAATGAACAGATTGATGTCTATGTTGCAAAAAATTTAGTGAAATCGCAGCAAGATTTGGATGAGGATGAGTTCATCAATGTGCAGGCATATGAAATCGATGAGTTGGTGGATATGATTTATGCCGGAAAAATACAAGATGGTAAGACGGTATCTGCACTGTTAGCGTACAAATTAAAATATATGAAATAGTAGATAGTGAATCGATGAATAGCTGGAAATTGACGAAAATAGAAACAGAAGTGGACAACTTCTGTTTCTATTTTTTTGTGCAGGTGCATATACATTGAAAAGAGGGAATGGACAAAACAAGTAAACGGAAGGCGGAGAGGAAAGAATGAGATCTCGCAAAGAATACAGGCAGCTTTTGCTTTTTCTGGCCGGATTTTTGATAGGCGTATTATACATTTACTTTACAGGGCGTTTACAGGGGAAAAGTTCGGATGTTTTAAGTATTCAGAATTTAATGCAGATTTTGTATATTGACATTAAATTTTGGGATTATTTTTTCTATTTAATGAAAGTGAGAGTGTGCATTCTTCTTGGGTTGTTCATGGCATCGCTTGCATTACCGGGGAAATATCTTTTATATGGTTTTTTGATTGTATTTGGCTGTAGTATGGGGAGTATGTTGTCCATATTAATAGTGAGATATGGTATCAAAGGTATCTTTTTATTTCTGGCACTTGTATTTCCGCAAGATATTATATATATTCCGGCAATCTTCAGTGGAATAGCAATATTGATAGAATTCAATGAAAAGTTGTTTGAAAGACAAAAGATAAAATATAGAGGTGAGGTGATGCATCACAATACTTGGGAGCAGGTCGTTCTATTATTAGGGGTTACAATAATAGGAGTTGCAGTGGAGTGTTATGTAAATCCGTTGTTGGTGAAATGGTGTCTAAAAATTTTTTGAAAAAATATTTTACAACATGTAGTGGCATGTAAAAACGGCAAAATCCACATCTTGGGCTTTGTGGCATTTTTGGTGAAAAAAAGCCGAAAAAGCGCATAAAATAGTATTTGCTTTTATTTGGTTTTGCTCTTATAATAAAATTCAGACGTCTATGGAGATGACATAACTACGTGATGAGGAAGGGTTTCATTTATTATGGAAAAGGAAGTACAGGGGTTTATTACATATTTACATAATGTAAAACAAACTTCAAATAATACAGAATTATCATATAAGAGAGATCTGGCCAAAGTATGTCATTTTTTAGGACAGCGAGGAATTACAGAATTGTCTGCTGTAAATGCAGAAGATTTGAGTGCATATATTCAGGAGCTGGAAAGTCAGAATTTTGCGGCAGCAACGGTATCAAGAAACATTGCATCTATTAAGGCTTTTTTTCAGTACATGGTTCAGCAGGGTAAGATTAGCTATGATGTCAGTACGGGTTTGAAAGCACCGAAGATAACGAAAAAAATTCCGGAGATTCTTTCTATGGATGAAGTGGCTGCATTATTAGAGCAAGCTGCGGGTGATACACCGAAAGAAATTCGTGATAAAGCGATGCTTGAACTGTTATATGCGACAGGAATTCGTGTAACGGAATTAATTACATTAAAAGTGTCGGACGTTAATCTTGCCATGAGCTTTATTTTATGCAAGGATGCGCATAAAGAGCGAATGATTCCATTTGGAAATAAAGCAAAAACAGCGCTTGCAAGGTATATGGATGGTATAAGAAGCGATATGGTTGAGGACAAGTCTTCGGAGGTTCTGTTTGCCAACTGTTCCGGCAAGCCAATGAGTCGTCAAGGTTTTTGGAAGTTGATTAAACATTATGCCAAAAAAGCTGGGATTAATGCTGATATTACACCACATACGCTCAGACATTCGTTTGCGGCACATTTGGTGGAAAATGGAGCAGATTTAAGAAGCGTTCAGGAGATGCTCGGTCATTCGGATATCTCAACGACGCAGATTTATGCAAACATGAATCATAATAGAATTCGCGAAGTGTATGCAAAAGCACATCCAAGAGGTTAATAAAAAATGAAAAAAGTTGAAAAACCACTTAAGGGATATCTAAGGAGAAATCGAAAGGTTTCTCCATAGTTTTTTTATTGATTTTAATGCTTCTGTTAATTTATGAATATAGTAAATAAATAGCAGATGTATTGTGTATGAAAGGATGGAACAATTATGGGACGTAAAAAGCATTCCTATTTTATATTTTTACATACAATCCTATGTCTGGCGTTGAATTCCACTGTTATCTTTTCGTGGATTGCTTATATTAATGATGTGTTGCATGCTAGAGATATAAGTATAAAAATTTATTTTTTTGATTATATATTACTTTCATTCTTTTTGCCCATGATGTTGACCGGTCTTTTTTTTGTTTTGACATTTGTTACGTTGCTGTTCGGAATGTTGCAGAATGCTACTTATTCGAAATGCCTGTCAAAGTCTGATTATTTTGGTATAAAGCATAATAGATTGTCGATAGTAACTACTATACTTACATTAGGTTCTGTTCTTTACTCATATGGTTTCATGTTTTATCATATTTTCTATTTGGATTGGGCAAATTCTCACATTGTAGCGCAGCATGCTTTGAACCAGAAATGGGTGGTTTTTCATAATATCGGATATATTGACTGGAAATTTTCTATCCTATTACTTGTTCTTGTATGTATTGCTTCGATGCTTTTAGTTGGAATATCAATTGCGGATTTTGTTATATCGACAAAAATGAGAAGGGGAGCGTAATTATGTACGAGCATTTTAAAAGAGTAAATTGTTATCTTCAGCCTTTAACAGCACTTTGTGTCTTGATAATCTTACTATTCGCAAATTTTCCGGTTTGTTTCTTATTATATTCAGGTAAGCTGACAGGCACGAGTTCATTTGTAATTACGATGAGTGTGGCTTTCGTCATACTGTTACTTGCAATTATGGTTCTTTTCAGTGGTATTTTTTGTACGGTATTTGCTGTGAATTGTTACAAAACAGCTTTGGTTGCTGAGGTTGAACTCAAAAACACATATATTTATATATTAGATTATTTAAATTCCTTTATTCTTCTTTTTGCGGGAATATTTGTACTGATTGCGATTAGAATAGGCACATATTGTGCAACTTTTTCTCATTATATATTATTTTCTGTTGAGGATTTCATTCCGATGATAATATATTATCCGATTTTGCTCTTGGGAGCAGGTGTCAGCTTCTGGCTTGGCTTAAAAACTAAGAAAAGTGATAAAGGTACGTTCTGAATATAGTTGCATACAATAATAAAAAAGAACGGGTGAAAACCATGTATCTTGATGATTTTTGTCGTAAAGAAGTAATCAGTATTTGTGATTGTAGAAAACTCGGGAATGTCTACAATTTAGAGTTCGATTCATGCAGTGGATGCATTTGTCAGATTATTGTGAGAGAAAAGTGTGGGCTGAAAGGTTTTTTTGGGATCGGAGATGAAATATGTATACCATATCAAAAGGTGAAGCAGATAGGGCCGGATCTTATTTTGGTGGAAGTTTAAAGTTGACATAATTTCTTGAGTACATTATACTAAGACTAGTTGACACATGTTAACATAAATACTTTTAGATGAGGTGAAATTTATGAAATGCCCTTTTTGTGGACATGAGAATACAAGAGTAATTGATTCACGTCCGGCAGATGAAAACAATTCAATTCGAAGAAGACGCGTGTGCGATGAGTGCGCGAAGCGTTTTACCACCTATGAGAAAGTGGAAACGATTCCGCTTATTGTCATTAAGAAAGATAACAACAGAGAGACATACGATCGTTCTAAAATCGAGGCAGGAGTGCTTCGGGCATGTCATAAAAGACCGATTAGTGCGAACCAGATTAATCACTTGGTAGATGAAGTGGAAACGGATATCTTTAATCGTGAGGAGAAAGAGATTTCAAGTGCTGTGATTGGCGAACTTGTTATGGATAAGCTGAAAAATCTAGAGGCAGTTGCATACGTTCGTTTTGCATCGGTGTATCGTGAATTTAAAGATATTAATACATTTATGGACGAGCTGAAAAGTGTGTTAAATAAGTAAGGTATTGCTATAAAATAGCAGTGGGATTAATCCGATATATAGTATAGAATAGGAAATTAAAAAATTAGCTCACACACAAAATAGCATATGGAAAAATAGGAAAAGGAGGTGTCATGTATGACGGTGAATAGAATCGGATCTTATGGAAGTTATATGAATGCATATACACGACCGGAGATAAAACCTGTTTCTGCAGATGAGATAAAATTACAGGAACAAAAAGATGATAAGTCTTTACGCCAAATGAAACAGGAGTCTTTGAATAGACAGGATTCTAAATCATTAAACACGGCGCCTCGTACAGCGAATTTGGAAGATATTTCGCTTAATTTTAATAAAAATGAGACATATGATTACATAGGTAGAGATGCTGGCTTGGACAATCTTGATATGATGAGTGCGATTTCGGATATGCAAAAGGATAAAGTGCTCGAACAGTATCAGTATTTTGTAAAACCGCGGGAAGATGCAAATTCGATTATTGCTTCGACAGCGGATGGTGTGGTAGTGCAGAAGTAAATCATTTGTTTCGGGACAGTAACCATATAATGAAACATAGAAAAGACACCTTCTGGGTGTCTTTTTTAAGGGAGTATGAAAGGAGAGATATGTTTAGAAAATTATACCCAAGTGAATATATCGAATCAACCTATCAGATTGATTTTGAAAAATATAGAAAAGAAGGATATCAAGCAGTTATTTTTGATATAGATAATACATTGGTGGAACATGGAAAACCGGCAGATGAGAGAAGCATCGCGCTGATAGAGCAATTAAAAGAGCTTGGATATGATATTATGTTGTTATCTAATAATAAAGAGGCGCGTGTGAAAATGTTTAATGATGCAGTCAAAGTGAAGTATATTTTTAAGGCTGGAAAACCGGGGATTAAAAATTATCGTACGGCGATGCAAAAAATGAAGAGTGATGAGAGAAATACGCTATTTGTTGGTGATCAGCTTTTTACGGATATTTGGGGAGCTAACAGAGCCGGGATTTTTTCCATACTTGTAAAGCCAATCGATAAAAAGGAAGAGATTCAGATTGTGTTAAAGCGCTATTTGGAAAGAGTAGTATTATATTTTTATCATAAACAGAAAAATTAGAGGGATGAAGTGGTATGAAAATTGATGGAAAGACGAGAACCTGTGGATTGATAGGAAATCCGGTGGAGCATACCTTGTCACCGGTAATTCATAATAATCTGGCAGAAATATTTGGGGAAAACCTTGTGTATGTCCCGTTTCTGGTAGAGAAGGATGGACTAAAAGATGCGGTAAAAGGTGCGTATGAGCTAAATCTATTAGGAATGAATGTGACAGTACCGCATAAAAGCGCAGTGATAGAACATCTGATAGAAATTGATGCATTAGCAGAGAAAATCGGTGCAGTCAATACTCTTGTCCGATGCGAAGGTGGATATAAAGGGTATAACACGGATATGTCGGGACTCTTTCGCGCTATGCAGACAGAAGATATACATATTAAGGACGAGACTGTGCTTTTGCTTGGAGCCGGAGGGGCAGCGAGGGCGGTTGCATATATGTGCGCATCTGCAGGGGCAAAGAAAATATATATATGCAATCGTACGCCGGAAAAAGCAAAAGATATTGCGCAGGAAATCAAGCTTCATATGGAAGATACAGACATTGTAGCACTGGCATTTTCGGAGCTGGAAACGCTTACGGAAAAATCATTTTTGGCAATGCAGTGTACGAGCGTCGGTCTTTATCCGAATGTGGAGGAGGTTGTGCTGGAGGATGGTGATATCTATGATAGAATCCATACGGGTGTGGATTTAATCTATCGACCATATGAAACACAGTTTATGAAGTTGGTGAAGGCACATGGCGGAAAGACAATGAACGGACTGAAGATGCTTTTTTATCAAGGAATCATTGCATACGAACTTTGGAACGGATGTGATGTTACCGAAGCACAGGCGGAACTGATATTACAAAAGATGAAAGAAGAAATGGGAATATATGAGTAATATTATTTTGATTGGATATATGGGATGTGGAAAAAGTACCGTTGGTAGAAGGCTATCTTACCAAGTAAAAATGCCATATGTAGATACAGATAAGATAATTGAACAAAAACAAAATACCACAATAAGTAGCATTTTTGAAACGCAAGGTGAGCAGGCATTTCGAGATATGGAGACTGCATGCTTGAAAGAATTGTTTCATAATAAACAGGACTATGTAATCTCGGTTGGTGGCGGACTTCCGATGCGAGAAGAAAACAGGGTTTTGATAGGTGAGCTTGGGAATGTGGTGTATTTGAGAGCAAAACCGGAAACCATTTATGAGAGATTGAAAGATGATACAACAAGACCTCTTTTGCAGGGAGAGGACCCGGAAGGAAAGATTCGATTGATGATTGAAGCCAGGGGACCGTTTTATGAGATGGCGTCGGATCTGACTATTGATGTAGACGGAAAAACATTTGAGGAAATCATAGCTGAGATAACAAGTAAGCTGGAGGGAAAGTAAAATGAAAATATTAGTACTGAATGGTCCAAATCTGAATTTTCTCGGGATTAGAGAACCTGAAGTTTATGGCAAACAGACGTATCAGGATTTGCTGGATATGTTAAACGAGAAAGCCAAAAGAGACGGATTTGAGCTAGTAGCAAAGCAGAGCAATCATGAAGGCCAGTTGATTGACTGGATTCAGGAAGCCTATTATGACGGAACCGATGGAATCGTAATCAATCCGG
This sequence comes from Lachnospiraceae bacterium, assembly GCA_045588655.1. GTDB lineage: Bacteria > Bacillota > Clostridia > Lachnospirales > Lachnospiraceae > SVFI01. Next base: position 45,286 of record JAZNEP010000015.1, on the reverse strand, counting down.
GGGCATTGACACATTATAGCTATGCATTGTTTGATGCACTATCTTCTGTAACGACGATACCTAAAATTGAGATACATATTTCAGACATTACAAAGAGAGAAGGATTCCGAAAGATATCTCTGACAAAGGATGCATGTGATAAGCAGATTTATGGACGCGGATTACAGGGATATATGGATGCAATAGATGAAGCTATCGCGCTTTCAAATGGCAATTGAAGAAAAAAATGGTTGAAAAAAGTAATAATATAGTATACACTAGTAAAGAATTATGTTGTGAAAAATTTTAGGAGGAATAGATTATGATTTCTGCAGGTGATTTCAGAAATGGTGTGACGATTGAAGTAGAGGGTAATATTTACCAGATTATTGAGTTTCAGCATGTAAAACCGGGTAAGGGAGCTGCTTTTGTACGTACCAAATTAAAAAATATTATCAGTGGTGGTGTGGTTGAAAAGACATTTAGACCAACAGAAAAATGTCCACAGGCACGTATCGATAGAAAAGATATGCAGTACTTATATGCAGACGGTGATCTTTACAACTTCATGGATGTAGAGTCTTTTGAACAGATGGCTCTTAATCAGGATGCAGTTGGCGACGCTATGAAATTTGTAAAAGAAAATGAAATGGTTAAAGTTTGCTCACACAATGGTAATGTATTTGCTGTTGAGCCACCATTATTTGTAGAGTTAGAGATTACAGAAACAGAGCCTGGATTCAAAGGAGATACAGCAACAGGAGCAACGAAACCGGCTGTTGTTGAAACCGGAGCTACAGTATATGTACCTTTATTTGTAAATCAGAATGATGTAATCAAAATTGATACACGTACAGGTGAATATCTTTCACGTGTATAAGAAAGTGTTTCACAAAATTTAAAGCCTAAAAGACAATGGATATCCATTGTCTTTTTTTTCTGACATTCCTATGTAAATCAAATCAAAAACAAGTCTAAAAACAAATCAAATTTCATTTCTAACGGAGGATATTATGCAGTTAAAAGAGTTTTCAAGAAAAGTAATGGAAGAAATTAAAAAAATCATATCAGCAGACGAGAGAGTGGAATTGAATTCCATTCAGAAGAACAATGGAGTATTGGAGGAAGCAGTCAGTATCATAGAAAAAGGAAAAAATATTTCACCTACCATTTATTTGCAAGAATTTTATGAAGCATATAAGGAAGGTGTATCACTGGAACAACTTGCAGAAGAGATTGTCAAAAAAAACAGAGAATATAGTGTAGAACAATCATTGGATATTCGATTTTTTGTGGATTACGAAAGAGCTAAAAAAAGAATCGTGTATAAGATTGTGAACAAATCGAAAAATAACAAGCTTCTGAATGAAATTCCCTATGTGGAATATATGGATCTCGTTATGGTTTTTTACTATCTTGCATATGATGAAAATCTCGGAAATGCAACGATATTAATTCACAATTCACATTTGAAAATGTGGAAGGTGACAAAGGAAGAACTCTATAAAGTGGCGTGTTTGAATACACCGAGTCTGCTACCAGCCGCAATTACAGGAATGCGTGAGATTATAGAAAAGATGATGGGAGAGAGATTGCAAGAGGAAGAAGCATTTATGGAAGAGGTTCCGATGTATGTCATGACAAATTCGATGAAAATGAATGGAGCAGCGACGATGGCATATCCGGATGTGGTGAAAAATTTTGCAAATACCTTAGGGAAAAATGTATATATAATACCTAGTAGTGTACATGAAGTGATTCTTGTGCCCGAGACCGGTACCGAAGGGGAACGATTAAATGAGATGGTAAAAGAAGTGAATGAAACACAAGTGGATCCTAAGGAAGTTTTATCAGATCATGTATATTATTATGACAGAGGGAAGGATTGTATTGAATCCGTTGTGCATGAGCACGTAAGCTATTGCTAACTTGCATGTTTGATTGGGCTATATTATACTATAAAATATCAATGAAACAGAAAGTGAAAAAATATGTATCGTGAATGCAATCTGTGCCCGAGAAGTTGTCATATAAACAGAATGGAAGAAAGTGGTGTTTGTCATGTGAAGGCGCAGCTTTTGGTTGCAAGAGCTGCGCTTCATATGTGGGAAGAACCTTGTATTTCAGGAGAAAATGGTTCCGGTGCGGTTTTCTTTTCCGGCTGCTCGCTTGGATGTGTCTATTGTCAGAATCATGCCATTTCAAGAGGAAAAGCGGGACAGGAAATATCTGTGGAGCGATTGATTGAGATTTTTTTTGAATTGGAAAGTCAGGGTGCCAATAATATTAATCTGGTTACAGCAGATCATTATGTATTACATATTTGTGAAGCAATCATATGTGCAAAGCAGAAAGGGCTGAAAATCCCCTTTATATATAATTGTAGCGGATACGAAAAAGTAGAGTCGTTAAAGCGATTAGAAGGATTGATAGATGTCTATTTGCCGGATTTTAAATATTGGGAGAGTGAAACGGCAGCAAAATATTCGAAAGCAGCGGATTATCCTGTATATGCAAAACAGGCAATCGAAGAAATGGTTCGACAGACCGACGAGATATGTTTTGATGATAAAGGAATGATAAAAAAAGGTGTTATCGTTAGACATCTGCTTTTGCCGGGGAAAGTTAATGAGGCAAAAAAAATTGTGAAATATTTGCATGAAACCTATGGGGACTGTATTTTTATCAGTTTAATGAATCAGTATACTCCGCTGGAAGAAGTCAGGCATTTGGCGGATGCATATCCGGAGTTGCAAAGAAAAGTGACGAGGCGTGAATATGACAGATTGATACAATATACGTTGGATATCGGTGTGACAAATGCATTTGTGCAGGAAGGAGAAACCGCGTCGGAAAGTTTTATTCCGGCATTTGACTTGGCGGGTGTGATAAAATGAGCGAAAAAAGAAACAAAAAGAAAAATGGAACAGCAAGTAAGTGTCCATACGCGAAGAAGTGTGGAGGATGTCAATATATCGATCTTCCGTATGAAGCACAGTTGGAAGAGAAGCAGAGAATGATGAAAAAACTTCTTGGAAAATATGGAAAAGTAGAGCCGATAATCGGAATGAAAGATCCATATGAATACAGACATAAGGTGCATGCTGTTTTTGGATATGAAAAAGGAGGGGCGATTTCCGGTATATATGAGGAAAAGTCGCACAGAATTGTGAAGATTGATCGCTGTAAGATTGAACATCGGAAAGCAGACGAGATTATTTTGTCAATTCGCGAACTATTGAAGTCGTTCAAGATTAGAACCTATGATGAAAAAACCGACATGGGATTACTAAGGCATGTGGTGGTGCGTGTATCAAAGGAAACCGGAGAGATTATGGTGATTTTAGTTCTTAGATCTCCGATTTTGCCATCTAAAAATAATTTTGCTAAAGCTTTGGTAAAACTGCATCCGGAGATTAGCACCATTGTAATCAATGTCAATGAAAAACGAACAACCATGGTGCTGGGAAAAAGAGATATTGTTTTATACGGGAAGGGATACATCGAAGATAGTTTGTGCGGTGTAAAATTTCGTCTTTCACCACAGTCCTTTTACCAAATCAATCCGGTGCAGACAGAAATATTGTATACAAAAGCAATTGAAATGGCAGGTCTGACAGGAAAAGAAACAGTGATTGATGCATATTGTGGAATCGGAACAATAGGACTAGTGGCAGCACAAAAAGCAAAAAGAGTATTTGGAGTAGAACTCAACAAAGAGGCCATTAAAGATGCAAAGGAAAATGCGAAAAGGAATCAAGTATCAAATGCTACATTCGTATGCTCTGATGCAGGGAAATGGATGGTAAGCAGAGCTGAGGCCGGTGAAAGGGCAGATGTCGTTTTTATGGACCCGCCGAGAAGTGGAAGCGATGAAGCATTCTTATCATCACTTTGTAAACTGGCACCAAAAAGAATCGTATATGTTTCTTGCGGACCGGAAACCTTAGAAAGCGATCTGGCTTATCTGACGAAACGTGGATATAAGGTAGAAAAAATTCAGCCGGTGGATATGTTCCCGATGACGGTGCATGTGGAGACGGTATGTTTATTGTCCCAAATCCCATGAAGCCAAACATCATGTGAATGTAATGCTGGAGATGGACCAACTGGATGTTGCTGCCGAATGAGTCGCCCCAAATAGGGCATCGTTCAACTGTATCATTTGCAGAATAAGCTAAAGAATCGATGGCATTCATAAATGTCATATTATGTTATTTGGGGAGGAAAGAAATGACGCATATAGATAAAAAGGGGTATACTCCTATAACAATACGAATTTATTCCAAAGAAAAACAACTTTTACTGGAAGATGAGGTGTTATGTGCATATAACATCAAAACTTCCGAAATCGTGGCAGTAGGAAAAGAGGCAAGACAGTATATAGATGATGCTTATATCATGGTCGAATCTCCAACCAAATGGGGTGTGGTGGCGGAATATACTGTTTTTAGTAAGGTAATATTTGGGTTTATAAAGAAACTGAGGCCCAAAGCTCTTTTTAAGCCGAAGATGGCGGTATGTGTGCCGGCAAATCTCACAGAGGTGGAGAGCAAGGCCTTTTTGGAAAGCTTTGATCCTTATGTAAGAAAGCCATTTGCATTTTTATATATGAAATCTTTCGCTCAGCATGCAGAACAGGGACAGGTGCCTGAGGGTATGGATTATTATGTGGAGTTTTCATCAGAGTATTATGCGTCGGAGTATTTTGGGTAGACAGAGATGTGAGGCAACCTGTGATAATATTTATAAAGCGCTGATTTACTTTGAGGATATTTATGATAAAATGGATGATAGCGAACGCCTATTTACGCATTGAAATTCGAAAGGAGATAAACGATATGACACAAATGAAAACAAGAAATCAGCAGGAGACTTGTCCATCGTGTGGTGCTCCGGTTGTTTCGGAGATTTGTCCGTATTGCGGTACACCTACCGGAATTGATACAGCCAAGGCGGATATGGAGTATCCTGTGATTGATTGTAAAGAGGCAGAGTTGAATTTTTGGAATGTCTGGTTCCCTGCAATATTTGCGGTTGGATTCGGGTTAGCCGGGCTTATTACTCTGATTGTTACGATAAACAGTGGAGAAGGAATTGCAACGAAGCTTATTTGTCTTCCTTTTTTGTTAGTGGGGATTGTAGCATCTATTTTAGTCATTCGGGTTATAGTGCGATATGTCAAAGTAAAGTCTCGTGGAAAGAAGATGAAGGCAACAGTTTATGGCTATATGAACGATGATGTATTAATCAATAACCGTCCTGCACAGATTGTGAAATTACTTGTACAAACGAAAAATGGGCCAAGGTTTATATTATACCAGCTAGGAAATACGACGAAAACCTACGGCGTGAATGATGAGCTAAACATAGTAGTATATAAAGATTGCTTTATGATCGATAAAAGTGAGGAAAATATCTTCTGATAGGAGAGAATAATCTTATGAAAAAGACATTTGCGGCGATAACACCAAAATATCCACATATGTTACATGGTGGGGATTATAACCCGGATCAATGGATTGCGTATCCTGATATTTTAGAGAAAGATATCGAACTAATGAAAAAGGCGCATATAAATAATGTCAGCTTGGGGATTTTTTCATGGGCACATCTGGAACCAAGAGAAAATGAATTTGATTTCAAATGGATGGATGAAGTCATTGATAAATTATATGGAGCAGGAATTTATGTGAATCTTGCGACACCTTCAGGTGCTCGTCCGCATTGGCTTGCAGATAAATATCCTGAAGTTTTACGAGTGGATGAAAGAGGTGTCAGAGCACATTTTGGTTTTAGACACAATCACTGTATGACATCGCCTGTATATAGAGAACGTGTACGAATAATTAATACAAAACTGGCCCAAAGATATGCATCGCATCCGGCGGTTATTATGTGGCATATTTCCAATGAATATGGCGGAGAGTGTCGTTGTGAACTTTGCCAGCAGGCGTTTAGAGAGTATTTAAAAGCGAAATATGGTACCATTGATAAGCTCAACCACGCATGGTGGGCTCGTTTTTGGTCGCATACATATGCAAGTTTTGATGAAGTGGAAGCACCCGGAGAGATAAGCGAAACTGCAATTAATGGCTTATGGCTTGACTGGTGGAGATTTACTACATATCAGACAACCGACTTTATGAAGACGGAGATTGCAGCTGTAAAAGCAATAAATCCGGATATACCGGTGACAGCAAACATGATGGGACTTTATGATGGATTGTGTTATCCGGATATGGCAGAGGAACTGGACGTTATTTCATGGGACAGCTATCCGAATTGGCATGCACCGGGGGAGAATGTGAAAGAAGCATATAAAGAAAGCTTCACACATGACTATATGAGAGGTTTGAAAAAGCAGCCATTTTTATTGATGGAATGTACACCATCCACGGTTAACTGGCGACCGGTAAGTAAGTTGAAAAAACCGGGGATGCACAGGCTGGCCGTACTAAATGCGATAGGTCATGGTTCGGAAAGTGGATTATATTTTCAGATTCGTCAGTCAAGGGGAAGCGCAGAGAAGATGCATTCTGCCGTGATATCACATGTTGGAACGGAAAATACACGAGTGTTTCGGGAAGTTGCTGCGCTTGGAGCGGATATAGAAAAGATATCTGAAAGGGTATACGGAAGTGAGAATCCGGCACAGGTTGCAATTATTTACGATAAAGAAAGCAAATGGGCGCTAAACCAGTCAAACGGCCCAAGAAATATAGGATTGGATTATGATAATCTTTGTACACAGTATTACAAGTATTTCTGGCAAAGAGGGATAGGAGTCGATGTTCTGGATTCCAGAGCAGATTTTGCAGAATATAAAATTGTAATCGCGCCTATGCTTTACATGTTTCATAATGATATTCAGTCCAAAATGAGGGAATTTGTCAAAAATGGCGGAGTGTTATTGACAACTGCATTTACAGGGGTAGTTGATGAGACAGATCTTTGTTTCATGGGCGAAGCAACACCTGAGAAACTCTCTGATGTTCTTGGACTGTGGGTGGAAGAAGTCGATGCGCTTTTTGAGGAAGAGTACAATGAGACATATTGGGATGAGAACCACTACAGACTGAAAGAGCTTTGTGAGATAATTCATACGACAACGGCGGAGACATTGGCAGTATATGGGAAAGATTATTATGAAGGTGCTTCCGTGGTTACGAAAAATAAATATGGTCTCGGATATGCATATCATTTAGCTGCCAATTGTGAGGAGCGCCTGATAGAGGAGATTTGTCGGAAACTTGTCGAAGAAGCAGAAGTCACGGGCATTCTCAGTAACGCAGACATTCCGGAAGGAATCGGGATAACCTGCAGGGAAAATGAAACGAAGCGGTACATTTTTGTGGGTAATTTCTCGGAGGAAGAGAAAACGATTCTGTTTTCCACGACGATGGGAGAGAGGGAAAAATATAAAGATATTTTGACGGATAGTGAAATATCAGGTGCGGTAATTCTTGAGGCATATGGTATTTTGATTTTAGAAGAAGATTGTTAAAAATATCCAGACGGATAAATAAAAGACACATGGTTACAGTATCCTTTATATAAGACGTGGTTGTAGCACATTTTTAACGAAGGACCACGTAAGAAACCGGGAATAGAAAGAATTTGGAAAGGAGGTCGCATGGCGTATCAGATTTTGCTCGTTGAAGATGATTCGCGTATCAGCGAAGTGGTATATGATTATTTTACAGAACATCCGGCGGAGCGTTTCGATATGCACTGCGCAAAAGATGGCGAAGAAGCGCTTGCCATGATTTATGAGAAATCCTTTGACCTGATTCTTCTGGATATTATGCTACCGAAAATAAATGGATTTGAAATCTGTCGCACCGTTCGTGAAACCAGCATAGTCCCTATTATATTTATTACAGCGCGCATTGGGGAGGAGGATGCGCTTTATGGATACGGACTCGGGGCAGATGACTACATTACCAAACCGTTCTCGCTGGCAACATTACATGCTAAGTGTACGGCACTGTTAAAGCGAGATAAGGGGTTGGTGGCCGGTGACGAAATCTGTTGTGGTAACATAAGCCTTAATCCGACTCGTTTTACGGTAACTGCTAAAAATGAAGAGATTCGTCTTTCGCCGAAAGAGTTTGCATTGCTTCGTTGCCTCATGGAGAATAAAAATCTGGTGGTTGATCGTGAAACGTTGCTTCTTCGCATTTGGGGATATGATTATGATGGAAACGAGCGTGTTCTTGACAATCATATCAAAAAGCTTCGAAAAGCGCTGGGGACTTGTGGTAGACAAATTCAGACCGTTGTTACCAAGGGGTATAAAATTTCAGAGTGATTCTTTGTTCCCGCAAAGAAAGGATGAATGAAAGTGAAAAAAAATAAGAATACGAGCTATTTGCGACATGCAAAACGTTATACGTTCAGAAGCGTGTTTTTTAGAAAGTGTGTGGGAGCAATTTTATTTTGTACCATGCTTTGCGTCTTGCTTTGCGTAATGCTTACACAGTCGCTTCGTTCGAATCGAATGTTGCATCTTTCCCAAAAGACAAATGATATTGTGGAATATATCAGTAATGATTGGAATGGTGATAGAAGCGGTACACAATTCAATCAACTGAAATGGCAGCTTTGTGTCAGTGGTGAAGTGTTTTCTACAATGTCCGTTCTCTATGACAATACGACAGGAGAAATGGTTACGGATTGTGAAAGAACCGCCTTTCTCTTTGCCCGTGACAATACACAACAGGAGCCAATAATGCAGCTGTACGTTTGTGATTATGATACCGCGTCTGATCTGTGGAAAACCTGGGATGCAGACATGGCCAACGATGCTTCGCTGATGTATTTTCTAACATATGATGAATTTGGACAGCTCGAGATAAAAGCGGATGAATTCTATTTAAAAGATGATACGTTTCTTCCGGGTGAGATATCACTTGTACCTTTGGATGAATCAAATAAAAAGGTTGCATCTCATAACTTTGATTATACTCCTGCTGACACATCGGAATATATACGGGTTTGTAAAAGTGGTACGGACGTAACCGTGCTCGGTCCTATAGTTATCGGTTATGATGAAGCGCTGGCAGATACTTCCTTTGGTTTAATATATTATCCGGCCATGAGTACGAAGATGTATCTTGACCGTGCTCTGGCACAAGTGCAGGAACACAGAGATGGTTCATCGGGAACAGAATACAGTAGCTCACTTTTCGATTTTTATCAAGTGGATACGACGATAATGAATGGTCCGGATGGACATGAGTACATATTGTTAACCGCTACTTCGCTGGATTTGTTTGATGAATATGGATTTATTCTTTGGCCCGTAATCGTGATTTGCCATATCATTGCAGTTCTTTTGGCATTGCTCTTTGCACATATCACCTATACACGTTTTAAAGCGCAGTATAGGATGGAAGATTATCGCAAGACGTTGATGAACACCATGGCGCATGATTTAAAAAGTCCGCTGATGTCTATTTCCGGTTACGCCGAGAATCTACAGATGAACATGGATACACAGAAGCGTGAGCATTACTTAAAATCCATTCAGTCCGGTATTGCATATATGAATCACACGATTGAAGATATTTTAACATTATCTAAGCTTGAAACTCATCCGGAACGGCTAATTAAGGAGCGGGTTGATTTATATGCTATATTTATTTCACTTTTAGACAAACATAAGGACATGATAAGTGAGCGTGGATTTATGATTAGGACAGAGGGGAACGGCGTGGTGAGCGGAGATCCGATATTGCTGACGGAAGCCTTGGATAATCTTTTGGTAAATGCGCTGATGCATGCGCCTGCTGACAGTGAAATTGTTATGAAGCTTTCGGATGAGAAGCTTACACTTCATAACCGCTGTGAAACCGATCTTTCCGATAAGATGAATTCACTTTGCGAGCCTTTTGTTACAGGAGACGAAAATCGCACGGATCAAAAGGGCGGTGGTCTTGGTCTTGCTATCGTACAGAATATAGCGATGCTTCATCATTTTAAGCTTCAGCTTTTGTATAAGGATAGGATGTTTGAAGCGACACTGCATTTTACAAAAAAGCCTAGAAGGAAATAATTTTTTTAGAACAAATTAGGAAGTGTTATTACCCGTGGAGTATTTGGCCTGTTAGGGCAGATACTCCACGTTTTTTTGAAAGAAGATAGATGACTTACATGTTTTCTTGACAGTTAATTATGGTTGGATTATTATTTTTGGGGGAGATTACACCATACTAAGCGGTCCATAGATTTTGTGAAAAAGCGGACGGCAAGAGTGATGACATAAGAAGAAAGACAGAATGAAAGGATAAAGAAAAGTGAGATATCAATGTTTAGGTTGTGGCAGTACATTAGAGTACAATTTGGAAACTGGAAAAATGGAATGTCGCTTTTGTGGAACGATATATGAGATTGGAGAACTGGACATAAAGGCAGAGGCACAGGCAAGTGCCCCGGACGAAGTGCCGATTATGTCGGAAGATCTGATGGCATGTAAGATTTTTAGCTGTACATCATGTGGAGCAGAGATTGTGGTGAATGGTGTGGAATCAGCGAAGTTTTGTGCCTACTGTGGACAGTCCACCATCGCGTTTGATCGCATTTCCGGAGAGCTTAGACCAAGTTATATCATACCGTTTCAAATAAAGCAAGAACAGGCAATGCAAAAAATACAAGAACGAATTGAAAATTCATATGTGAATCCGGAAGAATTAAAAGGTTATTCTATGCAAAATCTTCGTGGGATTTATATACCCTATCGACTATATGATATAGAATATTATGATGATCAGATATGGAGATATGAGAGTAGTAGTTCGTATTTGACAAAAAGGATTTCTTATGCAAGGGAAGTAAAACACACATTCAAGGATCTTGCTGTTTCTACCTCATCTCAATTGGGAGATTTGATTGCTAAACGTTTGGAACCGTATAATATGAGCGCAAAAAAGCCGTTTGAGGCGGAATATTTGTCCGGGTTTTATGCAGACAGATACGACATGAGTGCGGAGGAAACGAATCTTGCAGCGCGCGGTATGGCAAAGGAATTATTTGATAGGGCGGTGAGTCATACTGTGGATAATAAATCGGCAAAGTTGGTCTATACAAAGCCACAGCTTGAGGTTTTAAAATCTGATTATGTTCTTATGCCGGCATGGTTCATGACACTTGAATGTGAGGGAAAAACATACACCTTTGTGGTGAATGGGCAGACCGGGAAAGTGGTCGGAATGATTCCAATAAAGAGAAGTAAAGTCGTAAAAACATTTGCAATGTGGGCGTTGATAATAAATCTCATTAGTGTACTTGTTTTTTATACAACCGCAAATGAACTTGGTGATATTAAGATGTGGAATAATATATTAATGAATGTCTTCACGTGGATTGCATTGTTTGCAACCCTTCCATATGTGGCTGCATATTTTTCATATGTAAGTGTAAAAAAAATATATGATAAGACCACATCGCAGGTAATGAAAAGATTTGTACGAGAAAGGTAGGAAAAAAAGATGCAAACGGATACAATTTCAATGGGAGCATTATTACTATTTGCTGTATTAGTTGGACTTTTTTGTGGAACAGGGATTGCGCTCTGGTTCACAGTACGCTGTGTGAAAGAAACAGTAGTCATTGGGGAGTCTGTGGATGAGGAGCAACAATATTTTAAAGAGCCAATACATATTATTTCGCAAGAAGATAAGAAGGATTTCTAATATTCATAAATTGGTATTGAATTGGGAGGAAAAAAGAAGGATGAATTTTGAGAATTTCAAATGGGTGAATGAAAGTAAAGCAGAGTATAAGGATGGGGTTCTTATGGTATATGCACCGGAGAAAACAGATTATTTTAATAGTCCGGTAAAAGAGAATGGAGCATTTCCTGAGCCGGTAGCGTCTGCATCGCTTTACTATACGGAAATGACAGGGGATTTTGTGTTTAAGACAAAAGTAAAATTAGAGTTTAAAAACCTATATGATGCGGCGGCGCTTCTTGTATATGAAAATGAGAATGTATGGGCGAAGCTTGCACTGGAAAACTCGGATTTGCCATGTAGAAAGCCGGCAGTGGTATCCGTTGTGACAAATCGAATTTCAGATGATTGTAACGGACCTGTTATGGATGGAAATAGTGTATGGTTGCAGATTTCACGTGTGGATGATTGTTTTGCTTTTCACTATTCGGTAGATGGACAAGAATATCAGATGGTAAGAGTATTCACATTACCGGTTGGGAAAAACGTGAAAGTAGGATTTGAAGCGCAAGCACCGGTGGGAGAAGGCGGAAATCGATATTATAGTGAAATTTCCATAGAGAATAAGAGAGTGGACAATATCAGAGCCGGTTACTAGATTAAAAAATATGGGATTTACAGAGAAAGAGGAAAGAAAATGGATAGTGCAATGCTGATAGAGATGATTGGTTATCTTGGGTCCATCATCGTTGTAATTTCAATGCTGATGTCTTCGGTAGTGAAGCTTCGCATAATTAATACAATAGGAAGTGTAATTTTTACGACTTATGCAGTCATTATACATACGTACCCGACCGCGTTATTAAATTTTTTCCTAATTGTAATTAATGTGTACAATTTAGTGAAATTAATGAAAACAGATAAACATTACGATTTAATTGATGGACAGGCGGATGATGCCTTCCTTTTATATCTACTTACCTATTATAAGGATGATATTGAGAAATTTTTCCCGGGAATTTTGCTGGATGTGAAGGAGGCAGATATAGCATACATTATTTGTTGTGAGTCAAATCCGGCCGGTATATTTCTTGGAAAAAAAGTAAAAGAAGGTGTATATGACATTTTATTGGATTATTCCACCCCGGCATACAGAGATTGCTCTGTCGGGGAGTTTTTGTATGCTACTATGGCAAAAAGAGGGATACAAGAGTTGCGTTTTTCTATGAAAGCCGAGTTACATGTGGCATACTTAAAGAGAATGGGATATGTACTGGAAGAAAATGTTTATGTGAAAAAATGTGTATGATAAGAAGTTACATAGATAGAAGAACAATTGGGAGAATTTGAGAATGCAATTAAAAAGAAAGAAATTGGTATTCGGGGTGATGCTTGTCTTTTGGTATATGTCAATAGGAGTGTGTGCCTACGGGAAAGATGCAGTGTCAAATAGAAATACCGATTCGATTCAATGTGATGCACTTTCTATAGGGGGACAAGCAAGCGGCGTAAAGCATGATTCCTGGAAAGATAAAGTCAAAGCGGCTTCGAAACTTACGTCGAAAAAAACATATGGTACCTTACGCTCAGAGGTAGATAATTCCTTGTATAAAGTGGAGATTCCTAAGAATGGAGAAGTCACCTTGAGATTTGACTTCACCAATACGAGGGAAGAAATTGGCTGGGGATATGCACTTGTATTATACGATAAAAACGGAAAAATGATTACCACGTATAAAGCAATCAGGGAGAGCCGGATACAGACATTTTATGCAAAGAAGGGTACGTATTATCTGGAAGTACGTGCAAGTAATACATCTTATCCACCGTCGGCAGGAAACAACTATTCCCTTAGAATGAATTGGAAAGTACGTAAAGTATCTTCTATGAAAAAAAAGAATGTTTCATTTACGATAAAGCGTTCGAAGTTGAAATGGAACAAAGTAAAAAAAGTAGATGGCTATGAAATTCAGGTGTGTAAAAATAGGAAATTTAAAGCGAAAAACACGCATGTTCTGACGACCACAGAAAAAGAGCTCATCTTACCGAATCGAATTAAAAAAGGGAAATATTATGTTAGAATCCGTGCATTCTACTATACTGTATCAGGAGATAAGATATATGGCAAATTTACAAAAGTAAAGCGTATTAACAAAAAAAGAAAAATATGATAAAATTGCTATTTAGAGATAAATAGAAAAGGAGAATACATATGAAAAAGTTTTTTGATGAATTTAAAACATTTATTAGTCGCGGAAATGTGATGGATATGGCAGTCGGTGTGATTATTGGTGGGGCATTTACAGGTATTGTTTCATCCTTAGTGGAAGATATTATCAATCCATTGATTGGTTTGCTTGGAGGAATGAATTTTGATAGATATGCGATTACATTGATGGGAGAAGCAACATTAAATTATGGAAAATTTATCACCGCAGTGATTAATTTCCTGATTATGGCTTTTGTTGTTTTTATGATTGTGCGCATGATTAATAAGACGGCAGAAAAGATCGCGCCAAAGAAAACGGAAGAGACAAAAACAAAAAAATGTCCGTTTTGTAAGAGTGACATTCATCTGGAAGCAACAAGATGCCCAAACTGTACATCAGTGATTGAAGAAAAGTAATAACATAACAGAAGTATTTTTGAATGATTTGGGGCATAATAAGGGTGTCGCTTAATATAATATAGTTGCTTGAAACAATAGTTTTGAGCAACAAAAAATAAAGATAGAAAATTGGAACTTACGAAATGTATGAAATAAAAGAAATAAAAACAGATGATTATGATCTTCTGCATGAGTACTTTATGAAAAGGAGATCAGGGGCTTGTGAGAGTGTGATTACAGATGCCTATTTGTGGAAAAAATATTACAATACCAAATATTTTTTGACAGAAAATGGGTTAGTGTGGATATGTAGTCCGGAGCATGAGGTATTTTCTGTAACTCCGCTTTGTGCGCTTTCTGATATGAAATACAATTTTGAAATGGCAAAGCGATATTTTAATGAAGAACTCCATCAAAAACTGGTGCTTTATCTCGTGGATGAAGAGGCTGTGAATGAGCTTGATTTGGACCCGGAACAATATGAAGTGACAGAAGAACGCATGTACTTTGATTATGTCTATGATGCGGATAAGCTGCGCCGTCTTCCGGGGAAATTGTATCATAAGAAAAAAAACCATGTAAATGGTTTTTTAAAGCAATATGATGGAAGATACGAGTGTAAAATGCTAGGGTGTGAAAACTGTGATGAAGTAAGAGCATTTTTGAAAAGATGGCATGAAGCGCGTGATATAGATGACCCATACCATAGAGATGACTATGAGCTCGATGGAATTGAGTATGTTCTTGAAAGATGTTGCAGAATTCATTATAAAATGTATGGTATTTATGTGGATGGAAGTTTGGAAGCGTTTTCGCTGGGAACCTATGATGAGCAGACAAAGACCGCATTTATTCATGTAGAGAAAGCAAATCCGGATATTAGGGGATTGTATGCATTTGTGAATCGTCAATTTTTATGTGATGCATTTCCGGAGGCGGAATATGTCAACAGAGAAGATGATATGGGACTCGAAGGGCTTCGAAAAGCCAAGTTGTCATATCAGCCGATTCATCTAGTAAAGAAATTTACGATTCGTGAAAGATAGAGTAGAAAATGAGATGAGATTTTGCAAAATTAGGCGCAACAAGCGAAGAGGAGATGACGATGCAAGAACCATTGGATATAAAAACAGATGGTAAGTTTTATGAACTTGATGAGATGGTTCGCGTGAACTGCCAGGAATGTGTCGGTTGCTGCGACTGTTGTATTGGAATGGGAGATACCATTGTGCTTGATCCATATGATGTGTTGCTTTTGAAAGAGGCAACCGGATGTGCATTTGGTGAACTGATGGAACAGGGGAAGATAGAACTAGGTATGATAGGCGGGCTTATTTTGCCCTATATTAGGATGGATGAAGTAAGCGGAGCTTGTCCCTATTTAAATAGCCGGGGAAGATGTAGTATCCATACATATCGGCCGGGAATGTGTAGACTGTTTCCGCTTGGTCGTAATTATATAGAGGGAAAAATGAACTATATTCTTTTGAAGGATGAGTGTAAAAAAGCAAACCGGTCAAAGATGAAAGTGAGTCGATGGATAGGGATTACGCCGGCAGAAGAATATCATAATTTTATACTAAAGTGGCATGATTTCAGAAAGAAAATCGTGACATTACAGGAAGGCGAAGAAGAGTCCGAAATGAAACAGATAAATATGTTTCTGCTTCAGACTTTTTATTTTGGTTTGAATGAGGATATCAGCTCAGCGTTTCGTGTCCTAATATCAAAAATAGAACGTGTTGAATCTGTGCTGAAAATATAATGGACGAGAAGGAGTTATCATGAAAGAGAGAGAAAGTTTTGGATCCAGACTTGGATTTATTTTAGTTTCAGCCGGATGTGCTATCGGTTTAGGAAACGTGTGGAAATTTCCATATATTTGCGGAGAAAATGGCGGTGCAGCATTTATATTAATCTATTTGCTTTGCTTGCTGGGATTTGGATTACCGATATTAATTTGTGAGTTTGCAATCGGTCGGAAAAGTAAAAAAAGTATTGTGAAGGCATTTGAGGAGTTAGAACCAAAGCATACAAAATGGCATCGATTTGGTAAGTTCGGTTTGGCAGGTAACTATCTGCTTATGATGTTCTATACCATGGTCGCAGGATGGATGATAGCCTATGCTTACCGCATGTTAGCTGGAAAAATGCAGGTGATGGATACTGAAGCAATTAAGACAGAGTTTGATATGTTGATGGCCAGTCCTGCTGAGATGATAGGATGGACGGTCGTAATCATTCTGATATCGTTTGGTGTATGTGCAAAAGGCCTACAGAACGGAGTAGAGAAAATCACCAAAATTATGATGTTGCTTTTAATTGGTTTAATGGTAGTTCTTGCAATTAATTCGTTAGTACTTCCAAATGCAGTACAAGGAATTCGTTTTTATCTGATTCCTGATTTCAAAAAGATGACACAGAATGGACTCGGAACCGTTATTTTTAATGCTATGTCACACGCATTTTTTACATTGAGTGTCGGTATGGGAAGTATGGAAATTTTTGGGAGTTACTTAAATAAAGAACGTAAATTGACCGGTGAAGCGGTGAATGTACTTGTTCTTGATACGTTTGTCGCATTGACGGCAGGATTTATTATCATTCCCGCATGTTTTGCATACGGAATCGAGCCGGACTCAGGGCCATCTCTTTTGTTTATTACGCTCCCGTCTGTATTTGGTCATATGAACGGCGGGCGTATTTGGGGAAGTTTATTCTTTGTGTTTATGACATTTGCAGCGTTATCAACCGTAATAGCAGTATTTGAAAATATCATTGCAATGATGATGGATATGACCGGATGGAGCAGAAAGAAAACGGTTGGAATTAATATTGTTCTGATAACAGTGTTATCTTTGCCTGCTATTTTAGGTTATAATGTATTATCGCATATACACCCGCTTGGCGGAACCTCGACACTGATGGATTTGGAAGATTTTATTGTATCTTACAATATTCTTCCGCTTGGTAGTCTGTTGTTCGTATTATTCTGTGTAAAGAAAAATGGTTGGGGATTCGATCGTTTTTTGACAGAGGCCAATGAAGGAAAGGGTATGAATTTTCCAAAGGGATTAAAAGCGTATATGACCTATGTAATCCCTGTACTTATTGTGGCGATTTATCTGAAGGGATATTATGATTTCTTTGTAAAACAGGGGCAGAAAGTGTTAACATTTTGGATGGCGATTGCAGTACTGTTTCTGCTTCTTGTATTTAACTTTACAGGAAACAAAAAGCAAAAAGGGAAATAATAATGCAGTATGTTGTAACTGGTATGACGTGTGCAGCCTGTAGCACACGAGTAGAAAAAGCAGTAGAAAAGTTAGATGGCGTAGAGCAGGTGAGTGTGAATCTGTTGATGAATCAAATGTCTGTCACAGGGACTGCTTCGTCAGAAGAGATTATTCGTGCGGTAGAGAAGGCCGGATATGGTGCTCGTGTAGTCACAGCACAAACAGAGATATCACAGAATATGATAAATTCTGCAAAGGAACAGACAGGGCAGGAAACAGAATGGGGCAGAGAAGAAAAGGAAACACGATTTCGGCTGATTTCTTCACTCTGTCTTCTTGCATTGTTGATGTATATTTCTATGGGGCATGTGATGTGGGGATGGCCTCTAATCTCATATTTAGAAGAAAATCCTCTTGCTATAGGGATGTTGCAGTTAGTATTAACCATGCTGGTTATGATGCTGAATCGTAAGTTTTTTATAAATGGATTTGGTAGTATGGCGCGAGGAGGACCGAATATGGATTCTCTTGTTGCGCTAGGTTCAAGTGCAGCATTTATATACAGCTTTGTGACGCTATTTGTAATGTCGCAGAGGTATGTTTTGGGACATGGGGACGGAGCGCATTATTTGCATGATTTATATTTTGAATCAGCTGCAATGATTTTGACCTTGATTACCGTCGGAAAAATGCTTGAGGCAAGAGCAAAAGGAAAGACAACGAATGCATTAAAAAGTCTGATGGAAATGACGCCCAAGACCGCTACGGTACTTGAAGATGGTGTGGAAAAGATAGTACTGGCGAATCAAGTCAGAGTGGGAGATTGGTATGTGGTCAGACCCGGTGAACAGATTCCGGTAGATGGGAAAATATTGGAGGGTGCGAGTGCAATCGATGAATCTATGTTGACGGGAGAAAGTATCCCGGTGGACAAAAAAGACGGAGATCGTGTCTATGCAGCGACAATCAACCAGACAGGATTTTTAAGATGTGAAGCTGTTCGCATAGGGAATGATACAACCTTTGCACAAATTATCAAGCTGGTAAGTGATGCTGCAGCGTCAAAGGCGCCGATTGCCAAGCTTGCAGATAAGGTTTCAGGAGTGTTTGTACCCATTGTCATATTGATTGCAATGATAACATTTTTTCTATGGAAATTTGCAGAGCAGACGACAGGATTTGCGCTTGCACGAGCGATTTCCGTTCTTGTAATCAGTTGTCCGTGTGCACTGGGATTGGCAACTCCGGTTGCAATTATGGTAGGTACCGGTAAAGGGGCAAAAAGTGGGGTCCTTTTTAAGAATGCGACGGCGCTGGAGCAGACGGGAAAAATAAAAGTGGTTGCACTGGATAAGACGGGGACGGTTACTCAAGGAAAAACAATGGTAACGGACATGCGTGTTTATTCAGAGACAAAGGAAGAACAGCTATTACAGGTAGCAGCGGCACTGGAAAGCAGAAGCGAACATCCACTGGCAAAAGCGATAATGGATTATGTCGGCGACAAAATAGGAACAATAGAAGACGTGCAGGAGTTTCAGGTGGTGCCGGGAAATGGTTTGACGGCGAATTATAAAGGGAATATAATTGCCGGCGGAAAGCTGGAATTTATAGAAAATTATGCAAGCGTGAGTGAAGCAATCCGTAAGGAGGCAGATCATTTTTCAAACCAGGGGAAAACACCGCTGTATTTTGTGGAAAACAAAACATTGATTGGATTAATTGCGGTGGCAGATGTGTTAAAAACGGATAGCGCTGCAGCAATCAGTGAAATGAAAAAAATGGGGATGAAAGTGGTTCTACTCACGGGAGATAATGAGAAAACAGCTCGGGCGATTGCTACAATGGCAGGAGTTGATGAGGTGGTCGCCAATGTACTTCCGGATGAAAAAAAGGAAGTAGTTGAGCAGATGAAAATGCAAGGAATGGTCGCTATGGTAGGGGATGGAATGAACGATGCACCGGCGCTTACTACAGCGGATATTGGAATTGCAATGTCTGCAGGAACAGATGTGGCAATGGATGCTGCAGATATAGTTTTGGTTGGAAATCATTTGACGGGAGTTATCGCAGCAATCAAACTCAGCAAAGCAACGATGAAAAATATAAAACAAAATCTATTTTGGGCGTTTTTATACAATATACTTGGAATTCCGGTTGCAGCAGGAATTTTGTATCCGATGTATGGAATTTTATTAAATCCTATGATAGGTGCAGCGGCAATGAGTTTTTCAAGTGTTTGCGTAGTCAGCAATGCTCTCAGATTAAACTGGAAAAAGATAGAATTGGAAAGATATCAAAAAACGGAATGGAAGAAAGATGAGGCAAGGGAAATGGAAAAGAAGATGATGATTAACGGAATGATGTGTATGCACTGTTCCGGAAGAGTAAAAAAATGTCTGGAGGAGCTGGATGGAGTAACTGAGGCAATCGTAAGTCACGAAGACGGAACCGCTCTTGTGAAGTGTCAGATGGAAATAGAGGATGCAGTTTTGAAAAAAACGGTGGAAGAGCAAGGATATGAAGTTATTGCGATAGATTGAAGCTGAAATTACAGATGGGAATCATAGGAAATTATTCTTGTAAGTGCGAAGTCGTTGCGTTATAATGACTTTTATAGTTGCGCAGACAAAATGGTGAGGATAAATCGATGAAGCTGGAATGGAAAACTTGTTTTAAAATCGGAATAGTGGCAATACTGATTTATTTGTTTACGAAATACTGGGATAAGATGGTGGTAATTGCAGCACTGGCGTTATCCGCAGCCAAACCACTATTAATCGGATGCCTGATTGCTTACGTGGTAAATATATTAATGTCTTTTTATGAGAGATATTATTTTCGGAATGCAAAGAAAAAGTACGCAAGCTTAGCAAAAAAGACAAGAAGAACGGTTTGTATGATAGCGGCTTATATATCAGTGGTCGGTATTGTGTTTTTGATTTTTAGTTTAGTAATTCCGCAGGTGATTGAGTGTGGAAAGCTTCTTCTAAAAGAGATACCGATTGTACTCAGTAACGCGACTGCGTATATCCAGGGAAATAAGCAACTGATGAAGTATTTAAGCGAAGCAGGGATTAGCATTTCAAATAGTAATGTGTCGGATTGGGAAGCGGTTGTTAAAAGTGTTGTGACATGGATGGCATCAGGGATTGGCGGCGTTATGGGTTCCGTTTTTTCCGTGATATCTGGTGTGTTTTCAGGGGCCGTAACTTGTTTAATCAGTATTGTGTTTTCTATTTATTTATTGGTTGGAAAAGAGACGTTATCTGCCCAGTTTGGAAAACTGTTTAAAACCTATTGTAAAGACAGCGTCTATCGGAAACTGGTGTATGTGTATACTACATTTAATGATTCATTTCACAAATTTATCGTCGGACAGTGTACGGAAGCAGTAATTCTTGGTGTGTTATGTATGGTTGCAATGTGGATTTTCCGTTTCCCATACGCAACTATGATAGGGGCTTTTATTGGGTTTACTGCACTAATTCCGGTTGCAGGTGCATACATTGGTGCGGCGGTAGGAGCTTTTATGATATTGACAGTATCGCCAGTAAAGGCGTTATTATTCCTGGTATTTATTGTTGTTCTTCAGCAGCTGGAAGGAAATTTGGTATATCCAAAGGTGGTTGGTTCATCCATCGGACTTCCGGGCATATGGGTACTTTCTGCAGTGACCATCGGTGGTGGAGTACTTGGCATCGGTGGAATGATGCTTGGGGTACCGATTGCAGCGGGATGTTACCAAATGTTACGTGCGGATGTAAAAAAGCGCAATAGCAGTAGGTATAAAGGATAGCTTGACTTAAAATACAAAAACTGAGGAATCAGCGTATGTTGGTTTCTCTTTTTTTGAGGATGATAATTAGGTTTGCGAAGCTTGGAAAGGAAAAAAGATGAATCGGAAAGAGGAACTGGCGAAAGTGCCCGTACAAAAATTATTATTTCAATATGCAGTACCAAGTATAATCGCAATGATTGTAGGAGCATTATATAATATTGTAGATCAGTTTTTTATCGGACATAGTGTAGGTGAGCTTGGGAATGCAGCAACAAACGTGGCATTTCCGCTGAGCACATCTTGTTTGGCACTTGCGCTCTTATTTGGAGTCGGTGGTGCGGCGGCATTTAACTTGACAATGGGACGCGGAGATTCAGAGAAGGCAATTCACTACATTGGAAATGCAGCCATGATGCTGTTTTTTAGTGGAGTAATTTTATGTGTAGGTACGGTTTTCTGTTTGGAACCATTGCTTCGTATGTTTGGAAGTCCTGAAAATGTATTGCCATATGCAAAAGAGTATACAGGTATTACAGCGTTTGGTTTTCCGTTTTTGATATTTTCAACTGGTGGTGGGCATCTTGTCAGAGCAGACGGTAATCCACGTGCTGCCATGGCATGTAATATTGCAGGTGCTGTGACCAATACGATATTGGATGCGGTGTTTGTCTTTGGACTCAATATGGGAATGAAGGGAGCTGCACTTGCAACAATTATAGGTCAGATTTTGGCTGCAGGGATGATATTCTATAATTTGATGCATTATAAAACTGTAAAACTTGAAAAACAGCATCTTAGAATTAAGGCGATGTATGCCGGATTTTTAGCAAGACTCGGCGTATCCAATTTTTTTAATCAGATAGCCATGATGGTGATTCAGATTATTATGAATAAATCATTGACTTATTATGGAGCGCAATCGCAATATGGAGAGGCCATTCCGCTTGCGTGTGCAGGTATCATTTCTAAAGTCGGAATGTTGTTTTTTTCCATTTGTATCGGTTTATCACATGGAATGCAACCGATTGCAAGTTTCAATTATGGTGCCAAAAATTATGACAGGGTAAAAAAAGTGTATTTGATTGCGGTAACTACCGGAACGGTGATTTCTACGGTTGCGTTTTTGCTGTTTCAGATATTTCCGCGTCAGATTATTGAGCTGTTTGGATCTTCCGAAAGTGAATTTTATTATCTGTTTGCTGTAAGATATTTCAGGATTTATATGTTTTTTACATTCTTAAATGCAGTACAACCGATTTCTTCCAATCTTTTTACGTCCATTGGGAAGCCGGAAAAAGGGGTGTTTTTGTCGCTGACTCGACAAATTTTATTTCTATTGCCACTCATTATTGTATTTCCAATGATTATGGGGATTGATGGAATTATGTACTCTGCGCCGATTGCGGATTTAATGGCTGCAATTGTAGCACTTGTTCTGGTACGACGGGAGTTTAAAGAATTGAATCGTCTGATTGAAGAAAAAGAGAGGTAATGACATGCGTATTATTGTAGTGGGATGTGGAAAAGTAGGAGCTACCATCACAGAACAGTTAGTTAAGGAAGGACATGATCTTTCTGTGATTGATATGGATAGTGAAGTGATTCATGATATTACCAATAATCATGATGTTCTAGGAGTGGTAGGAAATGGAGCCAGTTATTCGATTCAAAAAGATGCAGGAGTGGAAGAGGCGGATCTTCTGGTTGCAGTAACAGGATCAGATGAACAAAATCTGTTGTGTTGCTTGTTTGCTAAAAAATTAGGTAACTGTAATACAATTGCCAGAGTAAGGAATCCTCTTTACAATCACGAGATTGGTTTTATTAAGGAGGAGCTTGGCCTTTCGATGGCAATCAATCCGGAGTATGCAGCGGCAACAGAAATAGCTCGACTATTGCGTTTTCCTTCGGCGGATAAAATAGATACATTTGCAAAAGGAAGAGTCGAAATACTCAAATTTGTTGTAAAAGATGGATCGTTTCTGGCAGGAAATAATCTGATGGAAATTGATAAAAAATTAAAATCGTCCGTTTTGTTTTGTGCAGTACAGCGCAAAGACGAAGTAGTGATTCCCAAGGGTGACTTTGTATTAAATGAAAATGATATTGTCAGCATTGTGGCATCACCTAAAGATGCGAAAGCATTTTTTGAAAAAATCGGTGTGGAAACACATCAGGTCAAAGATGCGTTTATTGTCGGAGGTGGTACGATTGCGTACTATCTGACGGAACAACTGCTGAGTATGGGGATTCATGTAAAAATTATCGAAAAAGATAAGGAACGTTGCGAAGTACTCAGTGAGTTATTGCCGGAAGCGGTTATTATTCATGGAGATGCGACAAATCATGATATATTAATGGAAGAGGGAATTGAGCGTGCAGAAGCATTTGTGGCATTGACCGGAATCGATGAAGGAAATGTCTTTCTATCTTTATATGCACAGAGTTGCTCAAAGGCCAAGGTAGTTACCAAAATTAACCGGATATCATTTGAAGATATCGTGGCTAATTTTCAGCTCGGAAGTCTGATATATCCGAAATTTATCACTGTAGAGTATATTATCAGATATGTTAGGGCAATGCAAAATTCGTTGGGAAGTAATGTGGAGACGATGTATCGTCTAATTGAAAATAAAGTAGAAGCGTTGGAGTTTTTGATTAAAGAAGAATCCAATGTGGTAGGAATACCAATTCAGGAATTGAGACTTCGAAAAGATATTTTGATAGCTTGTATTAATCATCGTGGCAAAATAATTCGTCCGCATGGTCAGACGAGGATTTCGGTAGGGGATACGGTAATTATTGTTACGACGCAGCAGGGATTGCGTGATATCAATGATATTTTGGAGTAAATTCGGAGGAAGTATATGAATTATTCGATGATACGATATATCATAGGTTGGGTAATATTGCTGGAAGGTCTGTTTTTACTGTTACCATGTTCAGTGGCATTGATATATCAGGAGCAAACCGGGATTGCATTTTGTGTGACAGCATGTATCTGTATGCTGAGCGGTTTATTAATGAAGTGTAAAAAGCCGGAAAATAGAAATTACTATGCAAGAGAAGGCTTTGTAATTGTTGCACTCAGCTGGTTTGTTATGGGATTATTTGGCGCAATGCCATTTGTACTCAGTGGAGAAATTCCATCTTATGTGGATGCGTTATTTGAAATTGTATCTGGATTTACGACAACCGGTGCAACAATACTTACCGATGTCGAAAAGCTGAGCTATTGCAGTTTGTTTTGGAGAAGTTTTTCACATTGGATTGGTGGAATGGGAGTTTTTGTATTTCTTCTAATTATTCTTCCACTGACGGGCGGTAGCAATATGCACTTAATGAGGGCAGAAAGCCCGGGACCGTCGGTGGGTAAGCTGGTACCGAAAGTAAAAGAGACGGCTAAAATTCTATATATTATTTATATTGTTATGACGCTGCTGGAAATACTGATTCTTCTTTTGGGAAAAATGTCACTGTTTGAAGCGATTACCTTGTCCTTTGGTACAGCTGGTACCGGAGGGTTTGGAGTGAAAAACTCGAGTATTGCGGATTACTCTGTGTTTTGTCAGTGTGTGATTACCGTTTTTATGATACTGTTTGGTGTGAATTTTAATTTTTATTATTTTCTGCTGGGAAAAAACAAAGCGAATGCGTTTAAGATGGAAGAGGTAAAATGGTATTTCATCATTATCGCACTCTGTATCGCAGGAATTACATTTGATCTGAGACATTCCTTTGATCATATTGCTGTCGCGTTTCAACAAGCAGCGTTCCAAGTAGGATCGATTATCACAACAACGGGATTTTCAACCGCAGATTTTAATCAATGGCCTCTGTTTTCCAGGACAGTTTTGGTATTGATTATGTTTATAGGTGCCTGTGCAGGAAGTACCGGAGGAGGAATCAAGGTTTCACGTATTCTAATTATATTTAAGACGATTCGTCAAGAACTCTATTATTTTATTCATCCTAGAAGTGTCCATACAATAAAAATGGATGATAAAGTATTAGATAAAGGGGTAGTGCGTGGAATTGGTGCATTTTTAATGACGTACTTTGTGATTTTTTGCGCGTCACTGTTACTGATTACATTTGACGGAAATGATTTGGTCACTAATTTTACGGCAGTCGCAGCGACGATGAATAACATTGGTCCGGGTCTTATGGAAGTGGGACCGGCCGGAAATTTTACCGGTTTTTCTGCGTTATCTAAACTGGTGTTTATATTTGATATGTTGGCAGGAAGATTGGAGTTATATCCGATTTTATTACTTTTTACTCCTAGTGTTTGGAAAAAGAATTAATAATTGCACAAGGTTATTGACAAGTAACTTTGGTTAGTGTATTCTAACTTATGTAAAGAACATACTTTCCAAACGAATGTTGTCATTCGTGACCTTGATGATTCCTATAGAGCAGGATGGCCCATTCGTGAGAATGGGCTGTTTTGTGTTTTGCACAATGATACATAGGGTTCACGAAATTTTTATGTGGGTCAATTCACATTTTTTTTCAAGATAAGATATGATAAAAAGAGAGCAATGAAAAGTATAAGACAACAAAGGAGGGAATGTAGATGACGATGGAAATAATACAAGGAATAATGATTCCGTTTTTAGGAACGGCACTTGGAAGTGCGTGCGTGTTTTTTATGAAACAATCCATACATGATACGTTACAGAAAGCATTGGCAGGTTTTGCAGGTGGGGTGATGGTGGCTGCTTCAATATGGAGTTTGTTGATTCCGGCAATGGACCAGGCAGCTCATATGGGTAAATTTGCATTTGTTCCGGCTGCGGTGGGATTTTGGATTGGAATTTTGTTCTTACTGCTACTTGATCATGTAATTCCGCATTTACACATAAACAGTGAAGAAGCAGAAGGCCCTAAAAGTAATCTTAAAAAAAAGACAATGCTTGTCCTTGCGGTAGCATTGCACAATATTCCGGAAGGAATGGCGGTAGGTGTTGTTTATGCAGGGATTGTTGTAGGAGATTCGAAGATTAGTCTCCTGGGAGCACTTGCCCTCTCCATCGGTATTGCGATTCAAAATTTTCCGGAGGGAGCGATTATTTCTATGCCGCTTAGGGCAGAAGGAGTATCAAAGGGACGCGCTTTTCTTTATGGAATATTATCAGGTATCGTAGAGCCTATGGGTGCGTTTTTAACCATATTAGCAGCAGGGTTGGTGGTTCCGGTTTTACCATATTTTTTAAGTTTTGCTGCAGGAGCTATGATTTATGTCGTGGTGGAGGAGCTGATTCCTGAGATATCACAGGGCAAGCATTCGAATATAGGAACCGTATGTTTTGCAATCGGATTTACCATTATGATGATTTTGGATGTGGCGCTTGGATAATGACAGATAAGTATTATTTGATGTGATTTTATATGAAAAAACGGAAGAAGGGAAAGTCGGTGGCTTTCCCTTCTTGCTTGCTATTTTTGGGGATCTGTGTTATGATAGCAAAAGTGTGTAATATTTTTGTAACATGTGTGTACCCATAGTTTAACGGATAAAACAGCTGATTCCGGTTCAGCCGATGGGGGTTCGATTCCTCTTGGGTACGTTTACTGATAGAGATATCAGTGCTAGTATAGCAACCAATGAAGGTAAGAAATTAATGCAAATGTGAGAAAGGAAGTTTTTATGGGTTTCAATAAAAAGATTGCAGGGGTGTTTAAGCAGCTTGGTAAGAAATTAAAAACAGAAAAGCAGTTTGCAAGGATGTTTTATATTGGTGTGGCTGCTGTAGTTGTACTCATTATTATTTTGGTAGCGGTATCTTGTAAAAAAGAGGATGAGGAGCTGACAGAAGAGTCACAGCAGGAAATTATAACAGAAGATACAGTTGTAGAAGAGCAACCACAGGAGCCGGTTGTAGATTATACAGTACCGGATGTGGCATTGGAAGAAAATGCATATGCAGATGTGAATGATCTTGTAAACAGATATTTTAATGCGATGACAAACGGTGATTCAGCGTCTATTACTGCGTTAAAGGATACAACTGAGGAAGAGGAACTGATCAAAATTGAAAAAGAAAGCGCCTATATTGATGAATTTGATGGCGTGAAAGTATACACAAAACCGGGACCAATGACGGGATCGTATGTAGCCTTTGTATATTATGAAATTAAGTTTTCTAATATTAATACACTTGCTCCGGGACTTACGACATTGTATATTTGCCCGCGGGAAGACGGAAGTCTGTATATTTGTGATGGAAATATGAATGAAAATGATACAGAATATATTAAGTCCATTGTTGCACAGGCAGATGTGGCTGATTTATTTGCCATGGTTGAGACAAAGTATGCGGAAGCAATTGATGCAGATGCAGATTTAAATTCATTCATGAGCACACTTTCTGCAAAGCTTGACGAAGAAGTGAGTCAGGCTATGGCACAGCTTCAGGCAGAAGACGGAGCGGCTGTAGAACAGCAGGCAGAAGCGCAGGAACAGGTACAGGAAGCGGATCAGCAGGCGCAGGTAGTAGAGGAGTCTGTGAGAGCGACAGATACAGTTAATGTCAGAGCATCTGATAGTGAAAATGCCGATCGTATCGGACGTGTGGCAATGGGTGAAACTATTACACGCTATGAGACAAAAGAGAACGGCTGGAGTCGTGTGGATTATAACGGCACAGAAGGTTACATTAAGAGTGAATATTTGGAAGTAGTGGGAGACTCAACACAAGAGCCACAGGAGCAGGAAACAGAAGAAACACAAGAAACTGAGGAAACACAGGAAGATGCTCCGGCTACCAATATTACTGCTAATGGTAAAGTGACGATTAAAGAGACCGTTAATGTAAGAAAGTCAGCATCTACGTCAGGAGACAAGCTTGGTGTAGCATATCAGGGAGAGATATATGAACTGATTATGGAACAGGCAGATGGTTGGTGTAAGATTAAATTTAACGGCGAAGTCGGATACGTAAAAACGGAATTTGTGGAATAAATAAAAATACTTTAACAATTTAACGAAAAAAAGTAAAAAAATCTTGTGTTTTGCTTTTTCAGGTTTTATAATATGTGATGGGCAAAGGGGTCCATAAATCTTTGAAACTAAAGGAGGACATAAATATGTCATATGTTGATGAAGTGATTGACTTAGTCATCGAGAAAAACCCAGCTCAGCCGGAATTTCACCAGGCGGTAAAAGAAGTAATGGAATCTCTTCGTGCAGTAGTGGAAGCAAATGAAGAAGAGTACAGAAAAGAAGCTTTATTGGAAAGATTAGTAACACCGGAAAGAATCATTATGTTCCGTGTTCCATGGGTAGATGATAATGGTCAGGTACAGGTAAATAACGGTTTCCGTGTACAGTTTAACAGTGCAATCGGACCATACAAAGGAGGACTTCGTTTCCATCCTTCTGTAAACCTTGGTATTATTAAATTCCTTGGTTTCGAGCAGATTTTTAAGAACTCCTTAACAGGACTTCCAATCGGTGGAGGTAAAGGTGGTTCTGACTTCGACCCGAAAGGAAAATCAGACAGAGAAGTTATGGCATTCTGCCAGAGCTTCATGACGGAGCTTTACAGACATATCGGAGCAGATACAGACGTTCCGGCCGGAGATATCGGTGTTGGTGCCCGCGAAATCGGTTTTATGTATGGACAGTATAAGAGAATCCGTAACATCTATGAGGGTGTACTTACAGGTAAAGGTTTAACTTATGGTGGCTCTCTTGCAAGAACACAGGCGACAGGTTATGGTCTGTTATATCTTACAAATGAGATGCTCAAATGCAACGGAAAGTCTCTGGAAGGCAAAACAATCGCAATTTCAGGTGCAGGAAATGTTGCTATCTATGCAATTGAAAAAGCACAGCAGCTTGGTGGTAAGCCTGTAACATGTTCTGATTCTACAGGTTGGATCTATGATCCGGACGGAATTGATGTTGCATTATTAAAAGAAGTAAAAGAAGTAAAAAGAGCTCGTTTGACAGAGTATGCAGCTGCAAGACCAAATGCTGAGTATCATGAAGGAAAAGGCGTATGGACGGCGAAGGTTGATATTGCACTTCCATGTGCAACTCAGAATGAGCTTGACCTTGAAGATGCAAAAACACTTGTTGCAAATGGTGTATTTGCAGTAGCAGAAGGTGCAAACATGCCTACAACCTTAGAAGCTACAGAATATTTCCAGAAAAATGGTATTCTGTTCTGTCCTGGAAAGGCTTCCAACGCAGGTGGTGTTGCTACATCCGCTCTTGAAATGAGCCAGAATAGTGAAAGACTTTCTTGGACATTCGAGGAAGTAGATTCTAAACTGCAGCAGATTATGGTGAATATCTTCCATAACCTTGATGACGCAGCAAAGAAAGTTGGCAAAGAAGGCGACTATGTCGTTGGTGCTAACGTAGCCGGTTTCTTAAAGGTTGCTGAAGCTATGAAAGCGCAGGGTATTGTTTAATCACTGAATTAGGTTGATATAAGATGAGATTACTAGGTCCCGGAAATGATGATTTCCGGGACTTTTTATAGAAGAAATAATAGCTATAAAAATCTATGTTGGATTGAATTTATGATAAAATAGAAAATTTTTTCGATGTAGTTGGTTGTAAGTAGATGAGGCATTTATTTTTTTTGATATAATGTCGATATATAAAATGACAGAGTGCAGGTACATGGATGTACGAAGATACATAAGGATGTGGTATATATGAAGATTGAAGAGGCAAGAATTAAGTATAATTATCAAATTAAATCTTACAGAGAGCAGCAAATGAACTTGGCGAATCAGAAGAAAGAGCTTGAGCGAAAGATAAGTGAAGAGTCTGATGGAAAGATGATGTATGAGAGGGAAGCGGCGACACTTGAACTCACGATTCAGGCTGTGGATAAAAAGCAGGAAGAATACAAGGATTATATGAATAAGCTTATGGAGCAAAAGTTTGCTATTGCAAATATGGAATCAGCCAAGCAACAGGGTGAAGCTATGGAAGAATATGTCAAAGATATGGGGAAAATTATGGAAGTGGCAAGACGAATCATGGATGGAGATATAGTTCCGGCCAGTGATGAAAAAAAGCTGATGGATTTTAGTATGGAAATGTATCAGGCTGCTAAAAATATGGGGATGCTTGCACGCAAGAAAGAGAGAGAGGAACACGATTCACTTTGGAAGGATGAGGAAAAGAAAGAATATTCCGACCCGATGGAGACAGCGAATCATACAGAAGCATTTGCATCGGGACCTGAAATTGTTTCGGTAGAAGAAACTATGGCATCTGTAGAATAAAATTTTATAAATGATAATTAATGGTCAGACATAAGCCTAAAAGGTGAGTGTCTGACCATTTTTTGTATAAAATGTTGCATTTCGAATACACTAAATACAAAAAAAGTGAGGTGGCGAAATAGTGGGAATAGGATTGAAAGAAAAACTTGCTTCCGGAAAGGAATATTATGAGATCAGGCTTGAGAGTATTGGAGGCTTGGGAGCCAATCTGTG
Source organism: Lachnospiraceae bacterium (assembly GCA_045588655.1). Lineage (GTDB taxonomy): Bacteria > Bacillota > Clostridia > Lachnospirales > Lachnospiraceae > SVFI01. Next base: position 14,539 of record JAZNEP010000015.1, on the reverse strand, counting down.
CGGGAAAATGCTCGGTGAGCTAGGTGTGAAATATTTGGAAATAAATAGTACTAATTTTTCAAGCTATGGCTCGGAAAAAACAGGCACACCGGTCAAAGGATTCATTCGATATTGTGATAAGGACAAAGAAATCAGAGAACATTCTCCGGTGGAAAAACCGGACCTTTTGGTTGTGTTTCATCAGGCACTTTTAAAGGATGCATCGGTCTTAAAAGGCTGTGATGAGAATACAACGATTATTTTGGCCATGGAGCCGGGACAGGAGATTTCGGATGCAATGATAAGTGCTTGCCAAAAGGTATCGGGGGCTAGATTTTACGGATTGGAAGCTCAACGAATTGCGATGGAAACACATTCGAGAATCAACGTTGTGATGCTGGGGGCAGCATTAAAGCTTATGGGGATGGCAGATACTTCGGTGGGACAAATGATATGTAAGGATACGCTGGGAAAGAAGTATCCGGATGCGCTGAAGGCAAATCTGGAGGGGTTACGACAAGGATATGAGAAGGTACATGCACTTAAATTTCTGGAAATGGGTTCGGATAGCTGTTGCAGCGATAAAGCAGGAAAAGATAATAAGGCAGAAAAGGAAGTGAGTGATAAACAAGAAAAGTGGGGATATCAGACGGCTCCGGTTGGTGGTATTAATCCGCTTTTCGGAAGTACTGTTATTGCGGATCTTTCACCGTCAAGGCAAGGGTATATTCCACTATTTATCAAGGAGAGATGTATCAACTGCGGACTCTGTCATTCCGCGTGTCCGGACATGGTGTTCCAGTTTAAAAAAGGTGAGTATAAAGGGAAAGAAATGATGGTCAATCAAGGTCTTGATTATTATCATTGCAAAGGATGTCTGCGCTGTGTAGATGTTTGTCCTGTAAATGCTCTTGTGACAGGTATTGAGGCGGAGCATTCCGATAAGGAGTATTTTATGCCTAATCAGGAGCTTCTACGTACACCGGATTATTATGAAGAATCAGGGCCGGATGGATATATTACGTCGGAATCTTACTTGACCGAAAAGAGAATGGAAGGAGGCGAAGTATAATGCAGGAGCAAAGAATGGAGTATGCTTCAGGTAATGAGATGGCAGCTATCGCAATCAAGCAGATTGGATATGATTTGATGGGGTATTATCCGATTACACCTTCGACGCAGATAGCGGAAAATCTTGACATTATGAGGGCTAATGGTGAGACGGATATTGTCATGGTAGCCGCAGAAGGTGAGCATAGTGCGGCGGGAATCTGTTATGGCGGTGCAGTGGCAGGCGGTCGTGTTGTAAATGCGACAAGTGCAAATGGACTTCTCTATGCAATCGAACAGTTTCCGGTGCAGTCAGGAACACGTTACCCTATGGTAATGAATGTGGTCTGTCGTACGGTTTCAGGACCTCTTTCCATCAAAGGAGATCACAGTGATATTATGTATTTATTAAACGCAGGATGGCCGATTTTGTTTGCAAGTACCGTACAGCAAGTATATGATTTTAACATTATCGCGCTGAAATTGGCTGAGCAGGTAAGGCTTCCTGTTGTTGTAGCTTATGATGGCTTTTTTACAAGTCATCAGAAGGCGCGTTGTTACCGATTTTCGGATGATAATGTGGTCAAGCGGTTTATTGGGCCTAAGGTAGAACCATATCCGTTTCTGGATTTGGATAATCCAATTACGGTCGGTTCATATATGAATGAGCCGGACCTAATGAATAATCGCTATCAGCTGCATCTGGCAATGGAGCAGGCAGACAAGGTGTTGGACGAGTTGTTTGATGCTTACAGGGAATTATCAGGAAGAGATTACGGAAAGGTCGAATCCGTGCATTGTGAGGATGCGGAAAAGGTTCTTGTATTGCTCGGTTCTGCTTATGATACTGCTATAGATGCGGTAGAAGATCTGAGAAAAAAGGGCGAAAAAGTAGGCGCAGCAACGCTTCATGTGCTTCGACCTTTCCCCGAAAAGGAACTGACAGTTGCCATTTCAAATACAGGCCATATTTTAGTTGGTGACCGTCAGGACAGCTATGGAGCAGGAGGCGGAAATCTTTCGATTGAAGTGAGAGCTGCGATGCAAAAAGCAGGTAGCAGTGCTTGTATCAAAAATCTCGTCTATGGATTGGGAGGAAAAGATTTCAGCCGAGAAGATGCGAAAACTTTGCTCGAGTGGACAGATGACCCGATCAAACCGGAGAAAACATACTATGGTGTGACGCCGGGGAAATCTTTACAAGAGGAGAAGAATCCGTTATTCGCACCGGTGACAGGAGATCGTACAAGCATTGGAGCAACGAGGGTTGTAGAGGACGAGAATGGTAAGCTGAAGATAACCGGAGGAAACTTAAACAATGTGACTGCGATGCCAGGTCGTATTGCACCTGGACATGGAGCGTGTCCGGGCTGTGGAATTCCGGTTAATTTAAACTTACTGTTACGAGGAATTGAAGATCCGGTTGTTTTTTTGTTCCAAACAGGGTGCGCAATGATTGTCACAACAGCGTATCCGCGTACAAGCTTTAAAGTGCCCTATTTGCATAATCTGTTTCAGAATGGAGCCGCGACCTTAAGCGGAGTGGCGGAGATTTGTTATCGCAAGCAGCAGAAGGGAGAAATTCCACCGGGTGACATTATTTTCGTGATGGTCAGCGGAGATGGTGGCCTTGATATCGGTATGGGTTCTGCGCTTGGAACGGCGCTTCGGGGACATAGACTTCTTATGTTTGAATATGATAATGGCGGATATATGAATACGGGTTACCAGCTTTCATATTCGACACCGCTCGGGGCGCGCAGCTCGACTTCGCACGTCGGAAAAACGCAGTATGGTAAGACATTTTTTCATAAAGATATGCCTAAGATTATGGCTGCGACAGGTATTCCGTATGTGGCGACCGTGGCGGAGTCGCATCCGACCGATTTTATGAAAAAGGCAGCAAAGGCGGCGCATTATGCTAAGACGACGGGAACAGCATATATAAAGGCAATTTCTGCTTGCCCGCTTAATTGGAACGATAAGCCGGCAACGGAACGGCGTGTAATTGAGGCGGCGGTGAATTGTTGTTATTTTCCGCTTTACGAGGTGGAACAGGGAGTGACAACGATTTCCTATGATCCGGAACAGGGAGGCAAAAAGATACCGGTACTTGACTGGCTTTCTATGATGGGAAGAACGAAGCATCTGCAGAAGGAAGAGTACAGGGAGGTTGTGGAACGCCTTCAGAAAGAGACGGACGAAAGATTTCATCGACTGAAACGTCTTGCAGCATTAGAGGACGAGAACAATATAGATAATTGATAAGAGGTAGATTAGTATGAAAATCACACCAGATATCCTATATGTAGGTGTCAATGATCATCATGTAGATTTGTTTGAGGGACAGTACGTGGTGCCCGGCGGAATGTCGTACAATTCGTATGTCATTATGGATGAAAAAATTGCGGTTATGGATACAGTAGATATAGTGTTCGCAGAAGAGTGGCTTGCAAATATAAAAGAAGTGATTGGTCAACGGCAACCGGACTATCTGATTGTTCAGCATATGGAACCGGACCATTCCGCGAACATAAAAGTGTTTACGGATGCATATCCGCAGGCAACAGTAGTAGCTTCTTTGCCAGCATTTAAAATGATGCAGAATTTCTTTGGTACAGATTATGTCAACAGAAGAATGACGACAGCGGAAGGTGCAAGTCTTTCACTTGGCAAGCATACGCTAACTTTTTACACGGCGCCTATGGTACATTGGCCGGAGGTTATTGTCACTTACGACAGAAGGGATAAAGTGCTGTTCTCCGCAGATAGTTTTGGTAAATTTGGAGCACTTGATGTGGAGGAAGACTGGACTTGTGAGGCAAGACGTTATTATATCGGAATTGTCGGGAAATATGGGGCGCAGGTACAGGCGCTTCTTGAGAAGATTTCTGCGCTGGATATTCAGATGATATGCCCGCTACACGGACCGGTATTGAAAGAAAATCTTGGCTATTACCTTGGCCTTTACGACACATGGTCAAGGTATCTACCGGAAGAAGAGGGCGTAGTGATTGCATACACCTCCGTTTATGGCAATACAAAAAAAGCGGTTGATGAACTCACAGAACGACTAAAAAACAAAGGGTGTTCTAAGGTTGTTGTAAATGACCTGGCAAGATGTGATATGGCAGAAGCAGTAGAGGATGCCTTTCGCTACAGTAAGTTAGTGTTGGCAACTACCACCTATAATGGAGATATTTTCCCTTTCATGAGAGAGTTTATCCATCATCTGACAGAACGCAATTTCCAGAATCGAGAGGTAGCACTGATAGAGAATGGTAGCTGGACACCGACGGCTGTGAGAGTGATGAAGGGGATGCTGGAGAAGTGCAAAGATTTGACTTTTAGAACGACGGAAGTAAAAATATTGTCTTCGTTAAATGACGATAGTAGAGCGCAGATAGAGAGATTGGCGAATGAACTATGTGGAAAATAGTACGCTTCTCGCTTATAGCTGTTTTTTAAAAAAATCTGGAAAAGTCTTGACAAGAAAATACTTCGAAGGTAGAATTAAAATAGTTCGAAGCGAGAAGTAATAAGAGCGATTGCAGGAGTCAATGATGAGTTTAAAGGAACAAGGAATAACAGAAGCGTCTTTTCAATATATTGCAAACTACGTAGAAGAAATAAAAGAACTAATCTCTTCTGATTTGTGGGGGAATATTTTCCTTGATTGTTCTAAAAATGAGATTTTGATTTTTTGGCTTTTATATCGAAAAGAAGAAGTTAATATGACTGAAATTGCGGACTACATTCATGTTCCATTGAATACAGCAACGGGAATCATAAATCGAATGGAAAAAAACGGACTGATTATAAGAAAGCGCTCAAAAGAGGATAAAAGAGTGGTACTGATTCGATTTAGTGAAAATGGTACGACACAGTTTCAGGCACTGATTGAGCAAATGTTTTCTTATGGGATGAAGATTATGAGTGCTTTTTCGAAGGAAGAGTTAGATTTGTTTATGAGAATGACTTCGAAAGTAAAAGATGTATTGCGAGACGAGAAAAGAAGAGAAGAGAGTGCACCAAAAGTACGTAAAATATTAATTGAGTAAATGTTAGGCAGCGAATAAGCTGCCTAAATAAAAAATAAATACTTCGAATTAAGAACTATTCGCATAAAGAAGTTTTGTGAAAGGAGACAGTAATGAAAAGAATTTATATTTTTACAGGAAAAGGTGGCGTAGGTAAAAGTAGTATTGCGGCAGCACACGCAGTAAAGAGTGCGGAGGAAGGGAAACGGACCTTGTTAATCAGTACGGATATGGCACACAATCTGGGCGATATTTTTGAAAGAAGGTTGGGAAAAGAGATTGAAAATGTTCTTTCAAATCTGGACCTTTATGAGATTGATCCGGAATATGTAATGGAAAATGACTTTGGAGAAATGAAAACCTATTTGGGAACTTTGTTGTCTGATCTGGATGAAGTATCATTACAGGATATGGGAATGATACCGGGAATGGAAGAGCTTTTTTCTCTGCTAAAACTGGCAGATATTTATGAAAATGAAGCATATGAAAGGATTATCGTAGATTGCGCACCTACAGGAGAAACATTATCACTATTAAAATTTCCGGAATTGCTTTCCTGGTATATGGAAAAGCTTTTTCCAATTGGAAAAGTAGGAATGAGAATGCTTGCACCGGTTTCTAAGGCGGTATTTAAGGTGGAAATGCCAAATAGAAAAGCTGTGAATGATATGGAGAAGATGTATATAAAATTAGTAGAATTACAGGAACTGTTAAAAGACAGAAGCATAACCAGTATTCGAATTGTTACAACGCCTGAAAAAATGGTAGTGGAAGAAACAAAACGAAATTATATGTACATGAATTTATATAATTTCAATGTGGATGGTTTATATATCAATCGAATTCTTCCAACTGATATCGGGAACCGTTTTTTTGACCAATGGATTCAGATTCAGAAGAAATATGTAAGACAATTAGAAGAGAGTTTTGCGGCGTTACCGATTTACAAGATACCTTGGTATGACGAGGAACCAAGAGGTGATAGTAACATTAGAAAAATACTGGACGATACTTTGGAGGTGAAAGAAATATTTGATACGAAGGTAATAACGGAAAGGGAGCATTTTGTACAAACAGAGGAAGGGTACTGTTTAGAAGTCTTTATGCCTTATGCAAAAAAAGAGGATATCAATCTTTATCAATCGGCGACGGATATTGTGATAAAGACAGGAAACTTTAAACGGAATATTCCGCTTCCGAATATTCTTCGTAATTATGTAGTAACAGGTGCAAAGTATACGGATGAATGTTTAAACATTCGCTTTGAGAAAGAGAGTGAGATGGATGAATAGGGAAATGATACATAGATTAAAGGTTGCAGGAGAATATCAGAAAAAGGCAATACGTGCACTATTTCCGGAGGAGATGAGTGGGCATCTGGATATCATTGAAAATGAAATAAAAGTGATGATAATGGAGCTGGCTACAGAATTAGTAAAAGAGTATAGCACAGCAGAAAATTGCGATAAAGAGAAAAATTGTGAGAAACAAAAATCTGAGACGGGTTGTAATGTGAAAAAGGTGAACATTGTCTAAAAGAGAGGTGGATTTAATATGAGGATTATTATATATACGGGAAAAGGCGGCGTCGGAAAAACCAGTATGGCGGCAGCAACCGCATGCAAAATTGCGGCCGGTGGTAAAAAGGTGTTGGTGCTTAGTACAGATCAGGCGCATAGCTTAGGTGATGCGTTTGACCAAAAGATTGAAAAGGAACCGACAAAGATCTCGGAGAATTTGTATGCAATGGAGATTGATACCGTTTATGAAAGCGAGAAGAGTTGGGGGAACCTGAAAGAATATTTTAAGAAGCTCTTAACCATCAAAGGCGGAAATGGGATAGAGGTAGAAGAATTGCTGGTATTCCCGGGATTGGAAGAATTATTTTCCATGTTTAAAATATTAGATGCATATGAAAGCGGAGCATATGACACAATCATCGTAGATTGTGCACCTACGGGAGAAACCTTGGCACTGCTAAAATACCCGGAGCGATTGTCTCATATGATAGAAAAGGTATTACCTATAAAAAAGGCAGGAGTCAAAACTGTGGGACCGGTCGTGGAACATATGATGAAAATTCCGATGCCGAAAGACAATGTGTTTGATGATATCGAATATCTAATGGATAAGATGCAGAGACTTCAGAAACTCATGCTGAATAAAGATGTGGTGAGTTTACGTGTGGTGACAACACCTGAAAAAATAGTGATAAGTGAAGCAAAACGCAATTTTACATGTTTATATCTATATCACTACAACGTGGATGCGATTATAGTGAATCACGTATATCCGGCAGAAGCTATGGAAGGATATTTCAATAAATGGATAAAGTTGCAGGAGGATGCACTGCAGGAAATAACCGAAAGTTTTAGTGAGGTGCCACGTTTTAAGGTGTATCTGCAACCGAAAGAACTAAGAACCTTGGAAGTACTGAGTGAAATAGGGGAAAACATGTTTAAGCAGAGCGATCCAAATGAGGTGTTGTTTAAAAAGGAAATCTATCATTTGGACTTGGAGGAGAAAATGCTTTCCATCTATTTGCCATTTGCAAACAAAAAAGATTTAAGACTGGAACAGGAGAAAAAAGAATTGATGATAGGTGTCAAAAATGAACGGCGCAAATTTCCGATTCCGACTGAGTTGGAAGGTAGTGACATAAGCGGGGCAAAATTTGAAGACGGGTATCTCAGGATTAAATTTGAAAGTCACAGGTAGGGATCGGATTAAGAAATTAAATTGTTGCAACCAAAGGTTGCAAAAACATTGAAAATTGCATAGTCAGATATGTGGATATGTAGAAGAGATACGGTATAATAAGGATAAGCGTGACAAAGAGAAGGGAATGTACTCATAAGTTTACGCGTTTAAATTCATAGGAATTTAAAAAATAGTTTGTGTAAAAGGGTTAAGAAGGAGATGAGATTTACTCATCTCTTTCTTTTTGCGCAAAATTCAGATAAAAATAGTCTGGTTTTTACATAAAATTGTGCCATAAGCCAAAAAGAATATGTGATAAAATGCAGACATTGTGTAAAAAACTATAGTATGGAGGGTTTGTATATGAGAACAGTTTTAAATTTTAATCACAAATGGGCATTTAGAAAGGAATTAAAAGAAGTGCCGAAAGAGATTACACCGGATTTTAATTGGGTTAATTTGCCGCATTCTTGGAATAATATTGATGGACAAGATGGCGGAAATGATTATTATCGCGGACAGTGTTTTTACGTAAAAGAATTTGATAAAGCCGATTTGCCTGAGAATGAGGAGTATTATCTTGAACTGCGTGGAGCCAATGCGTCGGCAGACGTATATTTAAATGGACATAAACTTGCACACCACGATGGTGGTTATTCTACATGGCGCGTCAATATGACAGAGGCGCTGGAAGAGAAAAACGTTCTTGTTGTCGGAGTAATAAATGATATAAACAACAGAGTATATCCACAGCAAGCTGACTTTACATTCTATGGTGGTTTATATCGTGATGTCAATATCATTGCGGTTTCAAAGTCGCATTTTCAACTTGATTATTATGGAGGTCCCGGTATTGCGGTAACACCACAAATTTCGGGGAAAGATGCGAAGGTAGACATAGAGGTATGGCTTACCAATGCAAAAGAAGGACAGAAAATAGAGTTTTCATTAACCGATGCAGATGGTGTAGTGATAGCAAAAGCGATGCAAAACAGCGATCAGACAAAAGCAACGTTTGAAATTGAAAATGTACATTTATGGCATGGGAGAAAAGATCCCTATTTGTATATGGCACATGTAAGCTTAATGGATGGGCATGAGATGCTGGATAGAGTGTCTGCACGTTTTGGATGCAGAAGTTTCGAAATCAACCCGGAAAAAGGATTTATCTTAAACGGAGAAAGCTATCCGCTACGCGGTGTTTCCCGTCATCAGGACAGATGGGGACTGGGTAACGCACTTCTTCCGGAACACCACGAAGAAGATATGGACTTAATCTGTGAGATGGGGGCTACTACAATCCGTCTTGCACACTATCAGCATGACCAGTATTTCTATGATCTCTGCGATGAGAGAGGTATGATTATCTGGGCTGAGATTCCTTATATCTCCAACCATATGCCGACAGGGCGCGAGAATACAATTTCCCAGATGAAAGAGCTTGTAGTACAGAACTACAACCATCCAAGTATCGTTGTATGGGGACTTTCTAACGAGATTACAATGACAGGAAGCAGCAATCCGGATTTGATTGAAAACCACAATATCTTAAATGATATGGTGCATGAGATGGATAAGACAAGACTTACCACGATTGCAGCCATTACAGCATGTGATATCAACGACCCTTATATCCAGATTCCGGATGTGGTATCTTACAACCACTACTTCGGCTGGTACGGCGGAGATACATCCATGAACGGACCTTGGTTTGATAACTTCCATGCGACATTCCCGAACATTCCGATTGGTGTCAGCGAGTACGGTTGTGAAGCTCTCAACTGGCATACATCTGACCCGCAGCAGGGAGATTACACAGAAGAGTATCAGGCTTACTACCATGAGGAGTTAATCAAACAGCTCTATACAAGACCATATCTTTGGGCAACACATGTGTGGAACATGTTTGACTTCGGTGCTGATGCAAGATGCGAAGGTGGAGAGGACGGACAGAACCACAAAGGTCTTGTAACATTTGACCGCAAATACAAGAAAGATTCCTTCTATGCATACAAAGCATGGTTATCAGACGACCCATTCGTACACATCTGCGGAAAACGCTATGTGGACAGAGTAGAGGATGAGACGAAGGTAACTGTTTACTCTAATCTTCCGGAAGTAGAACTTTTTGTGAACGGAAAGAGTCTCGGAAAACAGACTTCAGAAGAACATTTCTTCTATTTTATGGTTCCGAATGTTGGAAAGAGCGAGCTTGTTGCTGTTGCAGGTGATTGTAAGGATGAGAGTGTTATCCGTAAGGTGGAAGTGTTTAACGAGGCTTATCGATTAAGAGAAAAGGGTGCGGTTCTTAACTGGTTTGATATCACGGAAGTGGAAGGCTGTTATTCTTTAAATGATACAATGGGAAGCATTATGAAATCTCCGGAAGGTCAGGCAATTTTTGCGAACATGATGAAGAATTTTGGCGGCGGAGAAAATGCTATGATGAAACCGGAAAATATGGGACAGATGATGAAGATGATGGAAAGCTTTACTGTTCTTCGTCTCATGAAGCTTATGGGGGCAGCGAACATCACGGTAACGAAGGAACAGATGCTTGGATTGAACGCACAGCTTAACCTGATTAAAAAAGTAGATTGATTTTTACAGAATCGGAAGGAGAGATTTTCACTATGGAAATGACATTAAGATGGTACGGTTCCAAATTTGATACAGTTACGTTAAAACAGATTCGCCAGATTCCGGGCGTGACAGGTGTTATCACAACTCTGTATGACACCGCGCCGGGAGAAGTATGGAGTAGAGAACGAATCCGTGCTATGAAAGATGAAGTGGAGGCAGCAGGTCTTCACATTGCAGGTATCGAAAGTGTAAATATCCACGATGCAATTAAGACAGGTGCACCGGAAAGAGACCAGTACATTGCAAATTATATTGAAACACTGGAAAATCTCGGACAGGAAGACATCCATCTTGTATGCTACAATTTCATGCCGGTCTTCGATTGGACAAGAACAGAACTTGCCCGCATGAGACCAGACGGTTCTACTGTACTTGCATACACACAGGAAGCAGTCGATGCACTTAATCCTGAATCGATGTTTGAGTCGATCTCCGGTGACATGAACGGAAGTATTATGCCAGGCTGGGAACCCGAACGTATGGCTAAAGTAAAAGAGTTGTTTGCTCTTTACAAAGATATTGACGATGACAGATTATTCGAAAATTTAAAATATTTCCTCGAGAAGATTATGCCGGTTTGTGACCAATATGACATTAACATGGCGATTCATCCGGACGATCCGGCTTGGAGCGTATTCGGACTTCCGCGTATCATCATCAATAAAGAAAACATTCTTCGCATGATGAACATGGTAGATAACCCGCACAACGGTGTGACGTTCTGTTCCGGTTCTTACGGTACAAACTTAAACAATAATCTTCCGGATATGATCCGTGCGCTCAAGGGAAGAATTCACTTTGCACATGTGCGTAACCTGAAGTTTAACACCCCGACGGATTTCGAGGAAGCAGCACACCTTTCTTCGGATGGAACGTTTGATATGTATGAAATTATGAAAGCTCTTTATGAAATCGGCTTTACGGGACCGATTCGTCCCGACCACGGAAGAATGATTTGGGACGAAGTGGCAATGCCTGGTTACGGTCTGTACGACAGAGCACTCGGAGCAACCTATTTGAACGGCCTTTGGGAAGCGATTGAGAAGGGAGCAAAAGAATGAAATTAAGTCATGCAGAAATCAGTAAGAAAGCGCAGTGGGAAGAGAAGGGTTACCGTCTTCCACAGTATGACAGAGAAAAAGTAATGGCAGCGACGAAGGAGAATCCGTTTTGGATTCACTTCGGCGCAGGCAATATTTTCCGTGCCTTCCAGGCAAATGTAATGCAGAATCTGTTAAATGACGGAGTGCTCGACAGGGGGCTTGTAGTTGCAGAAGGTTTTGATTACGAAATCATTGAAAAGATGTATCGTCCGCATGATGACTATTCCTTGCTTGTAACACTCAAAGCCGACGGCAATATCGAGAAAACTATCATCGGAAGTATTGTGGAGTCGTGCATTCTTGATTCTGAGGATGACATAGAATTTTCAAGACTCCGTGAAATTTTTGAAAAAGATTCTCTTCAGATGGCAACTTTTACTATCACAGAGAAGGGATACAGCCTTGTAAACGGGAAAGGTGAGCTTCTTGGGGCGGTTGAGGCTGACTTTACAGCAGGATGGGAAAAACCGGTTAGCTACATCGGTAAAGTAGTTTCTTTGTTATACACACGTTATAAAGCAGGAGAAAAACCGATTGCGATGGTGAGCATGGATAACTGCTCGCACAATGGAGATAAACTCTACGCTGCGGTTCACACATTTGCTGAGAAATGGAATGAAAACGGTCTTGTGGATGCAGGATTTGTTGCTTATATTAATGACAAGAGTAAGGTGTCATTTCCATGGTCCATGATCGATAAGATCACGCCTCGTCCGGATGCATCCGTAGAAGAGATTTTAAAAGGCGATGGTCTTGAGGACCTTGAGCCGGTGATTACAAGCAAAAACACATACGTAGCACCGTTTGTAAACGCAGAAGAGTGTGAATATCTTGTCATTGAAGATGCATTCCCGAACGGTCGCCCTGCCCTTGAAAAGGGCGGACTGATGTTCACGGAGCGTGAGACAGTAGATAAAGTAGAAAAGATGAAAGTATGTACCTGCTTAAATCCGCTTCATACATCACTTGCTGTTTACGGATGTCTTCTCGGCTATGACAAGATTTCAGAAGAAATGAAAGATAAAGAGCTTCGCAAACTTGTGGAAGTCATCGGATATACAGAAGGTCTTCCGGTGGTTATCAATCCTGGAATTCTTGATCCGAAAGAATTTATTGATACGGTATTAAATGTACGTATTCCAAATCCATTTATGCCGGATACACCGCAGCGCATCGCCACAGATACATCGCAGAAGCTTGCAATCCGTTTCGGTGAGACGATTAAGGCGTACAATGCTTCAAGTGAGCTTGATGTGATGGATTTAAAACTGATTCCGCTTGTATTTGCAGGATGGCTTCGTTACCTCATGGCAGTTGACGATGAAGGAAATGCGTTTGAGCTTAGTCCGGATCCGCTTCTTGATACGGTTTGTCCGTATGTGGCAGGTATAAAGTTAGGCGAAGACAACGATGTGGAAGCAACCCTTAAACCGATACTTTCAGACAAAGCAATCTTCGGTGTTGATTTATACGAAGTAGGTCTTGCTAAGAGAGTATGCGGATATTTCAAAGAACTGACAGCAGGCAAAGGTGCAGTTCGTGCAACCTTAAAGAAATACGTGGAGGCTTAGTATGATGAAAGTATTAGAAGATATACAGAAACTCGGAATTGTTCCGGTGGTTGTCATTGATGATGTAAAGGACGCAGAGCCGCTTGCAAAAGCGCTTTGCGACGGAGGGCTTCCATGTGCGGAAGTGACATTCCGTACACAGGCGGCAGAAGAGTCCATTCGTATCATGGCAGAAAAGTTTCCGGAAATGCTCATCGGAGCAGGTACGGTCCTTACAACTGACCAGGTGGACAGAGCGGTAGCTGCCGGTGCCAAATTTATCGTCAGCCCGGGACTGAATCCTAGAATTGTCAAATATTGTGTGGAAAAAAATATTCCGATCACACCGGGATGTTCTTCGGCCAGCGATATTGAGCAGGCTCTTGAACACGGACTTGAAGTTGTAAAGTTCTTCCCTGCGGAACCGGCGGGCGGACTTAACATGATTAAGGCTTTGGCAGCGCCGTATGTCGGAGTGAAATTTATGCCGACCGGCGGTATCAATGCAAACAACGTAAAAGAATATCTCAAATATAACCGTATTCTTGCCTGTGGCGGAAGCTGGATGGTAAAGGGTGAACTGATCAAAGCCGGTGATTTTGCAAAGATTACGGAACTTACGAAAGAAGCAGTAGAGATTGTGAAAGAAAGTAGAGGAAAATAACATATGAAAGGTAAAGTAGTTACGTTTGGCGAACTGATGCTTCGACTCGCTCCGGAAGGATATTATCGTTTCGTGCAGGTCGATCAATTTGGTGCAACCTTCGGCGGCGGCGAAGCGAATGTGGCAGTTTCTCTTGCCAATTACGATTTCGATGCAGCGTTTGTTTCCAAACTTCCGAAGCATGAAATCGGACAGGCGGCCATCAACTCCCTTCGCAAATACGGTGTGGACGTGTCCGGCGTTGCAAGAGGCGGGGAGAGAGTTGGTATTTATTATCTGGAAAAAGGTGCATCGCAGAGACCTTCTAAAGTCATTTATGATCGCGCTGGATCATCGATAGCAACTGCTTCAAAGGATGATTTTGACTGGAAACAGATTTTTGACAGAGCAGACTGGTTCCACTTTACAGGAATCACGCCGGCTCTCAATGATGATGTTGCAGCAATCTGCCTGGATGCATGTAAAGCAGCAAAAGAAGCAGGTGTTAAAATTTCCTGTGATCTGAATTACCGTAACAAGCTTTGGAGTAAAGAAAAAGCAGGACAGGTGATGGCAGAGCTTTGTAAGTACGTGGATGTTTGTATTGCGAACGAAGAAGATGCTGCAGACGTATTTGGTATCCATGCGGCAAACACGGACGTGACCGCAGGCGAAGTAAACCATGAGGGATACAAAGATGTTGCAAAGCAGCTTGCGGACCGATTTGGTTTTGAGAAAGTAGCAATCACACTTCGCGAATCCCTTTCTGCAAACGACAACAACTGGTCGGCTATGCTCTATGATGGGAATGATTATTATTTCAGCAAGAAA
>JAZNEP010000014.1:0-41076 GCA_045588655.1 Lachnospiraceae bacterium | reverse complement strand
ACCACACGGTTTTCTACGATATCTACAATACCGATACCATGTTTTCCGCCAAGACGATTCAATTCCCGAATAATATCCGATACTTTCATCTTCTTGCCGTTTACAGAGGTAGGCACTCCTTTTTCAAATGTCATTGTTACATATTCTCCTTCATCCGGTGCTTTTTCCGGAGTTGTTCCGAGAACAAGGAGATGATCAAAATTAGGCTCGTTTGCCGGGTCTTCCAATTCCAATCCTTCATGGCTGATATGCCATAAGTTACGGTCACGACTGTAACTGTTGTCTGTTGAGAAAGGAAGGTTGATTCCGTGCTTTCTGCAGTACTCAATTTCTGATTCACGGGAATCCATATCCCATTTTTCATTTCTCCATGCAGCGATAATTTTAAGATCAGGAGCGAGAGCTTTGATACCAAGCTCAAAACGAATCTGATCATTTCCTTTTCCTGTTGCACCATGACAGATTGCAGTAGCACCTTCTTTGCGGGCGATTTCTACTAATCTTTTAGCGATGCCCGGACGAGCCATGGAGGTTCCGAGTAAATATTTGTTTTCGTATACAGCATGAGCCTGCACACAAGGAACAATGTAATCATCGCAGAATTCATCTGTGATATCTTCAATATATAATTTTTCGGCGCCGGAAAGTTTTGCTCTTTCTTCTAATCCGTCCAGCTCGCTTTCCTGTCCGCAGTCGACACAGACACAGATAACTTCATAATCGAAGTTTTCCTTAAGCCAAGGAATGATAGCTGTTGTATCAAGTCCGCCTGAATACGCTAAGATAACTTTTTCTTTCATAATAATGCCTCCATTAAAATATTTAATATGTAGTTTGAAACTCTTCATTTAATATACATCATAATTTTTTAGAATGCAAGCATAAAATAATGCATAAAATAATGAATATTTGCGTAAAAAGTGCATAATATAAAAAATATGTTGCATATTATGCATTGAATATGTATAATTATGCAAGTAACAGGCAAATAAAAATCGATGTATCATATTTTTATAAAAATGTTGATGGATTGGAAAAATTAAAGTATGATAGAAACGATTTATTAGTAGAAACGCGAAGATAAGAGGGATAAGTATGATACGTGCAATGCAACCGGAAGATTATGATCAGGTATATGCGCTTTGGAAAAAGATTAAAGGATTTGCGATACGAAGCATGGATGATTCCAAAGAAGGGGTCTGCAGATTCTTGAAGCGAAATCCGGGGATCAGCGTGGTAGCAGAGGAAGACGGAAAGATTGTCGGAGCGATTCTTTGCGGACATGACGGTCGAAGAGGGTGTCTGTATCATGTTTGTGTTGATCCGCAGTACCGGTTGAGAGGAATCGGGAAAGAGATGGTAGTATTTTGTATGAATGCATTACATAAGGAAGAAATCAATAAAGTTTCGCTGATTGCTTTTACGGCAAATGATATCGGAAATGCATTTTGGAAAGAGATAGGCTGGACAAAGCGGGAAGATCTGAATTATTATGATTTTACGCTCAATACAGAAAATATTGTGGAGTTTAACCAGTAACCAAGTACCTATTTAAGTGAATAAAGAGAATAAAAGAGAAGAAAGAAAAGAGGATATTATGGACAAAAAAGATATGAATCAGATCATGGCAAAAGCGGAAGTACTCATCGAAGCACTTCCATATATACAGCAGTTTAATCGCCGCATCATTGTGGTAAAATACGGCGGAAGCGCGATGGCCAATCCGGAGCTGCAGAGAAATGTAATCAAAGATGTTACCCTTTTAAAACTCGTTGGTTTTAAACCGATTATTGTGCATGGTGGCGGTAAGGAAATCAGCAACTGGGTAGCCAAAGTCGGAAAAGAAGCAAAGTTTGTCAACGGACTTCGAGTGACAGATGAAGAGACCATGGAAATCGCGGAAATGGTATTGTCCAAGGTAAATAAGCGTCTGGTAACCATGGTGGAAGAGCTTGGTGTGAAAGCGATTGGTATCAGCGGTAAAGACGGTGATTTGCTTCATGTGGACAAAAAATATTCTAACGGAGAAGACATTGGATATGTGGGAGATGTGAGAACCGTAAATCCAAAGATATTGTTTGATCTTCTTGAGAATGACTATCTCCCGATTGTAGCTCCAATCGGTATCGATGATAATTTTGAAACATACAATATCAATGCAGACGATGCAGCTTGCGCGATTGCAAAAGCAGTCGGTGCAGAAAAGCTTGCTTTCCTGACCGATATTGAGGGACTTTACAGAGATATCAATGATAAATCAAGCTTTATTTCGCGCCTGACAGTATCGGCTGCGGATCAGCTCATTGAAGAGGGATGTATCGGTGGCGGAATGCTTCCGAAATTAAACAACTGTACGGATGCAGTAAAAAACGGAGTGGGAAGAGTACATATTTTGGACGGAAGAATTGCTCATTGCTTACTGCTTGAA
The DNA here is from genome assembly GCA_045588655.1 of Lachnospiraceae bacterium. Classification (GTDB taxonomy): domain Bacteria; phylum Bacillota; class Clostridia; order Lachnospirales; family Lachnospiraceae; genus SVFI01. Next base: position 38,648 of record JAZNEP010000014.1, on the reverse strand, counting down.
ATCTTTACAAATGAAGGAATCGGTACAGCCATTATTAAAGAGGAGGGAGAGACGATATGATGACAATGCAGGAATATATCGGACAGGCAGAAAATGATTTGCTTCATACCTATAATCGTTATCCGATTGTATTTGATCACGGTGACGGCGTACATTTGTATGATATAGAGGGAAAAGAATATTTGGATTTTGTATCGGGTATTGCAGTGTTTGCGCTCGGTTATAATAACAAGGCATATAATGACGCACTCAAAGCGCAGATTGATAAGCTGTTGCACACTTCCAATTATTACTACAATGTTCCGGCGGTGGAAGCAGCGAAGAAACTAAAAAAAGTATCCGGAATGGATCGTATCTTTTTTACAAACAGTGGTGCGGAAGCGCTTGAGGGTATGATTAAGACCGCAAGAAAATATGCATATACCAAAGATGGAAGTACGGATCATGAGATTATCGCGATGGAGCATTCGTTCCACGGACGTACGATGGGAGCACTTTCTGTGACAGGAAATCCGCATTACAGAGAAGCGTTTGAGCCGATGATTGGTAACGTTCGTTTTGCACAGCTCAATGATTTTGACAGCGTACTTGCACAGGTGACCGATAAGACATGTGCGATTCTTTTTGAAACAGTGCAGGGAGAAGGCGGTATTTATCCGGCCACAGAAGAGTTCATGCAAAAAGTACGTGCTCTTTGTGATGAAAAAGATATTTTGCTCATGCTGGATGAAGTACAGTGCGGTATGGGAAGATGTGGTGAGATGTTTGCATGGCAGCGTTACGGAATCAAACCGGACGTGATGGCATCAGCAAAAGCACTTGGTTGTGGTGTTCCGGTCGGAGCATTTATGATGACAGAGAAAGTGGGTCAGGCTTCGCTGGTAGCAGGAGACCATGGCTCTACTTACGGTGGAAATCCTTTTGTTTGCGCAGCAATAAACAAAGTACTTGATTTGTTTGAAGAGCAGAATGTACTTGCCAATGTGAGAGAAGTCGGTGATTATCTTGCAAAGCGTCTGGATGAGCTGGTAGAAAAATATGATTTTGTACAGACACGCCGTGGCGTAGGTCTGTTACAGGGAATTGTCCTTGACAAACCGGTGGCAGAGATTATCAAGGCAGCGCTGGAAAAAGGGCTGGTTCTCATCAATGCAGGTACCAATATTATTCGTTTTGTTCCGCCGCTTGTAATTTGTAAAGAAGATGTGGATGAGATGATTGCGATTTTGGATACATGTCTTGCGGCATCCTGTTAGGAAAGTGATAGGGAAAAAACATGAGTTTTAGAAGTAGATTTACAGCAGTAGTGCTTGTACTGCTGATGTTGTGTCTGGTGTATTATCAGGGATTACAGGGCGTAAACTTGCAAGAACAGCCGGAGATGATACAGGGCACACTAACGGAAAAGGATACCATACATGTATGGTATACAGATGAAGCGTTAACCGATTATATGAATAGCTGTGCACTGAATTATATGGAGACCCACGAGGAGATTCGTGTGGTTCCGACTCATGTGTCAGCGGTTGAATATTTAGAGTCGATTCATAAAGCGACGATGGAGAACGAGGTTTATCCGGATGTTTATCTGATTAGTAATGATTGTCTCGAGAAGGCGTATATGTCAGGACTTGCAACAGAAATTACAGATCCGGATCATATGGTGACGGACGCTTATTATTCTGAGACGGCTTTAAACGCAGTGACCTATCAGGATAAAAAGGTAGCATATCCGTTTTATTATGAAACAGCGCTTTTTTTGTATAACCGGTCCTATTTAGAGGCGATGGCTCAGTCCAAGGCAGAAGAGAAGACGGTGCAGGCAGAGGATCTGATTCCGAAGACATTTGATGATATTCTTGCAATCGCAGACGAGTACGATGCACCGGAAGGGTTAGAATCCATTTTAAAGTGGGATGTATCTGATATTTTTTACAATTATTTCTTTGCCGGAAATTATATGGATATCGGAGGCGAGACGGGAGATGATTCGTCCGTTTTAAATATCTACAATGAGCAGTCGGTTGCTTGTATGCAGATGTACCAGAGCTTAAATCAGTTCTTTTCCATCGAGGCGGATGCAACCGATTATGAGATGGTTTTGGATGAGTTTATAAAAGGAAAAACGTTATTTACAGTCGTGACAACCGATGCGATTGCAAAGATGGAACAGGCGATAGCCGATGGAACCTTTACATGGGAATACGGCGTTACGACCATTCCGAATATCAGTAGCAATCTAAAGTCGCGTGGACTTTCCGTGACCAATACGGTAGTGGTAAATGGATACGGAAAACATAGAGAAGATGCAAATAAATTTGCTTCGTATCTTACCGGTGGCGTAGATGCTTCCTTGTATGAAAGAACAGGAAAGCTGGCGGCTAAAAAAGATGTAGCGTATACCAACGCAAAACTGGATCAGGCAATGCAATCCTACGCGGATAGCGCAAGTTTGCCGAAAATTATGCAGGCAAGTAACTTCTGGGTACAGCTCGAAGTTGCCTATACACAAATCTGGCAAGGTGAAGATGCTGATTCTAAAATGAAGCAGCTTGAGGAGCAGATGCGAAAACAGCTTCAATAAATGATCAGAATAAAAACCAATCATTCGGATATGATATCTATAACAGGAGGTCATGGAATGATTGGTTTTTTGATTGCGATAGTTTCAGGAATATTAATGAGTCTTCAAGGCGTGTTTAATACGGAAGTGACGAAAAATTCGTCGGTTTGGACTTCGTCCGCGTTTGTACATTTCACGGCGCTGCTGGTATGTCTTGCGGCTTGGGTTTTGACAGACCGGACCGGTTTTTCACAGGTGCTTCAGGTACGTCCGCGCTATTTGCTTTGCGGCGGCGCAATCGGAGCATTCATCACCTATACGGTGATTGTCAGTATGAACCGGATGGGACCTGCAAAAGCGGTAATGTTTATTGTGGTGGCGCAGATTATCAGTGCATATCTGATTGAGGTGTTCGGATGGTTTGGAGTGGAAAAACAGCAGATATCCATGCAGAAAATCATAGGTATGGCCGTAGCAATTTTAGGGATTATTCTCTTTAAATGGAAATAAAAATTTCTTGCTATAAAAGGATATTTGGCATACAATGAAAAAGCAATGACATAGAGGGGCTCTGAAAAAAGGAGACTATGTTATGCAAAAAAGCAAAAGAAAAACGTATTTTTTAACGGGCTGTCTGGTTCTGACAGTCTTATTACTGTGTGGTTGTACCACTCAAAATGACTTAGAGATTGTAAGAGACGATACAGCATCGCAGGATGTAGCGGCATATGATGCAGCGCCGCAGGAGCAATTGTCGCAGGTGCAGGACACAGCGTCGCAGGAAGATGATTCGCAAGTGCCGCAGACAGAACCCCCAAATATTTACGTGCAGATTGTCGGTGCGATCCGACATCCCGGCGTATACGAAATGCCATCCGGCTCACGTGTCTTTGAGGTGGTGGAAAAGGCCGGGGGGATGACGGAAGATGCGGCAGTCGATGCGGTAAACCAGGCGCTTCCCGTAGCAGACGGTGATATGATTGTTTTATACACCAAACAGGAATGGGAGCAAAGCAGACAAGAGCTTGCCTTAGCAGAACATGCAAACGTGGATGGCGCAGACAGCCAAGAGGGAGAAATGGCGGGCGATGGAAAGGTAAATATCAATACGGCGGATGTAGGACAGTTATGCACCATAGCCGGAATTGGTGAAGTAAGAGCGCAAAGTATTGTGGAGTATCGGCAGCAGCATGGCCTATTCCAAACGATAGATGAGATTAAAAATGTACCGGGGATCAAAGAGGGTCTGTTTGAGAAAATAAAGGATAAGATTAAGGTGTAATAAGGGAGAGAAAGATGGCAAATAAGGTTTTAGTAGTGGACGATGAAAAGCTGATTGTAAAAGGTATCCGTTTCAGTCTGGAACAGGATGGAATGGAAGTGACATGTGCTTACGACGGTGAAGAAGCATTGGCGTATGCGAGAGAACAAGAATTTGATATCATTCTGCTCGATGTCATGCTTCCGAAACTGACAGGATTTGAGGTTTGTCAACAGATTCGGGAGTTTTCAAATGTACCGATTATTATGCTGACAGCCAAGGGAGAGGATATGGACAAGATTCTCGGACTGGAATACGGAGCGGATGACTACATAACCAAGCCGTTTAATATTTTGGAAGTAAAAGCAAGAATCAAAGCCATCATTCGTAGAACAGGCAGAAATAATGCAAAACAGAACGTGAGTGATAGCATTGTATCGGGTGAAATGACAATCGAATGTGAAAACAGAAGAGTCTATATTGCAGGAAGAGAGATTAATCTTACTGCGAAGGAGTTTGATGTACTTGAGCTTCTTGCTAAAAATCCAAATAAGGTTTATAGCAGAGAAAAATTATTGACGCTTGTCTGGGGTGCAGACTATCCGGGAGATGTTCGTACGGTGGATGTGCATATCAGAAGATTGCGTGAGAAAATCGAGACCAATTCCAGCGAACCGAAATATGTACATACCAAATGGGGTGTGGGTTATTTCTTTAAAGGCTGAGAGGGATAGAGAAAGCAGATAGTCGAGGAAAAGAAAGTGAAGACCAGATTGACCAAAATTTTAAACAAAATACCGGGTCTTAGAAGCTTAAAATATCGTATCTTTCTCATTATTCTGATTGTTGGTATTGTACCGACGATGGTGCTAAGATATGCGATTCTCCAAAATTACGAAGATCGTGCGGTAAATGTACGTATCGTTGATGTACAAAATCAGTTCAAAATTTTGGCGGATCATCTGATTACATATAATTATTTGAAAGATACCTCTTCTGAGGTAATCAATGCAGAGCTTGCGATGTTGTCAGATCTTTACGATGGTCGTGTCATTATTATTGATCAGAATTGTTCTATTATAAAAGATACCTATGGAATCAGTGAAGGAAAGACAATTATTTCAGAAGAAGTCATGCTCAGTCTGAAAGGGCAGACTTCTTCTAATTATGATGCAGATAATCAGTACATTGAAGTAACGACTCCGATTATTGATAATAAGAGTAACAAGGCGCAGGATGAGGAGGACTCGTCAGAGGAAATGGATGAGTTCACAGATATTGTGGCGAATGGAGTTATGTTAACTAGTGTATCCACGGACAATATTGCTGCCAATGTGGAAATATTAAGAGGTCAGGCTACGACACTGCAGCTTCTTGCCATGATTTTTCTGGTGATGCTGGCATGGCTGTTGTCCACGGTACTTGTGAAACCGTTTGAACGTGTCACTGCGGCGATTCGTGAGACCAAAGCAGGATTTAACACCGAACCGATCAGTGTCATGGACTATGAAGAGACAGAGCATATTATTACCGCATTTAACGAGCTTCTGGGACGAATGAAAGTCTTGGATGAGTCAAGGCAGGAGTTTGTATCCAACGTGTCACATGAGCTGAAAACCCCGATTACTTCGATGAAAGTACTGGCGGATTCGCTTTTAGCACAGGAGGATGTTCCGGCGGAACTGTATAAGGAGTTCATGGAAGATATCGCAGATGAGATAGAACGTGAAAACAAAATCATCAATGATCTGCTTTCACTCGTAAAAATGGATAAGACGGCAGCAGATATGAACATTGAAAATATCGTACTGAATGAGCTGATTGAGCTGATTTTAAAAAGACTTCGTCCGATTGCAAAGCAGCGTCACATTGATGTGCTTTATGAAAGCGAGAGAGAAGTGACAGCGGAAGTAGATGAGGTCAAGCTTACGCTTGCACTATCCAATTTTGTGGAAAATGCGATTAAGTACAATAACGAGTATGGCTATGTGAAAGTGTCTCTGGATGCGGATCACCAGTTTGCAACTATTGTAGTTGAGGATAACGGAATCGGTATCCCAAAGGACGCGCAAGAGCATGTATTTGAAAGATTTTATCGTGTGGACAAGTCGCACTCCAGAGAAATCGGTGGTACCGGATTGGGACTGGCGATTGCAAGAAATGCGATTTTGAAACACCGTGGTTCCATACGTGTGGATAGCGAAGTGGGAGTAGGAACATGTATTACCGTAAAAATCCCGATTATTTATGTCAGCAAGTAAGGAAAGAAAAGGAAGTCAGTAACATGAAAAAAATACACATGTGTCTATTATTGTTTCTTCTGATTTCTGTATTTTGTATGGGATGTAGTGCGTCAGAAAAAGAAAAACAAGGTGATCCCTACATGATTTATGAAGTAAATAAAGAAGAGACAAAAGTAGTAGAACGCACGATATATACAACAGAAAAAAACACAGAAGAATTAGTGAAGCTGTTTGTGGATGAGCTTGCGCGTATTTCGCCAAATGCGGATTCCAGACCGGCGATACCGGACTACCTAAAAGTAAATAGCTGTATTTTTTCGGAGGGAAATGTGACCATTGATTTTTCCAATGAGTACAGCAAGTTGTCCAGAACAGGTGAGATCTTGTCAAGAGCAGCGATTGTGCGTACTCTGACGCAGCTGGATGAAGTAAATTACGTGACCTTGCTGGTGGAAGGAAATCCGCCGCTGAATGCAAGTGGTGTTCCGATCGGTGTTATGACGGCAGATCAATTTATTGATAATTCAGGAAACGTCATCAATACAGAGGAAATTGCTTCCCTTGTGCTTTATTTTGCCAATAAAGATGGAGATGAGCTGGTAAAAGTAAATAGAGAAGTGGTATACAGCAGTAATATTTCGCTGGAAAAATTAGTAGTGGAGCAGCTGATCAAGGGAGTGCAGGAAGAAGAAAATGCATATTCTGTCATAAATCCGGAAACGAAGGTCATCGCGGTTACGGTGAGGGATGGCGTGTGTTATGTAAACTTAGACACCAATTTTCTTACCCAGGTTGGAAATGCAAACGCAGAGGTGACGATTTATTCCATAACCAATTCACTGGCAGAACTTAGCAATATTAATAAAGTGCAATTTTATGTGAATGGTGAAAATGAAATCATGTATAGAGAAATAATGCCACTTTCTGAGATATATACCAGAAATCTGGAATTAGTAGAGGAAATAAAGGAGTAGAAATAAAGGAGTAGAAACAAAAAAGGAGAAAAAGTTTCGATATGGATATGAAAAGACCATTATGTCTGTTCGTTTTCTCTTTTGCGTTGCTTATGTTTCTGTTGCAGGTGTGTGTGATGTCGCCAAGCTCTTCGTTGGCGACGTTACAAAACCGGCAAAAGCAACAGCAGATACAAGCAGGTAGCCGGGTGCAGATCATGGGCTGCTTGCAAAAAAGAGAGAAGAAGAACAATCGTCTCATCTATTATCTTAGTGATGTTCAAATCATTTATCAGTTCAGTACAGAAAATTCAGGTACAAATTCAAAAACCAATTCAAATTCAAAAACCAACCCAAATATAAATTCAAATATAAATTCAACTACAAATTCAGCAACATACGCAAAAGCATATGCAAAAACAAATTTGCCCCAAACACCTACCATAGAAAAGGAAAAAGAAAGCATCGGTGCAGTCTGCTATATGGCAGAAAGCGAGAATATGCGTGAACATCCGATTGGGAGATGGCTGTGCATAGAAGGAACGTTTCACCCATATGAACATGCGGAAAATGACGGACAGTTTGATGCGGCGGATTATTATGCAAGTATCGGCTATCATGTTCGGATACAGAAAGGTGTGGTGATGACGCAGGGGGATAAGTATCAACGATTTCAAGAAGGCGTGGTTAACATAAAACGAAAAGCGTCTAATGTGTTTTACAGACATATGCGAGAGGAAAATGCGGGTATTATGGCAGCTATGTTGTTGGGAGATAAAGCGGCGATGGATACGGAGATCAAAGATTTGTATAGGAAAAGTGGAATTGCGCATGTGTTGGCGATTTCAGGACTCCATATTTCCTTGGTGGGGATGTTTTTTTATCGTGCGCTTTTAAAGTGTTATATTCCGTCGCGAATTTGCTGTGTGGTTGGAATGATTCTTGTGGTGGTTTACATAATTATAACAGGATTTAGTGCCTCCTCGTTTCGTGCCACCTGTATGTTTCTTTTGTTTATGTTAGCCGATGTGCTTAATCGGACTTATGATCTAAAAACAGCCATGGCCTTTTCGGCATTTATTTTGTTGATAAAAGATCCGGGGATGATTTTACAGGCTGGATTTTTATTTTCATATCTTGCAGTTCTTGGTCTGGCGGTGATAAATCCTGTGCTGCAGAGGTATCTAAAAAGCGCCCGAAAGAGCTCCCCGTGGCAAAAAATACAAACGAGTCTTCTCTCCGCTTTTAGTGTTCAAGTCTTAATTTTTCCTTTGTTGTTGTGGTTTTATTATCAATTTTCGCCCTATTCTTTTTTACTGAATCTGCTTATTGTGCCCTGCATGAGTTTAATATTGCTTGGCGGATTTGCGGGACTGATCCCGGGCTGTTCTTTTTTGTTGTTTTTGCCGGATAAGCTGCTGGATTTGTATGAATGGCTGTGTCTCTTGTCAGAAAAACTGCCGGGGGCGGTGATTGTTACAGGAAGACCGGCGGTGTGGCAGATGATTTTGTATTACGCTATGGTAATCCTCTGGTTGGGTTGGGAAAAACAGAAAAAAACAGAAAAAAATTCATTGGCAGTAGTTCTTTTTTGCATGGTGGTTTGCATCTCAATCTTCTTTTTACCGGTTCATAGGTCGGACCGGATTGATATGTTGTCTGTAGGGCAGGGAGATTGCATCTGTATGAGGGATGACACCGGGAGAGTCATTCTGATGGATGGTGGAAGTAGCGATGTTTCGCAGGTGGGAACCTATCGCGTGCTTCCGTTTTTGAAATATCATGGAATTACAAAAGTGGATATTGCCTTTATTTCTCATGCCCACGAAGATCACTATTCGGCTATTCTTGAGCTTTTGGAACATGGCAGAGAGGAAGGCGTGCGTGTGGATACGCTGTGTCTGACCGAGTATGCAGGGGTGGATGAGACGTATGAACAGATAAAAGAATTCGCTCAAATTGCGGGATGCAATATACTATATATAAGAGCGGGTGACAAAATCACTTGCGGGAATATGCAGTTTTATTGCATTTATCCGGACATGGAATTGTCAGTACAAGAAGAAAATGATAAATCCATGGTGTTACTTGCAAAATTAAGGGAGTTTTCGATGCTGTTAACCGGTGATAGTTCAGTGGCATGTGATGCAGAGATCATCCGCCAATTGGAAGCACTTGACATAGGAAAAATTCAGTGTCTGAAAGTGGCACATCACGGAGCAAGGACATCCACGAGTGCTGCATTATTAGAAAAATTTCAGTTTGAGCTGGCACTGATATCTTGTGGAAAAAACAACAGCTATGGGCATCCGCATAAGGAGACTTTGGAGCGGCTCAAAGAAGCGGGAAGTGCAGTACTGATAACGCCGCAGTATGGCCAAATTACATTGGATATTGAGGAGGAAGTGAAAGTGTATGGATACACAAAAAAATACTTAAAATAATAGGAAAGTAAGTGCGGTTCAAGTTGACAGTTAACACCTTGAAATTATATAATTTATATAGTGATTTACATATGGGAATTCGTAAATATGACGTGAATTGGGGTAAACAAAAAACGAGAGAGAAGGGCTTGCTTATGAAATTGAAAAAAAAGGAAATTACAGCGGAACAGTATCGTCGTACGAACAAAACACTCATGGTAATTTTAACATTTTCCTATTTGATATATGTAGGAATCGACATAAGTAATGTGATGAAAGGCGCGTTAGCAGTAAATGCTTATATCAGATGTGCAGTTTATGTCGGGGTTATTATAGTAAATGGTATTATTTTAAAACTTTTTAGTGAGAGGAAGATGGCCGCAATCGGTATGGCGTTGACGTTTTTGGTGGCTTATACCACACTTGTTTTTGGAAACGGTGCAGGAACGTTGGTAATGGCATTCCCGGCAGTGGTAGGCTTTATGATTTACTTAAATGCGCCATTGGTAGTGGTTGGATGTGTGGCTTCGTTTATCATATGCGTGATAAAATGCCTGATGATTCGATCCGACGTGGAAGCGGTTGGTTTTGCCAGTGTGGCTACCTTAGGTATGTTTGTTGCGATATTTGCGTCCTGGCGTGCGATTAATCTCTTAATTGACTTTAGTCAAGAAGATCAAGAAGTGATTATAAAAGAAGCAGAGCGTCGAAACGAAGTTGCAAAAATGGTGGCTCAGATTGTAGAAAAACTGAATACGGATTTCCGTGACGTAGTTGCTGAGCTGAGCGAGATTAATATTTCAATGGACTCTGCGCATTCTTCTATGGAAACCATTGCCGCTAGCTCAGAGGAGACGGCAAAGGCAGTAAGTCAGCAGGCTGATATGACAGAACAGATCCAGGAGAGACTGGAAAAAGCAAATGGTTCTGCAATGGAGGCAAAAGATATCACTGCAAATTTGAAGGATGTGATTATTAGTGGTAAGCAGAATGCAGATGAATTGCAGGAACGCTCACAGCAAGTGGATCGAAATACGGAGATAATCTCTGATACAGTTAGCCAGTTGGTAGAAAATGTGCAGAAGGTTTCCAACATTATCGAAACGATCATGCACATCTCATCACAGACCAATATGCTGGCCTTAAATGCAAGTATTGAGGCTGCAAGAGCAGGTGAATTAGGAAAAGGATTTGCGGTGGTTGCAGACCAGATTCGTGATTTGGCAGAGCAGACAAAAGTTTCTACCGGACAGATTACAGATATTATTGAAGAACTGAATGCAGTTACAAATGAAACCAGAAAAGGACTTCAGGAGTCGGTAGACAGTATTGTTGCGCAGCGTCAGAAAGTGGAGGAAGTGACGACTAACTTCACCGCGGTAGAGAGTGGTATGTTGGAATTGGAAACAGGCATGAACAACATGGGACACCAGGTAAGAAGAGTGCTGGTTGCCAATAAACAGATTGTAGATAGTATTTCTACATTATCAGCAGCATCGGAAGAAGTTTCTGCCGGATCACAGGCGGGAAAAGAAAACATGGATAACATATATGATAGCTTAAATGGATTCTCACAGGTGATAGAAGGAACATTTAAGCAGCTGCAGTTGTTGAAAGAAACGACAGAGCAGAATTAGTGAAGCGAAAAGAGCAGGTGTATTATGCAGAAGATTGCAAGGGATATCAAAGAGAAGCAATTTAAGCAGATCTATCTCTTGTATGGCGAAGAGGATTATCTGCGAAAACAATACAGGGACCGTTTAACCAAGGCATTGGCTGACCCGGAAGATACGATGAACTATCACTATTTCGAGGGGAAAGACACGGTTTTGGAAAAACTGATTGATTTGGGAGAGACAATGCCCTTTTTGTCAGAACACCGTTTGATTGTTGTAGAGAATAGTGGTTTCTTTAAAAATGCGCAGGATAAGCTGGCGGATTATCTGAAAGAAATTCCCGAAACTACCGTTTTCATTTTTGTGGAAGAACAGGTGGATAAGAGGGGGAAACTATTTAAAGTATGTAAGGATCAAGGCTATGCAGCAGAGTTTGCCTCACAGGATGAAGCGGTTTTAAAGCGCTGGATTCTGGGGATGATTCAAAAGGAAGGCAAGCAGATTACCCAGAGAGCATTGGATGAATTTTTGGAACGTACCGGAACTGACATGGAAAATATTTCGAGCGAGCTGGAAAAATTACTCTGCTATACGCTGGAGAAAGAAGATATAGTGCAGGCGGATGTCGATGCGGTATGCACAAGACAAATCAATAACCGTATTTTTGATATGATTGAGATGGTAGCGACAAAGAGACAGCGCGAGGCACTGGATTTGTATTATGATTTGATTGCGTTGAAAGAACCGCCGATGAGAATTCTTTTTTTGATTACAAGGCAGTTTCATCTCTTATATCAGACAAAGCTTCTTCGAGGGAAAGGGTATGATAATAAGTCCATCGGAAGCAAGCTTTCGCTCGCACCATTTATCGCTTCAAAATATATGGCGCAGTCAGCAAAGTTTAAAAGCGAAGATTTGCGAAGCGCAATGGAAGAATGTGTGGAAGCGGAAGAGAGTGTAAAAACAGGAAAGATGACAGACGTCTTGGCTGTGGAGCTTCTTCTGATTCGATTTAGTCAATAAATAAGGAAGGTAAGTAGACATGTATAGTATTTTTTGGGTCTTTTTCCTTATAGTCATTGTAATGAAAATTACAAACAGGGGAAAGAACAAGGGAACCAAACCAAATGTACCGAGAAAGCGTAGTACGGATGAGACGGATTATGCGTTTAAAGACAATCCGCAGCGCAAGGCAGTAACGCAGGTGACAACACAGGTAACAACACAGCCGGCGCCGAGACCAAGCGTGCAATCGGTAAAAAGCGAACAAATGAGCACCACAGAGCTTTTGGATGCTAAGGCGAAGGCGGATGAGAGAGAGCATCAGCGTGAGAAACAGTTGCGCCAAATAGAAAATAAAAAGCATTACGGACATCATAATTATGCGATGAAGTACGAGATTGGCAGCAGTATACCGAAAGGTAAGAGAATGGTTTATTGCTCTTATTGTAACGCAGAAAATCTGGTACCACAGCATGACAATGCGTCAAAGTACAATTGTTATTTCTGTAGGGAAAAACTATAAATAGTAAAGCGTGAATAAGATTTGTGTGTGGAGGAATACTAAGCGTACATAGTCGGGAAGGAGAGACGTGATATGGTGATTACGGTTACATTGGAAAATTTTGAAAAGGAAGTTTTAAAAGCGGAAAAGACAGTAGTTCTTGATTTTTGGGCGACCTGGTGTGGACCGTGTCGCATGTTCACTCCCATTATAGAAAAATTTTCAGCCGACCATTCAGATGTGGTAGTCGGTAAGGTAAATGTAGATGAGCAGTCTGAGCTGGCGTCACAGTACAATATTATGAGTATTCCGACACTTGTAGTAATAAAAAACGGCGAAGTGGTAAAGAAAGCAACCGGTGTCATTTCGCAAGAAGAGATAGAGGCTATGATATCCTGACAAACATTAGTGATTTGTCAGGATATCAGTTAATACACGCCGGGAATATTCCTGCAGATGGTCCGCGACAGTTTCATCGTAATCCTCATCCTGAACCAAGGAGTTTGACAGCATGCGGATACTGAGAAATGGTATGCCAAAGGAATGGCACAGTTGCGCGGCCGATGCGGTCTCCATATCTTCCCCGCAGGTGTGGAAAGTTTCGTGCATGAGTTTTATGAGATCTTTTCGATCTGTCCAAGCGTCTGCAGAAGCAATGGTACCGCACATGATTTTCTTGCATCCCTCCGGCGGGATACATTTTTGAGCAATCGATAAAAGCTTTTCATCACTGTGGAAAAGCTTTATTTTTTTTTCGTTCATAGGGAAAATGGGCTCAAGACCAATGGCCTCACATCCGTCAAGCGGATTGTCAGAATCGGTTTCGCCAATTTTATAATTCGCATAATTAATGATATCCCGACCCAGCAAAACATCTCCGCGGTGAAGCTTAGGAGAATGGCCGCCACAGATTCCCTGGTTTATTACAAAAGCAGGAGAATAATGTTCGATGGCAAGAATGGTTGCTGCGGCTGCATTTGTCATGCCCATAAACGTTTTTTGTACAATGACAGGATGTCCATTGAGAGAACCGATGTAGAAAGGAAATCCGCACTTTTCTTCTTTTCTTACATGTTCAAGCTGATTAATCAGAACACAAATTTCGCTGTCCATGGCGCCCTGAATCAAAGCAGGGCGGGTAGAATTGATAGGTTTGTTTGTTATTTGTTCCATTGTCATTACCGCTTTCTTATTTGATGTTAAAAATATTGCAGAAAGACCAGATTTTGTCTTTCTGTTTTGTTTCATATAATTTGTTTATTATAATAAGAAAAAATCAATCGTTCTGTCAATCACTTGACTTGAAAAAAACAATGTCATTTGTTAGGATGGTTACAGGAATTCGATTTATGCAGTTTAGGCAAAAGAAGAACATTAGTATATGAGCAGGAGGACTTTCATGGAAAAGATAGCAAGCTTTACAATCGACCACATAAAACTGGAACCGGGAGTGTACGTTTCAAGAAAGGATAATGTGGCAGATCAGGTTATTACAACATTTGACTTAAGAATTACATCCCCAAATGATGAGCCTGTGATGAACACGGCAGAAATTCACACCATCGAGCATTTGGGAGCTACATACCTTCGCAACTGCGAAATAAAAGACAAGGTGATTTATTTTGGTCCAATGGGATGTCGGACAGGCTTTTATCTGCTTTTGGCAGGCGACTACGCATCATCTGACATTGTGGAGCGCATGATAAGCATGTTTGAGTTTATTCGCGATTTCAAGGATGAAGTACCGGGGGCGTCTGCAAAAGATTGCGGAAATTATCTGGATATGAATCTTGGAATGGCAAATTATATTGCTGATAAATATTTGAAAAATACATTGTACAAAATAGATGAAGCACATCTGGTGTATCCAAAATAGGCGAATAGAAAGCATCGAAATAAAATATCACGCATGTTAATTTCATAAGTGAACTCTTATAAAAATCCCATCGATAAGCTGGGATTTTTTTTGTGTCAGTATCAAAAAGTCCATAAAAACGGACAGCATATATACTAAAATTTACTCAACAAAACGAAAAACAGCAATCCTGTATACGGAAAGGAGCGATTCTTATGAATAAAATCAAAAAGAGAGACTTAATGCTTTACCTCATGGTGGTCATTTTATTGGGGGCCGCTTTTGCCATGATAATGTCCACGCAGGTGAAAAGTCGCACGCGAGAGGCGGTATTGTTTGATAACAGCAGATACGCACAAGCGGAGCAACAGTATAAGAAGCAGGTTCAGGAAGTTCTTCAAAAATATGGCTGTGTCAATAGCGGTCTTACGATGACAAGAATGGTGTCACTGGAAGAAGAGAGAGAGTATAGTATGCAAATCTACAACGGAAAAATACGACTGCTTGAGAGGGAAGATGTGGCGAAAATGATGGATGAAATTGAGGAATGTAAAGTGGTGACGCCGTATGGAGCAGTATACAGTGTAGAAGTTTCTTATAATAGATGAAACTAAAATAATAACAAATAGAACAACAAATAAAACGGCTTGGAAGGAATTGTCAAAAGGGAGAGGATAAAATCCGCATGACATTCGGTCAAAAACGGGTTATACTTATTTGTAGATTTGAGATTACGAAAGACTCGTAAGAGAAAGGTGAGTATAAATGAGAGATAATCCAAGACCATTTGAAGTGTACAGACATTTTAAAGGAAAAATGTATCAGATTCTTACGCTTGCGACGGATTCAGAGGATGGAAGTGTATGCGTGGTATATCAGGCGTTGTATGGTGATTATAAAGTATATGTCAGAAAGCTTGATATGTTTATGAGCGAGACAGACAAAAAGAAATATCCCGACTGTGAGCAGCAGTATCGGTTTGAAAAAGTGAATCCGCAGGAGCAGGCAGAAAGCAATGTCAAAGTGAATCCACAGGAGCAGGAAGAAAACAATGTCAAAGTGAAGTCGTCAGAAGAACCACAAGCCTGTCAGGAGCTGGATGCAGGAGTGCTTGAATATTTGGAAGCAGAAACAGTGGATGCACGGCTGAACATTTTAGCATCTTTGCATCATAGGATTACAGATGACATGATTAATACGATGGCGGTTGTAACAGATGTGGAGATAAATGAGGGACCGGTAGAACAAAGATACCAGGAACTTAAAAACTGCCTTCTTATGAAACAGAAATTTGAAAAGCAGAGATATTAATATTTGATACAAAAATACGAAGTGTTGTACAACAGACGGATTTTGTTCTCTTCCGACAGGTGAAATGAAAAGGAGGAGAAAGCATGGCTGTTAGTTTAAAAGAAAAACTGGTGATAGGTGTTAGTTCCAGAGCCTTGTTTGACCTTAGCGTCGAAAATGAGATATTTGAGTCAAAAGGTGTGGAGGCGTACCGGAGTTACCAGATAGAGCATGAAAATGATTGTTTAAAACCGGGTCCCGGATTTGCGCTGATACGTGCGCTTCTGAATTTAAATCAGCTAAAGGGTCATGAGGACAGGGTGGAAGTCATTATTATGTCAAGAAATAGTGCAGATACATCACTTAGAGTGTTTTATTCAATTCGAGAGTACGGACTCCCGATTACGAGAGCGGTGCTCGCTTCAGGATCATCACTTGCACCATATTTAGAAGCATTCCATACCGATTTGTTTTTGTCTGCGCACGAGGATGATGTGCAGAGTGCGATTGATTGTGGTATTGCGGCAGGAATCATATGCAGTGATGGAATACATACCTATAGTAACGATCAGGTTCCGACCCAGATTCGCATTGCTTTTGATGGAGACGCAGTGATCTTTTCTGATGATTCAGAACAGATATTTCAAAGACAAGGACTGGAAGCGTTTGAAGAAAATGAGCGTCTGGAAGCCGGGAATCCATTGCAGGAAGGACCGTTTGCAGGGTTCCTTAGACTCTTATCAGATTTACAGAAAGAGTTTCCGGGAGATGAGGTTCCGATTCGCACAGCGCTTGTGACAGCCAGATGTGCACCGGCACATGAGCGGGTTATTCGTACATTGCGCGCATGGAACGTGCGCGTGGACGAAGCATTCTTCCTAGGAGGGGTACCTAAAAAAGAGTTTCTTAAGGCGTTTGGAGCCCATATCTTTTTTGATGACCAGGCAGTACATACGCAGGCGGCATCAGAGGTAGTACCCTCAGCAAGAGTGCCATATAAAAATTCTGCATAAAATAGTAGAAAGGATATATATTGATTGGTAGAAAGCATGATGACAGACAGCATTGTTACACCATTGCTTGCATGGTACGATCAAAATAAACGAATATTACCCTGGAGAGAAAACAAAAATCCGTATCGTATATGGGTTTCTGAGATTATGCTTCAGCAGACGAGAGTGGAAGCGGTCAAACCATATTTTGACCGCTTTGTACGTGAGCTCCCGGATATTGAAAGTCTGGCAAAAGCAGAGGAAGATTCGCTGCTTAAGCTTTGGGAGGGGCTTGGATACTATAATCGTGTAAAAAATATGCAAAAAGCGGCCAATCAAATCATGGATAAATATCAGGGTGAAATGCCGCAGGAATATGAGCAGCTGTTGGAGCTTCCGGGAATCGGAAGCTATACCGCAGGCGCAATCGCATCCATAGCATATAATAAACCGGCGGTAGCTGTAGATGGTAATGTCCTTAGAATTATGACGAGACTCACCGCAGATGATACGGATATTTCCGGTGAAAAGTTTAAAAAGCAGATGCGGTCAGAACTTCTTGGCATCGTACCCAAAGACAGACCGGGAGATTTTACCCAGGCATTAATGGAATTGGGAGCTACCATCTGTCTGCCAAACGGAGCGCCGCGCTGTGAAGAGTGTCCCTGGGCGACTATGTGTGAAGCCAGAAAGCAGGATAAAATTGCACAGATTCCCTACAAAAAGAAAAAGAAAGCCAGAACCATAGAACAAAAAACCGTATTACTACTTAGAGATGGGGATAAAACGCTGATCCGTAAGCGACCAAACAAGGGGCTGCTGGCAGGTTTGTTTGAGTTTCCGATGTTTGATGGATGGTTAGAGGAAGAAGAGATAAGGTGCGAAGCTGAAAAAATGGGATATCATGTACTTTATGTGAAAGAACTACAGCAGGCAGTGCATATCTTTTCACATAAAGAATGGCATATGAAAGGATTCCTTGTAAAAGTGGAGGATATAGGGTATACTTCTGAGAAAACATGTGGCGTATCACAAGCCGGTTTTTTGGTAACACCGGAGATGATGCAGTCGCAATATCCGATTCCAAGTGCTTTTCGTGCGTTTACACGCTATGTTAATATCAAACTTGGCAATGAACATTTTTTTGAGGTTATGTGAATTATGAAACTATTAACAATTACGATACCGTGTTATAATTCTGCAGCATACATGGAGCATTGTGTCGACTCCTTGCTCGTGGGTGGCGAAGATGTGGAAATTTTGATTGTAAATGATGGATCTTCTGATAAGACTGCAGAGATTGCAGACGCTTATGTAGAAAAATATCCATCAATTGTCCGCGCCATTCACAAAGAAAACGGTGGGCATGGATCTGCTGTTAATGCAGGAATTGAACACGCAACGGGACTATTTTTTAAAGTGGTTGACAGTGACGATTGGGTGAAGGAATCGTCCTATAAAGAAATTTTGCGCACACTAAAAGAACTGGTGGTATCCGGTGAGCAGATTGATATGCTCCTGGCCAATTATGTATATGAAAAGCAAGGTGCCAAGCACAAGAAAGTGGTTTCTTTCAGGCGTGCACTTCCTAAAAATGAGGTTTTTACATGGGATCAGGTTCGTCGCTTTAAAAAGACAGAGTACATTTTGATGCATTCGATTATTTACAGAACAAGACTTCTTCAAGAGTGCGGACTCCGACTTCCGGAGCACACGTTTTATGTAGATAATATTTTTGCTTTTTATCCGATACCGTATGTAAAAAAAATGTACTACATAGATACCAATTTTTATCGCTATTTTATCGGACGAGAGGATCAATCAGTCAATGAAAAGGTGATGATTGGTCGCATTGATCAGCAGATTAAAGTGAATAAATTGATGGTTGACTATTTGACACAGACGAAAGTGTCCAATCGCAATGCATATCGCTATATGATTAAATATTTGGATATTATTACGACAGTCTCATCCATTATGTTGATACGTGCCCGCACACAGGAAGCTTTGGAAAAGAAGGAAGAGCTTTGGGAGTATATTCGAACTAAAAATTTGAAAGTATTCTTGAAACTGCGTTTTGGAATTATGGGTAATGCATTAAACTTACCGGGAAGTGCCGGACGCAAATTCTGTGAAGGTATTTACTGGATTATGCAAAGGATTATGAAATTTAACTGATGAGTACGATTATATTTACAATGACACACAAGGCGTTTGATCCGCCGAAAGATCCGATGTTTGTTCCGCTCCAAGTGGGGCGCGCCTTAAGAGAGGATCTTGGCTATATGGGAGATGATACAGGGGATTCCATTTCTGAATGGAATCCTTATTTCAGTGAGCTGACGGGGATGTACTGGGTTTGGAAAAACTTTTTAACGGATGGCAATGTGGGGCTGTGTCATTATCGCAGATTTTTAATCCACGAGGATGGAAGAGTTATCACAGAAAAAGAGTATGACAAGCTTCTTTGCGACTATGATCTTGTCACGACCAAGCAGGTGGTTTTGAACAATTCCTATTACGATGGATATGCGGCCAATCATCATGTGAAGGATTTAATTGAAACAGGGAATGTCATAAAAGAGATATACCCGGAGTATGCGGGGGATTTTGAACGCATTGTGCACGGGAACCGAACATATTTTGGGAATATGATTGTTTGTAAGAAAGAACTGTTTGATGCTTACGCCAAGTGGCTGTTTGATATTTTGTTTCGTGTCAAAGAGAGAATTGACATAGAGAACTATGACAATTATAGAAAACGGGTATTTGGTTTTGTTTCAGAAATTTTACTTTTGGTTTATGTGCAGCACCACGGCTTAAAGGTTCTTGAATGCAAAGTTGGAATGCCGCAGGAGAAAGTGGAGACAAAAGAAGTAAAACAGAAGCTGGCAGAGTATTTTGCACAAAAAGATTATGTCGGCGCCGGCCAATATATGCGCCGGGCGCTTCAAAACAGACCGGATATATTGATGGAGGCATCGGATATTGACGGCCAGTTGATGCTGACACTTGAGATCATAGCGATTTGTGAGCAGGAAGACAAAGCCGGTGAGAAAATAATTTTAGAAACGTATTCGGAATTTTCGCAATTGATGAAATGGGTAAGAGAACTTAATGAATTAGTAAAGGTTGATTTATTAAGTGAGGGGGACCCTAAAGCGTACCAAGAAGTGAAATTAGAAGCGTCCCCGGAAGTGAGTCCGGATAAATGGAGAGACCTCCGGGAACAAAAACAGGTATCAAAACAGGCCTATGAAGTTGCATGCACTTTCTTGCTCTGTAAGGACGGGAGCATGTAAATAGGTGCATAAAACACAATAAACATAAGAATCGCTGTCAATAAATCCATGAATGAATGCTGTTTCAAAAACAGTGTCGAGAGAAGAACGGAAGTACTGAAAATCAGTGAGCCGTACCGGATCAATTTGTTTTGCCCGAGAATACGGTTTTTCCAAATGGCCGCATTGGCCACGATGGAATTGTAGCAATGGATGCTTGGAAGAACATTGGTCGAAGTGTCCGACTTGTGAAGAAATTTCACAAGGTCCACAAATAAATTATCGCGTGCAAATGTAGTAGGGCGAATGTTGAGCCCGTTTGGATATACATAGGATACAAAAAGAAAAACCGTCATTCCCAGACCAAGCGTAAGACAAAGCTGATAATATTCTTTTCGATCAAGGAACATAAAGGTAATGACAGTTGCAGCGATATACACAAACCACAGATAGTATGGAATAATAAAATACTCGCAAAACGGAATATATCGATCAATCTTCATTTCTATAATGTGCGTATAACTTACCGGTCTGTTTTCCAGATACGTAAAAGTGCTGACATAAAATATTGCATATAAAACGGGCAGTGACATATGGCCGTATGATTTTATTAAGGAATATAGCTTTTTCGTAATAATAGACATAGCAAATCAGAATCCTTTATCTTAAAATATCTTATAAATCTTAAAAACTTGAAAAAATTCAAACAAATACCTAACCATAATAGCACAAAGAATCAGGGGTATCTACAGAAATATGTATTAAAATTTGGTAAATATGAAAATATATAAAAATTAGCATTTTCACTAAAAAGAAAATGTGTTATAATGTCGGACAAGGTGTATGCAAATGTAAGGCATACGGTGTTAATTATCATATTAAAAAATATGGGAGGTACGAAAATGTATTCTTTAGATGAAGTTAGAAACGTAGACCCGGAAGTTGCTGCGGCGATTGAGGCAGAGCAGGCGAGACAGAACGAGCACATCGAGCTGATTGCTTCCGAAAACTGGGTAAGTAAAGCAGTTATGGCTGCTATGGGAAGTCCTCTTACCAACAAATATGCGGAAGGATATCCGGCAAAACGTTATTATGGCGGCTGTGATTGCGTAGACGTAGTGGAAGATCTTGCAAGAGACAGAGCGAAGGAGTTATTTGGATGTGATTATGCAAATGTACAGCCACATTCAGGCGCACAGGCAAATATGGCAGTGTTCTTTGCTGTAATGCAGCCGGGCGATACATACATGGGAATGAATTTGGATCACGGCGGACATTTGTCGCACGGATCACCGGTAAATATGTCAGGTAAATATTATAATTGTGTTCCTTACGGTGTAAATGACGAAGGCTTCATCGATTATGATAAAGTTAGAGAAATCGCACTTGAGTGCAAACCAAAAATGATTATTGCAGGAGCATCTGCTTATGCGAGAAAGATTGATTTTAAGAAATTCCGTGAAATCGCAGATGAAGTAGGTGCAGTACTTATGGTAGATATGGCGCACATTGCGGGTCTTGTGGCAACAGGTATGCATGAAAGCCCGATTCCGTATGCGGATGTTGTGACAACTACGACACATAAGACACTTCGCGGACCACGTGGAGGACTTATTCTCTGTAACCAGGAAGCAGCAGATAAATTTAACTTTAACAAAGCAATCTTCCCGGGAATCCAGGGTGGACCGCTGATGCATGTGATTGCTGCAAAAGCAGTTTGTTTCAAAGAGGCTCTTTCTGATGACTTTAAAGCATATGGAAAAGCAGTTGTGGACAATGCACAGGCACTTTCAAAAGGACTTATGGACAGAGGTATCAAGATCGTATCCGGCGGTACAGATAATCACCTGATGCTTGTTGATCTTACAAACTTTGGCTTAACAGGTAAAGCAGTAGAAAAATTGTTAGATCAGGCTCATATCACAGCAAATAAAAATACAATTCCAAATGATCCGCAGTCACCATTTGTAACAAGTGGTATCCGTCTTGGAACTCCGGCTGTGACATCACGTGGTATGAACACAGAAGATATGGATAAGATTGCAGAAGCAATCGCGCTGGTAATCAAAGGCGGCGAAGAGAAAGTGGAAGAGGCAGCAGCGATTGTTGCAGAACTGACCAAAAAGTACCCGTTAAACTAATTTGACCAATCAAGTCAATTGGGACAAATTTTGACGGTTAAACAGCAGAAAATGATAGAAAGACTCCGTTTTTAAAAGAAGTGAAAACGGAGTCTTTTTTTTGCTGACAAAAATACGTAGTATCATTGTACAATCAGACGACTTTTTATGACAATTTCTGGTAGAGGGTTTGTGAAATATACACAAAGAATGCTGGGGGAATGTAAGGTAAAAATGTGGAAAACAACCAATAATTACAGAGGCAAAAACAGATGTATGTTAAAAATGTATAATTTGCCAAAGGTTATTCTGTGATTTCTCACTATGTTAGTCCAAAATGCGTTGTGATATAATAAGTCCAACTCTGTATGGGAGAGTTACATTGCATGATTCATGCAATATGGCTACCACTTTCCAATGTGATTTGGAATTATTTTTTGCTCTTTTCGCCGGATGAGCAACCGATAAGGACAAGCACACTGAGAAAGGATGTAAGCAGAAAGAGAAGGAGGCAATAATGAAAGGTATCAAACTTAAAGTTTGGAAAGAAGGAAAGAGATTTCTTTCAATGACGCTTTGTGCAGCTTTGATCGGCGGAATGCTCAGTGGAGCAGCAATTCCGGCAGTAGATGCACAGGCAGCAGAAATCGCAGCTACTATCCAAGAAGATTTCGAGGATGGTAAGTATGCAGGATTTGTAAGAAGTGAGGGTGTTCAGGATAATCCGAAAATCGAAGTCGTGGACGAAGGGCGTGAAGGCGGAAAGGCATTGAAACTCTCTAATCGAGGAGCAAATTGGTACTCGTATGCGTATGGCGTATCAGATTATGTCGGCATGACAGCTACGTTACAGGCTTATGTGAAAACAGAAGACAAAGATGTAGTATGTGAGATTACAGGAGTAGGAAGTGATGGAAAAGATTACTGGAATTGGATGCATAATGTGCAGACTACTTCTGCTGATGAATGGGTACTGTTAGAAAAAACGTTCGAAATCCCGGCAGGAGCTTCAGCTCTCTATTTTTCAACAGGTACAGGTAAAGCAGATTATCTACTGGATGATGTGAAAATCACATTCGAAGGTGCTTCAGAGTATGTATACGGCGATAACTTAATCAAAGATCCTAACTTTGAAGATGCTGAATTAGCAAGCTGGCAGGATGGTAAAGGTGGAGCCACCTTGACAGCACATACTGCTGAAAAAGCTATTTTTGATGAAGTAAAGACTTATGCTTCTATTTCAAAAAGAACGGATGATAAATCCGGTAATGGAGAGTGTTTCCAGCAGGATATCACAGATGTTGTTAAATCCGGCACAACATATAAATATTCGTTCTATGTTATGTTAGACGCAGAAGATTACAAAGATGCACCGGCAGGAAAGAGAGAGGTTTGCTTCGGACCTTTTGCAGGAGCTGGTACTTATTGGGGAAGTTACTCAACAGGAGTGCTTGACAACAACTGCGTGAAAACCGATATCACACCTGGTGAATGGGTGAAGGTAGAAGGTGAATTCACACCAACTTTCTCTGCAGGTGAAAAAGTTAGAATTCGTATCATTGAGCAGGGTACAAACTATGGTGCTGATAATGATAGTAGTGTTCGTGGAACATTCAATGTGACAGGTGTTTCTCTTCAGGAGAAAATTAAAAAAGCAGAACCTGAAGCATATGCGATTACCGATCTTGAGACTTTTAAAGGTCAGGAAGTAAGCGCAAACACTGTAGATGGAAAAATGGAAGTTGAGTTTGGCTCAAACTACAAAACTCTTTATGTTAAAATTCCAAGAACTGTTAATGCGAAATCATTAGAAAAAGTTAGTTTTGATGTAGAGTCAGTAAGCTGTAATTCTGTATCAGCAAATGGTATTGGATTATTGGCATTTAAAGTGTTAACACAGGCTCAAAAGGATGCAGGAGAGGGTGAACTTTTTGCAAGTTATGGAAATCCGGAAATCAGTAATTTTGAGGAAATCTATAAAAAGGCAAACGGTGAAGATCTTGCATATGTAGCTATCATGTCATGTTATAATACTAACAATTATACAGCTGAGCAGATCGGTACTATAAAAGCAGTACTTTCTGGTGTTACATTTACATTCTCTAAAACAGGAAAAGAGAATTACTTTATTGAAGAAGGTATTCCATCTTTATATGATGCAGTGAAAGACACAGGTATCTCTATGGGTGTTGCAGTTCCTGTAGGAGCTCTTGGAGATCAGGAGAGAATGAACCTGGTTTACAAACATTACAATAGTGTAACATGCGAAAATGAAATGAAACCGGAATCTATCCTTGGTTCAGCTGAACCTGGTGTAGATAAGATTGAAGATGTTAAGTTAAACTTCACAAATGCAGATGCAATGATGGATGCTGTTGTTTCAGCAAATAATGCTGGAAAAGCTAACATCAAAGTGCGTGGTCATGTGCTTGTATGGCATAGCCAGACACCTGCTTGGTTCTTCAGAGAAGGATTCAAGAATGATGGTGCATACGTTACACCGGAAGTGATGAACCAGCGTATGAAATGGTATATCACAGAAGTGTTAACACACTTCTCAGAAAAATATGGCAATGACTTATTCTATGCTTGGGACGTTGTAAATGAAGCGGCAGACGATTCAGGTATTCCAAGACAGAACGGTGATTGGAAGGGCGTATACGGAAATAGCACGGAGTATATTACAAATGCATTCAAGTATGCAGACGAAGTTCTCACAGGACTTGGCGATGACGATATGATCTTGTTCTACAATGATTACAATGAGTGTACACCAACCAAATGTGACATTATTGTAAAATACTTGACAGATATCAGAAAAGTAATCGGCGCAGGCAGAAAACTCGGTGCAGGTATGCAGGGTCACCATGATATGGCATCACCTACATTAGATACAATCGAAAATGCAACTCGTAGATATGCAGCAGTAGCTGACGTAGTACATATCACAGAGCTTGATATTAAATCCAGCATGGGATTTGATGGAGTAGATTTAAAAGGCGAAGCCATGAAACAGGGACATCGTTATAGAGAAATCTTCGAGATGGTACAGAGAGTAAATGCGGATGACCTTAAGGGTGATGTAGAAAACATCACAATCTGGGGTACACATGATGCTGCATCTTGGCTTAAGACTTCAAACAGCGTAGGTGGTTCCGCAGACGGAAAGACACCACAGTTCCCATTATTATTTGATGATGACTTAAAAGCAAAACCGGCTTACTGGGCATTTGTTGATGCAGATAAATTGGAGCCATACATTCAAGAAGTAGCTGCTTTAAATACACAGAACTTTGCATATGCATCTGAGTATGAATATGCAGCAGCTGATACGAAGGTTGTAATCAAACCAATCTGGAGTGACGGAAAAGTGCAGCTTCAGATTTCTGTAAGCAAAGCACTTGGCGCTGCAGATACAATCACAGTATATGCAGATACAGATGCAACTGGTGCAGCTAAAGTAGCACAGGTGGCTGCAGCAGATTTAGAAGATAACACAGTAGTAGTTGATATTCCGGTAAAAGATTTAGCAGTAAATCAGACAATCGGATTTGATGTAGTAGTTGTAAAAGATGGAAAAGCTTATCCTTATAACGATACAAAAGGAACATCTGCTGAAACAAGCAAGTACTACGCAAAACTGACAACCAAACCACTTATGGAGATCGTAAAAGGTACTGCATGTGTGGATGGTGATAAATCAGACTGGGATGCAATTGATGCAGTAGAACTGAATGTAAGACAGGCTACTACAGAAGCAACAGCAACAGCAAAAGTGAGCTGGGATGAAGAAAATCTTTACGTTTTAATGGATGTAAAGGATGCTAATTTAGATGATGCAAATACACAGGCTCATGAACAGGATTCAATGGAATTGTTCATCGATGAGTTGAATGAAAAAGCAGGTTCTTTCGATAACAATGACAAACAGTATCGCGTAAGCTACAAAAATGTACAGAGTTGTAATGGCCCTTCATGTAAGGAAGAATACATCACTTCTGCTACAAAAGAAGTAGAAGGCGGATATGTAATTGAAGCTGCAATCAAATGGACTGAATTAAAAGCAAAAGCCGGCGAACTTGTTGGTATTGATTTACAGATCAATGATGCAAAAGATGGCAAGAGAATCGGAACTGCTAACTGGTACGATGCATCCGGTAACGGATACCAGAACCCATCTGTATACGGTACAGCTGTACTTGTAGAAACAGAAGTAGCAAAACCGGATCAGTCATTTGCAAAACAGGTAGAAGGTGCAATCAGAGCAATCGGTACTGTATCATATGATGATGCAAGCAAAGCTAAGATCGATGCTGCAAAAGCTGCATTTAGTAAATTGTCTGTGGCTCAGAGAGCATATGTTTCACAGGAAGCGATTGATATTCTTTACGCAGCAGAAAAGAAATATGCAGATCTGAAAGCAGCAGCTGAAAAAGCAGCAGAAGAAGCTCTTAAGAAAGACGAAGCAACTGTAGCAGATGCAGTAGCTAAGATTAAAGCAATCGGAACAGTTACAACAGATGCAGCAAGCAAAGCTAAAATTGATGCAGCAAGAGCAGCTTACAACGCTTTGACAGCAGAGCAGAAAGCTAAGATTGATGCAGCAACAGTTAAGGTTCTTACAGATGCTGAAACAACTTACAAAGCAGAAGTACAGAAAGCTGAAGATGCAAAATATTTTGCTAAATTCTCTGTAAAATCAGTACCTCTGAAAGTAAAACAGTCATCAGACGTTCTTGCAAAAGACATCCAGATCGCTGCAGGTGATAAGGTTGTTAAATGGGAATCATCAAACAAGAACATCGTTTCTGTAACAAGCAAAGGTAAGATTACAGGTAAGAAAGCTGGTACAGCAAAGATTACTGCAACTACTGAAAAAGGTAAAACAGCTACAATTACTGTTAAAGTACAGAAAGCTACTGTTGTAACTAAGACGATTAAAGTTACAAATAAAGTAACTGGTGATACTATTAAATCAGGCAAGACTGTTAGCCTTAAGAAAGGTAAGAAGTTGACAGTTGCAGCTAAAGTTACACCTATGACTACAAAGGATAAAGTGAAATTCACTACAAGCAACAAGAAAGTTGCAACTGTAAACAGCAAGGGTGTAATTACAGGTAAGAAGAAAGGTACTGCAACAATTACAGTGAAATCTGGAAAGAAGACATTCAAGTTCAAAGTGAAAGTGAAATAATTTAAAGTATTATTTGATTCTTTAAATGAATTCCGGATGAAATGATAGAATCCCCCAACAGGTAGAAATATTTGTTGGGGGATTTTTTTGTATCTATAAAAGTACACAAAAACGCTTGCTAATATTTGGTGATTGTGCTATGATATCTTTCGGTGACAAACAAATGTGCGCATGTGACGCACAGAGAAAAACAACTGTTTTTGTACCGCAGACATGAGGTGATGAAATGAAACAGACAACCGAATATTTCGTGGTGAAGCAGAAAGCATTGCCGGAAGTGCTATTGAAGGTGGTTGAGGCAAAACGTCTGATTGATTCAGGGCGAAACATTTCTGTACAAGAGGCAGTAGACAGAGTCGGGATCAGTCGAAGTTCTTTTTATAAGTATAAAGAGGATATCTTTCCGTTTCATGATACGGCCAACGGCACGACAATCACATTAACCGTTCAAATGGATGATGAGCCGGGATTGCTTTCGGATGTGCTTAAGACCATTGCATCGTTTGGTGCAAATATTCTGACCATTCATCAGAGTATACCGATCAGTGGGATTGCGTCGCTGAGTATCAGTGTACAGGTTCTTCCGACGACGGAGGATGTATCTAAGATGGTAGATGCGATGGAAAAACAAAAAGGTGTTCACTACGTGAAAATAATAGCTAAGGAGTAAATGATATGGTAAAAGTAGCAGTATTAGGATATGGTACAGTAGGAAGTGGTATCGTAGAAGTAATTAAGACAAATCAGGATATGGTAAATAAAAAAGCAGGAAATGAGATTGATGTAAAATACATCCTCGATCTTCGTGATTTTCCGGGTGACCCGTATGAAAATTTAGTGGTACATGATGTGGAAGTTATTTTAAATGATCCGGAAGTGACAGTTATTGCAGAAGCCATGGGAGGAGTAGAGCCGGCTTATTCATTTACAAAGCGTGCTCTTTTATCAGGAAAGAGTGTGTGTACATCAAATAAAGAGCTCGTGGCAAAACACGGTGCAGAGCTTCTTCAGATTGCAAGAGAGAATAAATGTAACTACATGTTTGAAGCGAGTGTAGGTGGCGGTATTCCGATTATTCGTCCGCTCAATGCGTCTCTGACACCGGAACGCGTGGATGGTATCACAGGTATTCTCAATGGAACAACCAACTACATCTTAACGAAGATGGAAAGAGAAGGATCTGATTTTGATGTTGTATTAAAAGAAGCCCAAGAAAAGGGGTATGCAGAAAGAAATCCGGAAGCGGATGTGGAAGGATATGATGCATGTCGTAAAATTGCGATTCTTTCATCGCTTGTATACGGAAAGACAGTAAATTTTGAACATATCTATACAGAAGGTATTACAAAGATTACAACAACAGATTTTACATATGCTAAAAAAGCAGGATGGACCATCAAGCTTCTTGCAATGAGTAAGGAAGTAGATGGCAAATATTTCGCTATGGTAACACCTTGTATGATTAATCCAAGCAATCCTCTTTTCAATGTGAATGATGTATTCAACGGAATTCTTGTGCATGGAAATACACTTGGAAATACAATGTACTATGGTGCGGGAGCAGGAAAACTTCCGACAGCCAGTGCGGTAGTTTCTGATATTATTGATTGCGTAAAACATATCGGAAAAACGGTATTCTGTTTCTGGGATGCAGAAGAGCTTACATTATCCAGCATGGAAGATTCAGTAAAGCGTTTCTTTGTACGTGTTTCTGAGGCTGATTTTGCAAAAGCACAGGAAGTATTCGGTGAAATTGAATTAGTAGAAGCAGGTGTGGCTGGAGAAAAAGGCTTCTTTACACAGAAAATGAGTGAAAAAGAATTTAATGAAAAGAGCGCACAGGTAGGACAGGTTTTAAGTCGTATCCGTGTGGAAGAATAGAAAGTAGGCAAAAATATGAAATATGTGATTGTACTGGAAGATGGTATGGCAGATGAACCGTTAGAAGCACTCGGTGGTAAGACACCACTTGCTTATGCCAAGACACCAAATCTTGACAGACTCAGCAAAATGAGCAGAATCGGAATGGTTCACACGATTCCGGATGGAATGAAACCGGGAAGTGATACAGCCAACCTCTCTGTAATGGGATATGATCCAAAGATCTATTATTCAGGAAGATCTCCGCTGGAAGCGCTCAGCATTGGAATTCCGATGAAAGATACGGACATTGCAATTCGTTGTAATATTGTTACAATATCGGAAGATGATGTTCCGTTTGAAGAAAAAACGATTATTGACCACAGCTCAAGCGAGATTAGTACAGAAGAATGTGCCGTATTGTTAGAGGCAGTAAAAAAAGAACTTCAAAGTGAAAGTTATCAGTTCTATGTAGGAACCAGTTATCGTCATTGTCTGATTTGGGACAAAGGACAGGTGGTAGAGTTGACTCCGCCTCACGATGTTCTTACACAGGTGATTGGTCAGTACCTTCCGCAGGATGAGATTCTGCGCGAGATGATGCGTAAAAGTTACGATATTTTAGTAAACCACCCAATCAATGTAGAGCGTAAGAAAAAAGGATTAAATCCGGCTAACTGTTGCTGGTTCTGGGGGGCAGGTACTAAACCGATGTTGTCTTCCTTTTATGAAAAAACAGGAAAGAAAGGTCTCATGATTTCAGCAGTAGACCTTTTGAAGGGAATCGCGGTTGGAGCCGGTATGGATAATGCACAGGTGGAAGGTGCAGATGGCGGACTTCATACCAATTATACCGGAAAAAAAGATGCAGCTGTAAAAGCGCTCACACAGGACGGATATGATTTTGTGTATATTCATATCGAAGCACCGGATGAGATGGGTCATCAGGGAAGCTGTGAAAGGAAAGTGCAGGCGATAGAGTACATTGATGAGAAAGTGATTGGACCTCTTGTGAGTGAACTTGAGGCGGCGGGAGAAGAGTTCCGCATGTTGGTGCTCCCGGATCACCCTACGCCGGTACGTGTTCGTACACACACATCAGATAGCGTTCCGTACATGCTTTATGATTCTTCACAGAAGTTAGATCAGACATGGGAATATACGGAAGCAGATGCAGCTAAATACGGCGAAAAAGTGGATAGAGGCTGCGAGATGATTGATATTTTATTCGCATAATAAATATATTTGAGGAGATTTTTTAGATATGAAAAAAGTTGTCAAATTTGGTGGTAGCTCATTGGCAAGCGCAGAGCAGTTTGAGAAAGTGGGAGCAATTATACGTTCTGACAAAGACAGATGTTATGTTGTTCCTTCAGCACCGGGAAAAAGAAACAGTAAAGATACGAAAGTAACCGATATGCTTTATAGTGCGTATGCACTTGCAGAATCCGGAAAAAACTTTGATAAAGAGCTGGAAGCAATCAAAGTAAGATATCAGGAGATTATCGATGGATTAAAACTGGATTTGTCGCTGGAAAAAGAGTTTGAAAAAGTAAAGGCTGATTTCAAGAAGAAAGCCGGAGAAAACTATGCGGCAAGCCGTGGTGAGTATTTGAACAGTATTATCATGGCAAATTATCTGGGTTATGAGTTTATTGATGCAGCGGAAGTTATCTTTTTCGATAACGATGGAAACTTTATGGCGGATAAGACAAACGAAGTGCTCAGTGAGCGTCTTAAAAACTGTGAAAGAGCAGTTGTGCCTGGATTTTATGGTGCAAAACTGGATGGAACCATTAAAACATTCTCAAGAGGCGGTTCTGACGTGACAGGTTCTATTGTTGCAAAAGCAGCCAAAGTAGACGTGTACGAAAACTGGACAGATGTTTCCGGATTTTTAGTGGCGGACCCAAGAGTGATTGAAAATCCGAAGGGAATTGAGACAATTACATATCGTGAGCTTCGAGAGCTTTCTTATATGGGAGCATCTGTATTGCATGAAGATGCGATTTTCCCTGTTCGTAAGGAAGGTATCCCGATCAATATTCGAAATACCAATGCACCGCAGGATAAAGGAACATGGATTGTAGAAGATACATGTCAGAGATCGAAATATACCATTACAGGTATTGCAGGTAAAAAAGGCTTCTGTGCCATCAACATTGAAAAAGATGGTATGAACTCAGAGGTTGGATTTGGTAGAAAGGTACTTCAAGCGTTCGAAGAAAACGGAATCTCCTTTGAGCATGTACCATCCGGAATTGATACGATGACAGTGTTTGCACATCAGTCAGAATTTGAAGAAAAAGAACAAAATGTTCTGGCCACAATTCATAAACTGGCAAGCCCGGATTCTATTGATTTGGAAGCGGATCTTGCGCTCATTGCAGTAGTGGGACGTGGTATGCGCCAGACAAGAGGTACTGCAGGAAGAATCTTCTCAGCTTTGGCACATGCAGATGTCAATGTAAAAATGATTGACCAGGGATCTTCAGAGTTAAACATCATCATTGGTGTGAAGAATGAAGATTTTGAAGAAGCAATTCGTGCAATTTACCGAATTTTTGTCGATGTACAGCTGTAAGTCGATAAGAAATGAAAGATAAAAAATAAAAAGGTCCAAATAGAAGTGGAATAGCCGCAAGGGATATCGCTTTTATTTGGACCTTTATTTTACAATGGAATGCGCGTTAGAAGCCGAGGTTCTCAGCTACAAGAAATACTTTAATGCGTCCTTCGTGTCTGCTTCTTCTTGTGATAACTACCTGGCTACAGATACAGTCAGGTGAGAGACAACCACCACAT
Organism: Lachnospiraceae bacterium; assembly: GCA_045588655.1. Lineage (GTDB taxonomy): Bacteria > Bacillota > Clostridia > Lachnospirales > Lachnospiraceae > SVFI01. The sequence goes on along the minus strand of JAZNEP010000014.1, from coordinate 6,688 downwards.
ACGCCGGTGGCTGCACAAGGTGTTTTCTTATTCAGACGAATTGTATTTGGCGGGCTTGCAACATTTTGTGTACGTGATAAGCCGCTTCCGATGTCAGTGACGACTTTATTCATGCCAACGATAAGAAAGACATGTTTTGGTCCATAAATCAGACATGCCACGCGGTTTCCGTTTCCGTCAATGTTTACGAGTTCACCTTCTAATGTGATGGCATTCGTACTCATTAGGTAATAATCGCTATCGGCAGATTTTAAATAGATTTCATGATCTTCTTCCGGAGTTTTGGCTTTGGAACGGTCAATCAGATTGTATTTGCCGCTTTCCTTTAAGGCTTTCATAAGTCCACATTCTTTGATGGACTCTGATCCACCCCACGCAATACTTGAACCTTCCTCTATCATCGGAAGAATTTTTTTAAGAAGTTCTTCACTGCTGTCGCAGTAAATACCTTCCATGTTTCTTTTTTCGAGATTTTCAATAATAATGTTTGCTTTTTGTTCAAATGCTTTTTTTACAAATGACATAGAAATACCTCCTCTTCTCTTCCAAGATTGTACCATAAAACAACGGAAATAGATAGAAAAAACATACGATGGATCGCCGGAGTATATGCTATTTCTTTACCTATATGTCAAAAAACGACATAAATTTACAAAAAATGACAATAAAAACGATGCAAAAATAGAAAATAAGATAGAAGATAATAAAAAATGAAAAAAATACAAAAAAATATCAAAATTGTGTTGACAAATGTCGAAAGTAGAGATATACTTAATTCATACAAAAGAAGTTCACATAGATTTAAAATCTAAAGAAAGAGAGGTACAGTCCACCAAAAACGTAAGAGAAGTACTTTAGAGAAACCAGAAAGTACAAAGGAAAACAAGTAGTTGTAGTTGAGTACATGGAGAGACAAGAGCAGTAAAGTACAAAAGATAAATGATTAGCCAAATACGAGGTGATCAGCTTACTGCAGTACAATCAGTACAAAGCCGATGATGGAAAGAGTTACAACAGAATATGGAGGTAGGTCCAATGGATCAGATAGTTATTTAGCGGGTGTCAGTCGAAAATAGATTGATGCCCGCTAACTTTATGTGATATACTGTTCTTATTACAGTATTTTGGAGTGATTTGGAGGGCGTAACATGGAATTTGAATCACAAGGATTAAGCAAAGAGGAAATTAGAAGACAGAGAAGAAAAAAAGAGCGTATGCAGGCAATAATGATACTGTCTGCAGCAGTGCTTGTTGTTTTGCTTATTGTGGTGGGTGTTATTACGGGCATTGTTAAGGCAGTGAGCGTTGATAAAGAGAAAAAAGAAGATAAGCAGATTGTGGACGCAGTAGTGGCTGAAACGGTTGTGGAGCAGGATATAGAAGAAGTAGAACAGGAAGAAACTCTGGATCAAGAGGTGGCTACTGAGCAGGAGGATGAGTCGGTAGAAGCGGAAGCGCAGGAATCGGAAGCAGAGGAATCAGAGAGTGGAGATTCGGATGTGGAAGCAGAGGAATCGGAAGAGTCGGAAATCGATGCTTTGCTCGATGGTGGTTTGGATGAGGCTGCTTTGGAGGAGCTGGTAAATGAACAGATTGCATCGATGACTTTAGAGCAGAAGGTTGCAGGATTGTTTTTTGTGACTCCGGCTCAGCTAATGGGAGTAGAACGGGATATATCAGCAGTTGGTAGTGAGTTTGGACAGAAAATGTCGGAATATCCGGTTGGTGGAATCTTACTTGATGTTTCGAATATGACAGAGGGGGAATTATTTCAAACAATGGTACCGGACATAAGTATGTATGCGCCAAAAGACATATTTTACGGTATTGAAAATGAAGGTGGAGAGGATGCTCCGTTCGTTTCAAGCGGTTTGTCAGAAAATGTAATTTCTTCTTATAAAGAAATTGCTACGGAACTGGGAGAGGCTGGAGCTTATAGTGCCGGTATTTCGCTGGGAAGCGAACTTCGTCAGTATGGATTTAATGTAAATTTTGCGCCAAATGTAGATGTTTCATTAAAGACGGGAAGTGCTGCGGAGACGGATGGATTTGGTACCGATATGAACACAACCAGTGAGTTAGGTAAAAATCTGGTAAAGGGTTTGTCTGATCAGGGGATTTTTGCAACAGTGAAGCATTTTCCAAGTTACGGTGATGTAACACAGGACGGAAGCGGTGGTACAGTAATTTCACAAAGAACAAAGGATGATTTGATCAATGAATCTATGCCATATCGTGAGGCTATTGATTCGGGAGCTAAATTTGTAATGGTTTCACATATCAGTCTACCAAGGGTGCGTGGAGATAACAGACCGGCTTCGCTTTCAACAGAAGTAATTACGGATATTATTCGTACAGAATGGGGATATGACGGAATTGTTATTACGGATTACATGAACAAAAGTTGCATGTACCAGAAATATACCTATGCTGAGGCAGCTGTCGGCGCAATTGAAGCAGGAGCGGATATGATTCTGTCACCGAAAAACTTTATAAAATCATACAACGGTGTACTGGATGCGGTTCGGGCAGGAACGCTCACGGAAGAACGTATTAATGAGTCATTAAAAAGAATTTATAGAGTCAAATATGCGTCAAAAGCGACAAAATCATAATTAAAAAGTATTGACAAAAGATTCATAGTATAGTATATTTTATTTTGCCCGCTGAAAAGCGAGGCAAAATATGCGCGAGTGGCTCAGTTGGTGGAGCACGACCTTGCCAAGGTCGGGGCCGCGGGTTCGAGTCCCGTCTCGCGCTCTTTTTATTTAAGACCTTGAATGCTTATTTTTCTAGCATTCGAGGTCTTTTTCGTTTTGGTCTTAAATGTAATACTCACAGAAAATACTCACAACAGAAATGAGGTGAAAATTTTTTGTTCGGATTTGTTGTATTTTGAGGGGTAATCCGTGTATTATTTAATATCTGAACTTTTCAGAGGAATACGAATGAAAGGAGACGATACTATGAATAAGAAAGATTTTACATTGATTGAATCGAACATTTGGAAACATAACACCGAGCAGAAATACGTGGTTGATATATTTCTTGGGCGTGATTCGGAGGGCAAACAACAACGGACAAGTAAGACGTGCTATTCTCTTGCCGATGCAAGGAAAACATTGACACTTGCAAAGGCTGAAAAAATTAAAGGTACAGCTAAGACTAAAAGCAAAACTCCTACCATTTTTGAACTAATGGAAAATTATAGACAGGTACATGTTGAAGTCAATACGGAACAAACGACCGCATATGGATATTCGGTAATAGAGAACCATATCAAAGCATATTTTGAGAAAACAGGTAAAAATACAAGAGTAGATAAGATAACAGCCACCACCATAGACCAATATTATAAATATCTTAGAGACATACGTTCCAAACGTCTCCCGAACGGAATGGGAGCAAACACTATTCGCAAGCATTACAACTATTTAAGTCAACTGTTTGATTATGCTCTCAAACATAGCGAGGTATATGGTATCCACATTAATCCTGTCAAAAACTCTACACCACCCAACAAGCAAAAAGCAAACACACCGAGTTTGAAATCGTATACTATAGATAAAATTGTGGAAATGTTGAATGCCCTTCATCAGAATAATGATTTGCCCCTAGAATGTGCCGTGATGATTGCATTGTTTGCAGGAACAAGGCGTGGCGAGACCGATTATGTAAAATGGTCTGAGTTAGACTTGGAAGTTGGTAGTATAGCCATTAAAGGCTGTCGTACTTATGCAAATGTGGAGATAATTAAGGATAGCACAAAAGCTGGATATGAGCGCGAGACCTCCATGTGTTCCCTTTTAGTAAATGCTTTGAAAGAGTATCGAGAATGGCAACTACAAAACAAGGCATTACTAGGTAAAGAGTATTATGAGAGTGACTATGTTTTGGTTCGAGCAGATGGAAAACCCTATGCTCCTAGATGGGTATCTAGGAAGTTCGGTGAGTTTTTAGCAAAATACGGTTTTCAACACATACGGTATCATGATTTAAGGCATTTGAATGCATCAATGTTGCTAAGAGTTCTGCCAGTAACAGATGTAAGCGAACACCTAGGACACAGCACTACCAATACCACGACAAGAGTATATGCACACAGCCTTTTAAAACGGAAGAGCGAGGTTGCCGAAGGTCTTGATAATATATTTGTAGCAAGCTAAAGTGCAAAACAAAAGACAGGTGTCGAGCCTGTCTTCTAAATAAGTATATCTTTTCTAAATAAACTAAAGCCGAGGAAACTCGGACTAATCACTTGCAGGGGGAGGGAACTCCCCCATTGCCTATATTGTAGCATTATGATTTTTCAAAATCAAGTGTGTGACAAATTGGGATTTGTCATTCTGACAAACTGAAAGGTTGCTTCAGTCTAACCATTAATTCATATCCTCAGCATTGAAAAAATCCTCAATCACCTTATGGTAAAACATTGTAAAAATAATTCCAAATACTATTGCCACAATATGAACAATCATGGATGATACGGTTACGCCTGGAACATACGGATTTACCATTATTATCATTGTAATTATAATGTTAAGCAAAAGATAAAAACTGACTTGTTTAAACATTAACTTAAAATTCTTTTTTCCCAAGGTAAATAATGAATATAATCCAATAATTCCATAAGAAAAAGCAATACCAGAAATACCTGCAGCAGAGGCCGTTTCGCCCTGTGGTGTTATAATAAATGCAATAATGTAAAAAGTGATTGCATTGACTATCCATAGAACCAGAGACATCAAAGCAAATCTTTTACTTCCAAGAATCTTTTCTATCATTATTCCAAACGGAATAACCAGCAATAAATTAAATATCAAATGTCCAATGCTATATGCCATCGGCAAATATGGTGCACCATGTAAAAATACACCCGTACAAATTTGCCACGGATACTTAATTGGATATGTATATGCTATCGCTTGGTATGTCTTTGGCACCAAAAATGATATTAACGTAACTACTACACACAATATAGCAATAACAATTGAAACTGCATAATTACCCCTTTTATGATAAATGTCCTTAATCTTCATTCTTCTTTCCTCCGTAAACTTCAAATTAATTCGTGTGTTTTCTCAACCTTCCAGTATTTACGGGCATTCCCGCCCATCAACATCTATGTAATTTGCACTTTTCCCTTATTTTTTCCCTTGTGAGGAAGTTATAAGGGAAAAAGTGTTGTTTTCGTCTTAATCGTTCCCTACTACCTTATCAAGAAGCCTTGCTGAATTCTTCTTGGCTTCCCTTGTAGCGTGGGCGTAAATATTCATTGTGGTACTTACTGCGGAATGTCCCAAGAGTTCCTGCACATCCTTCGGTGGTGCTCCGTTTGCTAACAGATTGCTTGTGTAAGTGTGTCGTAATGAGTGGAAGTGGAAGTTTTCAAATCCTTTCAGGTGCTTCCTGATTGACCTGCACATCCAGTCCAGTGCTTCCCTTCCTAAGTACATTCCGTCCTGTCTGACACACACCAGTGAAATCTCCGTGTAGTCCTCCGGCACTTCCTGCGTTCCGTCCAATGAATACAGTTCGTAGTAAACTCTGTTCTTTTCTCTGACTTCCTTGTAGTAATTCCTCTGATAAAGCTGTCCGTACTGAAAGCGTTGCTTATGCTGTTCCTTTTTTGCCTTTCGTAAGATTTCAGCGAGAGTATCGCCAAAATCCACAATTCTGACCTTTTTACGCTTGGTAGGTCCAAGCTCCAGCTTATGCCTTGCATTGTTCCTGCTCAAACTCCTACGCACTGTCAGATACTGTTCCTCTAAGTTGATGTCGTCCCAAGATAATCCGGTTACTTCTCCAATTCGCAGACCTGCATAATATGCTATCTGCACTGCCAGCAGTGAGGAGCTTTTCTTTTTGGTAAAATAAGCTATGATTTCATTGTACTGTTGATGGGTAATGGTCTTTTCCTGCGAAAAATCTTCATCTTCCGTAGCGAACAAATCCACTTCCTGCGTCGGTCGTCTGATTACTACATACTGCATAGGATTGAAACTGATATACTGCTTTGGAAACACCGCATACCGGAAAGCCCTCTGTAACACTGCTGAAAAGGAATGGATACGGTCTATACTTAGCGGTTTTGCTTCCGTACCATCGGGAGCTGTTCCACCGAAGCTTAAATAATCCATATATTCCTGCATGTGTTCACTTGTGACTGTCCGAAGCTTTCTTTTGCTTAAAGGGTGCCTTTTCATAATCTTCACCACCCCAAGATAAAGGGTTACAGTGTTATTACTAAGGGAACTGACTTTCAGTTCCTCATCCACCCACACATCCAAAAGCTCGCCCAGTGTGATGTTCTCCGTCTTGGCTACGATTTTCTTACTTTCGTATTCCTCCATAGCCTTACGGAGCAGTTTTTCCGTTTCAGACTTACTTTCTGTTCCTACACATTCCTTCTGAACCAAGTTACCACTGGCATCCTCCACATAATAGCGGTAATACCATTTCTTGCCTTTTTTCCTTACAGAACCTTTTGCCATAATCGTTTCTCCTTTCGATATCGACAATCGGAACTGATGAAATGCTTCTTGCGTGTAAGTATATCATAACTCCGGTTGTCTAACTATACCGATTCGGAATCTTCCGATAAAAGATTTGCAAGCCTCTGTGTGGCTGTCTCCGGTTTCTTGGAATAGAGCCTTATCACATCTGCCATGTCATTAAAGGCATTGAC
>JAZNEP010000013.1:0-53838 GCA_045588655.1 Lachnospiraceae bacterium | reverse complement strand
TTTCGGATGACCGGGAATGGATTTTGAATGAAGAATTGGCATATATATCGCGAATTTGTTGTATTTTCAGTGGTTTGGTATGGATTTTGATATGGTTTTTGGTAGGGTTTTGGTAGGGATTTTGGTAGGTTTTTGGTATGGATTTTGATATGGTTGGAAGCAATCATTGGTTTATGCCATTCTAAAGAAGGTTTGATATTCATTTTTTTCTAGTCTTTTAGATATTCTTGAATCATCATTCTAATAATTTTCTGATTTAGTGGACTCTTTTTTGTTTCGTACGTGAGAATTAAATTTTTCCCCGGGATAATACCATTTTGAACATAAATCATAATCTTTTGCACTGCTTTTTCGACATATTCCACATCATCCATCATACCAAAATGTTCCCAATATACTTCCTTGCGTTCTCTTACATGAAGCACCGTAAAATCCGGATGAAATATTCCCCAACCGTTTAAGTAGAGTGGTGCTTCATATCGATAAGGAATTTGCTCGCTATTTAGAATATCTGCAATTATTACTTCTGATTTTGATCTTACCCTCTCACCCTTGGCAGTATAAATCTCTGGAATTGTTATATCAATTTCTTTTCCGTTATACGTTGCTTGTTCCCAGTCAGAAATGTATTTTGTCTGGGGTACACTAATGGGCTGCACTAGTTTTTGTCGACCTTGATGCAATTCTTGATATATATCTTCTGCCTTGATTTTCGGACATCCTGCAAAAAACTTATCTATTGCCTTTAATTCTTTTTCTACTTTACGAAGCACTTGCTCATCATAGTCTCTTTGTGCCAGCCTTTGAGCAATTTCCAATTCCCGTTCCCGAATATATACCCCATTGAAATCCTTCGAATCTTTTCTTTGATAGTATTGCACTTTTCCTCTATGTTTGCAAACCCGCAAATATCCTTCGGGTGCTTTTTCCAATTGTTTTTCCTTTTCCGTTCTCAATTTCAATAAATAATCTTTTCGCTGTTGTAACAGACTTTTTATTTGTATCATATCTCTTTCTCCCTTTTCTTTTGCTGTAGTTCTGTTTGTTGTAGCTTTTTTGCTGTAGTTTTTTTGTTGTAGTTTTTTGCTGTAGCTTTTTTGCTGTAGTTTTTTTGTTGTAGTTTTTTTGCTGTGGGGGCTAATTAATCATCTTTTTTTGTTTTTTCGGATGCCAGATCTAAATCTTTTTTCTTAACTCGTCAGCTACTTCCTGTTTTTCTGTAATATCGGATGTCAAACTCACGAATTCCACTTGTTTTTTTGAGTTGTTTTTTGACTTTTGGATGTTTTGGGCAGATTATTTGTTTGATAAAAATTTTTCGGATGACCGGGGATGGATTTTGAATGAAGAGTTGGCATATATATCGCGAATTTGATGTATTTTCGGTGGTTTGGTATGGATTTTGATAGGCTTTTTGGTAGGGATTTTGGTAGGGTTTTGGTAGGGGTTTTGGTAGGGATTTTGATATGATTGCAGATAAGATTGCACATATGATTATATTTATGATTGTAGATATGAGAATTGACAAGAACTTCGTTTGCCACTGTGCTATCATGCGAACATTATAGCACATGTGGCCTCAAATTCAATCCAACAAAATTAATTACATGGTAAAGCTCGCTCCTATAATCATGAGCCCCCAAATAATATGCAAATAATAGTGAGCAAATAGTAATGAGCAAATAATAATGAACAAATAATAATATGCAAATAGTAATGAGCAAATAATAATAAACAAATAAACTGGCTTAATCCAATCGCTACTGGTTTTCTTGCCTTGCTACATATTCCATGATATCAAAACCATTTTCTTCACATTCATGAATAATTGCTCTCTGCGCGTAGAAAACAGCTTTACAAGCTTTCCAGACAGCGCGCCATAAGAAAAACATGAGCCCTCCATATATTCCGCAAAATACAATTGCCATCAGTATATTTTCATCACGCACAATTTTTACCACTTGCCACACCCCACAGATTACAGGCATTCCTATACAAACAAATTTAAAGCCAATTCCAAAGTGGGGCTCCTTTTTCACAAGACTTGCATAATCCTCCATCGTATATTCCGGCTTTCCCTTTTTTTCATTTTTCTTTTTCAGCTTTTGGTAACGTTTCGCCATATCTCTGGAGCAACTTACCATATCTGATTGAAGCGTAAGTTCCTGCTGAAATGCTTTTTTCTCTGCTCTCTCTTCCTTACTAGGTTTATTTGGATTTTGTATCGTTCCATATCTGTGGTAACGACCTATCCATGTGACTACCAAGTACAAAGCACAGTATCCGCCAAATACTCCGATTACCCAAAATACACTTATTGACACGTCAAGTCCTTTAAAGCATGTTGAAAATCCGGCGACTCCGGCAATAAACACAACAAGAAATATTATATAATAGGTGATTGGTTTTATTTTAGAATTACGGAACATCAATTTGTGTCGTACAAAATACTCAAACACTAAGATAACACACGCAGTCAATGCGCCGCTGAAAATAGGTTTTATACTTACCGTTGCGTTTTTCAGTGGAACTGTCCCCTCCAACATAAAAATGTCTATTACAGAAAAAACAAGCATAATAAGAGAAACATGATACAGTCTCTTTAAAATATCTCTCGTCCACTGACTTTTTTCTTCATAGTTAAAATAATCCTTACAAAATTTCTCCAAATCAGAACCGACTATCTTTTCCACAGGCAGTTCCTTTTCCTGCGCTTCTGTCAACAAATCATATATGTTCATTATTCGGTCATCCAAAAATTGTTCGTTCAAACCACTCATATCCGCATATAATGCAATCTGTTCAAATTTCGCCTTATAATCGCCTCTTAAAAGTTCTGCCATTGCAAATGTATCTGTCATACTCTTACCTCACCTTTTCCATCAGATATCTTAATTCTTTCTAAACAAAATACGGTCCGCACTTTGCGCCAGTTTCTTATAGGATGCTTTGAACTGCCTCAGTTTTTCGTTACCTGATTCAGTAATACTATAATACTTTCGAATGGGTCCCAAAGGAGATTTCGCCTTTCTACAGGAAATATCCCCATTTTTATCCAGTCTGGTAAGAACAGGATAAAGTGTCCCCTCACCCAGATTGTCAAAACCGGCCTGCTCCATGCTTGTGAGAATCTCGTATCCATAAGTTTCCCCTTCCGCAATTACAGCTAAAACACAGCCCTCCAATATTCCTTTCATCAACTGAGTATCATTCATCTCCGTCACCTCGATTTCGCGTCTTGATGTCTGTGATAATTGCTATTGTTGTTTCTAGCATTATTGTTAAAACGCCCTACTTGGTATTGCCAAGTAGATTAAAGAAAGAATAGCACAGCTACTTGGTATTGTCAAGTAGCTGTGCCATTTCCTCTTTTTATGCATTTTTCGGTACTTTGATTGAGTGCCTTCCCTATTCTCTTTCGTTGTTGCTCCCCGGAAAACGAAACAAATTCGTTAATTTGTCACTCAAATTTTTCAATTTTTCTGACACATAATTAATATTTTCAAGTGTTTTCTCCAGCTGAGCCGCGTCAATCGTTTCGACAATTTCTCCGATGGCTTTCATATCCACTTCCTTAAATGAATCATTGATATGTTCAAAATCTACCGTTTCCATCGTGACGTTGAATTTTTCAATGGCATCATTTACCTGCGCCATATCAATCTCGGAAACCTTCTCCGCAACAATCCGAACCTCATCTACAAAAGCGTTTATCCTCGTAATGCCAATCATCAAGACCACTAAAAGCAAAATCGAAAGTCCCGACGAAACCATGCTTAATATACGGTTTACATAAAGTATTTGTTTTAATGTCTTCATTTCATCCAGAAGCGCTTCCTGTGATCTTATTTCGTTTCCTTTCTCCATATGTACCCTCCCCACAATCTCATGCCTTTTTATTATATTTTTATTATATTATACTCTCCCTATGTTTCATTCTCAATCTATTCACCTCGGATTTAACCTGTTTTTTCCCTATAATTTATTGTCATTTTCTTTTATTCCCCTATAACTCAATGTCTTTTTCCTTTATTTTATATTAATTTCTCTTTGCTCTATTTTTATATCTATTGACATTCTCGAATATCGAGAATACAATGTGATTACAACAATCTCGATATTCGAGAATAGGAGGCGATTCGATGCCAAGAGAAAAATTTCGTACATTAACAGAGCAAATGTTTTATGTCTTACTTTGTTTAAAAGAAGAATGCTATGGTATGGATATTCTTGATAAGGTTCCTGCAATGACGCAAAATCGTGTTACCGTAGGTTCCGGTACCCTTTATAATCTACTGGAGCAATTTCTGGAAGCAGGAATGATCAGTGAAACGAAAGTAGAGGGAAGAAAACGCAGTTACATACTTACCGCAAAGGGAAAGGATATGCTGGACAAAGAATATGCTCGCATTCAGGCTCAAGTCCACGATTATCGTATCATTTTTGAGGAGGAACCAAAATGAAAGACACAAAAAAAATCTTAACCTTTTTTTCGTTCTATGACAAAACGCGCATAGAGCATTATTTAGAAGAACAGGCCCAAAATGGCTGGCTCTTAGAAAAGATACATCTTTTTTGGCGTTTTCGTCGTATACAACCGCAAAACATGCACTTTTCTGTCAGCTATTTTCCAAAGGCCTCTTCGTTTGATCCTGCTCCTTCTGAGCAGCAATTACTATTTCAGGATTTTTGCGAACATACCGGATGGAAACTGGCCGCTTCCAATGCGCAGATGCAAATTTTTTATAACGAAAAAGATACACCTATCCCGATTGAAACCGACGCTTCTTTGGAAATAGCACAGATTCATGCCTCCGCCAAGAAAAACTTTCTACCTTTTTGCTTTCTTTTGGTCCTGGCCGCTCTCATTAACATGGGGTTGTTTGGTTTGAGATTAACTTATGATGCTCTAAGCGTTCTCACCAGCAATACCTATTTACTCTATGGTGTATGTTGGTTTCTTGTGTTTCTCATATCTTTCAGCGAGATTATCGCATACTTTAAATGGCATAAAAAGGCCCTACAAGTTGCAGAATCAAATGAAACGTTTATGGAGACCAACGCACACACCCATATACCGGTTATTCTTTCATTTTTCATGCTGACAGGATATGCGTTCCTGCTCATTTCCTATGGCGGGAAGCAAATGAGCCTGATTGCTCTTTCCACTTTTGTAATGATTTTGGGAGTCACCACCCTGATTCATGTGATCTCCGAACAGATGAAACGATGGAACTTATCTGCAAAACTAAATTGTGCAATAACCATCATAATCACTTTGGTGATCGGTTGCGGATTTACAAGTGTATTCATTATCGGATGTATCGAACAGGTCGCTGCAGTCCAATCTGAGAAAATCCCGGCCGACACTTATGAATTCCGCAATCATACCTTCAAAGTCTATCACGACGAGCTTCCTCTGACCCTTGAAGATTTGACGGAAATCACCTACGATGGTTATTCTTACAGAATTCAAAAGAATGATAAATCCATACTGGCACAGCAACTAAGCGCCACTCAGCGTCCGAGAATGGATGCACTGGAACAGCCTTCCCTCGAATATAAGGTTACCACGGTCAATTTACCGTTTCTATACCCTTTTGTAAAAACAGTAATGCTACAGAATTTAGCCGATAATTACGCTTTTTCGGAGGAGGAAGACACAAGTTGGCAACAGCATAAAGAAATGGATCCTGCTCCATGGAACGCCAATGAAGCCTATCAGCTCTGGATTTATGGAGAGGCAGAAATGAGATTTTTACTGTGTTACGATCGTAGTATTGTTGAACTGTCTTTTGATGATGACTGGAAACTAACGGAAGAACAAAAAGAAGTCATTGGGCGCACCTTTTAATATAAAAATGCTTGAGGTTTTAGGATCTTAGTGTTCTATGCTAACATCAATGTGGTACATGGAAGATAGGAATTAACTAATCATACATAGGAGGCGTAAAACAAATGCGTTATACATTTTCAAAAGAAGTAAGAACAAATGATACCCTGCGCGAGTCATTTAACGCGCTCACTCAAAAAACCTTTTATTTTAATTTTGAAGGCTGGTATGCTGCAGGTCACTGGGGAGATTTATATGTTCCTCATGTACTGTGCGACAAGGATAAAGTAATTTCCAACGTCTCAGTTAATTGGATGGTATTTGACGTAGAGGGCAAAAAGAAAACGTATCTGCAGTTAGGTACCGTCATGACCGATGAAGCATATCGCAATCAAGGACTTAATCGAGACATCATGGAACATATTATAAAAGAATATGCCCCGAAGGTAGATGGTATTTATCTGTTTGGCAATGATAGCGTTTTAGACTATTATCCGAAATTTGGTTTTTGTAAATCAAAGGAATATGAATATTATATGCCGCATGATGCTACAAAACATGTAGATACCTACGCTCTCGAACCGGTAGACATGTCAAACACTGCGCAGTGTGAGCGACTTTATAAAAAGATAAAAAGCGATTCACAAAAACAAAACGAGAAAAACCAAAATGATGCTTTCTGCATGAGTGAAAATATTGGATTGTTTCAGTTTTGGCTGACTGCAGAATATACGGAGCAAGTTTTTTATCTGCCGGAACTTGATGTTTATGTGGTTGCAAGCATACAGAACGACACCTTATATGTGTACCAGATATTTGGAAAGCAGCAAGTGGATATTTCCCGCCTGGCCGGCTCGTTTGAAGCTCCGGTAAAAGAAATAATTCTTGGTTATACCCCGGTAGACAAAAAATCTTTTCAGGTAAGGGAACGCAATGAAGAGGATACTACTCTCTTTATTCTTGGATCTGATTTGCAGTGTATTGAACAGGAAAAAATGTCATTCCCAACTTTATCACATGCTTAATTTTTGAGGGTTGTGCGCACATGCGCTCAACCCTCAAGTTCAATTGTTCTTGTTGCAATCTTTTCACGAAATCTCACATCATGTTCTACAAATAGCATCGTCGGCTGATATTCCTGCAACAGTTTCTCAATCTGCATTCTTGAAAAAACATCTATGAAATTAAGCGGTTCATCCCAGATATACAAATGCGCCGGTGTCAATAAACTTGCCGCCAGGAGCACCTTCTTTTTTTGCCCTTCCGAATAATCTTCCATATTCTTCAAAAATTGCACGCGCTCAAAATCAAGTTGCCTTAGTATTGCACAGAATAAGCTTCTGTCCAAGTTGCGCTCTGTGCAAAAGGTTGTAATATCTCCTTTCAAGCCGGTTGCATCCTGTCCGACATATGAAATCTTAAGTCCCGATGCCGTTTCACACACGCCTTCTTCTATCACATCCATCGCTCTGTCAGCCAAACCGCTTTTCTGTAAAATCATCTGAATCAAAGTTGATTTCCCACAGCCGTTTTTTCCGACCAAAGCAATCCTCTCTCCTCTATTAATTGCACAGGTCAGGCCTTCCAACACCATCTTTTGTGCACCGGCGTATCTGAGATTATAATCTTTCACATTAACAAGTGTATTCTTGTGATGTGCAAGACAAACCAGTTTTAAATCCACCGGAGTTTCCAGATCCTGTAAAAGCCCTTCCTTTTCTTCAATCTCCCTATTGATGCGTTTCTCCATTTGCTTTACTCTTTTTTGCATCTTTTTGGTTTTTGCCCCAATGTAAGATCTTGTGTCTATAAATCGATCATGCTCTTTTAACGGATTATATCCGATCTTGGAAGATTCGCTTTTTTCTGCCCACTCAAAAGTCCGCCTCGCCGCCTGTTTTAGTTTTAAAATTTCCTTCTGATGCTTTTCATTTTCTGCCAAAACAAACTGATCTTTTCGCTGTTTATTCTCCCACCATGCGGAAAAGTTACCGTTTACCACTTCAATACTCTTTCGATTCAGCACCAAACAATGATCTACACAGGCGTCCAACAAATCTCTGTCATGCGAGATGAGAATAAAACTTTTTTTGGTAGCCAAATATTGTTTTACCGTTTCTCTGGCGTTTCGATCCAGATGATTCGTTGGTTCATCAATCAATAGAAAATCATTCTCACCTGAAAACAAAATCGCCAACAAAACTTTGGTACGCTCTCCCGGGCTCAGTGTCCGATAGGGTCTGTAAAGAATTTCTGCTTCCTCTCCCAATTCTGACAACTCACATATCACTCTCCATGGTTCACATCCTATCTTCACTTCTTCCATAAAGTCAGCCGCCGCTAATTCCATCCACTGCTCTTCTATCTGATATGGGAAATAGTCAAACTTTGTACAGGTGTCAATTGATCCCTGATAAGCATACTTACCCATTAGCAGATGCAAAAATGTAGTTTTTCCTTTTCCGTTTCGTCCCACAAATCCTAATTTCCAATTTGTATCAATGGAAAACGAAACCTTTTCAAAAATATCATCAAAACTCCCGTCATAACAAAACGTAAGATTGTTTATACTAATTTGTGCCATATTCATTCCTCCCAACGTCCTTCTGTTACCAAAAAAGAAAGGAACCATTCGTTTCCAAACAGTTCCATTACATCTTATAACCTCAAATCACTCATATATATGCAAATATCAAGACGCGGATTAATACCTATATACGTACACATATACAAATATATACACAACTTCTGTCATTAGAGAAATGTCGTAAGCAACTCTACTTACCATCATTTTTGCACACAAAAAGAGAGGTTATGAGAACATAATCCACTTTTGGCAACATGATAAACAGTATGAATACTATCTTGCATACTGTCGAATAACTTCATGTAATCAAAAGTAAACTATCTCCTCATCTTTTCACCTCTCTCTTTTTTGATATTGCCATACTAACATTCCTGTTTTCCAATGTCAACCTCATTTTTGTATTTCTTATCACCATATCTGAGCATCGTAATCAAAAATCATATCCGCTTCAAAGCCCTCTAAAAATTTTATCTCATTTTCACGATCCCTATATGCATCCGACTGTATTCTTCCCAGTTCCTCCTTAATACTTTGTTCCTTCTCGTCCATTTCCTCCTGACTATTCCCCGTTTCCAAATCCGAATTATCATCTTTACTCTTACTGCGTTCTTCCTGCTTTTGCAACCTCGAAAGTTCCTGCTCTATCTCCTCTCTAAGCTGATTTGCATCCTCGCTGTCACAGGTCTCGTCAAGCAATACATCTCTTGCATCCTCCAGAATCAAAATCGAATTTTCAATTGCATCCGGGCTATCATGCTCAATTTCAAGCATCTCTATCTTCGCAAGAGCCAAATTTACCCGGACAGAACACTCTTTTTCCTTGGGCGGATCAAGCTCTAATGTTTTCTCATATTTTTCTATTGCTGCACTATAATCATATTCTCGGTAATTGTTATTTCCCGCATTGTAATAAGCAATGTACGCAAAGAATCGATTATAAATCTGTGTGTAACAAAAAAACAACACCAGTATACCAATACCTGCCGCTAACTTTCTTTTCACACTCTGTCCCTTTCCTTTCTTAGATTCTTTCTTAGATTCATTCTTAGATCCATTCTTAGACAGTTCCTCTTCTCTTATAATAAATAAAATCTATTACCAGCAGTAAGAGAAGCGGTATCACAAACCAATGATAAATATCGGAATATCCCTCTGTCGAATCTGCTTTCTTTTCTTTTGGTGCGGTCTCAATTCCACGTCTTATTTTTGTCAGACTTTCATCCATCTGTGACGGCTCCGTCATGTGTATATACTCCACGCCCATATCCCCAGCAATGGTCTTAAGATTTGCCTCGTCTATCTTCGAGATCGATTTTTGGTCACCTAAATCTACGTCATAATACGTCAGATATTCTTTTTCATCCTCTGATCCGAAAAAAGAAATTGCCCTCATCGGTCCACCCTCTTGTGTTCCGTACCCGAGCACCGCTCCGTAATCCACATATTTTTTCAAATCAGTAGCCGACTTGAGTGACTCTCCATTCGTGATTTCTCCGTCACTGATAAAAAAGACCACTTGAACATTATCCCTGTCATTATCAAGCAAGTTCGGAAGCTCCTTGAGTACGTCATTTAAAGATGTTCCGACTGCATACATCTTTGCTTGTCCCTCCAGTGAACGAATCGCCTGATCCACCACTGTGACATCAATCGTATATGGGACCATGGACTGTACATTGTTCCCAAACGAAACCAGAGAATAAGAGGAACCCGGTAATTGTTCCATAATATATTTGCAATCCTCTTTGACTGCATCCAGCCTTCTTCCTGCACCGTCATAATCCTCCGCAAGCATACTGATTGTGTTGTCCACAACAAACAAAACATCCGCTCCCACGAGGGCTGTTTCCGCTTCACTGCTCCCTACCATAATTCTTAAATTGATGATAAACAACAGGATAAGAATCAAAATCTGCCTTATATAGTTCTTTGCACCTCTCCTGTTTAACAGGAGATAAATGACACATAAGCTTCCCATCAGCCAGACAGGAAGGATTGGATTGATTATCATAATCTAACCTTTCTACTACAAATTAAATGAATTCCAATAAAAATCAGTAGGCATAAAAATGCCGCTTGAGGCTCCCCAAGCACAAGCGTCTTAACATCTTCCATTGGTGAACTCTCCGTGAGTCGTATATCACTGATCAGCTCATCAAACGCCTGTGAAGAAGTCGCTTTATAAAATTCCCCACCTGTACTTTCTACGGATTTTTTAAACGCCAATCCATCTACCACATGTTCCGGTACGATACCATAGACACGTACGTCATTCTTTTTACAAAGAGCTGTTGCCTCCTCCAGCGTAATAAACGGTGTCCCGTTGAGCTCATTGTCCGTCGAAAAAATAATCAGTCTTGTTCTCTCCTCATTTTCTTTCAAATCCGGAAAATTGTAGAGACAGGACGCCAGTCCATCCCCGATAAAGGAACTTCCGTAATCCGACAGCGTTCCCATATATTTGTACTCACTTGTAACTTTTTCACCATCGACTTTAGCCAGCTTCTCAGGCACAACTCCAAGGCTGTTTCGAAAGGACATTTCCAACTTATCCAGCGTATGTAGCACGTAATCATAGTCATTGGTAAGAGGAACAAGCAACACCGATTGTCCATTAAATATTGTGATACCAAAACGTTCTCCGTCCAGCTCTTTTACCACATATTTCAGTTCTTTTACGATATCCAAATTCAGCTCATCCACCGAATCCGAAACATCCATACAAATAAAAATGTCGCGATTATGAAGCTGCGGATGAATGGTTTGAATTTTCGCCGGTCTGGCGAGTAGAACTATGGCTGCAACCATAGCAAGCCAGAGACTTGCCAGCGAAACAAGGCGAAGCACTTTATATCTTTTGAGCAGCTTTTTGTAATATGCAGTTTCCTCAATAAAACTAACATTTGCAACCTTGTTTCCATCTTTATATTCTTCTTTTTTATTCTTTATCACAAACCATAGAAGAATCGCTGTCGGAATTCCAAGGTACAATACCAAAGGAAATACTAAATCCATTCTTTTATTACCTTTCTCGCACTCTTTAGTGAATCTTGAATCTCGCCCGGGTGATCCGGTGCAAACTCCGGTACATAGCACTCCTCGATAAGAGTGGTTAGCTGTGGCATATTTAAACCACGAATTTCAAGCAACGTATAATTCTGCACTTTGATTCCGGTCATCTCATACACAAATTGTCTTATCACCCGACTCAGCTCCTGATATGCCTGTCGGTCAGATAATCTGCGGCTTGCATATCTACTCTCTATCTCCTTAAGCATTCGATCATAGTTTTCTTTGATTGCCATGACATTTTTCGGTTCAATTATTTCTTTTTTCTTACGCACGTTCTTTTGCTTTGTAGTTTTTTCTTTTATCGCCCAACGTATCAAAAATACTGTGATCACAAGGGTTGCAAATCCCAGTAATACAATTGGAATATATGAAAACTTATCCTGTAATTCAACGGTTACCTGCATATTTATGCCTCTCTAACAATTCTGTTATCTTTTCCGCCATCTCCTCTTCCCCGTCAATCTCTATGCTGACTATGCGGTATTTTAACAGTTTTCTCTCGTTTTCTTCTCGTACTTTTTTACGCTGTTCCTGCTCTATTTTCTTGAGCTTTCTATTTGCAAAAATGAATTCCGGAACATAGGAATTTCTCGAAATATCGTATGCTTTTCCGGATGTTATCTCCGCGTCACTGATGCTAACGAAAAGAACATCACTCAGTCCCATCAGTTTTTTCAGTGTTTCCTCGCTTATCCCATGGATTCCTGCTGCATCCGTAATTACAACCACAATCATTTTTCGATTCATGTGTTTAATTATATAAGAGAGACTTTTTTCAAGCCCATCGTTATCCATTGCTAACTCTTGATGATCATATGCCGTTAGAATCTGCTCCAGATATTGGAGTCCTGTTCGGAACGGATAGTAGCTCACTTTATCATCACAGCAGTAAATAGCAGAAAGATTATCACCGTTTCTTCCGGCCAAATATCCGATGGTTCCTCCTGCATAAAGCGCAGTTTCCTTTTTACTCTGCAACTGCTTTGTATGCGCATTCATTCTTATTCCTGCATCAAACACAAGCAGCAGATTGTGTTTTCGCTCTGCCACATAACGCTTCACAAGAATATTTCGACTTCTGGATGACGCCTTCCAATCAATGTCTCTGATATTATCACCCGGAATGTACTCACGCAAATTTTCAAAATCAAATCCGTTCCCCGTATATATGGACTTATAGGAACCGTCAAACAGATTGCTTGTTTTCTTGCTTGCATAAATATTTATTTTTGCTTTAATCCTGCTGACATATTTCATCATGGTGTCGGTATCGCTCCTACAATCGCATCAATAATTACTTCTTCACCTACTTCGTCTGCAACCGCTGCGTAGTTTAAACTGATTCTGTGACGCAGGACACTATGTACCAGGGCTTTTACATCATCCGGAATCACATAATCTCTGCCACTCATCAGTGCGACTGCTTTTGCTACTTCCATCAGTGCAATCGCGCCACGCGTGCTCGCACCAAGTGTTACATACTGCGAAAGCTGTGGATCTATAGATTGCTCCGGACATCGTGTCGCCTGGATAATCTGAATGATATATTTTTTGATTGACTCATCCATATATACTTTTTTCAAAAGATTTTGCAAAAATTTGACATCCTCAAGATCTGCAACTGCCTGCTTTGTAGTAAACACTTCGTTCTCAATTCGATTTAATATCTCCATCTCTTCTGTACCCGACGGATACTCCAATTTTTCTTTTAGTAAGAATCGATCGAGCTGTGCTTCCGCAAGCAGATAGGTTCCCTCCTGCTCAATCGGATTTTGCGTCGCTATTACCGTAAAAATCTCCGGCATCTGATACTGTTCTCCGCCAATCGTCACCTGATGCTCCTGCATAACCTCCAGCATTGCACTCTGTGTCTTAGCACTGGAGCGGTTAATCTCGTCCAGCAGCACAAAGTTTGCATAGACCGGCCCGAGCTTTGTCTCAAACGAATTGGTTGTGTAATTTAGAATCTGTGTACCGGTAATGTCACTCGGAAGAAGGTCCGGCGTACACTGGATACGTGAAAAGGTACCGTTTACCGCCTCCGTTATCGTTTTGGCTGCGGTCGTTTTTGCCAGTCCGGGAACAGACTCAAGCAAAATATGCCCATTGCACATAATGGATACAAGCAATGACGTACTGAGCCTGTCTTGTCCCACCATCTTTGTATAATAATAATCCCTAATACTGCGCACAATCTCTGCGCTTTTATCCATATCCTGTTTACTTATCCTGGTATAATTTTCCATCCTTCGTCTCCTTATTTTCCTATTGTACTACAATATTCTTGCATTTCTTACATCATGCTGTCGTCACGTAAAACCTGTACCAAATCAATCTTTCTTATATTTTTCCAGCCAAGATAATAAGCCAATGCTACGATTCCCACAATGGACAACATAAACACGGTAATCGGAAGCCATGGTGCCTCTGCCAGAAAAACTTCTATTTCAATATAACTTGCTTTGAGCATAAGCCACACTGCTATCAGTGTCAATGGAATGGTAATCAGAATGGGACGACCTGCAATCACAAACGCCTCAATGCAAAACATTTTTCTCATTTGTTCCGGTGTCAGTCCGACCGACAGATATCTGGCAAATTCTCTTTTTCTTTCTCTCACAAATCCCAACGTATTTGAGAACACATTACCCATTCCAATCACTGCAAGTAACGCGCAAAAACCACCGAAAATCGCCTCCAGCCCCTGCAACTGCTTATCATTTGTCTCTTGCTCCAAAATACGATTCTCACTTTCTATCGTATATCTGGCCTCCAGCTTCTCATTCAATTGATTCTGTAATGCTGTCAACTCCTCTAAGGTTACATGTTCTCTGCCAAGAACACAAATATGTATATCTTTCTCGCCCCCTATAATCTGCCCCTTGATTTTACTCCATAGGGAAGACGAAACGAAATGTACGAGCTCATAATAATCAAGTGTTGCATACTCTTCTCTCAATACCGGTACTTCCTCCGTATAGGACAAAACCGGAATTTCCACTGCAAGCTCTGTATTACCCAAGCTTCTTAAAATACTCACCTTACTGTCATCTTTTACGTAAGGCATATATTGAGGATGTCTGAAATCCGGATTGGTCACATCGCGTATGCAGTTTCGAATAATTGCACCATCCAGCTGTGATGTAATACCAATTTGTTCACAATACGCCAAAAAACTTGCATCATCCAATATGATAATCGGAGTATTCACAAGCCATCCGCCCTCTACCTTAGAAACAGCATCTCCGGATGCATCCACAAAGCCCCCCATTGCTTTCATTTCCTCACTCATCTCATTCTCTGTAATGATTCGTTTTGCAAACGCTTTCTGATATACGATTGCACTTCGCACTCCCGAAGTTCCCTGTATTTCCTCTTCGTCTAAAAAGTAATCCATTTCCGTATCTTTTACTGTAATCATTATATCCCAAACATTTTTATATCGCTCAAAATAGGTCTCCTTTGTACTGATTACAGAAAGAGAAAGCAAGCACTGCATAAGCGTAAACGCCATAACAGAAAAAATCAACGATAAAGAAGCCGTCCTCAGCGCCCTTTTCTGTGCTTTTAACGCATTCCCAGCCAATTCCCCCACCGGACCAAACAAAAGGGAGAGCAGCGGAGAACTTTTCTTTCGATTCAACTGCAGTTCTCCTGTATTCTTTATCGCTTCAAGCGGCGTCAATCTGCTCAATTTTCGAGCCGGTATCCATGCCGAAATCCATACGGTAAGGATGCTTACGAACATCGTCACCAGCAAAACAAACGGATGATATCCAAACACAGCTTCATGTCTACCCGGCACATCACTTCCCAGCAAAATATTCGTTAAATTTATTAATATCATGCTAATTAAAATTCCAAGCAGGTTCCCCAATGCTATCGGAATCGAGCACAAAACCGCCGCTTCCTGTAAAAGACAGCTGCGAATCTGTTTTGGCGTAGCTCCGATACTTGAAAAAATGCCAAATTGATGTACTCTGGCATTCATACTGACCGCAAACGAATTATGTATAATCATAATCAGTGAAACGGATGCAAGTACAACAATGAGTATAAACATGGGAAACAATAATCTTGGAGCAGTATCCTGTGGATCACGTATCAGATACATTGCAAGAAGTTCATGATTATAAACAACTTCATCCGCCGAAATATTCAAAGCAGTTGCCACGCGGGAAGAATCCTCCAGCACGGTCCCCATCGTTACAAAATAAATGTCCATTGTCGTTTCCTTATTGTTTCGTACGACTTCTTTGACATTTGCAACCTGCTTGACCATCTCTATCTCTTCTTCGCCAAATTCACCGACAATTCGACTATGCCATCCCCCTATCTCCAGCTCAATTCTTTCAACTTCATACTTCCATGCATTATAAAACAGACCGCATAGCAAGGACAAAAGAAGTGCTGAGATAAATGCCGCAACTATCACAGAAACAGCGCTTGACCGGTTATTCTTAATATAACCGGATGAATCATCTTTCCACATATCTGTTACCCCCGACGCTCATCTTTGATGATTTTGCCATCCGCTATGGTTATGATTCGATTTGCTTCCAACGCTATCTTTTCATCGTGCGTAATCAATAAAATCGTCTGTCCCCAATCCCTGTTGGAAGATTTCAGGATCTCCATAATCTCTTTGGAGTTTTTCTGATCCAGATTTCCTGTAGGCTCATCTGCCAAAAGCAGTGCCGGATGATACATCAGCGAGCGTGCGATTGCAACTCTTTGCTGCTGCCCTCCCGACAATTGATTGGGCATAACATCAAGCTTTTCAGATATTCCCAGCGATTGGACCACTTTTTCAAAATACTCGGTATCCGGTTTTTTCTTATCCAGTGCTAACGGCATGAGAATATTTTTCCTTACGGTAAGCGTAGGAATCAGATTGTAAAACTGGTACACCAACCCTACTTTCCTTCTGCGAAATATTGCCGCCTGTGTCGGATTTAATCTTGAAAGCTTAGTTCCGTCTATTGTCACTTCCCCCTTCGTCGGTTTATCTACACCTCCTAAAATGTGCAACAATGTGGATTTCCCAGAACCCGATGCCCCCACAATTGCTACAAACTCCCCTTTCTTAATCTCCAGATTTATCCCATTCAATGCTGCGACTTGATTTTCACCGGCCGCATACACTTTATGTACATCTTCACATGTCAATATGTTCATTCGCTTTCTTCCTCCCAGAATCTGTCTTCCCCGACCACGCTTATTATAGCATGCCCCCCTATGCCTTGCACTATAATTGAGGAAGAAACTGCTTCGCTCCATTCCCAAATCCTCTTGACTCTTCCCCTAGGGCATCCCCTACGATGATTCCATAACGATAAGCATGGCAAGCTCTGCATAGTACCTTACGGCATTTTCAAGTGAATGTTAGAGTGCAAGATTAAAGATTGTGCTATAATGAGCTATAAGAAAATCATCCGATGACTCTTGTGAAAAAATGCTTGCCAAGCACACCATTCCAAAAGGAGGAAACTCATTATGACAAAGAAAATGACGACCGGTGAAATTGCCAAAAAAGCCGGAATTTCACAAAAAGCGATTCGTTTGTATGACGAAAAAGGCCTACTAAAGCCATCGGAATATTCCGAAGGAAATTACAGATTGTATGACAAGGAAGCTCTTTTTGTTTTAGAAAAAATCATTGCACTAAAACAAGTCGGCTTCTCTTTGGAAGAAATCAAAGAAAATCTTATGTACAGTGAAGATGATGACATTTTGGAAACACTCCAAAATCAGATTGATATGATGGAAGCCAAGCGTTATGAACTGGAAAAAGCCATTGCCCGTATCAAGGCTGCTATTGTCAGAAGTAACGGAAAACCGAATTGGGATGATGTAGCTGATATTATCCGCGACATTCAAAATGACCAAAACTCTGACGACAGCCATTTCTACGCCCTCAAACACAATGCAGACGGACAAGACTGGTATGTCAAAATTTACAATTCACTCCCTATCAAAGAAGGCGAACGAATTCTTGATTTGGGCTGCGGTTTTTCAAAAATATGGAGAAATAACTGGTCTGACATTCCATCCAATGTCACAATTGATGCGTATGATTTACACGGCAGCTGGGCAGATGATTTTGCAAAATTTATTCCGGAACACCAAGAGCAACTTTCCGATGGAAGTGTTATTTCATTATTCTTTGAAGACATAGAAAAGCCAAGCACCTGGGATGACCTTTCGGCAAAATCACCTTACTCCATGGTCATCGCCCACTATCTCATGGATGTTCTTTCCGATCCACAGGCACTGGTTGCTCGCGTAGCAGAACATCTTGCTTTGGGCGGTCTGTTCTCGGTAAATAACTTCTGTGCCACAAGCGAGCACTTATTCTGGATTGATACTCTAAAAGCAAGCGGTCTCAACCCTTCCTTTGCAATTGATCAATACCAGGAAGCCAAAATCGCCGGAGATGAATTTCAAACCATCCTTAGCAAATACTTTAGCAAAGTCACACAGGTTTGGCTTCCCTCTCCATTCCGCTACGATTCACCGGAAGAACTTTTTGAGCGTGTACTGGAACGTTTCCCACAAGCGCATGACTACTTGCAAAGCAATAAACGCAAGCTAATTTCTCACCTCCAAACATTATGTAAGGACGATGGAAGTATCATTCTTGACAGTAACAATTTGTTCTGGCATTGCTACAAATAAACCTTATAAGAGATAAAAGACCGACATTTCTGTCGGTCTTTTTTGTGCGTTTTACAACTACTTATTTTGCTAATGATAATATTTTTCCTGTGCCATAAACATCTGTGCATACAAGCCGTCCTTCTTTTTCATCAGAACCTCGTGGGTTCCTCTTTCCACAATCTCACCATCCCTGAACACCATAATTCTGTCACAGAATTTACACGAAGATAGCCTGTGCGAAATAAAGAATGCTGTTTTCCCGTAAGTCATTTCATCATATTTTTCATAAATTTCCTGTTCGGCCACCGGATCTAATGCAGCTGTCGGTTCATCTAAGATTAAAATCGGTGCATCCTTATACAATGCTCTGGCCATCGCAATCTTTTGTTGCTCTCCGCCGGATGGTTCAAATCCATTTAAATCATAATACCTAAATACAGGAGTTTCTAATCCCAGCGGCAAAGATTTTACTTTTTCGGCCAGTCCCACCTTTTCAATCAGTGGTAAGATACGCTCGTCTTTGACGCTGTCACTTTCTCCGATTACAATATTTTCTTTGATGGAAAAATTGAGTAATTGAAAATCCTGAAAAACTGCCGCCAACAACTTCGTGTACTGCCTCATGTCATATTCCAAAATATTGACTCCGTTTAACAAAATCTCTCCCTCGCTGCATTCATACAACCGGCACAACAATTTTATAAAGGTTGTTTTTCCTGCACCGTTTAACCCCACAATAGACCAGTGTTCTCCGCTCTTAATTTCCACATTTATATTCTTTAGCGCATAAACTTCCTGCTCCGGATAGCGGAACGATACATTTTTAAATTCAATCCTGATATCTGTGCAGTCTTCACAACTCAAACAGCCCTTTTCTTCATATGCATTGTTTTCTAAAAAATCAATATAGTTGTCTGCATATCGGCCAAACTTTTTCAAATCCAGTACCTGCTGCAAAATAAGATTCATAGCTAGCGTTAAAGCGGAAGCCGCGGTCGCAAGCATCGTAAATTCACCAATCGTAATTTCACCCCTCACAGCAAAAAACGCCAGAACCAAATAGGTCAAAATCGCAGTCAGCGCCATATCCACTTTGGATACGTTTACAAATCTTTGCGATTGCTCTGCCTGCTGTCTGCAAATCTGTGTTTGTTCTTTATTAAAACCATCCACTCGATTTATCATCATATCTTTTGTCCGAAACAAACGAATATCTTTTCCGAAACGAATATCAGATAACGAATGAAGCAAATAATAATACCCTCTGTCGATAAAGGATAATTTTTCGAATTGAGCCATCTGAATTGCGTTAAGCTTATGATTCATCCATGTATTTATGATTACACTTGCCATTACAATGAGTACCAAAAGCCATGAATAGCGGGCAACTACTACAATTGAGATCAGCAAAACTCCAAGATTAGAGGCCAAAAGACTGAATGCTTTAAACAATCCGCTCATTCCACCGGAATATGCATTTTGAATACCTAGTTTTGCATTGCCTATGTAATCCAGCGTTTTCCTGCTCTCTGTAATCTCATACTTTAGCTCCATACTTTTTCTGCCCACATTAGCTTCTAATAATCGATTTAGATCTTCATAATATATTCTTGATAGTTGTTCATCCAGTAGTACCACTGCAGTCCCCACGATTGCATTGACTACAATCATGATTGTCGTAATCATGATGATTCTATGCATATCCTTTGAAGCAGTGATTTCGTCAATGATAAGTCTCGGACAGAAGATATTTACCAACGGTTGTATCAACATAAAACAGATGTAACATGCATAGAACACATAAAAACTTTTCCTATGTCTCCACATGGCTTTGAAAAAATAGCCTATGGTAGATATGATGGATGTTTGTTTTTTCTTACTCATCACCCTTCTCCTCCTCTTCTTTATAATATTGAGCCTGGGTTTCATATATCGAATAATATTCGCCCTTTAACGCAATCAGTTCCTCATGTGTCCCATATTCCACAATACGGCCCTCTTTAAACATTGCAATCTTGTCGCAGAATCTGGTGGAGGAAAGTCTGTGTGAAATATAAATCCCTGTTTTGTCTCCAATTAATTCATCAAATGCTTTGTATAAACGTTCCTCCGCCAGTGGATCCAACGCTGCGGTAGGCTCATCAAGGATAATCACCGGTGCATCCTTATACAATGCTCTTGCAAGTGCCAGTTTCTGTTTTTCTCCTCCTGAAAAATCAATTCCTTCACTATCCAAAACTTTCAACATCTGCGTGTGTTCTTTCTTTTTTAATCCCTGCACTTTTTCATATAAACCACACTTTTTCAGACATTCCTTCACTTTTTCTAAATCTGTTTCTTTCAACGGTTGCATCGAAATATTTTCCGCAATAGAAAAAGGATACATTTCCACATTTTGAAATACAGCAGAAAACCGTGAAAATCTGCTGGTCTTTCCTTCTGACCTTGTATCTTTTCCATTCATTAAAATCTTACCTTCCGAAGGTTCATATAGACCACACAACAGTTTTATAAATGTCGTTTTTCCGGCACCGTTTAATCCCACCACTGCAAGTCGCTGTCCATACGGAATGGTTATATTTATCTTATCCAGTGCGTTTTTGGTCTGACCCTCATAACAAAACGATACCTCCTCATATGCAAAATCGGGGGTCATTGCCGCCGGGCACTCTTGTTCCGCATCCGGTATCGTATAGGCGTCTATAAATGCTCTAAAATCCGCCACCTCTAAAGACTGTTTTTTAAGATCTGTAAATTCCAAGGTGAAATCATTTACCGCCTTCGAAAAAATATGTACTGCAGATATATATAGTGTAAAATCAGCCACTGTTAGATTTCCCTTTGCCAGATTGTAGATTAAAAATACATACAAACACATTTCTTGTAACAGCTCCAGTGCCTTTACTAGGCCGTGACATTTCACCCAAATGTTTCTCGAATGGATATACTTCTTTTGAATGGCTGCATTTACTCCCAGATACTTTGTATATATAAAATCCTTCATATCATACATTCTGATTTCTTTGGCTGCATCAAAATGTGTTGTTAAAAATCCCAGATTAAAATGTTTGCGCCAATATCCGCCCAGCGCATCCCACACTTCGTCCTTATCTTTTTTCTTTGCTCTGTTTATCGGAACAAATGCCAGTGTCAAAAGACCACACAAAATCAGAACAAGTACTATACTCAATCTTGAAATCAAAACAGCCGCAATCAAAATCTGTAGCAGGAATTTTCCGCATTGTACCGAAGAGTTCATCATACCTTCAATCCCTGCATCCTTATTATTCATTACATTTCGGATTCGTTCATGCTCATCCAACACCTTCGGATTTTCCAGGTTTGCATAATCCATAGACATCATGGTATTCATCAATTCTCTTTTGAATCTTATCAGCACATACTTCATTCTCCATTTGGTCTGATTGGTTATAACTCCCTGTAACATATAAACCGCCAGTATGATAACCGCATATCCTCCCATTAACTTAATAATGCTGGTCCATGATGTTTCCATTTCCAGCTGTTGAATGATTAATTTTACCAATACCGGAACCACAAATAGCTCCACACTATCCGCCAAAACACCCAAGCCCTGCAACGCCATCAATTGGTTTCCCCAAGCGGACATTCCTTTTAATGTATAATGCAAATTGTCCACTAAAGAATATTTTTTCTTTCCCATACCAATCACCATTTCCTTTGTTTTGTTTTACTTTTCAACACAAAAATAGACCCTGCCCCGAGGGCAGAGTCAATAGTCTTTAAAAAAAATTTTTTAAAAAATGTAAAAAACTCTTTACATTTTCCATTTATGGTGCTATACTCCAAAATGTAAAACATGTTTAACATTTTAGGAGGTGTCATATTAATGAGAATTTTTTTAAAATCACTGCAACCACAAAATATGGGAGAAATGGAAACCCACATTTCGTTAACTGCCAAAAGCTATGCTCAGATTTTCACCATATCTGCCCTCTCTGTTTGGGTGATTTATGATCTGATTCAAGCTGCCATTCATAATAATAGTGACGGAAATATACTTCCATGGCTCATCCTTGTAGGCACATTCTGTACAGAAGATATTGCCAAACGCATCATGACAAAAGAAGCCACCCAAGACGACGAAGAATATCGGGCTGAACAACAGGCCGATCGTCCAAGACGCATCATTCTTGGCGTTGTAGTGGTTATTGCGTCCGCTGTCGCAGCTGTTTTTATTGCAAGTGCATTACACTATGCATTTATCTGAGTGGCAGGTGTTTAGAAATGAGAAATGACATTAAGAAAATAAGAAAAGAAATGGGAATCCGTCAGGAGGATCTGGCCAAACTGACCGGTTCCACAAGACAAACCATTATTGCTGTAGAAAATAACAAATACAATCCATCTCTTGAGCTTGCTTTGCGCCTTGCGCAAGTACTAAAAACCCCTGTGGAACGTTTATTCTTTCTTGAATAAAGTAAGGTGTCCCTAAGTTTTATCACTTTAGGGACACCTTACTTTCGTTTGTTTCTATACCTCTTATATACTTCACTTTTAATTTTTAGTATTATTCTAACCTATAACACACGGTATTTGTCTATTACATCGTCACTCCAAATATGCGCTTCAATGTACCTTTCCGGTCCAAATCTTCCATCATTATTCCAATCTTGGGGCAAGCCATATTTTTCTATAATCTTTAATATTTCATCGTACGTATATAGTTTTCTGCGATATTCCTTCCAATCATCCTCTCTCGGCCACGGGCTAAAGGTCGGATGCGAATCTCCATACGTAAACGAAACAGTTTGTAAATCAAATTCTTCAATGGGAATTTTGATACACGCACTATGTTCAAACCAAGTACTTAACCAAGGACTATGTTCCACCACCATATAGTGCGGAATCTTTCTTTTGACAATTCCACCCTTTTTCAGGAATTCCTTCCTTAGGATATCTTCGTACATATGTCTTCGAAACATATACTCTTCGTCCCTTTGAGCGCACTGCACCTTGGGCTTTGTTTTCTTAATTTCGTTCATAACATCATTGGCTTCCTCTGTTGATAGATCCGATAAATTCATAAATGGCCCCACCGTTTTATCATAATAATGATATAGATACATATGTTTCGCCTCCATAATCAAGCTATATATCCAGCCCATTTCTTTGATTTATCCGGATATTTTTATCAATTGACCACTCTTTCTGTTTTGTTCCATAGTCTCTTCGCCCCATCAGTCTCCATGATCCATTATCAAAATTTCTCAATTCCCCTACACTGTCACCGTAATTATTGGATTTTGAAACCTGCTTAGCCACGATATAATATGCAACACCAATTCCTACAATTATACTAAGAATAATTGCAACTATAAGCATCTCTATCCCTCCTGTCTGTCTCTTACAAACCGATTCATGGCAGACTCTCTTGTTCGATTGATATTATCTCTTACTTTTCTCATAATTCGAATCCCCTGTTGCCAAAGCACCACGACTCCTCCCAGAATAGCAAAAATGATTTCTGCTCCTTCACCATCATCTATGGCCAGCAAAACACGCATAATTGGCACACAAACTAAGGTAATCAGTATGGCGATAATCCACATACGCATCCGTACTGCCCTCTTATCATAAGGAACTGCTCCTACCACCTTTTGAGTCTGTCCGTTTACTAATATCGTATATGGAACATTCTCGTATCGAAAAGTCAAAAACCACGCAGGTAACATCGCATATTCTGATTTCAAAATTCTTGGTCTCGGATCGTTCGCATCAACCTCTATTCCAACTGCATTAATCGTCTTTAGTATCTCTTGATCAAATAATTGCCTGCATCGATAAATCGCATAGCCTTCCATCTGCTCAGACTCATAATCGAAACAGTCTGCATAAAATCCCGACAAGTAAGCAGAATGAAACGGTATCATTCCTCTTGTGTCATATGGTTCTAATCGTTGCGAAACCCCATCATTTAACTGCTGCGAAGCATCGAGTGTCAAATTATAAAAAGTTGTCTCCGCCAAACGCATATAATACTCTGTATGTGAATCTTTACCGCTTCCCACCGTTCCGGTCAAATACTGCCTGTCTGCATATTCTACATCATACAGCCAAAATGGTATGTATATCCCTCGAACACGCTCAATTTCGAAGTTTTTTATTTCCTTTGGAACAAATTCGCCCTCTTCAATATAATTGCGAATCAAAGAAACTGCCTGCTCCTTTGAGACCGAAAACGGTATAATATATTTGGGTTTTTTGGTTGACGAAATGCGGTCAAAAACAATCGTCGGTTGTCCGCAATAAGAACAAAAAGTAGAACTCTCTACACCATTTACTGCAAGCTGCGCTCCGCAGGCCGTACAAGAGTAAACTTCTACCTCTATTTCTTCCCCCACGTTTTCTTCTTCTTCAAATTGACTTGCCCAAAAAGAACTATCGCACGCTGCGCATTCCAACATTCCGCTTACCGGACTAAAACGGAGCGCCGTCGAACAATTCATACATTTACAAATCATCCTGAATTCCTCCAAACATTGTAATAATTTCTATCATATTGTCTACATCCTTTTTCAGGTTGTCCATTTCATTTTCATAATCTATTTTTTTCTTAGTCAGGTCCACATCAAACGTATCTCTTCTTGAGCAAATCGCTATATGAATTTTACTTCCTTTCATACATATACCAAATCCGCCCTTTTTCTCAAGACTCCATAAAGCTTGCTTAAATTGTGGCGTAAGAACACGCTCCACATCTGCCTCATTTTTTGTAAACACACAAAACTTTTCGCCAAATTCCTTATCCATTTGTAACATGTATTTTGCGGACTTGAATGCATAAGAATCGAGATAGTCAAAGCGCTTGGTATAAATCCACACGCCTGACACACGAGACGAAGGGTTTCTAAATCTCATCATTCTTCCCCTAAAGTTTATCGTACTATAACGGTCAAAATGCTTTACATCCGCCTGCTCAAAATTCACACCCTTATAGCTCGCCTTTAGATAATCGTCTGATATATGCGCTCTATATTTAAGCAGCTGAAAATCATAAAGATCCGGTCCTGTAAATCCCTTTTTCCAATCATATTGCACATCTTCAAATTTTTCTTCTAATATTGCTTTCACAATCGCTTCTTTATATATTTGTCGATACTTGTTATGGCATTTCCCCGAAAAAGTGGATGCTCTAATTGCACAAATGAGCAGCAAACCACAAACCAGTAAAGCTATCTTTGGCTCCCAATAAAACACAAACAGGCTAATGTTCGCAGCAATTATCAATATTACGACAGTCATACTACATGTGCTTGACTTTTTTCTTAATGCTTCTAATCTTTCGATTATTTCCGGCCGAGTCATTCTTCTCTTCCACTCCAAGTTCCGTTTTATTCCCGGTATCATCTTCCCTTTTCATCCGAGAAATCAAATTCTCAAACTCATCGATTTACCACGCTGAGCTCCTGTGGTAAATTATAACACATACATCCGAAATTTCACTCTTTTTGTCGAAATTATTAGTTTCTTTTTATTCTGTTACCGTTGCCCAAATCCATCGATTATCCTTGTCTTCTAAACGATAAATGCTATTTCCCATTGCATCATAAGCTGTTGCTTCCACTATGTTGGAGTTTCCATAGATTGCATCAAATGTAAATAATGTCACCTCTCCTGTCTCAACTTCCTTTGTCTGTGTTTGCTCAAAACAGGTTACTTCCACTGTTTTTACGTTTGGATCATATGGTATAATCGGAAATATCTGCACGCCTTCATCATAGCGGAAATGACATAATTCACCTGCTATCTCAATACTAAGATTTTCATCATACATACTCCACAATACTTCGACTCCGTTCATCCAAATCTGCAATCAACTTTCTTATATGCATTGTCATCTGTCTTTCTTCTATCAACGTACTGACAGCCTTCTCTTCTTGTTCTTGATGAAGTTCCTCTTCCAGATAGGTTTCCTTTGCATGAGTTTTAAGATATTTGTAATATGTATTCTTTGCAATCTGACACAACCACGATTTTATGGAACATTCTCCCCGAAATCGTTTCAAAGAGATAAATGCCTGATAAAAGCTTTCTTGCGTCACTTCCTCAGCCATATGGTCCTGGTAACCCGTCAATTTTAATACAAAATAATAGACATCCTTATAATATAAATTGTATAATTCTTCAAATTCACTCATGCCGCACCTCCTTTCGCCTTCATCTATTA
Organism: Lachnospiraceae bacterium; assembly: GCA_045588655.1. GTDB lineage: Bacteria > Bacillota > Clostridia > Lachnospirales > Lachnospiraceae > SVFI01. The sequence continues at coordinate 27,474 of JAZNEP010000013.1, read as the reverse complement.
GTATCGGATAAGAAAAAAAGGTAACATCTAAATTACAGCAAATAATCTAACCCTTGAATAAGGGGTTTCTTGATAGGACAGATACAGAAGTCATTTAAAACACAAAAAGATCCCGTAAACTCTATGTTCACTAAGATCTTTTTCCATTTCCGTCAAGGCTATATCACATTTTCTTGCCCAGCTGAATCACAAACCCCTTATAATCCTCTTGCCAATCTTCCACGTACTCTATCTCACCCTCGTGTCTTTCCACGATTTTCTTACAAAGAGCCAACCCTAGTCCACTACCGTTTTTTGTATTTCTGGAACTATCTCCCACTGCAAAAGCATCAAATATGTTTTCGCGTAATTCCTGACTTATTTTAGGACCGTTGTCCGCTATGACAACAGAGATTCTTCTTTCTTCTTTCGAAAAGGGACTGTCCTCTGTCAACTTTACGAAACACCGTGTTTCAGGAGGATTATGCTTCACCATATTGGTAAGTAAGTTGAGAAATACTCGCTTCATTTCTAACTCATCAAATTCATATTCGACCATCGTTTCCGGTATTTCTAATTTTATCTGTATCCCTGCATCTTCCATAGTAGGATAATAAGCTGCCACACAGGTGCGAAGACACTCAGCTAGATCATTTTTTTCTTTTTTCATGCAATAAGCCTGATTTTCCAGTTTTGCATATATCAGCATGGAGTCCAACAACCTATTGGCCTGTTCTGTTTGGTCAATAATAGTTTGTAAATATCTTTCTTTCTCCTCCGCTAGACACTCTTTCTCTTGTAGCGTTTTCGCATAACCCATAATCATAGTCATAGGTGTTTTTAAATCATGGGCTATTCCCGCATACAGTTGTTGATTGCGCTGCTCGCGCAATTCCTTTTCTTCCCTTGCGCTCTTTAAATCCTCTACCATATGATTGAATGTTTGCTGCATTTCTTCGAATTCAAAGTCTCCATCCGTAGGTACTGTTATTTCCAAATTACCTCGACTAACTTCCTTCATACCATCTGCTATTTGCTCAATTGGATCAGTTATCTTACGACGCATTTTTTGAATCACAAAAAAAATAAAGAATCCCACCAAAACCAAAGTAGTTGCGCTTACAATCCGGCTCAATTCTCCAAATTCTACCTTCGCCTGCTCCACATCCATTTCATGGAATCCTGCAAAGAAACCCAAAAAGAAATCGCCCCAATCATTCGCAAAGATACTGATTAAAAAAACAACGATTAAAAGGCTTGTCATATAACTTCGAAGCCGTCTCTGTGATTTACCCATCCTGCCGTGCCTCCATCCGATAACCCAATCCTCTTATCGTATGAATATATTCATACTGATTGTCCTGCAATTTACTGCGCAGCTTGCTGATAGCCACCATAATACTATTATCATCCGGAAATTGATTTTCCTCCCAAGCCGCCTTATATATCTGATTCTTAGTCAACACTCTTCCCTGATTTTCCATAAAATATTGCAACATGCGATATTCCAGAGCAGTTAATTCCACTACCTGCTCTTTCTTTCGCAATATACACTTACTTACATCCAATTTCAGATTTCCACAGCAGAGTTCTTCTATGCTTTCCAACGCACTATATCCATAGCACCGACGCAGATTAGCTGACACCCTGGTAGCTGCCTCCAAAGGATCAAAAGGTTTTGGAATGTAATCATCTGCGCCCAACTGTAATCCTTTCACTCTATCAATTACATCTGTCTTTGCAGACAAAAAAAGTATTGGTACATTGCTGACCTGTCGAATTTTATTCACCAGCTCATAACCATCCATCTTAGGCATCATAATATCGGTCAGGACCATATCTATTTTGTTCTTCTGCCAACATTCCCATGCCTGTGCACCATCCAATGCACCAATCACCTTATGTCCTTGCATTTCCAAATATATTCGCAATAACTCTATTATTTGAGGTTCATCATCTACCACTAAAATCTGAAACATTCCATACCCCTTTTTATTTTTTTCTTTTTGCTCTGACAATACACACTACACAAAATACTGCAGCAATCACAATTAAGACAGGATGCAGCGTATTATAACCGTTTATTTCATACTGGACAGGCATTCCCATCCATACAACGTTTTTTGCTTCCAACCAATTCACAATCGTTGTTTCCAAATTGCAAATCATATGAACAAAAATACTATACCATATATTTCCTGTGCGTACATAGATTAATGTAAATACTAATCCTGCTACTAAACATGCTAAAAACCCCTGAATAGAATAACCATGTATTACTGCAAAAATAACAGCACATAAGATTACACTGCTTACTTTACTGAATTTTCTGTTAAGTAAGGTAAGCACTCCCATACGGAATAATAATTCTTCAAAAATTGGTGCGATAAAAATAGCAAATATTGTTCTTACATAAGTATTTTCCACACTGATGGATGAACTTTCTACAATCGGCATTATCTGCGAAAATGCAAAAGTTGTAACCGCATAAACAAGAATCTGACAAACACAAATAGCAAGTGCTCCATAGTAAAGTAAATTACTCCAGCGAACAGACTCTTTCCTTTCGATACACTGCGTATATTGTTTTTTCTTTACATATAATCCGCACACAATGGCTGTTAATGCAATTCCGCAACTTCCGCTCACCTCATATAATGTCGCTTCTGCCAATGTAACTCCCATACTCTGTGCAACTACACCCATTGCCACCTGTGCTATGGCCGTTCCAATCAATACCATCAATCCTATAACAGCCAAAAATCCTATTAAATACAAAAATTTTTTTACTTGCTTCATAATAAATCCTCCAACAATTTTCTTTGTTTTTATCTGTTGAAGTAATGATAGCAATATAAAATTTCTGTAGTTTGAATGAAACCTTAAGTTAACCTTAAATATTTGGATATAGCCATTTCTTGCCGCAGCAGAAAGAAGGTAAAAAAAAGAACGGTATCATACTTTACTCTCATATCTTAAAGAATAAACTTAAACACACATTTCTGTGTTTCTCCTCTGTCACGCATATCACTATCTTCTGGTAATTCTTTCATTTCTAACAGTTTACCACCGGTATATTCACAAGTCTTTCTTGATGCGATATTCTCTGGATTACATGTAATTATTACATATTCTAAATTGTGTTTTCTTGCCAGTTCAAACAATAATAAACATGCTTTACCTGCATAATGATTTCCTCTGTATGCCACATCTATGTTATAACCGATATTTCCACCATAGTATAATTTATCATTATGACCAATACGCAAATCGCATACACCCATCTTAATTCCTTTATTATCGCAAATCGCAAAGTGATATGCCGGAACCCATCCTTTCGCTTGGTTTCCCTCTACTGTTTTTTCCAGAACCAATTGTATTTCATTATTCTTAAGAAAATCTGTATTTACAAACATCTATTCAACCTCCTCAAACTTATAAACCTCTCTCCATATATTCACAAACAAATGGGACGCAATCATATTCCATTTTTCTGTAGTCACTGTATTCGAATCAATCTCTGCTTCATATCTACCTTTGCAAGCGCACCATATTGCAATGCGCATCGCGGTGTAGCATGTCCGAAATTTACATTATAAACAATCGGAAGTTTCTCATTATCAATCACTTTTATAAGTAACTCTTTATATTCCTGATAATAAGCCTCATCTTGTGGTTTTCCCACCAACACACCATTTACCACATCGAATACACCCTTTTCTTTTAGCAACACAATTTCTTTTTCAAACAGTTCAGGAAGCGGCTTTTCTTCGCAAGTTTCTATAAACAGAATTTTTCCAATCCACTCCTCTTTATCCGGAAATAATCCATATTTTTCGCAAACTTCTTTCTCATCTTCATACCGGCCACCTGCCAACATATCATAAAAACTTTCCAGACATCCTCCCAACAATTCTCCTTGAAAAACTTCTCTTCCCTGCAGAAGTTCAAATCCCCTCTCTTCTTTATGTTCTATTCTGTCTGTTCCCATTGCAGCTCTTGAAAAATCTTCTCTTTCTTCATACCAAATGTCACTGGATCTGATCTCACTAGCTTCATTACCTTCCAAATATCCTTCAAATGCTGTTTTCGTATATGGCAACATCTCATTTGCAATTTCTCCCAAATCACAAATAAAGGTTGGTCCGTAATAGGTAGACAATCCTAGCTTATAAAACATTAAATGATTCACCGTAGTATCTGAGAATCCTGTAAACAATTTTGGATGCTTCTCTACCGCTTTTATAAATTCTTCATCTTCCATTAAATACGGTAAAAGTCTGTATGTATCATCACCACCAATTGCACAAATAATTCCTGCAATAGAATTATCTAAAAATGCATCTTTTAAGTCTTTCGCTCTTGCCTTGGGATGAGCCTGCAAATATTCAATGCCTCTTAAAGAATTAGGCATAAATACAGGCTCCAGACCATATTCTTTTAATCTCTTTACACCGATTTCTATATTATGACTGCAAAAATCTTCCCCTAACATTCCACTTGATAAACTTACAACTGCTATTTTGTCACCCTTCTTTAGTTTTCTTGCATATTTCATACTGATATCCTTTCTAAGTATATTGTTCCGTATTATACTCTTGCTTTTTTATTATTTCAAGACAATTCGTGGAATAGATTATAATTTTGTATACACTTCCAGGTCATATTTTTCAGCCTCTGGGTCGTTAAAGAAATCCTGATATAAACCTTGTACCAAGGGTAAGGTCAAGAAAAAACATATCCACTTAGAACCTTTATTGCTATCGTTCTATTCGTGGATATGCTTCTTTACTACTTAATTCAATTACACATCGCATTTCTAATAAATTTAAAACTGTCACAGGTCAGCTGCTTTGACAATGTTTCTAATAATTTGTAATCTCTGTTATTTGGTTTTCCAATCAATGCTCCCGTTGAGCATAGTATTTTACACATAAATCTTCACCGCACACTTTTACACGCATTGTAGCATTTCCGCCAATTCTTCGAAATCATTCACTACCCTGCCATCATATTCTTCGCCATCCCGATTAAACAGTATGGTTTGAATTCCAAGCTCCTGCGCAACAAGCAGATTCTTTACACTGTTATCTACAAAAACACACTGTTCTGGCTCACAACCTAATTTCTGTAGTGTATATAGAAATATTTCCTTGTCAGGCTTACGCAGATGTACTTGTCCACTGACAATTTTTTCTTTAAAATATCCATTTATCTGATAATGCTCAGTCAAATATTCGCTCCATTCCAAAACATCATTTGATAACAAGCACAGATCATAAATCTCACTGTATTTTCCGGCAAAGTCAATAAACATCTCATCCAATGTGAGATAGTTTCCCAAATAATCCTCCATCGTTTCCTTCGGGAAAGCATAGCCCAAATAGGAAAGAAATTCAGCATTTGTTAATTCACCCAATTGGGCTCTTGTAAAGCATCGCTCCTCCCGAAAGGCTTTCTTTAACCTTTCATGCTCTGGGTAATCGAAGCGTTCAAATGTATATGGAATAAAATACCCCTTACTCTCCTTAATAATTACTCCATACATATCAATCAATAAGATTCTATTTTTTTCCATATGATATCATCGTTCCTTTCACAAATGTATAACCCGCTTCCGGATGTTCTTGAAAGTAAGTAGCTATTTCCACATTCCGGTCACAAAAATCTGTTGCCTCTTTCCTTGTCATTCCATGCGTCAAAAGATGTTGAATCGTTTTTTCCTTTTGTTCTCTACTCAAACCACGATTCCAGTCATTATATTCCACAAAATCCTGCTTCCGTTGCTCATAGTCTGCTCTCTGTGGAGTAACAAAATCTACTCTGTCATTCATCCTGACATCCACTTCTCTGAGTCCCAATTTTCTCATCATATGCGCATTTCGGATTGCAGCCGCATAATCTCTTCCCTGTTGCTCTAGTTCTGCCCTCCAATGCTTATCCATTCCTTCATGCTCACACAGTCTGAAATAGTCCATTCCATCTATATATAGTCCGTCGCACTCAAATTCTCTATTGGAATCAATGCAAATAATATAAGCTCCCGGCTTTGCAAAACCAATCATCTTCTTTAAGAAGCTTTCCGGAGAATCTAAATGCCGAAGTACCGCCTGACATATTACAATATCAAAACTTTCTTCTTCATTATATTCATAAACATCTGTATGTATAAACTCTCCTTGCAATCCATTGGCAGAGAATAACTTATGTCCTGTTTCTATCAAATTATCTACCATGTCTATTCCTGTGTAAGTACTTCCCTTAGGTAAAAAAGGGATCATAAGCAACCCTAAAAATCCAAAACCACAACCACAATCCAACACTTTAACAGGCTTATCTATCTTCCAAACCTTTGTAATTAAGAACTCCATATAGTCACTATTCCACATATTATTTCTAGTTCTAAGAAGGTACTCTAATTTCTGTTCCCAGAACTCTTTTGTACCTGTCTTGCTTGCACTATATGTTTCTTCACTTAATGGTACTATTCCTATTAACTGGTCTACAGACACCTCAAAATACTCAGCAAGCATAGGTAAGTATGTAATATCAGGCATTACACTTCCATTTTCCCATTTACTAATTGTCTGAAATGAAACGCCTACAACATCAGCTAACTCCTGCTGTGTTATTTTCTTTTTGCGTCTCAATTCCGAAATACGTAAATTAATCTTTTTCATCTCTAGTACCTCCTGACACCTACATTATACTAAATATTTTTCACCTTGTCGCAGTAAACATCTGAGAATAAATTCAACCGCGGAGCGAATTTTCACTCACCTCTGTTTAGAAAAATCTATACAAAGAATGCCGCAGATTCCTCTGCGGCACTCAAAATAAACATATTCATATAACTCTGATAACAAAATGATAACACATTTTTGCAACCAATTTGCAACCACGCCTCCAAAAAACTCAGTGTTTTCGGCTTCTCCAGCGTTTTCCTACTACTCGAACTCGGCAAGTTGTTGCTTTGACTTAAACTATTTTGTTTAAGTTTTATTTGAAATCTGCCGATATTTTACCTCATTTGCACATTTTATTTTGGCTTACTGATTTTCTGTTGCCAAAGTGTTGCCATTATCTTCTCATTGCTAATGTATTAATAATTTTATCTTCATTTACGTTTCCGTCATCATCTAAATATCCTAATCTAATTAATCTTCTTATTGTTGCTATCGAAAGATTACTTTTTTCCCCATTTAAAAGCGACCTTAGCACTTTATTGTTTGGTTCCCATCTATCTTGTAACTCCTCCGATTCCATTTTTAAGCGTAAACGGTCAGCCTCTCTTCGAGCTATGAATTGTTCCCTTTTTAAAATCTCAATTTGACGCTCACTATCTTCTAATTGTTGTCTGTACTTTTTCTTTTCTTCTTCGTCTAAATGAGCTTTATCCATTAACTCGTTAATAATTTTGTCCTTATCATCTTTTTGTTCCTTAATCTCTTCAGACTTTTCTGAACTTATATTATCTAGGTGAGATATTTTATCATTCAAACTATTAAGCTTTTCGCCAAATCGTTCCTCAATTTTTCCTAATGTAACCGATACATCTTTCATAATATCATATGACGATTTATAAAAATTTGTACTCGTCTCATCTGCTTTAAAATAGAAGAATATTGAGATAAAAATAGAAAAGAAAGCCAATAAAGTAGATAATATACTATCAAAAGAAAAGTCTGTCTTTACTAACCTGTAACATAGCAAACCAACAAACATAACAGTTCCAATCCCACCAACAACACATACTGTTATCTTTATCGGACTTACTTTATGCTTCTCTTTCTCTAATTCAAGCATTTTACTTAAAATATCCATCACATCAGTTTCTTTTTCTTGTAACTCATCTACAGAACTTTTCTTTTTTTCAAACATAATTTTTACCTTCTTAGACTTTATCTCTTGGAACCTAAATAAAAATATTTACAAAATATTAAATACAATAAGCAATTTTACAAATCACTTACCATATATAATAAATTATATACTTTTGCTTGAAATCTGCCAACATTTTACTTCATTTGCACATTTCATCTTCACTTACTAATCTTCTGTTGTCAAATTGTTGCCACAGTTCCATACTATTTACGCATTAATTTGATGCAACCAATCAATTATATTCATACCAACACGAGCAATATCCAACTCATCTAACACTCCACTATGCATTATTACATTCCGCGATTTTTCTACCGCATCAAATGTAGTTTTTATCCATTCTTGTGCATTAGAAAATCCAAAATAAGGTTCAAAATGCTGCCAATTTCCTTGAGAGCAAATAATTTTCGGCAAATCCCCAAATTCCAAATATGACATCATCATATCACCACGATTTACGTGCCATTTTACTTTTGTCTCTGATTCTCTACGCGATAATGCTTTCTCACGTATTCCTGTTTGAACACCTTTGCTCCACCACTCATCCCCATAGGCTCCCAGTAATGTTGTGTATACAAATTCCCTAGTAGCATTTTCAAAGGCAGTTATTGTTGCAAATACAGTAATCATAGTCTTTGACTGTTCAACATATTTTGCATCTATTTCGTCAAAGTGAAGTTTTTTTGCTAGCTCTTCGGAGAAAAATGCTTCTTCAGCAATATATCTTTTATGACCGACCTTATCCAATGCCTCCTCTGCTAGTAATCCTCTAAATGCAAATGAATATAAATCTGTTTTCATCCGTATCACCTTATTTAAGCGGAATATGCTTTGCCAAACTTGCAAATAATGCATCATAAACAGCCTGATCGCGAGTTGCAGGTAAATGAATATGTATATCATAATTTAAATCAAATCCATTTCTCTGCTGATTATACTGCTTAGAATCCTCCGTATCATTTGCAATCATTTTATGTTCTATATCATTATCTTTTTCATCTATTTTAGACTCCAACACTTGAGGCTCTGTCCAATCAGCATACCCACAAAGATTAATAAAAGTACTGGCCATATAACTGATTGTGGCATTTTCCTTGGAACCATTAGTCAATGTTTTAAACTTACCCTCAACCTCAGTTTTTGTCATTTTATTAGCAGAAATATTCAACGCAAATAAATCCGCATATGCTTCTTTAATACCTTCTGCCACCATTAGTTTTGAAAAACTTTGGTCAAGAAATTTAAAATACCTTTCTGTAGGTGTTCCCGCTTCATCCAAAAAACCTATTGCTTTAAGTACATTAACAAACTGTCTATCATTAGAACTTGTAAAACCTAAATCTGCCATAAATTTAGCAGTAAACTTGTCCGGTGCCTTTGCTGTTAACATTGTATCAAAATACTGGGGTATTTTTGCAAAACTACCGGTCATATAACTTGTTGGTAACGACATCCGCATACCTCCCTTTATAAAATATATTTACATCAAAGATATAAGTATCATTTTTTGATTATAGTGGTATAAAAAATAGGTTCCTTTATTATTTGAACTTACTAATTTCGTTTTACCATATATTACTATAAATTATATTTATCATTCGCCTTTATTGCAAGTATATATAAATCATGGTCAACTTTTATTTAATTTCTTATACTTTGCGTTTATCCAGTACTTATAAGAAACCTCTCACTATCTATCATTACACATTTCCCCTTCAACCTACTCTTCAAAAATTCTCAACCGTTTCACAATGTCCTCCGGTTCCGGTAACATCGCCTTCATATCCTCCGGCAATGTATTCCGCAACTGATATGTAGCAACACCTATCGGGGCACTGGCTTGCTTCAATGCATATTCCACATAGGTTTTATCCTTACTCTTACAAATAATAATACCAATAGATGGATTTTCATCCGGTAACTTAACCTGCTCATCCAACGCAGTCAAATACAACTGCATTTTACCAGCATATTCAGCTTCAAATTCGCCTATTTTTAATTCAATAGCTACCAAACTTCTAAGCCGTCTATGAAAAAGCAACAGGTCAATATATAAATCCCGACTTCCTACAACCATATGATACTGATTACCTATGAAAGTAAAGTCCCCACCCATTTCAATTAAAAAAGCTCTGACATTATTAACTAACTGCATTTCCAACTCATGCTCTGAATATTCCGGTGACAATTCAGCAAAATCAAAAGTATATTCATCCTTAACAGCTAACTTTGCTTGTACTCTTCGCTCTGCTGGTAGTGTCAAATCAAAATTGGTCTGATTCAGCAAATATTTTTCATATGTTTGTGCTTCTACAAAATTGATCAGTACACGCTTTGTCCAACCGTAACGTTTTGTCATTTGAATATAAAATTCCCTCTGTAAGTCATCTTTGCATTTTTCCATAATGACAACATTGTTGCTCCAGCTAATTTCTCGCACCAGTGGTGCGAGTTTTTCAGACTCACGGTAAGTTAAATAGAAGTTACGCATTCTCCACAAATTGGCTGCTGAATAACCCTTTGCTCCCGGAAATTCTTTTTGCAACTCATTTGATAACACTTGAACTATGGATTTTCCCCAACCATTTTCTTGTTGTTGTCTATAAATTTCTTCACCGATTTCCCAATACAAATTTATAGTTTCAGAGTTAATCATTCGCAAAACATAATATTGCTTTTTTTGAATTAATTGCTTTAGATCATTCACTAAAGGTTCATATCCCACAATTTCGTTATTTTCCATACCTATCTCCATTTCTCGCACCATTAGTGCGAGATTTACTATACTTTAGTTACTATTTTATAAATTATTATACTCTCTTCATTTTGTTTCTTCAATAAAAACGCGTACATACATTCGATTTTTTTACATACCTTCATATCAAATGGCAACATTTCGCTTTACAAATTTATCATCAAAAAATAATATAAAAATGACAGGTAATCCCAACGATTACCTGCCATATAAAATACTCTGTGTTAAATTTTATTTATTCAAACTCAATCGTAGCAACCGGCTTTTTCGTCAGCTCGTAGCAAACTCTGTTTACGCTAGGAACTTCTGCTGTGATACGATCCACTACTTTCTCAAGGAAATCGTAATCGAGTCTTTCGATGGTTGCTGTCATAGCATCGATGGTGTTGACCGCACGGATAACTACCATGTAACCCATGCTTCTTGCGTTGTCACGAACACCAACCGCTTTAAAATCAGGTACTACTGTAAAGTACTGCCATACCTTTTTATCAAGACCTGCTTTTGCAAACTCTTCACGAAGGATTGCATCTGATTCACGCAGTGCTTCAAGACGGTCACGTGTGATTGCTCCGAGACAACGAACGCCAAGACCAGGTCCCGGGAATGGCTGACGATATACCATTTCAGCTGGGAGACCAAGCTCAACACCGCAAGCACGAACTTCATCTTTGAAGAGCTGTGCAAGTGGCTCAACAAGCTCGAACTGAAGATCTTCCGGAAGACCGCCTACATTGTGGTGTGATTTTACACATTTGGCTGTCTTAGTACCGGATTCAATGATATCTGGGTAGATGGTTCCCTGTCCAAGGAAATCGATTCCTTCTAATTTACGGGCTTCTTCTTCAAACACACGAATGAATTCGCCACCGATAATTTTACGTTTTTCTTCCGGATCTGCTACATTTTCAAGCTTTCCAAGGAAACGATCTGTAGCATCTACATATATAAGGTTAGCATTTAACTGGTTACGGAAAACGTCCACTACGTTTTCTGACTCGTTTTTACGCATGAGACCATGATTTACATGAACACATACAAGCTGCTGTCCGATTGCTTTTAAAAGTAAGGCTGCAACAACAGATGAATCTACACCGCCGGATAATGCAAGGAGAACTTTCTTATCTCCTACCTGACGACGAACCAGTTCGACCTGATCTTCGATAAAGTTTTTCATATTCCAGTTAGCTTCTGCTTTACATTCGTCAAATACAAATGCCTTAATCACATCTTCTGCCGGAATAGTATCATACTGTTTTTCACATTTTGCTGTCGGGTGATCAATTGCCATAACCGGATAACCACATTCATAAATGGAAGGTGATACATCTACAGCCTGTCCGTCTACGATACGATTTTCACCACCATTTAAAATGATACCTTTTACATTCTGAAGTGCTGCAAGCTCTTCCGGTGTGATATCATGCGGATGAATCTCACTGTAAACACCCATGTCACGAATCTGACGAGCTACTACTGTGTTTTCTGTACTTCCTAAATCGAGAATTACTATCATGTCCTGCTTCATCTTTTTTACTCCTCCAAAGTTAAATTATGGAACTCTATGTATGGAACACACTGTATTATAGTACACTTTTTTCCTATTAAAAAGTATTTTTTTCATATTTTCAAAAAAAATTTTATCGAATGAAAAAAAATATTTGCATATTACAACATTTGTGCTAAAGTATTATTGTCAAATTTATACTACGTCTAAATAAAGGAGATAGTACGATGAAAAAAATTTATGAAGGTAAGACAAAAGATGTGTTTAGTCTTGAGAACGGCAATGTAATGCTGAAATTCAAAGATGATTGTACTGGTAAAGACGGTGTGTTTGATCCAGGCGAAAACAGTGTTGGATTAACAATCGAAGGAATCGGTAAAGAAAACTTAAAGACTTCCATTCACTACTTCGAATTATTGAAAGCAGCAGGAATCAAAACTCATTATGTGAGTGCTGATGTTGAGAACGCTACGATGGAAGTTCTCCCAGCTACTGTATTCGGCCATGGTCTTGAAGTTATCTGTCGTTTAGTTGCAACAGGTAGTTTCATCCGCAGATATGGTGAATATATCGAAGATGGTACTGTATTAGAAGGCGGATATGTTGAATGTACATTTAAAAACGATGCTCTCGGCGATCCACTTGTAACAGGTGAAGGTCTTGCAGCACTCGGTGTTATGTCTCCGGAAATGTTCCAGAGCATGAAAGAACAGACATTAAAAATTACAAAGATTGTTGCAGATGATCTTAAATCTATCGGTCTTGATCTTTGGGATATTAAATTTGAGTTTGGTTACAACAATAATGAAGTTATTCTTATCGATGAAATCGCATCAGGAAATATGCGTGTTTACAAAGATGGCAAGATTGTTGATCCGGTTGAACTCACAAAACTTATCTTAAACAGATAGTTTTCGGTATCCTATTTTACAACGGTAAATAGATAAAAAAGTAAAGCGTCACTTCCAATGGAAGCGACGCTTTTTCTTGTTTTTACATCATCTTTTTATATCATCATAATATTTTCATACCTACATGAACAATATCTTATACCAGCTTACACCATGTATTTCATAGCAGCTGCATCTCCGACTAATGTGACATCCGGATGAAGCTGAAGTACAGAAGCCGGAACAGCCGGTGTAATTGGTCCGGTAAATGCCTTTTTCACGATTTCTGCTTTATCTTCGCCACAAGCTACGATAAGAATTTTCTTTGCCTGCATGATGGAAGCAATTCCCATCGTATAAGCCTGCTTAGGAACCATGTCTTTATTCTCAAAGAATCTTGCATTCGCATCAATGGTCATCTGTGTAAGATTAACACAATTTGTTCCTTTTGAAAATTCTTCTGCCGGCTCGTTGAATGCAATATGTCCGTTATGTCCAAGACCTAACAACTGAAGGTCAATTCCACCCATGCTCTCAATAATTTTATCATATTCAGCACATGCTTTGTCCGCATCCGGTTCCAAACCATTTGGTACATTTGTATTATTTTTATCAATATTAATATGGTCGAAAAGGTTTGTATTCATAAAGTAACGATAACTTTGATCGTTTTCCGGAGAAAGTCCTTTGTACTCATCCAGATTTACACTTTTCACTTTGCTAAAATCAAGATCTCCGTTTTCACATTTCGTAATCAGCTCTTTATAAGCTCCCACCGGAGTGGAACCTGTAGCTAATCCAAGCACACAATCAGGTTTCAAAATCACCTGTGATGCAATAATGTTTGCCGCTCTGCGACTTGCCTGCTCATAATCTTTTTCACAATATACTCTCATTTTTCTTCCTCTTTTCTTTTCGCTTATTGTACTACTTTATGAATCTGTGGCATTAAAAAATCCTTTTTTATTATATAGAAGTGATTTTACGTATGCAATTATTTTTTTTATTTTCGAAAAAAATTTTCCATTATTTTCATCATTTTCTTGCAACATACGCCACTTGCATATATAATTATACAGGTGGTTATGATCTAACCACGAGTTTTACACTATATTTTATAGAATGAAGGTGTGTTAAATGGAAAGAAAAGTAGGAACTGTATCAAGAGGTATTCGTTGTCCGATTATCCGTGAAGGTGATAACCTGGTGGACATCACTGTTACCAGTGTGATGGAAGCAGCACAGAGTGAAGGTTATGCATTTCGGGACAGAGACGTTGTTGCTCTTACTGAGTCTATCGTAGCTCGTTCTCAGGGTAACTACGCATCTGTTCAGGATATCGCAGACGATGTCAAAGCTAAGTTAGGTGGAGGTACCATCGGTGTTATTTTCCCTATCTTATCACGTAACCGTTTTGCAATCTGTTTAAAAGGTATCGCAATGGGTGCAAAGAAAGTTGTTCTTATGCTCAGCTATCCAAGCGATGAAGTTGGAAATGCTCTTTTAACTTATGATCAGTTAGATGATGCAAACATCAACCCATATACAGATGTGCTTACTCTTGAAAAATACCGTGAATTATTCGGTGAAAACAAACACGAATTTACCGGTGTTGACTATGTACAGTATTATTCAGATATTATTACAGAAGCCGGTGCAGAAGTTGAAATCATCTTTGCTAACCAGGCAAAAACTATTTTGGACTACACAGATTGCGTTATCAACTGTGACATCCATACAAGAGCCAGAACCAAACGCATCTTAAAAGCAAACGGTGCTAAAGTCGTTTGCGGAATGGATGACATTTTGACAAGCTCAGTCAACGGAAGCGGATACAATAGCAAATATGGTTTGCTTGGATCTAATAAGTCTACCGAAGATATGATTAAGTTATTCCCAAGAGAATGTCAGGATCTCGTTGATGATATTCAGGCACAGCTTCTTGCAAAGACAGGTAAACACGTAGAAGTTATGGTATACGGCGATGGAGCCTTCAAAGATCCACAGGGTAAAATCTGGGAGCTTGCTGATCCGGTTGTATCACCTGCATTTACAAGCGGTCTCATCGGTACTCCGAATGAGTTGAAATTAAAATATCTCGCTGATAATGATTTCAAAAATTTAAGCGGCGCAGAACTCAAAGAAGCGATTTCAAAGAGTATCAAAGAAAAGGATGCAAACCTCGTAGGTAACATGGCATCTCAGGGTACTACTCCAAGACAGCTTACTGATTTAATTGGTTCTTTATGTGACCTTACAAGTGGTTCCGGAGATAAAGGTACTCCGATTATTCACATTCAGGGTTACTTTGATAATTTCACTGATTAATAAAAATTTTTCATAAAAAATACGGTTGGTGTAATACCAACCGTATTTTTATTTATAATCCTATTGAAATCTTGGCTACTATTTTCTTCCTTTTGTCCAAACCGTTCCGGTAAGTCCTACTTCCTCCTCATAAAAAACGGTTTTTTCACCGGCACGCTTTTTTTGCTCATAATGTCGAAGCACTTTCAAAGCTACTTCCCCAAGTAAAAAGATTGCAATGATATTTATAATCGCCATAAAGCCCATGGTAATATCCGCGATATTCCAAACAAGACTAAAATCGGCCTGAGCGCCTAAAAATATTGCCACCAAACAGGTAATTCGGAATATGGTTAACACTATCTTATTTTCTTTTATAAATAAAATGTTAGACTCTGCGTAGTAATAATTTCCGATCAAACTACTGAACGCAAAAGCTAAAATAGAAAATGTAATGAAGTGAATTCCCCACTCACCTACGTTACTACGAATCGCCTGCTGTACATAAGGAATACCATCTAAGACTCCGCTTTTACCCTCAATACCGGAAACTAACAACATCATTGCAGTGCTGGAACAAATCAAAATCGTATCAATAAACACGGAAATCACCTGAACCAATCCCTGTTTTACCGGATGATCCACATCTGCAGACGCAGAAGCATTGGGAGCGCTACCCATACCGGCCTCATTTGAAAACAGACCGCGCTTAATACCAATTACAACCGCACTTCCCGCAAAACCTCCCATAATTGCCTGTACATCAAATGCCCCGTCTAAAATAATCTTTATCACTCTCGGCAATTCTGTAATATTGATTACCATTGTCACAAGACCCATCAAAATGTATAAGACTGCCATTACAGGAACCACCACCGATGAAATAAATCCGATTCGATGTACTCCACCAAAAATGACCCAGGCAGTTGCTGCTGCTAACACAATTCCGAGAATCATAGGAATATTGGTTTCAGAATAATTTGCTACATAATATTCCAAAGAGGAAGATATATTATAAGCCTGTAATCCGTTAAATCCATAGGCGAAGCAGATAATCAGAAGAATAGAAAATAACACTCCCATCCAACGCTTACCCAGAGCCTTTTCCATATAATAAGAAGGCCCACCGCGATACTGTCCTCCTTCTTTGATTTTGTAAACCTGCGCAAGCGTACTTTCAATAAATGCGGACGCCCCACCAATTAAGGCCATCAACCACATCCAAAACACGGCTCCGGGACCTCCCGCTGCAATCGCTGTCGCAATTCCTGCAATATTCCCGGTTCCTACTCGTGATGCGGTGGAAATCATAAGCGCCTGGAAGGACGACACTTTTTTCTCTCCATTCTCTCCTGTTTCTGCACGCTCCATCATGGTTTTTATCCCGTCTATTAGCAGACGAAACTGCACACCTTTGGTTCGTATCGTAAAATACAACCCCACTCCGACCAGCATGATGATAAGTATGTATGTGTACATGATATCATTCAGCTTTGTCAATACATCATTAAAACTCATACTCTTTTCCCTTCTATTTTTATGATTTTATTTTAAAGTGAAGACAATCCGCCGGGCAGACTTTAACACACTTTCCACATTTAATACACTCCGGTGACACGGATACTCCCTCCGGTTTCAAGTCTACCGGGCAAGCCTTTTGGCAATTCATACACAAAATGCATTTTTCTTTTTCCCATCGCACCTGCACCAGACTGAAACGATTAAACCAACCGTAAATTGCGCCAAGCGGACACAAGTATTGGCAAAACGGACGGTATATTTTTAAGGAAAGCAGAATAATTACAATGAGTATCGCCAACTTCCACTCAAATAACCCTCCTGCTTGAGCCCGCAAGTCAGAGTTTGCCGCCATCAGAGGAAGTGCTCCCATAAATGTCCCCGCCGGACAGACAAATTTACAAAACGCCGGGACTTTTGCAAAACCCGTAAACAAAATCGCTGAACCTACGATTGCCACTCCGAAAAGCATTACATATTTTCCATATTTTAATACAGAATGAAACGGGAGCTGCTTTCTTTTCTTACCCGCTGGTATCTTATATAAAAGATCTTGAAAAAGGCCGAACGGACATAGCCATCCGCAAACAAAACGGCCAAATATGCTTCCAAAGACAAAGAAAAATCCAAGTACTGCAAATGGTACCTCGAAACCTCTGCGGGTTAACGCATTCTGCAGGGCCCCCATCGGACAAGAAGCAAGTGCCCCCGGACATGAATAGCAGTTGAGTCCAGGAACGCAAGCATGCTTTAATGGTCCTTTATAGATTTTACCATGCAAAAATCCATACAAATAACCATTCGTTATGATTGTATAAATCAGTTGAAACTGCAGGCGAATATTCGCCGGAGTAAATTTTTTCATATCGCTTCCCTTCACTGTCGCAGATTATTGTATGCATCGGCCTACATACAGCTTAACCAATCCCGATACACTCAAGGCAAATCATTACAGCCTTGCGATAGATATCCGAAAACTGTCCCTTGACCGCTCCCATGGTAAAAAGGAGTAAGCCAGCACTTACTCCCACAACCCAACGGGCCACTCCATTCTTTTTATTCATCGATTTCGTCTCTTTCGTTGATTTCGTATTTGTCGTCGTCAAATTTGTCATCTAATGCATCCTCAACATATTCTTCTGTCACTACGCCTTCTTTCAACAGAAGATCCTCAATGATTCTTTCCCATTCGTCTTCCTGCTTTGCGCCCACCTGATAAGTCAACAGCTCTCCCTTGGAATTAACAAAAAAGGTAGTCGGTACCGCTTCTATGCCTCCAACCAGATTTTGGTAAAGTGACTCATTCAAAAGCAAATGTGTATAATCTGCTTCCGTCTGCCTGATTAAATCTTTTGCTCTTTGAACATCCTCTTCGGAGGCGTCTTGCACGACATCACTGATAATCCCTATCATCTGGAGCTCTGATTTTGGATAGGATTCTGCAATATCCCCAAGATCCGGCATCTCTGCAAGACATGGATTGCAGTAAGTGGCCCATACGTTAATCATTGTGATTTTTGAATCAGCAAAGTTGTCCGAGGTAAACGCTTGTCCGTCTATCGTATTTGCCTGAAAGGATACTACATATGGTTGCTGCTCTGTCTGTACATTTTCTTGTGCGTTTTCCTGTGTGTTTTCCGATACGCTTCCCTGCGCATTTTCCGGGATATTTTGCTGCACATTCTCTTGCGCATTTCCCTGCACATTTTCCTGTACCTTCTCTTGTCTTCCTTCGGAATCACAGCCTGTTAAAAGCATAGCCAAAAGCAATAGCATTATTAATCTGTTTTTCATCATTTCTCTCCATTAACGATTATTTTAATTTCAAGTCTGCCTTTCCTGCAAGGATAAATCCGATATCGCTCACCTTACCGCCTGCAGCCACTTTTCCATTGTACTCTTTTGACTTAATCTTAAGTTCACTTCCGCTAACCGTATATTCTCCGTTCCATCCATCGGAAAGTTCTATATCTCCATCAAAGGAAAGTGCAATCTCCCAGCCGTCGATTTCTTTCTCCGAAGTATTTTGCAGTTCCAACGTATATTGATAAAATGTCTTACCCTCGGCTTCCCAACTGCCACTTATGACAGCTGTGTACTTTAGATGATTTTTTACGCGGATATTTTCTTCATTTTGTGAAGCATCTGCTTCTTGTGTTATATCTGCTTCTTGTGTTATACCTGCTTCTTGTGGTTCATCTGCTTCACTTTCCTGCTTCCCTGTCAGCATTTGATAAATCCATTTTCCATTCTGACTAAGATCTTCCTGCGAAAATCCGGACGTTTTTACGCACCCCGGTGCAAAAATAGATGAGGTCTCATTTTTGTTTGATAAATTCCACGTCACATAACTCACACCCGCTTTATCCATCGCACTAATCCACTCATTCGACTGATATTCATCAAACGCACCATTTCCACTTGCATCACAAGTTCCAAATTCAGAAACAAAAATCGGTAAACCGCCGTCTATGGCCTGCACCATACGCTCTCGCAGCCAATCCGTATGCGTTGTAGCATAAAAATGAAGTGCATACATGATATTATCATATTCTGTAATCGGGTCCGCCGCTGCCTTGTCCACATCCTGGCTCCAGGTAGGTGTACCTACAATAATCACGGCGTCTGCGTCATTTTTTCGAATGATTGGAATGATCTGTAGCGCATACGATTTCACATCAGCCCATGTGGTGTTACCATTTGGTTCATTGCAGATTTCATAGATGATATTGTCTGTATCGCCAAATTCTCTGGACATTTCTTCAAAAAATTGCTTTGCTTCCTCTATATGTGTATTTGGATTTTCATCTCTTAACACGTGCCAATCCACAATCACATACATATCAGCCTCAGTTGCATATTGGACGCCATCTCTTACGAGTTGTTTCAATTCTTCTTTATTACCGTCTGTACAATATCCACCATTCTCTGCAGTATACATCGCAAGTCGCATAACATTGGCATTCCATTCCTTGTGAAGCTCATGAAACAAGTCCTGATTTACGTATTCCGGAAACCAAGAAAGTCCGTGCGTGCTGATTCCTCGTAGCTGAATCGGATTTCCTTTGCTGTCTTTTAGCTGTGTACCATCTACTTGAAGAGCCCCGGAAACAGATGGGCTTGCAATCTGTGTCCCAGCGCTCTCTGTCGACTCATCCTGTTTCTTGTCCTGCGACGAAACCTGATTTTGCCCCTCGTCCTGCGCTGAAACCCGGTCTTCTCTCTTCTCTTGCGGGGCCGCCGCACTAGCATCTCCTTTTGATTCCTCATTTGTCATCGCATCTTCCGTCTGCACCTCAGACATAATATCCTCTGCATTTTTGTATGCTCCGCATGCTGTCATGCTACAAATTAGTATAAGCAAACATCCATACAATAATGCATTTTTATACCACTTGTCCTTCATTTTACTCTCCATCACTCTGTGTTTCCAGTTCAATCATGGTAACTGTAACATTCACACAATACACTGCGATGTGTTCCATTTCATCCAAAAGCTCATGAAACAAAAATTCACTTTGCTTGTTACATTTTCCTGTTTGTATTCTCCCTATATGCGACATTTTATACTCACTACACAGCGCACTGACGGTCTCTTTAAATAAGCTTACCTCCTGCGCCATCTCTACATCATCACGCCGAAATGCCTCGATCGTCAAACTCAAAATTTCTCTGACTGCTCCATTTAAAACAGACAATTCTTTTCTGGCATCTTCTGAAAAAGCTGTTTTTCGTTCATAAAGGTCACTTGCTACATCTGCAATGTTCACCGCCTGATCTGCCAAACGCTCAAACTCTCCCACCATATACAAAATCTTGGAAACCTGACGATTTTGCTCTTTCTCCATTTCTTTTGCCGGAAGCTGTACCAGATATGCTTCCAATTTGTCTTCATATTTATTGATTAGTTTTTCCCGTTTCGCTACTTTCCTATAATCTTGATCTGTAAAATCATCCAAAAGATTCAGTGCACTTATCAGATTATTTTCCACCTTTTTAATCATTCCATCCATCACTGCATGGCTCTGACCGATTGCAAACGCCGGTGTTTCCAAAAAGCGTTCATCCAGCAGCTCAAAATCTTCTGTACCAAACTCATCCTCTTCTTTGTTTGGAATCAGCCAAAATAATAATCTGTCTATCTGACGAATCAGTGGTAATAACAAAATTGCCAATGCGATTCGAAATGCGGAGTTCACAAACGCAATTCCTACAGGCGACATGGTTTTCTCCATCACGGACAGATGAAAGAATGCATTCGTTGCGTAAAACAGAATCGCACATCCGAGTACTCCGAAAACATTCACAACCAAAAAGCTCAGTGCTGTTCTCTTTCCATTTTTGCTCATTCCAATTCCCGATAAAAGAACCGGGCAGGACGCTCCCACACCAATTCCCATAATTATTGGAAAAGCCGACGCAAAATTGATTCCCCCTGTGGCCGAAAGTGCCTGAAGTACTCCAATTGCCGCGCATGAACTCTGCAATAATCCGGATACTATAATTCCTAACAAAATACCCAGCAACGGATGAGAAAACATCGTAATACCGGTCTGAAATGCCTTACTTTCTCCAAGTGGCGCCACTGCACTGCTCATCATTTGCATACCGACCATCAAAATCACGAATCCGAACATAACGTCACTTACGTTTCGAAAGAATGATCTCTTACTGAACATCTTAATTATTATCCCGACAATCGCAACTACCGCTGTCACAGTTGCAGTCGATAATAGCTGCGCAACCCCCTCTGACTCCTCCATGTAGGATAAGCACAAAATCCAACCGTTGATACTGGTTCCAATATTGGCACCTATAATAACACCTATCGACTGGACAACCTTCATAATTCCCGAATTTACAAAACCGATTACCATCACCGAAGTAGCAGACGCTGACTGAATAACTGCCGTCACCCCGGCTCCCAGAAGCATCCCCTTGACCGGCGATTTTGACAAACGATACAGTGTAAGCTCCAACCGATTTCCGGCCACTTTTTGAAGGCCGTCACCCATCAGCGACATTCCAAACAAAAAAAGTGCAACACCACATAATAATGATAAAATCATTGATAGTCCCATAACTAAAGTTTAATCCTCTTTCTTTTCCTTCTTTTCCTCAAGTTCTTCCATGTAACCGGCCGTGATAATACTTGCAGGCAAAGCTACAACGGCAATTCCCATCACGGAAGAAAACATAGTAATTACTTTTCCGGCCGACGACGTGGGATAAATATCTCCATATCCTACTGTAGTTAATGAAACCGTGGCCCAGTAAATCGCATCAAAAAAAGTAGAAAATGTTTCCGGCTCCACATTAAAGATAACCAGTGCAGAAATCAATATGTAAACGACTGCTAACCAAAAAACTGCCATAAGGGAATCTTTCTGTCTTTTAAACACCTCCACCAGAATTGCCACATGTCTGGAATAGCGAAAGACTTTAAAAATGCGGAAAATTCGAAAGGTTCTCATAAGACGCGTAATTCTTAAAATACGAAAACTGCTATTTAAAAAAGTAAGCGACGGCAAAATTGACATCAAATCGACAATTGCCATCGGTGTAAATGGATAAAGAAAGAAGGACTTCACTCCTTTTTTCAGCTTTAAATCCGCTACTAAAAGACGAAGAATATAATCGATAGAAAACACGCATACCGCGATTTTTTCTATTATCACAAAAACCGGTAACTCCTCTTTAAAAGCAAGCGGTATGATGCTTATGACAATCATAATCATCATAAATATATCATAAACGTCGTATACCAGACTTGTCTTATCATTTTCATCTACTACTTCTAAAAGCGAATACAACTTCTTGCGCATAATATCCCCCAAAATCCTTTCTTTTACATAATGCTGTACATGTCACAATTTTACTACAAGACGCAAAAAAAGAACAGAGAAATCTCACCTTCGAGCTTTCCCTGTTCTTCTCCTATTTTCTTATTCTCTTCGCATAGCGGCTGTTTTATATATACCTGCCAACATAAACACAATCGCAACAATCATGATAATTCTCTTAAGCGGATCTGAAAGCGTATCGGAATTTATTGCTCCCATTCCGCACGCATTAAAAAGTAATCCAACGGTAAGCAGTGGTGATACCCCCTGCTTCTTTTCCACACCAATGCCACTCTGACGTGATTTGAGTTCGTTGATTGTATTTTTGGTTGTAGTAACTGCATTGATTAGTGCGAGCAAAATTGCCATTATGATGAAGGTAAATACCCATCCCATTTTTATACCACTTACTGCTCCGTACAACTCAATAAACAAACAGATGATTTCCAGTACCGTCACTACTTTAAACATTCTCAATATTTTTGTATAATGCTCTATGCTGGATTCCACATCGGTATAGAGCACAAATTCTCCTTCCGATGCTTTCTTTCGAAGAAGTACCCAGTATCCCCAGCTTTGTATAATTTCAATTCCTGACTCTTCCATAAACTCGCGATAATCCTGCGTAACCGCTCCAAATTTTTCTCCAAAATCTACCTGATATATCCACTCGCCTTTTTCACATTTCTCAAAGGTATATACCCCTGCAAAAAAAGATATCATAGCCCATCCTTGTTCTGCCATCTCATTTAACCACTTTGTTTCAGCATCTTTATCATAATACAAACGAAATTTTTTCATGATTATTTTTCCTCCATCCATTTTGCATTTGTTAACAACTCTTCCAATCGTTCTTTTTCCATTGCAAAAATCTGTCTTCCCATATCAGAAATCACATATTCCTTTTTCTTCCGTGACTCTGTATCTACACTGTAAATTTGAATCCAGCCTCTCTTTAACAGTGTCTGTATCGCACCGTAAAGCGTTCCTGCTCCAAGTGCTACCCTTCCTTTGGTCATCTGTTCTACTTCCTGTGTAATCCCATATCCATGATTTGGTTTTCGAAGTGCCAACAAGATGTAAAATACCGCTTCCGTTAATGGTAAGTCCTTTTCCATCTTTTCCTCTCCTTCCGTTTTATCGTTCTTCAATATATCGCCCTCTTATATATCGGTATCCGATGCATCATGGTTATAATATATCGCCACCCGATATATTTGTCAATACTTTTTCTAAAAAATTTTTTATAGTCTTTTAAATACTTTTTTTCCAATCTCCATGTAGATATCTACCCACGAAGCAAATGCTTCGGAATATCCAGTCAAATACCATTGCTACCCAGACACCCAGCGCTCCCATTTGCATCCAGATTCCTAGAATCACACTAAAGCCAATGCGGAATGCACACATGGAAAAAATAGAAATAATCATAGGAAAACGTACGTCATTGCACGCACGAAGCATATTCGGGAACACAAACGAAAGCGGCCAAAGCAAAATCGCAAATCCATTGTGAATCATAACTAGCATATACGCCAGTGCTGTCGTTTCCTCACTCAATCCATACAAGGATAAAATCGGATTCAGACTCACCAAAATAATACTATTTACCACAAATGTAGCTCCGAACGTGATTTGTATCAGCTTCTTCAGATAATATTTAATCTGCATTAAATCTCCGGCTCCCACACATCGACCAATGACTGTAATCATCGCGAGATTCATTGCTTGTCCCACGATACATCCCATCGCGTCCAAGCTGTTCGCAACTCCGTTTGCCGCAATCTGCACTGTTCCAAATCCTGAAATAATACTGACTACAACTACTCTTCCAAGCTGGAATATTCCATTTTCAATTCCGCCCGGAATACCGATATAGAGAATCTTTCGAATGATTTCCTTGTCTAATTGAAATCTCTCTCTGGTAATGTAAATCTCATGTTTTGGATTTCTAAGAAGCACAAACAAAGTAATTGCCATAACCACCCTGGATATCAGCGTCGGAATCGCAACTCCGGCCACTCCCATATGGAGTCCAAAAATACAAACTGCATTTCCTACCACATTAATCACATTTCCAATCGTGGATACTACAAAAGTAACCTTTGACTTACCCATTGCCCGAAACAGTGCTGCACAGGCATTGTAGATTCCCAAAAACGGAAATGAAAGAGAGGAAATGACAAGATACGTGAGCGCCGCCTGCAATACATTTTCTTCAATCTTTCCAAAAAACAGGCGTAAAATTCCTACTCTCAGACCAATGACAAGAACTGCAATCAGTACACTAAACACAAGCACCGTCAGCAGTAGTTGTTTTGCACCTCTGAGCGCCCGCTCTCTCTTCCCAGCTCCCAGACTTTGACTGATTACTACACAGCCTCCGGTTGCCAGCGCCGACAAGACACTAAAAATCAGCATATTGAGCATGTCCACAAGTGACACCCCGGACACTGCTGCCTCTCCCACCGACGAAATCATCATCGTATCCGCCATTCCAACCGTTATGGCCAGAGCCTGCTCCAGTATCAGCGGAAAAATCAGGCTTCTAAGGTCCCTATTAGTAAATATATAGTTCTCTATCTCTGTTTTCTTTTTTCTACTTATCTTTGTCTTCATATTTTTATCCTCACTTCCGTCTCATTTTAACTGACGAACGGAATATACGCAATGTGTTATAAAACAAATCTAAGCATGTAATCAAAATCAGGGTATCTGCGAACTAATCACAGATACCCTGACATCATTCTTGCTCTACTCAATGAATCCTTCGTTTTTCATCTCTCTTTTCATGGAACGTCACTTCCTCCGTATCACCCATAAAATCCGTTGCTTTTCCTTCATCTCCGCCAACGACATTCGACTTGCACATTCCGTAAACGGTTCCTGCGGCGGCATTTACCAAGCCTAAAATAAGTCCGACGATGATTGCTGCTATAATTTTTATCATATAATATCCTCTCTGTTGTTCACGTACGATGTCATAGTGGTTCCTGACATACGATATTTTCCCTGCTGATAGTTCTTGTAACTGGAAATACCTCCGGCTATCATAAATCCTGTGATTGCTGCCAGGATTACAAAAATCATCCACAAACTCGGATTCCAAAATGCTATGTATGAAAGAATCATAAAAATAGGACTAGCTATGATTGAATGAATAATAAACTTACTAATAAACCTTTCCTTTTCAAACGGAAGATTACCCACTACTTTTCCGGTCTGCCCATTTACGATTACAAGCTGTCTTCCCGTATCATATTTTAAGTTAACAAAGTAAGCCGGAAGTAACGCATATTCAACATTTTCAATTTGAGATTCTTCACGTATGTCCTTCTTCTTATAATTGCATAAGCTTCCGGTCGTCATTTTATTTACATGAGGACAAGTATCAAGAATCGCATCATCAAGATAATCACGGCATCTTTCTAGATTTGCAGACGCTAGCGCCTCTTTGTGAACATCATATTTATCTGCATAAAAACCGGACAAATAGGCTACATCAAATTCTACGAGTTCATCCATATGAAACGGCTCTAATCTTCGAGACATCTCATTGTTCAATTTCATAGACGCATCAAGAGTCATTTTTTTATAGCGACAGGAAGCGTCTCTAACGTATAGGAAAGTACCATCGTCATTTGTACTGGCTTCCACCATCATTCCTCTTCGGATGTATGTAGTGAACAACCAATAAGGCATATAGATTGCATGTACCTTGTCTACTGTCAATTCCTTGATTTTTTTTGGAATATAAGAGCCTTCTTCAAAACGTTCTCTGATACATTTCAATGCCTGGCTTTCAGTGATTTTAAACGGTATAATCCATTTCGGCCGCAGCTCTTTGGAAACGCGGTCGAACACTATGGTCGGTGATCCACAGTAGCTACAAAATGTGGATGCTTCCGTACCGTTCAACATCAGATCTGCCCCGCATGAACTGCAGTGGTAGATATTCGTCTCCATATATTCTTCTGATTCCGGCTTTGCACTTTCCTGCGGTATCGAAAAATTGTTGGCCTCTGTCTCCCCTTGACAATATTTGCATATGAGTTTTGCTGTCTTTGGATCATACACAACTTGTCCCCCGCAATTTGGACACCTAAGATTCATAACATACCCTCCGTCACAAAGTGTAAAATATATCCTCATATTAAATCATCTCATTCTTTGACACAAGAAGTTTATATTTACTATGTCGCAACTTCTTGTTGCCTTTTTAGCAAAACATAAAACCAGGGTAGCGCGAGACACTTCTCGCAGGCTACCCTGTCATTTAACCGATATGCTGTTGAAGATATTTCTCTTTTGTTGCGAGACCACCCCGAATATGGCGTTCTGATTTGTTTACATCAAGCACCTTTCTGGCTTCTTTTGCCAGTGCATGATTAAACGATGGCAGACGTTCTGTCACGTCCTTATGTACCGTACTTTTGCTCACCCCGAATGCCTTGGCCGTCTGGCGCACGGTCGCGTTTTGCTCGATAATGTAGTTGGCGATGCCAATTGCCCGCTCCTCGATATATTGTTTCAAAGTCTCCCCCTGAAATCATTGTTTTTACAATGTATGCGGGGGAGGGGAGGAAATATGACAAGGCGGGGGATCTCGTTACTTTTTATTTGAGATTTCAAGCAGGCGAAACCTGAAATTTATCTTTCTCTTTCTGTTTTTGCAATTTGATGAACAATCTCAGAAAATCCATCTGAATCCGATTCTAATAAACCATGTGTCATATTTTCCATTATAAACATCTGCTTATATGGTGCGTTTACTTCTTCAAAATATTCCTG
>JAZNEP010000012.1:0-1549 GCA_045588655.1 Lachnospiraceae bacterium | reverse complement strand
TGATTATGTGCAGCGACGTCAGTTGACAGAAGCTGCAAAGCTGTTGGTATTTTCCTCTAAACCGATCATTGAAGTTGCTTTTTTCTGTGGTTATGAAAGCCAGCAAGCATTTTCATCTGCCTTTAAATCCATGTATAAAGTACCGCCTGCGCAGTATCGGGACAAAGGAAATTTTTATCCGTTGCAGCTCCAATTTGTATTGCATAAGAATATCCCTTCCAAAGTTTTTACAAAGGAAGATGTCTGCATTGCAAGAGTAGAAGATATTCCAGCTTGGATGGATTTGATGCGTTTGGTGATTGACGGATATCCGGTCATGGATGAAACGGATTATTTGAATGAGATTACAAAAGCTATAGAAGAAAAGAGAGCGCTCACTTTAAAAGAAGACAATGTTTTGATCGGAGCCATGACATTTTCAAGGAACTCAGGGAGTATTGATTTTTTAGGGATTCATCCACAATATCGCAATCAAGAGATTCAGAAATTATTTTTAGAAGTGCTTTTGGAAAACTATTTACCTGGGCAGGAAATCAGTATGACCACTTATCGTGAAGGAGATAAAGCGGATACTGGGCATCGTGATTTGCTGAAAAGCCTTGGTTTTGCAGAGCGGGAATTACTGATAGAATATGGCTATCCGACACAGCGCTTTGTCTTTTCATCTTCAGATAAGGAGGAAACAATATAATGGCAAGAGAAGTCAACCCTAAAGATACATCAAGAGCATCGGCATATGAACTTTGGATGGGCGCACCTAATCCAATGGTCACATTTTTCAAAACTTTGGATGTGACAAACTTAATTAAAAAATCGAAAAAGAAGCACCTGAAATTTAATATGCTTCTTGATTTTTGTATTGGAAAAGCAGCAGTTTCTGTAAAAGAATTCTACATACTTCCGGTTGGTGAAAAGTTGATAAAGTACGATTGTATTGCGGTGAACACCATTGTAAAAAACAAGACCGGAGAAGTAAGCTCCTGCGATATTTCATATACGGATAATTTGGAAAAATTCAATCAGGATTATTTAAAATATACCATACAAGTGGCCGAAACTTGTCAGGACAGGGATTTATCGAATGATAGTATGGTGATCGGAACTTCAGCAATTATTGATACCGAAATTGATGGTGCGGTTGGCATGAACAGTGGAATTTTCAATAATCCATTCATCATTTGGGGAAGATACAGAAGGAAATTATTTCGATATTATTTACCACTATCCTTTCAGTTTCATCATACGCAAATGGATGGTGCCCATGCGGGACAATTTTTAAGAAATCTGCAAAGTGAGATAAATAGACTCTAAAAATGTTGTCCATAATGACAATCACTCGTGAGCGGCAGCCCGATTATTCAGAATGGGAAACTGGTGGGTGCTATGACCTGTGTGCTGGTGAATGACTCCACACGGGGTTACGGAATTTATATGGAAAATACGTTGGCTGTGGTGCCGTACATCCAAAACAAGGCTCTTGCCCCTTTTGCATTATATATGATCATGTTATACTATGATAAATGAGAGGTGAACGTATGATGGAATTGCG
>JAZNEP010000011.1:0-2122 GCA_045588655.1 Lachnospiraceae bacterium | reverse complement strand
AAATGAGAATCAAACCTTTCCCTACTTTCATATCATTCACTCGCTTTCACACATATTTTGTCCCACCCTTTTTTATTTCACACTAATCTATTATATACTTCGGTTTAAGAAAATACAACGTACCATCTTTAAAAGTTTGTGTCAAGTGTTAGTTGGCAATTCTTTCATTTCATTTTTTCTTCATGACTTTCAGTTATTTTTAGGTATGCCAAATAAACCCTATCCGGGCCTTCTTTTTTAATTACAAAATGCTCTCCTGAATGCCTTTCTCGAAACTGTCTGCATTGCATCCAGTATCGGCATATGTGCACTCATGACATCCACATACGGATTTCCCTTTCCGTCTTTTTTCGGCGCTTTAGCTGCGCTCAGGGTTTCTATAATCTCTTGCATCTGCATCGTAAATACTAATCCGTCCGTGTAACGGTCTATGGTTTCTATCAGTTCTTTGTTTTCCTTCCGATAAAGCGCTTTTGCCAGGTTGTTGGCTCCCTTTACCGACCAGCGCATCCGTCGGTGTTTCATTCGCAAAGTGATTACCGTACAATTCTGGTTTTCCTGCACTCCCATTCCCTTGTAAATAAGGCCATCCCGCGGTTTGGGTATCTTTTTCCCCTGCTTGTCATAAGGCAGAAGTCCGTCTTTATTATTGTTCAGGTAGTTATACAGATCCATTGCCTTTTGGGATCGATTATCCTTTTCGTCCGGACTTTCTACACTTGTTGCATAGGTTTTGATATAATCCAACATTTCATCCGGCTTTTCTTCATCCAACAACCGCCGAATCTCCGACTGAGCGGTTTTATCACTGATATTTCGAAGAATTTCTTTATAGATGTGATAGCGGTCCAACTGAAAAATAACATCTGGGTCATAGGACTCTTTTATCCAGCTTCCTCCGTCCCCGTTAAGAATTCTTTGCTCTATCTCGTCCGCATTGTATTTCTTACGGATGCAGGCTTCCCTCTTCTCGTGAAATTCCGCACTTTTTTCCATCCCAGCAAGCATTGTTTTTTCTACCAGAGTACTTCGCTTTTGTTTTTCCTTTTCCGCATCCCAACCCTCGTACATGGTAAACACCTTCATTTCCTGCTTGCTGGCTTTTTTATGGTGTTCGTCCTGCATGCGAAGCCACACGCCATCCATTTCTTCAAACAGCACAGGAGTTTCTCTTTTGCCTTCTGACTGGTCTGCATTCATCTGCTTTACCGCATGGTCTTCCTCTTCACTGATTCGCTCTCCCAAGCGTTGGATTACATTCCATACACCACCGGCACTGATGCTTTGACCACAGGTGCTGCTTACCT
Source organism: Lachnospiraceae bacterium (assembly GCA_045588655.1). Lineage (GTDB taxonomy): Bacteria > Bacillota > Clostridia > Lachnospirales > Lachnospiraceae > SVFI01. The sequence goes on along the minus strand of JAZNEP010000011.1, from coordinate 815 downwards.
GTTCTGCCGTCACCCGGTACGCATTCTCCGTCACCGACATTGCCAGCTTTTCCGCCAAATTAGTGGATATCAAACCGATTTTATCCATCTGCATTGCCTGGTCCAGCAGATATACATGCGCTTTTTCCCCCGTTTCAAGCGTTGTCTTATACACCTTTCGCTCATACTCAACGGTCCCGTAGACTGTTTTTATACTGGTTTTGCGTTTTCCTTTATCCCGATATTTCTTGGCATCTCTTGTCGCCGCAAGCTCCTTATCATAGGATTCCAGTAGCGTTTTTGTAATCTCACAGCCCAACTCACAAACATATTTAAAAACTTTTTTCTCTAACTCCTTGAAAGATATCAACTTTTCGTCTACAATAATACTCATCATACAGTTCCTTTACATGTTTTTCTTCGCAGTTAACATCATAAAGAAAAACTGCATGATTGGGAAGAGGTATTTTGCTTCTTCCCTTTTATTTTTGCCAATTAAAATTATACACTAACTCCCTATTATTATTCACATTCTTATTGTTCAAATACGCACACATCCAACTTCTAATCAAGTATTACAAAAAACTATTAATAAATTTTTCTTCTCAATCACTCCACTTCCGGACATTTTGTCCTAAACCCTACCATACATCTCATGATTCACCCTTACTTGATAGTAGCTATCTATCGTCCCTGGCGCATTATACAACGCAGTCAATAAATACGCCCGGATATTATCCACCTGTGTGGTGTTCCTCTTCAGGCAATCAATCACATATCGCACATGGTCTGCTTCCAGCTTCAGCAATCTATTCTTCACGAGCTGATACGGGTAG
>JAZNEP010000010.1:0-36452 GCA_045588655.1 Lachnospiraceae bacterium | reverse complement strand
ACAATTTTCTCCTTCGGCACGCTTTCGCTACGCGACTCTCGTAGCGGTACTAAGTCCCCACTTCGTGGTCACTAAGGACCGACGTTCGTCCAGTACCTCAGGAAAAAACCGTGGCGTGGATGATCTGATTCTTGATTGCTTCATTAATATCATCAGAATTTGCAACACATATGCATGCTTAATACAAAATGATATATATACTGTATATATAGTTTACACAAAATTTGTTACAGTCTCTATTTTACACCATCCTCTATTTATTTGGTAGGCACTGTTTTATTGAGCGCTTACGAAAGAAGTAGACCGATATCAGCAGTCTGGAAAAGAATTTGAAAATTATCAAAGAAAAAACGCATTGCATCCACAACACCAAGTGCTATGAAAACAATGTGTTTTAAAAACTAATCTACAATCAATCCGAGTTACAAATTACCAAATATCAATTCTAGATACTTCAAACTGAATACACATCCCATTTGACATATCTTTTGGGATTTTGTCTTCATCAATATGTAAATTGAAACCCTTTACCTCAACAATCCCATTTTGCATATTTTTTAATTCACCTCTTAACTTATACTTAAATTCGCCCTCCATTTTTTCTATAATATTTTCCTTTGTTTCGCACATTATAATATTATCTGTATCGAGACATTCTAACGGTTCTACTAATACATCTCCTACATCATATGAACATGGGCATGAAAAACAAATTAAACAATCTGCACCACTTACAACTTTTAAAACTGCTTCTTCTCCCCCTATATCTAACCAGTTAATTTCTTCAATATACATATTTTATACCTACCTTTCAAATCCTAAACTTGGAGCTTTCTTAATTAACTCAGAGATGTTTTTTATATGGAATGTGGTTATGTCTCCTGTAGTACGGTCAAGTCCTACAAAACCATATTTTTTACCACTCATGAAACTCACATAACCATTTAACTCTGGTGTATATGTTCCATTGTTTATTATGTAATTTGCATCATCTAAGTATTTATCAATAGAATAGTTAGAATCACCTAAAACATCTGCAATTTCTTGACCATGTTTACGATAATGCTCATCTAACAAGGATTGATTTTTAAACAATTTATGGGGCTTACTACCACCCTCACTCGCACTTCCACCACTATTTCCATCGCTGTCTCCGCTCTTCTCAAATCCATCTTCGATCTTCATTGTGATTGCGGTTATTAATGCTTCCGTCCCTAGCTCAAAAGCTATTCGCATTACATCGTTCGCTGAATCTAAATCTCCGGTTATCATATAATCTATATATGCCAGATATAATTCATATGTTTTGGCGAAAATCACTAAGGTGGATACTAAAGCCACTGCGATCATCACATATCCGCCTACCGCTGCTACTAAGGTTGCGCCTGCCAGAGCCTGTGCCGTGGCTACTATTCCTGCAAACAAAGCCGCTTCCACATAGGCAGAACATATCAGTCCCAGCAATGTTTCCAGCGTTACAATGCCTGTTAGCGCACCACCGCTTATCTGACCTTGGGTTACACCACCATTGATCATGTATGAGCCGACTCCGGTTGTCGGGTCCACAATCATATATCCGGTTCCGTTCCATTCGTTCACAGACAGTTCTTTTTCCGGTATTATGACTATGTTTCCTGCAGCAACCTTGGTGCGAATCTCTTCTTTCACGCTGTCACTTGCTGATAGTTTTTTCAGCGAAGATGATAGATTCTCTTTGGAAATCACTAATATCTCTGTTCCCTGTGCCTGTGCTCTTCCAAGCAGGCTCATCGTCGATACGCTTTCTATTCCCGTCAGCTGTTCCCAGACTACATTTTCATACAGAGAACTCATCATACCTGTGACCGCCATGAATTCTCTCTCGTCTTTTACATTTCCTTCAAGAGAAGTCACTGCCATGGTATTTGCATCGACATCGATATAAAGGCTTCCTTCACTAATCCCTATAAGCTGCCCGTACCGGTATGTTGTTCGTACTTCGTAGCCTGTCATTCCCGCGCCAAGAATTCGACTCGCCTGTACCTTGTACATTTCCATCGCAATTATGTTTGCGATATCGATTTGCGCAAAATATTGCTTTCCTGCTACAGCTAACAGCTTTCCTAAATACGCCGTACTGTACACATTTTTTATGTCTGCGCTATCAGCCGCTTCTACCAACGCATCATATGCGTTCTCCAGCTCTGCTGCTGTGATATTCTGTGCATCAAACGTAATTGCATACATAGAGCCACAGGTGATATTATTATCTACTGTTTGCGTTTCATTTCCACTACGCAGCTGCATTGTCATGTTTGACATCTCACCCAGTCTGCATGCCTGTGCGCTGCTTCCCTTTGCTCGTACTTCTCCGTCAATGGTAAGAACCGGTACCATCTTTACCGCATAACTTGGAATATCAAAGATACTTGCATAGCTATTATAGATTTCTTCTTCCGTCTCATCTTGCGGCAAGTAAGACAACAGCACTTCTCTACCTAGCACTTCTACAGAAGAAAATGTACCAAAATTTTCTCCTGCAATATAAAAGGTTACTTGATCACTCTTTTGTTGTGACGGATGCTCAAATGTTTCTACTTCCTCTATCACACGATATTGCAGTGACAACGGAAGATAACTTCCTTCGTTATATGCAATGACACGGCTTCTGATATTGACCCAGTTTCCGGCTTCTGATGCGATTTGCTGTTGCCACGTCGCTACGACTCCCCCGGCTTCTTCGGTCAAAGAATTGGCTGAGACCGTAAGCAGTTCCTCCAGCATCTTATCTTTATCTATTGTATCATACAGATTCTTAACCTTGTCATATTTCTTTATTCCGGTATCCAGATCAATCCATACCTTTTCACCTTCTGCATTTCCTGCACCGCGGTAATCGGTGTATGGTATATTGGCTCTAACCCATACATGCTCCAGCCAAATACTCGTTATTTCATCCTCCACGGTTATGGTTGTCACAGGGGTTCCACATGTTGCAAGAATCTCCGCCGCCAGGTGCATCTCTGATGCACCGGTGAGTGCAAGTGCCTGTTCTTTATCCAGCTCGATTTTTCCACAGACATAGTTTGCCTCATATCCCATGTAGCGAAGCATTGCAATCATAAGACTCGCCTGATCCATGTCGTTTCCGGCTAGAGCCGCAAATGTCCCTGATGCCCCTTTTCTACTTCCGTAATAGAATTCGTAGTTAATATTATTTCTGAGATAATTGTATATTTCTAGTGGTGTACCAAGTACTTCTGCTTTCTTTGCAGCCTCTTCACTTAACTTCATGACTTCCGACTGATCAGAAAGAGCCTCTGCAGCCTCATTTGTCAGATTAGCATCCGATTCAGAAACCTTATCCCCATATGACATGTGCGCACATTTCCATTTGCAGACAAGAAAAATAACAGACCTGACATAAATGCACAGATCTGTTTCTTACAATAAAATATAATACGATTCTTATTCATTTTTATTCTCCCCTCTGTATTCACATACGAACTTTCTAAGTTATTAAAAAACCAAACTTATAATATCTTCATTGACAATATTTGTCAATACATTTTTACTTCCACTCCCCGCTGTTTAAAAACATCGTTGCTCTCTGCTCCGCCTTAGAAATAATCTTTTCGTCGTAGCCAAGCACGGAAAGCAGACGAATCGCATTACGGCTTGTTGCCTTGCCATCTTTGAGCAGGTAGTTGAATTTTACATCGCTATCTTCAATAGTTTCCTCGAAATGATAATTCTTATAATTTTCTGCCAGTAGCGAGGTTAGCTCAATATCGTGTGTCGCCGCAAAGCAGAACACTCCTTTTTTCGCAATCTGATCCAAAATCTGAGATGCAGCTGCAATTCGTTCTACCGTGTTGGTTCCTCGCAATACTTCATCCACAAAACAAAGAATTGGAGTTGCATTCTCCTCCGTTGCATCTATGATTCGCTTAAGTGCTTTAATTTCCACAATAAAATAACTGTCATTTCCTGCCAGATCATCTCGCAATGCCATTGATGTGTACATCCGATAAAATGTACTTTCAAATGCAGTCGCACAAACCGTATGAATGGATTGTGCCATAATCTGCGCGATTGCAACCGTCTTTAAGAAAGTAGATTTTCCGGACGCGTTCGAACCGGTCAAAAGCATTCCTCTCTCGAGTTCAAACGAATTTGAAACCGGCTCTAAAAGGAGCGGATGAACGATATCGTCTGCTCTCATACTTCCTTTTTTCAATCCAAAATCCGGTATGCAATATTCTTCCAGAGATGCTCTGTATGCTCCAATCGAAATCATACTTTCGATATATCCGATTGTCTCGATAATCGCAATAATATCGTCTTTATATTTCTTAACCTCTGCAAGCATGGTATTAAATTTTATGAGATTCAGATGAAATCCCATACGAATATAATCAAATACGATTTCAAATGGATTTCCGCTCATCGTATTTTCGTACATAAGCAGAGATGAAAAACGACTGAATTTACGGAATTTTTTTCGTTTTTCATCCATCTGTGCTACCATGTCTGCAATCTTTTCTATCTTGCAGTCAGAAAACTGTGCTTCCATTTTTAACACACGAAGTACGTAAGCAAAGGTTGTAATATAAGGATCAATCTCTCCTTTTTCTTTAAAATATGTCACCAGATTGTAGCAAAGGAGCACACAAAAGAAAAATACCCCCTGTCCGGTACTAAAAAAGCTAAAAAACAATGACACAATCATTGCTGCTATTACCAAATAATGCTTCGTATTCTTTCTTTCCTCTAAACTATTTAGATAATCCATGTATTCATAAATGGAATACTTTCCTGTTCTTCCGATTTGTGCAAATAAAAGCTGTAGCTGAACTCTGTGATCTTCCTGTTCCATAAAATAGGAAATCAGTTCTTCTCTTTTTTTCAGTTCTGTCCAATCGGTACAAGGACACCGCAACAGCGTATATAATGCCTCTTCTCCGGTCGCTGAAAATGTATAGTCTATGCGAGTAAACAAACGATCCATATCCAAGTCATTCCATGTAATATCGTCCACCGCAAATTGGTTGTTACCCTCTTTTTGCTTTTTTCGATAATGACCCGCTATCGTATCCAGACGCCCCTCCGGATATTTTTTGTCGGGCAACTTTCCATACTCTAAGTACAGACTTTCTCTAAATCGTTTTTTTCTCTTTTTATCATCAATCACACATTTTATCGTGTACAAAATAAAACATATAAAAATGACTGCACCAAAAATCACATATTCCATTTCTATTTAAACCTTTCAGCTATGGCATTAGCCTTTTTATATAGTTCTTCCGGATCTTCTCCGATATTAAATCTTCCGTCTTCGTATAAAATCTTACCGGCAATCATTGTCATTTTCACATTTTGTTTGCTTCCGCTATACACGATGTTTTTGGCAATGTTATTGATTGGCTGCATATTTGGCTGATGCATATCAATCATAATTAAATCTGCATACTTGCCTGCTGCCAGTACATCGGAATCCTGCAAGCCCATCGCTTTGGCCCCATTTACTGTTGCCATGCGCAGAACTTCCAGCGCATCCACACTCGCCGCATCATTGTCAAGATATTTAGCAAGACCGGTCACCAGGAACATTTCACGGAACATATCCAAACAGTTGTTACTTCCTGCACCGTCCGTACCGATTGCTACCGGAATGCCTTCTTTCATAAATCGGCTGATTGGTGCGATTCCGCTTGCCAGCTTCAAATTCGACGCTGGATTGGTTACCGCTGTCAGATTGCGCTTTTTAAAGATTTCAAAATCCTTGTCATCCAAATAGATGCAGTGATATCCGCCACCGCCAAAATCATATAATCCAAGCTTATCAAACAGCTGTGTCGGCGACATTCCATAACGTTCAAAACACTCCTTTACTTCCAGTTCCGTCTCAGAGTTGTGGGCAAAAAACGGCGCTTTGTATTTATGCACCATCTCAGCTACCGTTTCAAGAAGCTCCATGGAACAGGTATACTCTGCATGAAGACCAAGCATATAGGAAGAAAGACTATTCTTTTGATTGAGTTTTAAAAAGCGTTCTTCCATCACCTGTGGCAATGGTCCAAAATTATTAATACCACTGACTTGTACATTTCTCATACCACATTCGGTGTATGCGTCTATGATGGTTTCCGGTGTCAGATACATATCAAACACAGCTGTTACACCACTAGTCAGATATTCGAGCACGGACATTTTTGTCAGCTCATATACATCCTGTCCTGTCATCTGTCCCTCTACCGGGAATATTCTCTTTTCCAGCCATCCCTGCAGCGGTTCATCATCTGCGATCGAGCGAAACAGCACCATCGCAGAGTGTGCATGCGCATCTTTAAATCCCGGCATAAGCAGATTTCCCTCGCAGTCAATCTCTCTATCCCAGACCATCGTTTCTCCGCCTATTTTTGCATAAATAGCTGCATCGTCTGTCTCTTCGCCCACATATATAATTCTTTCTCCGTTTACCCACAATTGTCCCCGGATTACCTGTAGTGGTTCTTCCATAGTGAGTATTCGCGCATTATAAAAACGTATTTTCATCTTTTTACCTCATATCTCTTATTCTTCTTCTCTTGTTAGTCTTTTCTTTCCGGTCGTTCTATTATTTCAGGTTTGCTGCGCCAAATCCTTCCGGCATTAATTGCGCCAATGTAAATACTTTATATTCTTCTGTACTTTTTGCCACAATAATCTGCATCGTCAAAGGATCACAAAACTCCATCATCACCTGTCTGCATACTCCGCATGGAGCTGCATAATCTCCCTTACTTTCCTTTTTTCCACCTACAATGGCAATTGCATCAAATTCTCTTTTCCCTTCGCTTACTGCCTTAAATATCGCAGTTCTCTCTGCACAGTTGCTTGGCCCATAAGCTGCATTTTCTATATTGCATCCGCTATATATTTTGCCTTCCTTCGTCAATAATGCTGCTCCCACCATGTAGCCGGAGTAAGGCGAATAGGACATTTCTCTTGCTTCCTGCGCCTTTGTAATCAACGCAATTATTTTGTCTTTTTCCATCGCATTCCTCATCCTTTAAAATCGTTTTACACTCTCTGTCACGAGCTGTTTAAAGAGTGGTGCGGCCTTGTTTGCAGCCTCCTGCACCTCCGCATGTGTCAGCATCGTCTCGGACAATCCTGCTGCCATATTGCAGACACAAGAAATGCCACAGATACGCATTCCCATATGATTGGCGGCAATGGCCTCCACTGCTGTGGACATACCAACCGCATCCGCTCCAAGGAGTTTTGCCATCCGCACTTCCGCCGGAGACTCATACGATGGTCCCGTAAACTGAATATACACGCCCTCTTTGATCTCAATTGCATGCTCTTTGGCGGTATCGCGAATTATCTGACAAAGCTCTTTATCATATATTTCACTCATATCCGGAAATCTTGCACCAAATTCATCGATATTGGCTCCCATCAGTGGGTTTGGTACAAACGTTGAAATCTGATCTGTGATTAACATGAAATCACCGGCAGAAAAATTCGCATTGATTCCTCCCGATGCATTGGTCAAAAATAAAATCTCTGCCCCCATCAATTTCATCAATCTGGTCGGAAGCACCACATCGGTCATCGGATATCCTTCATAATAATGTACGCGTCCCTTCATACAAACTACAGGAACTTCACCGACATAACCAAAAATAAATTTTCCCGCATGTCCCGGAACCGTAGACACCGGGAATCCCTGTATATCTCCATATGGAATCTCGCACTCCACACGAATATCATCCGCATAATCTCCCAGTCCCGATCCTAGTACGATTGCTACCTTCGGAACAAAATCCGTTTTCTCTCTCACACTTTTTAAACAATTTTGAAGTTTTTCGTATACCTCGCTCATAACCCATCCTCCTTGTCTTTACTTATCTTTACTTATCTTCAGTTATCTTTACTTGTAGTTCCTTGTTCGGCCTCCGCAGCCCTTAGTTGTCATATGCTTTTATATATCCCACATTTTCATTGTCTCTTTTCATCTGATACTCCGGATTTATCAGCGCTTCTACCAGATACTGTCCTTCGGACTCCACGGCCTTTACGCAAATGGATAACTCACGCTCTAAATCCGTCACAGTCACATCATCCAAAAAGACCTCTTCTCCGGTTCGGAGCATATTCGATGGTATCAGAAGCGTATCGCCAAGCTGCTGACCACTCTCTTTTTGCTCCTTTAGCTGCGCTATAAGGTCCTGTCCGGTAATGAGTCCGGAAACCGTGATGGTCTCGCCAAAGAAATCATTGCGAATTGCCACTACATTGATGTGAATTTTGGGAAACTGCTCCATCACTGTCTGTGAAAAGGAGCGTAACGTCGGATATGCAAGTTTCCCTGTAACAAGCGTCAGACTTCTTTCCATCTCTGCAAGCTGTTTGCATCGTTTTTCCTGGGTCAGAAGCTCTTCCCAACCTTTCGCAAACTCTTCCATCAAAAGCCGCATCATTCCGACTCCGTTCTCCAGCTGAAGATACCCGTCATAACGCTCTTCCTGCGGAAATTCCCGCTCAGCCAGTATATACCATTCATCACTTGCATGTATGAAATGAAGTCCGAATGTTTCATAAAATTCTTGTTGTCTGCTTTCAATCAGATCAATGACCGCTCCGGCCTCTTCTTTCGTAAACAGCTCAAGAGGAAATAACCCATCTCTATACTTTGTAATTCCCGCCGGAACGACGGATACACTCCTCATAAACGGTAAATATTTTGAAAGATCATCGATGGATCGTTTCAGTTCATCTCCATCATTTACATTTTTGCAACAGACAATCTGTCCGTTCATCTCTACCTGTCCTTCATAAAGCATGTCCAAATATTTCAGTTTTTCACCCGCGAAACGATTGTTTAGCATTTTACACCTGAGCTCAGGATTGGTGGTCTGTACAGAAATATTAATCGGAGCCAGCTGCATTTTGATAATTCGGTCAAAATCTTTGTCCGTCATATTGGTCATGGTGATATAATTCCCTTGTAAAAAGGAAAGTCTGGAATCGTCATCCTTAAAATATAAGGTCTCTCTCATCCCCGGCGGCATCTGATCAATAAAGCAGAAGATGCATTTGTTACTACAGCTTCTGTATTCACTCATCAGGCCGTTTTCAAACTCGAGCCCTAAATCTTCATCAAACTCTTTCTCTATCTCCAAAAGCCACTCTTCACCATCCGGCTTGCGAACCAGCACTTCAATATATTCATCCTGTATTAAAAAACGATAATCAAACACGTCTTTTATTTCCTGTTCATTGATTGCAAGAAGTACATCTCCCTGCTCAATCTCCATCTCCTCAGCAATGGAATCCGGTGCCACTTCTCTAATCCTATGTTCATATCTGTTTTTCATCTGATTACACCTTGTTTATCTTATTTTTTACGAAAAAATCATAGCTTTATCATACCAAGAATTCATATTTGGTTCAACCTTTACTTGCACATTCCGCGCATAATAAAAGACCCTGATTTTATATTGTCCGGGCCTTTTATTCTTTCATACTACACACCTTTATATAATGATACAGACAAGTCCTCCGTTGGTATCATTCACAATTTTCTGCATGGTATCCTGTAGCTTTAACTGACTCTCGTCCCCTATCATGGATACTTTAGCTCCTATGCCATCCTGCACCATCTGTTCCACCGTTTTTCCGAAAATATTGGTCTCCCAGATTCCATCATTTCCCTGCTCACTCTGTCCGATGTATGCAATCAAATCCTCTGCCTGTTCTTTCGTTCCGACAATCGGTGCAATCTCTGTTTCTATGTTCGCCCGAATCATATGGATGGATGGACTTTGTGCGCGAATCTTCACTCCAAACTTGTTTCCGTGGTGAATCACTTCCGGTGTGTCCAGCGTAATCTCGCTCCGCTCCGGTGTTACCACTCCATATCCTTTTTGTCGCACGCTGCGTATCGCTGTTTCTACTTTTTCGTATTCTTTTCGCATTTTCGCGCTTGTATCCAGATAGTCCATGAGGTCATACTCGCTCTCTATCGTTTGACCAAGCATTTCCGTCAGCATTTGATAATACCACAAATCATCGATATCCAGACTCACCATAACCGTACCTTCGGCCAGATTCACTCCATCGATTCTGGAATGAATCACATACTCATTTTCAAACATGAGCGGTGTCTCATAAATGTCTTTCATCTTATGAAATAAATTCATTTTTTCACGAATTTCATCAATCAAACTCTGTTTTACCTTATGCGTTGCCGGAAGCATTTCCACCCATTTGGGCATATAAAAAGAGAGACTGGTAATTGGAAACTCAAGGAGAACATTCTGCATGATCCTCTGGATATCCTCCTCTTTCAACTGTGCACAGTTCACCGGTAACACCGTGACTTTATATTTGTCACTTAACGTATCTGCCAGCTTTTTCGTCGCTTCTGCATACGGCTTTTCACTGTTGAGCAACACGACAAATGGTTTCTGCATCTGCGAAAGCTGCATTAGTGTTTTTTCCACAGCCGGTTCGTAACTTTCGGTCGGAATATCAGTAAAACTGCCGTCACTGGTTACTACAATTCCTATTGTTGAATGATCATGAATGACTTTATATGTACCAAGCTCTGCCGCCTGCGTAAACGGAATTTCATACTCAAACCATGGGGTTGTTACCATGCGCTCGGTATCTTCTTCCATATGTCCGGCCGCACCATCCACCATATAACCGACACAATCAATCAGCCTTACGCGTACCGGTATGTCTCCGCCCAGCTTTATCTGCGCCGCCTCGCTCGGAATAAATTTGGGCTCCGTTGTTGTAATGGTTCTCCCTCCACCACTCTGCGGCAATTCATCCTGTGCCTGTTTTTTTTCATACTCTTTTTCCATATTAGGCAGTACACAGACATCCATAAATCGCTTGATAAACGTTGACTTTCCTGTCCGGACCGGTCCTACCACACCAATATATATATCACCATCTGTGCGCGCCTGAATATCCTTGTACAAATCAAACTCTTTGTTCTCATTTCTATTGTCCATAAAAAATACCCCGCTTATGTTTGTTACATTGTATGGTAGCGAGGTAATGTTTATGACTTTTTTCTATTTTTCTTTCTTTACTAAACACCTTAAGAAAACAAATTTGCTCTTTTTAGATGTCTTCGAATCATCGGTCCGAATATCAACATAACACCGATTTTCAACAAATCAAATATAACAAACGGTATTACACCTGCCAGAAGTGCCTGCCAAAATGACAGATTTGCCTGATATGCCAGCCAAATCGTTCCTAACAGATAGCATAGCAACAGTCCTGTCAGCATTCCGATCAAATGAAATCCTCTCTTTGTAAACCGGTCAATAAATATGCCGCTGCACCAAACCACACACAAGTATCCCATCAGATACCCTCCGGTCGGCCCAAGCAATACCGCCGGCCCCGCCGAATATCCGGCAAATACCGGAAGTCCGATGAGGCCGATCCCGATATAAATCAGGCAACTTATCATTGCCTTCCGCATGCCAATCACATACGTAAGCAGATATAGCACTGCAATCGTTGTGCTCACCGGTACGACTCCCACAGGAATTGTCACCGGTCCTACCACGCACAAAATCGCCGCCATCAGGGAAATCAGTGCCATTTCCTGTATTCTCATACGCTTTGTTTTCACGTTATCTTGTCTCCATCAGTTTTTTCATACCTTCATTCAGACCTCTCACCGTCAGCTTATACATTGGAAGAAGCTTTTTGATCGCCGTCTCCGCCTCACGCCACGGTGCTTTCCCCGGTGCCATTTTCGGGTTCATCCAAATAATTTTTTTATAGTGGGATTTTAAAAGCTGAAGCCATTCATAACCACTCAGCCCTCCATTGGGTCCACGATAATTTCCGGTCACGGAATACAATTCTTCCGGTGCCATGGCCGCATCCCCCACTATAATCACCTTATAGTCACTACCCAAATTGCGGAACATCCAATCGGTATCCACCCAATCTCCATTTTCACACTCCGGTGTCTTATATAGCTTGGAATAAATGCAATTATGGAAATAGTAACATTTGACATCTTTAAAATGATTGGACTTAGAGACCGTCTGAAACAGCTCATTTACCAGTCTCGAATACGGAATCATCGTTCCGCCGGAATCCATCAACAGCAAAAGCTTTACCGCATTTTTTCGCGGACGCTGCATTTCTATCTGTAAATATCCGCCATTTTGGCATGTTTTATTTATGGTTCCCTCAATGTCTAGCTCTGTTTTTGGAATCTCCAATCTTGTTGAAAACTGTCGCAGCTTCCGAAGTGCCATCTGGAATTGTCTGTTTTCCAGTACTCTGTCATCACGAAAATCCTTAAATTTCCGTGCGCCAACCACCTCAAACGCCGACTGATAACCGCTTGCACCGCCCACACGGACGCCTCCGACATAATTACCGGAGTTTCCAAATGCCGTCGTACCTGTCGTTCCAATCCAAAAGCTTCCTCCATTGTGCTCTTCTGTCTGATCCTTGAGACGCTGCTTAAACTTGGTCTCCACATCTTCTTTATCAATCGGAGCATCCTCACTATTTTGCTTGTGCCTAAGCTCACGATCTTCCTTGGTAATAAGCTCAGTAAGCTCCTCTTTATCCAGCCAGCGCAGCATCTGATACGTCACTTCCGTATCTGACTCTACCCCTTTAAATACTTCCATAAATGCCGTGTCAAACTTATCAAAATCTGTTTCACTCTTTACCAAAATCATACGTGCAACATAATAAAACTGTGTCAGAGAGCTTGCGCAAAGCCCCTGATCGAGCGCATCGATGAGCGTCAGCCATTCGGAAAGCCCTATATTTAATTCTTTTGCTCTAAGTTCAAAAAAGAAAGTTAAAAACATTGCAAACCTCTTATACGTAGTGTTTTACTGTTTCCAGATCTTCATCTTTCTTTACCACCACACCGACAAAAGGTAACTCGGCTCTGATTTTATCTGCCGGTATACCCGCAATCTGAAGTGCATTAATCCAATCAATCAACTCAGATGTGCTCGGTTTTTTTCGCACCTCTCGCATCTCTCGAATCCAATAAAATGTATCCATCGCATTTTTAAGTAAATTCTGCTCCACATCCGGAAAATGTGTTTTTACAATCTCTTCCATCAATTCTTTGTTCGGAAATTCGATGTAGTGGAAAATACAGCGGCGCAAAAATGCATCCGGAAGTTCTTTTTCTGCATTTGATGTAATAATAACGATTGGACGCTGCTTTGCTTTTACCGCTCTCTTTGTCTCATGGATGTAAAACTCCATCTGATCCAGTTCCCATAACAGGTCATTCGGAAATTCCAAATCGGCTTTGTCAATTTCGTCAATCAAAAGCACAACCTGCTCCTCACTCTCAAACGCCTCTCCGAGTTTTCCAAGCTTGATATATCTGGCAATATCATCCACGCCCTCTTCACCAAACTGTCCGTCATACAAACGCTGGATGGTGTCATACATATATAAACCATCCTGGGCTTTTGTGGTAGACTTAACGTTCCATATAATCAATTTACGTCCAAGTGACTGGGCTACTGCCTGTGCCAGCATGGTCTTGCCTGTTCCCGGCTCCCCTTTAATCAGAAGCGGTTTTTTCAATGCAATTGCCACATTAACACTTGCCATCAATTCTTCACTTGCCACATATTCTGTTGTTGACTGAAAATTATTATTCATCCCTGTCTGTTTCCTTTCTGCACGTTTCCTGTGTCCGTTTCTCCATCTCTTTTCTACGATCTTTGCTTTCATAACATTACTTTATATGATACAATAAGAACAGTTTTTGCACAAGAAAAACAGTTCTTGGAGGTAGAGGAAATGATTAAAGATATATTAAACAATAAAAAACCGACCATCTCTTTTGAAGTCTTTCCACCAAAGAAAGAGGATGAGTTTGAGGGCGTTTATGCCACACTTGATAAACTGAGTGAATTAAACCCGGATTTTATTTCTGTCACTTACGGTGCAGGTGGAAGCCGTTCCAAAAAAACTACTGAAATTGCATCCTATATTCAGAATACCTTACATATTGATGCGCTTGCACATATGACTTGTGTAGGAAACAAAAAGGAAGATATCAATCGGGTCTGTGACGAGTTAGCATGTGCTAACGTAAGACATGTGCTGGCTCTGCGTGGAGACCGTCCTGCCTACATGAGCGATGAACAATATGAGGGACGTGATTTTGCTTATGCCAATGAACTTATTGCTCATCTAAATGCCAACACTTCCTTCCAGATTGCCGGTGCTTGCTATCCGGAAAAGCATTTTGAAGCCATGAGCAAACGCGCCGACATGGCAAGATTAAAAGCCAAAGTCGCCACCGGATGTGATTTTTTAATTACGCAGCTTTTCTTAAACAATGATGTGTTCTACGAATTTCAGGAAAATTGTATTTCCAATGGTATTACCGTACCGATATGCGCCGGAATTATGCCTATCACTTCTGTGAAACAGGTTTCCACAACCATTTCGCTTTCCGGTACTTCGGTTCCGAAGGCGTTCTCGGATCTAATTGCTAAATATGGAGAAAGTCCGGAAGATATGCGAAAAGCCGGTATTGATTATGCCATCCGACAAATTCTTGATTTGAAACAATATGGTGCTGACGGTATTCACATTTACTCCATGAATAAGCCTAAGACAACTGCTGAGATTATGGCAGCAGTAAAATAAAGCAGTCTATATTTCCATTTCATGTGCCAAAAAAACAAAAAACAGGAACTGCGACACTCGCAGTTCCCTTTTTTATTCCATTCATCTATTCCCATGAAAGTGTGGAAGATTCTACCGCCTTATCGCGGAACATCAAATCATTGATTGCCTGCGACGCCGGCTGATTTGCAAACAGAACATCATTCACTTCCTGAACGATTGGCATAGAAATATTATATTTTTTTGCTAATCCTGCAGCGGCTTTTGCAGAATAAACACCTTCCACCACCATCTGCACTTTATCCATCGCCTCCTGCATCGTATATCCCTGTCCGATTAGCATACCGGCTCTACGGTTTCGGGAATGCATGGAGGAACAGGTGACAATCAAATCTCCGATTCCGGTCAATCCGGTAAACGATTCAATCTTTCCACCCATGGCCACTCCAAGTCTTGCAATTTCTACGATACCTCTGGTAATTAAGGCTGCCTTCGCATTGTCTCCACATCCCAAGCCATCCGCAATTCCGGCTGCAAGCGCTACCACATTTTTCAGCGCACCGCCAAGCTCAATTCCCAGTACATCAGGACTGGTATAAACACGGATAAAATCACACATAAATGCATTTTGAATATATTCTGCCGTTTCTTTTGACTTTGCTCCTGCTACAAGTGTGGTCGGCATATTTTTACCAACCTCCTCCGCATGCGAAGGCCCTGACAATACAGCTACTGTCGCCTGTGGAATTTCCTGTTCAATAATATCCGTCAATGTCATGTATGTTTCGTCTTCAATTCCTTTTGCCACATTTACTATCAGCTGCCCCTCTGCTACAAATGGAGACATAGACTTTGCTGTACTTCTTGTAAACGGGGAAGGTACTGCCAAAACCAGCATTTCCTTTCCTCTGACAGCGTCTTCCAAATCAGTGGTATAGGTCATGTTATCCGGCAAACGCACTCCAGGAAGCTTGGTTGTATGCTCCTTTTTTTCCTTGAGCATATCAATCTCATCCTCTATAATCGACCAAACCGTCACATCATTTCCATTTTGAGCAAGCACTTTTGCCAAGGCAATTCCCCAGCTTCCTGCTCCGATTACACTATAAGCTGCCATACTTAGTCCTCCTTATTCTTTTTTGTCAAATAAGTTTTTCTCTCATTTTTGTGTATCAGACGTTCGATGTTTCCTCTATGCCTTACAAATGCCATAATCATAAGAAGTACGGCGATTATATACATTTCATTTAAGTACGCCTGTGGCATTGCAAATGATCCCATTTGCCCCATGACAACCAGACATATCACAAACACAACATACATACATAACGAACCAAGTGACACATAATGCGTCACAAAGAAAATAGAAAAGAAGGTCACCGCAACCGCTATCATACACTGCCATGCCATTCCAAGGCTGATTCCTCCGGTTGCTGCAATTCCTTTTCCGCCCTTAAATCCCATATAGAACGGAAAATTGTGTCCGAGGACTGCTCCTGCACCAGCGTAAATGCGGAGCAATGCTTCCATTCCAGGGTAACTGTCTTTAAATAGCATATGCACCAAAACCATCGCAAACACCGCTTTTAGTGCATCTCCAAAAAAGACGATGATTCCTGCTTTTTTACCCAGCACACGTAGCGCGTTTGTTGTTCCGGAATTTCCGCTCCCCTTTTCTCTGATATCAATTCCATGAAGTTTTCCATAAATAAATGCGGTCTGCAAGAGTCCAAAGCAATAACCGATTATTATACATACGATACGAATCATATTTGATTTTAACTCCCTATTCTATTTGATCTTATCTGCTTATTTTCTCTCAACGTATCACTGCCCTGTCCGGCGGATTATGCATCCTTATCTTTACGCTCACGAATAATAAGATGAATTGGAGTTCCCTTAAATCCAAAGGTTTCACGAATCTTATTTTCGATATAACGTGCATAAGAAAAGTGCATCAGCTGTTTGTCGTTCACAAAAATTACAAACGTAGGCGGTTTTACAGCCACCTGCGTAATATAGTACAGGCGCAGTCTCTTTCCTTTATCACTTGGCGGCTGCTGCAGCGCCACTGCCTCTGTCATGATTTCATTTAATACACCGGTCGCCACACGAAGTGATTGATTCTGTTCAACCATATCAATCAGTTCATAGAGCTTATTTAAACGCTGGCCGGTCTTTGCTGAAATAAACGTAATTTCTGCATATGGCATAAAGGATAAGGTTTGACGTACCTTCTCCGAAAAACGATAAATTGTTTTATCATCTTTTTCCACTGCATCCCATTTGTTTACCGCGATAATAATTCCTTTTCCTCGATCATGCGCAATTCCTGCGATTTTTGCATCCTGCTCTGTCACGCCTTCCTCTGCGTCAATAACAAGAATGACAATATCTGCCCGTTCGACAGCCGAAACTGTACGCACTATCATAAAGTGCTCCAGTTCTTCCTTAATCTTGTTTTTACGGCGAAGACCTGCGGTATCAATGAATACATACTCTTTTCCATTGTATTTGACATCTGCATCGACCGCATCACGCGTCGTTCCTGCGATATCCGATACGATTAAGCGATTCTCACCCAATAATTTGTTAATAATCGAGCTTTTTCCAACATTTGGTTTACCCACAATCGCGATTCTTGGTCTTTCATCCTCTTCCTCTTCTGCCAGATCCTGCGGAAAATATGATACAACCACATCCAGCAAATCACCGATTCCCTGCTGATTTACCGCAGAAATGGCCATAGGTTCGCCAATTCCAAGATTGTAAAATTCAAAGACATCCATCATCATTTTCTGGTAGCTGTCCACCTTATTGACTACAAGGACCACCGGTTTTTGTGAACGCCGTAACATATCTGCCACCTTTGCGTCCGCATCCACAAGTCCCTGTTTTACATCCACCATAAACATAATCACGTCAGCCGTATCAATCGCAATCTGTGCCTGATCTCTCATCTGTGACAAAATAATATCATTACTATCCGGCTCAATACCACCGGTATCAATCAACGTAAAATTATGATTCAGCCATGTGACATCCGCATAGATACGGTCTCTTGTAATTCCCGGCGTATCTTTTACGATGGAAATTCTAGATCCTGCAAGCGCATTAAATAAGGTCGATTTTCCTACATTCGGTCTCCCAACGACTGCCACTATCGGCTTTCTGTTATTTTTTCCCATTTTTCTCTCCTTAATTGATTGCAACATAAGAGACGATTTCCTCTTACGTTGCGACTGCGGTCCAAACCCGCCACTTGATTTTACAATATTCACTGGGAAAAGTAAAGTTTAGATAGCTTCCTTCGTTTCACTTCTTGAGTTTCCTTCGGTTCTATGATATAAATATAGACGACGAATTCGAATGATAAATTAAGAACCGGAGGTCAATATGCCAAATTTATCCGAACTGGAATCTGCAATACCCGTTGCACCGTTAAAATTGCTGGCACTGGAAAGCTGCCATGAACTAGGTGCCCGTGTCAATGAATATCTTGTGGATTTCCGTAAACATGTAGACAACAACAATATCAAAGCAGACCCTGCTTTCCGCGGTTACTCTGAGGATAATTACCTCGTAAAAGCATCTTGTCCGCGTTTTGGAACTGGAGAAGGCAAGGGAATTTTAGGTGAATCCGTGCGTGGTGATGATGTATTTTTACTGGTGGACGTTTGTAACCATAGTCTCACCTACACCATCAACGGTTATGAAAATCACAAATCACCGGATGATCATTACCAGGATTTAAAACGTATGATTGCTGCCATCGCCGGTAAAGCACATCGCATCAATGTCATTATGCCGTTTTTATATGAGGGCCGACAGCACAAAAGAAACGGTCGTGAATCGCTGGATTGTGCTTATGCCTTAAAAGAACTCAGTGATATGGGGGTTTCCAACTTCATTACATTTGATGCACATGATCCTCGTGTTCAAAATGCGACCCCGCTCAAAGGTTTTGACAACTTTACACCGCCATACCAGTTTATCCGTTCTCTTCTTGAATATGAAAAAGATCTGATTATAGATAAAGAGCATACCATTGTCATCAGCCCGGATGAAGGCGCACTTGACAGAGCGGTATATTTTTCTTCCGTTCTCGGTGTGGATACCGGTATGTTTTATAAACGCCGTGATTACTCGAAAATCGTAAACGGTAAAAATCCGATTGTAGCCCATGAATTCCTGGGTGACAATATTGAAGGGAAGGATGTCATTATCATTGATGACATTATCGCATCCGGCGGAAGTATGATTGACACGGCCAGACAATTAAAAGAAATGAATGCCAAACGAGTATTTATCTGTTGTACTTTCGGACTTTTCACCGAAGGCCTTGCAGCATTTGACAAAGCTTATGAGCAAAAAATCTTTGATCGTGTTGTTTGTGCTAATTTAAATTACCTTTCACCGGAAGTGAAAGAAAAAGAATATTTTGTGGAAGCTGACATGAGCAAATTCCTTGCAAGCATTATTGATTTCATGAATCATGATGTTTCCATGGAAAATGTTCTCACTCCGACCGAAAAAATTCACGAGCTTCTTCGTGAATACAGCGAACGCTAAATAGGCGTTTTCTATTTTCTTATTGCAAATAAAAAAGCAATTACACGCTATCTGCTACAGCGCTGTAATTGCTTTTTTCTATTTTCTCATTTCTGATGAAAACGAATCGCCGTTTTGAAGTCACTTATTTTCTAGGGAACTTCAAAGACACCTTAAACAAATCTCCATCCAGATAAATTTTAAACCGTCCGCCTTGCGCAATCGTCAGATTCTCAACAATCGACAGACCAAGTCCGCTTCCTTCCGTACTTCTGGAAATATCTCCCCGGATAAATCGTTCTGTCAATTCCTCCGCCGGAATGTTCAGTGGCTGTGCAGATATGTTTTTCAGAATAATTTCCACCGTTTCTCTCTGTGCAAAGGAATCGGCTGCGCTATCTCTTGTCTGCTCGCCCTGCTTTGGTTTTTCCACATGAATATCGACGTATACTCTTGTTCCTTCCATTGCGTACTTACAAATATTTAATAGAAGATTTTCCATCACACGCCACATACGTCTGGAATCAGCATAAATCAAAACCGATTCTTCTTCCGGATAACTTTCCACAATACTGAGATGTTTTTCCTCCATCTTATCCTTATATTCCCCAATGGCCTGATTTAAGAGCTCCCTTACATCAATGTCATTCATTTCAAGCGTGATATTTCCGGATGAAATTTTACTTGCCTCCACTAAATCCAGCGTCAGTTGCTTCAATCGTTGCGATTTTTCGTCCAGAATCCGAATATATTCCTGCGCTTTGTCTCCCGGAATATTTTCACGTTTTAACAAATCTACATAGTTGATAATCGAAGTCAGAGGTGTCTTAATATCATGCGAAACATTCGTAATCAGATCTGCTTTTAGTCTCTCATCCTTCCGACTAATCTGCACCGCTGTTTTCACTGCTTCCCCAATCTGATTGACCGCTTCCGCAATCACCTTGTTTTCCCCATAATATTTCTCTGTATTAATCTGATATTCAATATCACCATCGCAAATGCGACTGATACCATTGACTATCTCTTCTCTTGCTTTGTTCTCAAAATACAGATATACGGCAACAGCAATATCAAGCAGTATTGCTAAAAACATACCAAATTCATGGAATACAAAAAGCAAGCCTACATTTAAGATCAGAAACAAAGCATAAGGCCCCAGCGTTCTAAGCATAAAGGACTTATTGTTCACCAATTTTGCCATCACACGCATTATTAGTCTTATTGCCCTTTTACATAGTGACAGCGCTTTTCTACAGATTTGCTTTATGTTATGGAGTATGTAATATAGCATACTTCCTTTCCATAAGGCTTTTGCCTTGATTCTTCGCGCAAGTGATCCTGCGTAAAGTAAAAGCATAACATATAAGATAGAGAATGTGACAAACAGGCTGACAATATATCCGTCAATGCTTTGCTTCATCGTCATATCGACCCATGCGCTCTGGATAAACCAGGTTACAAAAATAGCCCCAGTGCCAATCACTCCCGTAGTGGTAGCAATCGCAAAGGCAAGTGCAATCTCTGTAAACCATGCATCAAAGTGCTTAAGGTCGTCCTTCTTTTTCTTTTCCTGTAGTACCAGAAACACAATGAATGCAACGATAGCAAGGAGTGCAAATAAAATTGCCAATCCCACAATCTGTTCCCATGGAATATTTACCGTTTTTAGTTTCGCATCCGAGATGGCGTAAAAATCAGAATCATTATATGGACCAAATGCACTGGAAGATTTGGTCTGTAAGGCGATATATACCGTTCCTCCCTCCGGGAAACAATAATTATATTCCCGGAAATAGCCTTTATAGTAATTGATCTGTTTCTCATCCAGATTGCTCTGCTCAAGTGTATTCTTATCATAATCGTAGACGAGATATGTATTACAATTTTTAAATGCCTTTTTCAATTCCTTCAAAGAAAGCTGTTCTTTATTTTCCACATTTGTATACAGAATTTCATTCTTCTCTGAAACAAACATATATTTTAGATTTTTATCGCTTGAAAAATACTCTCTCTTGTTCCAATACGTCTGATAATTATGATACAAATCTTCGGAAGCATTATGTATGCTTTCACTTATCTCATGTACTTTCATTCCTTCCGGAAGCTGCAAGTCACTTATACTATCTACATTCTGTGGTTTAAACTCTTCCTCCAGAATCGCCACCTCATACATATTATTTCCCAGTGGATTATCCCAAGCTTCTTTTTGCCGGATCATCTCTTCTTCACTCAGGAAATGCACAGCCTCTTCATATGGCATGTACTCATAGGATACGGACATTCCTCCCGACTGAAACCATTCAATCAAATCTCCCACTCGATAAACGAGCTCCGGCCGTTCCGTTTCTGTGCTCAATTTATTATATTCTTTTCGTGCATTATATCGAAACACATCTACAAGCCTGTCCTTATCATATGCCCCATCTGTCTCTAACTGCGAGGATATGGCCAAAAACTCTGATAGTTCTGCAATATCCCATCCAAACATATATTGAAATGCTTCTGTTGCTTCGAATGCTTTGGTATTTTCATAAGGTGATATGATATAAGAACCATACTTCTCATGCATTACCATATAGCGCACGACAATTACAAGCAAAAATGCAGCCATTGTCATTGCAAATATTTGAGAAAGAACCGCAGCTATTTTCCTTGCTGCGTTCTTACTTATTTTCTTCTTCATGATGTTTCCTCCTACTTTTCTATCTTGTAACCGACTCCCCATACCACCTTCAAATAGCGTGGTTCTTTTGGATTGATTTCAATCTTTTCGCGAATATGTCGAATATGTACTGCCACCGTATTTTCCGCACCGTAAGCATCTTCATTCCAAATACTTTCATAAATCTGCTGCGTCGAAAAAACACGCCCCGGATGTTTCATCATCAGAAGTAAAATCTGATACTCAATTGGTGTCAGCTTTACTATTTCTCCCTCTACCCGTACTTCTTTCGCATCATCATCCACACAAAGTGCTCCGACGGAATAATTGGTCTCCTGCGCAGGAACCACACTTCCGAGCATGGTATAGCGCCTTAAACTCGACTTCACTCTGGCAATCAGTTCAAGCGGATTAAACGGCTTTGTAATGTAATCATCCGCCCCGACATTCAATCCCAGGATTTTGTCTACATCTTCCGACTTGGCAGAGAGTACCAGAATCGGAATCGCTGAAAATGTTCTGATCTTAATCATGGCATGAATTCCGTCAAGTTTTGGCATCATAATATCAATCAGAAGCAAATGTATGTCTTCTCTCTCCAGTATTTGAATTGCCTCTTCTCCATCATATGCCTTAAAAATCTGATAGCCTTCCTGCGATAAATAAATCGAAATTGCCTCCACAATCTCTTTGTCATCATCGCATACTAGAATATTCGCCATCTCTTCACCTCCTATGTTCATGCATCTATTAAATCATGAAAACCTTAAATGAAAAGTAGGAAAAATATTAAGGTTTTCTTAATATCATGTTACATCATTTTTTTATTTTATACCATTCCCAAGAATGCACCCAAATTTCCGCGTTTTCCATCCGTTTTCCTATGCGAAAACAGATATTCCGGATTGTGCGCTGTACAAATATCCGTCACTGACAAATGCTCCGGTAAAATGCCTGCGCTCAGCAAAATCCATTGATTGGCTAAATGCAAATCCAATTGACATTTCCCCGCTTCTTTCTGCACCTTGTCACGATAGCATATAATCTGTGAAAACGCATTGTTTTCCCGCAGGAAGTCATTATCATAAAATACTTTTTCAAATGCCTCTGCCACATCCCAACTCACCTCATAGCATTCTCCGCAAATGGAAGGTCCAATCGCCGCATAAATATCCTCCGGCCTGCATCCAAACTCCTGTTGCATCCGGCGTACTGTCACTCTTCCCATACCTTCTGCCGTTCCTCCCCAGCCGGAATGTGAAAGTCCAATCACTTCCTTTACCGGGTCAAAAAAATACAACGGTACACAATCTGCATAAAATGTCGCAAGAATAATTCCTTTTTCGTTTGTGATTAGTCCGTCTATATCCGAATAATCTTTTTCTCTGCACACGCCTTTCCCCATGTCATCTTTTGTCACTTTCCTGACATTCGTCGTATGGGTCTGATCCGTACAGACAATCCGGGAAGGTTCTGATCCCATTACTTCTGCCACCCTGCGAAAGTTTTCAAGTACGGCATTTTCATCATCCCCTCTTGTAAAACTTAAATTCAGACTTGCGTAGATGCCTTCACTTACGCCTCCAAGGCGCGTTGAAAACAGATGTTTCAAACCCGAAAATTGTTCCAGCATCGGAAATGTCAAATATTCCAGTTCATATGACTTTTTATCATCCTTTGTCATTCCCCGCCATACATTTTGCCTCATTTTATGTTCTGACTTACAGCGTATGATTTCAAACATAACAAACCTCCGATATAAAAAGGTATCCAACTTTTGGGATACCTTTGTTTACTAATATTGAAACGGAAACGCATCTTGAATATGCGTTATCTCTCCGTTTCCGTACATTGCCATCACATCAAAACGACATGGACTTTCCTGAAAATATCTATGTCGCATCAAATAATGCAACGCAACACTGCAAATTTTTTTCTGCTTTCTCGCATCCACTGCCTCTGCAGGGTCTCCGCATATATCGACACTGCGGTATTTTACTTCTACCATCACCAACAGCTTTCCTTTTTGCGCTATGATATCAATCTCTCCATATCTGCAACGGTAATTCATCTCAAGAATGCGATACCCTTGTGTTTTCAAATATGCTGCCGCAAGTACTTCCTGATTGGCTCCTATTTTACGTCTATTCATAAATCGTCCCTTATGTTCTCCGGACACACGACAATTTACTATTTTTTCTTTTTATGTTCATCGATTTTGGCTCTGATTTTATCCATCTGATCTACAAAAACAAGGATTTCTGCGACCACTTCATATAGTTCCGGCGGAATCATATCTCCGATTTCCAGTTTTGAAAGCGTATCTGCAAGCTTGGAATCTTTATGTACCGGTACCTTTGCCTGTTTAGCCTCCTCGATAATTCGCTCTGCAAGTGCTCCTCTTCCGGATGCAATGACCTTCGGCGCATCTTCCTCCGGATCATACGTCAGTGCAATTGCCTGTTTTGGTTTCTCCGGCTTTTTTTCCGTATACCTTCTGTTCTCTTGTGCCATACTTATGCCCTCATATCAAAAGAATAGGTGCTGATACGCATATTCTCACGATGATCTTCCACAATTTCCTTCATAACATTTCCCGGTTTTTCCTTTACCGAAAACTGTGCATTCATCTGATAGCCTTTCTGCGTCAATCTGTCATTCAGAAGATGAATGTGCTGCTGTATAAAATCAAGCATTTCATCATCTTTTAAATAAAACTGCGTACTCACCTTCTGATGCTGCATTGCCACATATACATCGACCGGCCCGAGATGATCCATATCCAGATGTAAAAACGCACTCACATTTCCGTCATCCTCTGCCAGACTCTTTTTGTTTGTATATACATAAAGATCACCGTGTGCACTCTCACCGGAAAGTTTTAACGGGAACTGGATATAACTCATCGTCTGGTTGAGCTGATTCATAAATTCAATGTTTTGATGCACGTTCGTCACCTGATTGAGCAGATTTTGGTTTGCTCCCGGAATACTTTTTAGTGCATCCATCAGCTTCCCGGACTGCTCGCTTAATTTGGCATAAAAATCGGAAACTTTCTGTTTGTCCGATACCTCCTGGGGCGACAGCATCCACTGATCCAATATCTGCGATTTGATTGCCATACGAATTTCCGGTCTCTGCATCAGCTCTGCCAATCGGGCAAGCTGCACTTCATTCTCTCCGGTTCCTTTTTCTGCAATAGCCGAAAACAACTGATTTGTATAAGTAACCAGCTCTTTTCCTGACATCTGTCCTCTTAAAAACTGCTCTGCTTTTTCTGATGGTAATCCGAGGTTTTCCATATCTGATTTCCATGCCTGTACTTTAGCTTCTACGCCTTGCGCAACCGGATTTGTCTCCGAATTCAGCTCCGGGTCTTCCGCAGTTTCTACCACTGCACGCATCATCTCATCCAATGTAGCTGTCATTGCGTTTTTCGATAGCATCGAATCCTGCATCGCCACTTGTTCGTTTCCTATGACATTTATTTGCTGCGCTTCATCGCTTCCGTTTGTCATCTGAGTAAAGATTTCCATAAACTGCATGATCCGATTTGCAGTTTCCGACGTGTTACCTTCTGCCATCAATTGCATCAAATCACTGGTCATCGAGTCAGCGAAAGAATCTGCTATTGTTTCCACACTCGCGCGAATCTGATGTTGCATATTCATATAATCAGAAAACTGCTTAACATTTGCATCGGTAATCGGAATTTCCAGACGACTCATGGTTACAATCTCTTCACTACTCACTTGCGGATACGTCGTTATCTGACGAAACATTGTCTGTAAAGAGGCCTTATCAATTGGCATTCCTTCTCTCATCATGGCATTGACCATGGATGTCGTCTCCGCCGTCACCAGAAGCTCTGCTTGTTCCAATGCCTTATTAATCGTGGCTATATTGGCGGTATTCTGAAACAATGTCCGCAGAGCAATCTGCTTATCCGACATGCTACTCACCTCAAAACTGACCGTCATACCTTTGAGCAGTGCAAGTCCATCCTCCACCTTCGCCTGCAATATACTGCCCGGAGAAATCTCTACCGAAACTAAATCTCCTTCCACGGAAACAACCTGACCGCTGACAATCTGTCCTACGGAAAGATTTAGATTCACGTTTACACGATCCGCCTGCACAGCACTCTGCGAGCCTGCGATTGTCTGCTCTGTACCTACCATCTGCGATTGTCTTTGAAATAAACCTGTCAGATCAAAATTCATTCTTTCACCTTAAAATGTGTGATAAAGCTTTTACGATGAATCGGTGATGCCCCATGCTCTTCCAACGCCTGAATGTGCATTGCTGAACCATATCCTTTGTTGGAAGCAAACCCATACTGTGGCATAACCATGTCATATTCCATCATAAGTCTGTCCCTTGTTACCTTCGCAATGATGCTTGCTGCTGCAATTGACACACTTTTTGCATCTCCTTTGATAATCGGAACCTGACGAATAGACAGTTCCGGAATTGTCACCGCATCATTTAATAATATATCGGGCGTAACAGACAGTTTATTAACGGCCTCTCTCATAGCCTCATAGGTTGCTTGCAATATATTAATCTCATCAATCCGCTCTGGCGTCGCATAGCCAATTCCATATGCTACTGCCTTTTCTTTAATGACCTCAAACAATTCATCTCTTTTTTGTGCGGAAAGCTTTTTACTATCATTTAAATACAAGATATCACAATCTTTTGGAAGCACAACAGCTGCTGCTACCACCGGCCCCGCCAATGGTCCGCGGCCTGCCTCATCTATCCCGCATATGTATTCACACTCATCATACTCCCGCTCAAAAGCACGCATCTGATAAATTCGCTCTTTCTCTCGTTCCAGTGCAAGCAATCTCTTATCTGCCCTCTCAATCAGATTCTGTACTCCCTTACGCTCATCCGAAATAAATCGATTGATAAAATCAGGCAGCATAGACTCATCTGCTGCCTGATAAATTTCCTTAATTTCATTCATAGATAACTGAACACCCATATTTATCCCCGTCCTATTCCTTTTTTATAAAACCGATGGAATCAAATGGGTACATACGAAACCATGCTCGTCCCACAATGATATCCCTTTTCACCGGCCCCACCATCGGATCCCGACTGTCTGAACTGGCATTTCTATTATCTCCCAACACGAAATATTCATCCGCACCGAGATGAATCGTTGATCCTGCCATTCCCGAATTGAGCATTGCCTCTTTTCCGTAAGGTTCCACAAGTTTTTCATCGTTAATATAAATCTCCCCTACGGGATCGATATACACAGATTCTCCAGGAAGTCCGATGACCCTCTTAATATAAAACTCATTTTTCCCTTGTTGAAACGGAAAAACAATCACATCAAAACGCTCCGGATCATGGAATCGATATGACAATTTATCGATAATAAGATTATCCCCCTCTATCAATGTACTCTCCATGGAACTACCTTCTACAACAGTTCTTTGCCCTACAAACTGAATTACCAGGTAAGTCAGCACCAAAATTCCAAGAAAATACAAGCTGATACTCAATATGTCTTTTAATACTGTTTTCATTTCCCTTCTCCTTAATTACCTTCTGCTTCCGGAGTCTCCAGCGTCACCTTTCCGATCTTTCCGCTTCTAAAATCATCCAGCAAAAGATTTGCTGCTTTTCGATAATCCAATTCCTCTCCTTTTTGGAAACATTTTCTCACACGCGCAATTTCAGTTAGAATGTGTAGCGCCCCATTCTCTTCCTCCACACTCTCTTCCAATTCTATTGCAATATCGAATCTTGTTGCGAGCACTCCTGTGTAGTTTTTTGATAAAAACACAATCAATTCCATCGCCATCTCTTCGATATTTAATATTTCATCATTCATAGAGCCGATCAATGCAAGCTTTAACCCTACCTGCTGATCCTCAAATTTAGGCCAAAGGATTCCCGGCGTATCAAGAAGTTCCAATGTCTTACTTAGTCGTATCCACTGTTTGCCCTTGGTTACTCCCGGCTTATTACCTGTCTTAGTGCACGCCTTTCCTGCAAAGGAATTAATAAAACTCGATTTCCCAACATTCGGAATTCCCACTACCATAGCTCTAACCGGACGATTAATAATTCCGCGTTTGCGATCACGCTCTATTTTTTCCTTACAAGCTTCTGCCACCACGCCGTTAATTGCTTTCATTCCGTTTCTGTTTCGGGAATTTAGTGCAATCACATAATAGCCCTTCTTTTCAAAATAATTCTGCCAACGTTTTGTCTGCTGTTCATCCGCCAAATCTGCTTTATTTAACAAAATCAATCTTGCTTTACTCTTTCCAAGCTCATCAATATCCGGATTCCGACTGGAAAGTGGAATACGTGCATCGACAAGTTCTATCACAAGATCAATCAGCTTAATATTTTCCTGCATCATTCGCTTTGCTTTGGTCATATGACCCGGATACCACTGATATGCCATTCGTTCTACCTATTCCATAAAGCCCATCGGGCTATCTCCCGCTGCCATATGGAACCAAACCTTTCCGATAATATTATCTCTTGCTACCGCTCCGATGTTACCGGAACGACTGTCCTCACTATTGTTGATATTGTCACCTAATGTAAAATACTCGTTTAATCCAAGCGTTACTATATTTTCAGCAATGCCTGCATCTTCTATTTTATCATATTCCACACCTTTATACAAAAAACCATTCACATACAATGCCCCGTTTTTTATCTGTACGGTATCTCCCGGTACAGCGATTACTCTTTTGACATAGTAGTGCGTATTCTCATTTCCGTTCGGAAGAAATACAACCACATCTCCCTCTTTGGGCGAAGTTAAACGGTAAATAAACCGATTTACAAGAATTTCCTGTCCGTTGAACAATTCCGGTTCCATGGATACGCCGATCACACTCGTTCTCATTCCCACACAAAATATGATTACAAAGGCAAGGACCGTTGCTGCGATCGTAATAAAAAAATACGTCCATATTTCCTTCATGAGAGAGGCACTTATAATTTTTTTCTTCTGGCGGAAACTAAGTCCTTTTTTTCTCATCTCCGCATCCTTTCTATCTCACACTTCCTGTTATTCATAAATCATATCGTTTTTCGCAACGACACACACTTATACTATACATCGAGAAAAGAAAAGGGACAAGATACCTTACGTATTTTGTCCCATCCATTTCTTTTTACTTACTATTTACTGCTAACGCGCTCTTTTACTTTCGCTCTCTTACCAACACGATCTCTTAAATAGTTAAGTTTTGCACGTCTTACTTTACCACGTCTGATTACTTCTACTTTCTCAACGTTTGGAGAGTGTAATGGCCATGTCTTTTCTACACCTACACCGTTTGAAGTTTTACGAACGGTAAATGTAGCACGGTTGCTTCCACCCTGCATTTTGAGAACTGTACCTTCGAATACCTGAATTCTTTCACGGTTTCCTTCTTTGATTTTACCGTAAACTTTTACAGTATCACCAACGAAAAACTGTGGTACATTTTCTTTTAACTGAGCTGCTTCGATTTCTTTAATAATTGCGTTCATTGTGTATCTCCTTCCATCATCGGATGTTCTTAATACGATCTGTAACAGAGGACCATCTCTTTTTCACAACGTGAGTAGTTTACCATAATTTATAAATAAGTTCAATAGTTTTTTATGAGAAATTCAAAACTCACAACAATTAAGCTTCTTTTTTCTTTTTCAACAAAAGATATCCAATTGTTGCAAACACGATTCCGATTATAACCAGCACTACCATATCCATAGCACTTAAGCTTTCCTTTAACAGAACAGGGAATACTTTTCCAATTTGATCCGGATACAACGATATTAACACGGACAACAAATTGTTGATAAAATGCATTAGCATCGATGTAAATATGCTACCACTTAAGTATGCTCCCAATGTCAGCCCAAGTCCTACAACACTAATTGTAAACATTTTAATCAGACTCATATGGTATGCTGCAAAAATTAATGTTGTCGCAACAATTGCAACCACAGGCTTACACTTTTCACGAAGTGATCCCATCAGGAATCCTCGGAACAATAACTCTTCCCCTATGGCAGGCATTACTGTCATTACAAATACAATCATCCACACCGGATTATTTGCAATCATATCATCCATGACCTGCAGATTTTCAACACTCTCAGGGAAAATCGGTGTCAGCAACGCACCAAGCACGAGAACAAATACAAAAGCAGCCATTCCCATACAAACACCGCCAAGTAATCCTTTTGCACTTGGACGTTTTATAGAAAACAATTTTTTTGCATCTGCCTTCATATACCATGCGTAAACAAGCGGACATATCAATATAAACAACTGTTGTATTGCTACACCGCCAAAACCAAATTTAATCTGTGCATAAGTTCCGCCGTACAGCATAAGTAAAAGTACAATACACATCAAAAGCACACAGTCACCGATTCCCGGAGTCTGCTTCTCTTTCATATCGCTACGCTTTTCAAAAAGTTTCACGCTGGAGAAGCCTTCTGAGAATAACACGGATTCACTATTGTAAATTCTTCCCAGTACCATGATGGTTAACAGGCTATATACTACATTGGAAACAAGCACTACACCAAACAATGCATAGTTGTAATTAAACTCAAACAACCCTGCAACAAGCAACGCCACATTGACCACCGGAATAGCCGCTGTCTGTGCTGTAAGCTCCAAATCCGGAAGTATCGGCGCATAGCTGGCAAACATAAAAATAAGCATAATCGGTGTTGCATAGTTATTCGCATCCTTAAAATTCTTAGCAAACACGCAGGTACACATACATACTGCTGTGACAAACAATGCAAATACCATCATCACAAGGATTGTAAATAAAATTCCCGGAATGAAACTTGCATAATTAAACTCAATGTTCATATTGGTTGCAGAAGCCAGAGAACTTGAAATCAAAAATGCCATCGCTCCTCCCATGGAGATTACGTTGAGTATTGCAGAAACACATGCGATAACGGAAACCGCGAGAAATTTGCTCATGATCATCTCGAAATTCGTAACCGGAAGCGTAAGCAGTGTCTCCAATGTTCCTCTCTCTTTCTCGCCGGCTGTTACATCAATGGCCGGATAGATTGCTCCAAGCAATATCATCGTAATAATAAAAAATGGCATCATCGAACCCAACGCACTACCTATGGATTCCTCGGCCGATGAAATATCATGCTCCTTAATGTTCACCGGATTTAATATTGTCTCCTCATCCAGTCCTGCCGCTATAATCTGTTCCTTTGTCAATCTCCCCTTATAAATATCCAACGCTTCATCCAGGGCATTCGACGTTGTGACTGATCTTTCTTTTGCCGACAGATAATGTACGGTGACATTCTTTCCTTCCATCGTGATATAAGCATCAATTACTTCTGCTTCCAGCGCCTGCTGACAAGCATCTTTCTGTACAACCTCTACTTTATATCCGATTTCCTCTTTCTCTTTTTCGAGAATTTCTTTGATCTCTGTCTCAAGGTCTTTACAATTCTCAAATGCAACCAAATATGTTTTTTCTCCCTGATTCTGTACAATCGATGTAGCTATCAGTGAGACTCCCACAATCAAAAGCGGATACAGAACAAGCGGAAGAAGTACCATCATAATCATTGTTTTCTTATCGCGGAAAATATCGACGATTTCACGTTTAAATAGTGCATTCATACGTTTTATATTCATTCGTTCTCAACCTCCTCCATGACCTGATGAAATGCCTCACGCAAATTATCGGTTCCACATTCATCCATAATCGATTTCGGGCTTCCTTCTTTTACAATCTTACCTTTGTATACCATTATAATTCGATCACACAAAAACTGTGCTTCCTCCAAATAATGTGTCGAATACAGTACGGTTTTACCTTTTTTCTTTTGGTCCTTCATAAAATTAACAATCGCATCCGCACTAAGAATATCTAATCCAAGTGTCGGTTCATCAAATATGTAAATATCCGGATCATGAATCAGGCATCTTGCAATAGACGCACGTTGTGTTTGTCCGGTTGACAACTTTTCGATGCGGTTATCAACAAAACTTTCCATATCAAGCACATTTATAATCTCCTCAATGCGTCTTGAAGCTTCTTCTTTTTCAATGCCATAGATTTCTGACAACGTCTGAAGCATTTCTCTTGTACTTAAACGATGATACAATTTTGTATTTCCTGAAAGATAACCAATCACACGTTTTAACTCTACAGGATCTTTTATTCTTTCTCCGTCTTTTCCTTCAATCTCAACATAGCCCTCTGTTGGTTCCATAAGAGACCCAAGCATACGAAGAAGTGTCGTCTTTCCTGCACCATTTGGTCCAAGAATACCTAATATTTCTCCCTGCTCTACCTGAAAAGATATGTGATCTACTGCGAAAAAGCTCTCTTTCTTTCCGGTTTTCTTTCCCGGCTTATTCCGGCCTTTTTTGTTTTCTGCCAGAACCGTTCGTTCAAATTGTTTGCACAAATTATTGGCAATTATCATTTTCTGCCCTCCATTTCTCATATAAATCCGGTCTTCTTTCTTTCGTGCGTTCAATCGATTGTTCCATACGCCACTTTTCAATCAGCTTATGATTACCAGAAAGAAGTACCTGTGGCACCTCTTTACCTCTCCATACTTGCGGTCTGGAATACTGTGGATATTCGAGCAGACCATTTCCAAACGAATCTGTCATCGCAGATTCATCATTATTGAGTACGCCCGGAACCAGCCTCGCAATCGCATCAACCATCACCATGGCCGGCAGTTCCCCTCCTGTCAGCACATAATCGCCAATTGACACATAATCCGTGACAACTTCCTCCAGCGCTCTCTCATCGATTCCCTCGTAATGTCCGCAAAGCAGCACCAAGTCTTCCTCTTTTGCAAACTCTTGTGCCATCTTTTGATCAAACACAGATCCCTGCGGTGTCACATAGACCACGCGCACGTTTTTCTCTTCTTTCGTGCGTTCCTTAATCTGAGACAAAACTGCTTTTACACAGTCATACACCGGTTGCGCCTGCATGAGCATTCCTGCTCCGCCACCATAGGTGTAATCATCCACCTTTTGGTGTTTGTTGGTTGTATAATCTCTGATATTAACCGCTTCCGCGCTAATACACCCTTTCTGCATCGCGCGTCCGAGAATACTTGTCCCAAGCCCCTCCATAATCATCTCAGGAAATAATGTCAAAACATGAAAAAACATATTTCGTCCTCCATCTAATCAAGCAGTCCCGGCATCACATGAACCACCACTTTTTTTTCAGCAACATCGATGCTGCGGACACATTCTTTAATCGCCGGAAATAAAATTTCTTTTCCTTCCGTTGATTTCACTACATACACATCATTCGCTCCTGTCTGGATTACATCCGTCAATTCGCCAATCTGTGCTCCCTCCTCTTCATACACCATAAGGCCGATAAGATCCGCAATAAAATATTCATCCTTGGCACACTTTACAGCATTCTCTCTCGTTACCAGCAAATTACATCCTTTGTACGGCTGTATTTCATCGATACTGTCAAAGCCTTCAAACTTGAGTATCACAAATTGTTTAAAAAACTTAACACTTTCCACTGTAACATCTATATTGCCTTTGGGTGTTTCCAAAATGTACGCTTTATTCTTTTTAAATCGTTTTACGTCATCTGTTAAGGGAAATATTTTCATTTCACCACGTACACCATGCGTGGATGTAAGAACTCCTACTTGTAATAACTCTTCCATAACTGCTCCTTTTGATCCGTCCAGATCATTTCCATTATTCTTACCTTATTCTGATTGCAGTTCAGACGTAACCATGTCCATCAAAAAATCGGTAAAAGGCTTTTCTTTTTCATGAACAGGAACAGCCCCTTCTTTTCCAAAAAGGATTCCGGCCGGTTCCTCTTTTAAATACGGACTCCATTTTGGCATTGGTGTTCCATCGGCATCCAATCCATTCGGATCTCCTGTTTTTATAAAATTCGCCCAATAATTACACATATGACGCGACAAATCATAATGCCTTCCAACAAACGGTCTCCAGCATTTTGCTAACGTTTCAAAGAAAAACCATAAATCTACGGAATGAAATGTTCCCGGATTATCCCATCCAGGAATATCGGTCGCAAACTGATAATAATAATAATTTTGTTTGCTTCCGTCCGCTTTTCTTTTAGCAAAAATAGCTTTTGCTACAGATTCCACGCCACTTACGGCTGCATAACCGCCACTTGATGCACTCTGCTTGACCTCCGAAAAACGCAGAAATGCGTCCGCACGATCACCAAAATACAGTTGTGCTTTTTCCTTTAGTTCTTCTTGCGTCTCTGCATTTATTGCATACAGAAATTCATCTTCTGTATTGCCCGCCATCATCGGGATATCCATACACTTGCCCTGCATAAGCTGCTTTAACGGATCTCCCAAGCAAAAAATATCATCCACAACTGTCATCATCAGTGGATGCTCCTGTATATATTGACTATATTTTTCTACAATATATGCAGCCTCCAATGCTCGGGCTTCCTCCAAGGTCTCCACGCCTAACAATCTAAAAAATTCTTTACCACGTTCCTGCGCCTGTGACAGCGGAGTCGGAATCATTCTGACATCCTGTTCATATGGGCTTCTTATGATTCCGCTCATTACCACCGCTTTCTGAAACAACCCTTCATTTTTCGGAGATGTCAACTGATTCAGAACACTTCCGCCTCCTGCAGACTGTCCTGCAATGGTAATATTGTCCGGATCCCCACCGAACGCAGCAATATTTCTTTTTACCCATTTGACTGCCGCCTGCTGATCTAACAGACCAAAATTAGCCGGTGCCTCCGGAGCTTCCTTTGTAATCTCAGGGTGTGACAAAAATCCAAATACATTAATTCGGTAATTGATTGTTACCACCACTACACCTCTGCGTGCAAGACGTTCCCCGTCAAATTCCATTTCTGACGGGTATCCCCACTGGAGTACACCTCCAAAAAACCAAACAACCACCGGTTGCTTCTCATCTGCTTTTTTGGCACCGGTCCACACGTTCAGATACAAACAATCTTCGCTCATTGCAATTTCCGGATCTACATGCCATTCACGACAATAAATATCGTCACTCATTCCCGGAGTATCTTGCATTGAAATCGGTGCAAATCGCGATGCATCCAAAACACCATCCCAATCTTTACATGGCATAGGAGCGCGCCATCTATTTTCCCCAATCGGCGGTGCTGCAAACGGAATCCCTTTAAACGACGTGATACGAGGGTCTGCTGCTTGGATTCCTCTTACCCATCCGTTCTCCGTTTTTACCTCTCTGATCATAGCTCTGCCATACCTCCTTCAAAAAAATCCGAGGCGCATGACCTCGGATTTCTTATCCTTAAATAATCTCAACGTTTACTTTCTTATTGTCCCCTAAAGAGGCTGCTTTGACAACAGCACGGATTGCTTTTGCAATTCTACCCTGCTTTCCGATTACCTTACCCATATCAGAAGAAGCCACATGTAACTCAATCGTTACATTTTTTCCCTCTTCTTTTTCGGTTACAACCACTTCATCAGGATTGTCAACAAGAGCTTTTGCGATTACTTCAACTAATTCTTTCATAATCCACCTCCAAAAGTATTATGACAAATTCCTGGTCCATATCGCGACAAAATTATTTTACAATTCCTGCGTCTTTGAAGATTTTATTTACGATATCCGTTGGCTGTGCACCATTTGCTAACCATTTCTTTGCTAATTCTTCATCTACTTTGTAAGATGTTGGATCTGTAGTCGGATCATATGTTCCGATTTCTTCGATAAATCTTCCATCTCTTGGAGATCTTGAATCAGCAACGATGATTCTATAAAAAGAAGCCTTCTTCTGTCCCATTCTTCTTAATCTGATCTTTACTGCCATTTTAATTATCCTCCTTATTCGCCCTGTGGGCTATGTTTAAAGTTTTATTTAAAAAGGAAATTTGTTAAACATTCCTTTTTTACCACGTTTACCGCCAAACATTCCCGGGAACTGCTTCATCATCTTCTTCATCTGCTCCTGCTGTTTGACAAGTCTGTTAACCTCAGCAATATCAACACCTGCACCTTTTGCAATTCGGTGTTTTCTTGAAGGGTTAAGTAATGATGGCTTACTTCTTTCAGCCGGTGTCATTGAAAGGATGATTGCCTGAATTCTGTCAATCTGTTTCTCATCAACCTGGTCCATGGCACCTTTCATCTGATTATTCATACCGGGCATAAGATTCATCAGCCCGCCAAGACCACCCATCTTCTTAACCTGTGTAAAAGAATCCAGATAATCATTGAAATCAAATTCTTTCTTCTTACGAAGTTTCTGTTCCATCTCTTTGGCTTTCTCAAGGTCCATATCTTCCTGAGCTTTTTCAATAAGAGTAAGAACATCTCCCATTCCAAGAATTCTGCTAGCCATTCTATCAGGATAAAACTGCTCTAAATCAGAAAGTTTCTCTCCCATACCAACATACAGAATCGGCTTGCCGGTAACAGCTTTAATTGAAAGGGCTGCACCGCCTCGTGTGTCACCATCAAGCTTAGTAAGAATGACTCCATCAATTCCGACTAAATCATTGAAAGTCGTAGCTACGTTAACCGCATCCAAGTCGGATCGTAGCCATG
>JAZNEP010000009.1:0-1755 GCA_045588655.1 Lachnospiraceae bacterium | reverse complement strand
CATATTAACACCTTCTTAATACGGATAAAACAAGAGGAATTGCGAAACTATTAACAAAATGTTAAAGAAACATGCAAAATATTGTAGGATATGCCAAAATGTTATAGAAAAAGTGACATTATTACTCTGAGGTTATGATATAAATTACCATATATGTATTAGAAAATCAAGTGGTTTTGATGTAATATATCGGTAACGTTGTTATTTTGGAAGTCTATGCGACGCATAAAAAAACTAATGTCTTCACCAGAGATTGCATCTGTCAAGCAAAAGTAGACACGAAAAAAGCATAACTAGCAAAAGCCCAGTTCGGTCTTGTACTGAACTGGGCTTTTGTAGCCCAAAGCGGCGGCAGGACGACGGTTGTTGAAGAAGTCAACATAGGTAGCCAACAGTGCAGGTACGTCTTTAGCGTGTGCCAAATCGAAGTCAAGGAACAATTCTTCCTTGATCCAGCCATTTAAAGATTCAATAATTGGGTTATCTGTTGGAGTTCCTACTCGCGACATGGAACGAAGTATGTTATAATCATTATGGGCCTGGCAAAAAGCCCGTGAAGAGTAGACAGCTCCCTGGTCGGTGTGGAAGACTACCTGGGACGTCTGCTCTTCTCTTTTTCCGGCAAGCTGCTTGAGTACATCAAGACAATGATAGTAAGGTTTGTTACTGCCTTTGATCGAGGTCACACTGTGTGCAAGGATCTCATTGTTGAAGGTATCCAACAGGATGGTCCATTCCCATTCGGTGCCATCTGCCCGAAATGCAGTCATATCTGAAACAACGATTTGCAAAGGTGCCGTTGCATTCCAGTGTCCTTGCACTTCATTGGAAAACTTAATGCTTTCTTCTCCGGGAGATTTATATCGATATTTCCTGGCCTTTGAGCGTATTCCGGCAGCTTTACAGCATTGATGAGCCAAATGATGTGAAAATACCCATCCGGTTTCCTGGAATACATCATTCGCCAGCCGATGGTATCCGTGAGAGGGATGCTTTTCGTGCTCTTTTTGCAGTAGTTCCGTAAGCAACATCCGATCTCTCTCATATCGATTTACTTGTCCTTGCCGAGCTCTCCATTTGTAATATCCGGATCGGTTCACATTCATGATCCGACAAAGGAAATTTATGGGGTATTTTACTTTGAGTTCTTCGATGACTTCATAATCTTTCCTCTGCCAATAACGTACTCCTTGTTTGCACCAGCTCCTTCCACCCAATACCCTTTTTTTAATCGGGCAATCTCTACTTCCTGCTTTGCCACGATGAGCCGAAGTCTCTCTACCTCACTCAAAGATTTACTTGTATGTAATGCGGCGTATGGATTCCCTTTGCGGGACTCCAGTGATTCCGATCCATCTTCCAAGTATTTCTTGACCCATCTCAGCAACATTCCATGACCTACTGAATATTTTTCTTCAATTTCTCTGGCCGACATATGTTCTTCCAGATGTAGCTTAATGAGCTTAAGCTTTTCGTCCTTTGACCATTTGCGGTGAGGCATTCCTTTTTGGCATCCCATTTCTTTCACCTCCGATTTAATTCTAACAGATATGATAAAAGTAGACACCCACACTTTTGTGAGTGTCTACTTTTATCTTACCAGATGCATGTGCTTTTCAGCACACGGGATTTTTATATTTTTGCTTATGCCTCAACAGGTTCTTCAGCGGAGGGAGCTTTTTTCTTTCCGGCAAAGGTGGTGGCCATCATAATCAGAGCGCAGATAATGGAGAGTGTAAGTCCCGCGCCCATGAG
>JAZNEP010000008.1:0-2049 GCA_045588655.1 Lachnospiraceae bacterium | reverse complement strand
TAGGGCAATCGCAAAGTCGTAATTGAAAGCAACAGGCATTGAAAATGAAGCTTTTTTTCAATGCCTGTAAATTTTTTACTTGAAAAGTATTGTATAATATGATAATACTATTATATGAGATATCCAGATTATGTAAAAAGGTTTAAACCAAAGGGAACGATTGTAAAAAGAGTAAATGATACCTACTATGCTTATTATGCGACTTCAAAACGTGTTCCGGGAAAAAAATATCCTGTCCAGATAATAAAGGGGCTGGCGGGAAGGATAGATGAAAGGGGATTTCACAAACTTTCTAAAGCGTTTGTAGAAACAGAGCATGTGGTGATCAGGGAATGCGGATTTACAAATTTTCTGCTGAAATTTGAAGAAGAATATATCAGCAGGAGAAAAGAGAAGGTAAAAGAGCGAAAGAATTTGTATCGCAGTATGATCGTGTATTTATCAAATAATTCCTATCTAAATGATGATCCGGAAACAGTGGTCTATTCTGCGGCTGAAATGATTGAAAAGTTTCAGATTGGGATACCAAAT
The DNA here is from genome assembly GCA_045588655.1 of Lachnospiraceae bacterium. GTDB lineage: Bacteria > Bacillota > Clostridia > Lachnospirales > Lachnospiraceae > SVFI01. The sequence continues at coordinate 1,518 of JAZNEP010000008.1, read as the reverse complement.
CAGATCACGGCAATCAGTAAGATCTGTGAGTGTGATCTGAAGGAGCTGGAGCCTTTAAAATATATCTGCAGTGTCAGGATGGGAAACCGGATGTTTGAGAGTGAATTGACCGATGCACAAAGAAAACTTTTGGAAAGGATAGGGATAACGGAAAATGAGATACGATGAAGCAAAGGACATATTGATGATACTGGAGGCGGTGCCGGATCCCCGCCACAGCCGTGGCGTGAGATACCGATTCTCCCATCTGCTATTGATGAGCATATATGCAGTGCTTGCAGGGCACAGCGAGGCAACGGAGATCGCATATTACGCGGAACTAAATCAAGAATATTTCAGGGAGCTGCTTGGGATAGAGGAAATACCATCCCATGACACATTTTCAAGAGTGCTGAGGTTTACATCGTTTGATCATCTCACATCCTCTCTGGGGGAATGGTTGCGCGAAAATTTTCCGGAGATATACGAAAAATACGGAGACCATAAAATCCTTCATATAGACGGCAAGGCAACAAGAGCAGCAAGTGAGAAGAGCAGGGGTGAAAAACCAGTCTATCACCTGAATGCAATGTATGAAGGAGAGTCGATTGGTCTGGAAATGAAACGGGTAGGGGAAAAAGAAAATGAGATATCCTGCATGCCGGATTATTTAAAACAGTTTAATCTGGCGAATACGATTGTAACCATAGATGCGATGGGGTGTAACCAGACCGTGATCCATGCCATCCATGAGGGCGGTGGGAATTATGTGCTGCCGGTGAAAGAAAATCAGAAGAAACTTCTGGAAACAATCACGAGGGAGATAAAGAGGCAGCAAGAGGAAAAGACATGGGATAGTCTGGATAAGACAGAGGGGCTAAAGAAGGCACATGGGCGCATAGAGAAGTTAGAGTTTCGGATGTTGTCGGATACGAGTTTTATATATGAGTCGCTGGGGGCAGCGGCCTTTTATGGAACAATAGCGAGAGTGGGAATCATGGACAAAACAACAGAAACGGCAGTGGATGGGGAATGGAAAAAGACAAAAAGCCGCAGCGTACTGATCACAGATATAGAAGGAATGAGCGTAGAGACAATGTATAAAATAAAAGCAGGACATTGGAATATAGAGATGCAACACTGGCTGTTAGACATGCAGCTAGGTGAGGATGGAAAAACAGCAAGGCGTGATGATGCAGTCACAAATGGATCTATCCTTCGAAGATTTTGCATGATGATGAAAAAGAAGGATTCTGAACTATCAGGGAGACCAATGAAGAGGTTCTTGATGGCGAATGAGCATGATATTAAGAGAATAGAGAGACTTCTCTTTGGGGATTTGGCTCAAAAAGCAACGGATTAGGATAAGCTGACTTTGCGATTGCCATACTGGCACTTTAGGGCAATCGCAAAGTCGTAATTGAAAGCAACAGGCATTGAAAATGAAGCTTTTTTTCAATGCCTGTAAATTTTTTACTTGAAAAGTATTGTATAATATGATAATACTATTATATGAGATATCCAGATTATGTAAAAAGG
>JAZNEP010000007.1:0-161954 GCA_045588655.1 Lachnospiraceae bacterium | reverse complement strand
CCGATTTGGTTTTGAGAAAGTAGCAATCACACTTCGCGAATCCCTTTCTGCAAACGACAACAACTGGTCGGCTATGCTCTATGATGGGAATGATTATTATTTCAGCAAGAAATACAAGATGCATATCGTAGACCGCGTGGGTGGTGGTGACAGCTTCGGAGGCGGACTGATAGCGGCACAGCTTTCCGGCTATGATGCGCAGCGCACGATTGAATTTGCAGTAGCAGCTTCCTGTCTGAAACATTCCATCGAAGGTGACTACAACATGGTTACAATGGAAGAGGTAGAAAAGCTTGCAGGCGGAGACGGTTCCGGCCGAGTTCATAGATAATCGGAGGCTGTAAAATGAAAGCATTTATGGACAAAGACTTCTTGCTGTCTACCGAGACAGCAAAGAAGTTATATCATGAGTATGCATCCGTTATGCCGATTGTAGATTATCACTGTCATATCAATTCGCAGGAAATTTACGAGGACCGTAAGTTTGAGAATATTACACAGGTATGGCTCGGAGCAGATCATTATAAATGGAGACAGATGCGTTCGAATGGTGTTGATGAAAAATACATTACAGGCGATGCATCGGATAGAGAAAAGTTCCAAAAATGGGCAGAAACGCTTGAAATGGCAATCGGAAATCCATTATATCATTGGAGTCATTTGGAACTGCAGCGCTACTTCGGATACGATGGGCTATTAAACGCAGAGACAGCGGAAGCTGTATGGAAAATATGTAATAGAAAGTTAGCTCAGGTTGACATGTCTGCTAGAAATCTTATTAAATGTTCGAATGTCAGATTACTTTGTACGACAGATGATCCGATTGATTCTTTGGAGTGGCATAAAAAGTTGGCCGAGGATGACAGTTTTGATGCACAGGTTCTTCCAGCATGGAGACCGGACAAGGCGATGTGTCTTGAAAAACCGGATTACCCGGATTATCTTGCACGCTTAAGCGAAGTGAGTGGCGTTAAAATTGACAGCTTTGCCTCACTTGTAGAGGCGTTAAAGAATCGTATCGAATTCTTTGCATCTATGGGATGCAATATTTCTGACCATGGAATGGCGTATGTGATGTATGCACCGGCAACAGCTGCGGAGGTGGAACAGATTTTTGCCAAAAGACTGGCGGATGAAGCGGTGTCCGAAGTGGAAGAGGCGAAGTTTAAAACTGCCTTTATGATAGAGATGGGCAAAGAATACCACAAGCGTGACTGGGTAATGCAGCTTCATTTTGGTGTAAAGCGCGATAACAGTCAGAGAGTGTTCCGCTCCATCGGACCGGATACGGGTGTGGACTGCATCAGCAATTACATGCCGTCAGCGAAGCTTGCAGATTTTTTAAATGCGCTTGATATCACGGATGATCTTCCGAAAACGATTATTTATTCCCTCAATCCGATTGATAATGCTGCCATCGGTACGATTATCGGATGTTTCCAGAATTCCTCAGCCATCGGAAAGATTCAGCAGGGAAGTGCATGGTGGTTCAATGACCATAAACTGGGAATGCAGGAGCAGATGACAAGTCTTGCAAGTCTTGGACTGCTTGGTAATTTTGTGGGTATGGTGACAGACTCCCGAAGCTTTTTGTCATATACGAGACATGAGTATTTCCGCAGGATTATGTGCGAGCTTATCGGAGGCTGGGTAGAAAACGGGGAATATCCCGCAGATTATAAAATACTCGAAAAAATTGTGAAAGGGATTTCTTACAACAATGCAGTAAGATACTTCAGCTTCGATTTGTAGATAACCAATTGTAGGATGGGATGAAGAAGAAAAACCGGCTTAAGTGAGTACTTAAGCTGGTTTTTTGTGAAAAAATTGAAAAGCATTTATTTAGAATGCATGACATTTTTTCGATATTCTTTCGGCGTCTGACCGATGTGTTTTTTAAATAATTTAGAAAAATAGTTCACATCAGGGATGCCACAATAGCTTGCTATGGTTTGGATCTGCATATCAGTAGAATTCAGGAGGAAAACAGCATGTTCTATGCGTTTTCGATTTACATATTCTGTGAGAGTGAAACCGGTTTCTTTTCTAAACAAGGTAGACAGGTAGCTCGAAGTAACATGGAAATGAGAGGCCAATGTTCGCAGACTAAGATCAGCAGAAAGATCATAAAGAATAGTGCTTATGACTTTTCGAACCAGAATGGAATAGTTCTTTAAGGAATGATTTTTCACAATAAAGCAGTAGTTTCGAATCATGCTGCGAGCAAGCGAAAGAAATGAACTACGCGAGGTTATTAATTCTATTTTTCGGGCATACTGAGTGGAAACAGCATCGATTTGTATGGGATGTACAGCGCCATATTCAGCCGCCTTACGAAGTAATGTGTTGAGTATAATGGCATAGTTTTTGTAATCACGAACCGGGTTTTCTGTACGAGGTTCCAATTGCATCGAAGTGAACTGCGAAAAATATAATTCGGCTTTAGGAAGATTTCCATTGCTAACTGCCTGTATGAGACCGGACTCTATTTCGTAGCGGGCTTCCATAATGCGTATGCTGCTAAGAGCTTCTTCTGAAGTTTGTTCCATAAACGGAAAAAATGTAAAAGGAGCATATGAAAATAGAGGAAAGTCATCGCTAACGGAAAAACGTTCGGTGCCATCCCACAAATATTCTCCCAAAGTATAAAGTAGTGTAAATAAGATGTTTTCATCGCTTAGAACAGGTATATGGCTGTAAAACTGTTGGAGTAAACAGAGATTGGAGGGAATTACATGTAATCGTTCTGCAAGATGGTAGATGTCACTTTTTTTGACCGGTTCAAGAAGATAGGGGCCGATGAGCAAGAAAGTGGTGTTGCTTACATGAGGAAGTCGCAAGAGAATGTAGTGGCATAAAAAAACATTTTTTAGCCGATAAATCATATTTGACAAACAGTGTTCTTCCAGGAATTGAAACGTTTGCTCAGGATCGTATTGAAAATTGCAAATGTATGCAAGCCCTTCTTTATCAGAAGAAGAAAGATTTTTCAGCGTATCCGCTGTAAGATAGCGAAAACGGATGCGAAAATGCTCTAATAGTTTTTGGGTGAAATTCAGCTCTTTTTGAAATGGCATAAAAGATCTCCTTCTATTAATAAGTCAGGTGATAGAGTTAATAAACTGATAAATCAAATAATAGCTTATAAAACGAATAATTTAGTAGAAGTATTGGTAAAAATAATAGAAAAAATACAAAGACAGATATACTACGCAAAAGAAAATGATAAAAGATTGTTCATGAAAAAGGAGGAAAAAATGAGCAACACAAATAAGCAACCGTTTGGGTTTAGGGATAAGCTGGGATATATGTTTGGGGATTTTGGGAATGATTTTACCTTTATATTATCAAGCATGATGCTAATGAAATTCTATTCGGATGTTATGGGAGTTTCTGTTGGGTTAATAGGTATTATGATGATGTTGGCCCGTTTTGTGGATGCATTTACGGATGTGGCAATGGGGCAGATTGTTGACAGGTCAAAATCCGGGAGGAAAGGAAAATTTCTTCCATGGATTCGACGAATGTGCGGACCAGTAGCGGTATCTTCGTTTTTGATGTATGCGACATGGTTTAAAGATATGCCGATGGGATTTAAAATTTTCTGGATGTTTTTTACATACATCCTTTGGGGAAGTGTGTTTTATACCAGTATTAACATTCCGTATGGGTCCATGGCATCGGCTGTTTCACCACAACCAAAAGACAGGGCATCATTGTCCAACTGGAGGACAATTGGAGCATCGCTTGCAGGAACATTTATCGGCGTGGTATTACCATTGCTTGTGTTTTATGAGGATGAAGCAGGAAATCAGATTTTGGATGGGAATAAAATGACGGTGGCGGCATTGATTTGTTCCGTTGGATCGGTAGTCTGCTATCTCCTTTGCTATAACATGGTGACCGAACGTGTCAAAATCGATCAGAAGAAAGACAAATTTGATCTAGGACAGATGCTAGGCGGATTAATCAAAAATCGTGCACTGATTGGTATTGTTCTAGCATCCATCTGTATGTTACTCGTACAGCTGACATCACAGCAGATGGCCACATATGTGTTCCCAAACTATTTTCAAAATGTGCAGGCGCAGTCGTTTTCCGGTTTGGTAGGGGTTGTGGTTACACTAGTCTGTGCGGCCTTCACTGTGAAATTATCACAGCGTTTTGGGCGAAAAGAACTTGCAATTGCAGCGTCTATCATTGGTGCAGCTGCGTATGGCGTTGCGTATTTCATTCACACAGACAATGCATGGGTTTTCGTAGGAATATTTGCAATTGCGTATATAGGACTTGGCGTGTTCAGTCTGATTAGCTGGGCAATGATTACAGATGTGATTGATGATACGGAAGTAAAGACAGGAAGTCGTGAAGACGGAACCATTTATGCGATTTATTCATTTGCAAGAAAGCTGGGACAGGCTGCATCGTCAGGAGTTTCAGGGGCACTTTTAACAGCAATAGGTTACTCACAGGCAACGGCGTACGATAAAGACGTTGTGAACAGTATATATGATATCACGTGTTTAGTACCGGCAATTGGATTTGTTTTGCTTGCATTAGTGCTTGCATTCTTTTATCCGTTAGGAAAGAAACGAGTAGAAGAGAATGTGCGTATACTGGCAGAAAAAAGACATGAAGAACAGGAATAAATGGAAGAGTAAGAAATAATCAAAGAATGATTGGAAAGAGGTGACCTATGTATAGCGCACCGGATAAATATAAAAAAAAGAAAAAATGCTTGTTTTGTATTGATTCTGACGGATGTGTGATGGATACCATGAATCTGAAGCATATTCAATGTTTCGGACCATGTTTGGTACAAGAGTGGGAACTCTCAGAGTGGGAAAAGCCAATTTTGAAGCGATGGAATGAGATGAATTTATATAGCAGAACACGTGGAATAAACAGGTTCAAAGGTTTGGCAATGGCATTAAGAGAAATTGATGATCGCTATTGTCAAATTGAAGGATTGTCAAAATTAGAAAACTGGGTTTTGCAAAGTTCTGAATTATCTGAATCTTCGTTAAAAGATGTTATCGAGAAAGAAGAAAATCTAGATGCGATTTGCTTGAAAAAAGCACTTTCGTGGTCGATCCGTGTAAATGAAAAAATACGAGAAATTACGTTTGATGAGAAACAACCGTTTGAAGCAGCAAGAGAGGCGTTAGCTTTTGCTAACCGATATGGAGATATCGCTATCGTCTCATCAGCGAATCGTGAAGCAGTTATAGAGGAATGGCAAAAATACGATTTGTTGGAACATGTAGATATCATTATGACACAGGATGTCGGTAGTAAAAGAGATTGCATTGAAATGCTCATATCGAAAGGGTATAAAAAGGAACATGTATTAATGGTCGGTGATGCTCCGGGAGATTTTGAAGCAGCGAAAGTAAATGATGTTCAATTCTTTCCTATTTTGGTTGGACGTGAGAAAGAATCATGGATGGAGTTTAAAACATCAGCAGTCCGTAAGTTAAATGAAGAAATGTATTGTGGATCATATCAAAAAGAGAAAGAGCAGCTTTTTTTTGAGAATCTGAGATAAGGAGATGGCAAAATGGTTGATTTGAAAGCAAGACCGTATTATTTAGCAGATGCGGATGTGAAATGGGTACAGGATACAATTGCATCCATGACAGCAGAGGAGAAAGTGGGACAATTATTTTTTCAGCTCACTTCATCGCATGAGGAAGAGCATTTAAAAGAATTGATGGAAAAATATCATTTGGGTGGTTGTCGTTATAATCCAGCCCCGGGCAAAGACATTCAGGAGCAAAACAGAAAACTTCAAAAATATGCAAAGATTCCGGTTTTTATTGCATGCAATACAGAGGCGGGCGGAGATGGAGCATGTACAGATGGAACATTTATCGGTGCGGGTGTAAAAATTGGAGCCACGGACAATAAAAATTATGCATTTCAGCTTGGAAAGATGGCAAATGAGGAGGCTGCGGCAATCGGATGTAATATGGCGTTTGCTCCTGTATGTGATATTGCTTATCACTGGGAAAATACCGAGGTGATAGGACGTGCATTCGGAAATGATCCGGAGCGTGTTGCGTCTATGAGTGTAGAATATTTAAAAGGTGCACACACCATACCCGGATTTGCATGTGCAGCAAAACATTTTCCGGGAAACGGACAGGATTTTAGAGATGCGCATATATCGAATAATGTCAATTATTTTGATGTCAGACAGTGGGATGCAACGTATGGACAGGTATATCATGCACTCATTCAAAATGATTTGGATGCCATCATGGGAGGCCATATTCTGATGCCGGAATATGCAAAGGCAATCAATCCGCAATTGGAAGATGAAGATATTATGCCGGCTACATTAAGTCCCGAAATAATGACAACGCTTTTGCGAGATAAACTTGGATTTAATGGTATGGTAGTGACAGATGCATCTCATATGGTAGCTATGACAAACCGTATGAAGAGAAGTGAAATGCTTCCACGCTCCATCAATGCGGGATGTGATATGTTTCTGTTTTTTAATGATCCGGAAGAAGATTTCACAACGATGTTAAATGCATACAGAGAAGGCGTAATTAGTGAGGAAAGAATGACAGAAGCATTGATGAGGATTTTAGGGCTGAAAGCGCGTATGGGGCTTCATAAAAAAGCGAAAGAAGATTTGGTGCCACAGCCGGAAATGATAATGAACACACTAAATAAAGCGTCGCATTTGCAGATGCAGGAGGCAATCAGTAAAGATGCGATTACGTTGGTAAAATATAAAGATGATGATGTATTACCACTTACCCCGCAGCGTTATCGCCGCATTATGATTGTTCATGTAAAAGGAGCCGGCGGTGCAATGAGTGATCTAATGAAAATGATGGGGATGGGTGGGGGAAATCCCGCCGAGGAGCTGAAAAAGAAGCTTTGCGAAAAAGGATTTGATACGTTTATTTATGAAAGTCCGATTGATAAAATGAAGAAACAGATTGCTGAGGGTGAAAAGCCAAGCCTGAATATTTATTTTGCAGGTAAAAATGCTATTGCAGATTTTGTGAAGGATATGGATCTTGTAATTACACTTTGCGATGTGCCAAATGGTCGCCCAAGTTTTGGTATGTCAAAAGGTGGAGGAGAGATACCGTGGTATGTGTTTGAAATACCGGTGATAGTCATTGGCTGCGGACAACCAACCATGCTTGCAGACATACCGATGGCAAGGACGTATATTAATACCTACGATAGCAAAGATAGTACACTCGATGCACTTGTGGACAAGCTTTTGGAAGGAAAAGAAGCATTCACCGGAATAGATCCGATTGATAGTTTTTGTGGTTTGTTTGACACAAAAATTTAAAAGTGCAAATTTGTTTTTTAGTTAAATACACTGATGCAAATAGGTTGCGATATCTCTTTTCGAATGATAAAATCACAGAAATGGGAGGTATATTGTTATGGTAGATGTAAGAGGAAAATGGGCACTGATTACAGGAGCAAGCAGAGGAATCGGCTTTCATGCAGCCAGATTTATGGCACAGCAGGGATGTAACCTTGTTCTGCATGCCAGAAGAGAAGAACATTGTCAGAAAATTCTTGATATTGTGCGGTCAGAAGGTGTGGAAGCATATGTTGTGACAGCGGAATTATCTGATTTTGATCAGATTGAAAAAATGCTGACCGAGATTGAAGAAAAGGGAACACAGATTGATATTGTATTAAATAATGCCGGAGTGCAGGTTGCATACCGTGATGAATATTTGAAAACGCCAATGTCGGATTATGAGATTAGCTTTAAAATTAACACAATGGCGCCAATGCTTATATGTTATCATTTTCTTCCAAAGATGGAAGAGAGAGGATTTGGGAGAATCGTCAATACATCAAGCGGTATTCAGCTTGATCCGCAGCAGGCAGGATACTCTGCAAGCAAAGCCGCGCTGGATAAAGTGACGATTGACCTTGGATCAAAATACGAAGGAACTGACATTATATTGAGTCTCGCTGATCCGGGTTGGTGCAGAACAGACCTTGGTGGAGAACATGCACCAAATGATCCTGCAAGTGCTATTCCCGGAGTGGTAGTCGGAGCCTTTGTTGATGACGGAAAATCAGGTCGCTGGTTTGCAGCGTCTGATTTTTACGGTATGACTATTGAGGAGGCCGTTGCAATAGCGGAGAAGGAGAGTTTTTAGTGAAAACGACTAAGATAATTGATCAATTGAGCAAAGGGACCTATGATGCACATTTGCTCGATATTTATGGAGATAGTAATTTGGTTTTGCAACAAAGAAATCGTTACATGAATGCAGTCAACACGTTTGCAGAGCATTTTGGGGAGGAAGATGTAACGATTTTTAGTGCACCGGGCCGAAGTGAGATTGGTGGAAATCATACCGATCATCAACATGGCGAAGTGCTTGCTGCATCAATAAATTTAGATACCATCGGTGTAGTTATGCCAACAAGTGACGGGCTGATTCGTATTGCATCGGACGGATATGACGATATGGAAATAATGCTGGCAGATTTAGCTTGTGCGCAGAAAGAGAAAGGGACATCGAAAGCATTGGTAAAAGGTGTGTTAGCTGGACTCAAACAAAGTGGATACAAAATCGGAGGATTTTCTGCATATGTGACAAGCGATGTATTGATAGGTGCGGGGCTTTCGTCGTCCGCTGCTTATGAAACTTTAATCGGAACTATCATTTCCGGTTTGTACAATGAAATGAAAATAGATCCGGTAAAAATAGCTATGGTCGGACAATATGCGGAAAATATATTCTTTGGAAAACCGTGTGGCCTAATGGATCAGATGGCTTGTTCCGTTGGGAATCTGGTACATATTGATTTTGGAAACCCTCAAGATCCGATGATAGAAAAAGTTGTTTTTGATATGAATACATATGGTTATAGCCTTTGCATTACAGATACAAAGGGGTCACATGCAGATTTGACAGAAGATTATGCTGCAGTGCCAAAGGAGATGAAAGAAGTAGCAGCATTTTTTGAGAAACAAGTCCTTGTAGATGTCACAATGAAAGAGCTTGTTGCCAATATGTCACAGATTCGGACACAATGTGGAGACAGAGCAGTACTTCGTGCTTTGCATTTTCTGACAGAAAATGAACGTGTAAAGAAAGAAGTGAAGTCATTACAGAATGGGAACATAGAGCAATTTTTGTCACTGGTAAAAGAATCGGGAGATTCATCCTATAAATATTTGCAAAATGTCTATTCAAATCATGATGTAAAACATCAAAATATATCGCTTGCTTTAGCGCTTAGTGAAATGTTTTTAGAAGGGGAAGGGGGATGTCGAGTGCATGGCGGCGGATTTGCAGGAACCATTCAGGCGTTTGTTAAAAATGAAAAAGTGGATGACTATCAGAACTATATGAATGCCGTATTTGGCGAAAAGGCATGTACCGTTTTAAAAATTCGCAAATACGGCGGAATAAAAGTCATTTAAGTACCGATATTTATATTGTATTTTGGGACAAAACAGTATATGATAAAAATAGATTGAAACACTAAACTTTTGGGACAAATTGTCCGATAAATGGTTTAGAAACCGACAACTGGGCAAAAGGAATTGCCCTGCAAAAGATCAAGGAGGAATGGATATGAATGTGAACGGAGTAGGTAATTCTGCGAGTGCATATGCGGCTTATTCAGCATCTGCAAAGCCGGCGGTGGCATCGGAGGCTACTTCAAGTGCGAAACCGTCAGATAATGGTACAGGCGTAGTTTACGAGCCATCAGGACAGGCAGAAATAGCAAAGGCGACAAAGCAGGATCGTAGTGCAATTATTCAAAAACTAAAAGCAGAGAATGAAGCACGTGTAAATCAAATGACGCAGCTTGTGCAGGACATGCTTTCCAAACAGGGAAATGCATACGGTGCAGCAAACGATATTTGGAAGTTTTTAGCAAGTGGTAACTTTACTGTAGATGCAAACACGAAAGCACAAGCACAGGCAGATATTGCAGAAGACGGATATTGGGGTGTAAATCAGACATCAAGTAGAATCTTTGATTTTGCAATGGCTCTTGCAGGTGATGATGAAGACAAGATGAAAGAAATGCAGGCTGCATTTGAAAAAGGATTTAAACTTGCTGAAAAGAAATGGGGCGGAGAGCTTCCAGAGATTTCACAAAAAACTTATGATGCAGTAAATAAAAAGTTTGAAGATTATTTTGCATCCAAAAATCAAGCAGTAGCAGAATAATGTACCTAAAATTTGAATATTGAAGTGTAGAGGGTGTCTCAAAGATTTGACGATTGTAAATCATAGAGACCCCTCTTTTTGTTTCTATTTATTGTTTTTATGATTTTTTTTGGCAACTATACTTGATATGTAGTATAATAAATCAATGGAAAAAACAGATTAAAATTTGTGGGATATGTTTAGAATTTGTACAGAATAAATACAAGGAAAGTAACGGGAAAATGTCAGAGAAAAAGGTAGAACGAATCAATAAATTTTTGGCGCAGGCCGGAATCTGCTCCAGACGACAGGCGGATGTACTAATCGAGGAGGGGAAGGTCCTTGTGAATGGACAAGTAGCCCAAAGCGGTATGAAAGTAAGTGCAAGTGATCGGGTTGAAATCAGAGGGAAAGAGATAAAGGGAAGTGCAGAAAAAGTGCTGCTCGCTTTTTATAAACCGATTGGTGTGACTTGCACAGAGAAAGATCGTTTTGCAGATAAAAAAGTGCTCGATTATGTAAAAACTAGGGCACGTGTAACCTATGCAGGTCGATTGGATAAAGAGTCAGAAGGACTGATGTTACTTACAAATGATGGAGATTTAATTCAGCGAATGATGAAAGGGTCCGGTGTGCATGAAAAAGAGTATGTGGTCAAAGTAAACAAGGAGCTGACAGAGGAATTTATACAAAATATGTCCTGTGGGGTGTATTTGGAAGATTTAAAACGCTCTACCAAGCCATGCACCGTAAAGATGGAAGGAAAATATACATTTCGAATCATACTTACGCAGGGAATGAATCGTCAGATTCGGCGGATGTGCGAGACCTTCGGATACAAAGTAAAAGCGTTAAAGAGAGTTCGCATCATGAATATAAAAATAGGACAACTTAAAAGTGGTGAGTCAAGAGTACTCACACCACAGGAATGCGTTGAAATATATCAGGCAGTCGGAATGCAGGTGCCGAGCGAATTTTTGAAATAGAGTTATAAAGCAGACTCATAAAAGAGAAAAAGGGAGTAAAACCATGAATCAGATAAATCGAATGAAAGAGCTGATAGCTCTTTTGAATAAAGCATCCAAAGCATATTACGCGGAAGATACTGAAATTATGAGTAATTATGAGTATGACAAGCTCTATGATGAGCTTGTGATGTTAGAAGAGGAAACAGGAATTACAATGGCTGGTTCGCCAACGATAACCGTTGGATATGAAGCGGTGGATTCCTTGCCAAAAGAACAGCATGAAAAGCCAATGTTGTCACTTACCAAGACCAAAAACAGGGAAGAGTTAAGAGAGTGGCTCGGGGAAAAAGAAGGTCTTCTTTCTTGGAAATTGGATGGACTTACGATTGTAGTGACTTATGTAGGCGGACGACTTTCCAAAGCCGTTACGAGAGGAAATGGAGAGATAGGTGAAGTGGTGACAAACAATGCAAAAGTCTTTAAAAATCTTCCGGCTCAAATTCCATTTCGAGGGACGCTGACGCTTCGAGGGGAAGCTGTGATTCCGTATACAGAATTTGAAAAAATTAATGCCGCTATAGAGGACGTTGATGCAAAATATAAAAATCCGAGAAACCTTTGCAGTGGTTCGGTCAGACAGCTGAACAATGAAGTGACAGCAGAGAGAAATGTATATTTTTATGCATTTTCCTACGTTTTAGCAGAGGAAAACGGAGTTGAGCCGGACTTTTTCAATGACCGGGAAAATCATTTCAAATTCTTGAAAGAACAGGGATTTGATGTAGTGGATTATATAAGAGTAGACCGTACAAACGTGCTAGAGTCAATAGAAGCATATGCAGAGAAGATAAAAGAGTATGATATTCCGTCGGATGGATTGGTGCTTTCATACTGTGATCTTGCGTATTCAACATCGCTTGGATTGACAGCAAAATTTCCTAGACATTCGATTGCTTTTAAGTGGGCAGATGAGATTGCAGAGACAACGTTGCGGGAAATAGAATGGAGTCCGAGTCGAACCGGTCTGATCAATCCAGTTGCGATTTTTGATGAAGTGGAGCTGGAGGGAACCACCGTCAGTCGGGCAAGTTTACACAATATTAGTTACATGAAAGCATTACATCTGGGGATAGGTGATAAAATCACGGTCTACAAAGCCAATATGATTATCCCACAGATTGCTGAAAATTTGACACGTAGCGGAAAGATTTCCATTCCGTCAGAATGTCCTGCCTGTGGTGGGAAAACGGAACAGCAAGCTGCAAATGAAGCAGAGGTTTTGTACTGCACCAATTCGCTTTGTCCTGCAAAAAAATTAAAGTCATTTGCCTTATTTGTAAGCCGGGATGCAGTCAACATAGACGGTCTTTCAGAGGCTACGCTGGAGAAGTTTATAGCCAAGGGATTTATTAAAGAGTACGCAGATTTGTTTCATTTACAGCAATATAAAAATGAGATTACGGAAATGGAAGGCTTTGGTGAAAAATCCTTTCAAAATCTTGTGGAAAATGTTGAAAAAGCGCGAACAACCAGCTTGCCTAAAGTGATATATTCACTGGGAATTTCTGGCATAGGACTTGCAAATGCAAAAATGCTATGTAAATTTTTTGATTATGATATGGATAACATTAGATCTGCAAAAAAAGAAGAGCTTGCAGACGTGGATGGAATCGGGGATGTGCTTGCAGCGGGAATTTGTGAATTTTTCAGTAAAGAAGAAAACAATGCTATATTAAATCATCTGATGGCAGAGCTAAAATTGGAAAAGCCGGAGACTGGTAATCAGGATCAGAACCTGGACGGTAAAGTGTTTGTAATTACCGGAACCTTGAACCATTTTGAAAATCGAAATGAACTCAAAGAACTGATAGAGTCAAGAGGTGGCAAAGTAACGGGTAGTGTAACTTCAAAGACGGATTACCTGATTAATAATGATATTCATTCCACTTCGGGAAAAAATAAAAAAGCAAAAGAACTGGATGTTGAAATCATCGACGAGGAGACGTTCCTTTCCATGGCAGGGATAGAGGTGTAACATAGACATATTGATGCATTTTATGCTATAATACTGGATAATAAAAAATCAGGAAACAGAGGTAAAAAAATGCCAATTAAGATACAAAGTGATCTTCCTGTGAAGGAGATCCTTGAAAATGAGAATATATTTGTAATGGACGAGAAGAGGGCATTCGGGCAGGATATCCGTCCACTGAAAATATGTATTTTAAATTTGATGCCGCTCAAAGAGGATACAGAACTACAACTTTTGCGTGCGATGTCAAACACACCGCTTCAGGTGGATGTGGATTTCATGAAGACTAGTACCCATGTGTCAGTCAATACATC
Organism: Lachnospiraceae bacterium; assembly: GCA_045588655.1. GTDB lineage: Bacteria > Bacillota > Clostridia > Lachnospirales > Lachnospiraceae > SVFI01. The sequence goes on along the minus strand of JAZNEP010000007.1, from coordinate 148,462 downwards.
CGCCAATCATCTGAACCGTTTTTACAATACATTTGAAGAATTGAAAAACAAACGCTATGACGGTCTTATTATTACAGGAGCGCCGGTAGAACAGATGGAATTTGAAGAGGTAGATTATTGGGAAGAGCTGTGCGAGATTATGGAATGGTCCAAGGAAAATGTCACATCTACATTCCATATCTGCTGGGGGGCGCAGGCTGGTCTTTATTATCATTTTGGACTTCCGAAAATCGGGCTTCAGGAAAAGATGTTCGGTATCTTTGAACATAAGGTGATGAATCGTAAGATTCCGCTTGTGCGAGGATTTGACGATTATTTCGTGGCACCGCACAGCAGACATACGACCGTTTCACCGGAGGCAATCCACGCGACAGAAGGGCTTGTGGTACTTGCGGAATCGGAGAAAGCGGGGGTGCTTCTTTGTATGACACCGGACGGAAAGCAGATTTTTGTCATGGGGCATTTAGAATACGACAGAATAACTCTTCAAACCGAATATGAACGAGATATAAAAAAGGGGTTAGACATCAAAATGCCGGTTAACTATTTTCCGAATGATGATGTCACGCAACGTCCACATCTGCAGTGGCGTGCGCACGGCAATAATTTGTATAGCAATTGGTTGAATTATTACGTATATCAGCTGACACCATATGAGTGGTAAAACAGTGTAATATCCGTGAAAATGCGGAACAAAAAAATATAGACAGAAAAGGTGATGAAGGTATGGGGTACAATGAAAAAGCATTTCAGAAACTGGCAAACAAATTGGCAATGGCTGTATGGATTACCATTGTAGCGATTCTGACGATTGCCTATGCAATCGAAGTGTCCGGTGGAAAAAAACAGATGGACTTTTACGTCGTATTTCTGTTTCTGGCATGGGTTCCGATTATACTGGGCGTTCTTGTTCTAAAAATAAAAGGGATGCACACCAAGGTATTGCGTGAAATCATAGTTATTGGGTATGGCATCTTTTTTACATATGTCATGTTTACGGCTGAGACAGCGATTACATTCAGCTACGCATTTCCGGTAGCCGGTATGTTGATTTTGTACAAGAACCGAGGACTCTTAATTCGAACAGAGATTGCAAATATTCTTGTTGTAATAGCTGTGTTTGTAAAAACCATGCTAACAGGACAGCAGAATGCGAGAACGATGCCTGATTTTGAAGTACAGCTTGCCTGTACTATTTTATGCTATCTAAGTTATTTGTTAGCGCTCAATTATTTGATGAAATCAGAAAAAGCACTGCTACATTCTGTGGAAAGCAATTTAAATAAAGTAGTACATACAATAGAGACTGTGAAAGGTGCAAGTAATTCCATTGTGGATGGAATGACAGTGGTTAGAGAACTTGCGGAGGAAAACAGACAAAGTGCAAATAGTGTAGTTGACAGCATGACGCAGCTCACATCCAATAACGAAGTGCTCCGTGACAGCACAAATTCGTCGCTGGAATTAACGGAAACCATCAATACGCAGGTAGGAAATGCAGCGCAGCTGATACAGGAAATCGTTGGATTGATGCAACAATCTGTGACAAATGCAAAAGAAAGCTCCGGACAATTAGAATCCGTAGTGCAGTCAACGAATGAAATGGCTGAGCTTTCAACGGAAGTAGAAAAAAATCTTGAAGAATTTCGTGGTGATTTTGAAAAAGTAAAAAGTGAAGCAGGAACGATTGAGAAAATCACAAGTCAGACAAATCTGCTTGCTTTAAATGCATCCATTGAGGCAGCCAGAGCCGGAGAAGCCGGAAAAGGTTTTGCAGTAGTTGCAGATGAAATCAGAAATTTAAGTACGGGAACACAGGCGTCTTCGTCAAGCATCAGAGAAGCACTTGTACATTTGGAAGAAACGTCGCAGAGAATGACGGATTCCATTGCAAAAACACTTGAACTTATTAATATTACGCTTTCGCAGATTAAGCAGGCAAACGAAAGTGTAATAAATATCACAGAGGATTCAGTTATGCTCGGAAATCACGTGCATGTGGTGGATGATGCGATGCAGGAAATCGAAAAGTCAAACAGAAATATGGTTGACAATATGAGACAGATTTCCGAAGTTATGCAGTTCATGACAGAGAGTATCTTCGATGCGGACGAAAACACGAAGGTAATGAGAAGCAAGTATCAGGAAACATCTTCCAATGTAGGAAGTATTGAAACTGTGGTTGGCAAATTAATTGAAGAGCTTGGTCAAGGTGGTTTTATGGGCATTAGCGACATAGAACCTGGAATGGTAGTTCTGCTGAAAGATAAGATTACCAATCGAGAATACAAAGGTGTTGCGACAGAGAGGACAGAAGATAGTATTTTTGTGAATTTCGATTACGGTGCTACTGAATTTTCAAGAACAACAGATTATCAAGTGTCTGTTGTGGTTCGAAATGAAATCTATTTTTGGGATAATGTACGTGTAACCAGTGATGGATCAGCAAATGCGATGATAACAGTGGAAGGCAATCCAAGCGTAGTGAACCGTAGAAAGCATCCGAGAATGCCGTTAAAAAATGCGTGTACGATAAAAATCATGTCAACAGGTGAGTCTTGTGAAGGTAGGATGGTGAATATTAGCGCCGGCGGATTTGCATTTTCATCTTACAGTTCATTAATTAAGACGGCAAAAGATAAGGATATCAGTTTGACCATACATGAGTTTGAAATTGAATCTGCTTCAGAGCTATTGGGTAATGTGATTCGAGTGACAGACAATGATGGCAATTATATTGTGGGATGCCGTATGCCGGAAGAGCGAACAGATATTATGAAATATGTAAGTGATAACTACTTGGAGTAAAGAATATGCGATTACATATAAAAGAAAAGATAATTAGAGTTGTTATCTTGTTGCTTGGTTTAACAATTGCGCATTTGGGAGTCACGCTCTTTTTACTTTCAGATCTGGGAGCAGATCCGTTTAATGTGTTTGTGCAAGGAATATTTCGGAGTGTTTCAAGCGTAATAGCTAAGGTACCACTGACACATGGATATACACACATTGCGATATGTCTGTTAATTATTGCGGTTTTGCTTATGGTTGATAAGCGTTATATTAAGATTGGAACCATACTATGCATGATATGTGGTGGTCCGATTATTGATTTTTTTTCTTACATTCTTAACCCATTGTTCAAAGAGATGTCGTTTGAGGTTAAGCTGATTATGCTGGCGTTGGGATGTGTGATACTTGCATATGGAATGACGATAGTAATTAAGTCGGATGCGGGAACAGGGCCAAATGATTTGGTGGCGGTTGTCATTAGTGACAAAATCAAAAAGAAATTCAGCGTGATTCGTATTTTAGTGGATTTGTGTTTTGTGGTCGTAGGATTTTGCTTGGGTGGCGTTTTAGGAATCGGAACAGTAATCTGTGCAGTTCTGGTAGGACCGGTAGCGGGTGTGTTTATGCCTTATAATGAAAAACTGGTGAAACGATGTCTGGATTTGTTTAACGTTGAGACACAGAAGTAAAGTCTTAAGGAGTATACGTGATGCAGAATATAATAAAATTGAAAGAAGTGCAAATACCGGAAAAAAATCCAAATCAGCCGAATGATATTTATAAGAAAGATGGGACTAAGGGGGCTGTATTGTCGTTAGTTGGCTTGTTAGTAATGAGTATAGTATGCACAATAGTTTGCAGCGTTTTTTTTGGATCAAACATCTATAATGTAGTAGTATTTGGTTTTAGAGAGAGTGCGGATTATTGGGGATGGATAGCATTTGGATTTTGTGTATATGTAAGTATATTATGGGTTAAAGTAAATGTAAGGGATTTATATAAAGCATATGGATATCGAAAGAAGATATGTTCAAAAGGGACAGCATATCCGGGAGTTGTTACGCAAGTGGCGGAATATACCAAAAGAGGTGGAGCAACCATGTATGGTTCCCTGAAGTGGGAAAAGTATGGAATGGAAATAAAATATGCAGATACTAGTCTCTGGGTGTCTGGTATAGAGGCAGATCCACGAAAATGTTTGGAAAATCTGTATTGCACCGTGTACGTTTGGAACGGGAAGGCGATAGCGACAGATTTTAAATTAAAGGAAGCGTATATTTCAAAAAATGGAAAAAGGTATTTAAGTATACCGAATAAAATGTAGTGAAGAAATATTTACCCCCATGAAGATAGGCGTGAAAAAAGCCTGTGCTTCATGGGGGTGTTTTTATGAATCAGATTCGTTAAGATTATGATTAGCAGTTGAAAGCATCAGCTTGATTCGATTGAGCTGATTTACTTCGCTTGCACCAGGATCATAATCGATGGCAACAATGTTAGCGGAAGGATGTCTCCTGCGAAGTTCTTTGATGACACCTTTTCCGACCACATGGTTTGGAAGACAGCCAAATGGCTGTGTGCAGACAATATTAGCAGCACCGCTGTGTATCAGTTCAAGCATTTCGGCAGTTAAAAACCAGCCTTCACCTGTCTGATTGCCGAGAGATACGATGTCTTTTGCCTGCTGTGCAAGTTCATAGATATTTGCCGGCGGATCAAAATGTTTTGATTTAATAAATGCTTTTGTCGCAGCACCACGTGCAAAATTCATTGCGGAAATACCAAGTTTACAAAGAACCGCCGTTTTTTTGGAAGTCCCAAGTTGTTCGGCCTTGTATATCTGATTGTAGAAACAATAGAACATAAAGTCCAGTAAATCAGGACAAACAGGCTCTGCACCTTCTGCTTCCAAAAGCTCTGCCAGATAATTGTTTGCAGCCGGAAGGAATTTGACCAGGATTTCACCTACAATACCGACTCTTGGTTTACGTTCTTCGTGAATTGGAATCGCATCAAATTCAGCAATCATTTGACGACACATCCGATTAAATGTAAAGAACGATATGTGCTTGCGCGAAATGAAATGTGTAAATGTTTCACGCCATTTGTCATGCACTGCGTTGACACTACCTTTGGTGATTTCATATGGTCGCATTCGGTAGACACATTTCATAATAATATCACCGAAAATTGCACCAAGAATAATACGGGATAGAAGGTTGGCATCCAGTTTAAATCCCGGATTGGTTTCAAGTCCGTTTGACATATTCAGTGAAATAACTGGAATATGTTCTAGGTTTGCTTTTGTGAGTGCACGACGGATAAATCCGATATAATTTGTGGCTCGACATCCACCACCGGTCTGACTCATCACAATTGCTACTTTGTTGAGATCATATTTGCCGGAAAATAGTGCATCCATAATCTGTCCTACTACAATAAGAGAAGGATAGCAAGCGTCATTATTTACATATTTTAATCCTGTTTCAACTGCATGTCTGTTGTCAGATGGCAATACTTCCAGATGATATCCGGCGGCTCCAAGTGCAGCATTCAGATAGTCAAAGTGGAATGGTGACATCTGAGGGCAGAGGAGAGTGTAATCTTTCTTCATTTCTGCAGTAAACACCGGACGGTTAATTGCACTGGAACGAACCACACGCTCTTCGTTTTTCAGTTCCTTTACATGCAAAGCTGCAATAAGAGAACGAATACGAATTCTGGCTGCGCCAAGGTTATTTACTTCATCAATTTTTAAACAGGTATAAATTTTGTCACTTGCAGTCAGTATATCATTTACCTGATCCGTGGTAACCGCATCTAATCCGCAACCGAACGAATTTAACTGAATTAAATCAATGTTATTGACCCCTCTTACATAACAAGCAGCCGCATATAAACGGGAATGATACATCCACTGATCGGAAACAATAAGAGGACGTTCCGGCCATCCAAGATGAGAGATGGAATCCTCGGTTAAAACAGCAATGTCATAGGAGTTAATCAGTTCTGGAATTCCATGATTGATTTCCGGGTCAATATGGTACGGGCGTCCGGCAAGAACAATCCCACGTTTGTGATTTTCGTTCAGCCATGCAATGGTTTCTTCGCCTTTTTTCTTCATGTCATCACGGGCGGCTTCTAGTTCATCCCATGCTTTGTTGATTGCGTGATAAATCTCATTATTTGGAATATCTGAAAATTCCTTGACCAGGACTTTGTAGATGGATTCTTTATCACGGAAGGAGAGGAATGGATTGTGAAAAATCACATCTCCGCGCCCGATTTCCTCTACGTTGTTTTTTATATTTTCAGAATAGGATGTAACAATTGGACAATTATAATGATTGTTAGCACCCGGAACTTCATCGCGCTCATAAAAGAGAGCTGGATAAAAGATATACGGAACACCTTGTTTAATTAGCCATGAAATATGACCGTGCGCAAGCTTAGCAGGATAGCATTCCGACTCACTTGGAATGGACTCTATACCAAGCTCATAAATTTTGTGAGTGGAAAGCGGAGATAATACAACCTGGTATTTGAGCTCCGTAAAAAAAGTAAACCAAAATGGATAGTTTTCATACATATTGAGAACACGTGGAATTCCCACTTGCCCCCTGACCGCCTCATCAATTGGAAGCGGTTCATAGTCAAATATGCGATGTAGTTTATATTCATATAAATTTGGAATGTTATTTTTATTTTTTTCTTTTCCGATACCGCGCTCACAGCGGTTTCCGGATATGTACTGACGACCGCCGGTAAACTGATTAATCGTGAGTCGACAATGATTGGTACATCCCTGACATTTTGCCATGCGAGTAGTAAACTCCAAAGAATTAATTTTATCAATGGAAAGCATAGTGGAGGATACGGCTTTTGCGTCAATGTCATTGGATGCTTGGGATTCCTTTTCGTGGAAACGTTCTTTGGCAATCAATGCAGCACCAAATGCCCCCATAATTCCGGCGATGTCCGGACGAACAGCCTCACAACCGGCTATTTTTTCAAAGCTTCGAAGAACAGCGTCATTGTAGAAGGTTCCGCCTTGCACCACGATTTTTTTGCCAAGTTCACTGGCAGAAGATACTTTGATTACTTTGAACAGTGCGTTTTTGATAACGGAATAAGCAAGACCGGCAGAAATATCTGCAACGGATGCACCTTCTTTTTGCGCTTGCTTTACTTTTGAATTCATGAAAACAGTACATCTGGTTCCAAGATCAATCGGATTATGGGCAAACAAAGCCTCTTTTGCAAAGTCCTCGACAGAATAGTTCAAAGATTTTGCAAACGTTTCAATAAAGGAACCACAACCGGAAGAACAAGCTTCATTGAGCTGTACGCTGTCCACGGTTCCGTTTTTAATCTTAATACATTTCATGTCCTGACCACCGATATCGAGGATACAGTCAACATCAGGTGCAAAGAAGGCAGCTGCATAATAGTGTGCAACGGTTTCTACTTCTCCCTCATCTAAAAGAAAGGCTGCTTTCATAAGAGCCTCACCATAGCCGGTGGAACATGCATGGACAATATGTGCCTCCTCCGGAAGCTGAGAATAAATATCTTTAAACGCAGTTATCGCTGTCTTAAGCGGACTACCGTTGTTGCTACTGTAAAACGAATATAACAGAGAACCGTCCTCAGCAATTAGGGCGACTTTCGTTGTAGTAGACCCTGCATCAATTCCAAGATAGCAGTTCCCTTTGTATTTTGAGATTTTACCACTGCGAACCTTGTGAGAATTGTGTCTGGTGGTAAATAGTTCATATTCTGTCTTTGTGGAAAAGAGAGGAGACATACGTTCCACTTCAAATTCCATTTTGAGATCAGAAGAAAGCTTTGATATTACTTCATCCAAGGAAAAACGGACTTCCTCTTTTGCATTCAGCGCAGAGCCGATGGCAGCAAAGAGGTGAGGATTTTTTGGAGAAATAATATGGTCAGCATCCAGTTTAAGCGTGCGAATAAAAGCCTCTTTAAGCTCTGATAAAAAGAACAGAGGACCACCTAAGAAGGCTACATGACCACGAATCGGCTTTCCGCAGGCAAGACCGCTGATGGTTTGATTGACCACCGCCTGAAAAATGGAGGCAGATAGATCTTCCTTGGTTGCGCCATCATTAATGAGCGGCTGAATGTCAGATTTTGCAAAGACACCACAACGGGCAGCAATTGTATATAAAGACTGATAGCTTTTCGCATAGTTATTAAGCCCAGTAGCGTCTGTCTGCAAAAGAGAAGCCATCTGGTCAATGAAAGAACCAGTACCTCCGGCACAAATACCGTTCATACGCTGTTCTACATTTCCACCCTCAAAGTATATAATTTTGGCATCTTCGCCGCCAAGTTCGATGGCAACATCTGTTTGCGGAGCATATTTTTTTAAAGAAGTAGATACGGCAATCACTTCTTGGGTAAAAGGTATCTCGAGACAGTTAGCAAGAGCCAGACCACCGGACCCGGTAATCATCGGAGATACAGAGAGATTACCATGTTCTGCAAAAGCATCCTTGAGAAGATCAAGTAATGTTTCGCGTATATTTGCAAAATGTCTTTTGTAATCTGAAAATATAATATTGTTTGATTCGTCAAGAATCGCAATTTTTACGGTGGTAGAACCGATATCAATTCCAAGCGTATAACGTTGCGTTTCCATGTAAAACCAATCCTTTCCTATTTATATGTGTCATTCAATGGACACCGTTTTACATTATACGACAATGCATTTGATTGTGCAATCGACAATTTTTTTAAATGTATAAAAAATCAATAAATTATACGATACTGATTTGTTAAAAATGAATAAAACTAATCTGTTTTTCCGTCGACATTGGTTTACTTTCCATTTTGAGCATGTTAGAATAGATTGCAATATGAATTTGAATAGGATCAGAGGTAGAATAAAATGAACTGGATATCCAAAATGGAACGAAAATATGGAAAATACGAGATTCGGAATATCACGTTATATTTGATTGTCTGTTATGCGTTTGGTTATGTGATTCAATTAATGAATCCTGGATTTTTGGCCTATTTGACATTGGATCCGCACAAAATTTGTCAGGGACAGGTCTGGAGACTTTTTACATGGATTGTGATTCCACCGGGCGGATTAGATATATTTACACTTATTATGTTGTATTTTTATTATTCGATAGGAAGAACCATGGAACAGGTATGGGGAACCTTCCGTTACAATGTATATCTGATTTCTGGTATGTTGTTTACGATTGTGGGGGCTTTTTTACTTTATGCAGGGACGCTGCTGACAGGCCTGAACGAGGCTGCGACAGTGGCACAGATGAACATGACATTAGACTCATTTTACTCGATTATTTCTATGAGTTTCAGCACATATTATGTCTGTATGTCGATTATGCTGGCATATGCGATGACGTTTCCGGAAGCGCGAATTACGCTTTTAGTAATGTTTGTGATTCCACTTCCGATTAAGGTAAAAGTGCTTGGAATTATATACTCTATTATTCTTGCAGTTGATTTTCTCAGCAATTTAGTGAGTGCAGTGACAGTGAGAGGAACGGTGATAGGTTATTATTATGTGGCTAATTGTATTGCCATCCTATTTTCGTTGATGAGTACGATTATTTTCTTTGTTACAACAAGAAAATCATTCCGTACACCTAAGCAGATCAAACGACAGCATGAATTCAAAAAACAAACAGTTAAGATTCAGAAGATTGCAAAGCATAAGTGTGCGATTTGTGGTAGAACGAGCGAAGAAAATCCGGATATGGATTTTAGATTCTGCTCAAAATGTGATGGTAACTATTCCTATTGCAGTGAACATATATTCACGCATACACATGTAAAAAAATAAGAAAAAATAGGAGCTTTGTGATGGAGGAAAAACAATTTAGAGAAACATTGCAGCAGCTGACTGCACAGGCAAAAAAGCAGCAAATGTGTATTAGTCAGGAACAACTTGCGGAATATTTTCCGGATCTGATAAAAAACGAAGAACAAAATAAGCTTCTTTTAGAATATTTGCATTCACAGAAAATTACGGTCGGAGAACAGGCGGATATGGATGAGTTTTTATCGATGGAGGATAAAAACTATCTGGAAGACTATCTGCAGAGCATTGGTGAAATCCGACAACTGGAGCAGGAGCAACTGGTGGAAGTGATGTATTCTGCTGTTGCCGGAGATAAGGAAGCGCAGCAGGTGGTGCTGACACAGTTTTTGATTGAGGTGGCAGATTTGGCCAAGCTGTATACGGGCCAAGGCGTTCTTTTGGAAGATTTGATCGGAGAAGGAAATCTGGCATTGACGATGGCAGTTGGTGACCTTGCATGTCTGGAAGCGACAGAGAATATATGGGAAGAAGTGCATGGTTTTTTGGGGAAATGCATGATGGATGCGATGGAGCAGATGATTCAGGAAGAAGAAAATTCGAAAAATATTCAAATGGAGCAGGAAAATGACAATAGGGAATGAAAATGATTTTAAGTACGTATTGCAGGATTTTTCAAATGTTTACATCGGAATGCGTATGACATATAAGGAACTTGCAGAAGCTGATGATACACCCCAAAAATTAAAAACAGCAATTTATCAGTATATGCAAAGTGAAATGGAACAAGGGATTCGTTTGTGTGACCATATGGTTTTTATCTCTGAAAAAAGTCAGAGTTATATGATTTATCAGCAACTGAGAGGGAAGTTTAAAGTGATGTTCCCTGAGACAGTAACAGATCGAAAAGGAAATAGTCGGATTGAATATCGTGAACAAATATGCACGATAGCAGATTTAGTCAAAGATGTGCAGTTACGTGATAAAATTAGTCCGGAATACATTTTGGAATTTAGATGTTCAAAGTTAAGACTTGGCTCTTTGCCGGTCTAAGTAATGAAAAGTTGGAGGCAGTAAAATGGAGTTTCAGAAGCTTAGTGCATACGAATTGATAGAAAACAGAAAGGTGGAGGATTTGAATTCGGAAGGCGTGATTTTGCGTCATAAAAAGACAGGTGCAAAGATTGCGCTGCTTTGCAATGATGATGACAATAAAGTGTTTTATATCGGATTTCGTACACCGCCTACAGATAGCACCGGAGTGGCACATATTATCGAACATAGCGTGCTCTGCGGGTCCGAAAAGTATCCGGTAAAAGATCCGTTTGTAGAGCTTGCAAAAGGATCGCTAAATACCTTTCTAAATGCAATGACGTTTCCGGACAAGACCGTATATCCGGTAGCAAGTTGCAATGATAAGGATTTTGCCAACTTGATGGATGTGTACTTGGATGCGGTTTTTTGTCCGAATATTTACAAAGAAAAGAAGATATTCTATCAGGAAGGATGGCATTATGAATGCAACGATCCACAGGAGGATATCATATGCAACGGAGTAGTATATAATGAGATGAAAGGCGCATATTCCTCAGCGGATGATCTGCTGGATAGGGAAATTATGAACAGCCTTTATCCGGATACGGCCTATGGAGTCGATTCCGGTGGAGAACCATCCGAAATTTTAAAGCTGACCTATGAAGATTTTATCGCATTTCATAAAAAATACTATCATCCATCCAATAGCTATATCTATTTATACGGAAATATGGATATGGAGGAAAAACTTCGCTATTTGGACGAAGAATATCTGTCAAAATATGACCACCTGGAAATGGACTCTGAAATTAAAATCCAAAAGGCATTTGCAGAGCCAAAGCAGGTTGTGAAAGAATATCCGGTACTGGAAACGGATGACACGCAGTCGATGACCTATTTTTCATACAATGTTTCCATCGGAACAAGTCTTGACAAAGAGTTGTATGTGGCACTTCAGGTGCTTGATTATGCACTGTGTTCTGCACCGGGAGCACCTGTAAAAGTGGAACTTATGAATGCGGGAATCGGTGAAGATGTGTACAGTGTTTGTGAAAATGGTATTTTACAGCCATTTTTCTCTTTTGTTGCAAAAAATGCAAGGGAAGAAGAGAAAGACAGATTTATTGATATATTAGAAAACACGCTGACCAATCTGGCAAAAAACGGTATTCCGAAAAATGCACTATATGCAGCGATTAACTATTTTGAATTTAAGTACAGAGAAGCAGATTTTGGATCGTATCCAAAGGGACTCATGTATGGTCTGCAAGCATTTGACAGCTGGCTTTATGATGAAGCTTCGCCGTTTATGCATATTGAGGCAAATGAAACGTTTAAAGTGTTGAGGGAAAAGGTAGAAACCGATTATTTCGAAACACTGGTCACTGATCAGATTTTGAGAAATACACATAAAACAATAGTGACAATGGTTCCTTCAAAAGGTTTGGAAAAGAAAAACAATCAGGAACAGGTTGAAAAACTGGCAACATATAAGGCATCGCTTTCAAAGGAAGCGCTTGCACAGATCATTGAGGAAACGCAGGCACTCAAACAGTATCAGGAAGAAGAATCTTCGCCGGAAGATCTTGCAAAGATTCCAATGCTTTCGAGAAGTGATTTAAAGAAGGAAGCCATGGAATATTGTACAAAAGAGCAGGAACTGTTTGGAAATAAATTGTTATTCCATCCGGTATTTTCCAACGGAGTATCCTATGCAAGACTTGCATTTGATGTCAGAGATGTTAAGGCAGAATGGTTGCCATATTTGGGATTGTTAAAAAATGTGCTTGGACTTGTAGATACAGAGAATTATAGTTATGGTGAGTTGTTTAACGAAATGAATCTAAGGACCGGTGGCATTTCCTTCCAGATAGGTTCTTATACAGACTCAAATGATACGGATAAGTTCAAGATGATGTTTGAGGTCAAAGGAAAAGCACTCGAAGATAAAGTGGAAGATATGTTTGCACTTGTGAAAGAAATTCTTTTTACATCAAATCTGGAAGATGAAAAGCGTTTGAAAGAGATTTTGGGAGAATTAAAATCTCGTATGCAGGCCAGAATGACGAGTGCCGGGCATTCGCTTGCGGTGATGAGAGCGGTTTCCTATATTTCATTGCCTGTTTGGGCAGAGGATGAAATGAATGGAGTAGGATTTTATCGCTTCATCAGTGGTATTTTGGCAGACTTTGAACAGAAAAAAGATGAGTGTATTGTTCGGATGAAAGAGGTACTCAGCTTTATCTGTCACAAAGGGAGACTGATTTACGATTTTACCGGTTCTCAGGAAGGGTTGAATCGATTTATCGAATCAGCAAAAGTGCTGGATGAGATGCTTGATTGCGCAGACAACAAAGCAGAGCCGTTTCATGCTAAGCTGACCAAAAAGCAGGAGGGATTTTGCACTTCGGCAGGTATTCAATATGTCTGCAGAGCGGGGAATTATGCAAAGCATGGATTTGCCTATACAGGAGCGCTTAGAGTGCTTCGGGTTATGATGGGATATGATTACCTTTGGATTCAGGTCAGAGTAAAAGGCGGAGCATACGGATGTATGAGTAACTTCTCAAAAGCAGGAGTTTCCTACTTTGTGTCATATCGTGATCCTAATCTGTCACAGACCATTGAGATCTATGAGAATGCGCCAAGCTATTTACAAAGCTTTGAGGCGGATGAAGATACGATGACGAAATATATCATTGGTGCGATTGCAGAAAAAGATATGCCTTTGTCACCGAGTGCGATTGGTGCGCGTAGTTACACGGCGTATATGACCGGATATACGTTCGAAGAGGAACAAAAGGAACGTGATGAAATTCTCTCATGTAATGTGGATGATATTCACCGTATGGCAGACTACTTGAAGGCGATGCTTGACGATCAGGTGCTTTGCGTGGTCGGAAATGAAGAAAAATTGAAAGAAAATGAGTCGTTGTTCAAAGAAATTTCACCACTTTTTGCATAGAAGTACCAAAAAAGAGCCTCAGATAATCGTATTACTGATAGCTTAAGAAAAAGTCTTAAGAAAAGTAAAGGAGGGTTTTTTATGAAAAGAAGAAAAAGTGGAATTGGACGGATTATTGCGGTAGTACTGACGGCTATGCTTCTGATTGGGTGCGGAGCTTCAAAGGATAATATAGCATCAATGGAATATGATAGTATGTCGACGGCAGAGTCTGAAATCTGGGATAGTGGTAGCGACGCCGGAATGAGTCTGAATTTTGATATGAAGGAGCAGTCTGTTGCGACGAATGATATGGTAGCAGAAGAAGCGCCGGAAATGGAAACAGAGTCTTCTTCGGATGCTGCTTCCGGATCGGCCCAGCCGGTCGAGGAAGCAGGTCTTGAAAATACAGTCGCTTCTAACCGTAAATTGATTCGCCGTGTCAATCTTAGTGTGGAAACACAGGAGTTTACTGAGACCACTGATTTCATTGAGCAGAAAGTAATGGAGCTGGGTGGTTATATGGAATCCAGCGAAATATATGCGGGAAATTATTATAGCAGCTCATCAAGAAATGCACACTATGTGGTACGAGTTCCGGTAGATAAACTGGATGAGTTGATAAACGAAGTTTCAAAAAATGCAAATATCACGCGAAAAAGTGAGAGCGCTACAGATGTTACCTTATCCTACGTAGATACAAAGAGTAGAAAAGAAGCGTATGAAGTGGAATATGAAAGACTGATGGCGCTTTTGGAAAAAGCAGAGGATATTGAAACGATTGTAGCACTGGAAGGCCGATTGACGGATGTTCGATATGAGATTCAGGGATTGGAGTCTCAGCTTAGGACCTATGATAATCTGGTCGATTATGCAACGATTCAAATTGAGCTGTCAGAAGTGGTGATTTATACACCGGCAGAACCGGAACAGAAAACGGATTTGCAGAGAATGACAGAAGGTTTTGTACATAGTTTGAAAAACATAGGGAACGATTGTAAGGAATTTGTGATTGATTTTGTGATAGCTTTGCCGTATCTTGTTATATGGACAATCATTATCGGTATTGTGATTCTGATTATTCGCAAAATCAGGAAACGACGTAAACATAAAAAAGAGATGAACAGGAGACAGTATGCAGACAGAGGTCAATATGCAACCGCAAAAGAAGACGGGCTTCGTGACACTGATCGGAAGACCGAACGTGGGGAAATCAACACTGATGAACCGATTGATCGGGCAGAAGATAGCGATCACATCAAACAAACCGCAGACAACAAGAAATAAAATCCAGACGGTTTATACATGCGAAGAAGGGCAGATTGTGTTTCTGGACACACCGGGAATACATAAGTCTAAAAATAAGCTTGGAGATTACATGGTGAGTGCAGCCATGCATACACTGAAGGAGGTTGATGTCATCCTTTGGCTGGTTGAACCGTCCAATTTTATCGGTGCAGGCGAAAGACATATCATTGAACAGCTCAAAAAAGTAAAAACACCGGTTATTCTCGTGATTAATAAAATTGATACGGTGAAAAAAGAGCAGATTTTGGAATATATTGATACGTATCGTCAAGTGTTTGATTTTCAGGAAATTGTTCCGGTTTCTGCATTGAAAGGTGACAATGAAACCGATTTGATACAGACGATTTTTAAGTATCTTCCGTATGGACCGATGTTTTACGATGAAGATACCGTCACAGACCAGCCACAACGACAGATTGTAGCGGAACTGATTCGTGAGCAGGCACTTCGATGTTTGGATGAAGAAATTCCGCATGGTATTGCAGTGTCTATCGAGAGCATGAAATACAGAGAACATGTGGTAGATATTGATGCGACAATTATATGTGAAAGAGATTCTCACAAAGGCATCATTATTGGAAAGGGCGGCAGCATGCTGAAGAAAATTGGTAGCCGTGCAAGACATGAGATTGAAGATTTGCTTGAATATCATGTAAATTTAAAGCTTTGGATAAAAGTAAAGAAAGATTGGCGTGACAGCGATTTTCTGTTGAAAAACTTTGGATATAACGCAAAAGATATCAATCGATAACATAAGACAGGAATAAACTGGTACACATATTTTCCTCTAAAAAAGCAAACCCTATTTCTAGGTTCAAAAGATATGGAAAGCGGGTGCGTAGGATGGAGAAAAATGAGTGCTGGGAAACGTTTCTGATGAGTGGTAAAGTGACAGATTATTTAAAATACAGGCAATCCGATCAGAATAATCTGCAAAGCGAAACCGAAAATCGTGGCTATGCAGGAATGCACAGTGACAGCGCCGAATCAGATAACAGGGTGAAACATAATGCAGGATTTTATTGAAGTGACAGGGATGGTTTTAAAAGCCGTCCCTGTTTTAGAAATGGACAAGAGAATTACAATTTTAACCAAAGAACGAGGGAAAGTGTCAGCGTTTGCAAGAGGGGCAAAGAGACAGGGGAGCCGATTTATGGCGGCAACCAATCCGTTTAGTTACGGAACATTCCGTTTGTATGAGGGGAAGACGGCATATAATTTGGCGGATGTGAAAATTGAGCAATATTTTGAACAGCTGCGCGAAGATTTTGAGGGGGCATTTTATGGAATGTATTTTACTGAGGTGGCTGATTATTATACAAGAGAGAACAATGATGAGAAAGAAATGCTGAAATTGCTTTATATGTCATTGAAAGCATTGGGCGTTCCATCCATACCAAATGAACTGGTACAATACATATATGAGATGAAAACACTTGTCGTAAATGGTGAGTTTCCGGGAGTTTTAGACGGTCGTGATCTGTTGGAGTCGACAATTTATACCATACAATATATACAAAACACATCGATTGATAAACTATATACATTCACCGTATCGGAGGATGTACTTCGCCAGCTTGAGAAAGAATGCGAGGTTTATCGTAAAAAATATATTGCGCACAATTTTAAGAGTCTTGAGGTACTGAAAAATTGCAGGTTGAAAAACTAGCTTCAGACTAGTATAATATAATGCTGTATACAGGAGGTATGATTATGAGAAAAATCAGAACAGCACTTTTGATAGGGTGTGTTTCTTCTCTGTTATGTGCGTGTGGAATGATGAATCAACAAGTTGACACTACCACAGTTAGTTTTAATAAAAATGGTGAAATTACAGAAGTGATTGTTGAAGACTTTTCCCAACCATATTACAATGTGGAGGAACTAAAAGGAGATATAGAAGAGTTGATCACAAGCTATAGAAATAGTTCCGATGCAGTTTCAGAGGATGCAGTTGTACTTGGAGAGGTCGAGCTTTCAGAAGATAAACAGATTCGTGTAAATATGGAGTTTAAAAGTTACAAGGATTATAAGGCATTCAATGAAAGAGACTTATTTTGGGGAACGGTGGCGGACGCGTATTCTGCCGGTTATGAGTTTACTTCTATGAGAGAAGTTGATCAGGAGGATGTCGTTTTATCGGCGTCGGATGTGCTCGAAAAGAGTGACATGCATATGGTGATACTCGAAGAGGCCCAGCAGGTGATTCTTCCTGGGAAAATCCGCTACATAAGCGACGGAGTCTCCGTGATTGAAGATAAAAGAGCAATAAATTTAAATGAAGGACAAAAAGCTTTCATTATTTATGAATAAAAGTTAAGAATCAAACAGAACAGTGAGGATGAAAACATGGAAAAATCATTTGAGAAAATTGTAGCACTTGCAAAAAACAGAGGTTTTGTATACCCGGGATCAGAAATCTACGGTGGTCTCGCTAATACATGGGATTATGGTAACCTTGGCGTAGAATTAAAAAATAATGTTAAAAAAGCATGGTGGCAGAAATTTGTAATGGAAAATCCATACAACGTAGGTGTAGATTGTGCGATTCTTATGAATCCACAGACATGGGTAGCCAGTGGACATCTCAGCGGTTTTGCAGATCCGCTTATGGATTGTAAAGAATGTCATGAGAGATTTCGTGCAGACAAGATTATTGAAGATTACGTGGCAGAAAACGGTTTAACACTTGAAAAGCCGATTGATGCTTTTTCAAATGATGAGATGAAAGCATATGTGGAAGAGCACAATATTGCTTGTCCGACTTGCGGAAAACATAACTTTACAGATATACGTCAATTTAATTTGATGTTCAAAACCTTCCAGGGTGTAACGGAAGATGCTAAGAATACAGTATACTTAAGACCGGAAACAGCACAGGGTATCTTTGTTAACTTTAAAAATGTGCAGAGAACATCCCGCAAGAAACTTCCGTTCGGTATTGCTCAGATTGGTAAATCATTCCGTAATGAAATTACACCGGGTAACTTCACATTCCGTACAAGAGAGTTTGAGCAGATGGAACTTGAATTCTTCTGTCAGCCGGGAACGGATATGGAATGGTTTCAGTACTGGAGAGGGTTCTGTCGTGACTGGCTTTTAAGTCTTGGTATCAAAGAAGATGAAATGAGACTTCGTGATCATGATCCGGAAGAGCTTTGCTTCTACAGTAAAGGTACCACTGATATTGAATTTAAATTCCCGTTCGGATGGGGCGAGCTTTGGGGAATCGCAGACAGAACGGACTATGATCTTTCACAACATCAGAATACATCCGGACAGGATATGACATATTTTGATGATACAACAGGTGAAAAATATATCCCATATGTTGTAGAACCGTCCCTCGGTGCAGACCGTGTGGTTCTTGCGTTCTTATGTGCAGCTTATGATGAGGAAAATATTGGAACAGAAGAAAAACCGGATATGAGAACGGTACTGCATTTCCATCCGGCGCTTGCACCTGTTAAGATTGGTGTACTTCCGCTTTCTAAGAAACTCAACGAAGGTGCAGAAAAGATTTATATGCAACTTTCTAAAAAATATAACTGTGAATTTGATGACAGAGGTAATATCGGTAAGAGATATCGCCGTCAGGATGAAATTGGTACACCATTCTGTATCACCTATGACTTTGAGTCTGAGACAGACGGATGTGTAACCGTACGTTTCCGTGATTCCATGGAGCAGGAGCGTGTTGCCATTGCTGATCTTGATGCATATTTTGCAGACAAATTTACATTTTAAGTAAGGAGAACGGTTGAAATGAGACAATTCACTTCAGATGAGTTAAGAAAAACATGGAAGCAGTTTTATATAGAGCGTGGGCATGTGGATGTAGGAGCCGTTTCATTGGTGTCTGATGGCTCTACAGGTGTGCTCTTTAATGTGGCTGGTATGCAGCCACTGATGCCGTATTTGCTTGGTCAAAAGCATCCGCTGGGTACAAGACTTTGCAACGTACAGGGATGCGTGCGTACAAATGATATTGATTCCGTTGGAGATAAGAGTCATGTTACCTTCTTTGAAATGATGGGTAGCTGGAGTTTGGGAGATTACTTCAAAAAGGAACGTTGTCAGTGGAGTTATGAACTTTTGACGCAAGTTTTCGGTTTTGATTCAGATCACTTAGCTGCTACAGTATTTGCAGGAGACGAAAATGCACCACGTGATGAGGAAGGTGCACAGTATCGTATTGAGTCAGGATTTAAGAAAGAACATATATATTATTTGCCGGCAGAGGATAACTGGTGGGGCTTAGAATATGGGCCATGTGGACCGGACAGTGAGATGTTTTATATTGCAGACAGACCGGATTGCGGACCGAATTGTGGACCGGGATGTAACTGTGGTAAATATACAGAGCTTGGTAATGACGTATTTATGCAGTATGAAAAACACCATGATGGACATTTGACACCGCTTGCAAAAAAGAATGTGGATACAGGATGGGGATTAGAACGTATTCTTGCTTTCTTGAATGGTAGCAGAGATGTTTACCAGATTGATTTGTTTGCACCGGTGATTGCTTACATTGAGCAGGTTTCAGGTGTGAAATACGAGCAGGATGAAAAATTGACTCGTTCTATGCGTATTTTAGCAGATCATATGCGTACCAGCGTGATGTTAATTGGAGATGAAGCAAAGCTCCTTCCTTCGAATGCAGGGGCAGGTTATGTACTTCGTCGTTTGGTTCGCCGTGGCGTAAGACATGGACGTACGTTAAAGCTTACATCGGAAGATTTAATCAAAATTGCAAGTATTTATATTGATGATATTTACAAGGAAAGTTATCCGCTTTTGGCAAAAAACAGAGAGTATATTCTTTCTGAGTTAAAGAAAGAGATGGCTCGTTTTGAAAGCACTCTTGAGAACGGTATGAAAGAGTTTTATAAGATTCTCGAAGGCAAGAGAGCGGAGAAGAAAGATGAAATTGATGGTAAATCAGCATTTTATCTGTATGATACGTTCGGTTTTCCAATTGAACTTACTGTTGAACTTGCACAAGAAGAGGGCTTAAAGGTAGATGAGGCAGGATTTGCCACAGCTATGGAAGAACAGAAACAGAAAGCAAGAGACAATCAGAATTTCTCTGCGAAGTTGACTGCAGGTGCTGATTTGTTTGAAAATTTGGATGCAGATGTTGTAAGTGAGTTTGTCGGATATGACAATTTAACATTTGAAAGTAAAGTTCTTGCTATCGCATCTGCTACAGAAGCAACGAATGCGCTTTCTACAGGCGAAGAGGGAACTGTTATTGTTGAAAAAACACCATTCTATGCTACCATGGGTGGACAGAAAGGTGATGTAGGTGTTATTCGTACAGATAAGGGCGCGTTTGAAGTTGTAGAGACAGTAAAACTTCCGGGCGACAGAATCGGTCATGTCGGCAAAATGACCGAGGGTACAATCACAGTCGGAGAGATGGCAAATCTTGCAGTAGATACAGTAAATAGAAATAATACATGTAAGAACCACTCTGCAACGCACTTGCTGCAGAAAGCACTTCAGGTAGTGCTTGGTGATAACGTACATCAGCAGGGGTCTTACCAAGATAACGGAAGAACACGTTTTGACTTCAGTTATTCACAGGCTATGACTGCAGATGAGATTGCACAGGTTGAGAAGATTGTAAATGAAAAGATCGCTGAAAATATTGCGGTTGTGACAGAAGAAATGACCATTGAAGAGGCACAGAATAAAGGTGCGATGGCTCTGTTTGGTGAAAAATACGGTGCAACTGTAAGAGTTGTTTCTATGGGAGATTTCTCTATGGAACTTTGCGGTGGTACCCACGTGAAAAATACCGGAGATATTTCATTCTTCAAGATATTATCAGAGAGTGGTGTATCCGCAGGTGTCAGAAGAATTGAGGCACTGACCGGTGCAAATGTTATGGACTACTACAAGGCGATGGAGGAAAATTTTGCAAAAGCAGTAGCAGCGGCAAAAGCGACTCCGGCGACACTTACAGATAAGATTTCTCATATGCAGGCAGAAATAAAAGCGCTTGCATCAGAGAACGAGTCATTAAAGAGCAAGGCAGCGAATGAAGCGCTCGGCGATGTTATGGACCAGGTGAAAGAAGTAGCCGGTGTTAAACTTTTGGCGGTAAGCGTACCGGGAGTCGATATGAACAAACTTCGTGATCTTGGGGATCAGCTGAAAGAAAAACTCGGTGATGGTGTGATTGTACTTGCTTCTGATGCGGAAGGAAAAGTAAATCTTGTAGCAATGGCGACAGATGCAGCAATCCAGAAAGGCGCACATGCAGGTAATCTGATAAAAGGAATTGCGTCATTTGTCGGAGGTGGCGGCGGTGGTCGTCCAAACATGGCACAGGCAGGAGGAAAGAATCCGGACGGAATCCCTGCGGCGATTGCAGAAGTAGAAAATGTGCTTATATCACAGATGAAATAAAAAAGTCAGATTGGTTCATAAAAAATAGTTGACTTGAGTAAAAAATCTGTTATAATCGTAATGTACGCAATGCGTATAAATAATTAACCCAGCAGTCATGATACTTAAGGGACTGAAGGGAGGTCAGGTGTGATTTATGTCAAACGTAATCGTAAAAGAGAACGAGACTTTAGATAGCGCTTTACGTCGTTTTAAAAGAAGTTGTGCTAAGGCTGGTATCCAGCAGGAAATCCACAAAAGAGAGCACTACGAAAAACCAAGTGTAAGACGTAAAAAGAAATCTGAAGCAGCAAGAAAACGCAAATATAACTAATTAGTTTATAAATCCTTGGTCGATATGACCAAGGATTTTGTCGTTCAAAGGTCTTGTCCAAAATATTGACAAAAACAGTAAAATAGCATATTATGTTTTGGATATTGATATTGACTTATAAAATATTGATATTGGCTTAATTGACTTATTAAAAGAAGTCAGCATGATAGATGCGGCTTAAAAAGAGGAGGATCATTATGAAAATGAAAAAGTTACTTAGCCTGGTATTGACAGCTGCTATGACAGCGACTTTACTGGTTGGATGTAGCGGTTCCGGCAATGCGGGTTCTGATGTTGTTACAACAGAAGGGGCAGACAGTGCAGCGGTGTTTAAAATCGGTGCAATCGGACCTACAACAGGTAGTGCAGCTGTATATGGTTCAGCTGTTATGAATGGAGCACAGATTGCAGTAGATGAAATTAATGCTGCAGGTGGAATTAACGGTATGACCATCGAACTGAATTGCCAGGACGATGAGTGTGATGCTGAAAAATCTGTAAATGCTTACAATACACTGACAGACTGGGGTATGCAGGCTCTCGTTGGTACAACAACAAGTGGTTGTTGTGTAGCTGTTGCAGAAGAGGCAGCACAAGATAATACATTCTTATTAACACCTTCAGGATCAGCAGTAGAGTGTATTGCTCATGATAATGCATTCCGTGTATGTTTCTCAGATCCAAACCAGGGTATTGCCTCTGCGCAGTACATCGGTGAAAATAAAATTGCAACAAAGATTGCTGTTATTTACGATAGCTCAGATATCTATTCTTCGGGTATTTATGAGAAGTTTGCAGCAGAAGCTCCAAATCAGGGCATTGAAGTAGTTGCAGCAGAAGCGTTCACAGCAGATAACAAAACAGATTTCTCTGTACAGATTCAGAAAGCAAAAGATGCAGGTGCAGAGCTTGTGTTCTTGCCAATCTACTATACAGAAGCTTCTTTAATTCTTGCACAGGCAGATCAGCTTGGATTTAAACCAATGTTCTTTGGTTGTGATGGATTAGACGGTATCCTTGGTGTGGAAAACTTTGACACAACATTAGCAGAAGACGTAATGTTATTAACACCGTTTGCAGCCGATGCAACCGATGATTTAACAAAGAAATTTGTTGCAACTTATACAGAAAAGTATGGTGAAACACCAAACCAGTTTGCAGCCGATGCATATGATGCAGTATATATCATCAAAGCAGCAGCTGAAAAGGCAGGATTGACTGCAGGTATGAGCCCTTCTGATGTGTGTGAAGCATTAAAACCGGCTATGACACAGATTACAGTAGATGGTTTAACAGGTGCTGGCATGACATGGACAGCAGATGGCGAACCTTCAAAAGCTCCAAAAGCAGTTAAGATTAAAGATGGCGCTTACACTGCTATGTAATAGTCTAGAGTGTGGAAGCATGACTTAAAAAAAGGCATAAAATCAGTAAAAAATTAAGGGACTGTTATAAGATAACAGTCCCTTTTTGTACACTCTTTTTTGTTGTAGATTGGTGAAAATTATGATATGATAGGGAAAGTGTAATATGATACAAGAGAAAGAGTAGAGGGTGTTTACATGAGTTTTATTTCGTATTTAATTACAGGTATCAGCCTGGGAAGTGTTTATGCGATTATTGCCTTGGGTTATACCATGGTTTATGGAATTGCAAAAATGCTTAATTTTGCACATGGCGATGTCATTATGGTGGGTGGATATGTAGTTTTCGTGTCAGTCAGCAATATGGGGGTCAATCCGTATGTGGCAATTGTTATTTCAATGGCGACCTGTACTATTTTGGGTATGACCATAGAGAGAGTTGCGTATAAACCGCTTAGAGGAACCTCTCCTCTGGCAGTGCTGATTACAGCGATAGGTGTCAGCTACCTTCTTCAAAATTTGGCATTATTAATATTTGGTGCAGACACCAAAGCGTTTACATCTGTGGTAAATGTTCCAAGTCTTACTTTGTTTGATGGACAGCTTACCGTATCAGGAGTGACCATTGTAACGGTGATTGCATGTATTATCATTATGATTGCATTAACATTGTTCGTAAAAAAGACAAAAGCAGGAAGAGCGATGGTTGCAGTATCTGAGGATAGGGGTGCTGCGCAGCTGATGGGTATCAATGTAAATGGAACGATTGCGCTTACCTTTGCGATTGGTTCAGCGTTAGCAGCAGTAGCGGGTGTGCTTCTATGTTCTGCGTATCCTTCACTGACACCATATACAGGTTCTATGCCTGGTATCAAAGCGTTTGTTGCGGCGGTATTTGGGGGTATCGGATCGATTCCGGGAGCAATGATTGGTGGTATTTTACTTGGTGTAATTGAAAATCTGAGTAAGGCATATATTTCATCACAGCTTTCCGATGCGATTGTATTTGGTGTGTTGATTGTGGTGTTACTGGTTCGCCCTACCGGTATTCTTGGGAAAAATATTCAGGAGAAAGTGTAGGAGGATCGTATGAAAATGTTGAAAAATATGAGTAAAAATACAAAAAGAAATCTGATTACATACGCAATGGTGATTTTGGTCTATGCAATTGTTCAGATTTTTGTTTTGACCGGTATGATGTCTTCGTTGATGGAAGGACTCTTGGTTCCGGTTTGTACCTATGTAATTCTTGCAGTTTCATTAAATTTAACCGTTGGTATTCTCGGAGAATTAAGCCTGGGCCATGCTGGATTTATGTGTGTGGGGGCATTTGCAAGTGCCTTGTTTTCGCTCAGTATGAAAGATAGCATTGAGAGCGATTTGCTTCGTTTTGTGATTGCAATTCTTATCGCTGCAGTATCTGCAGCTGTAGCAGGTATATTGGTTGGTATTCCGGTACTGAGATTAAAAGGCGACTATTTGGCAATTGTAACGCTCGCATTTGGTGAGATAATTAAAAACTTTGTGAATGCCATTTATTTGGGTGTAGATTCCAAAGGAGTTCATTTTTCGATGAAAGATACAATGTCACTTGGCCTGGAAGCGGATGGCAAGATTTTAATTAAAGGAGCACAGGGAATTACAGGTACTCCGCATTGTTCTACATTTACCATTGGTGTGATTTTGATTTTGATAGCGCTTGTCGTGATTAACAATCTTGTAAATTCCAGAACAGGAAGGGCAGTAATGTCTATTCGTGACAACCGTATTGCGGCGGAATCTGTTGGAATTAATATCACGAAGTATAAATTGATTGCATTTACAATATCCGCATCTCTTGCAGGTGTTGCAGGTGCATTGTATTCTCATAATTTATCGACTCTGACAGCACTTCCGAAAAACTTTGGATATAATATGTCGATTATGATTCTTGTTTTTGTAGTGCTTGGAGGAATCGGAAATATGAGAGGATCGATGATTGCAGCAGTAGTTCTTACACTCCTTCCGGAACTTCTTCGTGGACTTGCAGATTATCGTATGTTGATTTATGCGATTGTACTTATTTTTATGATGCTCTTTAACTGGAGTCCTCAATTTATTAATTTCCGTAAAAAATTAGTTGCAAAATATAAAAATAACAAGAAAGTAGCGGAGGAGGCATAGGATATGGCATTATTAGAAGTAAAAAATCTGGGCATTTCCTTTGGCGGTCTCCGTGCGGTAAATGCATTTGATATTCAAATTGAAAAAGGACAACTCTATGGTTTGATTGGACCAAACGGAGCCGGTAAGACAACGGTGTTTAATCTTCTGACAGGCGTATACAAGCCGGATGAAGGAAGTGTGGTTTTGGATGGTGTGAATATTACAGGAAAAAGAACCATTGACATTAACAAGGCTGGAATTGCCAGAACATTTCAAAATATTCGTCTATTTAAAGATATGACGGTACTGGATAATGTAAAAGTTGGTCTTCATAACAATCATGATTATAGTGTTATGACCGGGATTTTACGTCTGCCAAAGTTCTTTAAGGTAGAAAAAGAGATGGATGAAAAGGCAATGGAGCT
Organism: Lachnospiraceae bacterium; assembly: GCA_045588655.1. Taxonomy (GTDB): domain Bacteria; phylum Bacillota; class Clostridia; order Lachnospirales; family Lachnospiraceae; genus SVFI01. The sequence continues at coordinate 122,892 of JAZNEP010000007.1, read as the reverse complement.
TCTTAAAGTGTTTGAACTGGATCAGTATGCAGATGTTTTGGCATCCAATCTTCCGTATGGTAAGCAGAGAGAGCTTGAGATTGCAAGAGCGCTGGCAACGCAACCAAAACTTTTATTGTTGGATGAGCCGGCAGCCGGAATGAATCCGAATGAGACAAAAGATCTGATGGATACGATTCGTTTTGTCCGTGATGAATTTGATATGACGATTCTATTGATTGAACATGATATGAAACTTGTTTCCGGGATTTGTGAAAAACTGACAGTGCTTAATTTTGGTGAAGTGCTTCTGCAGGGAGATACCAGCGATGTATTGAACAATCCGCAGGTGATCACAGCATATCTTGGTGAATAGGAGGAAACAGGCATGGCAATGTTAGAAGTAAAAGATTTACATGTTCATTATGGAATGATTGAAGCCATCAAAGGGATTGATTTTGAAGTAAATAAAGGTGAAGTTATTGCGTTAATCGGAGCGAATGGTGCAGGAAAGACGACGACACTACACACCATTACAGGACTAATCGCGCCGTCAAAAGGAAGTATTTTGTATGAGGGGAAGGATATATGTAAAATGCCGGGACATAAGATTGTGTCTCTGGGTATGGCACATGTTCCGGAGGGACGTCGTGTATTTGCACAGCTTTCAGTTTATGAAAATCTTCTTATGGGTGCATATACAAGGAAGGATAAAGAAGAGATTAACAATACTTTACAGATGGTGTACGATCGTTTTCCTAGATTACAGGAGAGAAAAAATCAGATGGCTGGGACACTTTCCGGAGGCGAACAGCAGATGCTTGCCATGGGGCGTGCGCTCATGAGTCATCCAAGTATTATTTTGATGGATGAGCCGTCTATGGGGCTTTCACCGATTTTTGTAAATGAAATATTTGATATTATACAGCAGGTTAGCAAAGCGGGAACTACCGTACTATTGGTAGAACAGAATGCAAAAAAAGCATTGTCGATTGCAGATCGGGCCTATGTTCTTGAAACAGGTAAAATTGTTCTGCATGGAAATGCGAAAGAATTGATGAATGACGACTCTATTAAAAAAGCATATTTGGGAGAATAAAGATAAGGGGGTATAGTCATGGGAAACACAATCATTACAATTGCCAGGCAGTATGGTAGTGGTGGAAAAACAGTCGGTCATATGTTAGCCAAAGAGTTGGGAATTAACTGTTATGACAGAGAGTTGATGCGAATGGCATCGGATGAAAGTGGTATTTCGGAAGGGCTGTTTGGAAAAGCAGACGAAAAGTTAAAAAGCTCGCCACTGTTTCGTATTACAAAAAATGTTTATAAAGGACAGCTGATTCCGCCGGAGAGTGATGAGTTTACTTCCGATGATAATTTGTTCAATTATCAGGCAAAAGTAATCCGTGATCTTGCAGAGGAAGAGTCTTGTGTCATCATAGGGCGTTGCGCAGATTATATCTTAAAAGAGTATGACAATGTTCTTAGCGTGTTTGTGCATGGGAGCCATAGTTTTTGTGTAAAAAATGCAAAAGAGCGACTTGGCTACTCGTCGGACAAGGAAGTTGAGAAATATATCGCAAAGACAGATAAGTATCGTGCGGAGTATTATAAATATTATACGGGAAATGAATGGTATGATGCACGCAATTATGATCTTTGTCTGGATGCTTCTAAACTTGGCTTTGAAGGATGTGTCGAAGAAATCAAAGCATATATGGATATTCGTTTTAAAAGAAAATAAAAAATGCAGTTATAATGCAATACACTGAAACGTAAACTATAGAAATGGTTTATAGAGGTAAGTATGGTTCATTTGACTCAATTGAAAAAGCAGATGTTAGGTCTGCTTTTTTCATGCATCTTTTTTGTGGGATTGTGGTCTACGCCAATCATTGTGACAGCAACACAGGAGAAGGATTCATCCGCGGAATGGATTACCTCCGAAAGCGCAATTCTCATGGAAGCTTCCACTGGACAGATTATTCTGGAAAAGAATGCTGAGATAAAAAGGAGTCCCGCCAGCATTACTAAGATTATGACGTTGCTTCTTATATTTGATGAGATGAAAAAAGGAACATTAAAGCTGACAGACGAAGTTACAACCAGTGAATACGCAAAATCAATGGGCGGATCACAGGTGTTTTTGGAAGAAGGAGAAATTCAGAGTGTAGAGACGCTCATAAAATGTATTGCGGTAGCCTCCGGAAATGATGCTTCTGTGGCGATGGCTGAAAAAATCGCGGGAACAGAGGAAGCATTTGTTCAAATGATGAATGAGAAAGCACAGAAACTGGGGATGGAGCAGACACACTTTCTGGATTGCTGCGGATTGTCAAACGATGATAATCATTATACAAGCGCAAAGGATGTTGCAATCATGTCTAGAGAGCTGATTAATAAGCATCCGGAAGTTTTTGCGTATACGCAGATATGGCAGGAAGAGATTCAGCATGAAACCGCGCAGGGGACAAAACCATTTACACTGTCGAGTACGAACAAACTATTGAAACAATATGAATATGCAACAGGATTAAAGACCGGTTCAACAGATAAGGCGAAGTATTGTTTTAGCGCGACGGCGCAGAAGGATGGTATTTCATTGATTGCAGTGGTGATGGCAGCACCGGATTACAAGATTCGTTTCAGTGAAGCACAGAAGATGCTGGAATATGGTTTTGAAGTAAGCAAAATATACAAAGATGATAACAAAGAAAAAATACCGGAATTACGTGTGTCGGGAGGCGTTAAAGAAAGGGTATCTGTCGGGGTGGTTGGAGATTTTTCCTATCTTGATACGAAAGGAAGTGATCTTTCGACAATAGAAAAAAGGATAGTGGTTCCTGAGATGGTGGATGCACCGATATCAGAAGGTGACAAAGCGGGTGAAGTCGTATATTATCTTGGAGGTAATGAAATCGGAAGATGTGATGTGGTATATTTTTCAAGTGTGGAGAAGGCAAAATACAAAGATTATTTAAAAAAAGTATTGGATAAGATGCTTTTATAAATGCAAATTATTTGGTATGATAAGTGAAATGCGTAGAAAGGAACTAACATGCAGAGTTTAATTGTAGTACTGGTTTGTCTGGTTTTAGGGATGACAGGGATAGTGGTTTATGATTCCAACCGGTTTCGGGTTGTGAATTATGAATTGAAAAGTACAAAAGTAAATAAAGAGTTTCACTTTCTGTTTTTATCCGATCTTCATAATAAACAATATGGAAATGCAAATGAAAAACTATTTAAGGCAATCGATCGATGTTGTCCGGATGTAATTATGATTGGTGGAGATATTTTAACGGCAAGTCCGGGGAAAGATGTGTCACAGGCGGCTGCTTTTGTAAGACGTTTGTCGGAAAAATATCCTGTGTATTATGCAAATGGTAATCATGAACAAAGACTTTTGCTCTATCCGGAAAAGTATGGTAATATGGGAGAGGATTTCGAGCGGCTATTAAGTGAGGCCGGTATCCGTAGACTTATAAATGAACAAAGATATCTTAAAGAGTATGGGGTGTCGATTACCGGATGTGAAGTGGACAGAAAGTTTTACAAACGTTTTGAAACAGTGGAAATGCCACAAGATTATTTGGAACATTTGCTGCCGGAGAGCGTTTCGGATTCTTTTTCGATTCTGCTGGCACATAATCCGGATTATTTTGATCAATATGCGCAGTGGGGAGCAGATCTCGTATTAAGCGGGCATGTACACGGTGGTGTGGTTAGATTACCATGGCTGGGAGGCGTGATTTCTACAAATTTCCGTTTGTTCCCTAAATATGACGGTGGAATGTTTAAAAAGAAGGATTCTGTGATGATTATAAGCAGAGGCCTTGGTGCGCATACCATTCCACTGCGGATGTTTAATCCGGCAGAGCTTGTAAATATAGTGATTAAGAAAGAAGAATAGATGAAAGAGGCAATACTATGGCTTTGGAAGTAAGATTGCAGGTGTTTGAGGGACCGCTTGACCTGCTTTTACATCTGATTGAAAAAAATAAAGTAGATATCTATGATATTCCGATTGTTCTGATTACAGAGCAGTACCTTGCATATATTCGACAAATGGAAACGGATGATATGAATGTGATGAGCGAGTTTCTGGTGATGGCCGCAACGCTGATCGACATTAAATGTAGGATGTTGCTCCCGAAAGAAGTAAATGAAGAGGGCGAAGAGGAAGATCCGAGGGCAGAACTGGTGCAAAAGCTTTTGGAATACAAGATGTACAAGTATATGTCTTTTGAACTGAAGGACAGGCATATTGATGCGGTGAAAAATTTTTACAAAAAGCCGACGATGCCAAAGGAAATTGAGCAGTATCGTCCGCCGGTGAATTATGAGGAGCTTCTTGGAGATGTTAATCTTGTAAAATTGCAGGAGATTTTTGAATCAGTGATGCGCAAGCAGGAGGACAAGATTGATCCGATTCGTGCGAATTTTGGAAAAATTGAAAAAGAAGAAATCGATATGGAAGTTAAAACGCAATATATCGAAACTTATATTTTGGAACATGATAAATTATCGTTCCGCGATTTGTTAGAAAAACAAAATTCAAAAGCTGAAGTGATTGTCACGTTTTTAGTGATACTGGAGCTTATGAAAATCGGAAAAATTGACATTCGTCAAGAGAAGACTTTTGATGATATTGAAATAACCAGAAAGGAATCGAAATAAAGAAAATGGATGAAAAAAAACAGAAGGCGATTCTAGAATCAATTTTATTTACGATGGGAGATTCCGTGGAAATCAGCAAACTGGCAGAAGTGATTGAAGCAGATGTGAAAACGACCAAAAACTTACTTGCACAATTACAAAAAGAATACGATGAGTCGGAAAGAGGAATTACGATTACGGAGTTGGAAGATGCATATCAAATGTGTAGCAAACCGGAATATTATGATTATTTAATCAAGATTGCAAAAACACCAAGAAAATATGTTTTGACGGATGCGCTTCTTGAAACACTTTCAATTATTGCGTATAAGCAACCGGTAACAAAGGTGGAAATCGACAAAATACGTGGTGTCAGCTGTGACCATTCGGTCAATCGTCTGCTTGATTTTGAACTGATTACAGAGGTTGGACGTCTGGATGCACCGGGAAGACCTATATTGTTTGGTACAACGGAACAGTTTCTACGTAGCTTTGGTGTGAAAAGTCTTACCGATCTTCCGGAACTGAATCAGGATCGTATCGCACAGTTTAGGGAAGAGGCTGAAAAAGAAATTCAGTTGACATTGGATATTTAAAAGGGAGAACTTAGGATGAAAAACATATGGTGTAAAAGGGTAAGTATGATACTGGTAGCGATGCTGCTGCTACTTGAGACCGTGGTTCCGGTTTCTGCTCAAAACGGATTTATGCCGGAAAGCGAATTTGAGCAGAGTGCACAGACGGGGATGCAAATGCTGGATATTTCCGAGGAAGCAATTAAAGATGCAATGATGTCAAGCGAAGAGTTTTATCGCCATTATGACTGCTATAAAGAGGAGATAAAAGCCGCGGATGAAGAAATGTATGCACAGCTTCTTGGGGATGAAGTTTCGGCGCAGATGAGTGTGTCCGGAAATACTATATCAGAAAATGATATATCCGGAAACAGCATTAGTTCGGAAGATGAGGTTCTTACAGCCCAGCATGCATCTTATGCGACGATTGAGGATGCGGCGGCATATTTGCGATCTAAACTGGTAGCCAGAAAAGAAATGATTTCCATAAAAATCGCAAATACGAAAGATTCAACGTTGAAAGATGTAAAAAAAGTTATAGACAAGGCATTTGAATATGATGTGAACGGAAAACCAATGGAAGGAGACTATTTATATTGGCACATGCAGGCGTATCGCTGGACGTCGGAGTTGCATAATAATGGGACCATGACAATGCGTTTTCAATTTTTATATCGTACGTCGGCGGAGGAAGAAAAGTATGTGACAAAGCGTGTGAATCAGATTGTAAAACAGCTACAGTTAAAATCTTCGTCGGTCAATGACTACGAGAAAGTCAGAAGAATCTATGATTACATTATGGGTATCATGGCTTATGATACCTATCATTACGAAATCGATCAGAATTATAATTATATGTACACTACATATGCTGCGTTGGCGGACGGTTATGCAGTATGTCAGGCGTATGCAACCCTGTTTTACAGACTGGCAGAAGAAGCAGGAATCAGCGCAAGAGTAATCTGCGGAAATGATGATTACGCCGGAAATCCAACGCACGGTTGGAATATAGTAAAAATCGGAAATGAGTATTACAATCTTGATGCGACATGGGATGATGCAGATGTACCGACACATGCTTACTTTTTGAAAAATATGTCTGACTTTACAGGACATCAAAGAAATGCGAGACATAATACGTCTGCGTTTAAAAAACAGTTCCCAACAGCGGCGGTGTCGTATCCGCTTCCGGATGAAGACCCGGATCAGAAATTAATACAACGAAATAACTTGACCGCTGATTTGTTAGCAACGGACCGTTCTAATTATTCACTTTCGTCCGACGGAAGAATTAAGGTTATGCTTTTTTTAGATCCTTCTGACACAGAAGTTAGTAAGATCCTGACAATGTTTTATCAGATGAAGCTGGGAGAAGCCGGATATGATGTTGCTGTTATTGATATTTATCGTGGCTATGATGCAACTGCCCAGAAAAATTATATGACGACAGAGGAAATGAAAAGACTGATATTGCAGGATATTATGTCGTTGACGCAAAATCCGGGATACTATAAATATAGTCAGGATACAGAAAAAGCATTGACTTACAGAAATCTATATGCAGCGATGGTAGGGAAAGTAGCCAGACAGGACTCGTTGATTGTTGTCGTTGATGCAAAAAACAGTGTAAGATATGTTGGTGAGAGCGTAGAGGGTGTGGCACAGGCGCAAAAAATAGTACAGCGCATTAAGCAAAACACCTATGGACAAGTGTCCAAAGTAACCGCTAAGCAAACGAAAAACAATGCGGTCAAATTGTCTTGGGCAGCATACAGCGGAGCACAGAGTTATCTTGTGTATCGCAAAACGGGAAGCGGTCAATACTATTGTCTTGGAAGTGTCAGTGGAACCACTTATACCGATACAGTATCACCAAAAAAGAAATATACATACCAGGTATATGCTTTGAGTGGTGGAGTAGATTTTGCCAAAAGCCAAGAGGTGGCGGTAAGTACCAAGACCATGCTCCCGAAAAAAGGAAAAACCTATACGGTAAATGACAATAAGTACAAGGTGCTTACGTCGACTTCAAAATCAAAAACAGTAGCGTTTAAGGGAGTAGCAGTCAAAAATGCAGGACTCATTATCATTCCGGATACCGTTCAAATCGATGGCATTTCCTACAAGGTGACGGAGATTTCAGCCAATGCACTAAAAGGGAATAACAAAGTGAAAACACTGGCAATCGGTTCTAATGTAACTAAAATCGGAAGCAATGCATTTTATGGTGCCAAAAAGCTGGTAAATGTGGTAGTAAAAACAAAGAAACTAAAGAAAATCGGAAGCAAGGCTTTATATGGTATTTCATCGAAAGCGGAAATAAAAGTTCCATCAGCAAAGTATAGTAGTTACAAAAAGCTGTTTGCTTCGAAAGGACAAAAATCTTCTGTTAAGATTAAGAAATAGAATGATTACAGAAAAGAGCACATATACATAGGGTAAGGAAGAATGAAAGAACCGGTAGTGATTTATGTGTTCGTATCAAAAAATGAAAATCAAATATAAATGTTTTGTTTGCATATTTGCTATATGGTTGGTGATGTTCGACATGGTGGCTTTTGTGCAGGCGGAAGAATTGTCATTGTACGCCCGCTCGGCGCTCCTGATGGATGCGTCAAACGGGCGTGTTTTATATGAAGAAAACGGATATAAAGTAATGCCTATGGCCTCTACGACAAAGATTATGACTTGTATTTTAGCGCTGGAGTATTTGGAAGAGAAACAAAATGGAAAAGAATCTGAGGTGGTTACAGTTTCTTCTTATGCATCGAGAATGCCCAAGGTTCATTTAGGAATGCGAGAAGGAGAAACTTACCTTCTTTGGGACCTTTTGTTTTCTTTGATGCTGGAATCGCACAATGATACGGCGGTAGCCATTGCAGAACATATTGATGGAAGTGTAGAAGCATTTGCAAAACGGATGAATCAGAAAGCAAAAGAATTGGGATGTGAACACACCAATTTTATAACTCCAAATGGTTTGGATGCAGAGCAGAAAGGTAGGATACACTCTACAACAGCATATGATTTGGCGGTTATTTCTACCTATGCGATGAAGAATCAAACATTTAAAGACATTATTACAACAAGACAATATACTTTCTCAGAACAGGGGACCGGAAGGACAATACAGGTGTCAAATAAAAATAGCTTTTTAGATAGGATGGCAGGTGCATGCGGAATTAAAACTGGATTTACAGCTGACGCAGGGTATTGTTTTGTAGGAGCATTGGAATATGAAGGGAAACAGCTGATTGCTGTAGTGCTGGCAAGTGGCTGGCCACCAAATAAAAACTGGAAATGGAAGGATACCCAAAGTCTTATGACATATGGGATTGAAAATTATGAATCAAAAGATATTACAAAACAGTTTCCATACAATCCGATACCGGTTGACAAGGGGGTATGTGATACCGTAAAGATTGAGGTAGAAAAAAAGAGGGAGGGAGATTTGACACTTTTGCTGTCTGTGCAGGATGAGATTAAAGTAATAAGTGATGTACCAAAGATTCTTTCGGCGCCGGTAAATAAAGATGAAATCATAGGATACGAAAGTTACTATGTAAATGGAGAACTGTATAAAAGGTATGAAATAAAGACAACAGAAAGCGTCGAATTGCGCACATATTTCTATTGTCTGCATGAAATTTTTATGTTATACTTTTAATCGAATGTGATGTGCGGGCGTAGTATGCCCTTACATAATCTAGTTATTCATAAATTAATATAAAATGGAGGTCCAAAACATGAGTAATTCTTCAAAAGCGAGTCAAAGAATTGCAGCTTTACTCGACGACAACAGTTTCGTTGAAATTGGAGCAATGGTAACAGCCAGAGCAACTGATTTCAATATGAAACCAACAGAAACTCCTTCGGACGGTGTGGTTACCGGCTACGGAGTAATTGAAGGCAACCTTGTGTATGTTTACAGCCAGGATGCATCTGTGATGAACGGAAGCGTTGGCGAAATGCATGCGAAAAAGATTGCTAACCTCTATGATCTGGCTCTTAAGACAGGTGCGCCTGTCATCGGTTTAATCGATACAGCCGGACTTAGACTGCAGGAGGCGACAGATGCGATGAACGCCTTCGGTGAAATTTATATGAAACAGACACTGGCTTCCGGTGTGGTTCCACAGATTACAGCAGTTTTCGGTAATTGTGGTGGTGGACTTGCCCTGATTCCGGCGCTCACAGATTTTACATTCATGGAAGGAAAGAATGCAAAATTATTTGTGAATTCTCCAAACGCATTGGAAGGAAATTATGCAGAGAAATGTGATACTGCAGCAGCGGATTTCCAGAGTACAGAAGCAGGTCTTGTAGATGTAGTTGCGGATGAGGCAGAGATTTGTGCACAGATTAGACAGCTGGTAGCTATGCTCCCTTCAAACAATGAAGATGATATGTCTTATGAAGATTGCACAGATGATTTAAATAGAGCAAGTGCTAATCTTGCTGCATGTGCCGGTGATACATCCATCGCATTATCTGAAATTGCTGATGATAATGTATTCTTCGAAGTAAAAGAAGCATATGCAAAAGATATGGTTACAGGATTTATCCGTTTAAATGGATCTACAGTTGGTTGTGTGGCTAACCGTAGCGAAGTAATCGGAGAAGACGGAAAAGTGGCTGAAAAAATGGATGCAGTTTTAACTCCGAACGGATGTGCAAAAGCAGCTGAGTTTATCACATTCTGTGATGCATTTAATATTCCTGTACTTTCTCTTACAAATGTAAAAGGATATACAGCATGCACATGTGCAGAAAAGAAGATTGCAAAGGCAGTAGCTAAGCTTACATATGCATTCGCTAATGCAACAGTTCCGAAAGTAAATGTAGTAGTTGGAAAAGCGCTCGGAACAGCAGCTATCGCTATGAACTCAAAGGCAATCGGTGCAGATCTTACAATTGCATGGTCAAATGCTGAAATCGGTGCGATGAATGCAAATGATGCAGCTCAGATTATGTATAGCGGAGAAGGCGCTGATGTAATTAAAGAAAAAGCAGCAGAGTATGCAGCACTTCAGACAAGTGCTACTGGCGCTGCAAAGAGAGGATATGTAGATCAGATTATCGATGCGGCTGATACACGTAAATATGTGGTTGGCGCATTTGAGATGCTGTTTGCAAAAAGGGACGACCGCCCGGCTAAAAAACACGGTACAGTTTAAGAAAGGATGTACTTAATATGAAGAAAAGATTATTAGTATTAGGTATGATTGCCTGTCTTTTAGGACTGACTGCCTGTGGTGGTGAAAGTACAGATGTCATGACAGAGGAAGAGATGGCAGCTGTAGAGGTTGCGGATACGTATATCGGTCAGGTAGGCATGATTGTTGAGCAGGGTGCAGCTGCTCAGTTTGCTGAAGACGAAATACTCGGACCTGTATTCGCCAGCTGGGAAAGCGGTATGGAAGAGTTAGGCAGTTATGTGGAGACAACAGGCCATGAAGTAAAGTTTGATGGAAAAGAGGTAATTGTTAATACGGCAATTACAGGTTCTGCGCTTGATCCAAAAGGAAATGCCAGAACGGCAGATGTTGAGCTCATTTACAATGCAAAAGATTTTTCAATCGTTACGATGACGGTAAATGTTAACTACACATTAGGTGAAAAGATGACAAATGCCGGATTAAATACATTACTGGGTATGTTTACTGTATTTTCAGTATTGATATTAATCAGTTTTATTATCGCAGCTTTTGCTTTGATTCCAAAAATCCAGGCTATGTTTGCTAAGAAAGACAAAGTTTCAGAGACGGAAAAAGCAGTAGATAATACAATCGCTCAGATTATCGAGGCGGAAGAGACAGATGATACAGAGCTTATTGCAGTAATTTCAGCAGCAATTGCAGCATATGAAGCAGCAAACGGAGGCTCAGCTGATGGAGTAGTCATCAGAAGCGTTCGAAAAGTAAACAGAAACAAATGGCAGAATGCCTAATAACAGGAGGAAATTAAAATGAAAAATTATACAATTACCGTGAACGGAAACGTATACGATGTAGTAGTTGAAGAAGGCGCTACTTCAGGTGCTGTAGCAGCAGCTCCAAAAGCAGCTCCAAAAGCAGCACCAAAGGCAGCTCCTGCAGCAGCTCCAAAAGCAGCAGGTGGTGCTGGTTCAGTTAAGATTGAAGCAGGTGCAGCAGGTAAAGTATTTAAAGTAGAAGCTAATGTTGGTCAGGCTGTGAAGAAGGGTGACACAGTTATCATTCTTGAAGCAATGAAGATGGAAATTCCGGTTGTTGCTCCACAAGACGGTACTGTTGCTAGTATTGATGTCGCAGTAGGTGATCCTGTTGAAGCAGGTGCAACTCTTGCAACATTAAACTAATATGTCTTTGATATAAATCAAACGACAAATAACAGGAGGTCGACAAATGGATTACATAATTAATACGTTAGATAATCTTGTACATCAGACGGCTTTCTTCAATCTTACAATCGGAAACTATATTATGATTGCTGTGGCATGTGTGTTTTTATATCTTGCCATTCGACATGAGTTTGAACCACTTCTGTTAGTTCCGATTGCATTTGGTATGCTTCTGGTAAATATTTATCCGGACATCATGATGAGTATTGAAGATTCTCCAAATGGAGTTGGTGGTCTTTTGTATTATTTCTATCTTTTAGATGAATGGGCAATTATGCCATCCCTCATCTTTATGGGTGTAGGTGCGATGACAGACTTTGGTCCACTTATCGCAAACCCGAAGAGCTTCTTGCTCGGTGCAGCAGCTCAGTTCGGTATTTTTGCGGCTTATTTCGGAGCCATTGCTCTCGGATTCAATGACAAAGCTGCAGCAGCTATTTCCATCATCGGTGGAGCTGACGGTCCGACGTCCATTTTCCTTGCAGGTAAATTAGGACAGACAGCACTTATGGGACCAATCGCCGTGGCAGCATATTCATATATGTCACTTGTTCCGATTATTCAGCCACCAATCATGAAAGCTCTTACAACAGAGAAAGAACGTAAAATCAAAATGGGACAGCTTAGACCTGTTTCCAAACTGGAAAAAATTCTTTTCCCGATTATCGTTACGATTGTTGTATCTATGATTCTTCCGACAACAGCACCACTTGTTGGTATGCTGATGCTCGGTAACTTATTCAGAGAGTCAGGTGTGGTTCGTCAGTTGACAGAAACAGCATCGAACGCTCTTATGTACATTGTAGTTATCTTACTTGGAACATCGGTTGGTGCAACGACCAGCGCGGAAGCGTTCCTTAACTGGGATACAGGTAAAATCGTAATCCTGGGATTGGTTGCGTTTGCGTTTGGTACTGCTGCCGGCGTACTGTTCGGTAAATTAATGTGTGTAATGACTAAGGGTAAAGTAAATCCACTTATCGGTTCTGCCGGAGTTTCCGCAGTTCCTATGGCAGCCAGAGTTTCCCAGAAGGTTGGTGCAGAAGCAGATCCTACAAACTTCCTGCTGATGCATGCAATGGGACCTAACGTTGCTGGTGTTATCGGTACAGCCGTGGCAGCCGGAACATTCATGGCTGTATTCGGTGTATTCTAAATCGACATTGTCGAGAGAAAAATTATTTATTGATTAAAACAGGAGGAATAAATAAATGGCTGGAAACAAAGCGGTAAAAATTACCGAAACAATTTTACGTGATGCGCATCAGTCCCTGATTGCTACAAGAATGCCAACAGAGTTCATGCTTCCAATCTTAGAGAAGCTTGATAAAGTAGGATATAATTCTCTTGAGTGCTGGGGTGGTGCTACATTTGATGCTTCCCTTCGTTTCTTAAAAGAAGATCCATGGGAGAGACTTAGAAAGATTAAAGACGGATGTCCTAACACACCTCTTCAGATGTTATTCAGAGGTCAGAACATCTTAGGTTACAGACCATACGCAGATGACGTTGTAGATGCTTTTGTTGAAAGATCAGTTGCAAATGGTATTGATATCATTCGTATTTTTGACTGTCTCAATGATCTTCGTAACTTAGAAGCAGCAGTAAATTCTACAAATAAGATCAAACAGCGTGAAGGAAGAGGTCATGCGCAGATTGCTCTTTCTTATACATTAGGTGATGCTTACACAATGGATTACTGGACAGATATGGCTAAGAAGATTGAAGAGATGGGTGCAGATTCTATCTGTATCAAAGATATGGCAGGTCTTTTAGTACCATATAAAGCTGCTGAACTTGTGAAAGCAATGAAAGAAGTTACAAAACTTCCAATTCAGTTACATACACATTATACATCAGGTGTTGCTTCTATGACTTACTTAAAAGCAGTAGAAGCAGGTGTAGATGTAATTGACTGTGCAATGAGCCCGTTCGCTCTTGGAACATCTCAGCCTGCAACAGAAGTTATGGTTGAAACATTCAAGGGAACAGAGTATGACACAGGATTTGACCAGAACTTACTTGCTGAAATCGCTGATTACTTCAGACCATACAGAGATGAGTGCTTAGCATCAGGTCTCTTAAATCCAAAAGTAATGGGTGTTGATATTAAGACATTATTATATCAGGTACCGGGCGGAATGCTTTCTAACATGGTTAGCCAGTTAAAAGAGCAGAATGCAGAAGATAAATACTACGATGTATTAAAAGAAATCCCTGCAGTTCGTAAAGACCTTGGAGAGCCACCACTCGTAACACCTTCATCACAGATCGTTGGTACACAGGCTGTATTTAACGTACTTATGGGTGAAAGATATAAAATGGCAACTGACCAGACAAAAGACGTATTACGTGGTAAATATGGTCAGACAGTAAAACCGATGAGTCAGGAAGTTATCGACAAAGTTATTCCGGGTGAAGAAAGAATCACATGTCGTCCGGCTGACCTCATTGATAACGAAATGGAAAAACTGGAATCAGAAATGAAAGAATGGAAGCAGCAGGATGAAGACGTATTATCATACGCATTATTCCCACAGGTTGCTACAGACTTCTTCAAGTATCGTAAAGCACAGCAGGATAAAGTGGATTTATCCAAAGCTGATACAGCAAACGGTGCTTACCCGGTTTAATCCGATTCTTTTAACAAATTGGATACCAAATGAGATGAATAAAAGAGCTTTTGCATATGATGCAGAGGCTCTTTTTTTTGCGTGATTTCTTGCAAAAACAGAGGAATACTGCTAAACTAAAGGCTGAAAATGAAAGATTTCTGCATGAAGAAAAATTGTACTTAAAAGAGCATACAAAAAATGAAGGAAAAACATGCGTTATCAGGCGGTTATTGCGGTTTTCATGCTGATTCAATATAACAATTGTTATAGTTGAAAAAACAGGAGGAAATCTAAATTAAATAATGGAAGTAACATATGTTATAGATTAGGTGTAATACATAAAAATAAAGTAAACAGAGGTAGCAAAATGAGCGCAAACAAATCATATGAAAGAAAGACCTATTATTATGAGACAGACCAGATGGGAATTATCCACCATTCAAATTATATACGGTGGTTTGAAGAGGCGAGAATTAATTTTTTGACACAGATTGGATTGCCATATGATGAACTGGAGAAAAGAGGGATACTGATTCCGGTACTCGGAGTGTCGTGCAAATACAGAAAAGCATTTCGATATGGAGATACGTATCAGATTTGTATGAAAATCCAAGAATTTAAAGGGGTTAAGTTTAGTGTCACCTATGAAGTATATAAGAAAGAAACGGGAGAGCTGCATGCCACAGGTACTTCGGAACACGGATTTGTGAATCGTGATTTAACACCGGTTAGCATAAAGAAAAGTTATCCGGATGTATATGAGAAGTTTACTTCGGCGATTTCGACTGAAAAAGAATAAATAAGTGGTTCACATAATATTGACAAGAAGAAAAAAAGGGACTAGAATAACAAGTGTTATGGTACAAGTGTTATTCTGGTCTATTTTTATGAGGTGAAAAGCTATGGCAAGAAAGATAAGCGTGACAAAGGAAATGATTAAAAAAGCAGGATTCGAGATCGCAAAGACGGAAGGAATGAGCAGTGTGACGGCAAGAAAACTTGCAGATAAAGCAGGATGTTCTACTCAACCGATATTTCGTGTTTATGAAAATATGGATCAGTTACATCAAGAGATCTTTGAGATGGCGATTGCTTTTTTTAGTGATTTCTATTTGGTATACTGTGAAAAGAATACAGCGGAAGAAAAACCATTTATTCGGTTTGGCATGTCCTATATAGATTTTGCTGTGAAAGAGCCACAGCTTTTTTACCTTTTGTTTTTATCCAAAGAAAGATATGGAAGAAGTCTTTATGAATTGTTAAATGGTTCTACCGGTGCATTTATGAAGGAAGTGGCTCGTGCGAAGGCATTAGGGGTGGCCGATCCGGGTGAATTATTTATGAAGATGTGGATATTCATTCACGGAGCTGCTAGCATGGCAATTACGGGGGACTATGATTTACCGGAAACAGAGACGATACGACTTCTTAGAGAAACGTATCAGAAAAATGCATCATAACAGTGATATGAGGATTTGGATATGAAAAAGACAGTTGACATTATCAGCAGAATAGAAATGAAATATGATAAGCTCAGCAAGGGACAAAAGAAAATTGCGTCCTTTATTACAGAGCATTATGATAGCGCTGTATTTATGACGGCGGCTAAACTTGGCACCGAGATTGGTGTAAGTGAATCAACAGTGGTACGCTTTGCGTCCGTGCTGGGTTATAATGGTTATCCTGAATTACAGAAAGCATTGGAAGAATGGGTGCAAGGAAAGTGGAGTAGTGTACAGAAAGTTGGAGTAAAGTATGCAAACAGCTCACAGGCAGAGCTTGTGATGTCCATTCTTCAGGCAGATATTGACAAAATCACAGATACCATGCATCATTTGGATCCGGCTGCGTTTGAATTGGCGGTTAACTCAATTTTGTCGGCAAAACACGTCTATATAATTGGGCTTAGAAGCTGTGAACCGCTGGCCAACTTTTTAGGGTTCTATCTTTCCATGATAAGGGGAGATATCATTATGCTCCGTACCACTTCAATGACAGAATTATTTGAACAGATGATACGCGTAAGTGAAGAAGATGTGGTCATCGGTATTAGTTTTCCTAGATATTCCATGAGAACGTTAAAAGCGATGGAATTTGCAAGAGACAGAAATGCGAAAGTGATTTCTATTACAGATACAGCGCATTCACCGATGTCGCTCTATTCTTCTTGCAATCTTCTTGCAAGAAGTGATATGCTTTCTATTGTAGATTCTCTTGTGGCGCCGCTTAGCCTGATTAATGCACTGGTGGTGGCTCTTTGTGTGAAAGCACCGGATCAGACAAGAGATAATCTAAAGGAACTGGAAAGAGTATGGGGGGATTATCAAGTGTATCTAAACGATGAAATTAATTTTATTGATGACGAACCGATGCTGGACAATTCGCTAAAGAAGGAATCGTAAATATATGAAAAATGTTATCGTAGTCGGCGGTGGTCCGGCAGGGATGATGGCGGCCATCTATGCTGCAAGAAACGGAAACCGGGTTTCCTTGTATGAGCAAAATGAAAAGCTTGGAAAAAAGTTGTTTATCACAGGGAAAGGGCGCTGTAACGTAACAAACAATTGCGACTGTGAGGAATTGTTAGCCAATGTGATTTCGAATCCGAAATTTTTATACAGTGCATTTTATGATTTTACCCCACAGTCATGCATGGAGTTTTTTGAAGAGCTTGGTGTTCGCTTAAAAACAGAGCGTGGAAATCGTGTGTTTCCACAAAGTGACCATTCATCGGATGTGATTAGGGCACTGGAATACGAAATGAGAAGACTTGGAATTGATATCAATTTAAACAGTCCGGTAAAAGAAATTTTAGTTTCTGAAACTATTGAAAATTCTGATACAGAAGAAGTACAAGAGCGTGGAAAAGCAGGAAAAGGCTATATTGGAAAATGTAAAGGAATAAAGCTGGCTGACGGAAGCAAAAAAATAGCTGACAGTGTTTTGATAGCAACAGGGGGTGTCTCGTATCCGCTGACCGGTGCAAACGGAAGCGGACTTAGAATGGCAGAAAAAGCAGGGCATAAGGTGACAGAGTTATATCCTGCACTTGTTCCCCTCAAAACGAAGGAGACATGGTGTCATGAGCTTATGGGGCTTTCGCTTCGTAATGTATCCGCAAAGATAAAACAAGGAAAAAAAGTTTTGTATGAAGGATTCGGAGAAATGCTGTTTACACATTTTGGGGTCAGCGGACCTCTGATGTTGAGTGCCAGTAGTAAGATTGTAAAAAAAATGGAAAAGGGAGAGCTTATACTTACGCTTGATTTAAAGCCAGCGCTTACGCAGGAACAGCTGGATAAACGTCTGTTACGTGATTTTGAGCATGCAAATAAAAAACAATTTAAAAATGCTCTTTCAGATTTATTGCCTGCAAGACTGATTCCGGTTATGATAAGTTTGTCGGGAATCTCTCCGGAAAAGAAAGTAAATGAATTAACCAAGACAGAGAGACTTGCTTTTGGGACGCTGCTAAAACAAGTTCCGATCACACTATGTGGTACGACAGAGTTTAAAGAGGCAATTATCACGCAGGGGGGAGTCAGTATAAAGGAAATCAATCCATCCACGATGCAATCAAAAAAAATCGAAGGACTGTTTTTTGCGGGAGAGTGCATGGATGTGGATGCTTTGACAGGCGGATTTAATTTACAGATTGCATGGTCAACCGGGTATCTTGCAGGATGCAATATGTAGCCAATACCAATAGAGTAATAAAAATAATAAATACGAAATAATACGAATTAAAAAATGTATAAAAATGCAAAAAATATAAAATAAAAAAATAAAAGAAAGGCGGAGTGAAAATGAGTTTTAATGTAGCAGTAGACGGACCGGCAGGAGCGGGAAAAAGTACAATTGCCAAAAAGATAGCAAAAGAGCTTGGATTTGTATATGTAGATACCGGGGCAATGTATCGCGCGATGGCACTATATCTGTTAAGAAAAAAAGTGAGCGGTGACAATCATAATGCCATTGGTGAACGTTGTCAGGGTGCGGATATTACGCTGGCATATGAAAACGGCGAACAGATTGTACGTTTGAATGGTGAAAATGTAAATGATTTAATTCGTACAGAAGAAGTAGGAAATATGGCATCTGTCAGTTCAGCCAATCCAATTGTTCGTGAAAAAATGGTAGAAATACAAAAAAAGCTGGCAGAGTCTACGGATGTGATTATGGACGGGCGTGATATCGGGACCTGTGTACTTCCGAATGCACAGCTGAAAATTTATCTGACTGCGTCCACGCGTGTACGTGCAATGCGTCGTCACAAGGAACTGGAGGCAAAAGGAATCTCATATAAATTGGAGAAAATTGAGGCAGATATCAAAGAAAGAGACCAGAGAGACATGACAAGAGAACATTCGCCGCTGAAGCAGGCAGAGGATGCAATTTTGGTAGATTCTTCTGATATGACAATCGATGAAGTAGTAAGCAAAATCTGTGCTCTTGTAAAAGAGAAGAAGGGAAATTAATTGTATGGAAGTAATACTGGCCAAATCTGCAGGTTTTTGTTTTGGAGTGAAACGTGCTGTGGATACGGTATATGAGCAAATTGATTCGGTTGATCGCATTTACACATATGGTCCCATCATTCACAATGAGGAAGTAGTAAAAGATCTTGAAAAAAAAGGCGTGGTAGTCCTTGATGAAGATGAGTCTGTGGAAAAACTGAAAGAGGGAACCGTTGTCATTCGTTCACATGGTGTAGAAAAAAAAGTATGTGAACAAATTGAAAAGCAAGGGCTTCGATGTGTGGATGCGACTTGTCCGTTCGTGAAAAAAATTCATAGAATTGTGGAAGAAAAAAGTATGGAAGGATATCGGATTGTGATTATCGGAGATCCGAAGCATCCGGAAGTAAAAGGGATATGCGGTTGGTCGGTAAGTAAGCCTACAGTAATCGAAACAGCACAGGAAGCAGAGGATTTTATAGCTTCAAAAAATGAAAAAATATGTATCGTATCACAAACGACATTTAATTACAATAAATTTCAAGATTTAGTTGAAATTTTTCAGAAAAAAGGTTATGATATAATTGTTGTGAATACAATCTGTAACGCAACAGAAGAACGTCAGACAGAGGCACGGAATATTGCATCCCGAGTCGATGTTATGATCGTGATTGGCGGTACTCATAGTTCCAATACGCGGAAACTATATGAAATCTGCAAAAAGGAATGTGAGAACACGTATTTCATACAGACACTGGAGGACTTGCATTTAGAACTACCTAAATCGGCAAAACTGGTGGGAATTACCGCTGGGGCGTCTACCCCGAATAATATTATTGAGGAGGTTCAAAATTATGTCAGAATTAACTTTTGAACAAATGTTAGAAGAATCATTAAAAACAATTCATAATGGAGAGGTAGTCGAAGGCACAGTAATCGATGTGAAAGCTGATGAAGCGATTCTGAATATCGGATACAAATCAGACGGTGTTCTTGCAAGAAACGAATACACGAATGAGCCAAATGTTGATCTTACAACAGTGCTCAAGACTGGCGACAAGATGGAAGTAAAAGTCATCAAAGTAAATGATGGCGAAGGACAGGTTATCCTTTCTTACAAGAGACTTGCTCTTGAAAAAGGAAACAAGAGAATTGAAGAGGCGTTCAATAACAAAGAAGTTCTTACAGCTAAGGTTTCACAGGTACTTGAAGGTGGTCTTGGAGTTGTAGTTGACGAAGTAAGAATCTTTATTCCTGCAAGCCTTGTTTCAAATGTATACGAAAAAGATCTTTCTAAGTATGCAGGACAGGAAATCGAGTTTGTAATCAGCGAGTACAATCCAAAGAGAAGACGTTATATCGGTGATCGCAAACAGCTTATGGTTGCTAAAAAATTAGAAGCTCAGAAAGAGCTTTTTGAAAAAATCAGTGTAGGCGATGTAGTAGAAGGTTCTGTAAAGAACGTAACAGACTTTGGTGTATTCATCGATCTTGGTGGTGCAGATGGTCTCCTTCATATTTCAGAAATGTCATGGGGACGTGTTGAAAATCCGAAAAAAGTATTTAAAGTTGGTGACACAGTAAAATGTCTCATTAAAGAAATCGATGGAACAAAGATTGCACTTAGTCTTAAATTTGATGATACAAACCCATGGAAAGATGCTGACAGCAAGTATGCAGTTGGTAACGTAGTAGAAGGTACAGTTGCTCGTATGACAGACTTTGGTGCTTTCGTTGAGTTAGAGCCGGGTGTAGATGCACTTCTCCATGTATCACAGATTTCCAAAGAGCATATCGAAAAACCTTCTGATGTTTTAAAAGTTGGTGATGCTGTGACAGCAAAAGTAGTAGATTACAATGCAGAAGACAAGAAGATCAGCTTAAGCATGAAAGCTCTCCTTGCTCCGGACCCGGTAGAAGAAGAGGAAACAGAGGCTGTTGTAGAAACAGAGGAAGATGCGGATGTTGTCTCCGTTGATATTGATGCAGTGATTGCAGCAGAGAGTGCTGAGGAAGCAACTGAATAAAGAGATATGATATATTGAAGTATATTTAATATTGAATAGACTGTATGAGAACATACAGTCTATTCTTAGATTAAAAGAAGATAGAGTCCTATATTCTGTTTATGAAATTTAGTGTTCTTAGGAGGAAGCCATAATGCTGTATGATTATGAATATTTTAAAACTGCAGTATATGAACTGACGAAAATTGATTTGAATGCATATAAAGAAAAACAGATGAAACGACGAATTGATACATTGATTAGTAAGCATGGAATCAATGGCTATGATAAGTATGTACAGGTATTAAAGACAGATGCAGTACGGTTTGAAGAGTTTGTAAACTATCTGACAATTAATGTTTCGGAGTTCTATCGAAATCCGGATCAGTGGGAGCATCTGGACAAAGAGATCATTCCTGAGCTAGTTCGTTCGTTTGGTCCAAATTTAAAAATATGGAGTGCAGCTTGTTCTACGGGGGATGAACCATACTCGCTGGTAATGGCTCTTTCAAGACATATTCCATTGAGCCAGATACATATTATTGCTACGGATATAGACAAACAGGTAATAGCCAAAGCAAAAGTTGGACTGTATTCGGAAAAGAGTATTGTATCAGTTCCGGCAGATTTAAAAGCTAAATATTTTACGAAAATCGGAAATTCTTATCAGATTTCAGATGAGATTAAGAAAAGAGTTGAGTTTAGAGAACACAATCTGTTAAAAGATCCCTATCCGTCAGATTGCCACTTGATTGTATGCCGAAATGTGTTGATCTATTTTACAGAAGAAGCAAAAGAAAGTGTGTTTGAGAAATTTAGTAAATCAATTCAATCCGGTGGATGTTTGTTTATTGGTAGTACCGAACAAATTATCAATTATAAATTGATGGGATATTACCGGAAAAATTCATTTTTCTATGGAAAAGAGTAAGGGAAACATAGATTTTGTGAATAAATCTGATAGGAATAATAGTAAAAAATAAAAGAAACGAAAAAATAAAAAAGGATAACGCGACGGACAAATGATGTCCGGGCGTTATCTTTTTTGTTGTAAAGATATCTGTTTTAGAATCGGTTACCATGGGCCAGCATATCAATGATATGAAGAGCATATTTTCGGAATTCTTCCGGAGAACGTTTGATTTCTTCGGTTAGTTCAAAGTAACAGATTTTGTCGCCGTATTCTCGTTTAAAGACCGGTGTAAAGATTAAGTCCCATTGAGGGAGGAAAGCACCTTCCTTTTTGGTGTAACAGGTAGCTGCTGTTGCCTGCTCGCGGAACTGTTTGTCCACATAGGTAGAGACAGATTTGTGAAGAGCAACATCTTCCGCAGGGAGATAGTAATAATCCCTGTAATTACTGTAAAAATATTTCAGTGTATCATATAGAATAGGGACTTTCAAATTACCTTCATTCTCACAACCATCAAATCGGCAGTTATTTCCGGTCAAAACAATCGGTTTTGGGAAGGAGAATGGAAATTTGATTTTCATCATAACCTCTGTTTGAGGAATTCCGGTTGCATCCGTATATTTATTTGCCTGGACTTTTAATACACGGAATGGTTGTACAAACATATCAGCATAGGAGAGAATCGGAAGAAGCTGTAACATTCCTTTCATATCATCTGCATTGTGTAAGAGTAAAAGCTGAGCCTTGTCAGAAGACGGCGCAGACAGATAATCTTTATATACATCAATGAGTTCTCCGCCGTTATATTTGTCCTGACGCTGAATTTCCATAAATTGCTCGACGGTCTTTTGTTTTACATTGTCAAGATGGAGCATTTTTTTATATGGCATAATTCGCTTATAGATATCGATTCCATCCATGGAAGAAAACGGTTCATCCAAATGATATTGGAGACATTTTTGCTTCATATAAGGAAGATCAAAATTGTTACCATTATAATGAATCAAAATCTGATGACTGCGGCATTTTTGAAAAAACGCAGTGAGAACTTTTTTTTCGTCCTCCGGTGTTTCTGCAAACCACTGAATCAAGTGAATCTGGTCATGTTCGAAAAAAATGCATCCAATCATATATAAAGTGGATGTGCGGGCAGTAAATCCGGTGGTTTCAATGTCAACAAACAGAATATCTTCCGGCTCTCCGATGAGGGAAAGGGGATAGGTACATAGTTTTGGTGACAATAGTGTCTGAATTGTTTTCATGATAAAAACTCCTTATCAAACGTTTATAAAAAGCTATCGTAATCATAACATAAAAAAAGCAAAATATATAGCAATTTAAGTCAAAAAATAGTATGATATATGGCGAGAAGCAATCAGGCACAAATGAAAAGCATAGAAGAGGTTATTTTGAGTATGATTGTTTTGACTACCAAGCGTATCATGAAAAAATATCAGAAAGAAGGGCACTATATGGCAGGTAAACTGACTTTTACTGGTGGAATTCATCCCTATGACGGAAAAGATCTCAGTAAAGATAAACCGATTAAAGAAGTGTTACCGAAAGGAGATCTAGTGTATCCGTTGTCACAACACATCGGTGCACCGGCGGTACCTATCGTAAAAAAAGGCGACCATGTTCGAACCGGACAGAAGATAGCGGAAGCAGGAGGAT
The DNA here is from genome assembly GCA_045588655.1 of Lachnospiraceae bacterium. Lineage (GTDB taxonomy): Bacteria > Bacillota > Clostridia > Lachnospirales > Lachnospiraceae > SVFI01. Next base: position 99,629 of record JAZNEP010000007.1, on the reverse strand, counting down.
TTGTTTCGGCTCCGATTTATGCGACTGTATCGGGTACGGTTAAAGCAATTGAGCCGCGAAGGGGGGTTGTTGGTGACAACGTAAATGCTATCGTAATTGAGAACGATGGAAAATATGATGAAGTAGACTATGGAACATGCAAGCCTTTGGAAGAGCATTCCAAGGAAGAAATTATTAAAAAAATACAGGAAGCAGGTGTTGTCGGTATGGGCGGTGCAGGTTTCCCGACGCATGTGAAGCTTTCGCCAAAAGAGCCGGATAAAATTGATTATGTGATTGTCAATTGTGCGGAGTGTGAGCCGTATCTGACTTCGGATTACCGCAGAATGCTAGAGGAGCCGGAGAGAGTGGTTGGAGGACTTAAATGTTCCCTTGCATTATTTGATAATGCCCAAGGAATTCTTGCAGTGGAAGATAACAAGCCGGACTGTATTGAAAAATTAAAAGAGCTGACCAAGGATGAGGATCGCATTGTTGTAAAAGCACTCAAAACCAAATATCCGCAGGGAGCAGAAAGACAGCTGATTTATGCGGCTACAGGACGTGCAATCAATTCAGATATGTTACCGGCGGATGCAGGATGTGTAGTAAATAATGTGGATACCGTCTGTGCAATTTATGGAGCGGTTCTTGAGAATAAACCGCTGATGTACCGTATTGTTACTGTGACGGGGGATGCAATTACAGACCCGCGTAATTTCCGTGTACGTATTGGTACGAATTATCATGAACTGATTGAAGAAGCAGGTGGATTTTTGCAGGAACCGGAAAAGATTATTTCCGGTGGACCGATGATGGGATTTGGTATTTTTGACCTGGATGTTCCGACGACCAAAACTGCATCTGCACTGTTATGTTTAAAGCATGACGATGTATCTGCAAGTCCTTCCGGACCATGTATCAACTGTGGTATGTGTGTGGAAGCGTGTCCGGGACGTGTGGTTCCAAGTCGCCTTGCCAAATTAGCAGAGTGCGGTGACAAAGAAGCATTTGTTGCCATGAATGGTATGGAGTGTTGTGAATGTGGTTGTTGTAGCTATATTTGTCCGGCCAAACGTCCGCTTACACAGCAAATTAAATCCATGCGAAAAATGGTATTAGAAGACAGAAGAAAAAAGTAGGAGGAAAAGCAGTATGAGTGGCTTAAGAAAAGTTTCATCAAATCCGCATATTCGAGCGGCAATCACGACGAATAAAATCATGCTCAGCGTTGTTGTGGCGCTTATGCCTGCTACGATTTTCGGAGTGGTTAATTTTGGATTAAATGCACTGGTTCTTGTGCTTGTAACGATAGCATCCGCGGTTCTTTCCGAGTGGTGTTTTTGTAAAATATGTAAGAAGAAAAGTACAATCGGTGATCTATCAGCCGTAGTTACCGGTTTACTTTTGGCGTTAAACCTTCCACCTGCAGCACCTTGGTGGATTGCTGTGATTGGTGGTATCTTTGCCATTGTCGTGGTAAAGATGTTGTTTGGAGGATTGGGTCAAAACTTTATGAATCCGGCGCTGGGTGCGAGATGTTTTCTTTTGATTTCTTTTACATCCATCATGACCAATTTTGATTGCGATGCCTATACAGGAGCTACACCGCTGGCTGTTTTAAAAGAGGGTGGCATTGTAAACGTGTATGATATGGTAATCGGAAAGACAGCAGGAACTATCGGTGAGACCAGCATGATTGCGATTGTATTTGGTGCATGTATTCTTATCATGCTTGGTGTGATTGATCTACGCATTCCGGGTACCTATATTGTGTCGTTTATATTGTTCCTTGTACTGTTTTCAGGTCATGGACTTGATGGAAATTATATCGCAGCAAACCTTGCTGGAGGCGGTCTGATGCTTGGAGCCTTCTTTATGGCAACGGACTATGTGACGCGTCCGATTACGAAAAAGGGACAGTATGTGTTTGGAATTCTGCTTGGTATTTTGACCGGAATATTCCGTGTGTTTGGAGCATCTGCAGAAGGAGTTTCTTACGCAATTATCATAGGTAACCTTTTGGTTCCGCTCATCGAAAAGATGACATATCCAAAAGCATTCGGTAGAGGAGGGGAAAAGTCATGAAAAGTATGTTAAAAGATGCGCTGATTCTCTTTCTTATTACGCTCATCAGCGGAGCAGTTTTAGGTTTGGTATATGATGTGACAAAAGAGCCGATTGCACAGCAACAACAGCTTGCGAAAGATGAGGCATACAAGGAAGTGTTTACGGATGCTGAAAAATTTGAGGAGATTGCGATGCAGCCGGATTTATCTTTGGAAACCTTGACCGCCTATGTGGTAGACCAGGGATATCAGGCTTCCATCGATGGTGTAGCATCTGCTTTTGACGGGAGTGGAAATCAGATTGGCTATGTAATTACTGTGACAACACACGAAGGATATGGCGGAGACATTCAGTTTACACTGGGTGTTCGTATGGATGGTATGCTGAATGGAATTTCGATTTTAAGTATTTCAGAAACGGCAGGTCTTGGTATGAGAGCGGAAGAGGTTCTTGTTCCACAGTTTGCCAATAAGCAGGCGGAAACGTTTGTAACATCCAAAACAGGTGCAACCGCAGAACATGAGATTGATGCTATTTCAGGAGCTACGATTACTACTGACGCATTTGTAGACGGTGTAAATGCAGGCATGTCATGTTTTAGAGAGTATTTGAGTACAGCGAAGGGAGGAGAGTAAGATGAATAAATGTATAGAACGTCTTTACAATGGTCTTGCAAAAGAAAATCCGACCTTTGTACTGATGCTTGGTATGTGTCCGACGCTTGCAGTAACGACATCTGCAATGAACGGACTTGGAATGGGACTTACGACTACGGTTGTGCTTGCACTCAGTAATGCGTTTATTTCTCTTCTTCGTAAAGTGATTCCGGATAAAGTCAGAATACCGGCGTTTATTGTAATTATTGCATCATTTGTTACGGTGATGGAGCTTCTTTTGGAGGGATTTATTCCATCCTTATACAGCGCACTTGGTATATATATTCCGTTGATTGTAGTTAACTGTATTATTCTCGGACGTGCGGAAAGTTACGCATCGAAAAATCCGATTCTTCCATCTTTTTTTGATGGTGTAGGTATGGGACTTGGATTTACGTTTGCGCTGACGTGCATCGGTGCTGTACGTGAAATCATTGGTGCAGGTCAGATATTCGGTGCAACAGTGATGCCTTCTTCCTATGTTCCGGCCAGCATTTTCATTATGGCTCCGGGAGCATTCTTTGTAGTAGCTCTTCTGACAGCGATTCAGAACTACGTTAAGATCAAGGGAGAAGAAAAAGGAAAAGATATGAGTAAAATCGGCTCCGGTTGTAGCGAAGATTGTATGAATTGTGAAAATAAAGGATGCAAAGGAGGACAAAGCAAATGACAAATCTGATTTTAATTGCGATTGGATCTGCGCTTGTAAATAACGTAGTGCTGAGCCAGTTTTTAGGCTTGTGTCCATTCCTTGGAGTATCCAAAAAAGTGAAGACAGCTGCAGGAATGGGAACCGCGGTAATTTTTGTAATCACACTTGCATCGTTTGTGTCTGCGGTCATTTATAAATACATTCTTGAGAAGTTTGATATTACATATCTCAAGACAATTGTATTTATTCTTGTCATTGCAGCACTGGTTCAGTTCGTGGAAATGTTCTTAAAGAAGTTTATGGTTTCGCTCTATGAATCTCTTGGTGTATATCTACCGCTGATTACCACCAACTGTGCAGTACTTGGTGTTGCACTTACTAATGTGCAGAAATCATATTCAATTATAACAAGCGTGGTAAACGGTTTTGCAACTGCAGTTGGTTTTACAATCGCAATTGTTATTTTAGCCGGAATCCGTGAAAAAATTGAGTATAATGATATTCCGCGTCCATTTCAGGGAATGCCAATTGTTCTTGTAACGGCGGGACTTATGGCAATTGCATTTTGCGGATTTTCAGGATTATTATAGGAGGGATAAGCGATGAATATGATGGGAATTATAATTGCAACTGTCGTAGTCAGTGCAGTAGGATTGTTTATCGGTTTATTCCTCGGAATAGCCGGAATGAAATTTAAAGTCGAAGTAGATGAAAGAGAAGAAGCGATACTCGGTGTACTTCCGGGAAATAACTGTGGTGGTTGCGGTTATCCGGGGTGCTCAGGACTTGCTTCAGCGATTGTAAAAGGAGAAGCACCTGTTAATGCATGTCCGGTCGGCGGAGACCCGGTTGGAAAACAGATTGCAGAGATTATGGGTGTCGAAGCCGGTGAAGCAAAACGTATGGTTGCATTTGTCAAATGTCAAGGTGACTGTGAAAAGGCAAAAGTAGACTATGAATATACCGGCGTAGAAGATTGTGCCATGCTTTCCTTTGTACCAAATGGTGGGCCGAAAGCATGTAATTATGGGTGTCTTGGCTATGGAAGCTGTGTAAAGGCTTGTCCGTTTGATGCAATTCATGTGGTAAACGGTATTGCTGTGGTAGAGAAAGAAAAATGCAAGGCCTGTGGAAAATGTGTGGCTGCATGTCCAAAACACTTGATTGAGCTTATTCCATATGATGCAAAATATATGGTTGCTTGTAGCTCACATGATAAAGGTCCTGTGACAATGAAAGAATGTGAAGTGGGATGTATCGGATGTAGTCTTTGCGTAAAGAATTGTCCGAAGGAAGCAGTTTCCGTTGATAATTTCCTTTCTGTAATTGATCAGGATAAGTGTGTCGGATGTGGTATATGTATGCAGAAATGTCCGAAGAAAACGATAGTAAAACATGAATAAATAATATAAATTCTCATACTATGATTGCATAGTATGGGAATTTTTAAGCAAAAGGAGTAAAAATCTGCTATGAAAACAGAATGTGCATGGGAAAAATATAACGAAAAGCAGCTCAAAGAATTAGAAAATCTGAGCCAAAATTACAGAATATTTCTTGATCATGGAAAAACAGAGAGAGAATGCGTGACGTGGATTGTGAACGAGATTGAACAAAAAGGTTACGTGGAGCTGAATAGAGTATTAAAAGAAGGAAAGAAGCTGAAAAGCGGCGATAAAGTGTATGCAGTAAATATGGAAAAATCAATCATCCTATTCCATGTCGGAACACAGAAGCTGGAAGAGGGAATGAATATTCTGGGGGCACACCTCGATTCCCCGCGTCTTGATGTAAAACAGAATCCAATGTATGAGGATGGGGGATTTGCATATTTAGATACGCATTATTATGGTGGCATTAAAAAATATCAGTGGGTGACAATTCCGCTTGCGATTCACGGTGTGGTTGTAAAAAAAGACGGAACAGTGATAGATATATGCATTGGTGAAGAGGATGATGATCCGGTATTTTTTGTATCGGACCTTTTGATTCATCTTGCGGCGGAACAGATGGAAAAGAAAGCAAACAAGGTAATTGAAGGTGAAGCACTCGATATTATCATCGGAAACCGTCCGCTAAAGTTTGATACCAAGAAAGATGGAAAAGTTGAAAAAGACGGTGAAAATGTAGATGAAAAGCAGACCAAAGACAAGGTTTGTGCATTTGCACTCGATATATTAAAACGTCACTATGACATGGAGGAGGAAGATTTCCTTTCGGCAGAGCTTGAGATTGTTCCGGCTGGAAGAGCAAGAGAAGCGGGACTTGACCGCAGTATGATTTTAGCCTACGGACAGGATGACAGGGTATGTTCCTACAGTTCCCTTGTGGCGATGCTTGAGCAGAAGAAACCAAAAAGAACGAATTGTTGTATATTGGTGGATAAAGAAGAAATCGGAAGCGTTGGTGCAACAGGAATGCAATCGCACTTTTTTGAAAACTGTGTTGCGGAACTTATGAATCTGACAGAAGAGTACAATGAACTTTCACTTCGCAGATGTCTGGCCAATTCCAGAATGCTTTCTTCGGATGTCAGTTCAGCATTTGATCCGGGATTTGCATCCAGCTTTGATAAAAAGAATGTAGCATATCTTGGGCATGGTATGGTGTTTAATAAATTTACAGGATCTCGCGGAAAATCCGGTTCCAACGATGCAAATGCAGAATACATCGCATTTATTCGAAACATTATGGATGATGCAGGTGTTTCTTTCCAGACAGCAGAGCTTGGCAAAGTAGACCTTGGCGGTGGTGGTACCATTGCATATATTTTGTCTTTATATGGTATGAATGTCATTGATTGTGGTGTTCCTGTACTCAATATGCATGCGCCGCATGAAGCGACATCAAAGGCAGACCTTTACGAAGCAAAATGTGGGTATGCAGCATTCCTAAAGGCCGAATAAAATAAATGAGAAGTTAAAACAAGTAGTTATACCTAGTAGATATAGCTAGTAGATACAACGAGTAGAGAAAACAAGTAAAAGGGTGGGATAAACATATGAAACTAATCTCATGGAATGTGAACGGAATCCGTGCATGTCTGCAAAAGGATTTCATGGGCTTTTTTGAAAAAGCAGATGCAGATATCTTTTGTCTTCAAGAGACAAAAATACAGGAAGGACAAGTGGAGCTTCAGCTTCCGGGATATCATCAATATTTTAATTATGCAGAAAAAAAAGGATATTCAGGAACTGCCATATTTACTAAAAAAAAGCCGCTGAGTGTTTCTTATGGCATTGGAATTGCGGAGCACGATCAGGAAGGGCGCGTTATCACATTAGAATTTGAAGAATTTTATATGATAACGGTGTATACGCCCAATTCAAAGCAACAGCTGGAGCGTCTCTCTTATCGCATGATATGGGAGGATGATTTCAGAAAGTATTTGCTTTCACTTAGAGAAAAGAAACCGGTTGTAGTGTGTGGAGATTTGAATGTTGCACATAAAGAAATCGACTTAAAAAACCCAAAGACGAACCATCACAGCGCCGGATTTACCGATGAAGAGCGGCAGAAAATGACAGAATTGTTAGAGAGTGGTTTTATTGACAGTTATCGTCATTTTTATCCGGATACGGAAGGTGTGTATTCCTGGTGGTCTTACCGTTTTCAGGCAAGAGCAAAAAATGCAGGATGGAGAATTGATTATTTCCTGGTTTCAGAAGAATGGAAAGAAAAGTTAGCAGGGGCTAATATTCATACGGATATACTTGGCTCTGATCACTGTCCTGTGGAACTTACATTAAACGTATCATAATTAAATATCATCATAAAAAAGGAAACCGTGAGCTTGTAATTAGTTCACGGTTTCTCTTGTATCGATTAGTTCTCCGTCCGAGGTGATAAATATAGCGTCGACTTCTCCGAGAGAATTGATATAATTAAGGCTTTTTTCAAGTCCTAATAAAATACAGATGGTACTGAGTGCATCAGCATGTATGGAAGAATCGGTCAGAATGGTTGCACTGAGTAAATCAGTTGTCGCAGGCTGACCGGTCGAGGTATCAAGAATATGATGATATAATTTATCGTTATATTCAAAATATCGTTCATAGACACCGCTTGTGACAATAGAGGAATAATCACTGTCCCGGTCAGAGCAGGACACAACTGTTATATAGGAACCGCTAGCGGCAAAGGGCTTTTGAACACCTATTTGAAAGGTGGTGCCATCCGGTTTCTCGCCTATGGTAGCAATGTTTCCGCCTAAATTAATCAGTGCACTTTTCACACCGTTTTCAAGAAGAAAGGCTCTGATATGATCTGCAATATAGCCTTTTGCGATAAAGCCAAGATCAATGGAGGCTTCCGGATCGGAAAGTCTTACTTTATTTCCTTTGATTTCAATTTGGGTATAATCAACATGAGTCAGCATGCGTTCCAAATCGGAAGAGGCGGGCATATGAATCTCATCTGTTTGCGTAAAATTCCACATATCCTTTACTGGGGCTATGGTGATGTCAATATCTCCGGAAGTCATATTACAATATTCAAGAGAGGATTGAATCAGACTGATTGTTTCATCCGAAACAGCGGTCCACTCACCGTCTGCATGATTAATCCGATACACATCACTGTTTTCCTTTGTTCTGCTAAACATATCATCATAAGTATGGCACATCGCTATACAATCATTAAGGAGCTCTTTTGCGTGATCTGCATTTTTTACCGTATCATAGATAGTAATGGAAACAGAGGTATCAAAACAAAAATCTGTTTTGTTATAGGCTTCCGTTCGGCCGGAGCATCCAAATAGCAGACATGTGGTAAGGCATATTAAAATAATAGAGAAATATTTTTTCATCGAAACGCATCCTTTTATGTTTTCTAGAACAAGTGTAGCATAAAAGTTCTTTGTATAATAGTAAAAATTGTGCTAAACTTTTCATAGAAAGGTGAGAGATATGAAACTGACAGATGATTTTGATGATAACAGTGATAAATCCGGTTTGCCGGTCTTTTATACTGCGGTAGCTGTGCTGGGGTTCATTGCCCTTGTTTTTTGCGTGGTTTTGGTGGCAAACGAAAAGAAAACAAACAGATATTCCAATGAACTGCTTTCCAAAATTCAAACCAATGACGCACAGAGTCAAGAAGACCTGACACAGGAATATGAACTGGGCGAGTCAAAGCTGACTTCGGATCAGCTTGATTTTTGGAATATGTATAAAGAAGAGACGCCGGTTTCGGATAATTCCGCAGCACGGAGCGAGTTATATGAAAAGAATGCACAAAAGCTTTTGGAAGAGGAACAAAAAAAGCTGGAGGAAGAGGATTTATCAGATGGCGGAACCAAGACCATGGTTGTTCGGCCGGATGGAACAGAACAATGGATTATGATAAATGCTTATCTGAATAAAAACTCTTATGAAGAAGCAGGATTTGTTTATGAAGAACCGGTGATGAAATATTTTGAAAATGGCGAAAAAGCGTCTTACCTAGGAGTTGATATTCGAAAAGGAAACGGTAACGTTGATTTTGCATCACTAAAACGCCAGGGAATTGATTTTGTGATGGTTCGATTGGGATATCGTGGATATGAAAGTGGTGTGATATCATTGGATGAAGAATATTTCGATTATATCCAGGAGGCAGACAAAGCAGGACTTCATGTTGGAGTATATTTTGAATCACAGGCCGTCACACCGGAGGAGGCGCTGGAAGAAGCGGAGTTTGTAATTACCAATCTGATTGAGATGCGAATCACCTATCCGGTGGTATTTGATTTAGGGTTGGTGGCAAATGATACCTCCAGAATCGATATGATTCCAAAGACGCAGCTGACAGAAATTACCAATACGTTTTGTAATCGGATAAAAGAGGCCGGATATATACCGATGGTATATGGAAATAAGTATTGGCTGCTCAGAAGAATTGATTTGACGATGCTTGGAGATTATGATATCTGGTTGTCTCAAGTAGGAGAAAAACCGGATTATCCATACGAATTTTCGATGTGGCAGTATCGTAGTGGTGTGTCTGTGAATGGTATTTCGGGTGATGCTAACATGAATATCAGTTTTGTGGATTACAGTCAGCGTTAAGAGAGTGTAACATCGACAAAAAAGCAGGCGAGATTTTAACCTCAGAGTAAATATCAGCGTATATTTTTGGCGAAATCGTTTCGATATAATTGACCGGAAAGTTTTTTTGAATTCCATATTGATGACACAGATCAGCAGCCTTGTTGTAAGCAATGGCTGCTGTTTCTAACTGATCGTAGACACCAATGGTATAATTTCCGTTAATATGGATGAGTACACGATAAGTATAGTTACCGTAAGGACCTTCTCGCAGGACACCGTGATACGGATTGATGATTTCAATATTGGCATAGCGATAATCCGTGTCATCTTGATTGATGAAACGGTAATCCCGGTCTTTGACAGCAAAATTACGAATTCCGTATCGGCTTGCAATCGTCACTTGCATTCCGTAGTCAGCGACAAACAAATGATTTCCCCGTCGCATGATTTTGTGGGAAGAATAATAAAACAGATCTTCCTTATCAAACGTCAGACGATAATCCGGTGAAAGATAGTAATGAAAATAATTTTTATACAGGTAAATAGGACAATGAAAATAAATGTCATTGTCCCTAAAATTCAACAAAATAACCACCTTCTCAAAGGACAGAAAGTCGATTTTTGCGAAAGATTTTTTGTCTTTTTTCTTTTTGGTGGAAGAGGATGCAAAATAAGTCTCAAGTAAATCAATGGAAAAACGATTTAAATCATGCAAAACAGAGTCTGCTTCCAGATAAGAAGCGTGCGCATCTTCCGCATTTTCAAAGCTTCCGAGACTGATGTGACGACCTTTGTATGTGACGGAAGAACGATAATAAATCTCTCCGTTTTTTTTCTTTGTTTCATAAACACCAACTAATTTTTTCATATGTTTACTATAGCAAAGGATGAAGAAAATTACAATTTTTGAAATATTTTTTACATAGCTTGTATAAACTAATGAAGAAGTCATGAACAAGTGATTACATTTGTTAATAAAATGATTACATGACTTGAAAGGAGAAAATCATATATGTATGGTAAATGTGCAAAATTACTGGTTGCGCTTGCAATCGTACTTTTGTCCACATGGAATCCGGACTTTTTTATGAAGACAGACGGAGGAAATGCTTATCATACGAAAGATGAATGCTTCAGATACAGTTATCAGAAAACATGGCATCCCGTGAAAAAGACAACATCAGAACCAAGAGTGATTAAAGAAGAAACAATGATCAGAAAAAGAATTTCAAATCTATCTGAATCAGATTATAATATTTTATGTAGAATCGTACAGGCCGAAGCCGGTGGAGAAGATATGCTCGGGAAACAGATGGTTGCAGATGTGATCATCAATCGGGTTGACAGTGAAAAATTTCCAAACACAATAGAAGGGGTCGTATTTCAAGGAGAAGGCGGGAAAACCCAATTTTCTCCGATTAGTGACGGTCGCTATTATACCGTGAATGTGACTGATGAGACAAAAAATGCAGTAAACAATGCAATAAGTGGTAGTGACAGTACAAACGGTTCGCTGTACTTTGTGAATGCTTCCAAGGCTGATCCGCAAAATTTAGCATGGTTCGAAAATTGTCTAACCTATCAAACGGAACATGGCGGTCACAGGTTTTATAAGTAAAATGAAATTTTATATTGCTTAAAGTGATTTCTGGTGTATAATGAAGCAGAATGGATTTTTATAAAAGAAAGAGGTACACCAATGGAAATTTTATACAAAAGTACAAGAAGTGAAGCGGAAAAAGTAAAAGCATCAGAGGCTATTTTAAAGGGACTGGCAAATGACGGAGGTCTTTTTGTTCCGGATCAGATACCGGCACTTGATGTATCAATAGATGACTTATCTAAGATGACATATCAGGAAGTGGCCTATGAAGTGATGAAACTTTACTTTACTGATTTCACGGAAGAAGAACTTAAAAATTGTATTTCTCGTGCATATGACAGCAAATTTGATACAGAAGTGATTGCACCGATCACGTATGCGGACGACGCATATTATTTAGAACTGTTTCATGGTGCTACAATCGCGTTTAAAGATATGGCATTATCTATATTGCCACATTTGATGACCACCAGTGCAAAGAAGAATCAGGTAAAAAATGACATTGTAATTCTGACTGCAACCAGCGGTGATACAGGAAAGGCTGCTCTTGCAGGTTTTGCTGATGTGGATGGTACCAAGATTATCGTATTTTATCCAAAGAACGGTGTGAGTCCGGTACAGGAAAAACAGATGGTAACACAGAAAGGTGCCAACACACATGTAATCGGTATTCATGGAAACTTTGATGATGCACAGACCGGTGTAAAAAAATTGTTTGGAGATAAAGCACTTGCAGAAGAGATGGACGCAAAGGGATACCAGTTCTCATCTGCAAACTCAATTAATATCGGACGCCTTGTTCCGCAGATTGTATATTATGTATATTCTTACGTTACATTATATGCAAAAGGCAAATTGACGGATGGACAGACTATGAATGTCGTTGTACCGACCGGTAACTTTGGAAATATACTGGCTGCATACTATGCAAAGAACATGGGAATTCCGGTAGGAAAGCTGATTTGTGCTTCCAATGACAATAAAGTATTATTTGATTTCTTCCAGACAGGAACTTACGATAGAAACAGAGAGTTTATCTTAACCAGTTCTCCTTCTATGGATATTTTGATTTCATCAAATTTGGAGAGACTGATTTACAAAGTTGCAGGGGAAGATGCAAATAAAAACGCACAGCTTATGGCATCGCTTGCGAAAGATGGCAAGTATGATGTGACAGACGCCATGAAAGAGAATATGGCTGACTTTATCGGTGGATATGCGACAGAGGAAGAAACATTTGCAAAGATTAAATCCCTCTATGAAAACTGTGGCTATGTAATTGATACACACACAGCAGTTGCAGCAGCAGCATACGATAAATATAAAACATTATCAGGTGACAATGCAGTTACATTAATCGCATCCACAGCAAGTCCATACAAATTTGCAAGAAGTGTGATGAATGCAATTGATAACAAATATGACAGCATGACAGATTTTGAATTAATTGATGAATTGTGTAAGATTTCCAATGTAGAAATACCAAATGCCATTGAAGAAATCCGCAAAGCACCGGTTCTGCATAAGACAGAATGCGAAGTGGATGAAATGAAACAGGCTGTGAAAGCATTTTTAAATATGTAAAAATATGTGAAATGAATGTGGGCAATGAATATCCGTCGGATACTACATTGCCCACATTCTGTTTATATATTAATTTGGATATTGATTGGCGTATAATTTTGATACGACTTACATACGATGTTTAACCTCTTTAACGATCTTCAATCGAAACATATTTCATGTCTTTATGAATCGGCTTGTACGCCGGACGGATAATCTTACCGTTATTGGCGAGCTCTTCCATACGATGTGCACTCCAGCCAACGATTCTTGCAATGGCAAAAATCGGAGTGTAGAGTTCTTCCGGAAGACCAAGCATTTTGTATACAAAGCCGGAGTAGAAGTCTACATTAATATTGACACCCTTGTACATTTGTCTCTCTTCAGCAATTACCTGTGGTGCAAGCTCTTCTACAAGAGAGTATAATGCAAATTCTTTTTCCAGACCTTTTTCCAACGAAAGCTCACGAACAAAATCTTTGAAAACGCGTGCACGCGGATCGGATTTGGAATAAACTGCATGACCCACACCGTAAATCAGGCCGGCGTGATCAAACGCATCTTTGTGAAGAAGCTTTCTAAGATAATCAGCTACTTCATCTTTGTTTTCCCAATCGGATACCTGACGTTTCATATCTTCAAACATTTTGACTACTTTGATGTTGGCCCCGCCATGTCTTGGCCCCTTTAAAGAACCAATCGCAGCAGCAATTACAGAATAAGTATCGGTCAGAGAACTGGTTACGACATGAGTCGTGAAAGAAGAGTTATTACCTCCACCGTGTTCCATATGTAAAATAAGTGCAATATCAAGAATTTTTGCCTCAAGCGGAGTGTATTTCTTGTTTGAACGTAGAATACGAAGAATATTCTCGGCGGTAGACAACTCCGGTAACGGCTGATGAATATATAAACTTTTTCCGTCATGATAATGACGATATGCCTGATATCCGTAAATGGCCAGCATAGGAAACAGACTAATCAGCTGAAGCGACTGACGTAACACATTTTCAAGAGATGTATCGTCTGCTCGGTCATCATAAGAATATAAGGTCAACACACTTCTTGCAAGCGTATTCATCATATCACGGCTTGGTGCTTTCATAATGATGTCTCTTACAAAACTGGTAGGAAGAGAACGATAGAAGCCAAGCAATTCTTTGAATTTTCCTAACTCATCGGATGTCGGAAGTGCATCAAACAAAAGTAAATAGGCTACCTCTTCAAAACCAAGACGATCATCAGCATCAAAGCCTTTAACCAGATCCTCTACATTGTAGCCCCTGTAAAACAGTTTTCCGTGGGTTGGAACCTGCTCTCCGTCAACAATTTTGTTGGCACGTACATCTGATATATTCGTAAGTCCTGCCAAAACGCCTTTTCCGTTTAAATCACGAAGTCCGCGTTTTACCTCATATTTTGTAAAAAGTTCCTGTTCAATAATGCCTGCCTCGCGTGAAAACTCAGCCAGGCGCACAATATCGGGTGTAATGTCTGAGTAAACATTGTGTTCCATAAAAAACCCCTTTCCAAATAAAATGCTGGATAAAAATGTTTTGAAATAGAAATATATTTAGATATTCGTCTGACAAAAAAGATTTGCTACAATAAATATAACATATAAAAAAATAAATGAGCAAGTTTTTTTCTTTTTATTTTAGATTTTGTTTACAGAATATTCGTATGTCATTCACAGTAATTTTAGTAGACTTTTAATGGAAAAAAAAGTAAGATGATAATGCAATTATAACGAAGCAGTAAATATATGGGTAATTATATTGGATATCCATGGTAAAGGAGAGATTATTTATGGAGACGAAAGACATTATAAAACACATAGATCATACGCAGTTAAAGGCTTTTTGCACATGGGAAGATATTGTGAAATTGTGTGATGAAGCAGTAGAGTATGGTGCAGCGTCTGTGTGCATTCCGCCATCCTATATTCGACGTGTACATAGCAAATACGGCAAAAATCTGGAGATTTGTACCGTGGTCGGTTTTCCGCTGGGTTATAGTGTGACAGCGGCAAAAGTGGCCGAGACACGTCAGGCGATTGAAGACGGGGCAGAAGAAATCGATATGGTAATTAACATCGGTGATGTCAAAAATGGTGATTTTGGTAAAGTAGAACAGGAAATCGTAACATTAAAGCAGGAGTGCAGAAATCACGTATTAAAAGTAATCATAGAAACCTGTTACCTGACAGAGGAAGAGAAGAAAAGACTTTGCCGGATCGTGACAGATGCAGGTGCGGATTATATTAAAACATCGACAGGATTTGGGACCGGTGGCGCAACCATCGAAGATATTCGTCTTTTTAAAGAAAACATCGGATCTGCAGTAAAAATGAAAGCAGCCGGCGGCGTCAATACAAGAGAAGATTTTGAGGCATTTTTGGCAGAGGGATGCGACCGAATCGGATCAAGTTCAGGGATCGCTTTATTGACGAAAAAGGACTGACAAAAGTCTTGACTTTTGATATACCTTTTGAGATAATACAATCGGTGTACTAAGGTTAGTACATAACAAGGAACCGACCGTGAAAGCGGTTAAAAAATACATATATTCAAGGAGGACTACATAATATGTCAACAAAAGCGTATTATCCAATTAACGAAATTGGTGCTGGAAAAGTAGGTTTTTCAAAAACACGTTCCATCATCGAAGCAGCTTTCTATGGTAACAATGTTGTTAAGGTTAACACATTAAAAGAAGCATATGAGCTCGCTAAAAATTCACCAGGTACTGTTGTAACAGATATGCCAATCAAAGATGGTGAAACATTCGGTCTTGAAAAAGACGCAAAAGTATTATTATTCAATGATGGTGCTGTAACAGGTCGTTACGCAGCAGCTCGTCGTATCAAAGGTGAGCCTGGTGTAGACGCTGTTAAACTTGATAAAGTAGTTATGGACGCTGTATACGAGACAAGATGGAAAACTATGTATCATGCAGAATGTTTCATCGGTCTTGATCCGGAATTCATGGTGAAAGCTCATCTTCTTATTCCGGAAGGAGAAGAAAACATCCTTTACAACTGGATGCTTAACTTCCAGTACATGTCTGATGAATATGTAAAAATGTACAAAAATTCTAAAGCAATCGGTGACGGAAATGAAGCAGATGTTTACATCTTCTCTGATCCACAGTGGGCACCACACGATGCACCTGACGTGGATTACAGCTGCTTAAGCGATCCGCTTACACTTTGCTATTTCGATACAAACGAAAACTGTGCTGCTATCCTTGGTATGAGATACTTCGGTGAGCACAAAAAAGGTACTCTTACAATGGCTTGGGCACTTGCTAACAGAAATGGTTATGCAGCTTGCCATGGTGGACAGAAAGAGTACTCATTAGAAGGCGGAAAGAAATTCGTTGCTTCTGTTTACGGTTTATCAGGATCAGGTAAATCTACATTAACACATGCAAAACATGCTGGAAAATACGATGCATTCGGTGGTATCAAAGTTCTTCATGATGATGCTTTCATTATCACCACAGATACATGTGCATCTGTCGCATTAGAGCCTACATACTTCGATAAAACATCTGATTATCCTACAGGATGTGCAGACAATGAGTACTTATTATCTGCTCAGAACTGCTCATGTACATTAGATTCTGAAGGAAAGATTCAGCTTGTTACAGAAGATATCAGAAATGGTAACGGACGTGCAATCAAATCTAAATTATGGTCACCAAACCGTGTAGATAAGATTGATGCTCCTGTAAATGCTATTTTCTGGATTATGAAAGACCCAACCATTCCACCAGTAATCAAATTAAAAGGTGCTGCACTTGCATCTGTTATGGGTGCTACACTTGCTACAAAGACATCTACAGCTGAGCGTGTAGCTGCTGGTACAGATATGAACGCATTAAGAATCGTTCCTTATGCTAACCCATTCAGAACATACCCATTAGTAAATGACTATGAGAAGTTCAAAAAGTTAGTAGAAGAGAAAAACGTAGACTGCTACATCGTTAACACAGGTGACTTCATGGGAACTAAGTGTAAACCAGCAGATACATTAGGAATTCTTGAAACAATCGTTGAAGGAAAAGCTAACTTTGAAAAATGGGGACCATTCGAAGATATCGAAATCATGTACGATTGGTCTGGTAAGACAGCTGACTTCACACCAAACTTAGACGATGCTGAATACCGCGCTGCATTAAAAGCTGCTATGCAGAACCGTGTAGATGCTGTTGAAGGTTTCGCTACAAAGAAAGATGGTTACGACAAACTTCCGGATGAAGCTTTAGCAGCTGTTAAGAAGTTAGTTGACGCATTATAAGATGCAATAAAATTAAAACAATTCCAGGCCGGTTTTTAAGTAGCGTTTGCTTATGCGAACTTGGTTAATATGTATTCCAAGAAGTTTCGAAAAAAACTGACCGTGATGAAACACTGTACGGCGTATACAAAGTACAAATAAAACATGTTTTAGAATCCGCAGGGAGATGTGAATACATCTCTACTGCGGATTTTTTTCGGTGGATTTCTATCTCAGGACAGATGAAGAAACAGAATGGACCTTACTTGCAACAGAGATTGCAAGTATGAATCAGGCAAAGTTCATATGGGATACTTCTAGCGTAAAAGATGGACAATATTACATAAAAGCGGTCGCGCGGGATGCAGCCGGAAATGAGAACAGTAATCTGTTTCAAAGAAGATATCAGGTGGACAACACCGGAATTGGAAAAATAACAATAAAAGAGCATAGCGTTTTTGCTTCCATGATACGCTTGGAGTGGGAAGATGTAAAAGAAAGCGATTTTGCCTATTTTGCAGTGGAACACAAGGTGGAAGAGCATAATGCGACATCGGGACAGGCGATTTGGAAAGAAATAAATAAAATAACGGATCGCTTAGGGATTGACATTACCAATCTTAAGCCGGATACACAATACACGTTCCGCGTAGTCGGATATGATAATTTAGGAAACAGAGGTGTCTGTTCAGATGAAATCACTTTAACAACAGCATCGGATGATGCGCCGCCATCGATTATTCGGATTGATCCATGCATGTCAAAGTACAATGACATAATCGAATTAAAGATTACGGCAACGGATAATGATGTGGTAAAAAAAGGAGTCTTTTCTTACTCTACAGACGGAAAAGAGTTTGTTGTTTTGGCAGAAGACGAATCGGGGACAACAGGCAGAGAAACATTTACATATAAATGGAATGTCACGGATTTGCCTGGAGGTGATGTGACGGTTCGATTTGAAGTATATGATGAAGCCGGATGGCATAATAGACTCCTGGAAAATGACAAACAGGTTGAAGCAGTCTATACCATCGATCATACAGCACCTTTAAAGCCGACGGATTTAGAAATCACGTATGCAGATGGAAGTATAGGTATTCAATGGGCTGAAGCGAAAGAAAAAGACATTAAGCATTATTGCATTTATCGAAGTGATACCATTGATGGAGATTATGCTAAAATAGGTGAAATCAATGCAAAGAATTATTACGATACATCGGTAGAACCATCATGCACCTATTACTATAAAATAGCTGCAGTTGATATTAGTGGAAATGCAAGTGAATGGTCAGATGCAATCAAAGCTGTTGTATTACCGGACACAACCAATCCTGTAATCACAGGAATTGCACCATCGGATGGCACAATATTGGGTATAAAATCTACCCTATCGCTGATTGCCTATGATAATAGCATTGTAGACCGGGTGCGCATCGAATATCGTGAAAAAGATAGTGATACGATGTGGATAGCGATTTCTACACAGGATGTAAAACAGAGGGACGCGTATATCACGTTTGATTGGAACACGGATGGATTAAAAGAGGAGACCATCTACGAAATCAGAGCGATTGCAACTGATAAGGCCGGGAATGAAAGTGAGCCGGTAAAAAAAGAGTATACGCTGGATTTGACTGCACCTAAAACACCGGAATTATCAGCGCAGACAAATAGTTTTAAAATCTCACTCTCTTACGGGACGTATAAGGAAGCGGAAGATGAGGAAGCTGAGGAAGAAGTGCTGTATGAAATCTGGAGAAAAGCATATGGCGAAAATGACTATCAAAGAATTCATACTACCACTCTAACCGAATACGAAGATGAGAGTGTGGAGACAGAAAAAATATATTATTACAAAGTAAAGGCGTATGATATATATGATAATTGCGCGGAAAGTGCAGTTGTGTACAGCCATGCAAGCAGTGAAGATACGATAGCTCCGGTCGCACAACTTCCGCAGACAATGATGGCAACAAACGGTTCATTAGAAATGTATGATGGAACAGCGTCTACAGATAATGTTCGAATTACAAGCTATACATGGGATTTTGGCGATGGTACAAAAGCAACCGGGGCAAAACAGACGCATAACTATAATAGAGTCGGAACCTATACGATTACACTGTCAGTAGCAGATGCTGAAGGAAATATAGACACTACATACTCAACCGTAGTGGTGAAGGATAAAGAGGAAAGTGGACATACCGTAGTAACCGTCAAAGGATCGGATGGTCTGCCAATCGCAGGCGCCGATGTATATGTAAATATGGATGGCAGTGAGCAGGGAACGATACGCTGTAAAACCAATTCCCTGGGTGAAGCCACGATTGTAGCAGAAAACGGTACCTACGATGTAGCAGCATTTGCAGAAGGATATCTTCCAAGTCAGGAAGAGGTAGAATTTGCACAGGGTGAAGAGCGAAAAGTAGATATCATTCTGAAATCCGGAGAAATAGTAACGGGTGAGCTTACATTTGAACGAATGGAATTGGATGATATGATAGCAGCCGGAGTAGATTTATCAGCACCGGAAAATTATCATACCTTCATATATTCCGTAAATTTGTCATATGTGGAATTACCGATTCCGGAAATATATGAAGGACAAGTATCTTGTGCACCAAGCGGAAGAAATGATTGGACCAGCCATGGGTTTAAGGGATGTTCCCTTGAGCCGGGAGACGGTCGCTTTTATACACAAGTTATTTTCAAAGAAGAGAGTGGACAAGAGCTAATACCTGTGACGCTGATTCATATGTCAGTGGTTCAGTCCGTTTCGTGGCTAAAAGATATGTACAACGTACAGTTAAATATCACCAATAATGCAGACAGCGGATTCAGGTTGGAACAGGCGTCAGCAACCATTGATCTTCCGGAGGGGCTTTCTTTGGCAAAATTAGAGTCCGGTCAGTCAAAAACAGAACAGTTCGGAACGATAGATGGGCAGGAGTCAGCATCAGTAAGCTGGATTGTACGTGGTGATAAGACGGGTTCTTTCCCAATCAAAGCTGTTTTTAATGCCAATATGATGCCATTTAATGTACCAATCGTAAAAGAATTTGTTTCTGAAAAAGAAATAGAGGTACCGGCAGGTAGAGGATTGGAAATTAAAGTTTGTCCTGAAAATGCTGCATTTTGGGGAGAGACCTACTATATTAAATTTGTTATAAAAAATAACTCCGATCATCCATTCTACAATTTGAGAACTTCGTTCGCTGACAAATCCGGAAATGGACTGCGTAGAAACCGAATAAATGCGGTGAACCCTGAAACCTGTGAAAATGAAGAATATACGGTTGTAGCAGATGGAGTGGATTACAGGTTACCGGATGGAAACACCGGAAATACATCATTTGCGGTCGAAAGTGGAGACGGTATTATAATAGGTGTGTTTATGCCGGGAGAAGAGATTGAAAGTTACTATTATGGTGCGATTTCTCCATCCGATGAAGAGCATTACCTTGCGCTTGTGGATGCATTTGTGGATAACATTAAAGGTGAAAACTTAGGTGTGAAAGTAACTGTTTCACCTATGTCAAGCCATGTTCCGATGAGATATAAATATATTACGGAAAACGAATCAGAAGAGTATGGAGATCCTGTCGATGTAACAACAGGAGCATTCAAACAGGAATTACTGGCATTTCATGGTGGCGACACCAATTTGATGGACCTTGTATATGACTCTGTGGAAGCACAAAGTCATCATGATATGGGATATGGCTGGAGTCATTCCTTCGACCAATATATTGAAGAGAAAGACGGAAAAGTGATATTACACCTTGGAAACGGAAAAAAAGTAACCTACGTTTCTGAAATCGATAGAAACAAATTGGTTCGTGGTGTTATGATAGAAAACAATCCGGGTGAACGGGCACAATTTAATGTTTCAAAAGCAACACGGTGCGAAGCAAACGGCGTTGGAAATTATGTTCCGGAAGATATTTATGGCGGTAATATGTCAATAAGAAAAAACAAAGCAGGTTCAGAATATGCCTATGAATATACGGATGCAAATGAAACCACTTGGTATTTTGACGAAGCCGGAAAAGTAGTAAAGAGAAAAACAAAAGAAGGGTATGAATATACCTACATGCGAGAAAACGATCTGCTTTGTATTGTCGATGAATATACCGGCAAAAACATGTTGATCTATTATTCCGATGGCAAAATTGTGGAAGTATGCGATGCAGCAGGTAGAAAAATTCAGCTCAATTATAACGAAGCAGGTGATTTAACAGAATATACAGATGAGGAGGGTAAAATAACCCGTTTTGAATATGATGAGAATCACCATTTGTGCAGAGGAATCAGTCCGACCGATGTACTGCTGTTTGAAAACACATTTGATGAAGAAGGACGTGTGTTAACACAGGTAGAAGCGGGAAGTGAATTGAAATCAAAATTCTCGTATAAAAAACTATCGGAAAAAACAGCATCCACAACGATTACCAAACGTGACGGAAATCAATTATCCTATACCTATGATCAAAGCGGAAACATCTTATCCGAAACCAACGAATTGGGAGAGACCACCACATACCGGTATGATAATGTAGGAAATATACTGCAAAGAGTAACACCGGGTGGACATAAGACAACCTATACGTATGATGAAACCGGACAACTTGTAAAATCAGTAGATCCGGTCGGAAACACGGTTAGTTATGAGTATGATGATAAGGGTAATCCAATCGTCATAAAAGGTGCGGATGAAAGCAATGGAACTTATGAGTATGATGATAAGGACAGGCTGACAAAAGCAATTTCTGTTCTTGGGCAGGAAAAAGTATATGAGTACGATAAATATGGAAATCCGACGAAAGAGACGATTACGGAGCTGGGTAGCAAAACGTACAAATATATGTATGGAAAAAAGGTCTCTGAAACAGATCGACTTGGAAACAAACTAGAATACAAATACGACCAATTCGACAACATGGAAGAGGTATCGGATTCGCTTGGAACCCATAGCAAAAGCATCTATGATGAGATGGGACGTGTGATTCAGAGTACAGATGTCCTTGGTACCACCACGGTGTATAAGTACGATCCACTCGGAAGATTAATCACGGAAGACACCGAAGGTCGAGTCACCATGTATGCATATGATGATGCAGACAGAGTGATTAGTATGACCAATCCGAAAGGCGGAAAAACCGAATATACCTATGATACGGAAGGTAATACACTATCGGTTCGCTATCCGGACGGAACAATGACACAATACGAATACGATGCACTCGGTCGTGTCATTAAGACGAAGTTACCGGATAAAACCATAGATAGCTACGAGTATAATAAAGACGGATGGCTCAAGTCCGAAACAATAGCAGGACAAAAGACATCTTATACCTATTATGGAAACGGCAAAATAAAAACCGTTACATATCCGGACGGACAAACAGACTCCTATACATACGATAAGAACGGATATGTATCCACTGTAACGGATGAAGAAGGAAATGTGACAACGTACCACTATGATGCGGCCGGAAACATGACCAAAGTAACGGATGCATTAAATTATAGTGTGACCTATACCTATGATAAACACGGTCGCGTCATCAAAGTCACGGATGCGAACAATAACACAGAAAGCTATGTCTATGATGCAAACGGAAACTGTATTCGCAAAACAAATGCAGAAGGTACCGTATTCCACATGAAATACGATATACTTGGCAGATTGACGTCTATCTCCGTTTCGGTTGGTGAGGAAACACTGACAAACACCTACACCTATAATGAGGCCGGACAGGTAACGTCTGTCACAGATGCAGAAGGAAATACCACGACAGCAACATATGACGCATATGGTAATCTAATGCAGGTAAGTGATTCGACCGGAACTATGACATACGCAGAATATGATGCGCTTGACCGATTGATATTACAGGAAGATGCATCAGGAGAATGTACCTACTATGAGTATGACAAGGCAAACAATATTATTTCTGTGAGAAATACGGGTGACAATTCGCAGGAATACAGGTACAAGTATGACGAGCTGGGCCGGATGGTAGCATGCAAAGATCCTGAAGGCGGAATCGTAAAAGCAAGTTATACGCAGTCCGGACAAGTACAAACTATAACAGATCCAAATGGTGGAGTGACGGAGTATATCTATGATGAATTAGACCGGATCAGTGAAGTGATTTCAGCGATTGGTTCGACACAAAAATACACGTACAATGCGCAGGGCTTGTTAAGCGAAGAACAAAATGCGAAAGGTCAGAAGACAAGATATACCTACGATGCGATTGGAAGAATCAAAACCAAAAGTGATGAATCAGGAACCATACGCTATAGCTACGATGCAAATGGAAACATTCTAAAAGTAGAAGAAAAACAGGGACTGAGCACAAAGACAATCGTAAGAACCTTTGATGCCATGAACCGTGTAACTTCCGTGACAGACAGCAATGGAAAAACAATAAAGTACGGCTATGATGAGCTTGGTAATCGAATCAGCTTAACTTATCCGGGCGGTGAAATAGTACGTTATACCTACGATAAATGTGGACGTATGCTTACTGTCACAGATATCGCAGGGAATGTAACCCGCTATGAGTACGATAAGCGGGGAAACCTGACCAAACAAATCCGACCGGACGGAAGTATCGAAACCCGCCAGTACGATGCACTTGGAAATCTGAAACAACAGCGCGACGTTGCGGCCGACCAAAGTGAGATCCATACCTTTACGTACACCTATGATTCAAATGGAAATATCATAGAAAAAACGGGAGAGAGCACCGGAGATTTGACGCTTCTGACATCGGCTGTCATGAACTATGATGAAGATAACCGTCTCATCACCTACAATGGGGAACCTGTCACTTACGACGCTGACGGAAATATGCTTCACGGACCACTCAATGGTGAAATGGCAGACTTTACCTATGACTGTCGAAATCGTCTGGTGAAAATCGTAACAGCGGACGGAGAGACGACAAGCTACACTTATGATGCAGAAAACGTACGTCTGAGCAGTCAGAGCGAAAAGACGCAAATCACCTATGTGACCGACCGTGAGGCGACCTACAGTCAGGTACTGATGGAACAAACAGAGGAAATCGGTCTGTTTGGAATCACAAACGAAACAGGTAGAAAAACCTATACTTACGGTATCGGTTTACTTAGTGAGCACCAAAGCGGTACAGACAGGACAAGATATTATCACTACAACAATATCGGTTCCACCACTGAAATCACAGAGCAAGACGGAACGGTGTCCTATCGATTCAGTTATGGTGTATACGGAGAGCTGCTGGGAGTAGAAGGTGACACAGAAGAGGCGGATGTAACTTACTTATACAACGGAGAGTACGGAATCCAAACGGAAAAAAATGGCTTGTACTACATGCGTGCAAGATATTATAATCCAGATATAAAGCGATTCATCAACCGTGATATCATAGATGGAGACATCGCAAACAGCCAGAGTCTGAATAAATACAGCTACGTGCAGGGAAATCCGGTCAGCCTGACGGACCCATTTGGATTATGTCCGGAGGAAAAACCAAATAGACTGGCCCATGCCATCTTAGATGGGTTGGGATTGATCTTTGACGGAGCAGATTTGGGAAATGCATTGTTATACTTCTTAGAAGGAGATATCAAAAATGCATTGATATCAGCCGCATGCATGTTACCGTTCATCGGATCAGCCATATACGGAGTCGCAAAAGGAACCAAAGCCTTAATCAAGGCGGGCAGCAAACTGACTTCGGGAAATGCTCTGGTCAAATTAGTGAGCAAGCATGGTGATGAGATCATCCAAGGGGCCAAGGGCTATACAAAACAAGCCAATAAGTATAAGAGCAGCTTCTCCCAGAAAGCCGCCAAAGCCTACCAAAAAGCGAGCAATGCAGCAAATGCAGCAAGCGACGCCGGAAAAGCTGCCGCTAAAGCCGCAACCAAAGCCGGAACCAATGCAGCCAGCGATGCAGCAAGTACCGCAGCAGCGGTGGCGCGCAAGAGCGACTATGCGAAGGCAAGTACAAAGGCAAGTGGTTCTGGTTATAAGAGTGGAAGTAAAGGTGTCAAGACAGATTTTTATGTTAAACCAGATGGAGATGTTATTCCTGCTACAGGATATAGGTATATGCCAAAGGATGCAAGTTATCTAAATTCGTTACAAAATACAATGGAAATACCAGCCAATCCAAGCGGTACATATATCACTTTTGATAAATTTGATGTGCCTGCCCCTGGCAGACTTCAAGTGCCTCATGACGCCTCTATTCGAGGTTCGTTTGATACATTACAAATTATTGATGATATCAGAGTACCAAACGGGAAATGGGGACAGGCAAGTTGGTTAGAGCCGATTACTAAGGATTTTCCTAAGTATGGTTCGGGAGGTGCAACACAGGCAATCACATATCAAAAGATAAAGCTTAATGAGCTTAAGTATTTGTTACAATAAAGGAGGCTACAATGCTTTTTTCAAATGATAGTGATTATAAAAGATGTGTAGAGATTGTGAGAAGAGAGTTGTCCAAAAGAAATGTTTGTGTTAGTGAAGATACTCTTGATAAGATTACAGAAGATGTTATGAATATTACATACGCAAAAGGAGGGAGTTATTTATCTGATATAGTTCAATGCTTTGCAGAAACATATGTGGAAGAAGAGTTTTATAAAAAATTTCTTGATTATTAGTATTAGAAAATGAAGCATCTTAATACTGCTGAATTTACGTTAAGTCCAGATATGCAAAGCTAAAGAATACCTAAAGTGATTTTAAGGAAGCCTCGATTGTTGCGATTGAGGCTTCCTTCTGTCTTACTTCCAACCTGTCAGTTGTACAAGAATTGAAAAACTGAGTTGCATCGCCATACGGAAAACGACTTCGGTGTAGGCTCCGTTTAGAGCGTTGATGGAGTCAATCCATTGACCGATAATGATGCGTTGTTCTTCAGTAAGGTCTAGGCTGTCGTACTTTCTGCAGCATTCTGCTTCCATTTGCTTGGTCTTAAGATATTCAGTATCTTTTTTGAGATTTTCGCAGATTCCGTTAACACGCCTTTCTTCTAAATAGCTGTAAAGTAACTGAAATAAATTCAAATCTCGCATAGAAAAACCGTAAGACTAACTATTAAAAGTCAAGCTTAAAATCAAATTTTTTACCATCAGTATATTGTGCTTTGCTTCAGCAAAAAATGTACACCAAATAGAGCATCTTTACAGGTGCCCTTGAAATGATATTGAATTAGAAATTTTAAATTGTTGTAAGGTATTGTTGCTTTGTTTTTTCTAAATGATATATGGCTCTTACAAGTTTTTTGACAGCATGGGATATAGCCACATTATAATGTTTTCCCACACTTCTTTTTTTGTGAGATATGCAGCGAATGTTGGATCCCAATGACAGACATATTTTGTGGCATTATATAACGCATAGCGCAAATATCGTAAGCCACGCTTTTCTATGTGAGCATATGCATTGTCTAGTTTTCCGGATTGATACGTCGATGGCGAGAATCCAGCATATGCTAAGATTTTATCAGGAGAATCAAAACGGTTGAAATCACCGATTTCAGCAATAATCATTGCTCCCATTCGATAACTTATTCCAGGAATTGAAAGAATAGGGGAATTGATTTTATCCATAATGGTTTTAATCTCAGCCTCAATTTCTGCGATTTCGGTATCAAATTCGCCTATCAACTTAATGGTATGTTTTAGTTCAAGAGATTTGGCCGGCATTGTTGATCCAATTGAGACCCTTGCCGCATCTCTAAAATGAATGGCAGTATCTTTTCCGTATTGCCCTTTAGAGACTGTTTTTAATAGATTTGATAGCATTGTAGTGGTCAATCGTTTTTGTAACACTACCACCTATATGAATCTAAATCATAACGTACTTCATATGGTGTACGATAACGATTGTATAAATGGGAATAGATACGCACCACGTTCGTCCAATGCCTCAGGAAGAATGTGGTGCGTATGGTTGTATGTTCCTTTAAAAAAATAATCCTACATTTTATATGCTGATTTTTTCTGTAAAGGCCGAAATGGAGTCCGATTTAATAGCATATTTGATCCAAGTCTGCAGCATTTCTGCGTTTGTTTCGGATGTGATTTTTTGTTGTAATTCTTCCGGTATCTTACCGAGTTCACTTAGGATGGAAATTAGTCCTTCAGTAAGCCCTTTAACAAGCCCCTCAGCATGTCCTTCAGCAAGCCCTACAGCACGTCCCTCTGCCCTTGCTTCAGAGCGTTCAAATGCAAATTCTTCCCATAACTGCATATACTTTACACCTACTTCCGCATTGTCCTGAATACTTTTGACGTTTTCCTGCAATCTGTGTAGTTTTTCACTTTTCGTTGCCATTGTGGGTTCATTGGTATGCTCCATGTAGTGTAGCAATTCAATGAGTTCCGGAGTGACAAAATCATTCCTTGTACCACGTGTGTTAAAAAAAATCCGAGTCGCGTCATCTTCAAGCTGAAGTTCAGGGATTTCATCACACTGGCCATGGAATGTGTAACGATATAAGCCATATCCGAACAAATCAAACGGAGTAATAACAATGATGTAGACGGGATTCAATTTGTTGAAATCCGTATCACCGGGTTTTAAAAGGTTGCTATCAATCATGCCCTGGTAGTAGCGAGAACGTTTGATTAGATTGTTTGGATTACTTTTTTGTACTTCTGTATCATAGATGACATGTTTCGCATCTTCCGCCCACACATCGATACGAGCGAAGCGTTTTAAGGAAGACCGGCGGAGCTCTTTTTCTGTCTGCGTAGGAAACTCCAAACGTATATCTTTGTCAAGAAGTATTTCCAGTAAAATCTCCATGTTTTCAGGATCATCCATGGCTTCCGCAAATAAAAAACGATCCAAAAGTGTCAGTTCATGTAATGATTTTTGTTTTGAGTTACGATTCATAAAAACTCCTTCCTTCGATAAAAAGGACATGAGACTTTATGCTTAGCTAGAGTATAGCACTCAAAAAAGACAATGACTATGTCACTTTTTACCAAAAATAAAATTGAAATATAAATGGAAAAATTGACCGAACGGTCAAGATAGCAGAAGATTAGATTTGATTTAAAATTTTCTGCGTGGATTTAGTTTAGATGAGAGGGAGTGGAATGTCAAGAACATTCTTTGTGTAAGTAATTGAGAATTATAACAATCGAGTATTATAACAATCGAGTATTTTTATTGTTGCTTATATATAATTATTATATAATGAAATTGAATTCAAACTATACGCACCACGTTTTTCCTGAGGCACTGGACGAACGTCGGTCCTTAGTCACCACGAAGTGGGGACTAAGGACCGCTTATGGGAAATTAAGAATAACATTCACTTATAACGCACATATTATCGAATATCAAATGTAATGGGAGGTGATACAATGGCAAATTTTATGGATTATCTGGACTGGAGAGGTGATTTGACAGTAAAACAAGCTCCGTTTAACAGCATCGATAATCTGATATTAAGTACACTCATCTACATTGACTTCAATTTGACAGGAATGGATTTATCTGCCAAAGCCAATATTACAATACAGGAAGCCGGAGAACGTTTTTCCATGCTCCATGCAGATGAAAAAATCAATCCCGGAAGATTGATTCCGGATGAGATATTCGAACTATTCGATGTTCTTTCCAGATCGCAACGTTTTAAAAATATGAAATTGTCATATTACGTGGATCAGATTGATGAAATTGAAGAAAAGCAGTTTGCTGCCATTACAGTAGATCTTGGGAATGGAGATATATGTATTGCATTTCGCGGTACAGATGATACCATTGTTGGTTGGAAAGAAGACTTTAATATGTGTTTTCAGACACCGGTCCCGTCACAGATACAGGCGGTAGAATATTTGCATCAGGTTGCACACGGTAAACGTGGAAAAATATATATGGGTGGACATTCAAAAGGAGGAAATCTTGCGATCTATGCTGCAACCTATTGTCATTCTTTGGTGCGTCGCAGGATCGCAAAGATATGTAGTTTTGACGGTCCGGGATTTACACGCGATTTACTGGAAAAAGAGTCCTATAAAAGTATTTCCAAGCGAATACAAACCATTGTACCGCAATCTTCGGTGATAGGAATTTTGTTGGAACATGATGATCAATATGAAGTGGTGTCAAGTACGCAGAGCGGATTGTTTCAGCATGACATGTTTTCCTGGCAGGTGTTGGGTGATGATTTTGTATATGTGGATGATATCTCTGCTTCATCTTCCAGAGTGGAGCATACGATGAAAGAGTTTATCCGTTCAATGAGTTTAGAGGAAAGACAAAAATTTGTAGAAGCTCTTTTTTATGTGTTTGAACAGACCGGTGCAAAAACATTATCACAGTTAAAAGTGAGAGAGGTTCTTACGATTTTAAGTCGTATGGGAAGGGAAGAGAACGATAATCGCAAAATTTTGACGCAGGCTGTTCGGATGCTCGTTCAGATTTTAGAAGGATATTCCCAACAGCAGATTTTGAAGCAGGCAGAAAAAAGTGTAGAAAAAATGAAGAAAATTCCAAGGAAAAAATAGTTGTAATGAACGACTAATTTGAGTATACTATTAGTAACCTGAAATGTTCGATAATTCCTACTATTTTGAACCTACAGTTACTTTAAACGGGACACCTATATCGTTGCATGGATGTCAGGCCTTACCTACGGGTCAGAGGAAGGCAGAAGTGTAATTGCGGTAACCCACCTGGCGTTAGCTAGGAGTCAAAGTGTAGGAACCGGCATTTTGGGCACAAAAGAAAACAGTCCGCGAGGGCTGTTTTCTTTTGAGTGAAAAGGAAAGGAAAACGTATGAGAAAAAAGATTGTATATTTGCTACTATTCATATTTTTGTTAGCACTTATTTTTGTACTGGGAAGTATAAAGCTAATAAAGAATGCACAAGATATCCCACTTGAAGAAAGTATATCCTTAGAAGAGTTGAACTATTATTTGACAGATGCAGATACGGTACATAAAGATGCGTTTTTAAGTCAGTGTAAGGTTACGCTGGAAGAAAAGGGATATCTGCCAAAAGAAGATACAATGCAGAAATTGATTACATATATGCGTGAGAAACAGCCGGAACTGGAATTAGATTATAAGACTCTTGATGTCGTCTCCGTCAGCGAAAATAGTATATTGGTACAAAGTAACACACGGGACGATTTGCAGACCTATCAAATAAGCGAAGAGGTAGTGAATGTCGCAACAGTAAAACCGGGAAAACGCCTAAAACTATTTGGAAGTACAAAATCCATTTTGCTTGTAACCGGAATGGAAGAGACAGAGATTCCGCTGGAAGCAGTTTGGATTATGGATAATACACAGAATAACCTTCATATAAAATATGGAGAGCATGAGTTTAAAATCCCCAATTTAGATGATCAATATAAAAATTATGAGGACATTGCGGATATTGTGATTTCAGGAGGTGGCGTGTCTGCAGTTGATGTGTATACGGAAAAAGTAAATGAAAAACTTCTTTCCATTAAGAATCAAAACATCGAACTGGAAGACAAAGGGCGATTTCCTTATGTAGAAAATATACAGGTGTATAAATTATTTGGCGAATATGAACCTTATACATTAGGCGATCTAAAAATCGGATATGATTTTACAGACTTTGTATTAAATGATCAAGGTGAAATCGTGGCAGCACTTGTTACACATGAAGACTATCTGGATAAGATTCGGGTAGTGGTAAAAAACACAAATTTTGAATCTGCCTATCATGAAGAGGTAATACTATGTTGTGATACGGATATGGAATGGAAAAGCGGAGAAGCATCTGGTGTAATAGAAGCAGGGACACAGGTTTGCTTGTCAAAAGAGAATGAGATGTTTGATGCTGCAAGGATTATTTTCACTCCTGTAGCATTATCTGCAAGAACACAGATACCATCAATTCAAAGAAATCAGGGAACACCATCTTATAGAGGAACGATAGAGATAGAAAATACAGAGGATGGGCTGCTGATAATAAATGAACTGCCGTTGGATGAATATCTTTATTCTGTTGTTCCGAGTGAAATGCCTGCATCCTATCCGTTGGAAGCGCTGAAAGCACAGGCCGTTAGTGCAAGAACTTACGCGTATGCGCATATGCAGAGTTCTCGACTGCAGACATATGGTGCACATGTGGATGATAGTGCGGCATTTCAGGTATATAACAATATTATGGAAAGCGAAGCAACGACTCGCGCAGTACGAGAGACGGAAGGTGTAATTGTATGTAGCGATGGATCACCGGTAACCACATACTTTTATTCGACCTCTTGTGGATATGGTACAGATTTAACAGCATGGATCAGTGAAAATGAGGCATATTTGCAATCAAAAAAAATCGGTACGGGAGAAGTTTTAGATTTAACGGAGAATGAAATCTTTGATAAATACATTAAGCAGTGGGATGACTCCTGTTATGAGGCCACGGAGAGTTACTTTCGCTGGCGGTACGAAACACAGGTAGATGAAGAAGTGCTGTTAGAAAATCTAAAGAAACGATATACAGCAAATCCGGACCAAATATTGACAAAGACCGAAGATGGTTTTTCAGCCAAAGATATCCAAAGTTTTGGAAAACTCAAAGACATTCAGATTCTCAATCGATCAGATGGGGGAGCCATTACTGAATTGTTACTGATCGGTAGTGATGCTACGATAAAAATCCTGTCCGAAAAAAATGTGCGATATGTTTTGGCAAATGAAAACACCAAGTTGTCGCTTGGAGAAGGGTATACAAAAGAAGGAACCGCAAATGGTATGTTACCAAGTGCATTTTTAACCTTAGATATACAGAAGGAAGAAGATCAAGTCCTTTCCTATATCGCATGGGGAGGTGGTTTTGGTCACGGAATCGGTATGAGCCAGAATGGTGCAAGACAAATGGCAAACCGAGAAATGAATTTTGAAGAGATTTTACAGTTTTTTTATGTGGACACAAATCTTGAAAAAATGAAAAAGGAATCCGAATGAAATCTAAGATCTATTTGATAGGAAAAGAATATATATCCATGATGCGTAAGTATCATATAGGTGCATATGCGTCCAGTATTGCTTTTTTTACGTATTTATCACTCGTTCCTATGATGCTTGTATTTTTTTCTGTTTTGCCGTACACACCTTTAACAGAAGCAAAGCTGATGGAAATTGTAACCATGGTCCTACCTGATTACCTGATACCGGTGTCCATATCTGTGATATCGAATATGTATGATAGTTCAGGCGCGGTGTTGTCGATTACATTATTTCTGTTATTATGGTCTGCAGGGAAAGGAATGCTTGCATTGCTGCAGGGATTAAATGTAATCAATCGCACGCAGGAGAAACGCAATTATGTACTATTACGTCTGCGTGCAAGTGTATATATCATAATATTGCTTTTTATGATAATTTTCCTTTTGGTGCTGGTAGTGTTCGGAGAGTGGATTGTAAAATTACTAACGGATGTATTTCCTCAGATTCATATTCTATTTGAAACGTTGAGTGGATTTCATCCATTGTATGTGATTGCATTGCTGACTCTTTTTTTCGGAGCAGTATATACTTGGTTACCCAACATAAACAAGGTGTTTCGGTACGAAATCCCGGGAGCGTTGTTTGCCAGCATCGTATGGTATCTGTCGTCGTGGATGTTTTCAATTTATATTAATCATTTTTTCTCGTATAATATTTATGGAAGTCTTGCAACGGTGACCATTATTATGTTGTGGTTGTATTTGTGTTTTTATATTGTGCTTGCAGGGGCATTGTTAAATCAGTTTTTACTACCGGCCAATGAATATTTGCAGCATTTATGGAAGAATAAACAGAAACAAAGGAAGAAACAGATTCCTTCTTGACATTTGCAGGTTGATTGATTATGATATCGATATATTGTAAATGCTATGAAGGTGTCAGTAGAGATACATTTTCGTTCAGAGAGAGGTGGTCACCGGCTGAAAGCCGCCTTACGTTCAGATGTGGATTGAATTTCCCACCGGAGCAGCTTTGTTGAAAGAGCAGTAGGCAGAGCCGTATGCGCACGTTACGCGCGTTGAGTGTCTTGAAGTGTATAACTTTAAGGAATACGGGTGGTACCGCGGATATTGATTCGTCCCTGATTTAGACAGGGACGTTTTTTTGTGCCCTGGTTAAGATGCGCACAAGAAAGAAAAGAAAGGAAGATGAACATGAATGCAAATTTAGAGCAGATCAAGCAGGATATTATTGCAGGAGCGCAGGAACTTGCTTCTTCGAAAGAGGTATACGAATTCAAGAAAAAATTTCTTGATGGAAAAACCGGTAAAATCGGTATGTTAATGAAAGAAATGAAAAATATTGCGCCGGAAGAAAGAGCAGCCTACGGAAAAGGAGTAAATGAACTCAAAGAGTGGGCCCTCGAATTTTTAGGTGAGCTTGACGTAAAAATGAAAGAAAAAGAGTTACAGGATAGATACGAGGCGGAAAAGATAGATATTTCACTTCCGGCGGTAGAATCCAAAGAGGGAAATCTGCATCCGATTACATTGGTGCGTAATCAGCTCATTGATATATTTTCCGGTATGGGATTTGAAATATATGAAGGCAGAGAAATTGAGACAGATTATTACAACTTTACGGCCTTAAATACGCCGCAGGATCATCCGGCAAGAGATATGCAGGATACATTTTATCTGTCACCGGAATTCTTATTACGTACACAGACTTCAGCAGGACAGATTCATGTAATGGAAAATTCTAAGCCTCCGATTAAAATCTTATCTCCGGGTAAAGTGTTCCGTTCGGATGATGATGCGACACATTCACCGATGTTTACACAGATGGAAGGTCTTGTGGTAGATAAAGGAATTACCCTTTGTGACTTGCAGGGTATGCTGGATGTATTTGTAAAGAAAATTTACGGAGAAGGAACCAAAACAAGACTTCGTCCTTCTTACTTCCCGTTTACGGAGCCTTCCGTGGAAGTCGATTGTAGCTGTTTTGAGTGTGGCGGAAGCGGCTGTAAGCTTTGTAAAGGTACCGGCTGGATAGAGATTCTTGGTGCAGGTATTGTAAATAACAAAGTTCTTGAAAATTGCGGAATTGATCCAAATGAGTACAGTGGACTTGCGTTCGGTATTGGTATTGAGCGTACGGCGATGCTCAAATATGGTATTAATAACATTAAACTTTTATTTGAGTCTGATTTACGTGTACTTTCGCAGTTAAATGATTAGTGAGAAAATAGGAAGGTGAGGTAAAGAGATATGATTACACCGCTTAGTTGGTTAAAAGAGTATGTAGATATAGATGTAACTCCACAGGAGTTGCAAGATAAATTGTTCTCCTGTGGATTTGAAGTAGAAGAATTATATGAAGTAGGTAAGGATATCAGTAAGGTAGTTGTAGGTGAGGTACTTACCTGTGAAGCGATTCCGGATACGCATTTGCATGTTTGTCAAGTAAATTGCGGAGAACATGGGACGTTTCAGATTTGTTGTGGAGCAGATAATGTCTGTGCGGGCGGAAAATTCCCGCTTGCTTTAGTTGGAGCGACAGTGTATGCTACAGCGAAAGACCATAAGACGATTGAAGGCGTTATGACCATTGGAAAAGGGAAACTGCGTGGTTATGAATCCTTTGGTATGCTTTGTTCCGGTGTGGAGCTTGGCGTGAGCGAAAATATGTATCCGGGCGCAGGATACAATGGATTGCTTGTATTGCCAAGTGATGCTCAGGTAGGAGCAGATGTGAAACCGATGCTTGGACTGGATGACTGGATTTTTGACATTGCCATTACAGCAAACCGCCCGGATTGTCAGAGTATTTTCGGTATTGCAAGAGAAGTGGCTGCAGTGTTGGAAAAAGAATTAAAAGTGCCTGCACTCGATTATACAGAATCGGATGCAGAACTTACCGGATTTGAAGTGAAGGTGGACTGTCCAGATTTATGTCCAAGATACAGCGCACATTATGTGACAGATGTAAAAATTGGTGAATCACCTGCATGGATGAAACGTAGACTTGCACTGGTGGGAATTGAAGCAATTTCCAATGTGGTTGATATCACAAACTATATACTGAAAGAGCTTGGTCAGCCGATGCATGCGTTTGATATGTCAACCCTTGAAGGAAATGCCATTTGTGTAAGACGCGCAAAAGACGGTGAGCCAATTACGACTTTGGATGGTCAGGAGTTGACTCTTACTGATGCAAATATGGTGATTTGTGATGGTGTGAAACCGGTAGCACTTGCAGGTGTTATGGGCGGATTAAATTCGGAAATCAGAGAGACGACAAGTGCAGTACTTTTTGAGTCTGCAAAGTTTGCCCGTGACAATATCAGAAGAACATCCAGAGCGGTAGGAAAACGTTCGGATTCAAGTGCTCGTTATGAAAAAGGTGTGGATGAATATGCAACCGTTATGGCTATGAAGAGAGCGCTTCATTTAATCGAAGAGCTTGGCTGCGGTAAAGTAGGACACACACATGTGGACGTAAATACTGGTAATAGTGTAGAATCGAAGGATTTGACAGTGAGCATTGACAAGGTAAATAAATGTCTGGGTATTGTAGTTCCAAATGAAGAAATCATTAAGATTATGACCAATTTATCATTTGAACCAAGCATCGATGGCGATAATCTGATGTTAAAGGTACCGGCGTATCGTGAAGATGTGGAAACATATCAGGATATTGCGGAAGAAGTTATCCGTATGTATGGTTATGAACATGTAGAACCTGCATTTATGCCATCCGCACAGGTTACGATTGGTGGATTAAATCAGGTTCAGAAATCAGAACTTCGTCTGAAAAAGGCACTTTGCAGCGTAGGTGCATATGAATGTATTCACTATTCATTCTTTTCACCATCCGATTTGGATTTGCTTCGTCTTTCCGAAGATGCGATTGAACGTAAAGCAATCCGTATCATGAATCCGATCAGTGAAGAAATTTCGCTGATGAGAACCACTTTGGCTGCATCCATGATCAATGCAGTAGCAAGAAACCAGAAGAAAGGAAATCTGGAAGGAAGACTGTTTGAAATTGGTAATGTGTATATGCCATATGAGCTTCCTTTGACACAGTATCCGGATGAAAAAGCAAGACTTTGTGTGGGTATTTTCGGAGAAAAAGAATCCTTCTATACAATGAAAGGAATTGCTGAGAAAATCGCAGATACATTACATGTAGAGTTCACATATGAAACAATGAGTAATACTTTCCTGCATCCGTATCAGACAGCACGGGTAATGTGTGAAGGTATGGAAATCGGTTATTTCGGTAAACTGGCTTATGATATTGCAGAGTCCAAGGATTTGCGTACACCGGCTTATATCATGGAGCTTGATTTAAAAGTATTATCACAGTGGTATGATAAAAAAGCAGTGTTTGAACCATTGCCAAAATTCCCACAAGAGCAGCGTGATCTTGCCCTGGTGGCGGATCGAAGCATTACCTGTGGAGAAATAGAAAAGGTAATGAAAGAGGCTTGTAAATATATTACAAAGATTTCTCTCTTTGATATTTATGAAGGAGAGCAGATTGCTGCAGATAAAAAGAGTATGGCGTTTACCGTTGTATTTACACCAAAGAATGAAGCGTTTACAGCAGAATCAGTAGATGGCTATGTGAAGAAGATTTTGAAACAGCTCAATAAAAATTGTGGTGTAGAATTGAGAAGTTAAGATGACAGAATTAAAAAAATCAGATTTTTATTTTGATCTGCCACAGGAACTGATTGCACAAGATCCGCTCAGTGAAAGAAGCAGTTCAAAACTTTTAAAACTAAATAAAATAACAGGTGAGATAGAGCATCATATTTTTAAAGATGTGATTGATTATCTTAAGGAGGGTGACTGTCTTGTCTTAAACGACACGAAAGTCATCCCGGCCAGACTCTTTGCGACAAAGGAAGATACCGGTGCGGCCATAGAAGTTCTTTTGCTTAAAAGAAAAGAAAATGATATGTGGGAGACGTTGGTAAAACCGGGAAAAAAAGCAAGGCCGGGCGCAAGGCTGGTGTTTGGTGACGGACTTTTAAGAGCAGAAGTGAAGGAAGTGCTCGAAGAGGGAAACCGTCTGATACAGTTTGAGTATGAAGGAATTTTTGAAGAAATTCTGGATCAGCTTGGTGAAATGCCGCTTCCGCCTTATATTACACATAAACTGGAAGATAAAACGCGTTATCAAACCGTATATGCCAAATATGAAGGCAGTGCGGCGGCTCCGACGGCAGGACTTCACTTTACGCCTGCTTTGCTCAAAGAGATTGAAGAAAAGGGTGTAAAAATAGCATATGTTACTCTGCATGTTGGTCTTGGAACATTTCGACCGGTAAAAGAAGAGAACGTGCTCAATCACCATATGCATTCTGAATATTATCAGGTGTCAAAAGAGGCGGCTGATATGATTAATGAAACAAAACGTGCAGGAAAGCGTGTCATCTGTGTCGGGACCACTAGTTGTCGTACTATAGAGAGCGCGGCGGATGCGGATGGTATATTGCAACCGGGATGTGATCATACCGAAATATTCATCTATCCGGGATATCAATTTAAAATTTTGGACGGTCTGATTACCAACTTTCATCTACCGGAATCAACACTGATTATGCTGGTATCGGCTCTGGCTGGAAGAGAACAGGTACTGGGGGCATATGAAACTGCAGTAAAGGAAAAATATAGATTTTTTTCGTTTGGTGACGCTATGCTTATCCTTTGAAAACACTAGGTGAATCTTATAAAAATTGGTTGCCAAAGTAGACATAATTTGATAAAATAACATTATAAATTTATGGGGTACATTCTTCTGATAAGGAAAGGGGTCGCTTGTGGAAGATAGAAGGAAAAACAAGAGAATCGAACTGGAATCCAGAATAATAATTAAAAGACTGGGTAGTCCTGATGAAATGCAAGATGTTCATATTGAAATCATTGATGTTTCAAAGACTGGTGTCGGATTTTCTTGTAAGAAACCACTTGAGATTGGAGCAGTATATGAGGCTTATCTTACGATATGGACGAAAGAAGTGTTACATGCTTTTATAGAAATCGTTCGTATTGAGAAAGAAGCAGATACGTTTGTCTATGGTGGTATTTTTATCGGTATGCCGGAGATGGATGCGGCTCGTATTGAGGTCTATGATACAGTGAATACTGTAACAGAAGAATAAAAAGACTAGATGAAAAGGAGAAGAGTATATGCAGTGTTGTATTTGTAAAAAGGACTCTGTTGGGGAAGTTTGCAACAGTTGTATTCGTTCAGAGCAGGTTGTATATTCGAAAGAATGGACCTACAAAGAAGGATTACTTGTAAAAAAAGTAGAAGATTTCCAGATTAAGATTTCAAATGCAAGAATTAATGGTATTGGTGTTATCAGTACTTCGTCTAGTGGTACCAATGGTCGTGTGGATAACTTTAACCATTACATAAATTTTGCACAGGAAGTTGGACAAGGCTCATACAATGGAAAACCTGCGCCGATGATTCATGTAAAGACTGATGCAGGTTTAGAGCGTTATGTTATCTTACCACAGTTAGGTGATGAAGCAGGTTTAAAATCTGCCTTAGCAGATGCTAAGAGTAAGGTGTTAGGAGCCGGTGGCGGAGCAGATGGAGGTCCATCCGGAGATGCACAGGAAAAATTAAATAAATTAAATCTATTAAAATCAAATGGTATCTTAAGTGAAGAAGAGTACCAGAAGGAAAAAGCAAAACTTGGATTTTAATAACTGAAATGGAAATATGAAATATGAGAAAACCGGGCAGAGAGCATACAGTTGAATTATGGAGATTTTTCTTCTGTATTGCCGTGCTCGGTTTTCATTTTTTTTCAAAAATTGATTCTAAAATTTTCAGAGCAGGATATTTGGGCGTGGAGTTCTTTTTTGTTCTCTCTGGTTATGGCATATATTCATTTTATACGCAAAAAATGAAAGGCGGAAGATTTGCGGAGCGATTAGCTCAGTTTGGCTACTATATTGGAGCCAGACTAATTCGGTTATACCCGTTATATCTGATCAGCCTTTTTTGTATGCTTTTAGTTAAAATAATACAAAATCACTGGTCGGTGTGGGATGTGGTGCACTATGTCAAATCCGGTTGGGCGGAGTTTCTTATGTTGCAATGCGGACCTCTAGGGAATGAGGTACTGATTAGTGCAAATTGGTATGTCGCTTCTCTGTTTTGGGGGAGCGTACTGTTGCTTGGATTATTAATGCTCACCGGAAAAGTCGGCGGATATATTCTGTGTCCGATGATTTCGTTTTTGATTTACCAATATTATTTTGAGTTGATTCGAAAGATTGATGTGATTTTTTCCTATCATGCGGTTTTGCGTGCTATAGCAGGACTTTCTCTGGGGATATTTGTTGGTTTTCTGTCCAACTATATATATCATAAGTGGAATAGTCAGATTGAGGGAGAGGAAAAGGGTAAAAAGCATAAGAGCATGCTTGTTTTGTATATTTTTGCAAATCTGATTCTTTCATGTGTATTTATTTATACTAATTTTGGGCGCAGAAGTGGGATTGATTTTGTGGTAATTGCGCTATATGCTGTGGCTGTATTGATGCTTTTTGTATCACGAATACCGATGGACGAAAAAAAGAAAGTCCTGTTTGCAAGACTTTCTTCTTGGACCTATCCGATTTATTTATTTCAAATGCCTGTAATCGAATGTATTTTGTGGTTGATTAGGAAATGAGTCCGTTTAGATCAGAATAAAAGGTCGGATATGAGATGTTGACACATTCGGCATCTTTCATTTCCGTATCCCCATCTGCAATCAGTGCAGCGATTGCAAAACTCATGGCAATTCGATGATCCAGATAGGAATCAAGAGAAGAGCCATGGAGCGGTTTTCCTCCATTTATAATCATTCCGTCATCTGTCGGAGTAATGTCACATCCCATTTTTTTGAGATTTTCGGTAACAATAGCGATGCGGTCGGATTCTTTTACCTTTAATTCGGCGGCATCTTTTATTATGGTAGTTCCGCTGGCGACGGCCGCCATCACAGCAATGACAGGTATTTCATCAATTAATGTAGGAATCAGTTCACCTTCGATTGTGATTCCATTTAAATTTGAGGAACGTACAAGAAGGTCTGCAGTTGGTTCACCACCGTTGCTACGTTCATTCATTATGGTGATATCGCCCCCCATTTCTAATGCTACTTTTAAAATTCCATCTCTGGTTTTGTTGATTCCGACATTTTTGATTAATATCTCAGAATTTGGAACAATGAGTCCGGCTGCAATAAAATAAGCAGCGGATGAGATATCTCCCGGAACATCAATTTCCATGGCATGAAGAGCAGGGGCTGGTTCAATCACCGCTGTTGTTTCCTGACTGGTAACTGTGGCACCAAATGCGCGAAGCATAAGTTCTGTATGATTGCGGCTTAAAAACGGTTCTGTAACACTGGTCTTACTATCTGCGTATAGTCCGGCCAGAAGGATGGATGATTTTACCTGAGCGGAAGCAACCGGTGAATTGTAATGAATTCCGTGTAATTGTGTACCTTCGATATAGAGTGGTGCACAATCATTTCCGGCTTTACTTGTTATATGAGCTCCCATCATAGAAAGTGGCGTAATAATCCGCTTCATAGGGCGCTTACAAATAGAAGCATCCCCGGTCAGTGTAACGTTAAAATTCTGTGCAGCTAAAATGCCTGCGATGAGTCTGGTGGTGGTTCCGCTGTTGCCGGCGTCAAGAATTTCGGATGGAGCCGTTAGTCCGTGAAGGCCTTTTCCGTGAATCAAAATCTCGTCTGGATTGTTTTCAATCTCTATTCCTAGCTTTTTGAAGCAGGCAATGGTTGAAAGACAGTCTGCTCCTTGTAAAAAATGCGTAACTCGTGTAGTACCTTTGGCTAATGAACCAAACATAACTGCACGATGTGAAATCGATTTGTCGCCGGGTACGCTGACGGTACCAGTCATTTTTTTTGCGTGCTTTAGTAACATATATAAGACTCCTTTATATCAATTTTATAACCAAATCATGAGAAATATAATTTTATTCATATATCGTATAATGATTTTTTCGTAATACGTCTATTGCAGTTTTTTCTGTTGCTTCGTCATAAAACTCAATGCGAAGTGCTCCTTCTTGAAATTCTCTTGAATGCATGATTCCGATATTTTTTATACTAAGTCCATGAAGTGCAAGTATATTGGCTGTTTGTGCCAAAGAACCCGGAATGTCCGGAATATCCACATAAATATCATATTCTTTCTTAATCGGACCATATCCTCCGGAAGCAAAACCATCTCTATATTCCTTTGCAGTGGAAAACAAATCAAATAGTTCTTGTTTGGAACGTGATTCCAAATCTTTTTCTACCGCCTGTAAATCCTGAATATAAGAAGAAAGTAGTTTACGAATATTTTCTGTGTTGGTTAAACATATAGATTGCCACATGACAGGGGATGAGGATGAGATTCGTGTGATATCTTTAAAACCTCCGGCCGCAATCATTTTCATAAGTCCGTCTGCATCATCTGACTTTTGTACCAGATTAACAAGGCAGGCAGAGATGATATGTGGAATGTGGCTGACTGCAGCAGTAATATAATCGTGCTTGTTACTGTCAAGAACAAGTGGAAGTGCCCCAAGTGCTTGTATGAGTGCTTTTAGTTCATCTACTTTTGATGTCGGTACCTCTTTAGTTGGGGTCAGGATATAATATGCATTTTCTAAAAGAAGAGGATTGGAATTGGAAAAACCGGTTTTTTCACTTCCGGCCATTGGATGGCCACCGATAAACATATGAGATAATCCGGCTTCCATAATTGCCTGATGGGTAGTCTGTTTGACGCTGCCCACATCGGTAATTATTGTTCCGGCTTTTATTTTATTTCCAATCTCTTTGAGCATGGTATCATTACGATTGACCGGAGCACATAAAAAAAGAAAATCACACTGAAATAAGTCAGAGCAGAGTGAAGTTTCATATTGTGAAATGACGTTTTGTTCTAAAGCCAGTTTTAAAGATGCTTTATCAAGATCGTATGCAATCAATCGGATATTAGGATAGGCTTGACGCAATGCCTTGGCAATGGAACCGCCAATCAGTCCAAGACCAATGAAACTGCATGTAATCTTGTTAAAATCATATATTGTATGAGACATAATGTTATCCTCTTCTGGTATATAATCTATCTTTTTGTATTTTAGTCCTTTAAAGCGCGAATGTCAATCGGATAGAATATTTAAATTTTTTTGGGTATATTTACAAAAAATGATTGTAAAAAACGATACAATTTAGTAAAATGTACCTATGTAGCGAGGAGTTGTCAGCCAATTCCGGGTCGAAGGTAGAATCGTTACAAAATTAAAAACTTGGAGGTAGCAAATAATGAAGGTCTACACAACGGATAAAATTCGAAACATCGTATTGCTTGGACATGGTGGATGTGGTAAGACATCTTTGGCAGAAGCAATGGCATACCTTAGTGGTATCACTTCCAGAATCGGAAAAGTAACTGATGGAAATACGGTCAGTGATTATGGAAAGGAAGAACAGAAACGTCATTTTTCCATTTCAACAAGTATGATTCCGATCGAATGGGAAGATACCAAAATTAACATCTTGGATACTCCTGGATATTTTGATTTTGTAGGTGAAGTGGAGGAAGCGGTTTCTGCAGCAGATGCAGCGATTATCGTAATCTCCGGAAAAGCGGGAGTGGAAGTCGGATCTTTAAAAGCATGGGAACTTTGTGATAAATATAAACTCCCACGTATGGTGTACGTATCAGATATGGATGTGGATAATGCATCCTTTAAACAGGTAGTGGAAGATTTGACAGAAGCTTATGGTAAGAAAATTGCACCATTCCATTTTCCAATCCGTGAAAATGAAAAATTTGTAGGATATGTAAATGTTGTCAGTGAAACAGGCTATCGTTGGCAGGGTAAGGATGCGCTTGAAGACACTATTCCAGAGTATAGTGTGCCTTACTTGGAAACATACAGAGAGACATTGATGGAAGCGGTGGCAGAGACCTCAGAAGAAATGATGGATCGTTATTTCTCAGGAGAAACCTTCTCACCGGATGAAATTCGTGCAGCGCTTCGAAATAATGTAGTGGATGGAAGTCTTGTACCTATTTCAATGGGATCAAGCATTTTATGTCAGGGTGTGTACACGCTTCTTGATGATATCGTGAAGTATATGCCGAGTCCGGAAAACAGAGAAATTGCTGGTATTAATTTAAAAACAAATGAAATATATGAGGCAAATTACGATTTTTCAAAGGCAAAATCTGCATACATATTCAAAACGATTGTGGATCCGTACATTGGTAAGTACTCATTAATTAAAGTATGTTCCGGTGTAATAAAGACAGATGATCTTTTATACAACAAAGACAAAGATATTGAAGAGAAAATCGGCAAATTATATGTACTGCAAGGTTCTAAACCGGTAGAAGTATCAGAGCTTCATGCCGGAGATATTGGTGCTTTAGCCAAACTTACAGCAGCAAGAACAGGTAATTCATTATCGACCAAAGCAACACCGATTCAGTATGCCAAAGCAGATATTTCGGTACCGTATACCTATATGCGCTATAAAGTGAAAAACAAATCTGAAATTGATAAAGCAGCGCAATCTTTGCAGAAGATGACGCATGAAGATCAGACATTAAAAGTAGTAAATGATACAGAAAACGGTCAGATGCTGATTTATGGTATGGGTGACCAGCAGCTTGAGATTGTTGTGAGCAGACTTTTGAATGAGTACAAAGTGGAAATTGAATTATCTAAACCGAAGGTGGCTTATAGAGAGACTATCAAAAAGAAAGTCGATGTAGAAGCAAAATACAAGAAACAATCTGGTGGACACGGTCAGTATGGTCATGTAAAGATGCGTTTTGAGCCGTTGGGTGATTTGGAAAAAGTTTATGAATTTGAACAGGAAGTTGTGGGTGGAGCAGTTCCTAAGAATTACTTCCCTGCAGTTGAAAAAGGAATGCAGGAATCTGTATTGAAAGGTCCTTTAGCTGCATATCCGGTAGTTGGAGTAAAGGGTATTCTTTACGATGGATCTTATCATCCGGTTGATTCTTCTGAAATGGCATTCAAAAAAGCGACAATTCAGGCATTTAAAAAAGGATTTATGGATGGTTCGCCGGTATTGCTTGAACCAATCGCCTCATTGAAAGTATGTGTTCCGGATTCGTATACTGGAGATATCATGGGTGATTTGAATAAACGTAGAGGAAGAGTGCTTGGAATGAATCCTGTGCCGGGTGGAAAGCAGATTATTGAAGCCGATATTCCGGTAAGCTCTCTCTTTGGATATTGTACGGTACTTCGATCTATGACTGGTGGTCAGGGCACATATTCTTACGAATTTTCACGTTATGAACAGGCACCATCTGATGTACAGGAAAAAGAAGTAGAAGCAAGACAGAGCAAACTGACAGATGAAGAGACCGATTAATTGGTAGGTACTTAAATCTGTAGTTATTCAAATGTAACTATTTAAATTATGAAATAATCATTAACAATAATCCCGATATCTTGACAGCCAGGATATCGGGATTTATTATAGGTGTAATTTGCATGCGTGTACGATTTAAACCATACAAAAAAGTGATATAAGACCGGAGGAAAAGATGAAAAAAATTACACATAAGATATTATTTATTGTATTACTTTTGATTGCAATCGCAGTTTACTACTATGTTACAATTCCGGCGATTAATATTCATTCAACCGGAATGTGGGCTTTCATGATTGGATTGGTTGCTATGATTGCATGTGCTGTAGCGATTTATTCAACCAAAAAGACAGGCTATATTAGATTTACAAGTGGTGGACTTAGAGTATCAGCAGGCGATATGCAAGTTGCGAAATATATTTTTTATTTATGCGGTGTTCTTGGAGTGATTTTTATAATAGGCTCTTTATTATCATCACCGGTAATCAATGCAAAGAAATATCAGCAGCTGATGACGGTACAGGAGAGAGAGTTTACGCAGGATATTAAGGAAATAGATTTTAATATGATTCCACTTCTTGATCGTGCATCAGCATCCATACTT
This sequence comes from Lachnospiraceae bacterium, assembly GCA_045588655.1. Taxonomy (GTDB): domain Bacteria; phylum Bacillota; class Clostridia; order Lachnospirales; family Lachnospiraceae; genus SVFI01. The sequence goes on along the minus strand of JAZNEP010000007.1, from coordinate 54,770 downwards.
GGAAATCGAAAGATGGGAAGTATGGTAGATATGGTTTCACAGTTTGAAGTAGCGGATGATTATACACAAATTAATTATCAGGACAAACCGGTTCGAGTGACCCCGCTTAGATATGCAAGTGTAATTAAATGGTTAACGAATCAGAAAAACGGAATCCCGGCATATATTCGAATTGATATGACTACGCAGAATACGGAGTGCGTTAAATTAGAAGAAGGCATTAAATACTCTCAGTCCGAATATTTTAACCGTTATATTTTTCGACATCTGAGATTTCAGTATCCAACTTATATATTTGCGGATCAGATTTTCTTTGAAATTGATGAAGAGGGAACGCCTTATTGGATATGTCCGGTCAAAAAATTTAATATTGGATTATTTGGTGGTCAAACGGTTGGTAATGTTGTGATTTGCAATGCGATTACGGGTGAATGTGTGGATTATAAAGTAGAAGATGTACCACAATGGGTAGACAAAGTATATCAAGCAGAGTTATTGATTGATTTATACGATTATAGCGGTACATTAAAGCACGGTTATTTCAACAGTGTGCTCGGTCAGAAAGATTGTCTGCAGACAACTAACGGATATAACTACATTGCAATGGATGATGATGTGTGGGTATATTCGGGAGTGACAAGTGTGAGTGGTGATCAGTCAAATGTAGGTTTTGTTTTGATGAATCAGAGAACGATGGAAACAAGATTATATGAGATTGAAGGTGCAATTGAAGATTCTGCGATGTCATCAGCCGAAGGACAGGTTCAAAATCTTGGTTATCATGCAACTTTCCCGCTTCTTCTCAATATATCAAATGAGCCGACTTATTTTATGGCATTAAAAGACGATGCAGGACTAGTCAAGAAATATGCGATGGTAAATATTCAGAAGTATCAATGGGTGGCAATCGGTGATACCGTAAAAGAGTGTAGAAAAGCATATAATCAGTTGTTGTCGATGAACGGCCTTAAAAATACAGCAATGGAAGATATAAAGACTGCTTCCGGAACTATTCAGACGTATGCATCGGTGGTAATTGACGGTACTTCACATATTTATTTTACATTAGATGGCTATGAAGAAATTTTTGATATTGATCTCTCGAACGAGGAGACTCTTTCCATTGTCACTTATAAAGAAGGACAAAAGATTACAGTGACATATTCTGAAGGAGATCCACTGACGCAAGTAATGGAAATAAAGGAATAAAGAGAAAAAAGCAGACAGACACTGAATGTCTGCTTTTTTTTGAATGGAGTTGACTAATGTTCGAAAAAAACATAAAATAATAATAGTATGTATACATGTTATATGGATACAAACAGCGAGGTGAGTAGATGTTTCATGTTGTTATATGTGATGATGATAAGAGAATCACTGATCATGTAAAAGATTTGTTAGATCGAAGATTTCAAAATAAAATAGAATGTACATGTTTATATAATGCAGAAGATTTACATGACTGGATTTATAACCAGCAAAATGGCAAAACGAATATTCTTATTCTTGATATAGCGCTTGGGGAGGCAGACGGTATAGTAATAGCCAAACAGATACGTGATGATTATCCACAGATAAAGGTGATTTTATTATCGGGATACGCACAGCTTGCAAGTAGCGTGTTTGATGCAGACCCGGTTTATTTTCTTTCCAAACCGATTGATGATACAAAGCTTTATTCTTCTGTAGAAAGAGCGATGGAAATTGTAGAGAATCAAGAAGTAAAAACCATCACGGTACCCGGTACCGGTGGTAAACTCCATCGTGTGAAAGTTGATGAGATTCTTTACATTGAGATTTTTAATCGAAATTGTATGATTTATCTTGAAAAAGGTGAATCCATTGAAGTGACATCCAAGTTGTCAGAACTTACCGCTATGTTACCGGATTATATTCTCACGACGCATCAGAGTTTTGCATGTAATGTATTTAAAGTCAGATCTTTTTCAAAAGAGGATGGGATTACTGTTTCGGATGGTAGTCGTATTCCGGTCAGTCGCAGACATTATAAAAATGTAAAAGAAATAATTGCATTACATATTTAATCTTTAAGGGAGTTTGTTATGTTTTTTCTGTTTCATGGTCATTTTAAAAAAGATACATGGCTTACGTATCTGATAGAAGATATGAAGCAGGCAGAAGAAAAGTATGCGCCATACCGAGTTTTTTTTCAGAAATTAGGAACAATACGACATGATTTTGCAAACTATGTCCAGTCTATACAGTTTTTTTGGATGGATGAGGAAGCTGCGCAGGAAGGCAAAAAAATGAAAGCGCAGATTCTTGCTCAAATAGAAACGCTTCTGGATGAGATATATAAAGAAATGGAAACAAATACATTAAAGCAGGTCAATTATGACAAATGTCCGTCTTTTCATGATTATGAAAAGATGGATCTTATTTTGTCTAAAAGGTGGAAAAGTTGGTTTCCAAAGAAAAAATATTATGAGACGTTGGAAAATGAGATTCCGAGAATGTATGTGATATTGTCGGAGATGAAAGAAAAATTAAGCTACAGTCTTGACCCGGATGAAAGAGAATGTGAGCATATGCTTGCGGTTCTGGACTCATTCAAAAATCAGGTCGGAGTTGAAAATCCGGTATTGGCTGCGCTTGTGTCGGATATGTTTGTATCTTGTGATGAAAAAGGAATTGATTTCAAGTGTAAGGTGGATATGCCGGATACATTTGATATGCCGGTATCAGATGTATATCATATGTATGATTCATTGCTTAGCTTTGCACTTATGCAGGCAGAAGGATTTCGTGGCGATGAGGGTGCAATTCGATTTAAAACCGCTTCGCAGTATGATTTGTGGCATTTACATTTAGAGTGTCCGCCGGGCGTACCAAAACTTGATAAAGTATTTATCAAAAACCTGAAAAAACATAAGATCACATATAAATACAAATGTGTGGACGGGAAAACGGAAATTGATTTGATACGTTAACCTGTATCTTGACTTTTTAAAGCACTAAGTTTACTATTAATAAGCATGGAATTAATTGCAAGAGCAATTGAAATACAATGATAGGTAAAGAGGTAAAAAAAATGGCTATACCGTATAATCACAGGGAAATTGAAGAAAAATGGCGGAAAGAATGGGAAGCAAATCCTGTTAACGTGGACGATGGTAAAAAACCAAAATACTACTGTCTTGACATGTTCCCATATCCTTCCGGAAACGGCTTACATGTTGGTCATTGGAGAGGGTACGTTATCTCCGATGTATGGAGCCGATATAAAATGTTAAATGGCGGTCATTACATCATTCACCCAATGGGATGGGATGCGTTCGGACTTCCGGCAGAGAATTATGCGATTCAGCATGGTGTGCACCCAGCAGTTTCTACAGCACAAAATGTGGCGAATATCAAAAAGCAGATTAATCAGATTGCTGCACTTTATGACTGGGATAGAGAAGTAAATACAACAGATCCTAATTTCTATAAATGGACACAGTGGATTTTTGTTCAGATGTTTAAACATGGTCTTGCGTATCAAAAAGAAATGCCGATTAACTGGTGTCCGTCTTGTAAGACAGGTCTTGCGAATGAAGAGGTTGTCAACGGAAAGTGTGAGCGTTGTCATTCTGATGTAACAAAGAAAAACTTAAATCAGTGGATGCTCCGTATTACAAAATACGCGGATCGTTTATTGGAGGATCTTGACAAGCTTGACTGGCCGGAAAAAGTAAAGAAAATGCAGTCTGAGTGGATTGGACGTTCTTACGGTGCTGAGGTTGACTTTAAAGTTGACGGAAGAGAAGAGGCCATTACCGTATATACAACTAGACCGGATACGCTTCACGGAGCCACCTTTATGGTACTTTCACCGGAGCATGCGCTGGCGCAGAGTCTTGCAACAGAAGAAAACAAAGATGCAGTTGAAAAATACATTGCTGAGGCGGCGAACAAATCAAATGTTGACCGTATGCAGAGCAAGGAAAAGACAGGTGTATTCACTGGTTCTTATGCTGTAAATCCATTGAATAATGCACTGGTTCCGATTTGGTTATCAGACTACGTTCTTGCAGATTATGGTACAGGTGCGATTATGTGTGTACCTGCACATGATGATAGAGACTTTGAGTTTGCTAAGAAATTTGATATTCCGATTATACAGGTTATTGCCAAAGACGGAAAAGAAATTGAAGATATGACAGAAGCTTATACAGAAGCTTCCGGTCTCATGATCAATTCCGGTGAATGGAACGGTATGGAATCCTCTGTACTGAAGCAGGAAGCACCGATGATGATTGAAAAGATGGGATACGGACGCAAAACAACGAATTATAAGCTTCGTGATTGGGTGTTCTCTCGTCAGCGTTACTGGGGTGAGCCGATTCCGATTGTACATTGTCCGAAGTGTGGACCTGTACCGGTTCCGGAAGATCAGCTTCCATTATTGCTTCCGGATGTGGAGTCTTATCAGCCGACAGGAACAGGCGAATCACCGCTTGCGGATATTGCAGAATGGGTAAATACAACATGTCCGTGCTGTGGTGCACCGTCTAAGCGTGAGACAAATACAATGCCACAGTGGGCAGGTTCCTCTTGGTACTTCCTTCGCTATGTGGACAGTAAAAATGACAATGAGTTAGTAAGCAAAGAAATGGCAGAGAAATATCTTCCGGTTGATATGTATATCGGAGGCGTAGAACATGCAGTACTCCACCTGCTCTATTCCAGATTCTATACAAAATTCTTATATGATATCGGTGCAGTTAGCTTTGATGAACCGTTCAAGAAACTGTTCAATCAGGGAATGGTGTGTGGTAGAGATAAAGAGACAGGTGCCGCGACAAAGATGAGTAAATCACTCGGAAACATCGTTTCGCCGGATGATATTGTAAGAGATTACGGATGTGACTCACTCCGTCTCTATGAGCTTTTTATCGGTCCGCCTGAGCTTGATTCCATCTGGGATGACAGAGGTATGGACGGTATTTACCGTTTCATCACGAAGTTCTGGAATCTTGTAATGGATAACAAAGATAAGAATGTTGCTGAGACAAAAGAGTCTGTGAAACTTCGCAATAAGATGGTATATGATATTTCGCAGCGTCTTGAAAGCTTTAGCTTAAATACAGTTGTATCCGGATTTATGGAGTACAACAATAAGATGATTGAGATGGCCAAGAAAGACGGCGTTGACAAGGAGACATTAAAGACTGCAGTTGTTCTTTTGGCTCCGTTTGCACCACATCTTGGTGAAGAGTTGTGGCACGAACTGGGTGAGACAGGTTCAGTATTCCATACCGTATGGCCGTCAGCGGATGCTTCAGCAATGAAAGATGATGAAATTGAAATCGCTGTTCAGATAAATGGTAAAACAAAAGCTGTATTGACAATTAGTGTAGATGCAGCAAAAGATGAGGTAATTGCTGCTGCAAAGGATTCGCTTGGTTCGAAGCTGTCGGGCACAATTGTGAAAGAAATTTATGTACCTGGTAAGATTGTTAATATTGTAGTAAAACCGAATTAAAAAAAAGTCAGAAATTTGTTTTATAACAAATTTCTGACTTTTTTTATAAATAGAATTATGTATGAGAGAACATAGAAAGTATTCGATTCATTTTAGAGAGTTCTTCTGGTGTGCTATATTCCTTTATTACCTGTATGATGGATGTTATTTCCTGTTCAGAAAAAGAAATATTATTTTTTTTAGTACTGGTAGCAAGAGCCATGAGAAAGGGGAGTTTTTCTTTGTCAGATAATTGCTGCATTTCGAATACCAGTTTTTGTAAAAAATGAAGTTTGTTTTTTTCTATATGCTGAATTCGTTCATCATTCATCCAATCTTGATTTGCCATAATGAGCTCCTTTCAGAATAAATCTTCCTCAAATTTCTTTTTAAATTGTTCAAACAGTTCGGCCTGTTCGCCGGACATAGAGGAGCGTAGAAAATCCTCCGGAGAGCTTCCTTTGGATGTGGATTCAGCTGCTCCGAATGTTTGAAACAGATTTCCGATGTCCGCGACTCCGTCTTCTCCAAACATCGACATCATGCTCTTCATTTTTTCGAACATATCAATACTGTGTTTTAGTTGTTTCATTTGCATAAAAAGTTCTTTTTGTTTTTCGTTGCAGTAAGGTAGTGCATTGTCTAGGAATACATCAAAATATGAGAGTTCAATTGCGGTATCCTGTATCTTTGATTTTGGTAGTTGTTCCAAACAATACTTTAGCTCTTTTCCTTTAATCAGCAAAGCGACATAAGGACGCAAAGATGCAGAAAGTAATGGAAGAGCAAGTTTTAAGATTTGGATTTCATTTGTGGTATAGAGTGTATCAAAAGTAAGAATTGTATCATTATGTTCCATGACAGCCTCCTTGTTTTATCCTATGCATATAAAGCGATAACTATGAATTGTAATAAAGGAGGCATTTTAGCCCCCCTTTATTACAATAAAATGGCATTAGAAACAAGAACCATTTCCACCACAGCAACAGCTGAGGATTAAGAGAAGGATGATCCATTCACAGCAATTGTTTGAACCGCTACGCATGAATCCGAAACCACAACCACAATTGTCATCGTTGTTGTTTCCGCAGATACATAATAAGAGGATAATCCAAATCCAACTTCCGAAACCGTTACTGTAATTGTTTCCGCATCTTGTTTCTTGACGACATCCGCATTGACTAGCTGATAATTCACTCATGTTAGAGCCTCCAAAATTTATGTTATGTTGTATCATATGATGAGATTAAATAATTGTGCATGATATGGCAGAAAAAAACAGCCACAATATATTGGATAAGGCTTGAATTTCATGCAATATATAGTTAAAATATAACCATGGGTAAGTCTGTAATTGATCAAATAAAGAAAACATATGATTTGTCGAAAGATTGTGATGTTTTGGCCTTGTATGCAGACCTTCAGTCAGGGAAATATCAGTTGGTAACGCCTGAGGAACGAAGGTTTGATGATGAGATTTTTGAACGTGCTATGCAGATAAAAGAGAAGCAAAAAAAAGTGAAACACTCTACGCATTCATCAGCTTCTAAGAAAAAAGCGGTTGGTACTCCAAAACAGAAACGAAATTCTAAAAAAGTAATTGTTCTTACCAAGGGTGAACTTCGGATAAAGCGATTGATTCAAACGTTGTTGTTTATAGCAGCCTTGGGATGTCTTGTGTATTTTGGATTATACTGTTTTGAGTCTTATCAAACAGAGCAGGAAAATCAAAGATTAGCATCTCGAAAAGAGAACGAAATGCTAAATTCTATTTATGAGACACCAACCTTAGTACATACGGACGATGAAACCGGACAGGAAAAAGTATATACTGTTCTTGACGAGTATAAAAGTTTATATAATCAGAATAAAAACCTAATTGGATGGCTAAAAATTGCCGATACTAATATTGATTACCCTGTTATGCAGACAGATGATAATGAGTTCTATTTAGATCATGATATTAATCATAAACAGGATAAAAATGGAACACTATTTATGGACTATCAGTGTGATGTTCTCAAACCGAGTTCAAATCTGATTATTTATGGTCATAATATGCGTTCCGGAAATATGTTTGGTAATCTGGATAAATATAAATCAGTGGAATATTACAAAAAACATCCGATCATCAGCTTTGATACGATATATGAAAAAGCAACGTATGAAATCATGTATGTATTTAATTCGCACATATATACGGAGGATGAGATTACATTTAAGTATTATCAGATGATTGATATTGATTCAGAAAAAGAATTTGATTCGAATATGAAAAATATGCAGGAAATGTCATTATATCAGACCGGAGTTGAAGCATCTTACGGAGACCAGCTCCTGACATTATCGACCTGTGATTATGAAGAAGAAGACGGACGTTTTGTTGTAGTGGCAAAACGCATACAATAATAGTTCTTGACAGAGGAGAGCAGCGATGGCAAACAAAAAGAAAAAACGTCGGATAAACAGAAGATTAAAAAGAAGTGTGATGGGAACGCTTTCAGCAGTTTTAATGCTTTCTGCCTTGATTGTAGCACTGATTCCGGTACCAAAATCAAGCGCGTCTGTAACACAGCTTGAAGGATCTTTAATTGCAGAAGCAGCCGCCGATCCGGAGAGATATATTCCGGATTATATAGGCAACAATTATCCGATTTTTGCAAGTGGAGATGGTAATTTCCGTGTAGCATATGGTAGTAATGGCGGAACCATGACAGGTGTCATTAACTATTACAACATTAATAATGTAATTACAAATGCTGCATTACAAATTCCAGATGAAATCAATGCATTTTTATATCATAAGGATAAAGCAGAGTATGTGGCTGTTAATAATAATAGAGAATATTTGTATTATATTTCGCAGGAAAAAGCGGATCCGACCTTTAATGAGGATGGAACGATAAATACACCTGCATTGAACGATATTTTGTCGCCATGTGTTGCATCGGCAGAGGAAAGCTGGACCGGACAGCCGCTCTATGTTGTGGCAGGCGGAGATGGGATGACAGATATTGAATTGGTATCCGGAAACAGTATCGATTACAAAGTATCTGAACAGCTGATTATTCCGGTTCAATATGTGGGTAGCACGCGTTATGAAGTAGATTTAAATCTATTAAATACAGGTTCTGCAGATGGCCGATATGATACAACAGGTTTAGGAGTTTTTGAAGGAGCAACCAATTTTGCCACTTTGATTGTTCCGGAAAAGATTCTTGCTATCGGTAACAATGCGTTCAAAGGTTGTCAGATGACATCTGTAAAGGTAGAAAATGGTGTCAACTGTATCGGTAACAATGCATTCCGTGATTGTAATCAGATGACGACCATTGATTTTACAGAGCCGACGAACCTGAAAGAAATTGGTGATTATGCATTTGCCGGATGTACATATTTGACAGCAGTTAAGATTCCGGATCAGGTAAACAAGCTTGGCAACTGTGCGTTTAAGGATTGTACCAATCTTTCAGCAGTTGGTTTAAATGGTGTTAATTCCGATGGAAATACCTCATTAAACATTATCGGAAGCGGACTCTTTTATAATTGTTACTCTTTGACTCAGATTGTATTTCCGGACCGTGTAAGTAATATTGATGAGGTACAGTATACCATGTATGGTTGTGCTTCTTTAACGTATCTTGGATTGCCAAACAATGCTGGTTCCGGAGATCATGTGTATAAATACAATAATGTGACAGGATGTAGTAGTCTTGATACGGTCAAAGTTCCGGCAAGAGATTTAAGACTGGATTGTGACGATACGGATTTTACCGGTTCTGGATATGATAATCTTTGGACGGGAGCCGACAGAGATATTTTTGGGGATAAAAATCTTGGAGAGAATTCAGCATTCCAGGAATCTTATAAAGTAAGCGATCAGTTTTGTATCATGGCTTATTCGCAATCTTATGCCCATACATATACACAAAAGCACGGAGAGGCATTTGGTTATCTTGATGCGGGATATGAAGGATGGTATGAAAAACAGGTTGATGGATATGCGTTCCGTGTGGATGAAACCAACACTCTTGTAAATTTCGAAAAAGTAGATGAAACCAATGATGGACGAAATGTAATTATTCCGGACAACATTGCGAAATATAATGTTGGTTCTATTGCAGCAGGTACCTTTACAAACAATGAAGAAATCGCATATTTATATATTCCGGAATCCGTAGCATACATTGAAGCCGGAGCCTTTAAAGGATGTACTTCGCTTCGTACGGTTAATTTTGACAATGCACTTGCTGTTCGTGAGATCGGACCGGAAGCATTTAAGACAGGTGTTACATTAGAAGATATTGATTCAGATGGGGACAATGTTCCGGATGAAAATCTTTGTTTTGTTGGTGATATTGCATTTGGTTGTGTACCGTTTGATTATGCGATGAATGTAGAAAATAATTATAACTCACCGGCTGCACCAACACAGTATATTACATATACGAGTGGATTCCCGCAGAATTTACAGATTCAGATGGTGGTTTCTAAAAATGCAGACACCAATGCCATTGATTCGGCTTATCCGGTTGTAGTAAAGATCCCAACGGAAGATCAGCTAAAAGGAAACAGCTCCTATAGTATAAGTACCTATGATGGTACAAGCGATTATGTACGTACCAAGGATCAGGAAAATGCAATCGTTGCTTCTGCGAACAACAAATACCAGAATAATCTGAGCAATCCAATCAATCCTATGATTCTCACAGAAGAAGAGCAGGCGGTTATTGATGCCGTATATCATGTTTATATTCCGGAGGGCATTCGAGGATTGGATAAAGATCTCTTTGCCGGAAATAATGCGGTTCAGAGTGTGATTTTGGAAACAGTAGAATCTGTTCCTGCAAATGAGTTTGCGGGATGTAAATCTTTGCATACTTTTATTATGAAAAATAGCACAGCAGAAAACGGCGAATCTCTTGGTAAAAATGCATTTAAAGATTGTACAGCACTTGAAAATGTATCTTTCCCGAATACCTTGACGGAGATAGATGGTATGCCATTTGCCGGATGTACGCTGCTAACAGATGTTGATTTTGGTGATTCACCTTATTTTGTTTGTGAAGATGCCATCATCAAAGGAAAAGGTGAAGACGGGACGCCGATTCGCATTGTGGAATGTTTAGAGACAAGAGGTATTCTAAAAGGAGCAGCGCGTTTAGGATCTGCAGATTTTGCCGGAATTAAATCAATTGATGAAGGTGCTTTCCAGTATTGTACCGGTATCAGAGAGGCGTATCTTGATGATTCAGAAGTAACGCTTATCCCGGATTACTGTTTTGATGGTGCACAGTCGCTGTATTACTGTAGTCTTTCGGATACAACAAAGAAAATCGGTAAACATGCATTTAGAAATACGCAGCTTTCAACCATAGCAATCCCTGGAAGTGTTCAAAGTATCGATGATACTGCTTTCATAACGGAAGATGAATATGGCAATCAGAAATATATTCAGGGACTGACCGTCGAATGTGAAGAGGACAGTACAGCATACTGGTACTGTGAGGATAAAGAGGGAATCACCGCCCAAACCTATGTCCAAACATTTACGGTAACATTCTTAGATTGGGACGATTATGTATTAGATGTACAAACTGTCAATAGGGGTGCAAGTGCAGTAGCACCTCGTACAGCCAGAGAAGGTTATGCCCTTGTTGGATGGACGGAAAAATTCGATAATGTCAAAGAAGATATTATAACCAAAGCGATTTATGAAGAGAGCAATGCTCCGGAAATTGAAGGATTCTATTCCGTTGTGTTTGAGGATTTTGATGGTTTATATCAATGGGATACGCAGTATTTAAAAGAAGGAGAGTGTCCATCAAGACCAAATGTAACACCGACACGAAAAGGATATGTGTTTAGTTACTGGTCACCGTCAAACTATACGTCCATAGCAGTAACAGGAAATCTGATTATAAAAGCGTATTACGTGGAAGATCCAAATTATGTAGAGGGTGATGGCAACGGTGGAAATACCGGTGGGACGACGGATACTACAAAGCGTTATAAAGTGGAGTTTGTAGATCATGATGGCCAGATTTTAGATACGCAGATGGTTGCGGCCGGAAGCTGTCCGACGGAAACGACAGTTGTACCGACGAGAAAAGGGTATGTGTTCAGCACGTGGTCACCATCCAATTATGCAACGGTTCCGGTGTCTGCAGATATGCAGGTTAAAGCCCTTTATAAAAAGGATACATCCAACCAGAATATGCAGGACAACAGCGGAAGTACTTCTTCCGATGCATCCAAGGAACCATCTTCTAATTCCGGCGGAAGCAGTAATAATTCCTCAAATTCTGGTAATGGAAACAATGGAAACAATCCGAATCAAAATCAGACACAGACTAAACCTGGTGGTTCAAATGTTTCAAATGGGACAACAACTATTATTCGTCCATCCGGTACGATAAGCGGAAATCATACTACGATTGTTACCAGACCTGGAAGACCGGATACAGGCACCAGAGTAGTAGTGACCAAAACAGGAATTTCAAATAGGGATCTTGTTTCAGCCAAAATATCGGGTGCAAACGATAATTTTGTTGTGAAGGTTTCTGATAGCGCAGAAGCTAGAGAAGCAGTTGAAGCTGCTCTGCTAAAAGAATATGGTACACTTGAGAATTTGAAGTATTTTGCAATGGATATCAGCTTATATGATTCTACCGGTACAACAAAAATAGAAAATACGACCGGGATTACAGTGACAATCACACTTCCGCTACCGGATGTACTGGCTGCTTATGCAGGTAATAACAAAGCCGGTGCGGTAAAGAATGGCATCTTTGAAAAGCTGGATTCCAGATTAACTTCGATTGATGGAGTTGCCTGCATTACATTTGATGCAACACATTTTTCTCCATATGCGATTTATGTGGAAACTGATCATCTTACAAGTGGTGTGATTGATGCAACACCAACCACTGGTGATCCAATTCATCCTAAATGGTTCCTTTCCCTTGGACTTGCACTTTTATCTGTGATTTTGTTCTTTAGTAAAGGTTCCAAAAATAAGATTGTGAAAGTGATCGAATGAAAAGAAAAATCAGAAAAATAGCGGGAGCCATATTTATGGCATTAGCAATTGCTTTCTCGCAGGTTCCGGCGTCATTTGCTAACGCGTTAAGTCCGGAAGTAGAATTTAAAAGAGATGGAAATACATTGATTTCTTATACAGGCACGGCTTCGGTCGTGTCTGTTCCTAATGGGATTCGAATTATTAGTACGGACGCTTTTGCAAGTAATCCGTACATCGAAACCGTCCGCATACCATCTAGTGTGGAAATAATTGAAAACGGTGCTTTTCGAGATTGCCCGTTGCTTGATACCGTGATTTTTTCTGAAGGGCTACAGACAATTGAAAGTGGGGCTTTTGCCATGTGCCCTGAGCTTGATACCGTGAGATTTTCAAAGACAATTGTTGAACTTGGAGCCGGTGTTTTTTCAGGTGATCGTGAACTAAAGTCAGTTACACTAGGTGAAAACGATTATTTTGTGCTTTCTGATGGCGCGTTATATAATCGGGATAAAACAAAATTGATACAGGTATTTGCAGGGCGGGAATTTGAATTTTTTGATATGCCGGATTCCGTTACTGATATCGAGCGCTATGCATTCTGGGGATGTGATAATCTTGAACAAGTGGAATTATCTCCGCATCTATCTTACATTCCGGAATATTCCTTTTCAAATTGTAAAAATTTAAGCGATATTGCAATTCCGTATTCCGTTCGAAAGATTGCTGCTAAGGCTTTTGAGGATTGTGTATCATTGGAATATATTACATTACCGGCGTCAGTTATGGATATTCACGGTACTGCATTTGACGGTTGTTATGATTTGAACATTATTGCGCAGGAAGGAACACCGGCGTATGAATTTGCAAAAGCCTTTGAGACCAATCAGTCTCTTTTGCTTGAACAGGAAAATGTAACAGTCAGTGGAAATGTGATTGGTGAAATGTATAAAGATTCTATGCCGGGACAGAAAGATAATCATTCGCAAGAAGAACAAAGAAAGGACGAGAATGAGGGTTCCGATACGCAGAAAGAAAAAGCAGATTTATATGATCCCTCTAATCCTGCGGATGTTTCTAAATTAAACGTGTCAGACTATTATGGACCGGATTCTGCTGACGTCATCGGAAAGACAAGGGTAGTAGCAGGAAATGCGGTTATTTTATATGATGAAAATATCGGGGAGAATTCGCAGCAAACGCAGGTATCTGCACTGGATGAGTTTACACCGGATTTTATTGCACCGGACTTAGGTAATCACATCATTCAAAAGAAAGAATATTATCAGGCAACCGGATTTAAAAACGTTACGATGGATGATACGATAGATACGATTGACGATTTTGCGTTTGCAAGGAGTAGTGCACATCATGTGGTAATCCCGGAAGGTGTCACACATATAGGATATGGTGCATTTTATCATTGTGACAATTTGTCCAAGGTAGAAATTCCATCCACGATTGAGTCAATTGAGCCGGAAGCATTTTCAGGAACCAAGTATCTTGATACATGGAAAGCTAATAAAAATGGAAGTGATTTTTTAATCGTCGGAGATGGTATTCTTTTGGCGTATAAAGGAGATGCTGCAAGAATATATCTTCCGGAAAATGTTAAAAAAATTGCAGGTGGCGTTTTTCAAAATCATCCTGAAATTCTTGAAGTGACGTTAAATGATCAGTTGACTGAAATAGGAGAGGATGCATTTAGTGGTTGTATCTCTTTGTCTAAGATTTCAGGTGGAAAAAATCTAACCAAGATATGTGACAGAGCATTTTCGATGTGTCCGCTAATTCAGATTACTATACCCGATAGTGTATCAGAGATTGGTTTAGGTGCATTTAAATTGGCAGCTACTGATACCATAATCTTTCAAAATAAAAAAACACTTCCGGCTGTTTCTTATGAAAAAACAGCAACACGAATTGAGAATTACGGATATCGTAACCTCGTTTTTCCAGATATCAAAACAGTTGTAATACCGAGTGCCACTATCGAAAAATCAAATACGATTTTAGATGAAAGATACTTGGGATTTAGAGGGCTAGTCATTACGATTCCTGAAGAAGATTCAGGATATGCGCAATTGGTTTATTGTACGCAGTATCCGGATGAAAGAACCGGATTGATTGAGATTCCTGCGGATGTTCGTGTGAATGATAAAGTATATACGTTAACAACAGCTTTACCGGATGCTTTTGATGCTTATGAAACCTATGAATATTGGGGAGAAAATGAGATATCAGGAATATTATTACCACCGGCGTTAGGTAAACTGGATGATTATGATACGCAATTTACGTTTTCAACTTCGATTCCGACTGTAGATGAAAATTCTGAAGAAGCTGCTGAAACAGAAGGAACCGAACCAACAGAGGAAGCAGACTCAATTGGGACGTCTGAGGAAAACGAAGTAGAATCTCAGCAGCCAATCGAATATGTTACTACAATTGATCTTGGTACAAATTACGTTGGAGCAGAGCGTATTACTGCGGATGTACTTGATGATGATCAACCATATTTGCTTTATGTAAAGAATGATTTAAAAAAGGAAAACGATTTGCGTTTAGCGGTAATAAAGGAATATGGGCAACCGGTAGAGGGGCAGCTAACGATGTTTGATCTCCAGATAGTAGAACGAAAGAGCAATATTCCGATTACGAATTTTGGTGATGGAAAAGTAGAGGTAAGTATACCAATTTCCGATACCATGATGGACCAAAATATATGCGCTGTTACTTTAACAGATCGTAATCAACTACAATTCATTTATGGTAAAAAGATTGAAAAAGAGGATCAAAATTATTTTGTGTTTCGAACAAACCATTTTTCAGCCTATGGTATTTATGCAGGAATCGGAGAGGTCGGAGAGGCTATAAAAGCAGAGAGCCTGCGACTTCTTCAAAAAGATGAGTCCCCTGAAACAGGAGAGCTCTTTGATCCGAAATGGCTTTTAGTTATTGGCTGCGCCCTATTGGGATTAGGGCTAATGATAAATCTACCCTTTAAAAGAAAATTGTAACAGACAAGCAAAATAACGAAAAAAAACTTCCGACATAAACTAGTAAAAAAGTCGGGAGTTTTTTTATGGAAAGAGTACGTCGATGTATTCAGATAGATGCAGCAATTGCGCAAGGATTGACCGGTAAAAATATTGGTGTAGGAGTGCTGGATTCCGGTGTGAATCCACATAAAGAGCTGGTAGGAAAAGTGGTTGCATATAAAAACTTTGTGGATAGAAACGTTCGCAGACCAAACGATGAAACCGGACACGGAACACATGTATGCGGGATTATAGCTGCAGAAGGAAATGGTAAAAATGGAAAATATCGTGGAATCGCTCCAGGATGTCACTTGTGTGTAGGAAAAATACTAAATCGAAGAGGAGAAGGGGATATCATTACACTTATTCAAGGTATAGAATGGCTATTGTGTATTGCTAAAGAAAAAAATATCAAGGTTATTAATATTTCGGTCAGTTCTTTGACGATTCAAGATGCAAAAGAAAAGAAAAAATTGTATCAATTGTTTGAGGAGGCATATAACAAGAATATTTTGCTTGTAACAGCTGCTGGAAATTCAGGCCCTTCGAATAGAACCCTTTCAAAACTGGGAGATAGTCCTTATGTTATTTGTGTCGGATGTCATGAAGGAAAAGAAAGTAAATTATTTAAAAAAAAATGTCAGGATTGCTCCGGTAGAGGTCCGGGGAGTTATGTATATAAAAAACCGGATATTGTAGCGCCCGGAACAGAAATTGTATCCTGTGGTAATATGTTTGAAAATTATATATCAAAAAGTGGAACGAGTATGGCGACACCTATTATAAGTGGGGTGCTTGCGCTTGCATATGAAAAATATCCTTACTTATCTGCAGAAGAAATGAAAAGACGATTAATGCACGCAACCGATGATCTTGGCGAAAGCTATTTGTTACAAGGATTTGGGATGGTCAATGTACAAAAATTGTTAAAATAAAAACTGGTAAAAATGGTAAGGGTTGACATATATATAAATATTGTATACAATTATACATGCATATTAAGAGAGAAAAAAGGAGGACCAAAGATGAATATTGTAAATCCATTCGAGGATAGACCCGTGACGATGAATTCACAAAAAAATCTTTTAGAAATAGAGGAACATATGTACATTTTGGACGATGTAGAAAAACCAAATGTATTTCGAAATATGTTTCCCTATTCCGAGGTACCAAAAGTCCCGTTTAATGATAGGACCGTTCCTCATGACATGCCAAGAGATATTTGGATTACAGATACTACATTCCGTGATGGTCAGCAATCGCGTGCACCATATACCACAGAACAAATTGTGACAATCTATGACTATCTGCATAAACTTGGTGGTCCGAACGGAATGATTCGCGCAAGTGAATTTTTCTTATATAGTAAAAAAGATCGCGATGCTGTTTATAAATGTATGGAACGTGGTTATGAGTTTCCGGAGGTAACGAGCTGGATTCGCGCCAGCAAAGAAGATTTTAAGCTCGTAAAAGAGATTGGAATGAAAGAGACCGGTATTCTTGTGAGCTGTTCTGATTATCATATTTTCTTGAAATTAAAAATGACACGTAAACAAGCGATGGAGCATTATTTAAGTGTAGTTCGTGATTGTTTGGAAGAAGGTATCAGTGTTCGATGTCATTTGGAAGATATTACGAGAGCAGATATCTATGGATATGTGGTTCCGTTTTGTTTAGAATTGATGAAGCTTATGGAAGAATACAAAATTCCGATTAAAGTTCGTGCCTGTGATACCATGGGATATGGTGTTAATTATCCGGGGGCAGTGATTCCGCGAAGTGTACAGGGTATTATCTATGCGATTCATACACACGCCGGTGTTCCTCATTCACTCATTGAGTGGCATGGACATAATGACTTTTATAAAGCGGTTGTAAACTCTACTACCGCATGGTTATATGGTTGTTCCGGAATTAATACGTCTTTATTTGGTATTGGTGAAAGAACCGGAAATACACCGCTTGAAGCAATGGTATTTGAGTACGCGCAGTTAAAAGGCCACCTAAATGGGATGGATACTACCGTTATTACAGAGCTTGCAGAATATTTTGAAAAAGAAATCGGATATAAGATTCCGCCGAGAACACCGTTTGTTGGTAAAAATTTTAATGTGACAAGAGCAGGAATCCATGCAGATGGCTTATTGAAAAATGAAGAGATTTATAATATATTTGATACAGAGAAGTTTTTGAATCGTCCGGTTCTTTGTGCTGTATCAAATACATCCGGTCTGGCTGGAATTGCCCATTGGTTAAATACCTACTTTAAACTCGCAAAGGAGAAACAATTATCCAAAAATGATCCTGTGATTGCAGAGATGAAAAAATGGGTGGATGCGGAATACGAAAGCGGACGAGTCACTGTTCTTACAGAGGAAGAGCTTGTTTCTGAGTTTAAGAATGCTTGTGCAAGACTGGAATTGGTCTTTGACGAAATCATACAGTAGGGAGGCAGCTTTCTATGGCAGATTATAATCTTAAGGATCAGGTATCAGATAAATATTCTCTCCGTGGAAGAGTATTTCACAAAATCAGAGAGGATATTTTGAGCGGCAAGTACAAACAGGGTGAAGAATTACGTGAGGCGACCATTGGTGAAGAACTTGGTGTTTCCAGAACACCGGTGCGTGAAGCGTTTCGCCAGCTTGAGTTAGAGGGGCTTCTTCGGATGGTTCCAAATAAAGGAACCTATGTTACAGGAATTACCCAAAAGGATGTAAAGGACATCTACATGGTGCGTTCATTGCTGGAAGGGCTATGTGCCAGATGGGCCACAGAACATATCACACCGGAGCAGATGAATGAAATGGAAGAGAATGTATATCTCTCCGAATTTCATGAGACCAAAGGACACTTTGATCAGATGGCGCAGATGGACAATCGATTCCATGAAATTTTGTATGAATCCTGTAACAGTAAAATGCTCGAGCATCTGCTCAGAGATTTTCACCAGTATGTTTATCGTGTGCGCAAGATGACATTATCCAGTGAAAAACGCGGTAGAGCATCCAATTTGGAGCATCGTGAGATTATGGAAGCAATCAAAGAAAGAGATGCAGAAAAAGCAGAAAAGCTTGCAAATCTTCATATGATTAATGCATACGACAATATGCTTGAAAATGGTTTGATTGAAATGTTTGAACAGGAAGAAACTCAAAAACACCCTTAGAAAAAAGAATAAAATACAAAAGGAGAGAAAACTATGCCAACATTTATAACTGTACCGTTAATTATTGGAATTATTTGTGTCATTTTAGTATTTGTGCTGTTAATCAGCGGTTATGTAAAAGCGTCACCGGATAAAGCTTATATTATCTCGGGTCTTCGAAAGACACCAAAAATTTTAATTGGTAAGGCCGGTGTAAAAGTACCTTTCTTAGAACGTAAAGACGAATTAAGCTTGCAGTTGATTCCGATTGATGTTAAAACTGCTAGTTCTGTTCCAACCGCAGATTATATCAATATTAATGTAGATGCTGCAGTCAACATTAAAATCAGTGATAAGCCGGATAAGCTTGCACTTGCGGCGCAAAACTTCTTAAATAAGAGACCGGATTATATCGCGCAGGTAGCGAGGGAAGTTCTCGAAGGTAACATGCGTGAAATTGTTGGTAAAATGAAGCTGGAAGAAATGGTTTCCGACCGACAGAAATTTGCGGATCTTGTAAAACAAAATGCGGATCCGGACCTTGGTGAAATGGGTCTTGATATCATTAGTTTTAACGTACAGAATTTTGTGGATGATTCCGGCGTCATCGAGAATCTTGGTGTGGACAACATTGTTAAGATTCAGAAATCTGCTGCTATTGCAAGAGCAGAAAGTGAAAAGGAAATTGCTGTTGCACAGGCTATGGCGGAAAAAGAATCAAATGATGCAAAAGTAGAAGCAGAAACTGCAATTGCAGAACGTAATAATGAGTTAGAAATCAAAAAAGCAGAGCTGAAGATTATATCTGATGAAAAGAAAGCGGATGCGGATGCTGCATACAAGATTCAGGAGCAGGAACGCAGAAAAACAATTGAGGCTACGACCGGTGATGCAGATGTTGTAAAACAAGAAAAAGAAGTTATTGTACAGCAACGGAAAGTAGAACTTGAAACCCAAAAATTAGATGCTGAAGTTAAAAAGAAAGCCGAAGCTGAAAAGTTCAAAAGAGAACAGGAAGCGGAAGCAGAGCTTTTTGAGAGAAAACGTAAAGCAGAAGCTGTAATGTTTGAACGTGAAAAAGATGCGGAAGCAAGAAAAATTCAGGCTGAGGCAGATTTATTTGCAAAAGAACAGGAAGCGAAAGGTATTCAGGCTGTCGGTGAAGCGGAAGCGAAGGCCATTGAAGCAAGAGGTATTGCTGAGGCAGAAGCATTAGAGAAAAAAGCAGAAGCTATGACCAAGTATGGTAAAGCGGCTATGCTTGAAATGATTGTAACAGCATTACCTGAAATGGCAAAAGCAATTGCAGAGCCTCTTTCAACCATTGATAAAGTAACTATCATTGACAGCGGTTCCGGTGAAAGCGGAGTATCTACTATGGGAAATTATGTACCTAGTGTACTGGCAAAAACATTGGAGTCTGTAAAGGAAATTACCGGTTTGGATCTTGTAGATGTGATGCGTTCTGAAACATATGATGCAAAAGTAAATCACAACATCAATCTTACCGGAGTAGAATCAGTCAATAATGATAATTCTTCAAAAGTAATTTCTGAGACAGTAAAGGATGCAGTTGCAGCAGCTCTTGTTGAGTCAGAATCAACACAGGCATAAAATACAAAGATGAACAGGAGAAAAATATATGGCAAAAATTCAGATGACCACACCTCTCGTTGAGATGGATGGAGATGAAATGACCAGAATCCTCTGGAAAATGATTAAGGATGAGCTGATTTGTCCTTATGTAGATCTTAAAACAGAGTATTATGATCTCGGATTGGAATACAGAAATGAGACGGATGACAAAGTGACGATGGATTCGGCTCTTGCAACGCAAAAATATGGTGTTGCTGTAAAATGTGCAACGATTACTCCAAATGCAGCAAGAATGACGGAGTATAATTTAAAAGAAATGTGGAAGAGTCCAAATGGAACGATTCGTGCGACACTTGACGGAACGGTATTTCGTGCTCCAATTATTGTGAAAGGTATCGAGCCTTGTGTACGCAACTGGGAAAAACCAATTACACTTGCAAGACATGCATATGGTGATGTATATAAAAACACAGAAATCAAAGTTCCGGGACCAGGAAAAGCAGAACTTGTGTATACCGCTGAAGATGGAACAGAAATTCGTGAACTGATTCATACATTTAAAGATGGCGGTATTCTTCAAGGTATTCATAATACGGATGCATCGATTTCGAGCTTTGCAAAAGCATGTTTTAATTATGCTCTGGATACCAAACAGGATCTTTGGTTTGCAACAAAGGATACAATTTCAAAGAAGTATGATCATAATTTCAAAGATATTTTCCAAGAGATTTATGATGCAGAATACAAGGATAAATTTGAAGCAGCAGGCATTGAATATTTCTATACTTTGATTGATGATGCTGTTGCACGTGTAATGAAAGCGAAAGGTGGATTCATTTGGGCTTGTAAAAACTATGATGGTGATGTCATGTCAGATATGGTTTCAAGTGCTTTCGGTTCACTTGCTATGATGACTTCTGTTTTAGTTTCACCGACAGGTGTATACGAATATGAAGCTGCACACGGAACGGTACAGAGACATTATTATAAACATTTAAAAGGTGAAGAAACCTCTACCAATTCCGTAGCAACTATTTTTGCATGGACCGGTGCACTCCGCAAACGTGGAGAACTGGATGGAAATAAAGAACTTATGGAATTTGCAGATAAATTGGAAAAAGCAACAGTTGAAACCATCGAAAGCGGAAGAATGACAAAAGACCTTGCATTGATTACTTCGTTAAAAGATGTTATAGTATGTAATAGTCAGGAGTTTATCAAAGAAATTCGTAAAACATACGAAACATTATAAGGTCAGGGTTAACGTTACATGGATTTTATTTCTGGTAGTTTTTTACTCTTTTTCATTATTACAATTTTTGTGTATTATAGCATACCAGGCAAGGGGCAGTGGATTTGGCTGCTCCTTGCGGGTATGTTTTTTTATTTATATGCATCGCCAAAACTTTCTGTTTTTATACTATTTAGCAGCTTATCCTCCTATGTATGGGCTAAGTATTGCAAACAATCAAGCCTCTTGTATTGGTGCGTAATACTTCTGAATACAGGATTGCTTTTTGGCTTAAAAACAGCTTCCAGCGGGTCGATACTTGCATCGTACTTAAGAATTGACCGCTTTGCGTGGCTTCTTCCGCTTGGAATATCATTTTATACCCTACAGATCATCGCATATATGACGGATGTAAAAAAAGAAAAGATAGATGCAGAGAATAATTTTTTTAAGTATCTTCTGTTTATTACCTATTTCCCACAAATTTTACAAGGGCCGATTCCGCGATATTCGCAGCTTTCCGGTCAACTGACTGTGCGCCATCGTCTTGATGTATCTATGTTTGTGGGTGGATTTGAGCTTATGCTTTGGGGATATTTTCAAAAGCTTGTGGTTGCAGATCGAGCAAATATTATGGTGAATCGACTGTTTGGAGAATATCAGAGTTATCACGGTATGTATATGATATTGGCTGGGGTACTGTATAGTATACAGCTTTATGCAGATTTTAATGGTTGTGTTTGTATTGCAAAAGGTGTCTCTGAAATGTTAGGAATCCGCCTCGCAGACAATTTTACACATCCGTATTTTTCGGATTCTATTAAAGAATTTTGGCGCCGATGGCATATTTCTCTTAGCAGCTGGTTAAGAGACTATATTTATATTCCTCTCGGTGGAAATCGCAATGGAAGAGTAAGAAAATATATAAATCTTTTTATTACGTTTTTTGTAAGCGGAATCTGGCATGGGATTGGAAGCACTTTTATTATTTGGGGACTTTTGCATGCATTTTATCAAATGATGGGAGAGATTCTTACTCCATTAAGAAATCGATTTGTTTCTCTATTTCATATCAATAGAAACACGTTTTCACATAGACTTTGGAAACAAGTAACCACCTTTGTTTTGGTTATGATTGCTTGGATGTTTTTTAGAGCGTCATCCGTATCGCAGGCAATTGCAATGATAAAAAGCATGGTAACTACCTTTAATCCATGGATTTTGTGGGATCATTCCATTTATTTACTTGGTCTAGATGCAAAAAATGTATGGATTCTTATGATTGGTATTCTCACCATGTTCTTTGTCAGCTATTTGCAGACGAAAATGTCATTGAGAGCAGAATTGACAAAACAAGGAATCATATTTCGTTATTTAATTATATATATCGCAATCTTTGCGGTATTAATCTTTGGAATTTATGGTCCGGGATATGATGCGGCGCAGTTTATTTATGGCGGATTTTAGGAGGAGTGTCGATGAAAAAAACAAAAATTTTCTTTCACTTTACATGCTTTGTCCTGATTTTTGCTATCTTATTTGTCACAGCCACAGAGGTTCTTAAGGATAAACGTGTTGAGCTTGAATATGATGTTACTTCCAAGGTGAAAGGTTTTTATCAGGAGCCGAAAAACTCACTGGATTTTGTCTTTGTAGGTTCCAGCCAGCTTTATGCAGACATTGCGCCTAATGTACTTTTTGAAGAGTTTGGTATTACTTCCTATGATTTTTGTGCCAATGAGCAACCACTTTGGATTTCATATTATTATATAAAAGAGGCATTAAAGCACCAAAATCCGAAGGCAATTATACTGGATGTATTTACAGTTTATGGTAATACATATGAGGATGAGGGAGTAAACCACATTAATTTGGATGATTTGCCATGGAGTATGAACAAGGTCTTGGCGATTCGCGATGCGGTTCCAAAAGATGAACGTGGCGCATTTTATTTTGAACTTGTAAAATATCATGATACATGGAATACGCTTGATGAAAAGAAGATAATGAATTCGTTCTATCAAAAACGAAATGTATATAAAGGATACTCCCCATTTGTTGTACCTCATAACTATGCAGATATGCCTTCGGAGGAAGTTATGCTTCAAACACAAAAAGAGGCTCTTCCGGAAAAAGCCAGAGAATGGCTTGGTAACATTGTGGAGTTAACCAAAGCAGAAGGTGTGGATTTGATTCTCATAAAAACACCAAATGGAAATGCGGAACGACAAAAATTATATCTTTCGGTTGCGGAATTTGCAGATGAGAATGATATTCCTTTTATAAATATGAATGTAGTATTTGACGGAGAAGCACATATCAATATCCTTCAGGCGGAAAAAGTCACCAAATACATGGGTGAATACTTATCTCAAAATTACGAGATTGAAGATAAACGTGAAAATCCGGCGTTTGCACAGTGGCATGAAGATGGCAAATATTTTTACCACAAAAAAGATAAATGTGAACAGATTAGCATCTCTGATATGCAGACGTATTTTCAGGCACTTGCAGGCAAAGAATGGGTGACGATGTTTGCGATGAAATGTACCGATGCGATGACGTATACTGATGATGAACGTGCTGCACTTGCTTTACTTGGTATTGCACCGAACTATGATATGCAAGGCGAGTGGTGCTATCTTGTTCTTCTTCAAAATGGTGTTCCTGTAGCAGAGGGAGTGCAAGTGACGGATATGTATGAAGAAACATTTATTCTTGATGATGGTCACGAATACAAATTGTCCTATGCAAAAAACGAAAACGGAGAGAACGTCGCAGGACTCTTTATGGATGGTTCGAACTACTCCATGGAACATGACGGAATCAACCTCTTTATTTATGATACGCTTTTAGAAGAAATTGTAGAGTTTGTGGCATTTGACACGAACAAAGGAGCTAACACAATCCGAGTTGAGTAACACATTTTATATACAGAAGAGAGGAATGCGCATGATAAAGAAAAAATGGTATGTATTTGCTTTAATAAGTATTATATTTGCATTGTTTGTTATGGTAATATTTAACTATTCTGTCTTTAATTCAAATGCGGTTAAAAATATTGGAGATATCGGTTCTAGTAATTTAGCACAGGCAAAAGAAGAATTGCATGCGTATCTTGAGACAGGTAAGAGCGTTGTACAAACTACTGCCGTATCTGTGGAGTATATGATGGATGCTGGCGCGACAGCGGAGGAAATCCGAGATTTTCTTGTCTATGAATCTAAGCGATATACAGAAGAAATAGATGAGAATTTCACCGGTATCTACGGTGTGTTTGACGGAATCTATATCGATGGAATCGGATGGGTTCCGGATGCAGATTATAATCCAAAATCCAGAGATTGGTACATAGTAGCCTCTCAGGCAAAAGGTGCGCCTATTATTGTTTCCCCCTATCTGGATGCACAAACAAACACAATTATGATATCTGTCAGTCAGATGCTTCAGGATGGAGAGAGTGTACTTTCTTTAGATATCAAAATGGATCGTATTCAGGAAATTACTGAAAAAATTGCTCTGAATAATATCGGATACGGATTTGTAATTGATAAGAATGGTTTAGTTGTTGCTCATAGTGATATCAATGAAAAAGGAAAAAATTATTTAGAAGCGGATTCAACGTTAAAAGAGTTGGTGAATAAAGTATATTCACAAAAAATTGGACGTTTCGAGATTGACTATCAGGGCGAAACAATGACCGTATTTTTCGATACGGTTATGGATGACTGGAGTGTTGTGTTGATTGTCAGTAATGACGCATTATTTGCAGATGCACGATCAACATTGCACCAGAACATTTTTATATGTAGCGTTATTTCTATTCTCATAATAGCGTTCTTTATTATAACTTTTCTTCGAATGAATCAATCATTAAATCAAGAAATCGATAGTACTCGAAAAATCGAAGAAATGAATCGGAAAATTATCCGTGCACTGGTCCGTACGATTGATGCAAAAGATCACTATACCAATGGTCACTCTTTACGTGTGGCTGAATATTCCAAAGAAATTGCAATGCGCATGAATAAAAGCGAAAATGAACAGAAGCTCATCTATTATGCAGGGCTATTGCATGATGTAGGAAAGATTCGTGTTCCGGGTAGTATTATTAACAAGCCGGGCAAGCTGACGGATGATGAATATGAGCAGATTAAAGTACATCCGATTACCAGTTATCATATTTTGAAGGATATTTATGAAGATCTTTCTATTGCCAACGGAGCCAAGTTTCACCATGAACGCTTTGACGGAGAAGGGTATCCAAATGGTTTGACGGGTAACAATATTCCGGAAATTGCGCGTATTATCGGAGTGGCAGATTCCTATGATGCTATGACCAGTAACCGAAGCTATCGTAAATCTCTACCACAGCAGATTGTGCGTTCTGAAATCGAAAAGGGAAAAGCGATACAGTTTGATCCTGAGATAGCTGATATTATGCTTCAGATGATAGACGAAGATAAAGCTTATGCTTTGAAAGAATCGGAATCTATTCAGAAACGAGTGCTTGTCATAGATGATGAACTAATGAATATTAAAATGATAGAACGTATCATGAAAGATGAACCGATGTATGAAATTATAAGTGTTCTTAGTGGTAAAGAAGCTTTAAAAGTTTTGGAAGAGCAGGAGATTAATCTGATATTATTGGATCTGGTTATGCCGGATATGGACGGATTTGAGACATTGTCTCATATTAAGAAAAAATATAATATTCCGGTAGTATTTATGACAGGCGATAAGAATTTTAAAACGCTGGAAAAAGCAGCAAAGTATGGCGTTGATGATTATATTACAAAGCCGTTTTTACCATTGGCTTTGAAAGAGATTATGCACAGTATAGCGAACTAATTGTATACGAATTATGAGGGTAGGGCAATGAAAAAAATTACCATAATTTCAATTGCGGTTTTGATAATTATTATCATTGGAATGCTTATGATGCATGGTAACGAACAGGATACTGAAGTTACGAAGAAAATAACGAAAGTTGGATTTATATTAAACGGAACTATTAATGATAAAGGATGGGGACAGTCTCATTTCGAAGGTATCTGTAAGACGGCCGATGAGCTGAATTTAAAAATAATTTATAAAGAAAATGTTCCGTTTGATGATACTTGTGTTACTACCATGCAAGAGATGATTGATCAGGGTTGCGAAATTATTCTATGCAATTCTTTTGATTATGGAGATTATATTTCGCAGGTGGCAAAGAAAAACCCAAAAATTATGTTTTTCCATGCAACAGGGGTGAAAACTGAACAAAATATTTCTACCTATTTCGGGAGAATCTATCAGATGCGCTATTTGTGTGGAATTGTGGCCGGTTTGCAAACAGAATCCAATTCGATTGGATATGTTGCTGCATTTCCTATTGATGAGGTTAATCGTGGTATCAATGCATTTACACTTGGTGTGCGTTCAGTGAATCCGGATGCGGTAGTAAATGTATACTGGAGTGAGTCTTGGACAGATGACAAGGCAAATGCGATTGCGGCTAATACACTGATTGATGAATATAATGTAGATGTTCTTGCTATGCATTGTGATACGGTTGCACCACTTGATGTGGCAGAAAGTCGCGGAATATGGTCAATTGGATATAACATGGACAATAGCAAGGACTACCCGGACAGTTACCTAACAGCAGCTATTTGGCACTGGGAGGAATTTTACACTCCGCAGTTATTAAAATGTCTGCAAGGAAAGTTCCAATCTAAGCAATATTGGGAAGGTGCAGAAACAGGACTTGTTGATTTAGCGCCGCTTACAACAAATGTAAAAGCAGGAACGGAAGAAATTTTAATAGAAAAAATGGAAGAACTTTGGGACGGAACCTATGATGTGTTTTACGGTCCTGTTATGGATATGGATGGCAATTTAAGAATCAATATAGGGGAAAATATGCCGGATGAAATGCTTTTAAATGCGTTTGATTGGTATGTTGAAGGTGTAAAGCTTTATGAAAAATAGAAAAATATTAAGTACTCATACGATACTTGGTATAACCCTTCTGCTAGTTATCATGCTGGTTGTTGGTTCCATGCTTGGTTATAAAATGAACCAAATGTTAACCGATAATATTGAAAATCAGTTGACGGAACAAGCAAACATGTTAGCAGAACATGTGGAGCAAAGTATCATGATACAATTTATACAATTAAAAAATATCGCAAATGCAGTTCAGAATAACAGTGAGATGATGGACCAGGTACTACAAACGGTGATGCAGGAGCAAGAGGGTATTTCCGGGGGTATAGTGGCACTGGATGGAGAGATTATATCAGGTAATCCTATTGTATTAAATGAATTTGAAGGTATTCGTGATTCTTTTCGTGGAAATGAGGCGGTTTCATATCGAAAAGATATGGGTATGATGTTTTCTGTACCGATATACAATGGGGATAATGTAAAGTATGTTCTCTACAAGCTATATGATGAAGCGGTTATAAAAAATACATTTGGATTAGACTGTTATAATGGACAAGGACAGATTCTTTGGGCTAGTGCAGACCATGAAATCATCGTACCATTTATAGAAGATATCTATAGTGAGGAATTTTGGCAGAAAACAGAGCTTCAGGATTCTTTTGCTATTATTCGAAACAAAATGACTATAGCAACAGCAGCCAGTACTTACATAGAATGCAAAGAGAACAATTATTTTCTGATGGTTTCAGAGTTATCACAATATGGAATGTACGTGGTAGGAATTGTACCGGAAGATGCGGTTTCCGAAGGGGTTATGTATATTACAACACTTGTTTTATGGGTATTTGGTTTGCTTTTAATTCTTTTTATTATTGTAGGTGTTTATCTCTTTATTACAGCAGAAAAGGCACAGGAAAGCGAAGAATTACGTATTGCAAAAGAGGAAGCAGAACATGCAAATCACGCCAAGAGTGCGTTTTTGGCAAATATGTCCCACGAAATACGTACCCCTCTTCATGCAATTATTGGTATGAATGAAATGGTATTGCGTGAGTGCACGGATAGTGAAATTAAATCTTATTCTCAAAATATAAAAAATGCAAGCTCCAGTTTATTAGCTTTAATTAATGATATTCTTGATTTTTCTAAGATTGAAGCAGGAAAAATTGAAGTAGTGAGTGAGCATTATCAATTAGACCGATTGCTGAATGATATTGTTAATATGATTCTGTATTCTGTAAAAGAAAAAAGTTTATCCTTTCACACAGACATCGATAAGAACTTACCAAGTGTGTTATCCGGAGATAGCGTTCGCATTCGTCAGATTATGATTAACATTCTTAACAATGCAGTAAAGTATACAGAAAAAGGAAAGATTTCATTCTCTGTCACACAGGAGCAGCGTTCTGATAAAATGACAACCTTGATCATTAAGGTAACTGATACGGGAGTAGGAATCAAAGAAGAAGACTTAAAGAAGCTATTTATAAATTTTCAAAGACTGGATATTAAAAAAAATCGAAGCATTGAAGGAAGCGGATTGGGTCTTGCCATTACACACCGATTAATTGAGTGTATGAATGGTCGCATTGAGGTAGAAAGTACATATGGTGAAGGTTCAACATTTACGGTTTATATACCACAACAGGTTATTAATGCGCAAGAAATCGGTGATTTCAAAGCAACTCAATCAGCTTATTTAACAGAATCATATGTTGAAAGCTTTATAGCTCCAAACGCTGAAATTTTAGTTGTGGATGACTATGATATGAACCTTTTTGTTATGTCAAGTCTCTTGAAGTCTACCAAGGCGAAGGTTACAACTTGTGTAAGCGGAGAAGATTGTCTGAAATATATGTCTCAAAATAACTATGACATTGTTTTGCTTGATCATATGATGCCGGAGATGGATGGAATTGAGACTCTAAAGAAAATGATTGAAATGGATTTGAAGAAAAAGACGATAGTAATTGCTTTGACTGCCAATGCCATTTCGGGAGCAAAAGAACTCTATTTAAATAATGGATTTGATGATTACCTCAGTAAACCGATCGAGATAACACAGTTAGAACAGATGCTTGTGCAATATCTTCCGTCACACAAAATTTCTGTTGCAAATGTTACAAAAGGTGTAGAAAATTCCATGGTGTTGAAAGACCAAACCTGTGAAGATATCGGAGTATTCTTAGATAGAAAAGTTGGTTATGTATATTGTGGACACAACGAAGAAATGTATCATGAATTTCTGGAGATATATTGTGACGGATATAAAAATAAAGTTCAGCAATTAAACGAAAATTATGATGGGGAGAACTGGAAAAACTATATCACTCATGTACATTCCTTAAAGTCTGCATCCTTAAATATAGGAGCCGTTAAACTTTCAGATTTTGCAGCTAAGATAGAGAAAGTCGGCAAAGAATATTTTGCCGACAATAATAGTGAAAAATTAGCTTTTGTGAAAGCACAGCATGATGAGCTTATGAAACTTTATCAATGTACGATTGATGAAGTCACTCAAATGCTATAGAACTATCTTTTACAGATATATTTTTTTTAAGTGTTCCAGCTTTGATGTAGCATTTTCCATCATCAGGTCAATCAATGTAAGCGCAGTCATAGCTTCAACCACAACGACAGCTCTAGGAACAATGACCGGATCATGGCGCCCCTTTATTTCAATCGAAATATTTTCACCGGATTTATTTACGGTATGCTGCTCTTTGAAAATGGAAGGAGTAGGTTTAATGTAAGCGCGGAGTATGATGTCACTTCCATCACTGATTCCACCCAAAATACCACCACTGTGATTGGTTTCCTTTATGATTTGCCCATCTTGCAGGACAAAAGCATCATTATTCTCAGACCCGCGATTTGTAGCTACCGAGATACCATCGCCAATTTCAAAGGCCTTCACACTACCGATTGACATGATTGCCTTTCCGAGATTTGCATCCAGTTTGTCAAAGACAGGTTCTCCGATACCTGCTACAGCACCCTTTACAATACATTCTATGACACCACCGGATGAATCATGGTTGTGCATACATTCTTCTAAATATGCTTCTGCCAGCTTAGATGCGTTCTCATCTGGCATAGAAGTTGGTGTGTTATAGATGGCGTTTTCATTGAACTTGGTATCATCAATTGAAACTGGACCAATGGAACGTGTATACGCGCAAACTCGAATACCAAGTTCCTTCAAAAGTTTAAGTGCGATTGCACCGGCCGCCACACGACCAATTGTTTCACGACCGGAAGAGCGACCACCACCTCTATAATCACGGAAACCGAATTTCTGATCAAATGTATAATCTGCATGTCCAGGCCTATAGTAGGATGCAATCTCAGAATAATCCCCGGAACGCTGCGACGTGTTGCGTACAAGAAGTGCAATCGGAGTACCGGTAGTCTTTCCTTCAAAAACACCGGACAATATTTCTACTTCATCGGCCTCTTTTCGTGGCGTCGCAAATTTATTTTGTCCCGGTTTTCGACGATTTAAATATATTTGAATATCTTCTGCTGAAAGAGAAAGTCCGGCCGGACATCCGTCCACAACCACACCAATTCCTTCCCCATGCGACTCACCGAATGTCTGTATAGTAAAATGTTTTCCTAACATAGAACCTGCCATGTAAAATACCTCCAATTTTATAAAAATCTATTTATATTCTATTTCTAAATCAATCTCTCATTGTATTAATTATATCTCATAAAGAAACAAACACAATAATTATACGCTAAGGTAGTAATGTTTGCAAAGCGTATTTTGATATGATATGATTTAAAATGTATGTTGAATGTAAAATGTGGGATGGATTAACGATGAAAAAAAGGATAAATATACGAAAGATACTATGTATATTTTGCGTTATTTTTATATTTACAATAAATAATAGTTTCATCTATAAAACTGAGCCGACCACCTCTGAGAAAGAAGGAGCGGATGCGATTGCAACAGAAGAAATCGCCTTTACATTAGATGATGTAATGAACTCAGAATATACCGCGGTAGATGATTCAGAAACGGATGTAGTTGATGAAATAGATATCCGTTCGTTCGATAAAGATGATTGGAACCTTGTGCTCGTAAATAAACAACACTCTATTCCGGAGGATTATGAACTGACACTTGGTGTGCTAAAAACAAGCAAAGGTAGTATGAAATGTGATGAACGTATTATTCCTGAGCTTCAGCAAATGATGCAGGCAGCCAAAGCGGATGGCGTAACACTCGAGATACGTTCTCCTTACAGAGATTATGAACGACAGATTTATCTATTTAGTCGAAAAATTAAATCGTATATGAAAAATAAGTTATCTTATTTGGAATCTTATCGCAAGACAGCACAAGTAGTTACTGTGCCGGGATCGTCAGAACACCAGATTGGATTGGCACTTGACATTACATCAGATACGTATACAACTCTGACGGAAGGTTTTGCGGATACACAGGCTGGAAAATGGCTTGCTATGCATAGTTATGAATATGGTTTTATTCTACGCTATCCTAGTGGTAAAGAAGATATTACCGGAATTGCATTTGAACCGTGGCATTTTCGTTATGTAGGTAAATCAGCAGCCAAATACATGTATGATCATGATATAACACTTGAAGAATTTACAGCAGAGTTGTTAGAACAACAATAATTATGATGAAGAAATGGAGAAATAATCATGTTTAAAGTGATAAAACAGGAAGGAAATGCCCGGCGCGGAGTTGTTACAACGCCGCACGGTGTGGTTCAGACTCCGGTTTTTATGAATGTGGGAACAATTGCAGCAATTAAAGGTGCAGTCGGAACCGAAGATCTTGAAGCAATTGGTACACAAATTCAATTATCCAACACTTACCATCTCCATGTAAGACCGGGAGATGAAGTGGTTCACAAATTAGGCGGCTTACAAAAATTTATGGTATGGGACAAGCCGATTCTTACAGATTCCGGTGGTTTTCAAGTGTTTTCACTTGCAGGACTTCGAAAAATCAAAGAAGAGGGTGTTTATTTTAGTTCCCATATTGATGGACGTAAAATTTTTATGGGACCGGAAGAAAGTATGCAGATTCAGTCACATTTGGCTTCTACAATTGCAATGGCATTTGATGAATGTCCACCAAGCAAAGCTGACTATACTTATGTAAAAAATTCCGTAGATCGAACCACAAGATGGTTGGAACGATGTCAAAGAGAAATGAATCGTTTAAATACGTTAGAAGATACGATCAATAAACAACAATGGTTGTTTGGTATTAATCAAGGGGCGATTTATAAGGATATTCGTGTGGAACATGCAAAGCGAATTGCTGAGTTTGATTTACAGGGATATGCACTCGGTGGATTAGCTGTAGGCGAATCACATGATGAAATGTATTATGTCATTGAGGAGACCACGCCATACCTTCCAATAGAAAAACCTCGCTATCTGATGGGAGTTGGTACACCGGCCAATATTTTAGAAGCAGTAGAACGTGGTATTGATTTTTTCGACTGCGTATATCCTTCCAGAAACGGTCGACATGGACATCTATATACAAAGTACGGAAAAATTAATCTGTTTAATGCGAAATATGAACTGGATGATAGGCCGATTGAAGAAGAGTGTCAATGTCCAGCATGCAAACGTTATTCACGAGCATACATCCGACATCTTTTAAAAGCAAAAGAAATGCTGGGGATGCGTCTTTGTGTATTGCATAATCTGTATTTTTATAATCATATGATGGAAGATATAAGGACTGCGCTTGACGAAGGCAGATTTTCTTCCTACAAAAAAGATCTGCTCGACAGTATGTCAGCAGGTGAATAGAAGATAGCTCCAAAATCAATGTTTTACTTGCACATCTTCCATAATTTGTGTATGATATCTTCTAGTACGAAAATTTAAAACATAAACGGAGGTTTTTACATGGGAATTTTATTAGCAGCTGAACCGACAGCAACCGGGTCAGGTCTTATCCTTGTATCATATGTTGTTGTTTTTGTTGTATTCTTTTATTTTTGTTTTTCACGTCCACAGAAAAAAGAACAGAAACGCATTAACGCTATGTTATCTTCGATGTCAGTTGGTGACAGTGTTCTAACCACAAGTGGTTTCTATGGAATTGTCATTGATATTGATGATGAACAGAATACAGTAATTGTTGAATTCGGTAATAACAAAAATTGCCGTATTCCAATGAATAAAACAGCAATTGCTCAGGTAGAAAAGCCGGACGCTGAATAATGTAATATCGGTAAATTATAACGTCAGTGATTATATTTCACTGACGTTTTTTTATGCGTTTTTTCTATACATATTTTCTACGTGTTTTACTATGTTCGATAAGTTGACAGTATATTCCTGCGTAAGGTAAAATATAGTAATAAAATGTCACACATATATGGTGAGGATATCGGATGAATATAGAACATTTTAAAGAATTTTCAACGGTGCGTGAGGTACGTTTTACTAAAGGGGAAAATATTGTGACACTGGGAGCCGATTCCGAAGATGGAATGTACATCATTCAACAAGGACAGGCAGAAGTATTAAATGACAGAAATGAGCGAGTAAATCTTCTGGGTGAAGGTGACATTATCGGTGAGCTTGGTTTAATTAATGATGATAAACGTGGTGCAACAGTGCGAGCCCTATGTTCTGTGATCTGTTCCAACATTTCCAAAGAAGAGTTTTTTTCCATTGCAGAAAAAAACAGGAGCGTCTACGGTACATTTATGAATATGCTGTACCAAAAAACAGCCACACTGATAAGGGAACAGGAACGTATAAAATCAGAACTGGCTGTTGCCACCAAAATTCAGGTTGGCTGTCTGGAAAAAGATTTCTCACCATTTCATGCACTAAAAGATATTTATGTAATGGCCAATGTAAGACCAGCTAAAGAGGTTGGCGGAGACTTTTATGATATTTTTTTGATCGATGAGTCACATCTGTGTTTTCTTGTTGCAGATGTATCCGGCAAAGGTATTCCGGCTGCGCTTTTTATGAGCATGGCCAAAATACATATAAAAAATTATGCCTCCTTAGGTTTGGCTTTAGATGAAGTGGCGTATCGGGTAAATAATCAGTTGTGCTACAAAAATGACGAAGGAATGTTTGTTACTGCATTTCTATGTGTTCTTGATTTAAATACCAGTGTACTTACCTACGTGAATGCAGGTCACACGCCGCCGTACTTAATGAAGAAAGACGGGCTCTTTGAACGTATGCAGATGAAAGCAAACCTTGTGTTCGGAATGATGGAAGATATTACGTATCAACAGCAGAGCATCCGGTTGGACTCCGGAGATGTTCTGTATTTATACACGGATGGTGTAACAGAAGCTATCAACAAAAGGGAAGAACTGTTTAGTGAACAGCGATTGATGAAAGCACTCAATGAAAACATAAGTCATATTGACAAATCTGATTTGTTTCTTAAAAAGATTTATGATAGTGTCGATCAATTTGCAGAAGGGGTAAGTCAGGTAGACGATATCACCATGCTCTGCCTGAGTCGGAAAGAGAAATGAAAATAGAGAAATTGCTGATGATTCCGGAACACAATCAAATAGAGCAAAGTATTTTGCTGGCGCAAACATATCATTGTGGATTTGAATACAATGATTTTTATGTTCCTACGCTTTTGGAAGATGATAAGGCATGTCAGGAGATTGTGCAGTCTTATATGATACATAATGATTTACCGGCCTATCGAATGATGCACGGCGCCTTTTTTGATATAAATGTAGCATCGGATGATCCGCAAATTTATATGGTTTCAGATAAACGAGTCGAACAAAGTCTGTTGATTGCAAAACAACTCGGAGCATCCGCTATTGTTTTTCATACAAATTTTATTGCAAATTTTCATTCGGAAAGTTATTGTCAATCATGGTTGGAACGAAATACTGTATATTGGAAAGAAAAACTTTCTAAATATAATGAGTTAAATATCTATATTGAGAATATGTTTGATATGTCCTATGAATTATTGGAACAACTGGCTAAAAATCTTTCTGTTTATTCTAATTTTGGCATTTGTTTCGATTATGGACATGCACATGCATTTGGAGATCCGGCGAGGATTGATGATTGGATTAGCGCATTTGCTCCGTATGTAAAGCATATCCATATTAATGATAATGATTTTTTACAGGATCTTCACCTGCCTATTGGGGAGGGAAAAATTGATTGGAACTATTTCAAAAAGATTTATAACACACATTTTTCAGATACAAGTGTTCTGGTAGAAGTAAGAGGACTTGAAGAGTTAAAACGTTCTTTACAGTTTTTAAGTGATTTATAAGGGGTTTTTATGAAACAAAATAACAGTCAGCTTGTACTTAGAGCAGATGTCTCACAACTGCATAAACTACTTGAGTTTATTGAAGAAAAACTAAGCGAGTGTGCTTGCCCGAAAAAAACAGTTGCACAAATTTGTGTGTCCGTAGAAGAAATTTTTATTAATATTGCAAATTATGCATATCCCTTGAAGTCCGGTGAATGCACAGTTCATCTCGTCACAGAGACAGCTACCCATTCGAAAGGTGGCAAGGCGACGGTGTGTATATCGGATTATGGAGCCCCTTTTAATCCTTTATCCAATGAAAATCCGGATATCTCACTTTCTGCAGAAGATAGAGAAATTGGTGGACTTGGTATTTTTATGGTAAAAAATAATATGGATACTGTAGAGTATGATTATACGGATAAAAAAAACAGATTAACACTTTCCAAAACATGGTAAAGTTGGAGGAATCATTGTGAATATTGATATAAAAAATGAAGCAAATAAAAAATGGATTCTTTTAAACGGACGTCTTGATACTATGGCTGCGAATGAGCTCTCAGGCATACTTGAAGGAGAGCTTTCCGAGGATATCAAAGAACTGATTATTGATATGGCAAATTGTCATTATGTTGCAAGTTCAGGACTTCGTGTTATTCTATTAGCACAAAAAACCATGAATCGTAAGCAAGGAACCATGGTTGTAACACATGTCAACGAAACAGTTATGGAAGTGTTTGAGATGACTGGTTTTTCCGACATTCTAACGATTGAATAAGAAGGTGATGGATATGGCTTTTAAAAAGCATATTGCCGGATTTATGACAAATGATATCGGCGGTGGAATTGTCATAATTGATATGGAGCATAATAAAATTGCATATGCAGATTTCTTTTTTCAAAAAATATACCATCGTGATCTGACCGGTGAAACCAAAAAAGATATTCTTGTATGGTTGGAGGAATGTCCAACGCTCAGTCTTGATATGCCAATTGAATGGGAAACCATCGATCATGAAAACAGATTATATTTCAAAGTGGTATCGGGACTATTTGAAAAAGACGGGCATCTTTATCAGATTCATCATCTGACGGATATTACGGAGTATATGACTTTAAATCGTGACGTCAGCAAATATATGTCTTTTTTCAAAAAGCTATCTAAGTTTCAGACTGCAATTCTTGAGAAACTACAAGGTTCCTATCATGAATTGCTTCCGATTCTTGCAGATCTATTTAAAATAGACAAAGTGATGCTTAAAATAAAATATGAAAATAGCGAACGCATTGTTACTTACAATAAAGCCACACAGGCCTACAGCAAGGAACCTATTACGGACACTTTGCTTGGTCTACTTTGTAAAGGTACAATATCGGATCAAGACTATGCACTATATTATACAGAAAATGAAAAAATGGATCGAGAATCCATCTCTGAAGAAACACTTCTTAGTGTGATTCGATTATACATCGAAAATGGTATGATGCGTGAAAAACTGGTCTATGACAGTGAACACGATAGATTAACAGGAATGTATAATAAAAGAAAATATATGTTGATGTTGGAAACGGAATATAACCATCTTGATTCCATTGCCATTTTTAACTTTGATGTTAATGACCTAAAAAAAATGAATGATACTTATGGACATGAAGCCGGAGATAAGTTGATCATCAAAGCTGCAGATAGTATTCGCAAGATAACAGGACCGGATGTCCATGGTTATCGTATTGGCGGAGATGAATTTTTAGTGGTGGCTTGTAATTTTACACAACTACAAATAAATCAATTAAAAATGTCTTGGGAGCAGGAACTTGACCGACTAAATACACTTGATGACAACATCTGTTGTGAAATAGCAGTCGGTATGATATATGCAGAAAAGGGATATAAGTTACAAGACTTATTAAACGAAGCAGATTTACGTATGTATCAGGATAAAGAACAAAAAAAGAATAGAAAAAGAGACGTATGTTCATAAGAAAGGGGCTGTTGCAAAATAGATGACTCATTCATCTGTGGAGCAACAGCTCCTTTCGTTCTTGAATTACACAACAAGAAAAAATTTAATCAGGAAAATCAGTGATATCACATAGGTTAATAGTGAAACTTTCTTTGCATGTCCTGTAAAAAAACATAAAACAGAGTAACTGATGAGCGCAATACCGATACCATGTCCGATTGATCCGGAAATTGGGATCACAATCAGCATCAAAGTAACAGGAACCATCTGGGTAATATCCTGAAAATCAATTTTACTTAATACGCCAAGCATCAGAACTCCTACATAGATTAATGCAGCAGATGTTGCCGGAGCAGGAATGATTGCTGCGATTGGAGCCAGAAATGCGGAAGCAAGAAACAATACTGCGGTTGTAAGTGCAGTTAAACCGGTTTTTCCGCCAACTTCCACACCAGCGGCTGATTCTACATATGTGGTGACTGTTGAAGTTCCGGTACATGCACCTGCCAAAGTTCCAATCGCATCCGATAAAAGAGCTTCTTTCATTTTTGGCATTTTTCCATTTTCATCCAGCAATCCGGCTCTTTGTGCAGTTCCAACAAATACGCCGATAGAATCAAACATATCAATCACACAAAATGTAAGAATGAGAGTAATAACTGTAAACCATCCGATGGAAATAAAACTTTTTATATCAAATTGAAACAATGTGGTTTCGACTAAATCTTGAACAGGTGGAATAAATGATGCTGTGTTAAGAGATGCAAACGGATTTATACCAAGAAACCAAATTTCACCTATCCAATATATGATACATGAGATAAACATACCATAAAAAACACAGGCACGTACCTTTTTTACAGACAAAATGATCATCGCAAAAAAAC
Organism: Lachnospiraceae bacterium; assembly: GCA_045588655.1. Taxonomy (GTDB): domain Bacteria; phylum Bacillota; class Clostridia; order Lachnospirales; family Lachnospiraceae; genus SVFI01. The sequence continues at coordinate 16,203 of JAZNEP010000007.1, read as the reverse complement.
CGATAAACATAGTTATTACTGTCAGTATCATCTTCGGATAGGAGTCTTGCATTGCTTTTTGAGTAATAGAAGGGGTCAGATTTCCTAAAAAATCGCGTAACACATAAAAAACATCACCTTCTGCATTATAAACTCCTGCATTAGATCCAAGACCTATATTTAAAAGCATCATACCAATTCCCGGAGCAATTCCAAAACGAATCCCTAGTGGAATTGCATTCACAATCTTTTCCCGCACATTCGACAAAGACAATACAACAAAAACAAGACCTTCTACTAAAATAATTGTCAAAGCTGCCTGATATGCGTCAAGATAAGTCAGACCAGTAATAGAGGCTATATTGGATGTAACAATAGCAAAAAAACTATTCAGTCCCATACCCGGTGCCAGCGCAAATGGTTTGTTTGCCAAAAAAGCCATGGCAAACATGGCAATAGCTGACGCAATACAAGTAGATAAAAATACTGCATTCCAAAGAGATTGACCGCCGTTCGCTCCAAATCCGGTCAGCAAATTTGGATTCAGTGCAAGAATATAAGCCAAGGTCATAAACGTGGTAAATCCTGCTAGAATTTCGGTTTTTACACTTGTCCCATTTTCTTTTAGGTTAAAAAGCTTTTCCATCCGTAACCTTCCTTTCATTTTTCCTAATGTTTAGTATGTACGTTTTCTTGACATGGTATCAATTTATAAGGTAAAATTTTTTGAATAAATGTTTATAGACTAAAGGAGCACGCATGTATAAAGAAATTTCAAAATTGATTCTATATGGAAATATGAGCGAGGATACAATTCTTATGCAGCTTGGTGAAATATTTCGCCGCTTCGACGAAAACACCTCTGACAAAGCGCAGCTAATAAAAGATATCTATACGCAGCTAAAACGTATATTAGAAGTGTCTACAGATTATGGTTTTGATAAAAATCTTTGGCACAATTATCTTACCTTTTTACTGATTACAAACGAGAATCCATTTAGCTTGACTTGTGAAAAAGTTGGTGCAAATGATGGAACTGTAAATACCTTTGCAAAGAATGATTTTCGTGTGTTTCGCAATCTGTTTCTGTTTGATTTTTCAGAAATTGAAACAAAACTCGGAATTGATTGCTTCCGTACTTTATCAAATTATAAAGCAATCGGTAAAAAAGAATTTATGTACAATAAAAATGTAAGTGAGAAAGTACAGGTTCTCAGTGAAAAACTTGAAAAAACGAAGGATGAAGATGCGTTTTTTGATGCGATAACAGACTTCTACAAAGATTATGGTGTCGGTATGTTTGGTTTGAATAAAGCATTTCGTATTGAAGATAAGCAGATTTCCGGTCCGGTATCGTTCCATCCAATCAACAATATGGATAAAGTGATGCTGTCTGACCTGGTTGGTTATGAAATTCAGAAGAAAAAGCTGATTGATAATACAGAAGCCTTTGTTAACGGAAAAAAAGCGAACAATGTCCTCTTATTTGGAGATAGCGGAACCGGTAAATCCACAAGCATTAAAGCGATTGTAAATGAATATTATGACAAGGGACTTCGGATGATTGAAATTTACAAGCATCAGTTTAAAGATATTTCCAATGTTATTGCACAAATAAAAAACCGAAATTATAAATTTATCATTTATATGGACGATTTATCGTTTGAAGAATTCGAGATTGAATATAAGTTTTTGAAAGCAGTAATTGAAGGCGGAGTAGAGACAAAACCTGATAATATTCTAATCTATGCAACTTCGAATCGACGCCATCTGATTAAAGAAAACTGGAACGACAGAAATGACATGGAACACATGAATGATATTCATCGATCTGATACAGTGGAAGAAAAGCTTTCTCTTGTACATCGTTTTGGTGTAACAATCAATTATTCCAAACCAACGCAGAAGGAATATTTCAACATTGTAGGTGAACTTGCACGTCGTGAAGGAATCGATATTCCGGAAAAAGAGCTGAATCTGCAGGCAAATGCGTGGGAACTTGCTCACGGTGGCATATCAGGGCGTACTGCTCAACAGTTTATTAATCATCTGGTAGGACAAAATAACTAGTGAGCATATCCGTTATACATAATAGTTATAGTAGACCGTTTTGGTATAAAATTGATTGATATTAAAAGTGTTTTCATGTAAACTAGTAGATAGTTGAAAATCAGAGTCAGGAGGAATTTTAGCATGAATATGAATGTCGTATGTATTCCGGGTGACGGTATCGGACCGGAAGTTGTTACAGAAGCAAAGAAAGTACTTGAAAAGGTAGCTTCTGTTTATGGACATGAGATAAATTTTGAAGATATTTTAATGGGAGGAGCATCTATCGATGTACATGGAGTTCCTCTTACAGAAGAAGCGATTGCAACTGCAAAATCTGCGGATGCAGTGCTTATGGGATCTATTGGAGGTAACACACAAACATCTCCATGGTATAAGCTTCCACCGGAAAAACGTCCGGAAGCTGGTTTATTAAAAATCCGCAAAGCATTAAATTTATTTGCAAATTTAAGACCTGCCGTTCTTTATGAAGAACTCGCAGCAGCTTGTCCGCTCAAAACAGAAATCAGTGAAAAAGGGTTTGACATGATGATTATGCGAGAACTGACAGGCGGTTTGTACTTTGGTGAAAGAAAGACTTTTGAGGAAAACGGAGAGCTAAAAGCCATTGATACACTTACATATTCTGAGAATGAAATTCGTAGAATCGCTATCAAAGGTTTTGATATTGCAAGAAAACGTCGTCAGAAAGTGACGAGCGTTGATAAAGCAAATGTACTTGATTCTTCCAGACTTTGGAGAAAAATCGTTGAGGAAGTGGCAAAAGACTATCCGGATGTAACCCTTGAACATATGTTAGTTGATAACTGTGCGATGCAGCTTGTGAAAGATCCTGCCCAGTTTGACGTCATTCTAACGGAAAATATGTTTGGTGACATTCTTTCTGATGAAGCAAGTATGGTAACCGGTTCCATCGGAATGCTGGCTTCTGCGAGCTTAAATGATACCAAGTTTGGTCTGTATGAACCAAGTGGTGGATCTGCTCCGGATATTGCAGGACAGGGAATTGCAAATCCAATTGCTACCATTCTTAGTGCATCTATGATGCTTCGCTATACCTTTGATCTGGATAAAGAAGCTGATGCAATTGATAGTGCGGTAAAACAGGTACTCACAGAAGGATATCGAACCATTGATATTATGCCACAGAATGAAGAAGGTAAAAAACAGGTGACTCAGGTCGGAACAGTAAAAATGGGTGATCTGATTTGTGAAAGAATCACGAAATAAAGTAGGAGGCAAAAAAGATGAAAAGTGATAACATCAAAAAAGGTATGAAACAGGCGCCACACAGATCTTTATTGAATGCGCTAGGAATGACACAGGAAGAAATGGACAAACCACTTGTTGGTATTGTCAGCTCATATAATGAAATTGTACCGGGACATATGAATCTAGATAAGATTGTGGAAGCAGTTAAGCTCGGTGTTGCACAGGCCGGTGGTGTTCCGGTTGTATTTCCGGCAATTGCGGTATGTGATGGTATTGCAATGGGACATGTGGGAATGAAATATTCCCTGGTGACGAGAGATTTGATTGCAGACTCTACAGAGTGTATGGCGCTTGCTCACCAGTTTGATGCACTTGTTATGGTTCCAAACTGTGATAAAAACGTACCGGGACTTTTGATGGCCGCAGCCAGAGTAAATGTTCCGACTGTATTTGTTTCAGGTGGTCCAATGCTTGCAGGACGTGTCAACGGACAAAAACGCAGCCTGTCATCTATGTTTGAAGCAGTAGGTGCTCATGCGGCCGGTTCTATGACAGAAGAACAGGTACGTGAATTTGAGGAAAAGGTATGTCCTACCTGTGGTTCCTGTTCAGGAATGTACACAGCGAACTCCATGAACTGTCTGACAGAAGCACTCGGTATGGGGCTTGCAGGAAATGGTACGATTCCAGCCGTGTATTCTGAACGTATTAAACTTGCAAAACATGCAGGCATGGCTGTAATGGAAATGTACAGAAAAGATATCCGCCCAAGAGATATCATGACAAAAGAGGCTATTTTAAATGCACTTACAGTAGATATGGCACTTGGATGTTCCACAAACAGTATGCTTCATCTTCCTGCAATTGCGCATGAAATCGGTTTTGATTTTGATATTGCATTTGCAAATGATATTAGTGAAAAAACACCAAATCTTTGTCACCTTGCACCAGCTGGTCCGACTTACATGGAAGATCTTAACGAAGCTGGTGGTGTATACGCAGTAATGAACCAACTGGCAGAGCTTGGACTTTTAAATACAGATTGTATGACCGTATCAGGTAAAACAATCGGTGAATGTATCAGTGGTGTAACAAACAAAAACGAAGAAGTTATTCGTCCAAATTCCAATCCATATAGCAAAACTGGTGGTCTTGCTGTATTAAAAGGAAATCTGGCTCCGGACGGAAGTGTTGTAAAACGTTCTGCAGTTGTAGAAGAAATGATGGTACACGAAGGACCGGCCAGAGTATTTGATTGTGAAGAAGATGCAATCGCAGCAATTACAGGCGGTAAAATCGTAGCAGGAGATGTCGTTGTAATCCGATACGAAGGACCAAAAGGCGGACCTGGTATGCGTGAAATGTTAAATCCAACTTCAGCAATCGCAGGTATGGGACTTGGTTCTTCTGTAGCACTTATTACAGACGGAAGATTTTCCGGTGCATCCAGAGGTGCTTCTATTGGACATGTTTCACCGGAAGCAGCGGTGGGTGGACCTATCGCACTTGTTCAGGAAGGTGACATCATCAAGATTAACATCCCTGCAATGACACTTGACATTGATGTTTCCGAAGAGGAAATGGCAAACCGAAAAGCTTCTTGGACACCTAGAGAGCCAAAAGTTACATCCGGCTATCTTTCAAGATACCGTGAGATGGTAACAAGCGGTAACAGAGGAGCCATCCTTGAAGTACCGAAGAACAACTAAGGATACATAATTGGGAGGTAAAGATTTTATGCAGCTGACTGGATCAGAAATTGTTATAGAATGTCTTAAAGAACAGGGTGTTGATACCGTGTTTGGATATCCGGGTGGAACTATCTTAAATATTTATGACGCTCTTTATAAACATTCAGATGAAATCAAACATGTTTTAACATCACACGAACAAGGTGCAGCACATGCAGCGGATGGATATGCCAGATCGACAGGGAAAGTCGGTGTATGTATGGCTACCAGCGGTCCCGGTGCCACCAACCTTGTCACAGGTATTGCGACAGCATACATGGACAGCATTCCTGTTGTAGCAATCACAGCAAATGTTAATCTTCCTGCACTTGGAAAAGACTCTTTCCAAGAAGTGGATATTGCAGGTGTCACAATGCCAATCACAAAGCATGGCTATATTGTAAAAGATATCAATGAACTTGCTCCGACCATTCGTAAAGCATTTAAAATTGCTAAAAGCGGAAGACCGGGACCTGTACTTGTCGATATTACAAAGGATGTTACAGCCAATACTTGTGAATATACCTACGAACCTGCGCAGGAACCGGAATACGAAAACTGTTTTACAGAAGCCGATATAGATGCAGTCGTTGCTCTAATGGAACAGGCTGAAAAACCGTATATGTATATCGGGGGTGGAGTGGTTCTTTCCGGAGCATCTCAGCAGGTTGCAGAGCTTGCAAAGAAACTGGATTGTCCGGTTTGCGATACACTAATGGGAAAAGGTGCCTTTAACGGATATGATGAAATGTATACCGGTATGATTGGTATGCATGGTACAAAAGCCTCCAATCTGGGTGTTTCCGAATGTGATCTTCTGATTGCGCTCGGTGCGCGCTTCTCAGACCGTGTTATCGGAAATCCTAATACCTTTGCATCCAAAGCCAAAATCGTACATATCGATATAGATGCTGCGGAAATCAATAAAAACATCCGCACCGATGCATCGGTTATCGGAGATCTCAAAGATGCACTGAATGCGATTAATTCAAAACTGTCACAAAAAGCGCATCCACAGTGGAAAGCTCGGATTTTAGAATTAAAAGAAACCTTCCCACTTGGTTATAACACGGAGGTTCTGACTTGTCCTTATGTTATTGAGCAGATTGATAAGGCAACCGAAGGAAATGCAGTAATTACTACCGATGTAGGACAACATCAGATGTGGGCCGCACAGTATTATCACTATACCAAGCCACGTACCTTCTTAAGCTCCGGTGGACTCGGAACCATGGGTTATGGTCTTGGCGCATGTATTGGTGCTGCAGTTGGAAATCCTGACAAAACAGTAATTAACATTGCAGGTGATGGTTGTTTTCGTATGAATATGAATGAGCTTGCAACTGCAAGTCGTTATAATATTCCGATTGTACAGGTTGTTATTAACAACTCCGTACTTGGTATGGTAAGACAGTGGCAGACTTTATTCTATGATCACAGATATTCTCAGACAGTGTTACAGGACAAAGTAGATTACTGTAAGGTAGCAGAAGGTCTCGGCTGTGATGCATATCGAGTTACCAAAAAAGAAGAAGTGCTTGATGTAGTAAAAACAGCCATTGCAAACCGCAAACCTACACTCATTGAATGCGTTATTGATCCGGATGATAAAGTGTTCCCAATGGTTCCTGCCGGACAACCGATTGATCAGGTATTTGATGAAAAAGATTTGAATAAATAATATATTATGAAATACGTATTAGATAAAAGTGAAATAGGATAGCATATGAAAAAAGCGATTTGGATAATACTTAGTATTTTTGTGCTTTTTCCTTTAATGGTGGTCGGTGGTTGTTACGGCGTAGTGAAATACCAATACAGAGACACATTTATGCCCGGTCTTTTTGTTAATGGATTTTATATTTCCGATCACACGCCGGCTGAAGTTAATGAAGAATTAAAAAAAGACACCATATGTCCGGAGTATACCGTAACTGATAAAGACGGAAATGTTTATTCCTTTTCTTTAGAAGAAATCCAGTATGAACAGGATTATTTAAAACAATTAGAACAGATTCATAAAGAGCAGTCTGTAATCCGATTTTTTCAATGGTTATTTGGTGAAGAAGTATCGTTTGAAGACCAAAATCTTCAGCCAGAGACTTCGTATGACACCAAGACACTTAGAGACTATCTTGATCATGCAGAATATTTGGCGGATAACTCAGATCCCAAAGATAAAATTGTCGAAATTCGAAAAGATAAAAGTGGATATTATTTGTATGATGAAACTAAAAATCTACTAAGTCACGAAAAAGCGGTTACAGCGATTGAAGAAAACTTAAATAACGGCATCTTTGAAATTGATTTATATGAACAAGGTTGTTATATTGAGGTTGACCACACCAGTCAAATGAAAGAGGCTGTTAAAATGTGGGAATCACTGGCCCAATATGTGGAATCTACCGTAACCTATGAATTCGGCGATAGAACAGAATTTATAGACGGTTCTGTTATCAGTGATTTTATTGCTGTCGATGAAAACGGTGAATTTCTCTTTGATGAAAGCGGCTCTTTTTATCTTGACGAAAAGAAGGTTAAAGAATATGTGGCATCGTTAGCAGAAAAATACAATACTGTAAATAAGCCACGAAAGTTTCATACCACACGAGGTGATACGGTCATTGTAGAGACCGGAACATATGGCGTGAAATTGGATGAGAAGGCAGAACTGGAATATTTGATGAATGTAATTGGACGTAAAGCACAAGTGACTCGTACACCTGAATTATCACAGAACTCCTTTACAAATATCTACAACACGGATGATATCGGCAACACCTATATAGAAGTGGATCTGACCAATCAGACCATGTACTACTACAAAAAAGGGAATAAGATTATTGAAACCCCTGTTGTTACCGGTAACACATCCCTTGGAAGGGGGACACCGCAGAAAGTATGTTTTGTTTATGCAAAACAGCGGAACCGTATTTTACGCGGAGAAGATTATGCGACCCCGGTTAGTTATTGGATGCCTGTATATGGTGGTGTCGGAATACATGATGCAAATTGGCGTGGCAAGTTTGGTGGAACTATTTATAAAACGAACGGTTCTCACGGATGTATCAATACCCCGATTAAAGTAGTCAGCAAATTGTATGAAATGGTTGAAATCGGTACTCCGGTTATTATCTTTTATTAGCATGCGTGTGAATTTTTTATCAAAACACGTTGACGTATTAAAGTATAAAATGTAAAATATAGTTTAAATGTGTCGAAAACACAAGTATGTTTTCGGAATCAAAGAGAGGAGACAAGAGGAAATGTCTAGAGTTTATAACTTTTCAGCAGGTCCGGCAGTTTTACCTGAAGAAGTATTAAAAGAAGCTGCAGAAGAAATGTTAGATTACAGAGGAAGCGGAATGTCGGTTATGGAAATGAGCCATCGTTCCAAAACTTACGATAACATTATCAAAGAAGCGGAAGCTGATTTAAGAGATCTTCTGAACATTCCTGATAATTATAAAGTATTATTTTTACAGGGTGGAGCAAGCCAGCAGTTTGCTATGATCCCAATGAATTTTATGAAAAATAAGAAAGCCGGCTATATTGTAACAGGACAGTGGGCAAAAAAAGCGTATCAGGAAGCAAAAATTTATGGAGAAGCGATTGAACTTGCATCATCTGCAGATGAAACATTCTCTTATATTCCTGATTGTTCTGATCTGGATATTCCGGATGATGTAGATTATGTATATATTTGCGAAAACAATACCATTTATGGTACAAAATTCAAAGAATTACCAAATACCAAAGGTCATCTTTTGATTTCAGACGTATCATCTTGCTTTTTATCAGAGCCTATGGATGTTGAAAAATATGGCGTGATTTATGGTGGGGTACAGAAAAACATTGGACCTGCCGGTGTTGTAATAGCAATTATTCGTGAAGACCTTATTACAGATGATGTGCTACCTGGCACACCAACCATGCTTAAATACAAGATTCATGCAGACAATGAATCATTATATAACACACCGCCTGCATATGGTATTTATATCTGTGGTAAAGTGTTTAAATGGATTAAAAAACAGGGCGGTCTTGCGGCAATGAAAGAATACAACGAGAAAAAAGCTGCTGTACTTTATGATTTCCTTGATGAGTCAAAGCTTTTTAAAGGAACTGTGCGCAAAGAAGACCGTTCACTTATGAATGTTCCGTTTATTACCGGAAGTGATGAGCTTGATGCTAAGTTTATCAAAGAAGCAAAGGAAGCTGGCTTTGAAAACTTAAAAGGTCACAGATCTGTTGGCGGTATGAGAGCGAGTATTTACAATGCAATGCCAATCGAAGGTGTTGAAAAATTAGTTGCATTTATGAAAGAGTTTGAAGCAAACAACGCATAAGGAAAAGAGGAAGAGACATGTTTAAATATTATTGTTTAAATCCAATCGCACAGGTTGGTCTTGCTAAATTCAAAGACAATTTTAAAAAGACAGAAGATGTTAATGCTGCGGAAGGTATTCTGGTAAGAAGTGCTTCTATGCATGAGATGGAGCTTTCCGACAATCTTCTTGCTGTTGCAAGAGCCGGAGCGGGCGTAAACAACATTCCACTCGACAAATGTGCTGAAAAAGGTATTGTAGTATTCAATACACCTGGTGCAAATGCAAACGGAGTAAAAGAACTAGTTTTTGCAGGTATGCTACTTGCTTCCCGTGATGTTGTTGGTGGTATTGAGTGGGTAAAAGCACAGACAGAAAATGAGAATGTAGCAAAAGATGCTGAAAAAGAAAAGAAAAAATTTGCCGGTACAGAATTACAGGACAAAAAGCTCGGTGTTATCGGTCTTGGCGCCATCGGTGTAAAGGTAGCGAACACTGCAAAACACTTTGGTATGGAAGTATACGGTTATGACCCATATGTATCTGTAGATGCAGCATGGAATTTAAGTCGTGATATCAAACATGTATTGAATGTAGATGAGATTTATGAAAAATGTGATTTTATCACTGTTCATGTTCCACTTCTTGACAGTACAAAGGGTATGATTAACAAAGAAGCCATCGAAAAGATGAAAGATGGTGTTGTGATTCTCAACTTCGCAAGAGATCTTCTTGCAAATGAAACAGATATCTTAGAAGGTATCGAAAATGGTAAGATTCGCAAATATGTTACTGATTTTCCAAATCCGACTACAGTTGGAAAAGAGGGTTGTATTGTAATTCCTCATCTTGGAGCATCTACAGAGGAATCTGAAGATAACTGTGCTAAAATGGCAGTGAAAGAGATGATGAACTACCTTGAAAATGGTAACATAATTAATAGTGTAAACTTCCCGAGACTTGACATGGGTGTATGTAATCAGGCTGGTCGTGTAGCAATTTTCCACAAAAATATTGCAAACATGATTACAAAGTTTACAGCTACATTTGGTGATCAGGGAATCAATATCACAGATATGGCAAATAAATCAAAAGGTGAATACGGATACACCATGCTCGATGTAGAGTCACCGGTAACCGATGAAATGGTTTCGAAATTATCCGCTATTGACGGTGTAATTCGAATTCGTGTTGTGAAATAATACAAATTAGATAGATTTGAATTTTTATTTCATACATAAAAAGAAAAAACAAGCGATAACATAGTGTAGTTTTTGCACTCATGTTATCGCTTATTTTTTCTTTTATTTTATATCAAAGTCCATATAATCCGCTTTAAATTTTTGCTGTTTTTGTACGGCGGCCTCTGAAGCCAAATCCATATATCGAATAAATACATCCTCCACCGGTTCACCTGTTTCCTTTGAAATCGTTTCCATAATCGGCTTAAGATATTCGAGCTGCTCTGAAATTGGAGTTTTCTGAGGGTCTGGATCAATGTCAACCATCACTTCATTTGCAAATTCTGTAATACGGTCTAAAAAAATCTTATCATCGTTTGTCATAAACACACTTCCTTCTGTCAAAATTCTACTCTAAACTCATTACCAAAAACATCATAGCATTTTCATTCAGAACTGTCAAAAATGTTTACGAAAATCTTTATATTTGCTATAATAATTCTTGTATGATGAAATATATTTCATTGCAAATATAAAGCGTATATTATATGTAAAATATTTCTGACGAATCCAAACAGAAATTTTCACACATGATTGATACGTATACAAAATAATATACAAGAAAACCAAAAAGGAGATAAACATCATGGCAGGAATACATCCATTTAAAGCTATTCGACCAAAAAAAGGTCTAGAAGACAAGATTGCAGCACTTCCATACGACGTGTACAACAGAGCAGAAGCAAAAGAGGTGGTTGCACAAGAAGAATTATCCTTCTTAAAGATCGACAGAGCAGAGACACAATTTGATGATAATGTAGACACTTATGACCCTTGTGTATACCAAAAAGCACACGATATACTTTGGGATATGATTGAAAAGGGCCAATTTATTCAAGACAACACCGATTGTTACTATATTTATGAGTTGACCATGAACGGTAGAAGTCAGAGTGGTATTGTAGCCGTTTCCGATGTAGACGATTATCTGAATAATGTCATTAAAAAACACGAAAACACGAGAGCAGACAAAGAAATCGATCGTATCAATCATGTTGATATTTGCAATGCACAGACAGGACCTATTTTTTTGGCCTATCGTTCAAAAGAGGAAATTAATGCGATTGTAGCTGCAAAAAAAACTGAAACACCGGTATATGACTTTACCAAAGAAGACAAAGTCACACATAAAGTTTGGATTATCGATGATCCTAAACAGGTAGATACAATTAAACAGGCGTTTGCAGATATTAAGGAGATTTACATTGCAGACGGACATCATAGATGTGCATCCGCTGTAAAAGTATCCCTGAAACGCCGTGAAGAAAATCCGAATTACACTGGTTCGGAAGAATTTAACCGTTTCCTTTCCGTATTATTCCCGGATGACCAGCTTATGATTATGGATTATAATCGTGTAGTCAAAGATTTAAATGGATATTCTCCGGAAGAATTTCTTGAAAAGGTAAAAGCAATCTTTGATTGCGCACCTGTATCCACTGACTTATATAGTCAAAAAACAACAGAAGAAAAAGACGCATTACTGAAACCTTCATGCAAAGGCGAAGTTTCCATGTATTTAGATGGTATCTGGTATAAATTGACTATCAAGCCTGAATTTCGATTAGAAGATCCTGTCAAAGGACTTGATGTTTCTTTGCTACAAGATAATCTACTTGATACAGTTCTTGGTATTAAGGATCCGAAAACAGATAAAAGAATTGATTTCGTAGGAGGTATCCGCGGACTTGCAGAACTCGAGAAACGTGTTGCAACCGATTGCAAAGTAGCTTTTTTAATGTATCCGACATCTATCGGAGAATTATTTGCTGTCTCAGATGCAAATTTACTTATGCCTCCTAAATCTACATGGTTTGAACCGAAACTCAGAAGCGGGCTTTTTATACATAGCCTACAAAAATAGAGGTGGGAATATATGACAAAAAAACTATACAAATTAATGAATTGGGCCGATATTGAAGGAATTGTGTATTCTGAAGAAGATGATCCGCATCGCATTCTTGGTGCGCATACGGTGAGCACAGGTACGCTAATCCAATGTTTTTATCCGGGCGCTGTGCATGCAACTGTTATCACAGAAAAAGGTTGCTACAAAATGGAACTTGCAGACGAAGAAGGATTTTTTGCTGTCCTTGTTCCTAAAAGTGATAAAACGAAATATACGATAGAAGTTGAAATGGAAGATGGATTGACAAAAGAAATATGTGATCCATATAATTTCGAGCCTCAAATCACCAAAAAGGATACCGAAAAGTTTAATAGTGGAATTCATTATTCTATTTATGATCTTCTTGGTGCACATGTCAAAACAATTGATGGTATTACCGGCGTATATTTTGCTGTGTGGGCACCAAACGCACTTCGCGTCAGCGTTGTAGGAGACTTTAATAATTGGGATGGACGATATCACCAAATGAGACGACTCTGGAATTCCGGTATTTTTGAGATTTTTGTTCCTTGTGCAAATGTAAAAGATAATTATAAATTTGAAATCAAAGCAAAGGGTGGAAATATATTCCTAAAATCCGATCCTTATGGAAATTATACGCAGTTAAGACCTGATACTGCATCCGTTGTAACAGATTTTTCTGGTTTTAAATGGACTGACTCTGACTGGGTTCGTAAACGTAAAACATTTCAACCGGAAAATTCACCTATATCTGTCTATGAATTACACCTTGGTTCCTATGCAAAACCAGACGAAACAGACGGTCGTCCATTTTATAACTACCGTGAACTTGCTCCAATGATTATCCGCCATGTAAAGGAAATGGGCTATACCCATATTGAATTATTACCTGTCATGGAACATTCACTGGATGCTTCATGGGGCTATCAGATTACTGGCTATTTTGCACCAACTTCCAGATATGGAACACCGGAAGATTTTATGTATTTTATAAATGAAATGCATACGCATGATATCGGCGTAATTTTAGACTGGGTTCCTGCACACTTCCCAAAAGATGATCATGGACTATCCGGTTTTGACGGCACTTATTTGTATGAACATGCAGATCCGCGTCAGGGAGAGCACCCTCTTTGGGACACTAAAATATTTAACTATGGTAGACCGGAAGTTTCCAATTTCCTTTTGTCCAATGCTTTATTCTGGATCAATGAATTCCACGCGGATGGTCTTCGTATAAATGCGGTTGCTTCCATGCTCTATCTTGATTACGGCAAAGAGGCTGGACAATGGATTGCCAACATGTATGGTGGAAGAGAAAATCTGGAAGCTATTGAATTTCTTAAACATATGAACAGCATTGTACACAAACAAAAGAGTGGAGTTCTTATGATAGCTGAAGAGTCCACTGCATGGCCAAAAGTCACTGATTTTCTTGAAAAAGACGGACTTGGTTTTGACCTAAAATGGAATATGGGCTGGATGAATGATTTCATCGGCTATATGAACTACGATCCATTTTTCAGAAGTCATCATCATGGCGAATTAACCTTTAGCATGATTTATGCATACAGTGAAAATTTCATGCTACCTATCTCGCATAATGAAGTAGTGCATGGAAAATCCTCTATGATTGAGAAAATGCCTGGAGATATCCCTGAAAAATTTAAAAATCTCCGTGTAGCATATGGATATATGATGACACATCCGGGCAAAAAACTGTTATTCATGGGACAGGATTTTGCTGAATTTGATGAATGGAATGAGACACGAAGTGTACAGTGGGATTTGCTTCAGTATGATAATCACAAAAATACACAAGCATTTATCAAAACATTAAATCAATACTACAAGGAATATCCTGCGCTGCATCAAGCAGACCATACACCGGATGGATTTGAATGGATTAACAATATTTCTGCCAATGAAAATGTGGTTGTTTACCTAAGAAAAGCTGAAAAAGAAACGGATACGTTACTCATAGTTTGTAACTTCGCAAATGAAGCACGAAAAGACTACAGAGTCGGAGTTCCTTATCCTGGTAAATATAAAGAAATTTTAAATTCGGATTCCAGAAAATATGGCGGAAACAATATGATAAATGCAAAAGCCATTGCATCGGATGAGCAAGAGTATGACGGTCGCAATGATTCCATCGCCTTTAAAATGCCTGCACTCAGCATACAAATATTCTCATACACTCCGTTTACAGCAAAAGAAATCGAAGCCATTGAGAAGAGAAAAGAAGAGGAACGCCAAAAACGCGCTGAAATCGAGCGTATTGAGCGTGCAAGATTTGCCGAAATTGAAGCACGAAAAATAGCAGACGAAGCCATGGCACAGGCAAAACGTGCACAGGAAGAAGCAAAACAGGCATTAAAACATGCAATGGAAGAAGCAAAAAGAGCAGAAGCTCTTGAAAAAGAAGCACGTGAGCTCGAAAATGAAGCAGATCGATGTGCTCAAAAACACCAGCAAGTAAAAGAGGAAGCAAAATATATATAATTAATTTCATGAAAGAAAGGATAAATAGACACAATGAATGATGCGGTAACCGAAGTCATGAATGATGCGGTAACTGAGGCCATGAATGAGGCGGTTGGCGGAGATGTGACCCAAAAAATCAGTTTAGTCCAACAATACTTAGAGACATTACCACAAAAAGCACTTAGCCTTGGTATCCGGGTCTTATTAGCACTTGCATTCTTTTTTGTAGGGGTACAGATAATTAAGCTGCTTCGCAAAGTATTGAAAAACTCATTAAGACGTACCAATGCTGATATCGGAGTGATTCAGTTTTTGGATTCCTTTTTAAAAGCTGTTCTTTATATTTTGTTAATTTTTATGATTGCATCGGGATTCGGTTTGGATGCAACCAGTGTCGTAGCCTTGATTGGATCTGCGGGAGTTGCAATCGGTCTTGCGTTACAGGGGAGTTTATCAAATCTTGCCGGCGGAGTCCTGATTCTTCTTTTAAAACCTTTTAAAGTTGGAGACTATATCATTGAGGATACCAATAGAAATGAAGGTACCGTATCGGAAATTCAGATTTTTTATACAAAACTGACGACTCCGGATGAAAAAACGGTGGTTCTACCTAATGGAATTCTCGCCAATTCTTCCCTTACCAATGTGACAGATATTGGTATTCGAAGACTTGATATGACGGTTGGTATATCCTACAAAGCAGATTTGCTACTTGCAAAAAAAACTGCAAAAAAACTGTTGGAAGATCATGTACATGTTCTAAAAGAAAAAGAAATCGATGTTTTTGTCAGTGATCTCGGCGATAGTGCTGTGATTTTAAATCTGCGTTGTTATGTCAAAGCAGAGCATTATTGGCCTACAAGAAGTCATATTCTCGAAACCGTAAAATTGACCTTTGATGAAAAAGGAATTGAAATCCCTTATTCACAACTGGATATTCATATGGTAAATGAGTAAAAGAAAAACCGCAAACCATGTATCATCAAGGTTTGCGGTTTTATAATATTAAGCTGAAAAAGGGACTTGAACCCTCGACCCCTTCATTACGAGTGAAGTGCTCTACCGACTGAGCTATTTCAGCATTTGCTCTATATGAAAAGCTTAAATTTGAGCAAAAAAAATCGAGGCGACGTGATTCGAACACGCGGCCTCTGCGTCCCGAACGCAGCGCTCTACCAAACTGAGCCACGCCTCGATATGTACGACGGATTCAACCGACTTTGATATTATGCTACTAAAATGAAAAAAAGTCAATAGGGAAAATGACTAAATTAAAAAATGAGAAC
>JAZNEP010000006.1:0-21086 GCA_045588655.1 Lachnospiraceae bacterium | reverse complement strand
GCAGAAATTTGCATCTATAATGAATGCTAAGTTGATTTGCTTTGATTGTGGGCACTATATTCATTATTTTAAAAGTAAAGATATGTGCAATGCAATAAAGGAATTTGTAAACGATTTGAAGGTTTGACAGACTGCAAAATTTCAGTTTGGACCTTTGTGTAAATTATGTTGAATTATTCAAATATTGAATAAAATACATATGGCCATTATAGAGATTAAGTTCTCTGTAATGGCTATTTTTTATATTCCAAAAGGATGAGATGATTTCTCGTATAATTTTGTAGAAAATTGCCAAGTTTTGTTGTTCCCTACTTGACACAAACGTGAGCGGTTCACCCATCATACAGGATGGGAAAATTATCGGTGCGGTTACTCATGTATTGGTAAATGATCCAACGAAGGGATATGGGATATTCATCGAGTCTATGTTGGATCATGAAAATTAATGATGAAGCAGACGAAGGTTCACTTTGTCTGCTTTAATCATTATTGGCCAGCCAATTAATATCATCATATTAATAAAAACTTCACGAAATTTTTCATCTTTCAAAATTTTTATTATTTGATTACTTTTCTGTGCTAAAATACATCAAATGATACTTGAAAGGAAGTTATACAGCATTATGCAAAACGGATAATGGTACTATGGTAGAAGTATCTGTTGATATGGTAGAAAAAATGGTGACATTTTTTTGATACAACCGTAAAATATGCGTTGGAAGGATGAAATTGAAAATAAATAAAAAAATTTGAAAAAAGCTTGTTAGACTTGTTTATGTTTTTGCGTCTTATATAGTGAAGAACAAAAAATGAGCATGAAAATATGCGGATACGGAGAATTTTATGAAAAAAACAAAAATTATTTTAACAATGGCAACTATGGCGAGTGTGTTAGCACTGACGGGATGTAATGCAGAGATATCGCTTAAGGATTCAGAAGGACAGGAAACATCAACTATCGTTATAGAAACAAGTATGGAAGAAAATACAGAAAGCAATATTGTTGTTAATAACACAACACAAAATAGTGACGGAAACAGCCAGGAAAATTACATTGATGAAATTCAGACTGATTCACAGCAGGGTGAAGTGTTAGATATTTTTACAGAAGTAAATGAAGACTGGAACTATGTACTTACATCGGATGAGGAGTTTGCATACTTGTTTGAGGTTAAGTATGACGAAGCTACATCTAAGGAATATGCTACGATTGTTTGTCAGGGTGAAAAAGGCGCATATTGGACCTATGAAACCGGTAAATATGAAGTTGGACAATGTTGCTCGTTGGAGATTTTAGAAAGTCCAGTAAATGTTATTTACTTGAATGAAGGCGGAACAATTAAGGCTTTGAATATATCTGATGGTAAAATTCTTTGGCAGAACAGTGAATATTGCGGAAGCGGAACAGTATGCACTATGGATGAAGATGATAATTTATATGTTGCGGGATTTGACTCACCTTCATTGATGATAATCGATCCAAACGGTCAGACATTGCTGAGAGTTCCTCAGTTTGCAGAGTATTTCTGGCCCTATGATATGTATATTGAAGACAATATGCTTACGATTCATTTTGACAGTGAAGAGAATGCCAAAGTTGTTATGGATATTCGCGACTATTCCTATACAATTCATTAAAAATATGTTAGGATAACGGACGTTATTACGTCATATTAAGAGAAGGCCTTCAAAAATAAGGAGTGTAAAACGGTGGAAGACAAGCAGATTATAGAGTTGTTTTGCAATAGAAAAGAAAATGCAATTCAAAAAACGGAAGAGAAGTATGGAAAGTTTTGTTTAAAAATTGCAGACAATATCTTATGCAATCAGGAAGATTCCGAAGAATGTGTAAATGATACCTGGATGAAAGCATGGCAAAGTATTCCACCGACAATTCCTGAATGCTTGCGGATTTTTCTGGGAAAAATAACCAGAAATCTGGCATTTGACAAATATCGGTTAAACCATTCAGCTAAAAGAGGCGGTGGAGAAATCAATTTAGTGATTGAGGAATTGGAAGAAGTTGTAGCGGGAAAGGATAACGTGGAAGCACAACTGGAAGAAAAAATGCTTACAGAAGCAATTAATACATACCTGCGTACACTTTCGGAAAGAGAATGTAATGTTTTTATCAGAAGATATTTCTTTTCGGAAACGACGGCGCAGATTGCAAAGCGATATGATTTAAAAGAAAGTAATGTGTTAATGATTTTATCCCGAACCCGTAAGAAATTACAGGCTTATTTGGTGCAGGAGGGACTTGTATGACAAGAGAGGATTTATTCGTTGCAATCGGCGGAATTGATGATGCGCTGATTAATAGAAGTGAAAAGGTTGTAAAAAGAAATAAGAAATCCAAGATAGTATGGTATGGTGGTATGCTGGCAAGTGCAGCGTGTCTGCTATTGGTTATTTTTATGGCGCAAGGCATAATATTACCGGAGAGTAAGCCACCTGTAACGTCAGAAGGCAGTTCAGGTAATCACGGTGGCGGAAATGGTCCGGATCATCCTAATCAATATATTCCCGGACCTGTGGAAGGCGATGAAACACAAGAACAGGCCTATGGTATGGATACTACACTTGATTGGACTGATTTTAATGCAGGGCCGATTGTGCCTCTTACTTTTGCTGATGAAAATAATAACATTATTGCAGAAAGAGAACTTGTTTATGATTTTTCGGCAGTCAGTCAGGCTGATAAGGGTTATGTACCTGTAAAAGATTCCTATGTATTGAACAATACATCATCTGATGAACAGACAGTTACATTTTATTATCCGTACATCAGTAGTGGTAATGAGTTGGCAACGCATATGCCGAAAGTAATGCTCAATCAAGGGAAAGAAGAAGCGAACATTATAAACGGTGCTTATATGGGTACGGACAGCCAGGGAATGATGCGTCTGTTCAGTTCGTATGTTTCAACGGATGAGTTCTGTTATATGTTAAATGAAGTTGCACCTTTAGAGGAAGCATTGGATATGGATTTATTAAATCAAAAGGTAATCGTATATGAGTTCTCAGATTTTGATAAGGGAAGTGTACCCGGAGAGGCGGCAACATATGCTGTTACATTTGATGCTGACAAGATGGATCAGGTTTATTATAGCAATATGATGGATGTCGTAGATTCAGATACCGGTACCGTGACCTTATATTTTATGCTTGACCAGGCAATGGATGAAGAACAAAAACCGGCAATATATTTCTTGGGAAAAGTGCCGGAAGAATACGAAGCGAAGGGATATGTTTATCCTGAATTCATTGAAGTAAATGAATCTGGCGAAGTAACCGTGGATATGACAGAACGTGAAACTACCGTGGTTGAAATGCTGAAAACTATGGTAGATGAGCAGATGAAGTCCATTACAAGCGAGGATGACGCTGAAACGAAAGAATTAAAAGCGTTGTTATATCGTCGTGTTGCTCAAATGTTCTGTGATATGAATCAGTGGAATACGGATGGAGAAACAACAGCAGAGGATGATGTATTCTACGCAAACTGTATTTCAGATATTATCTATTATGTTTTTGAAGAAGAATCGGTATATTTATTAACAGATACGATTACAATTCCTGCCGGTGAAAGCGTAACAGTTGAGTTTGATTATTGGAAGCATGGAAATCATCAGACCCATGAACCGCAAGAAAACTTTAAAGATAATTACTGTTATGATAATACACCAAGTTTAGGAACAAATGTGAACTATAGTTGTATGATAGCCACAATCAAAGATGATGGTAATATCAGGATTGAAGATCAGAATTATGGTTTTGATTTGGAAAACGATATCCGTCAGGTTGAATTGGAATTAGATGCAGAGCGGTATTATATGATTGTAAAGTTTTTACATTAGATTAGCGGCATTATATAAACAGTATTTGGAAAAATCTTGTTTTAGATACTGTAAAAATTTTGTTGCTCCCTACTTGACACAAGCGTGAGCGGCAGCCCTATTATCCAGGATGGGAAGATTGTTGGTGCGGTGACGCATGTTTTAGTCAATGACCCGACCAGAGGGTATGGGATTTTTATAGAAAATATGCTGGAGCATTGAGTCCAAGCAGAAAGCGGAAATAGCAGACAGCGTGAGCTAGCTCACAGACTGTGCTGCTATTTTTGATTTCTATTTGGCGAAAGCCAAACACTGAGGAAAAGCGAAGCTTTTTCGAAGTGGCTTGGACGTATTATTTGGCGAAAGCCAAACATGGGCAAGACCGAAGGTCTGCGAATGCCGCACGGATTTGCAGACCGGTACAATTGTTCATTGTTATCTCTTTAAAAATGTATTACTCATAAGAAAATTCGTCAGAAAAAATGTAAACAGAAGATTGATATTCGTCAGAAAAAGTGTACAAAATGATTCAAAGGTACATATTATATACTGCGAGGTGATAATGATGGAACGTTTTGCAATGAAGCAATTGGAGGAATGGTACAACAGAAAGAATAGAAAACCACTTATTTTATAAGGTGCCAAACAGGTAGGAAAAACCTGGTTAATGAAGGAATTTGGAAGAACTCACTTTAAGCATACAGCGTACGTGAATTTTGATAACAATAAAAATATGGCCAATGTTTTTGATGGGGATTATGATATAAATAGGATATTAATGGCTATAAACTATAGAAACCGGAGTAAAGATTATTCCGGAGGAAACTTTGATTATATTTGATGAAATACAAGAAAGCCCCAAAGCAATCGCATCATTAAAATATTTTTGTGAAGAGGCACCGGAGTATGCTGTTATAGCAGCCGGATCAATATTGGGGGGGCTATTCATAAAGGTGTTTCTTTTCCGGTGGGGAAAGTAGATATTTTAGATCTCAATCCGCTAAGTTTTAGAGAATTTTTGCTGGCAATAGGAGAAGAAGGTCTGGCAAGATTAATTGACGAAGTGAATATACCGTTAATCGAAAGCTTTCGTGAAAAATATATTGACTGGTTAAAAAAATATTATTATATAGGCGGGATGCCGGAAGTGGTATCATCATTTGTGGCAGAAAGAGATTTTACAGAGGTGCGTCGTCTTCAAAAGAGGATCATAGAAATGTATGAAGCTGATTTTAGTAAGCACACCACTGCGAATGAATTACCCAGAATACGAATGGTATGGAATTCAATTCCGATGCAGTTGGCTAAGGAAAATAAAAAGTTTTTCTTTGGGAAAATCAAAGAAGGTGCCAGAGCAAAAGATTTTGAAATTGCAATTGAATGGTTATTAGATTGTGGTTTAATAAAAAAGGTTTACAATGTAAGTAAACCGGCAATGCCTCTAAAGGCATATACAGAGTTTTCTGCCTTTAAATTGTATCTGTTGGATGTTGGACTGCTTGCGGCTATGAGTGAATTGGATGCCAAATCTATTTTGGATGGAAATGCGATATTCGTAGAGTTTAAAGGTGCTTTAACAGAGCAGTATGTATTGCAACAATTGGTTGCGAATACGGAGTATACTCCCTACTATTTTACTGAAACAAAATCAGAAGGAGAAATAGATTTCTTAATTCAAAAAGTAACAGACATAGTACCGATTGAAGTAAAAGCGGAGGAAAATCTGAAAGCCAAAAGTTTGAGAGTATATTGTGATAAGTTTAAACCGCAAATGGCGATTCGTACATCTATGTCTAATTATAGAGAGCAGGACTGGATGGTAAATGTGCCATTATACATTTTGGATAATTATTTGGAGAAACGAAAATGAATCATATTAAAATACAAAAGGTTATGACGCAATATGGATATGAAGAAGAATATTGGCATATTGACGGAAAGGGATTACCTGAATATTTGGATGAGTGCATTACTGCAAGTCGCTTGATGACAATGCATAAATATGATATATTAATGTGAAATAGAATTTATAGAGGGCTTTTATATGAAATTACTAATGATACATGTTTGGAATGAATATGAAATGGCTTACAGAAGTAAGTTTTCAAGCTTTTTGTCCTATCCGTCTTTGACATTAGCATCTCTATATCCTTTAATTCCCCTAGATTCTTTTGAAAAAATAGATATTGTGGATGAAATTTCCCAACGTATAGAGTATGACAAGGAGAAATATGATATTGTAATGATTTCCTTTGATACCTCTTCTGCGAAAAGTGCGTATAAGCATTGCGACGAGTTTAAAAAGCGAGGTGTGTATACGGTAGGCGGCGGCTATCATGCCACAGCACTTCCGGACGAGGCCTTGGAACACTTTGACACTGTTATTATTGGTCCGGCAGAAATATCTCTCCCACAATTTTTTGAGGATTATATAGCAGGAGCACCCAAGAAAAAATACGAAAATTACAATATTTGTTCGGCACAGTTTCCTACCCCGGCGAGAGACAAAATCACCAAAAAGAAGAAATTGAATATACCGGCACTTATTGCCGACAGAGGTTGTGGCAACTGTTGCAAATATTGCTCTATGCGGACCATGTGGAAAAGCAATCCCCGGCCTGTAGAGGATGTCATTCAGGAGCTGAAAGAATTGAAATCCAAGATGGTTATTTTTTATGATCCTAATTTTTTTGGCAAACGTGACTATGCACTGGAATTGATGGAGGCAATGAAACCGTTAAAAATTTTATGGGTATCAAACGCAACAGCTGATTTTGGATATGATCATGAATTGATGCAGGCAGCCTATGAAAGTGGATGCAGAGGCGTATTAATTGGTTTAGAGTCTTTGAACACACAGTCGTTGAACAGTGCAGCAAAGCGTTTTCGTGATTCTGATAAATATGAAGAAATTATTAGAAATATACATAGTCATAAGATGGTAGTAAACGGATGCTTCGTGCTGGGATTTGATAATGATATAGAAGAGGAACTGTTGGCTTTGCCGGAACGTGTAGACCGGTTGGGACTGGATTTGTGCCGGTTTGCCATTTTAACCCCCTATCCCGGAACACGTTTTTATGATGAATTTGAGCGGCAAGGCCGAATCCTTACAAAAGAATGGTCAAAATATACACAGAGTTATACTATATTTCAACCAAAGAATATGTCTCCGGAGAAATTGGATGAGATATACCGCAAGGTATGGAAAGAGGCATACAGTTGGAAGCGGGTATTTAAACGCACTTTGAAATCACCCTGGAGAATGCGTTTTTATGTGTTTATTCTACTTATGGCAAATGTTGGATTCAAATATGTAGGAATTGATAAGAGAATGAAAAAATGAAAATTACATTTGTAAGATTGAATATGTTTGAGCATATCAGCTCGGATGCAATGAAACCATTATTGTTTGGAATCATCAAGAGTCTCACACCGAAAGAACATCAATTAGAGTTTATTGATGAGCGGGTAGAGAAATTGCCGGAGAAAATTGATGCAGATATTATTGCTTTCTCGGTGGAGACCTACACAGCGAAACGTGCATATATTTTAGCCAAAAAGTACAAAACTGACCAGAATGTTATTGTTATGGGTGGTTTTCATGCCAGTGTTATGGCGGATGAGATGCTACGGTATGCAGATGCCGTGCTGGTAGGTGATGCGGAAGATACATGGCAGGAGTTTCTTGCGGATTGTAAAGTAGGAGAGCGAAAGAGAATCTATACTTCTTCAGAAGAAAAAGCGCTCACTGTTTTACAGGACGATCCTTCCGTGTATAAGCACAACTATTTCGGAATAGGCGTATATCAAATCTCCAGAGGCTGTAAGTTTAATTGCGACTTTTGCTCGATTAAAACTATGTATAAAAAAGTTCGCAGAAAAACAGCTGATATGATTGTAGAAGAATTGAAGGCGGCAAAGGAAAAGGTAATTTTCTTTGTGGATGATAATCTTTTTTATGACAAGAAATCAGCCATTGAACTATTTGATAAAATAGCCCCTTTAAAAAAGAAATGGGCATGTCAAATCAGTATGGATGTTGCCCGTGATGATGAATTATTGGATAAGATGAAAAAATCGGGCTGTTTTCTTGTGCTTATCGGTTTCGAAAGCATCAATCCTCAAAGCCTGAAAGAAATGCATAAGGTTGCAAATACAGAGGCTGACTATAACGAGGTAATTAGGCGAATTTATAAGCATAAATTGTTGATATATGGGACGTTTGTACTGGGGTGTGACGGAGATGATAAAGATGTCTTTGATAAGACATTTGATTTTGCAGTTAAGAACAAGATTGCAGTTACCAATTTCAATCCGTTGATTCCGATGCCTGGAACAGGAGTATATCATAAAATGGAAGAGCAGGGACGTCTGCGGTATAAAAAGTGGTGGTTATCCGACAAATACAGATATGGAGAAACGGCATTCTTACCTGAAAAAATGGCACCGGAGGATTTACAGAAAGGCTGTTTGAAAATGCGTACGGACTTTTATAGTGCAGGTTGTATTTTGAAGAGGCTTTTTTCTAATCCGATCAATTTTAGACCATTGAATTTTTTTGTGTTTGTAATGGCTAATATAATATCGCACAGAGAGATACATAAAAAACAGGGACAACTGTTGGGAGGTATATTAGGTGAAACTAACGTTGATTAAACCCAATATAGGCAGGAGAGAGCATAGTCTGTATGTGGATGAAGGAAGAATGGAACCATTGCAGTTAGGGATTCTTGCGGCACTTACACCTGAAGATATAGATGTTGTTATGTATGATGACAGGATGGAAGAGATTCCTTATGAGGAACCTACGGATATTGTTGCAATTACGGTTGAAACTTTTACGGCAAGACGAGCTTATGAAATCAGCCAGGAGTTTCGGAAGAGAGGCGTTAAAACCGTCATGGGTGGCATGCATGCTATGTTGATTCCCGATGAAGTGGAGCAATATTGTGATGCTGTTATTGTGGGAGATGCAGAGCCGGTATGGGAAACAGTGTTAAGAGACTGTCAAAATGGAGTCCTCAAAAAACGGTATGAAGTAACACAACCGGAATGTCCGCAGGTGAATGTTATCACCAGACGTGATATTTTTAAGGGCAAAGGTTATCTTCCGATTACATTATTGCAGTTTTCCAGAGGATGTAATCATAAATGTAGTTTTTGCGCATCTTCTGTATATTTTAAGGCACATCATTATTGTCGACCGGTAGAAGATGTTGTAAAGGAAATCAAGGCACAGAAGAGAAAACTTCTCTTTTTTGTAGATGATAATATTGTGTGTAATCATGAAAAAGCCAAGGAGCTGTTTAGGGCGTTAATTCCATTAAAGGTGCGCTGGGTAAGCCAGGGAAGCATGGACATGCTCAAAGATAAAGAGTTAATGGAATTAATGGTAAAAAGCGGGTGTCTTGGGCTTGTAATCGGCTTTGAATCCATATCGCCTGATTGTATTACCGAAATGAACAAGTATACCAACAAAAACGGTTCAGCATCATTATACGAAAAAGAAATCGAAGAGTTAAGACAGTGGGGATTGCAGACATGGGCGGCTTTTACAGTCGGACATGATGGGGATACCAAGGAATCCATTAAAGCGACTTGTGATTTTGCCATCAAAAATAAATTTACATTTGCGGCATTTAACATTCTGATGCCCTATCCCAATACGCCCTTATATGAGAAGATGGAGAAGGAAGGGCGATTGCTATATGATGGGAAGTGGTGGCTGCATGAGGATTATCGATTTAACTATTGTAGTATCGTTCCTAAAAATATGACCCCTGATGAACTGACAGAGGTTTCTTTTGATTGCAGAAAACGATTTAACAGCGTAAAGTCAATTATTACAAGGGCTCTTGAACGAAGAACAAATATGCGTACGCCGTATCGATTTATAACATATTTGATATACAATCCGTTGTTTAGAAAAGAAGTGTTCAAAAAGCAGGGAATGAGATTTGGTTTGAAGGATACGAAGACATTATAAAGGTGGAAAAGCTATGTTAAAAGGGGAAGTAAAGAAAATTCAGGAGTTTACTGATGAACAAATCTCGATGATGTATCACCTGATGTCTGAGTTTTATGACGATACATCCGAAGAGGTTTTCCGCAAAGATTTCAGTAATAAGGATTATTGTCTTGTCTTACATAATGAAGAAGACATGCTGGTTGGATTTACAACTCAAAAAGTAATGGAGTTGGATGTGGATAATAAGACAATTAGGGGAGTTTTTTCGGGAGATACCATAATCCATAAGGATTATTGGGGCGATATGGAATTGTTTAAAATATGGGCCGGATTCTGGTTCAATTATACACAAGAGGATGAGTTTTATTGGTTTCTAATTTGTAAGGGATATAAAACTTATCGTATGTTGCCGGTATTTTGGACAGAATTTTATCCCAACTACAGATGCGAAACCCCTGAGTTTGAAAAACATATTATTGATGCGTATGCAACATATTTATATTCAGATGAATATAATGCCAAAACTGGTGTTGTAGAATATAAAACAATAAAGGATAAGCTGAAAACAGGAGTGGCAGATATTGGAGAAAGAGAATTGCGTAACAGAGATATTGCATTTTTCTGCGAAAAGAATCCCGGATATAAATTGGGAAATGACATTGCCTGTCTTGCGAAAATTGACAAGAGTATTCTCAAAAAGAATGTGCGGGAGTTTTTGTTTAATGAGTCTGAAGTGTAGGATTTTAAATGAAATTTGTTGTATTCTATATCGCAGAGAGTACCGCAAATTTATGGCCAAACAGGATATTCAGAGACTTCAATTTCAATATCTGATGGAGCTATTGCAAAAGAATGCTGATACACAATACGGAAAAGAATATGATTTTAAGAATATTAAAACATATGAAGAGTTTGCTGAGAAAGTTCCCCTGACGGGTTACGAGGATTATGAACCGTATATTGATGCTATTGCGGACGGACAAAAAAATGTTCTTACCAAGGAATGCATTCTTTTGTTTGAATTAACAAGTGGTTCATCAGGTGGGAAAAAGCGTATTCCCTATACGAATACACTAAAGAAGGAGTTTCAAAAGGGAATAAAGCCATGGTTGTATAATTTATATACAAGTACATTGAAAGTAACAGAGGGAAAAAGTTATTGGTCTATCACACCCGTAACAGCAGAGAAAACCTATACAAAAGCGGGGATTCCACTGGGGTTTGAGGAGGATGCTGAATATTTTGGCTTCATTGAACAGTTTATCATGCGTCAGATTTTTGCCGTGGATTCTAAGGTGAAATTTTCAAAAGATATGAATGATTTCTACTTGAGGACAAGCAGGCAGTTGCTTCAATGTGAGGAATTGACCTTGATATCCGTCTGGAACCCTACTTTTTTATCCATATTGTGTGATTATATACGTGACAATATTGAGCTGGTTACAGAAGAGGTAGATGAGAAACGGGCAAAGAGCATCAAGGCAGCAGTAAGTGAGAATCGTTTTGATAAGGTGTTTCCCGAATTAAAAATAATCAGTTGTTGGGCAGACGGAAGTGCCAAGGATTATTTGTCAGATTTGGAGACAAGATTTCCGACAGTCTACATTCAGCCCAAAGGTTTGCTGGCGACAGAGTGTTTTATCTCATTTCCGTTGATGGAAGAAGAAGGAAGTCGTTTGAGTGTAAGGTCTCATTTTTTTGAGTTCCGCAGCTTGGCGGATGGCAGGATTGTCATGGCAAATGAATTGCAGCCCGGAGAATATGAGGTAATTGTAACTACCGGAGGCGGATTTTATCGTTATTGCATCGGAGATGTCGTAGAAGTATTGAAGGTCTATCCGGATAGGCCACCCATTATTCGGTTTTTGCGACGTGTGGGTATTACGTCAGATTTATTTGGAGAAAAGCTTACCGAAGAGTTTGTACGGAAGGTATGCCACGATTTAAATATTTCTGAAGAGTTCTGTCTTCTGGCGCCGGAGAAGAAGCAATATTGTCTGTATACTACTGCTACACAAATTACGGATGATGTGTTGGACAAGGCACTCAGAGAGAGCTACCATTATAATTATTGTAGGCAGCTGGGGCAGTTGGAGAAAGCCCGAGTGGTTATTGTATCAGGGGAACCGCAAAAGGCATATATACAGAGGCTGGTTGCAGACGGTATGCGTATAGGTGATATTAAACCGGCATACCTTACCAAGAAAACACAATGGGAAGATTGGTTTCAAAAGAGAAAGGATAATGACTGATATGTTAAAAATAGCGTTACTGGCACCGGCAGGTGCGATGCATCGTTATTCCGGCAATTTCGGTAAATCATTACATTATGCACCATTGACTTTAACTACATTGGCGGCACTGATTCCGGAAGATGTGGAATCAGAGGTTGTGATTTATGATGAGACAGCAGGAAAGATACCGCTTAATATTGATGCTGAATTAATCGGAATTACATGTATTACAGGAACAGCACCAAGATGTTATGCATATGCAGACTATTTCCGCAAAAAAGGCAAAGTAGTTTTTATGGGAGGAGTTCATCCGTCTATGCTTCCCAATGAGGCGGCACAGCATGCGGATGTAGTATTTACCGGCTTTTCGGAGCAGACATTTCCACAGTTCATTTATGATTATGTGAAAGGGGAGTATCAGAAGTTCTATCATCAGAACAGCGATTATACAATCGTAGGGAAGCCAATTCCCAGAAGAGAACTGTTAAATTCCAAAAAATATATTACAACGAAAACGGTGGAGGCTATTCGTGGTTGCTGTCATACCTGTAGTTTCTGCGCATATCCTGCTGCATTTGGAAAGCCTGTTCACAAGCGTCCGGTTAAGGAGGTTGTAGCAGAGATAGAGGCACTTCACACGAATCATGTGTTGTTCCCTGATGTAAATTTGATTACAGACAGAAAATATGCGCTTGAACTTTTTACGGCATTGATTCCGCTAAAAATATTCTGGTTGGGACTGGTTACCTCATCAGTGGGAATTGATGATGAATTGATCACTGTTTTTCGTAAAAGCGGCTGTAAGGGCTTGTTAATCGGATTTGAGTCAATTACACAGGAATCGCAAAAATATATTCACAAGGGTGTAAACAGGGTAGATAACTATGTATCGCTCATGGAGAGACTTCATGATAACGGAATCTTGGTACAGGGGTGCTTTGCATTTGGCGGTGATGAAGAAGATGAGAGCGTTTTTGACCGAACCGTGGAAATGATTATAAAAGCCAAAATTGATCTGCCAAGATACTCTATATTGACGCCTTTTCCGCAGACACAATATTATGCGCAGTTGGAGAAGGAAGGTCGCATTATAGAGCGAAATTGGGCGATGTATGATGTACAGCACTGTGTTTTTCAACCCAAGCTTATGACCAAGGAGCAGTTAGAGGAAGGCACAGACCGTGCATGGAGAGCTACCTATACCACAGCGAATATCATGAAACGATTAGCACCTTTTACAAACAGTCCTTGGCTGTCAGTTCCCATAAATCTGGGATATAAGAAATATGCGAAAGAGTGGAATAAGTTTACACGAGAGGTAATGTGCGATAATTCGGACATTCCGGTCTTATAAAGGGATAAAATATGAAAATTACATTTATTTTACCGGCAATCGGAAAGAAACCGGGACAAAAGTACATCGGAACATGGAAAATGGAGCCATTGACCATTGCAGTGTTAAAGTCTTTGACGCCTTCGGATATCGAGACAGAGTTGTATGATGACCGATTGGAATTGATTAATTACAATACGCAAACGGATTTGGTGTGTATTTCCGTAGAGACATACACAGCCAAGCGAAGCTATAAGATAGCCCAGAAATTCAGAGAACGGGGAATACCTGTTGTCATGGGAGGTTATCATGCTACACTTTGTCCGGAGGAAGTTGCTTTATACTGTGACAGCGTTCTGGTGGCAAATGCGGAAACTGTCTGGACAAAAATGTTGCAGGATTTGCGACAGGGGAAATTGCAGAAGTTTTATTATGGTGAGACTGCAGAATATGATATTCGACCGGATAAGAGCATTTTTGCCGGGAAAAAATATCTGCCGGTCAATTTGATTGAAACCGGAAGAGGATGTTGTCACAGCTGTGATTTCTGTTCTATTTCCAAGTTCTATTGCAGTAAATACTATGCAAGAGAACATAGTCTTATCATTGACGATATCAAAAATGCTAAACATAAATATACATTTTTGGTGGATGATAATCTGGTGGCAGATAAAAGGAATGCCATGAAGCTTTTTGAAGAAATTACGCCCTTGAAGACGAAATGGGCAGGTCAGGGAACCCTTTCCATGGCAAAGGATGAGAAGCTTCTCAAGGCAATGAAAAAGAGCGGTTGTGAGATTATTCTAATTGGCTTTGAAAGTCTTAATAAAGCAAATCTGGAGCAAATGAATAAGTCCTTCAACTATGCTTTGGGAGAGCGGGATGAACTGGTTAAACGCATTCATGATGCGGGTATCGGAATCTATGCAACGTTTGTGTTTGGCTACGATAATGATGATGAGGGAACTATCAATGATGCGGTGGAGTTTGCCAAGAAGCATAACTTCTATACGGCAGCATTTAATCATTTATTGCCTTTTCCCAACACTGCATTATATGACCGCTTAAAGAGTGAACAGCGGTTGCTTTATGATAAATGGTGGTTGGCTGACGGATATAATTATGGAGAGGTGGCATTTGAGCCTAAATTGCTTACAGCAGAGAAATTGAGCAGGCTGTGTAGAGATGCACGAAAAGAATTTTCGTCACCACAGACCGTTTTGAACAGAGGATTTGCTTCTCTGGGTAGAACCAGCCCGTTGATGTGGAGTTTGTTCTGGGCAATGAACTTAAGATTGGGTGAAGAAATTGACCAGAAAATGAATGTTCCGATAGGAGAAAATCTTGATGAATTTCCAAAATGATAAATATACATTAAGATTTGCAGATACATCTGATAATGATGGAATACGGGAAATATTTGAAAGTGAAAGCTTTCGGGGAAATCTTGATGTAAAGTTTTTGCGTAATCCCGCTCCATATGAATCATTTGTTGCAGATGGTGACACTGCAAAAATTGTGCTTGCTATTGATAATGCCAACCAAAGGACTATGGCATTAGGCGGAGCGATTATAAGAAGAGAATTTATCAATGGGAAAGAAGAAAAATGTGCTTACCTTACGGGGTTAAAGGTTCATCCGGAATATCGCAAACGCTTTTTCCTGATAACAAAAGCATATGATATGCTTCGTGAAAGTATTCAGGATTGCAAGTACATATATACAACGGTATTGGACAGCAATCAAGAAGCAATCAGAATGTTTGAAAAGAAGCATAGGAATATGCCAGAGTATAAGTATCTGGGGCATTATACAACCTATTGCTTTCATGGAGGACGTAAAGTAATCCGCTTGGAAAAGGATAATTTAGCCGGATTTGATGAACTGTTTAAAAATCATTTTGCAAAGCAAAGCATTGTCCCCTGTGACTATAATTATAATGGTTTTGGAGAAAAGACATTTTATTGTGTGCGGAAAGATGGGGAAATTATTGCCTGTTGTTTTGTGGGCAATCAACAGAAGCAGAAACAATATAAAATGTGTTCATATGGTGGTATATTGAAGGTTGTTTCCTGTTTTCCAACACAATTGCTGGGATATCCTCAATTTCCCAAAACAAATAGTATAATTAATCATGGAGTGGTTTCTTACTTGTATGTGAAAGGAAACGATAAAAAGCTTTGTCGTGACTTTTTGCGGAGTGTTACGGCTGAAAGCAATTTTTCGCTTTTGTTGTGGGGAGGATTTGAGAATAATCCGTTGTCATCGGTGCTGGATGAAATGAAGACGGTAAAGTACGGAAGCAGATTGTATTCTGTTGTGTGGGATACAGATGTTGAAATTAAGGGGACAATTGGCATGGAGGCGGCATTGTTGTAGTGGCCTTTATAAGTATCTTGTAGTTAGATTATTGTTGTATTGTGTGATATAATGAGTTCGGAAACTTCAATTTCAGGTATACGAAGTGTTAATTTAATATGAAACATGCATATAGCCATTATGAAGGTGGGTTCTTTATAATGGCTATTATTTTTGTCATTTACTTGACACATTCAGATCTTTATAGAAAATATGTTGGAGCATGATAACTAAATAACAGATTTAAAGCAGATAGGTGTAAACACATTTGTCTGCTTTATTTATAGATAAAAAATAACATAAGATTCATTTCGGTAAAATTACGGAAAATGCATATATTAATACGAGACGTGATGTGGAATTGGTGGCAGAGCCTATTTTGATAAGAACTTTTAATAATCCGGCAGAGGTAGTCCGTATTTGTGAAGGTCAGACAGGGTATATTATTCCGGTATTAAGAAATGGTGTGGGTGAAATTTATGTAATGGAATATAGGACATATCAGGAGAGGAAGAAGTTTATATTGCGCATTATTGGTAAATGAAGTATAATTTAATTTGCGTACTGTTGGTAAAATAAACTAAAATTACTTTGCGTTCTGTGGAGGAAGTATGGAAATTAATAGAAAAATATATTCAAAAATAATGGAATGGAAACAAACCTGTAATGGGACAAAAGCACTTTTGATCGAAGGGGCACGCAGAATCGGTAAGTCTACTGTTGCAGAAGAGATTGGCAAAAAGGAGTATAAATCCTATATTTTAATTGATTTTAACAAGGTGAATAAAAAAATATTGGAAGCGTTTGACAATTTAACGAACTTAGATATTTTCTTTCAGACATTGTCGTTGGAGTATAATGTTCGGTTATATCCTCGGGAAAGTCTGATAATATTTGATGAGATACAGAAGTTTCCGTTGGCAAGGCAGGCAATTAAATACTTGGTTGCTGATGGGAGATATGATTTTATCGAAACCGGATCTTTGATATCAATTCGTGAAAATGTAGAAAATATTACTTTACCATCCGAAGAGCGCAGGTTGAAAATGTATCCATTGGATTTTGAGGAATTCATGGTATATATGAAAGAAGAAATTTTGTATGAATATATTATGGAGTGCTTTGCTAAGAAACAGGCATTGGAACAATCTATGCATGCAAAAGCAATGCATTTATTTAAGGAATATATGTTAGTTGGAGGTATGCCACAGGCGGTTCTTGCATTCGCAAAGAATGGCAGGGACTTTGCGATGGCAGATATTGAAAAACGTGATATTCTGGAACTTTATAGAGATGATATAAAAAAAGCGGCTAAGAAATATAACTCACGTGTTTCTGCTTTGTTTGACAATATTCCGGCATATCTTTCCACACATGAGAAAAAAATTGTATTAAAGGATATTGAAGAAGGTGCAACTTTCGACAGATATGATGAACCACTGTTTTGGCTGGATGATTCTATGATGTGCAATTTGTGTTACAAGTGCAATGATCCCAATGTTGGTTTTGCTCTAAATAAAAATGATTCTGCCGTAAAATGCTACATGGGTGATACTGGATTGTTGGTAAGTCTGGCATTCAGTGAAAATGAAATTTCTGCTCAGCAGCTTTACAAGCAAATTATGGATGGAAGGCTTTCTTTAAATGAGGGGATGCTTTATGAAAACATGATTTCCCAGATGATTACGGCAAAAGGTTCTAAATTGTACTTCTACACGCGCTATAATGTGGAAAAACATAGGAATGATATTGAAATCGACTTTTTGTTGTCTAATGAAAGTAAAACTAATTTTAGAGTCTTCCCGATAGAAGTGAAATCATCAAAAAATTATACAACAACATCGTTAGGAAGATTTAAAGAAATGTTCGGGAAAAAGATTGCGATTTCGTATATTATACATCCCAAAAACTTGACAATTGATGGGGATATAATAAAAATTCCTCCATATATGTTTGCTGTGGCATTCTGTTGAAAAGTAAAAGTTGAAAAGTGCCGTGAAAGAAATGCTAAAGCACCATAACGAAGAAACAGAAGCCATGTATGATTTTCAAAATAATTTCGATGTAGCGCAGGCAAGTTGTTCATTTGAACGTATAATAACTGAATTAGATTTACTGAAAAAATTTAGTGTTGCAGAAATCAACGAAGATTTTCTGTTTGCAATTTCACTGCATGAGTACCATAATGGTTATTATGATTCTGCTTGTGAATTTTTGTATTATAAAAAATATATTGTTGATAAATTAAATTTTCCGTATACTATCGATTACTCAGATTTGAGTGATAAGTATTACGCTGAGAATATGAAAGGAATTGAACTGGAGGAATTTTCGCGGGCATTTTTAGAAGAAAATAATATATTTTTAAATTAGAAAAGATCATATCTGACAGAGAGTAGATGGATAATAAAAACATATATAGTCATTACAAAGATTGATTTCTTTGTAATGGCTAATATTTTTTGTTCCTTGCTTGACACATTCAGATTTTTATTGAAAATATGCTGGAGCTAACGCATTTACCATGTCTCCCAAGAAATGGATAGAAGCTACAGATGCGGTAGGAATTGTTAGTAAGTCGGGTCGATATGGTGAAGCAGGATTGGATGGTAAAAAAACTAAAATTTTAATATTGAGTCTAATGTTTTGCCAAAATATGTCGATACATGAAAACGGTGTCTTTGATTTTAGTAGTATTCTTGAAAGCAGGTAAAAATGATTTGGTATATTGAACTATTTGTTTTTTTGGTATCCGGCAATCATGTCAGCGGCATGGATTGTAGGGGCTGTGATATTTTATTTTAGTAATGAGAGAAAGAAGCCGCTTCCTTTGTATGAAACGCCGATGGTATCCATTTTGGTGCCTTGTTACAATGAGGGACAAACCATAGAAAATACGGTGGCAGAGTTATCTCAATTACACTATCCTGATTATGAGATTATAGTGATCAATGATGGGAGCAATGATAATACAGCTGAAGTGGTACAGCGTTTGTTGCCAATATATGACAAACTACGTTTTATAGATTTAAAAGAGAATAACGGGAAAGCGAATGCGCTGTATTTGGGGTTGATTGCAGCAAAGGGTGAAATTCTTATGGGAGTGGATTCTGATTCCTATATTATGCCGGATGCATTAAACTATATTGTGCCACATTTTACGAATCCATTTAACGGAGAGCGTGTAGGGGCAGTGACAGGAAATCCGCGTGTGCGTAATCGTAGCTCTCTGCTTGCAAAAATTCAGTTGTGTGAGTATGCCAGTATTATCAGCTTGATTAAAAGAACTCAGAGAGTCTGGGGGAAGGTGATGACCGTGTCTGGTGTTGTGGTTGCTTTTCGAAAAAGAGCACTTATGAATTGTCGTTTATGGGACAGGGATATGATTACCGAAGATATCGGTGTGACATGGAAACTGGAAAAGAAGTTTTGGGATATTCGTTATGAGCCGCGTGCTATGTGTATGATGTTGGTACCGGAGACGATAAAAGGATTATACAAACAGCGTAAAAGATGGGCAGAAGGTGGAATGGAAATTATACGACGCCATGGGAATTTGTTTAAAGACTGGAAGACCAGACGTATGGCACCGGTTTATATAGAACAGTTGATTTCTATTGTATGGGCCTTGTGTTGGCTGTTTTTGACGGTGCTTTTGGTGATTGGATGGTTCCGACAGGATGACTTTTTTGTATTCCCTTACATTTGGAAAAGTTTGTTTTTATCTACGGTAGGTTTGATTCAATTTGTGGTAGCCATTATTTTGGATGCAAAGTATGATAAACAGCTATTTAAAAATGCAGTTACGGCTGTGTGGTATCCGTTTTTGTATTGGTATATCAATGCTGTGATTGTGATTGTAAGCATTCCGGCACTATTTAGAAAGAGAAAAGAAACTGCCGTATGGGATAGTCCGGATCGTGGATTGAATGATTGTGAAAGTAACTAAAGTAAATAAATTGGAGCGTGTGTTGTTATGTCAGATATACATCAAAAGGCGTTGAAACAGGAAGTCGAATATAACATGAAAGACCATTTGATTTATGGTAAGCAAAAGACTTGGAAAAAGATTGTAGAATGGATATTGACATGTCTGGGCTGGGTAGTTATGTTAACCTATGTGATCTATTTGATTTATGGTTCCTTGGCGATTCGGTTCGGTTGGGAGTTGTTTGAATTTTTCTTTTTTACAAAAGAGATGGTTTTGGTTATTCAGGAGTATTTTTTTGTCTATCTAATTGCTTTTTTGATATTTATTGTTTTACTGCTTTTATGGAAAAATTATAATTACCATAAGTTTGGCAAATTGCATAGAAGAACTTTTCAGTCATCTGTCAGTAAGGAAGAATTGTGCGAAATGTTTGAATTGGATGCGTCAGTGATTGAACAGATGCAGAGTGAGCGTTATGTGGTGCTGGAAAAGAATATAATTCCGACCGATCTGGGTATGGGTGGGGATAGCGAAGCAAAGAAGAATAACCATTGCGAAAATTAATTTTTGCAATGGTTATTCTTTTTGCCGTCACTTGTAGAACGCATCAAAATGAAATACAATAGAAACAGTTTACTAACACAAAAAACTAAAAAAAGGGAATATTAAATGAATAAAGAAATATTGGTTGAGGAACTGAAAAAGATAGGGCTTCAAAAGGGAATGGATATCGAAGTACATAGTTCACTCAGTAGTTTTGGTTATGTGGAAGGCGGAGCAGAAACGGTAATAGAGGCACTGATGGAGTGTGTGACAGACCGCGGAAGTATTTTTATGCCGTCATTATGTTTTGCTCCGGAATCGGAACTTACGGAAGAAGACAAGGATATGGGTATTACCGTGAAAATTAAGATACTTCCCGAAGAGGCGCCAAGAACGGCTATGGGTATCATTGCAGATACATTCAGGCAGCGCGGTGATGTTATCACAGGTACAGGTGTGATAAGGACCACCGGTTGGGGATTGCATGCGGATGAGGCCGCCAAAGGTGGGCTGAATTATGTTATTCATAATGGCGGAAAAGCGTTACTGCTTGGAGTTGATATTTACAAGCTGACGGCAATGCATTACATGGAAGATATTATGCCCAAAGAAATCAGCGATATGTTTGAACCTACAGAAGAAGTCAATCGTAAGTATCCTGCTGATGAATGGCTGGTGGAATGTGGGATGTTCCCGGTAAAACCATGGTATACCATTCAGGATATGGCATATCAAAAGGGAATTATTAAAGAGGGCTATATTGGAAAATGCAAATATATGTTTTTTGATATTTGGGATGTAGTAAGGATTTACAGAAAAGAATTAGAAACGAATCCGTTTAAACTATATGGATTAGAGTGACGAATCCAATTTAGCG
>JAZNEP010000005.1:0-27675 GCA_045588655.1 Lachnospiraceae bacterium | reverse complement strand
CTCCTGATCTTAAAATTATCGCTGCATGGAGAAATGAAAAATGGACTATGAATTCCCGTGAGGAAGAAATCGAATACTGCCGCCAGCATGGCATCGATCTTCCATTCTCTGCAGACAGCTCCTATAGCCGTGACCGTAACTTATGGCACATCAGCCACGAAGGCCTTGAGCTGGAAGAGCCGGGCAACGAGCCAAATTACGAACACTTACTCGTTCTTGGTGTAACACCTGAAAAAGCACCGGATGAAGGCGAATATGTTACTATGACATTCGAAGCCGGCGTTCCAAAATCAGTAAACGGAAAAGAAATGAAAGTATCTGATATCATCCGCGAATTAAACAAACTCGGTGGAAAACATGGCATCGGTATTGTAGATATCGTAGAAAACCGTGTCGTAGGTATGAAGAGCCGTGGCGTTTATGAAACACCGGGCGGAACTATTCTCTACGAAGCACATCAGCAGCTTGAGGAACTCATCCTTGACCGCGACACTTATAAGGTAAAAGAAGACATGGGTAACCTCTTTGCTCAGATCGTTTACGAAGGAAAATGGTTCTCACCACTTCGCGAGGCGACACAGGCATTTATCGAAAGCACACAGAGATATGTAACAGGTGAAGTTAAATTTAAGTTGTACAAAGGTAACATTATCAAAGCCGGTACTACTTCTCCATACTCTCTCTACAATGAGAGCATTGCTTCCTTCACTACCGGTGATTTATATGACCACCATGATGCAGAAGGATTTATCAACCTCTTTGGTTTATCCACCAAAGTTCGTGCAATGAAAATGAACGAAGTCGAAAACAACAAATAATCAGAGGTAGTTATGGACGTATTGTTAATCCTTATCACATATGTCGTTATCATGAATGTTGTCTCATTTGCTCTGATGGGCATAGACAAACTAAAGGCCAAAAAGAAAGCCTGGCGTATCCCGGAAGCAACTTTGTTTTTGTTTGCTATCTTCGGCGGAAGCCTGGGAAGTACCCTTGGTATGTTCCTCTTCCGACATAAGACCCGGCACTGGTATTTTCTATATGGTATGCCACTTATTCTGATCGTGCAGATTGTCATTCTTTATCTGTTGTGGCGGTCGCCGATTCAGTTCAGCATTTTATGATCTGATTCCCCGGACCTTGTTGTCCGGGGATTTTTCAAACATGTACTATTGGGAGGTTACTTATGCATATTGCGATTGTTGCAGACAATGTGGCTGACCGCAAACACGCCGAACGACTTTTTGGACGTGCTAACACGGCTCTCTCCGATCAAGTGGGAACACTCTTTGTAGACTCCTACGGTGATGAGGCGTCTTTTTTGCATGCCTGCATGAAATACGATATGTTCCTGATTGATTTCGATCATGATATCCCGCATTCGCTTTCTGTGGCGCAACGAATAAAGGAACTTAATGCACCGGGACTTATCACGATTTGCAAACATGAAACAGAACCTTGGGAATACGAACCTTACTTCTCCGATGTATTTCTCCTGGACAAACCGATTCACGCGGATCGTCTTCATCAACTGATTCGTGATATTTCTCAAGAACTGGAACAAATAAAAAGCCGACTTGACCTGTTTGAAATTCGTACCGAAACGGAAACACACTATGTCTCAAGCGCTACGATTCTTTATGCACGTTTTACTCCTCAACCGGAGCATATCACCTACCATATGGAAACCGGCGAAATCTATGAATGTCGCGGAAGTCTGGTAAATTTGCAGCAACAATTTGCCGATTATCCGGAATTTGCTGCCCGCCCCGGCCATTTGTATGTCAACACGGCACACATTCATTCGGAAAGCAAAAAAGGAATTGTCTTCTCCACCGGAGAAGAGCTGAAATACTCTCTTATGCAGCGCCTATTCCACAATAACAATGAAGAAACCTAAAGGAGTCTTTTATGATCGCATTAAAAATCACCGACACACAAAAGATGATGCAATCTCTGTTACACTCCGCATCCTTTGATCGATTTTCCATGCAGGAAGTCAGCATCACCAAAGACGTTTCTCTTATTCTCGAGGGACGCCTTCATCCCGACTATTATTCCTTGGAAGAAAAACAGCAGCCGGATTGTCCGCTCGCACAGGATTTTGCTCTTTGGGGCGACTATCGAGCGCTGATTTCTAATTTTATCGGCGAGGAGAAAACACCTCTTTCTTTTAAGTTTGTTCTTCAAGCTTCTGATTCTTATACGCAAAAGCTTCTGGCCAGTCCGGATTTTTTGGCGGATCCATCACTTGTCAAGGCGCTTATATTAACCTTCCGCTACGAACATATGACGCTTACCTGCTTAACCGGTACTGCGTTTCACACCTTTGTTCCGGACAAATCACTTGACCGCCTTTGGGATCAGGCCATCCGCAAATCCCTGGATCATATGCAAATCGGTTTTGAAGAGTATTAAAAACCGCTCCTTTGGGGGGCTATTTTCCTATTTTCGAACGGAAAACCATACTTGCGAGATAAGCAAACACAAGTGCTGCGCTGCAGCCAACCGCAGCTGCTTTAAAACCGCCCATGAAAATACCAAGGAAACCGTTGGTATCCACAGCCTCTTTTACCCCTTTCATAAGAACATTTCCAAATCCAATCAGCGGAACGGATGCACCCGCACCGGCAAATTCTGTGAACGGTTCATAAATTCCCAGAAAACTCAGCAGCGCTCCAAGACATACTAAAAGCACCATAATTCTCCCCGGCATCAATTTGGTTTTTTCCATCAAAATCTGAACCAGTGCGCAGATTAGTCCACCGACCCAGAATGCATTTATATAGCTTGTCAGATCCATTTTTTTCTCCTTCCAAATCAAAAAAATAGCAGAGAAACATCTGCTTCTCTACTATTCTTTGCTTTTTCTGTATTCTTATACTTCTTATACTTCAATTATCCAAGATATGCAATCACTTCCACCTCGCATAACACGTTTTTCGGAAGTGTCTTTACTGCAACACAGCTTCTCGCCGGTTTTGAAACAAAATATTTTGCATAAATTTCGTTGAAGGTTGCAAAATCGTCCATATCTGCCAAAAAGCATCCTGTTTTTACCACCTTGTCATACGATGCACCCGCTGCCTCGAGCAATGCGCCAATGTTTTTCATTACCTGTTCTGTCTGCGCTACGATATCGTTTTCTACAAGCTCTCCTGTTTCAGGTACGATTGCAATCTGTCCGGATGCAAAAAAGAAATTTCCGGCCACAATTCCCTGTGAATATGGTCCGATTGCTGACGGTGCTTTTTCTGTACTGATTTTTTTCATGTGTTTAACCTCTTTTCTGTTGATTTGTTACTATATGAATTGTTACTATATGTATTCTTACTTTTAGGTTACTACCTTTTGCTCTTTTTATTTGGGTTCATCCTCTAAAAAATTAACTGTCACATAAAACCCTCTCGCATTTTCGACCACAGAAACGACTGTGCCTTCCCTGCTTTTGAGTCTTTCTCGAAACGGAATATTTCCGGACATCGCAAGCGACGGATCAATCGTATAATAATAACTGCTCGGAAGCACACCTTCTGTGATGCTCACTTTTTGACCGGTTTCAAGAAGTCCCGGTCTTTCCATCTTAAATTCCATCTCACGCATGTTATTTTCCTGCCTTCTTTGCTTCCTTCGGAAGCTCTTCTCTCTCAAGCATTCGCACAAACACCATAATAATCTTAGGGTCAAACTGTGTTCCGGCGCATCGCTTGAGCTCTTCGATGGCATCTTTCTGTGGCATTGCTTTATGATATGGTCTGTCATGTACCATAACATCATGCGAATCCACTGCAGATATAATTCTGGCGATCAGCGGAATTTCATCTCCCTTTAAGCCATTTGGATATCCGGTGCCATCCCATTTTTCATGGTGGGACAAAATACCATCTGCGATATCGGATAGCTC
This sequence comes from Lachnospiraceae bacterium, assembly GCA_045588655.1. GTDB lineage: Bacteria > Bacillota > Clostridia > Lachnospirales > Lachnospiraceae > SVFI01. Next base: position 23,771 of record JAZNEP010000005.1, on the reverse strand, counting down.
CGGCGAACTCTTGGCAATACGATATCCCTTGACGGTATGCTGCTCAATAATTAATCGCTCTTCCTGCGTTAACTTGCCCTGTTTTTTGATGATATCCTGTGGAATCGCCACCTTACCGATATCATGCAGAACGGCCAACAACTCTAACCTACCGATGTCTGTATCTGAAATTCCCATCTCACGACCAAGACGAGCTGCCATCTGTCTCGTTCGCTCCACATGCTCCTCGGTCTGATAATCGCTCTCACACAAGGTCTGTTTTAACGAATCCACGATGGAACTACTTGCTGATTTATCCTTGAGCATCTTCTTTTTCTGCATACTTGCGCGCGCATCCTGAAGTACCTTTTCCATGGAAACATCTTCGTTTGACTTGGTCGCCACTCCATACTCAATGGAAACCGGCATATTTTCATAGAAATCGATTATTTCCAGTTCGATCGCTTCCATGAGGTTGGCCGCGTCCGCATTGTAGGTACCTTCGAGAACGATGACCATATCTCCGTTATCCACCTTGGCGCAGAATACTTTTTCTCCGACTCTTCGCCTGATATAACGCGCTATATTTTTCATGACTGCGTCACCAAACGCCGTACCGTAGGCCTCGTTGATCGCATTCATACCATCCACATTGCAAACTGCAACGGACACCGGCCAATAATCTGAGATATTCCACTGCGGAATCTGTGTCATAAAGCTCTGTTTATTGTAAAATCCGGTAATCGAATCAAACAACATCGATTTTTCAAGTTCAAAGAACGACTGACGCATTTCGGTCACATCATGGAACATGAACAATTTACCAATGAGCTTATCCTCTTTGTCGTTCATACAGATGAACTGACATTGATAAATCCGCGCTTTCTCATTTTCCTGATACACCCAGTCAAACTCTTGACTCGACTCTGTTCCGTTGAGTCCTGCGAACCCGTTTTCCTGTACAAAGTTGTCAATCGTCACTTCCTGTTCCTTAAACAAATACTGTGGCATGAGCTGCTTCATCTGATCACTATATGCCACAAGCCGATCTTCGTAGTCAAACAAAATAATCGGATCTTTCATATACTGCAAAATCATATTTCGCGTAATCGCAACCGTAACACTCGGAAGGTAGTTGAATGTAAAGAAATACAGCACCAATCCCACGATAACGTAAAGCAGCAAGGTCGGATCAATCGGTAAGCGTATATATCCAGCCAGATAGACAAAATTGATCACAACCGTGATAATCATACCGATAATCGGACCATAATATCTCTTTAAATATACCTTTGGCGCTTCGCCACATTTAAATGCCAAAAGACAAATCGTGGCAGCAATCATAATATAGTTAAATACAATATGTGCATGGAACGGTATGCCCGGTACATACGAGAGCACGATCCCATTTAGAAACGGCTCTTCTATATATGTCAGTGCCACCTGTGAAAACGGATTGGCCATTAGAAATAGCGCATCCACTACAATATATGCACAAAATACATATTTTATCCAGCGCGGTACACGCTCTTTCCACCCAATGTATGCCACCGTATAATTGTAGTAAAACAGAATCATGACATCCATAAACACAAATGCCAGTGAACATCCGAATGATTTGATAAACACATACTCAGAAGTAATATTGAGCGAATATGCCAAAATCATCAAAAAGTTCATCAGCATCGCGTTACCCAGCATTTTACTGATTACCGTACCTTTATGATATGCTTTTACCAAAAATAAAGCTGTCACCAGGGCAAGCACATAGTAAACAGCAAGTACAATCTCTCCCAAAATCAAATCCCCCTATAGTCCTTGATCGCAATTATTATACCACATGGCTTGAGCGGAAAAAACATTTTTTTGCATAATTTCTTTCTCTCATCGGCATACTAAGAAAAAAAGGAGGTAGCTTGATGAAGACTTTAGATTATGTTGCACTCACGATTGCAATTATCGGCGCAGTAAACTGGGGCCTGATTGGCTTTTTTGACTGGAACCTTGTCGCATCTTTGTTTGGTTCTATGAGCCTTTTCTCCCGTGTCATTTACGCTCTTGTCGGACTCTGCGGGCTTTATTTATTGTCCATGTACATGAAGCTCGGTGCTGTGGATGAAGCCTAACTCTTATTAATTCCGACAGACAACGGCCTTGATCGCTTATTTAACAATATATTGCATCATTTGAAAAGGAAACCGCATTCTCGGTTTCCTTTTCTTTTGCTTTCTATATCTTATTTTACATATCTTATTTAACATGCTCAAGCACAACCGCATGTGCAATTCCCGGTACCGCCTGTCCTTCGTTAAAGCTAGTTTTACTAAGAAGCGCACCGGTCGGAAGAAACAGTACTCTCTCCCATTCACCGCTCTGTATTTTAGGAAGTATGTGCGCTGCCAACGTCACCGCCGCACATCCGCAGCCGGACCCACCGGCTCCTATGGCCTGCGACTGCACATCATAAATCGTCATCCCACAATCCATGTGATTCGATGAAATATCAATACGATGCTCTGACAAAAGATCCACAAGCGCCTGACTTCCAACCTCTCCTAAATCGCCTGTAATGATGCGGTCATAGTCACTCGCTTTTCTATCAAAATCCTCTAAATGCTGACGGATCGTGTCCGCAGCCGCCGGGGCCATGGCGCATCCCATATTGAGACTGTCCTTAACTCCCATATCAATGATTCTTCCTGTTGTAATGCCTGTAATCTGCGCCAACGCTTTCGGCTCCGGGTCCTGTGAGAGCAAAAACGCACCACTCCCCGTCACCGTCCATGTCGCACTCTTTGGACGCTGCACTCCATATTCGAGCGGAAACCGGAATTCTTTCTCCGCACTGGCAAAATGCGAGGAAGTGACGCAGATGACCTTTGATGCCATACCACTCCCTATCGTCATCGCGCCAAGACTCAACGACTCGCCGCAAGTGGAACAGGCTCCATATAACCCGAAATGCGGAATCTCATAATCCAATAATCCAAAGGAACTGGCGATCGACTGTCCCAACAAATCCCCTGCAAACATGTAACGAATCTCATTCTTATCCACGCCTGATTTTTCAAATACAATGCGGACCGCTTCCTTCTGGAGCCAGCTCTCTGCCTCCTCCCAGCTGTTTCTTCCAAATCTATCATCTTCCGAAAGATGATCGATCTTTTGTGCGAGCGGTCCTTCCCCTTCCTTTTTACCCGCGACCGATCCGCTTGCTACCACATAAACGGACATCGGCATTTTTATACTGCTTCTCCCCACTTCATAGATTGCTTTTTTCATATACATTTGCTCCTTATTATTTGTTGTTTTGTCAGTTTCGAAAACATCCGATTTCTCTGTTCCAAAAAACGGGACTATTTAAAGCCCCGTCACTTTTCCAATCCAATATAATAATCCAAGTAGCCAGCTGGTAAATATTCCATACAATATTACCGGTCCGGCAATGGTAAAAATTTTTACTCCCACGCCAAACACCTGACCTTCTGACTTAAATTCTATCGCCGGCGATGCCACCGAATTGGCAAATCCCGTGATGGGTACCAGTGCGCCGGCGCCGCCCCAGGCTGCAATGTACTGATACAAACTAAAACCGGTAAGCAAAACACTGAGCAAAACCAACAGCAGTGAGGTCCATGATCCCGCGGTCTCTTTGTCCAGCCCAATGCCTTCACAGTAATTTAAAATCACCTGTCCGATCACACAAAAGATCCCTCCTACCAGAAATGCTTTGAACATCTGACATGCAAGATTCGCCTTCGGCGTCACCTGATTGACGTATTCGTTATACGCCTGCTTTTCATCTACCATTTCCATATCTCCACCTTTATTTGTTATTTTATACGCTTTCATACGTTATATTTTTACCCGTTTTACCAGTTATATACTCCTGCCATATAATAAAAAAATGAACCGAGCAATTTGCCTATAGCTAACCCAGTAATTACCAGACTCACTCCCTTTTTTAAGTTGATCCGATGCGCCATAATCGGGATTGCATCCAGCATCTCCGCAATCGAAACCGCCAGTGTCCCTACGTATATCCCCGTGAATATACCTACTATGGCCAGAAATGTATCCAAACCAAATTCCGGTATGCAGAAATTTGCCAGCGAGCAGTTAGCATCAAGCAACTTGCCAACAAACAAACTAAACAGAGTTCCCGCAAAGCAACCAAGTATAATCATATTTTCATATTTTAAAACATGATCCGCACTGTCGGTGTGCTCTGCAAATCTCGGTACCAGCCCGACTGCTGTAAATACTGTAAATACACCGCTCGCCACCGAAAGTCCTGCACTGGCTCCAAGGAACCCCAATATCAGTTCATTAATCCACATCAACTGTCCTACCTTCTCTTTCCCATCGCTTGACGATTGCTTCATCCATGTCCCTCTCATAATTGCGCATGGAAACCTCAATCGGTGTCGGCTCCGGCACAATTTTTTTCTTACCGACATGATTGTAGAAGACCAGGATACCAACAAGAAGTCCTAAGCTGTAGCTGATTTCAAGAATCGTAAAGCCACTTGACGGCCTTCCCGTTACCATCTCATAAAACTGACCGAATATGGAAGTAATATCAATGTCATTGTGAAAGGCCATAATCGAAAATGCCCCACCAAAGAGACAAATCAAACTGACCAGCACCACCTTTAGATGCTGCAAGCCTTTCTTTTTTCCTTTCTTCCGGTCCGGGTCCACGAGCTCTACCACACAGTCGGATTCGCCGTGCAAAATCACGACACACTCCGGGAACTGTGACTGTATTGCCTTGGTTAGCCAAAGCAAACTTATCACCTGCTTTTCTCCCCTGCTACCTTTCCCCTTTTGGAACTCATACAACACCGTATTTTTTATTTTGCTTAAAATCGCCTCATCTGCCACATAGACAGATGCAATATCACTAATGCGGACAATAGGCTCAAGCACCTGAACACTGTCCTCTAACTCTACATACACATAGTTTTTCAAATTATCACCATACTTTCGTTTTTATTGTTTCAAAACAAACGATTTTTATACAAAAAAAATTCCGCCATTACTGGCGGAATCAAAGTTCTTTTTTAAAATGTAATTCCCATTACTTTAATCAAGCATCCAACACTCACTCCGATCAACCAAAGCAGCGCGATAATCTTGACATTATCCAATATTTTTTTGTTTACTCTGACGAGTGTCATCAAACCGATACCTGCACCCACAAGAAGACCTGCCATCAAGGCACCTTCACTGAGCATCCCACCGACATAAAGCTCTGTCAGCGCAACCGATACCGCACAGTTCGGAATCAATCCAATCACAGAAGCAAGTACAATCACTGCATACGACTCACCGATGGTCACATACTGAATACCACTCACACCGATATACTGCATAAAATAGTTAATGCATAGTGACAAAACAAAAATGAATAAAAGCACCTTACCACTATGTATCAATGCTGATTTCCAAATTCCGTTTTCACAATGACAATGTTCCTCTTCGCACATCTCATGAATGTGATATTCTACATCTACTTTTTTCTTGCCCAGACGACACACACCATCAATCACAAGACCTGCTGCCATACCGGTAATCAACTTTACTGTAAGAACAGACAGAATCACTTTGGCGCTCACCTGATTGGACAACATAACCGCAATCATCTCATCGGAAGTGGCCAAATATACTGACATCAATGTACCAAGTGAAACGATGCGACCTGCATACAGACTGGTCGCCGCCGCTGAAAATCCACACTGCGGAAACAAACCTGCAATGGCTCCGACAACCGGACCAAACGGACCTGACTTTTTGAGCCATTTTACCGTCTTATCTCCTGCCCGGTGTTCTAAAAATTCCATCAATAAATAGGTCAGAAATAAAAACGGAAATATTCTGGCCGAATCGATTATCGTGTCTATAATAACATCTACTAATAAGTCCATTTCATAACTCCATTCGAATTAATCCTAATAGGTAATTGCGAAACTGTAGTTTTGTATACGCGAGTGATACAAATTGAACAAACCAACGCAGGCACGCTCTCGCTGCCTTCAGCTCGTCGGTTTCACAATCACCTAACTAATCCTAAACATACGAAGTTATAATAGCACACTTTTTTTCATTTGGATATAGGAAATCCGTAATAATTTCTTAATATTTAATAAACAATTCCTTCTTCGCGCAAATATTTTAGGAATCCCAAGCACCCATCCATCACATCTTTGTAGGTGGTATCAAAATCTCCGGTATACCACGGATCCGCCACATCACGTCCGCTTCCCGCGAAGGTTAGAAGCTTATATATCTTACCATCCGGATCTCCTCCGGCGATGCGATTCATATTGCGGATATTGGCGGTATCCATTCCGATCAGGTAATCATACTCATCGTAATCGCGTGCTGTCATCTGCACTGCGCGGTGCGGAATAACAGGAATCCCAACCTCACGGAGCTTTCCCACCGTCCCGTAATGCGGACCGTTTCCAATCTCCTCACGGCTGGTAGCCGCGGAATTTATTTCAAATAAGTGATCGATGTGGTTTTCTTTCACTATATGCGTCATAACAGATTCTGCCATGGTGGAACGGCAGATGTTGCCGTGGCACACAAACAATATTTTAATCATAATTTCAAATTTCCTTTCGTTTCTTGGCATATCTTAGCATATCTTGGCATATCGTGGCAAGAGCCCGAAAATGCGGTCTTTTTTCAGGATGTTAGTCTACCCGGACGGCAGACGCCACTAGGGGTAAAATGGCATATCTTGGCATATGCTGGCATATCATGGCATATTATTCCCTGCAAAAGTGGTAAAAAAAGTGGTAAAGTTCAGGGACGTACCACTGGGGAAAACAACCTAATCATTACATCTTTGGCACTTACCAAACCCTTGCATTCGAGTATAAATTTGTGTTTTCCATGGCGTTGCACATTTAGAACATAACCAACAAATTTCCTTCTTTCATGCTTAATCCTTGACACGAAACTGATCTTGATTTTACTACCAAATACTCTCTCAAAAAAAGTCTTCGCAGGTTTTGCAATTTGGTTTCTGTGTACTAAAATAGAACTCTTTTGAATCCCAGTTCTCGCATTATAAACGCAGAAGCGTAAATTTTGTCGACACCCGCTCGTTTCAAGGGTGTGAAGGATCTTTTTAAAAAAATTATGTTTTTCTTTCTCGCAACTCTTTTAGGTATTTGATTACATCTAGGATAAGTGAATTTTCTTTCCCTTCTGGAATTACAGGATTATCATCTGGAAGAATACCACTAAAAAAAAGTATATCATTTTGCGGTATATCACAAGCATCACAAATCTTTATGCTTTCAATCTTCTTTTCGATTTTTAGTTCCTTATATACCATTGGCTGACCCAAATCATCAAAACCTGCGAGACACAAGCAGTATTTTCCCGCTATTTTTAATTCATCCTCAAACATTTTTAAATTATTATTATTTCCTGGCATCATTGTATGGACTCTTGCCGGGGACATAATTAAAGTTTTTTTACCAACACCATCCATACAAGTAGTTCCTATTACTACTCTATAATGGTACGGATGATTACGATCTATATTTTTTATGATACGTAATTCAAGCTGATTATTCTCATCAAAATCGCCCCACTGTTGTTTCCACTCTTCAAATATTTTTCTTCCACAATTATTTTGAAAGATTAAGTTTATATAAGGCGGCATATTATGTTGATAAATATCTGCAAGATACATCACTCCACTCCATCTTGCTTCATCCCACAAAGGAATATTAATTACGGAGGTTGTAAACATATCCTCATTACTAATATTTGTTAAATCTGCATTAGGCGGTGCTTGAAAATGAACTTTAAAATCTTCCTTACGCGTCGTTATATTTTTTTCAGCCTTCCAAACAGATTCCATTCTCTTTTGTGGTAATATTTCACATTCCTTCAATAGTTCATCATATAGAAACAAATCCTTCCCCAACGTTTCCATTCCAAAAAATATACTATTTGAAAAGATATACGCTCTATCTAAAGCGGCATCATTTTTAATCATTTTTTCTATATTATTCATGGCATCACCATAAGGAAACATCAATGATACTATCTTGGCAATTAGTTCTGTAGTAAAAACCGCAAATTCATTTTGGACAGGAATTATTTTTTCAGATTCATAATCAGAAAAAATAACTATGATTTTATTCTTTTCTGTTTCAGATGCTTTAGCTATAATAAAACGATCACTTTTTTCTTTATATTTAACCTCTATTAGTATATTACCACATGCAGAAATAAGATTGTTTCTTATACCTGTACCTAAAAAGCTTTCTATGGAAGCCAAAATAGTAGTTGCAATTTCAATTTCCCCATGTTCGTATGAGTTTTCAACATATACATCCAAATTGCAACCTAAAACATGTGAACTCATTACGCAACATTGTTCTTTGCCATACCATGGGCCCGCTTTAAATTGCTTATTTACGGGTTGTTCTAGTAACTGATGTATAACATCATCATATTTTTCTTTATCACTCTCTAAAGATTCAAGAAATTTTTGATCATAATACCCCAATATATATTTTGCAGCTAACATAGAAAATACTAATCCGCGCTTTTCCAAATATATAGGCAATTTTTCAGTAATGTTATAGTTCTCAATAGGAGTTCGTAAAATTTGTATTGCCAATACTGCATCGAAATTATTATCCTCATCTTCTCCTATATTAAGTTCACTTGGATAAATTGTTCTAGCTAGTTTTTCCAACACATCAAACTCAACAGCATATAAAACATGTCCTAACTTCGCCTCTAAATATTTTAATAAATTTGCACTTAAAAATAATGCCGGATTTACATCTCCAAACTTCATATATTGATTCAAACATAAAGAAAAGACATAGTAATAGAAATTTCTAGATGCCCAAAACAAGCCTATAGTGTCAAACAATTCTGCCATTTCCATGACAACAGCGATCAAATGATTCTTATCACTTTCATTATAGAATGCCATCAATGTTCTACTAAAAAAGCTAAGCGCTTCATACGGTTTGTCCTCCTTTATTGAATGCGCTTTTTTAGCTAACATAAGTGCCATATCTGTTCTTTGATTTTTTTTGCTCATAACAGATATCATTTTTTCAAATAACTCACTATATTTCTCAGCTTTTTCAATTAATGGAAACTCTTGTATTATTCTCTGTAACGGGTACAAATCAAGGTCGAGATGTCCTGTACTCTCATCAAGAATTTCCATCATATCTTGAACAACACAATTAATATCTTCATCTGACAATAATCTAATGAATATATACGCCACTTTTGCCTCTAATGCGGTATTGGGCTTAGATTTATCTTCAATATATCTCTGATATCTATCACTTATCCTTTTTGTATGTTCTTGAATTGGTATTTCACAATCATCTTCAAGACTCAAAGAAAAAATGTTAATCCATAGAGTCACAAGATGCGAAAATAAATTAACATTATCTCCTTCCAACGCAATATTCTCGTATTCTTTATAGTATGAATAATATAACTTGTCCTCCGAATACCACCAAAACACAGTCCAAGCCGCATCATAGTAAGCATTAGCTAAGTCAACTTTATTTCCATACTCTTTGACAACTCTAATACTTCTGTCAATAAGCCCTAACACATCATCTTTTGACAACTCTAATTCTCTTCCCAGAATCACAGTTTCTTGAACCAACTGAACTTTCTCTGCTGGTTTTATTGATATATCTTTCAGTCGATTTTCAATCTCATCTAAACGTTTATTTCTCTCAAAATCTTTTTTTCCCGTTTCAATTTCATCTAAAAGATTTTCTGATAATTCTAAGCTTTTTACAGCAACTTCTTTGTTTTTTTGTGACGACATTACTTTATCCAACAGCCATGTTTTATCCAGAATTCGAACATCTATGCTATATTCTTTTCTTAGTTCATCCTCACAATCAGCTCTTTTCTTGTCTGAAATAAACTGATTGGACATAAAGAATATTTTTGTATATTCGCGTTCCTTATCTTTATTCACACCAAAAATTTTCTTTACATCTGACTTTACCTTAGCTTTCCAATCTTTTTTTGCACTAATAGCAAAAGCCCATCGTTCACTACCAGCCTTATTCCCTAATGTACTATACCACATTTCTGTAATACTATCTGATACAGGATAAGTTTCGCTATCCACTTTACTATCTCCACCACCCGTAGGCCCAGTCTGAGGTAATAAATTGGGACAGATTTCAACTTCAGCAATATGTCTACAAAGTTCTTCAAACTGTTTGTCCATATTTCTATTTGTTAAAGTATCTAAATAATAATCCAAAAAATCTCTATCAAGTTTACCTCTTTTTACTATGAATGAATCAGAAAATTGTTCTGGGTGCATATTTCGATATGCTTCTGTTTGTCTTCCCATAAAATCCTCCCTTTTGATAATCCCTTTGTTTACCAAATATTATTTCTACTAATCCACTCCTCTGGATTCTCTAGATACTCTTTAACTTCATCTGGCTGGTAAACTTCTTCTAGAACAGTCCCTTCCGATGCATCATTTAAACAATCATATCAGCTTGCCTACAAAGTCCCCACTCCAAATCACGAAACAAAATTGACGAAAAGCAAGCAGGAGATGTGCAATGAAGCAAATCGTTCCTATATTCAGCAGACATGTAATCTGCATCCACTTTAATTATAATACATAAAAACAAAAAATGGCATCCTAACATAAATATTTGTCGAAACGCCATCTATGAATTTATGATGTTCTCCTTTTCTAAACGAAAAAAGGAATCAGGTAGAAATCTTCCTAACTCCCATAATAATCATATTATATTCCTTAAACTGCATTTAACCTTTTTGTCTGCATTCATTTAATAAATCTCTAACTTCATTTGGCATTAAGTCTCTCTCTTCACTCTTAAGCCTATGTAAAATAAATCTCTTTTCATCATTGGTCCAACGAAAGTCTTGCTTCATGTATGGCAAATAGATTTTATCCAAAGCATCCAATTGTAACAGTTCATAATGCTTTAAGATTTCTTTATCTGAGCATGATTCTAAAGCGTCAAAATTAATTGCACCATTTTCCAACACATAATGATTTTTTAGCTTTTTGTAATGACTATTTTTCTGAAGCGCCTCCCAGACTTGTTCCCAATATATTTCAAATGTTTTTACGCCATTTTTATCCTTCTTCATGAGTGAATATGGCAATACCCTTTCTTGATAACAAATATATTCATCATCTACACGAAAGAAAAATGTATTAGGATAATTGATATCACTACTTTTTCCGGACGACATAAATCCTATTCCAAAATATCCATAATTATCGTTCGCATCCATATATTTCTTCCAGAACATATACTCAATTTTATCTAATTTGGTTGAAAAATTCTTGACTTTAGTATAATCAAACTTAACAATCTGTCTTGCCTGTATAATATCTAAAATCATTTCACTACTAAAATACTGAATTCTTCCTTTATATATTTCATCAAAGTGTTCACTGTTTTCAAATTCATCTATATCTATTGCATCTTCTCCATCACTACACATTCTATTATACAAATCGGTTGCACTTAAACGTTTTTCTTTATATTCAAACAAAATCGGATTATCTACTAGATATTGCAATCCAAGTAAGTGTGGTAAATCTTGTGGGTTAAAAGCAAACTTTATTGTATCACCATTACTTAAAGGAATCTGAATATTTGTCTTTATTAACTTTTCATAATCAGCAATAATATCTCTAATTATATTCAAGACTTTTCCTCCGCAAAATAATAAATGTCTTCTAGGAAAACCTAGAAGACACTTATAAGCATTTTCACCTTTTCCTCCGAAGAGTAAGATACTGTTGGCTCAACGCCTAAACCAACGGGAAGACCTCCATTTGCATTTGGTATCACTCACACAAACTTCATCAGCCAAGTAGTTCTTCGCCCGTAAGCCAAAAGAACTATTCTTAATATATGCACATAGCATACAATTTATTAACTACTTTTCCAAGCAAGTTTACCACGTTTATTTTTAGCAGTCAACTAGCAAAATTATAATAAACTTACTTTTCTACTTATATAATACATCATTTTCTTCAAATGCACAACATAAATCTTGTTTTTTATTTAATTGAAGGCATAATTTTCCACTCTTACTAGACACCTTTGGGTGTTACACGAAGTGTAACACCCAAAGGTGTCTAGTGTCAAGCATTATAAACTTTGATTTTTAATGATCTCTACTCTTTAGCTTCAAAGCTTTCTCAAGTATGGGGATTTCGTTCCCCATCTATAAAATCGTCTCATCTTTCTTAATAACACTAAAACGAACATTTTCCCCAAATATCACTTCCTTATTGCTCTTTAAATGATACTTTAAATCGAGTAGGTGGCTAACCATTAGTTGATTAGCCGACCTCTCACACCACCTAGCATACCGTCCGGTACTAGGCGGTTCCTTAGTTTTCATAGACTATCAGATAATAGTCAAGCATGGATGTATATCCTAGCTTGGCTATTATTTTATTCGTAAGTACCGTATTTAACATTTCTGCCATTCTCCAGTACCCACATCTACTATTGGCAAGTTTTATTGCTTGCCAGTGTTCCTGTTTCAACTTTCGAAGTATGCGGTAACGTGTTCTTATCCGTTTCCATTGTTTCCAATAGATTGCCCGTATCCTCCTTCTTGCCCATTCATCCGTCTCCCGAAGTATTCCTTTCATATCCGCAAGTTTAAAGTAATTTACCCACCCTCTTACGAACTTCTGGTATTTTTCTTCTCGCAACTGGTTGCTCATTCCATTGTTTCTGTCTGTAAGTTCACGAAGTTGGCTCTTCATTTTCTGTACTGACTTTGGATGTACTCTAAATCAGCATTTCCCTTTGTATCTATAAAAGGTATAGCCTAGGTACTTTACCTTGCTGACATGTGCTACTTCTGTTTTCTCTCGGTTCACTTTTAAGAATAGTTTTCCCTCTATGAACGGAAGTATATTTAATAAGGTTCTTTCTGCACTCTTTCTGCTTTTACAGAAAATCATACAGTCATCCGCATAACGGACAAATCTGTGTCCTCTGTGTTCCAGTTCCTTATCTAATTCATTCAACATAATGTTACTGAGCAACGGACTTAATGGTCCACCTTGTGGCATTCCGATTTCTGTACGTTCAAACATTCCATTTGCAATCACACCCGCATTTAGATATTTGTGTATCAGCGAAATCACTCTGCCATCTTTAATGCTTCGTGACAGTACTTCTATCAACTTACTCTGGCATACAGTATCAAAGAACTTTTCTAAGTCCATATCTACTACATATATATAGCCGTCATTTACATTCTTTTGGCACTGCTTGAGGGCATCATGCGCTCCTCGGTTTGGTCGAAAGCCGAAACTGTTTTCTGAAAACTGTTCCTCATAAATAGGAGTAAGTTCCTGTGTGATTGCCTGTTGAATTACCCTGTCAACCACTGTTGGAACTCCTAGTTTTCTGTACTCACCTTTTGTTTCTTTGGGTATTTCTACCCTTCGGACTGGATTTGGTTTGTATTTCCCATTTCGTATCTGTTGGATTAAGGGTTCTTGGTTTTCCTTTAGGTAGGGCAGAAGTTCATCCACCTGCATTCCGTCTGTTCCACCTGCACCCTTGTTTGATTTCACCCTTTTATAAGCCTTGTTAAGGTTATCTTTTCGTAAAATCAATTCTAAAAGATTATCCGTCCAATAGTCTGTGATGATACCGCTCTTTTCAGTAATCTTACGGTAGTCGAACACTTCTGCATACTCTTTCTGTTCCGCAGATACCATTTGCAGATAGTCTTCCATATGAAGTTGTCTGTTCTTAAATCTACTTTCAGTTACATTCATTAGCTCGTATCTCCTAAAGTTCAGTCCTTCCCAAAGCGTTTGCAACCGCCTTTGGTACTATGACCTCTGCTGACTTCTCGTCATTCGTTGTTACTACAAGTTTCATACTCTGTTTCCACTTGCTGACGAGACCTCCCTAGGTACCACACGTTTCTTTCTCTCCATATATCTGCCACATTTACTCCAGTTAGTTCCGAGTAGTTATTGGACTTTGGTTTGTATTGCAACCTTATCCCTAACTGTAGCCTGATGTGATTTCTGTTCGTCAGACCAGAGATTTGCCTCCACCTTCCTTCAGATTCCGCCTCACGACGGACACCCTTGGTCTTGGCTGTATCCTTCCCACTACTAGGGCGGATTGGGGACTTTCACCCGTTAGAAACGTGCGCCGCTAGGCGCACAATAAAAATGGCATCCCAACAGTAATATTTGCTGGAACGCCATCTATGAGTTTGAGCTCTATTAAATTTTTTCTTCCTGCAAAAGTGGTAAACCAGTGGTAAACTTCACCTCCTTTGCGCCGGAAACGCCCATTTTACAGGCCTTTTTTAATTCTGGAAAATACTGCCGTGGCAGATGAATAATACTTTTATCATAGTAATTGTTTGCTCCTTTTTGCCCGGAAATGCTGTGTTTTGCGGGTATTTCCGGGGTTATGGTTAAATTGTTGTTTGCTTGTTAACCAGGCAAATTATAGCATAATTTAGCAAGTTGTGACTACCTGTTAGTAGTAGAAATAGTAGTAAAACGGGAAGGCTTACTACTAAGGATTAGGCAACTGCTTTCTTATATATATCCACAATACTATTAATCTCTTTATAGTCAGCTTGCGAAATAACATTATTATTATAATACAAGTCAATATCTTTTTCTAACGCAGCTATTACTCTTATAATTACCTGTTTTAAAAAATAGTCTTCTTGCGCTTTTTTTAGCAACCAATGTGTAATCCCTGTGTACAGCAAATTACTATTTCTATTAGGTGGTTTATACGCTTCCACATCATCAATTATTTTGTATTTTGCATCCTTCATAATCAACACATATTCTTGAGTGTTGGCCGCTAAAGAAAACGCGCCATTTCTCACTGTTAACAAGTTGCTTAAAAAGTATGGCTTTTTTCTAGTATTATAATTCATATTATTTAACTGTAAACATTCTGCATTTGTAGTTTCAGAATAGTATTCCCTCATAATAAGCATATCAATCCAGTTCTCTCTTCTATTTAAGGGATATGCAAATAGAATTTCCTCTGACAAATTGATTGGAAAACCTTTTTCCGTATCAAAAAAAACATCGACATATGCTATTGCCACATATCCTCTCGTTCCTTTGGTTCCTTCCAAAAATTGTTTAGCAATTTCAAAATCAGGAGTCCATGAATAAAATAACTTATTTTTACATGATGTATGGCTTGGAATCTCATGACTATACATTGCATCAAGATAATATCTATAATCATAAATTTCATTAAACACATCCGGTTTTATACTCGAAACACCTTTTAATTCTCGCTCCCGTACCGCTCTATATAATCTCTCACCAATTATCATAACTTCACTCCCAAAATAATCATCTCTTCTACCTCAAAAAGAGCAATATCTTCCCTCTTTGTTACCCTATAATAGATTATCGTTTTTTCGTCAATCTCATATTTATAGTGTCTTACTGCTTTACATCTTCCCTTCACAGAATTCTCATATAGCTCTAACGCCGTTAGTGTGATAATATCCCATGCTTCTTCTAATAATATTTCAAAAAATTCAGAAGATGCTTTCATAATGCAATGTCTATAATCCGAATATCCCTGTTCTTCTGCCATAAATTCAATTCTACTTATAATCCCTTCGATTCGCGCTTGTTCTTCAACACTTTCAAAATACATATATTTTCCTCCCTACCCCTACATCTTCACATAAGAATAGTATCAATTTTCTTAATCCTTTCATCATTAGGATTCACCTTATAAATGTTGATAATTCTTTCTATCAGATTTAGTATATCAATCTCACTTTCACTTCTCATCAGTGGTATTTCATTGTCATACAAATCAGAAAGTGAAATATTTAAAAACTCTGCTACCTTTTTTATATTTCCTTTTCTAGGCGCTGCCGTTGGACTTATCTCCCATTGCGACAGAGTCGTATAATCAACAACCAAACCACCATACTCTTCTTTTAATGCTTGTGATAAACCTATTAACGTATATCCCGCCTTCTCACGTGCTGCTCTTAATATATCGCCTCTAAACATTCCTAGTCTCCTTTCGATTTCTTATTCTAATTAGAATTATACCTTTAGCGCT
This sequence comes from Lachnospiraceae bacterium, assembly GCA_045588655.1. Lineage (GTDB taxonomy): Bacteria > Bacillota > Clostridia > Lachnospirales > Lachnospiraceae > SVFI01. Next base: position 7,641 of record JAZNEP010000005.1, on the reverse strand, counting down.
TTCGCTCGTCAATTCTTTTTTCTATTTTTTATTCTAATTCGAATCAGATGATTAAAAAAACGCCCCAGTATATAACCGGAGCGTCTTTACCGTGCAGCATTGCTACACTACCTTAAACATTTTCTGCGATACCGCTTTGGCATCGTTTTTCTTTTCTATCTCTGCCTGTGCTTTTCTTGTTAACGCCGGTGTTAACAAGCACTCCCAAGCCACCATACTAAGTAATAATAGTTTCTAAACCCAAATATATATTAGCTTAGTAAATTTTACTCCATTGCCTTCTGCAGCAATACCTGTGCATTATTGTAAAATGGAACATCACACTTGCTTAGCACTGTAGTAGGTATTGTCGCAAGTTCAGAAATATTATCCATAGGAACAATTACCATCTTTGCACCATTATCTGCAAGTGAACTTACTTTATCTGCAAACTGAACAACTCTCTCTACAGCGCCACCAATTGTGACGTTACCGATAACAGCAAGTCCAGCTTTTAAGTTTTTCTTATACAGTGCAGAAAGTATACCTACATAAATTGCACCACCAATACCCGCTGTTGTATTATTGCCAAGCACATTAGTAACCTGAATATTAAGGTCTGTTTCCTTCAATGAATGTCTTTCATCTAATATTGTTTTCTCGTTGGCCTTAATATAGTTAACTGTATTCTTTACATCTTCCTTAATTGCGTTACTTGTGGTTCCAGTTATTGTAATCTTTCCGTTACCAGGCACTACAACAACCTCAATACGTATTATTCCGACATGATCGCCATCTCCGGTTGCTGAATAGCACACTCCAGGAGCTAGCGGAACATTTTCTATCAATGAACTACTCTTTTCTTCTGGTAATGAAACAAATATTTCTTCCTGTGTTTCTTTATCAATATAAGAGAAATTTGTATCCCAGAACTCCATTCCTCCAATACGCTTTAATTGTTCTTTAACTCTACGACGCATCTCCAATGCAATCTTCAGATATTTTTCAACATCTTCCTTTGTGAAGTTTCCATCTGGATGAAGAAGTTTAATGTAACCTGACACAATTCTTCTGACAGATTTTGCGTCTCTTTGTTTCAAATGGCTACCCAAAGAGAAGAACTCATCAACTACTTCATAATAAGTATCCTTACGAAGGCCTTTTAATAATTCAGAAAAGAAATCTGTACTGAATCCAAAATGAGTTGTAAAGTTTGAAGGAGCAAACTTTTTGATTTCCCATCCTGGAAGGTACGCATTTATACGGTCTAAAAATGCTGTATCATTGTTTACCTCCGATGACATCGGACTAAACAGATGTGAATTCTGAAGTACAGTTTCTACAGGTTGGTTGATGTTTCCGTTGTAAATTATGGATGCGTTTCCTGAGATTTCTCCTCCCTTTCCTCCTCTAGAAAATGATCCAGATTCCATATAATCCTTCATAAGAGGAACGGCATCGCTATCCTTAAACAGATGGTCTGTACTCTCATCAAAACAGATTGCATCCCACTCTCCAACAGAACCAACTCGTCCAGTTGTATTATTCACAAATAACTTTGCAACTGTCCCCTGTCCTCCAGACATAAGCAATGCATATGGCGTAACTTCTTTGTATATATATGATTTACCGGAAGAACGTGGTCCTAACTCAACCATATTAAAGTTCGCTTCAACAAGTGGTATCAAACGCAACAGTAATAAATCCTGAATTCTTTCATCCAAGCCTTCACTATCTGGTTCATATCCTGCGCTTCTAAGAAGAAGCTTTTTCCATTCTTCCTTTGTGAACCCTTTTCTTTTTTCTGCAATACGCTCCATATTGAAATTGGATAGCTGTATAGGTTTTATATCATTTACTAAGAATGGATATACCTTACTGCCAACTGTAATCATTGGATCATATTCCATATCGATGATTGCCCATATTCCACCAAGCAATAACTTTTCATGGCTTCGCACAAGCTGGTCACTAATATTCGCCTTTTTGATATTGCTATTAACAATATTGGCCCAATAACAATCTCTCTGTGGATCTAATTCAACAGAGATTTTATCAATTATTTTATATTTACCGTGTTCCTTTAATTTTGACTGAATCAATGTGCTCTCTTCAGGATTTACATAGTGCTCTCTAAGAACATTTTTTACATTCTCAATACCCTCACGGATTTTATCTTCATCATCTGTACTACAAGTATTTGCAAGAAGATATTCCAATACAAACGCAGGTACATTAGCACCGCCTTTAATCAAAGGAGCTAAATCCTTTCTAACTACACATCCACGAAATTCTTCTAATGCTTTTTCATCAATATAATCAGACACTAATGTCACCTCCCTAGAATAATCCGCCTAAATCTCTCATCTGGCACTTTGTAACTTTTGCCTTATCCAATTGATCTTTTGTATCTTCGTCAACAATAACCACAACAGCTTCTGTTGCCGAATCAAGTGCAAGTTCAACCTTTTCTTGACTTCCAGGACTTATCGATATAATGCTGCTCTTATCAACAATCTTATCGCCAACATATAACAAAACTCTTACCTTTCTCTGATAAGATAAAACATCTTTTGCTTCACCCGATGAAAATTTAACTGTAAGTATATTTCCCGCAATGTCAATCAAATCCTTCTTGTTTGTAATATCAACATCCATTTGATTTTGCTTATTGTAGGTAAATACAAAATTAGGAATAACAACTTCTTGTGGAGTAAAACCACCATGAGAATATCCATACTTTCCAGTAGATACAAATGGTCTTGAACTCTTAGCAAAATTTACGTAGTTATAATTCTCATAATGCTCTTCAATAGAAATATACTTACTACCACTTTGCTCATCTACAGATCTAATATAACGTTCTGATACTTTCTTTCCTCCACTGATATCATCTGTAGGTATTTTATCTGATTCCTCCAAGACTCCTGTGAGCACAAATCCATGATCTGTCACCAGATGAACCTCTTTATATCCCAAATGCAGTAATAACTGTATTTTTTCTACCAAAATATCTTCAAACTCATCAACTAAACGAAGCATACTCTGTTGCATCTTTTCTCCGGCATCATCAATATCCTTGTATGTTAATACGAGAATTTCACCATCCGTTGTTCCATTCACTTCATCAAGCTGCATATATGTAATATCTTTTCCGGTTTCATCTGACAGTTTCTTTTCACGCTCTTTCTTCTCTGCAATTATCTCACCAGCAGTAGTGTATAAAGCGCTCATATTATGCTCTGTTTCAGATGGAAGCCCAGCATACATAAACTTTTTATCAACAGAAATATCACTTGCCACTCTTGATGCAACGCTATCCGCCACTTCATATCGGACTCCATCACCAACTATGATAGCTATCTTTTTAGATGTATTCTTTATCAAATTGACAAGGTATCCCTTTTGTGATTCCTGATATTCTCCATAATGTTCAAACCAAGACTTTAATAAATCCTGATTCATACGCTCGTAATATTCTTGAATCGGTTTCACAATATTGGTATCTGCTTTTAAGTATGTAAGTATCCTTCTCATTGATCTATCTGTTTTAGAAAACTCTACTGTATAATACCTACTTATCCCGTCAATAGATGCATCTTTGCAAATGACTGTAAAATCCATAATATCAGCAATATCCTGCCACCATTTTGCAATATATGGATTTGATTTTTTGAACTTAAGTCGTTTCTTGATTTTTTCCAATATGTTCTTAACTTCACTAGCATTGTTAATGTTCTCGACAAGTCTAATCAAATACTTCTTATCAACCACATCAAAGCAATGGTTATCCATCACCTTATCAATATCAATTGTGCTAGGCAATTGATATTCTCCCAAATACTTTTTGAAAGAACTTTCATGATTACGACTATCAATCCACTTGCCATAAATAGCATACTCTTGTTCAGAAATATTGCCTTCTAATATACCATTGAAGATATGCCTTGCAATTTCACCAGCAAATGTATCTGCCGGTTTTTCTTGAACTGGTTGTTGTAAAAGTTTACAAAACTCTTGCACATAAAGATTCTTAACTGCTGGTGTTTTTGATCCAAGAAAACCGTTAGGATTATCAAGGAAATCCAGAATATCATCTTCAATTGACAATAATCCCTCAATCTTCTGAACAACCTTCTTCCACCAATTAATATCCTTAGATATTCCAAGCTGACAAGCAGTATATAGTTCATCATCCGTTAATGACACCTGCAGAGCTGTTTCCTTCAAAAGTACATCTCTAACCCACTCTGTCGCAATCTCAATGCAGCCTCCAGTTTTTGCATATTCAATCAAAAATGAATCTGGTGTCAATTCTCTTGAAACATATATCACTACTTGATCATTCTTATGATTCTTTTCAATATCATGACGCAAAAATAATTCATCCTGTTTCCGCTGCCACTTACTGCTATAGTTCTTTGTAGAATAAAGGCAGATATCAGTGCATGCGGCATCAATCAAAAACTTCCATCTCGAAGTTTGATCAAGAATGACTATACGCTTGCTATTGCATATTTTTTTATCGATTTCATTTCTTAACCATTTTTCTATCATTTACCATTCCGCCTTTAAATATTTCTTCAATTGATTAGCATTAAGAACATCTGCCTTTAACATTTTCCTTTCCTGCAAAGGAGCAATATTCTTTCCAACACCATCATCAAGAGTCGGATTATATCTTGATGCAATCAACTCATCAATTTTTCCTACAAACTCATCTATTTCAGATAACTGTCTATCTATTAATTCTTTTTCCTCGAGCGCCTGCGCTGTATCATTTCCAGCAATCTGAGTTTTTCTATATTCAAGTTTCTCTCTTCTCTTATATATAAAGTTAGATTTCAACTTATATAGTGAATCAGAATTCCACTTGTATATGGAAATCATTGCCTCAAATCCCCTGTTGATTCCTGAAGAAAGGTGCCATATGAACGGAGTTTTTGGAAGATACATAAAAACATTTGTGTAATTCATCAATTCTATGAAAAAATCTTTTTCCATAAAGTCTCGTATTTTTCTACCTAAATATTCCTCCATCTGTATCAATTGTGCTGAATTTATTCCTTCCTTATCAGCATACTCTTCAATTAATTGTGTGATAGAAGTATCTGTATTATTTATACCTATTATTCCATCATCTGTATTTGCAATTATATCCCTCATTGCAAATACAAACCATTCAAATATAAGATCCTTTGCCTTAACCATCGGCAAAATATCCTCATATGCAATGAAGTACCAGACAGTAATCGGATTTAATCCATTTATGATACAAAAATCCTCAAGTTCATTATTTTGCGAAAACAAATTATCTACTATCAGTTTTCTTATTTCACATATTTGTTCAGCATCATAATTAACAATCTGCAATTGTGATATATATTCTTCATCAACAGTATTTTCACTAAGTAGTAAGTCTAAAGCTTTCTTGTAAATTGGCAAATAGGCAACACACTCACCCTTTTTGTCTTTCACTTTTTCGATATCTTCATTGCTCAAATTATAAATTGAGCATATAGCTCTATCAATAATCGCCTCGTTAATCAATATTCTGCACATCGTATAAACTTCATTTTTTATAACATCAAGTACAGCCGCCTTTAACGTTGTAGTTATTTGTAGCGCACTATTCTCTGCTCCATTAAGCACATATTGTTCATCAATAGATTTCTTGAATTCTACACATTCTTTTGCTAGCATAGACACTTTATTTTCTATGTCTTTTTCCGGAATTGAAAAAGGTAATCTTTTTAAATCTTTCGGTTGCGTATTAACTGTAGGATTCAAGCAATCTTTTAAAATATATCCAGAAAGTCTACTGTTTAAAAGCGCCATTAAATAGTATTTATTTTCAAATCTTTCAGTTGGAAAAACACACGAGCCACCAATGTCAAATAAAGACATACCATCATGGTCTCTAAAAGTGATTCCTTTTGACCCAGATGCAGAATATGTTATTCCCTCTTTGAAATAATAATCCTGAGCATGCAAATCCTGTCCATTTTCTTGCAAAAATCTTTGCAAAGCCTTGCCTTCGTCTTTCCAATCAATTGTACACCAATTATTTCCATACCATTTTACATATGGACCGCCTTTAGCATAATGAACCCATCGTTTTAAATTTCCATCACAACGTACATTATTTTTTCCAACTTCCCACCATAATCGCAAAAATCTCTCATTCTTAGACGTCTGAATACCCGCTCTAACATCTGCATATTCAACAAGTTTTTGGCTTTCAAACTTTGATCTGAACTCTTCTGAAATATTATAAATAAATGGTTCTCCCTCTATCTTTTCAAAGTCTTCCTGTCGAACATAAACAACATCTTTATAACCTCTATGAGCAATAATGCAATCTAAAGCCTCTAGGCAATACTGCTTTTTATTTTTTTCCTCAACAGTTCTGGTATATTGATCCAACGAGATAAATGGTACTTTTTCACTATTACTTTTTTTCTTTTCAAACACATAAAATGCCGGATCAACCATCGTTAAGCCAAAAAGGTTGCTTAAACCGTATTCAACAAACACATTAATACTCATGTTTCGAATAATGTGTTTTCTCATATCATCAAAGGATGGAATATACATAAATGTCATCGGATGAATCATAGCTAGAAATCCATTATCCAATAAGAATGAATAATTTCTTTTATAAAAACTTGCATATAAATTAGCTATAAATTTCATAGGCTTTTTATAGTTGTTTTCCAAAAAGACTGATAACTCAGTACCACTATATGCTGCGCTATCTGTATATGGTGGATTTGACGCTACAACATCATATCTAGCTGTCATCACCTTTAAATATGTCATAGCCTCACATGCAATTTCTGCTAAAAACTTTTTTGATTCATCAATGGCATATTTCTGAATAGCATCGCTTAATCTTTCATAGAAATTGTTGGCAAACAAATCAAACTCAACTGCTTTCTCATATGTAAACAACGAAAGCTGCGCCTCTCCCAATTCCTTTTTTAATTCTTTCTTCTTATCTTCAAATTTCTCATCAATTCTAAGTAATGAACCAAATTTATGTGCCTGCTGTAAATCTTTCCATACATCCTGCAACAAATCACTAAAATCTTTTGAGAAAAATTGTGCGTCAAACAAACTTCCAATCTCCATGTAATCCGGAAGTCTGAAGCTAGCACTCACAATATTATAATGATTAATTTTCACCGAATTCCTCTTTGTCTTTGCCTTGATAAATAATCCAACCTTTGTAAGCTGCACAGCTCTTTCATCGAGATCAATTCCATGAAGATTTTTTTCGATAATGATTTGTGGAACTTCACGCTTGTTATAATCAGCGCCATAGTTTTCAATCTGATCTATGTACAAGTCATAAAACAAATCAAAGCAATACAATAAGAAGTTACCGGATCCCACACATGGATCAATAACCTTTACTTCATCTAATGGCTTTATTTCTCTTTTATTCTCTGAAAAATCTCCAATTATCTTGTAAGTATCCTTAAGCTCCGAATCAGGATACATCTCCAAATACAGTTTCTTTAATTGTAAATTTAAAAGCCAGAAACACTCTACTTTTACCCTTACAATCGTGCGTTTAGTTTTACAATTGTTTCTTTTTATCTGATAATACTCTTAGCTGTCTGACCGGAAAGGAGCAGACCTATGAGTAAACATCTG
>JAZNEP010000004.1:0-94634 GCA_045588655.1 Lachnospiraceae bacterium | reverse complement strand
TCCTTGGTCAAAATTAACTCTAGCTAATTATTAACCGTTTTACTTTTTTAGGTTTTGTTCTCTGAACAATTCTTTGGGAAATCTCTTTCCCGTTCTCTTAGAATTTTCAGGGTTGCATTGCTGTTTATTTGTCAAGGTTCTGTTGCTGTGCCTGCGACTTCACTGTGCTACTCGCTTGCCCCGCAACGAATGTTAGTCTAACACTCATAATATGGTTTTGTCAACACCTTTTTTGTAATTTTTTAAGTTTTTTTGTTTTCTTTTCTACAAACTTCTTTTTTATGCATATTTATTCTGATTCAGACTCGTAAAAAAAGCTACGACATTCACATCGTAGCTTCTTACATTTCTCTTTATTGCCGTATAACCATAGCAACAACATCCTTACTGTTGAAGTTTAACAATGGTAGACAATTTACCTTTTTGCACCTCAAAATCAACCGTCGTCACCTGCGCTGCCTCTTCCTCCGACATTTCAGTAATAACAACTGCCTGTAAAGACTCACCTGGCGCCAGCGTCCGGTTCATCGCCATAAAATCATTTTCTAACATTGAAACATATGCATTTTGCACTTTATTCTCATTTATATGCATTTTACATTTCAAATCTAGCATTTCGAGGGTATTAAACTGCACTTCCTGCCCTGTCACATTCTTAACCTGCAAGTTTAACACAAGAAGTTTATTCCCCGGCCCCGCTTTCATAACGAACGCTAATTCTTCTGCTGAAAGCTCTGTTTCCGGATAACTATCACAAATGGCAAAGGACTGATACGTCATTTCACAATCACTCATCTCCAGAACCTGTGCGATTGACATTGTCGGCTTTTCAACTTCAGCACCAGAAATTTCTGCCTCTTCTTTCTGCGTTGAATCATCTGCTGTCAAATCGTCCTCGCTTTCCATGTCCGACTTTTCTTCAGTTTGAAGTATCTCTGTTGTCTCTTCTTTCTGTGCCACAGCTTCCTTTTCTATCTCTACAGACGTATCTACTAAACGCCCTTGATAATCACCATGATATTGAAGCAACACCCCTGCGGCATACTCCGTCACAAGCGCATACTCATCCTCTGTCATTTCCGGAATCTGATTACCGCACCCTGTTAGAATAAATGCACTTACTATTAATATTATAACAATAGCCTTATTCACTTTTAACATAGAATCCTGCTTTCCATTTTATATATATTACAAAATTAGTATATCATACTTAGAAGTTACTCTATTTTAACACTATTTACACTCTAATTCAAACCAAAATTCTACACCATCTTCACAATTATTTACCCCGTATGACTGATTCATAGATTCCATAATCGCCTTTACAATGGAAAGACCTACGCCACTTCCTCCATACTCTCTCGTCCGTGCTTTATCTACTTTATAAAATTTGTCCCATAAATATGGAATGCTTTCTTCCGGAATTTGTTCTCCTGTATTATATACTGCAATCCGTGCAATCTCACTTTTCTTTTCTACTGTAATACGAATTTTTTTCTCACCGCTGAGATGATTCAATGCATTTGAAAAATAATTCATAAACACTTCTTCTACTTTGAACTCATCCCCCCAAACATAAACCGCATCCGTATTTTCAAAAATGATTTCCGTCTCATTGTCTTCAATCAATATTGATGTTGCTGAAAGATAATTTCTTATCATCTCAACCACATCAAATCGCTCCATCGTCACAATATCGTTACCAAACTCTAACTGATTTAGTGTAAGCAATTTTTTCACAAGCGTATCCATCTTTTGGGCTTCATCTGCAATTACATCACAGTAAAACTCTCTACTTTCTGGATCGTCATTAATATTCATTTTTAAACCTTCTGCATATCCCATTATCAGTGCGATCGGCGTTTTCAGTTCATGCGATACATTCGATAGAAAATCTCTTCGCATCTCATCCATTTTTTCTTTTTTTTCTATGTCATTTAACAACTCATTATTTGCAGTCTTCAACTCCGATATTGTTTTCTCCAGCTTATCTGACAATTCATTCATATGAGAACCGAGTAAACCAATCTCATTTTTTTCTTTTCCGGTATACTTTGCCTCAAAATCAAGATTTGTCATTTTTAAGGAAATATCTGCAAGTTGTAAAATAGGATCTGTAATCTTTCGTGTTATAATACCTATAATCAATCCGCTGAGTAATATTGCAATCAAACCAATATATGCCAAAAAACGGTTTGCAATCATTGCACTGTCTTTGATTCCTTCCAATGCGGTTCTCATAATAAACGGATTTCCATTGTCCAGGAATCCCCACATCTCAATATAGTTGATATTTGTTCTCCTATCGTAATTATTTTGTATTGTGTACTTATCCGTCGTTTTTAGAATTTTGTTTTCCTCAACCTGATTCCCATTGGATGCAAATACATGATCCAATAATTCCTTTACTAATATGTCATATTCATGTACAGAAGATGTTACTGGCTGTGAATTTGCATTGATTACCAACACAGTAATATTATAGATACCACTTATTTTTTGTACTTCAATTTTAAACTCATCCGAATTTGTACTCCCTGCCACTGAGGCAGCATTAATGTTCTCATAAGCTGTCAATAAAACTTTTTGCTTATTCTCAATATAATAACGCTCTAAAAGAGTCCCGTTTAATATCCAGCATAGAAGTATGGTTCCCAGCATCAACACTATAAAAATGGTTGCAAATTGTTTTCTTATGGATTGCTTCATTCTGTTTCCCCACAGCTTTCATTGTTTTATTTCATCAATATTAGCATTTCCTTATCTTCGAAACAATATTTTCACAAACGTTTCACAATTTCATGCAAAAACGGAAGTCAAATATCCCTCCTCACTACTTACTATAGGATAGATAGTTGCTTCCGCTTTTATTTTTCCATATTTACTTTTTCCAAATAATAAATTGATAACTGTCAAGTATCTGAAAATATTTCGCCAATCGTTCATATAGAGGCTCTGCCTTTTCACCAAAATGTGCTTTCACGTCTTCGCCTAAAGCAATTATGTTCTTCTCATCACACAGCAGCGGCCAAATAAAACTCCCCATCTCATCCAAATGAATGTAGCTGACTTTTGGCTTTTTTAATATTTTTTGCGCAAGATAATGGAATATGCCCTTGTTTTCAATATGCAAAACCACTATCCCATTTTCATCCACAGACCATTCCATTCCTTCCGGCCTGAGTGGTACACGTTCAAGATAATTTTCAGATTCTTTCCTTTTTTTACTCATCTCAATGCTTCCTATTTTCTTTTCTTCCAAAGAGAAAACTTGCATAAGCAAAGAATAATCAATGCGAATACAACAAGGCTTCCAATATTAGCTACTGGTGTCGGAAGATTAAGAACACCTGACAAATCAATCATCTGGTCCACACCAAATACAGCAAGCAAGGCAAGTATAATACCCACAAGTCCTTCACCTGCAATCATACCCGAGCAGAATAAGATACCATCGCTAACGATTGCTTTTTTCTTATCTTCCTCTTTTTTCATTTTATCAAACGCAAGGCGAACAAGACCGCCAACCATGATACAAGCATTAAGCTGTACAGGTAGATAAACACCGATTGCAAACGGGAGCACCGGAATACCAATCACTTCGATTACGATTGCAACAAACACACCGATGAACACAAGATTCCATGGAAGATCTCCTCCCATAACACCTTCGATAATCATTTTCATAAGTGTTGCCTGTGGTGCACCGAGTTCAGCAGAGCCAAATCCCCATGCTTGATCAAGAAGATATAACGTACCACCGATTGCAAATGCAGAAGCGACAACACCAATCACTTCTCCTATCTGCTGCTTCTTAGGCGTAGCACCTAATAAGAAACCTGTCTTTAAATCCTGAGAAGTATCACCTGCAATCGCAGCAACTATACAAATAATAGAACCGATTGCAATCACTTCTTTCATACCATGAGCACCGGTATCGCCCGTTGCTTTTAAGATAAGCGTTGTAATAAGAAGTGTTGCAATTGCCATACCGGATACCGGGTTATTACTACTTCCTACAAGCCCCACCATTCTGGAAGATACGGTAGCAAAAAAGAAACCAAATACAACAACGATAATCGCTCCGATAAAGGTCACAGGAACTGCTGGAACAAGCCAAACCAGAAGTGTCAGAACTGCGATAGCACCGATTACAATTTTCATGTTCATATCCTGCGCTGTACGTTCATTACCTGCTTTCACTCCGCTCTTCATTCCTTTTACTGCATCACGGAATGTTGTAACAATTAATGGTAGCGATTTGATTAAGCTGATAATACCACCTGCCGCAAGAGCACCTGCACCGATATAGCGAATATAGCTACTCCAAATTGCACTGGCACCACCTGCTGCATACATAGCTCCGATTGTGTCTGTTCCCGGATATAAAACAACTGTTTCACCCAGCATTACAAAAATAGGAATCATAACCATCCAGCTGAACACGCCACCCGCAAACATATAAGAGGCAATTCTTGGCCCACAAATATAACCCACACTCATTACCGCCGGATATATCTGTGTTCCAATTTCACCCGAATAACCTTTAAAACTTGCAGACACTTCACTTGGAACTACTTTTAATCCATCTATAATGAATTTGAAAAGTGCTGCAAATCCCATACCTGTAAATACGGTAGAAGCATTCGCACCACCTTCTTCACCAGCAAGAAGAACTTCTGCACAAGCAGTTCCTTCCGGATAAGGAAGTGTTCCATGCTCTCTTACTATGAGCGCATTACGAAGCGGCACCATGAAGAATACTCCAAGAAGACCGCCCAATAACGCAATCACCGTTATCTCTATAATTCCCGGCTTATCCATTGTGCCTTCTGCTGCCCAAAGGAAAAGTGCCGGAAGCGTAAAAATAGCACCGGCTGCTAGTGACTCACCTGCAGAACCGATGGTCTGAACTACATTACTTTCCAAAATTGAATTTTTACGCATAATCACCCGAATCACACCCATTGCAATTACCGCCGCCGGGATAGACGCAGATACTGTCATACCTACTCGCAATCCGAGGTAGGCATTGGCCGCACCAAATACCACAGCTAAAATAATACCCATAAAAATAGAAGTCGCTGTGATTTCCGGTGTGACTTTCGAAGCCGGAATATACGGCTGAAAATCTTTTTGATCTTTCATAAATAACCCTAACCTTTCTTTTGTTTTCTGCTTTCTCTATCATATCGGATTTTAACTTTTTGTGCAAGCATTACAAGCTTATTACATTTCACATTTGATTTTTTTTGCCCATAAGTCTAGAATAAGAAAATGTAGCACATTGCAATCTCTTTTGCACATAAAATTCACAAAAAAATAAAGAGGATTCATTATGATTGGATTAGGAACCATTCTCAATATCTTTGCCATCATTGCAGGCGGATTATTCGGAAAACTATTTGGAAATTTTTTAAACGAGCGATACCAAATCGGACTAAACAATGCGTGTGGTATCAGTGTCCTATTTATAGGCATCGGGGGTGCCATGGAAAAGATATTAGCCATCAACAACGGATCTCTTACCAGTGAAGGGGCCATGATGATTACCTTATCACTTGCACTCGGTGCTCTTTTCGGTGAACTTCTGAATCTGGAAGAAAAATTTGAATCATTCGGGACTTGGCTGAAAATGAAAACAGGAAATGCAAAAGACAAAAGATTTATAGATGGATTTGTGACAGCCTCTCTCACTGTCAGTATCGGTGCGATGGCAATTGTCGGTTCCATTCAGGACGGTATTTTTGGAGATTACTCTATCCTGGCAACAAAAGCAGTCCTTGACTTTATCATTATACTTGTCATGACATGTTCTATGGGAAAGGGGTGTGCTTTCTCTGCTATTCCGGTTGCTCTCCTGCAAGGAAGTATCACGGCTTTAGCTCGCTTTATTAAACCAATCATGACAGATGCAGCACTTAACAACCTGTCGCTGATTGGTTCCATTCTAATTTTCTGTGTTGGACTGAATCTTGTATGGGGCAAAAAAATTCGTGTTGCAAATCTCCTTCCTGCCATTGTTATCGCTGTATTTTGGGCATATATTGGATGCTAATTCTGTTTTCAGGTTCTGCATCACACAGATAGAGCACAAAAACAAAAAACCATTCCAATGGTTTCATTAGAATATAAACTACATCAGCTGCAAATGCTGATTTAATGTGCTTTGATATTGGATAACCGTACGTATCATAAAAACGTCGAATCTTCCTATGAAGGTTTGGCGTTTTTTCTTCAATAAGCTGTTCAAATGCATTTGCCACACAAAGTTGCCTATTGACAACTATCTTCTCACCTCGTCTAATTCCGTAACGGGTTGGTTTTACAACTCTCCTGTGTCCTCTGAGAGCAACGGTACATAAATAGTGTGTATCGTAAGCAACCGGAGGCGGTGAAATTTCTGTGGACAACACCCAGTCACTTGTCTGTGTAAACACTTTGATAATACTATCCGGCTGTTGCCCAAACAATAGAATCAGCGGGATAATCAATCCGAATACCGGGAGCAAAGCAACAATCGCCATCCAAAACAAGTTAGCTCCGGATAATAACCATTGATTCATTTTTCGTAACATCAGATTTTTATATTGTATTTCCTGCTGTTTCTGCGCCTTTTCTTTCACAATACGAACGAGCAGATGTATCGCATGAATCAGGTAGAGCGCCGGTACCACACAAAGGCAAAAAATCACGGCAACATCAAACGTACCCATACCAAGCCGATATATTGCATCCGGATTATCCGCATTCGGATACAAATCCCCCATTCTTGCATCTACCGGATTTGCTCCGCACATGAGCTGGAATATAATAACTGCACATAATACTATTCCCGCATATATTCCCGCCAGCAAAAAGACCTCCACCATCGGCGGCAATTTTCTTCGCAAAAACTTGAGCAGTAGATAACTCGCAAGTCCTAACGCCCCAAATAGTAATAGCGGCGCATAATAATCAAGATTAAAAGGTTCATGTATCCTTTCTACTCCATACACATTTATCGGTTTCGTATATTTCGGAAGATCCCATACCGCATATGCTATCACCATATATCCAATACCCACGGAAAAAGCAATCAATTCAAAAATAACGCACTCTTTCTTTTTTACAAAGAACACAATATCAAGACAAATCAATAAAATTGGCAGTATACCTCCGATTATTACAAGTAACCTGATTGCCACTTCGCTCATTATCTTTCACTCCTTCTCTTAAAGCAATTTTCTCGAAATATTCGAAAATTATATTCCAAGCTCCTTTGCTCTATGTTTTAATCCATACTCTTCATCCATACGAAAACACTCCATATGCTTTTCGCAATAGCGAAGTAAAAGTTTTGCTTTTTTCTTCAATGCTTCACTTTCCAAAACCGGATCTTCTTCATAACACGATGTTCCGAACCATTCAAACACCCGACTTCGATCCTCTGTCGGGAACGTTTTCGAATATGTATCACAGAAATAAACCTCATCTATATGTTCAAATGTATCTGCATAGGTATTTTCAATTTTATCTTCGTATTCAAAATAAGAATACAAATAGTCAAATCCTTCCGGATTACACTTTGACCATTCCTGATTCAACTCCTCCAGCACTCCAATGGTTTCAAAGAACTTATCAATCGCATGCGTCATCTCATGAACAAAATTGGCTTCTACAGATCCTGATGATAGATTCAGTGCTAGATGATAATATCCATTCGTATGTGTAAAAAAAGCTCCGGCCTCACTTATATTTTCTTCACTTTTCGACATTAAATTTCCACATAGATATATATTAAATCCAAGTGCTTGTTCTGAAACCATTTCTTTACACATTCCATCCGGGAAAATCTCAAATGCTCTTTCTATCTCGCTTAGTGCATTCTTGATTTGTTCCCTCTCCGTCATGTGCAAGTAATCATACGCTTCAAACTCACATACCACATTTTCTCCCATTATGATATTCACTGCATATTTTTCCTCGAGTGCTTCTGCCTTTCGTGTCAATTCCCCATAATCTATTTCTCTCGGAAAATCAACTGGTTTTTTCTCTATATGTTTATACAATGTTCTTGGTTCTGCTTTTTGATAATCCCAAAGGAGCACATCAACAATTTGCTCCTGGTCCTCATCCACTACATAAAAAAGCATCCTATCGCTTGTATCCAACGTCTCTCTCGCAATTTCCACATGACTATATACAATCTCCGGTTCTATTTTTACAATATACTCAATTCCCGTTTTGTAATCAGCAAACGAATATCTCGGATATGCAGATGGCTTTATTTCGCGAAATCCATAATCATAATCCCAAGAATTCCATATATCCCCATACTCATCTAACCGTTCATATATTTCTTCATAACACCTTGTTTCCATATCATAGATGTAATCATATTGTTTTTGATCTATCATGCTTTGTGCGTTCAAACATAGTTTTTTTCCATCCTCAGACATTGCTCTAACACTTGCATACGACATATTATAATCCGGCTTGTAAAGTAGTTCTGATTCCTCACATAAGGTCTCATAATCTATTTCCCTGCAATTATTCTCAAATTCACGCAAAGAATTCTTATACACTTTACAGGTTCTTGTATCCATAAAATAAAATGCATCGGAATTTCCACACGGTTCCAAAATCTGTTCTTTTTGCCGAAATTTGACTGTACTATAATCGCTGAGTTCTTCATTATAGATATACATTTTGTTTGCATATGTGTCCATCAAAACAAACGGCTTACTATGCAGCACCTCAAATCGGTCACTTGTTGCTTGATAATGTGTATTCTCTGACTGTATAAACTCACTGCACAATTTTTTCTCACCGGTAAGATAGGAAAACAGCCATATTTTTTTATGCAACTGCTGTTCTTCCCTCCACTCTTCATAAAGCAATATTTCACTTTCTCCATATGATGTCACAGCTACCAGGTTTGGCATTTCTTCTAATTGCCCACCAAATTGGTAAAGACTTTTATCATACTCTAATTGATAATCTTCCATATCATACGGAGCCATGTTTTGACAACCGTTGCAGAATAACGCAACGAGAACAAACAGTATGAGCATCCCTATATTTCTTGTATAATTAATACTATTTGAATTCTGTTTTCTTCTTTTCGTCATCATAAATGCATTATACCTCATAACAAAATACACAACCAGCTCCATTTCATTTTTTACAAAAAAAGAGTGCCTTACTGGCACTCAAATTTGTATCCCATCCCCCATATAGTTTTGATATATTCACCCTGTGAACCCATTTTACTACGAAGTTTTTTTACATGTGTATCAATTGTACGTGCATCACCAAAATAATCATAATTCCATACGTGATTTAAAATCACCTCTCGTGATAATGCAATCCCTTGATTTTCAATAAAATATGTGAGCAATTCAAACTCTTTATAACTAAGTTCAACCGGATTGCCCTCAATGGTAACAATGTGGGCCGCCTTATCAATCGTGATAGCTCCCGCTGTAAGAACATTATCCTGAGACGTTCCACTTGTACGCCGAAGTACGGCCTCCACACGCGCCACAAGAATCTTAGGACTAAATGGTTTTGAAATATACTCATCTACACCAAGTTGGAATCCTAAAAGCTCATCCTGCTCACTTGTTTTGGCTGTAAGCATAATAATCGGCACTTTTGAATATTCCCGGATTTCACGACACACTTGCCAACCATCCATCTTTGGCATCATAACATCAAGAATAATGAGCGCAATACTCTGATCCTCAAAATACATATCCACAGCCTGCACGCCATCCTCTGCTTCAAGAACTTCGTAATTACTGCGAATCAAAAAATCACGTACAAGTTTCCTCATTCTGCTTTCATCATCTACAATCAGTATTTTTTTCTTTTCCATACCGTTTCCTTTTCATATAAATTCATGTCAAAAATCAAACTGTACTAACCAAGTTTGTTCTCTTTTTTTAACATACAATACATTTATGTATAATTTGTGAAATTCGATTGAAAATGAAACAAATTCTATTTCTTACTCTTTGTCAGATGTATTCTCTTCCATGTTTTCTACCACTACTCCAAGCTCCGCTTCCTTCTCTTTGACAATCTGCTCCCTCTGCTCCAATTCTTTTTCCCATGCAGTATACTGATTGATGATTTTAGTTCTATAATTCAAAACAGTGGGATTATTTCCGGTTTGACTAATCACAAAAAGAAGAATAACAAGAAGAAGAAGCACTGCATTTAATCGCAAAGACGTACGATATCTTCCTACAAGAACAGCCTCTTTCGCTTTTTGACTCTCCAGACGACTTTTCCAAATCTCATCACGCTCTGTCACCACTTCACGATTGATTTTAAGTTCTTTTTTTGTATCGGATACGTCCTGATCCATGATGACATACATCTTTTCTACGCCATCATAATTGTTTTTAATCAGCCAATCATAAAGCCGCAACATATACGTAATACCAACCGGCGTTTGAAATGTCCGTCCATCTCTGGCCTTTTTATATACATTCGCCACCGCATCGATATCATTATAATTGAGCTTTTCATCTAATAACTCAATCCGTTTCTGCTCAATTTGTGCAATCTTTGCCTGTTTGATATCGGTAAAAGCAATTCCACCGACTAGATATATCTTTTGATCTTCCATCACTCTTCCTCTTCCTTCGATATCACCATTTCCGGTGTAACCATTATTACCGGATATACTTTTTCATCTATATTAAGAGTTTGTATCTGTGTGCAGGCACTATATATTTGCTCATCTACATACGAAAATTTTTCTGGTGTTTCTCCATTTTCCAATTGCTCAATTATGGACTGCACACGTGGTCCGTGAAGTGGATTACATTCTGCAATACAGGTAATCTTATCCTCTAAAACATAGCGCATCGAATCATCATTTACACCGTCAAAGGACAAAACCATAATCTCACCGTTTGCTATGTCCGAACCACTCTTTTTACCCGCTTCTTCAATCGCTTCTATCGCACCAAATGCCTGATTGTCATTCTCACAATATACAACATTAATATTATCATATTGTTTCAGAAAAGATTTCATAACCTCTTTTCCTTTTGCCTGAGTGAAATCCCCTGTTTGTTCTCCCAAGATATTCCAGCCATATTTTGCCGCCGATTCATTGAGTCCTTTGGTCCTTCCGATTTGCGCAGACGCTCCGATGGTCCCCTGGATATTTACAATATTAAGAGACTCCGATGCAATGCCATTTTTCATTGCATACTGGTTTAGCCATTCAGCAACTTTTTTACCTTCCAATTCAAAATCAGAACCTACCCAACAAGTAAACAAGCTTTCATCCTCAACATCTACCATGCGATCTACAATAATAACAGGAATTCCTACATCTTTTGCTTCTCGCAAAACAGTATCCCATCCGGTTTCTGTTACCGGCGCAAGTACGATATAATCCACTTCTTGCTGTATAAACATACGAATTGCCGTAATCTGATTGGACTGCTTCTGCTGCCCATCTTCAAATATGAAATCATATCCATTTTCTAATGTAAAGGTAGACTTCATCGATTCCGTATTTGCACTTCGCCAATCCGACTCCGCACCCAATTGGGAAAATCCCACTACGATACGCTTATTCGTTTCTGATATCTGTACCACTTCAGTTTTTTCATCCGATTTATCAAAAAAGCCACAAGATACCAACGCCACACTCACTATCAAGGCAACTATCCCTATGATTACTTTTTTCACAATAGTCCTCCTTAACAAAAAGTTTCTATTCTTTCCTACTACTGAAAATATTGTATCCATTGTTCACATCTATATGCTATAAGATTCAGGTACAATTAAAATTCCTTGCAACGGGGAAAAGAGGAACCCTCATATGTTGATTCCTCTTCTTTCAATATACATGTAATATATGTATTATATCTTATTTTTTTGTTTTTGTCCCTGTTTTTTTTCTGGCGATTACAACACTCTGAACAACAAGGAAGAGACAAAGCATCGCTGCAATCGTAATTCCTGTCCACCAAGCCTGATCTAAACCGGCAGATGAAACAATATTCTGAATCGTACTGAGCGATAACACCCCAAAGAATGTCCCAATAATGTTACCAACACCACCTGTCAACATCGTTCCACCAATAATGGAAGATGCAATCGCATTCATTTCCGCACCACTTGCATGAGACGCGGCTCCAGAACCAACATGTAAAAAGTATACATATCCTCCAATTCCGGCCAAAAGACTACAAATTAAATGCGAGTAAAATTTTGTTCGTTTCACATTGATACCAAGCATCAGAGAACTCTGTGTATTCCCTCCGACAGCATAGAACGCTCGTCCAAGTTTCGTCCACCTGAGTATACAGAACATAACGACAACAACTAAAAGTGCAACAACCACACCAATTTCGATATATGCATTTACGTATTCTCCAAGTTTGTTCACAGAACCGAGTCCCGGAACCGTAATTCGTGTTGATTTCAAAGCAACAAAAGCTTCGTTTTCTACATTAAACGGATTCGTATTCACAATCGTTGTCATACCTCGGGCAAAGAACATTCCGGCGAGCGAAACAATAAACGGCTGAATATCCAAATATGCAACCAAATACCCCTGTACAAGTCCGAACGCCAATCCGATAGCGATGGCTATCAACATGGAACCAAATACACTTCCACCGTGATAGTCCAGATATACCGCACAGCACATACTCACCAGTGCTGTTACACCACCAACAGAAATATCAATTCCACCCGTAATCATAACAAGACTCATACCACATGCAAGTATAATCAAGGCTGCATTCGCATTTAAAATATTAAAAAAGGTCTGCGGTTTCAAAAATCCCTTTCCCTGAAAAACAATAGCCCCAACATACATTGCAAAGAAAACAACAATTGTAATCGTAAGGAGCAGATTTGCATCTGTCATATTTTTAATTCGGTCACTTAAACTCACACCCGATGCGCTCGTTTTCTTATTATTAGACATATTATGCAACCTCCTTTCTGCTTGTCGTTACTTTGATTCTTTTACCAAACTTCGACAATGCATCCCGCACAGTCGGTGCACTCAGAACTACAAGCACAATTACGACCACAGCCTTATATGCTGAGAGTGCGTCTGACTGAACATTGAATTTGTACAATGTTGTTGTCAGAAACTGGATGACATACGCCCCCAGTACCGATGCCCACATATTAAATTTGCCACCGCTCAATGCATTTCCTCCAAGCGCAACTGCAAGAATTGCATCCATTTCGATATCTTTTGCAACCACTGAATAGTTGATGGTGGACAGACGACTCACCTTGATAAGTCCAACTACCGCTACACATAATCCGAGAATCACAAAGCTTAAAAACTTAATAAATGCCGGATTCAAACCATTCAATCTGGAAGAATGTTCATTGATACCAACTGCCTGTGTATAAAGACCAAGGTTGGTAAACTTGAGTACAAGCAATGTCACGATAATACATGCAACGGCAATGAAAAATGGTGTAGGAACCGGAATCCCCGGAATAAACCCACCATAATAGGCAAAGGATGGTTCACTGATAATCGGCAACTCGTTGTTATTAATCCATGCTGCAATGGAACGTCCTGCTGTAAACAATATCAAAGTTGCAACCATCGGCTGAATCTTAAAATATGCGACCAGTACACCGTTAAATGCACCAAATAGCATCGCAACAATACAGGCAACCAAAAATGCCACGATTACAGGAGCTTGAAGCGTTTCCGGTCTTGAATTTGTACCACAGAGCACACGAAGAATCACACTACCGGCAATTGCAATCGTTGCACCCACACTGATATCCTGACCGCCGGATGCGGCTGTTACAAGTGTCATACCAATTGCCAAGATCACAAGTTCTGAACCGAAGTCTAAAATTGTCATAAGATAACCGGACAGTACCGGATCTCCCGCACTGTTGTATCCCAATGTAATCTTATAAAATGACGGATCCACAATTAAGTTAAATATTGCAAGCAACAACAATGCTGCTATCGGAATAAAAATCTGGTTTGAAAAAATCTTCTTCATTATTTCTTGTCACCTCCGGCAATCGTACTCATAATCATATTCTGATTCAAATCACTACCTGAAAGTTCTCCTACTACCTTACGGTCTCTCATTACAACCAGACGGGAACAGGTACGCAACATTTCATCCGTTTCAGATGAAATAAAGGTAACACTCATACCTTCAGATGCAAGTTTAAGTACTAATTTCTGAATATCAACCTTCGTACCGACATCAATACCTCTTGTCGGTTCATCCAAAATCAGATATTTCGGATGTGTCAAAAGCCAACGTGCTAAAATTACCTTCTGCTGATTACCACCGGACAACGATTTAATCGGTGTATCTGCAGATGCGGTTTTAATATCTAAAAGTTTAATGTATTCATCCGCAAATTTGTAGGCTTCTGCCTTTGTAAAAGGCTTCCAGAAACCTTTCAACACCTGCAACGCCAAAATGATATTTTCACGAACAGAAAGATCTCCCACAATACCATCTTTCTTTCTATCTTCCGGAAGATATGCAATTCCCTGGCGCATAGCATCAATTGGTTTGTTGATTTTAACAACTTTACCATCTTTCTTAACGGTTCCTCCAATTACTTTGTCCGCACCAAATATCGCGCGTACACACTCACTTCGTCCGGAACCGAGAAGACCGGTAAATCCATTCACTTCACCTTTTCTAATGTAGAAATCAAACGGTTTAATTCCTGCATCACTCTCAAGATTCTCTGCTTCGAATACCGGTTCCTCCCCACTTTTAGCTTCATATGCCTTATGTTCTCCCTGTATATCAGACATATCATCCAGCTCTTTACCAAGCATTTTGGAAACCAGCTGCAATCTTGGTAAATCCTTAATGGTATATTCACCAACAAGCTTTCCGTCACGTAAAACAGTAATCTTATCACACACTTCATACACCTGGTCGAGGAAATGTGTAACAAAAATAATACCCACACCTCTTGCTTTCAAATCCCTCATCAATTTGAACAGTTTTTCAACCTCCTGTTCATCCAATGAAGAGGTCGGTTCATCTAAAATCAAAACTTTACAATCCATATCCACAGCACGTGCAATTGCTACCATCTGCTGTACTGCAATCGAACAACTTGCCAGCTGCTGTGTTGATTTTGCAGGAATATCAAGCGATTGTAAAATTCTATCCGCATCCGCATTCATTTTCTTCCAATTCTGGCAAATTTTCTCCGAACGACCAATATACATATTTTCAGCTACCGAAAGGTTTGGACACAATGTAATCTCCTGATACACAGTACTAATCCCCAGTCTTTGTGCATCCTGCGGCGAACGAATAACTACAGCCTCTTCCTTTCCTTCAAGAAAAATCTGTCCTTCATCCTTTCCGTATACACCTGTCAGAACTTTAATCAAAGTTGACTTTCCGGCTCCGTTCTCTCCCATCAGTGCATGAATTTCCCCTTTACTCAAATTAAAATTAACACCTTGAAGCGCTCGAACTCCCGGAAAACTTTTATGTATGTTTCTCATTTCCAATACAGCGTTCTCTTTCACTTTTGGCTTCACCTCCGAATTTATTCGCTAATAATTTGTAAAACAAAACGCGACGTCACGTGAGAATTCACGCAACGTCACGTTTTAACATCTTTTATATAGGATTATTTTATATAAGGAAATGACCAAATTAGATTCCGTATTTATCTACATCTTCCTGTGTGATTGTAGTTGCATCAAATCCTTTTTCGTCCATGATAATCACTTTTTCTGTAATCTCTTTTCCCGCTTCAAGATCTTTAATTACACTATCGATGTAAGAAGACTGGAATGGGTTACACTGTCCATCATAATTCCAATTCTGAGCAAGCAATTCTTCCAATGCCCATTTGTTACAGTCAAATCCCATAACAATAACGTCTTTACCAACACCGTGAGAGATGTTTGCCTTGTCAAGAGCTGCTACTGCACCTTTCGCCATATCATCATTTTCAGCGTAGATTACGTTGAAAGATTCTCCCGAATCGATAACTGACTGTACAATCTGCTGCGCTTTTTCAGCATTCCACTCAGCAGTCTGCTGTGTAACGATATTCCATCCGTCAGAAGCAACTGCTGCATCAACTGCACCAGAACGTCCCTTTTGAGCTGCGGAACCCATAACACCCTGAATGTGAATGATATTGTACTCGCTAAGATTCTGCGCTTTTAACCAATCAACGGCTGTCTGACCTTCTTTTTCCATATCAGAAACAATAGACGCTTCGTAAAGACTTGGATCTGCATCGATTGTACGGTCAAATAAGATTACTCTGATACCTGCATCTTTTGCATCCTGTAACACAGAATCCCAACCAGCAGTATCTGCTGCAGAAAGAAGAAGATAATCAACACCGTCCTGAATAAACTTCTGAGCTGCTGTAATCTGCTCATCGTTCTTTAAGCTGTAAGCGAAAGATGCTTCATATCCATTTGCTTCTGTAAATGTTGCTTTTAAATCCTTATCGTTTGCTGTACGATAACCCGACTCGTTTGGATCGTTGTTGATGATACCTACTTTAATAAGATCACCTGAACTGCTGCTTGCAGCTGTACTATCACTTGTCGATGTACTGTTGCTTGTAGAAGCTTGCTGTGAACCACCACAAGCCGTAAGGCCAAATACCATAGCTGTTGCTAAAATGAGTGCTAAAATTTTTCTTTTCATTTTTTCCTCCCATAATGTTTTTTCAAAGAACCATTTCCTTGTGTTCTTATAGTAAATAAAAAATGTAAAGAATTCCATGCACATTCATCCTGTAAAAGTTGAGATTTTTATTTCAAAAAAATATCACGTTGATTTTTTTACGAAAAATGTTGATTTTTTTATTCCTGCCCAACATATGGTAGCATAACAGTAACTACCGTACCTTCCTTATACAAGCTATCAAGGTCTAAACCATACTCTTCACCGAAATTCAAACGAATTCTCTCATTCACATTATATAGACCATATATCTCCTTTTCTGCCGGGCCCTTTTGCCAAATGCCATCTCGCACCTCTTCCATTCGTTCTTCTGTCATCCCAATTCCGTTATCTTCTATTCGTATTTCAAATCCATTCTTTTGTTTGCGACTTGAAATCGTTATTTTCCCTGTGCCCCTCTTATTCTTTATTCCATGATAAAGCGCATTCTCTACCAGAGGCTGAATTGTAATTTTCGGAATCAAATAAGAATGCAATTCTTCATCCACCTGAATCTCATATTCTAGTATATCTCGATATCGAACCTGCTGTATCTCCAGATAACTACGCACGTGCTGAAGTTCCTCTTTGATAGAAATGATATCCTTTCCTTGATTTAATGAAGTCCTAAAAAATTCAGACAAACTCTCCACCATACTGACAACCTGTTCTTGCTTTCCTGCTTCCGCCAGCCACACAATTGTATCCAGCGTATTATACAGAAAATGTGGATTAATTTGTGACTGCAATAATTGAAATTCAGCTTTTCGCAAACGAATCTGTTCTTTTTTTACCTGCTCAAGAAGCTCATTAATTTTATCAATCATCGCATTCATCGAATCACTCAGCACCTGCACCTCTGCGCTGCTACGTACCTCAGACCGCACAGAAAGGTCTCCTTTGGAGACCTGATCTGTCACCTCACTTAGTTCTATAATCGGCTGCGTGATACTTAACGGAATATAATACGACATGATAACAATAAGCGCTAAAATTAACGCAAATGCCAGCAATGAAAATCGTATCATGGTCATAAAAAAGTTCTGATATTCGGCTCTTGATTCCTGAATATCCTGAATTTCATAATATATGTACTGAAATATCGTTTCACGCAGTAGCGCTGTCACTATTTGCACATCGTTTTCCCATATTTCTATATTCTCCTCATATTTATTTCCTTCTTTTAAATTTTCCTCAATACGCGCAATATAATTTTCTAAGTTTTTGAGATATTTTTTTACACTGTTTAAATGATTACTATTTTTTTGTGAATTCGTCAAAATTACCAATTCACTCACAACATGATTGGCCTCTTCCAAAAGATTGTGCAAATTAGATTCTTCAATCGTCTTATTTTCCACAATCAACAAATAAGTCTCATAATCAAAATCCTTCTTGAAGTCCAAACTAAACTTGCTGGCCGCCACTGCTGAATTTACCATTTTTCCATACTCTTGATTTCCGTTCCATAAGTTATAAAAACAAAAACACAAGAAACCGACTATCGGTACAAGCAATAATATATATGAATATCTGATTTTAGCGGTAAGCGTCGACCTATCGTAAATCTGCCTGATTTTTTCCCTCATTTATTCTTCTCCTTCTACAACCGTTCCTTCCCGATACTGTGTCGGTGTCATCCCCTGTGTCTTCTTAAACAAGTAAGAAAAATAATGCGGGTCTTTATATCCGACTTCTGTACTTATAATACTGCTCCGTTTTCCTGTGCAACGCAACAACTCTTTTGCCTTATTCATACGATAATCGGTTAAATACTTTATAATCGTGCGTCCCGTTTTCTGACTAAAAACCGCACTTAAATGATTCGGTGAAAAATTCACACTCGTTGCAAGTGTATTCAAAGACAAATCTTCTTCTGAATAATGTTCCTCTATATAACGCATCACATCATTCACCACATCACCATATCGATCATTTGCAATTTCATTCCTTATTCCAATTGCTTGCTTTATAATCTTTTGAACGTACACTTTGGCATTTTCTATTGTTTCGAATGCTTTAGAATAAGGATCGATTGCTTCTATTTCATCTCTTTTTCTCTGCATACTTTCCACAAAATCGATGACACTAAAATAGATATCCATTGTAATATATTGGAGAAACATTTTAGAGTTCATCGCAGTTGTCTCGAAACCGCCAAAAAAAGCCTCCACAAAGTATTCCACTTCATCCTGTGAAGCAACTTTGAGAAACTCCCGAACCTTACTGCTATCCACCTGTTCCGGGTCAATACTTCGAATATTAAACTCTTCCTGTGTCACGCCACTTTTAAGTTCGTAGTAGTGCATAATTCGACTCTCACTCACAAGATATTGCTGCGCCATCGCCTGATTTGCTTTTACATATGCCTCCGGCAACTCAGTCAGCCTGTTTACTGCCTCTCCGACACCCCCAAAATAGCGAATATTTTCATGCTCTATATATACGCTCTTCATCTTGACAATCAATCTGTCCAGCTTCTGTTCGAGTTCCTCTTTTGTATCCGCCTTTATAATGATAATCTTTTCATCTAAATTTCCTTCAAATTCTATGATTCCTTCCTGCTCGATATAGTCTTTAATTTCCTCGTTAACCTTAATAATGCTTCCGGAATATTCACCCTGCGCTTTTTGAGTAGAGCGCGCTTTTATGATTAAAATATTATACCAGATTGCAGAAAGCTCAATGTCTATCTTTCGCGCCCTTTCGTGTATTTCTGCTGCACTTTTCCCACCGGTAACAAGAAGATGACATAGTTCCGTCTTCTCTCTTTCGATATTTTCTTCCATCTCACGGGTATACTTATCCCTAATTTCCCGTTCCTTCTGCTTATCGTATATTATTGTTGCAAGGGCATCCACTTCTTTGAGCAATTCACTTCCGCTAATCGGCTTTGACAAATATTTTGCAACACCAATGTGAATCCCCTCCTTAGCATATTCAAATTCTTCATATCCGGTCAAAATGATAATTTCAGTCCAAGGCATTTCTTTTTTGACAAGTTTGCTCAGTGTCAGTCCATCCATAAAAGGCATTTTGATATCGGTAATCAAAATATCCGGTTTACATTTTTGAATCATTGGAAACGCAAGCTCTCCATCACTGGCTTCTCCACAAAATTCATATCCATTCCCTGCCCAGTCAATATTATTCTTTATACCTTCTCGTACAACCACTTCATCTTCAACCAAAAAAACTTTTAACATTTTACTCTCCCTACACGATCCATTACTTTTTCACAGCTACTTTAAGAATACCTTGCTCATGCGGAAATTACAACAAAAAGCCTGGATTTCTCCCCAAAGCACAAAAAAAGATACCCAAAAGCAATTATCCTTTTGGGTATCTTTTTGTTCAATTAATGGAGCCGACGGGAGTCGAACCCGTGTCCAAAAGCCCATTCCCTGTCCTTCTACTATCATAGTCAGTTATTTGAGATTCCCGCCATCTGCCGGGAACTGACACCTGACAGATTTTGGTAGCTTCATGATACGCCCGTATGCGCAAAGCTTAACATACGTCGTTTCCTACATAGTCGATGCCTAGGTCTTAATGTGTAGGTGCACTAAGTTAGACAGCTGCAACTAGGCAGCGTATGCTAAATTTTCTTCAGCGTTTATATTTAGGTTTGCGATTTAACGCCATCGCCTTCGGATAGCTTCTCCAGCTGCAAGACCCCTGTCGAAACCATTACGGCCCCTTGAATCTTCCGCTTTGAGCGGCTGTGCAAACTTGCACAATTATATTAGTAAAGGTTTTTCACCTTAAACTCACGTTCTGTTTCACGACGTGCATCTTTCTTAGCAATATCCTGACGCTTATCGTATAACTTCTTACCTCTGGCAAGACCAATTTCTACTTTTACTTTACCATTTTTAAAGTAGACCTGCAATGGCACAAGTGTAAAACCTTTTTCTGCCATTTTACCCGCCAACTTATTGATTTCTACTTTGTGAAGCAACAATTTCTTTACACGAAGAGGATCTTTATTGAATATATTTCCTTTTTCATAGGGACTGATATTCATCCCATAAATCCACGCCTCACCATTTTCAATCCGCACAAAGGCTTCTTTCACACTGCATTTCCCCTGACGGAGCGACTTCACTTCCGTTCCGTGAAGAGCAATGCCGGCTTCATACTTTTCGTCTATAAAAAAATCATGATATGCTTTTTTATTGTTTGCCACAAGCTTTATCGCATCCTTTGACACACTCATCACTTCCCTTCTGTTTCATATGTCACACAGCTCATTTAGTATATCTCATTTATTCACATTTGTGAACCCGAATTTATCGTTCTTTTTCATCCTTCTTCGACAAGTTCAAAATCAATGGTCTTGAAAAAGGTATCGACCTCTTTCACACACACCTTTACCTTGTCACCCAGTTTATAACTTCGACCGGTTGTCTGACCCACCATCTCATAGGTCTCTTCCTGGTATACATAGAAATCTCCCGGTATCGTCGCCACACGCACCAGCCCTTCCACTGTATTTGGCAATTCAACGTAGATTCCCCAAGCAGTAATACCAGAAATCATTCCTTCGAACTCTTCCCCGATGCGCTGTTGCATATACTGTGCTTTTTTTAGTTTATCTGTCTCTCGCTCTGCCTCATCCGCCCTACGCTCCATTTTTGAAGAGTGCACACACACCTGTGGCAAAATATGATTATAGTGCTCTATCCTATTTGCGTTTAATCTACCACGCAGACTTTCTTTGATAATGCGATGAATCTGCAAATCCGGGTAACGTCGAATTGGTGATGTAAAGTGGCAATAATATTGACACGCAAGACCAAAATGCCCCGTACAAACCTCCTGGTACTGTGCTCTTTTCATACTTCGCAGGATTAGACGGCTGAGCATAGCTTCCTCCTTGGTTCCTTCTATCCGAAGCAAGAGCTTTTGTAATTCTTTCGGATGGATTTCATCCTGTGTCAGCTTCAGTGAATAACCGAAATTGTGAATAAATGTAGAAAGTTTTTGCACTTTTTCCGGATCCGGTTTATCATGAGTACGATATACAAATGGCACTTCCAACCAATAAAAGTGCTGTGCTATGGTTTCATTTGCCAAAAGCATAAAATCTTCAATCATTTTGGTTGCCACATTTCTCTCATACGGAAGAATATCTGTCGGGTTTCCATCCCTGTCAAGATATATTTTGCATTCCTGAAAATCAAAATCAACGGATCCTCTGCTTTTTCTTTTCAACCTTAAAATTTTGGAAAGTTCTTCCATCTGCTCAAACATTGGAACCAATTCTGCATATTCATTACGTAATGTTTCATTTTTATCTTCCAAAATTTTAGCCACTGCTGTGTAAGACATGCGCTTATCTACACAAATTACGCTTTCTTTTATTTTGTAATCAATAACATTTCCGGCCCCATCTATCGTCATCAGACAACTAAGCGCCAAGCGATCCTCTCCTGCATTTAAAGAACAAATCCCATTGGAAAGGGTGTGCGGAAGCATCGGAATCACACGATCGACTAAATATACACTGGTTCCTCTTTCGAGTGCTTCTTTATCCAAAGCCGAATTTTCCTGAACATAATTGGTGACATCCGCAATATGCACTCCAAGTTGAAACAATCCATCCTTTATCTCTAATGAAATAGCATCATCAAGATCCTTGGCATCTTCTCCATCGATGGTAACCATCTGCATATGTCTAAAATCGGCTCTCCCTGCCATATCAGCCTCAGATACCGGTTTTGAGACACGAATCGCCTGATTTAAGGTCCGTTCCTTGAAATTTTCCGGTATGTCATAAGCCTTCACAATTGAAAGAATATCAACCCCCGGATCATTCACATGCCCAAGAATTTCTACAATGTTTCCTTCCGGTTTCTTTCTCTCATCGCCATAATAAGTGATTTCTACGACCACTTTATGCCCATCGACTGCACCATTTATACCACTCGCCGGAACAAAGATGTCATACGGAATTTTAGACTGGTCAGGAATTACAAAGCCAAAACTGTTGTTTTTTTCAAACGTTCCGACAATGTTTTTCAATCCGCGCTCTAATATCTCGACAATCTCAACTTCCGTTCTTCTTCCCTTTGATGGCGGAAGCATGCGAAAAGCTACGCGGTCTTGATGAAATGCCCCATTCACTTTTTCCTCCGGCACATAATAATCTTCCTTCTGACCTTCTACTTCCACAAAACCAAAACCTTTGGCATTCGCAATAAAAAGGCCTTCCAAATATTTATTTTCCGGCACTTTATATTTTCCCCGCTTTGTGATTTCAATCGCACGCATCTGCAAGAGCTCATTTAATATCTGTTTTAGCTCCGGTCTATCTTCCGGTTCCACTTGAAGAAAAATCGCCAGCTCCTTTTCTTTCATCGGAACATAAAACTCCGTCCGGACTAAATCATATATCATCTGTTTTCTCTCTTCATAACTTTTTCGATTCATAAATGTTTCCTTTTTCATATATCATTCCCCGGTTTGCTAAAACTATAAACAACAAAAAAAGAAAGCACTCTATAAATAGAGTGCTTTTCCAACAAAGTCATTAAAACCTATTGAGATTCAAAACAACTGCAAGGACGATAAACATAATCGCAAGGATACGTGTAATCTTTACAAGTGTTCCTTCCATAGAACGTCCTTTATTTTTTCCCCAGTAACTTTCAGCCGCACCGCTGATTGTACCAAGACCTGCACTCTTTCCTTCCTGTAATAATACTAAGGACACTAAACCAATACATACAATAATAAAAACAACTGTTAATATAATTCTTATAACACTCATGTTGAAACCTCCTATTGTCACAAAACACATTCAGTTTAACACAAGAATCTTAAAAGCACAAGCCCTTCCTTGATTTTTTTTAAATCTTAAATACAGACATTCTCTCTTCCATTTCATTTGATATTTTCTCCAGACTCTTCGCCTCTTGAGATAACTCATTTGATATGGTAATTACTTCTTTTACAGATGACGAGGTTTCCTCTGCTGACGCGGCATTCTCTTGCGCAATCGCAGAAAGGTTTTGTACAACATCAATTACACCAGCTCTTGAATGATCCATCTCTTTGGTTTTTTGTGACACATGTTCCATTCCTGAAATTGATTGTTCTACTCCATCCTGAATCTCATCAAAAGCAACTTTTGTTCGATTCACATGCTCACTCTGTTTTTGAATAATTTCTTTTACATCTTTCATGATGTCAACTGCTTTTTCTGAATCCTCTATCAGAATTCTGATAATCTCTCCAATCTGTTTTGCCGAATCATTTGACTGCTCTGCAAGCTTCTGAATCTGCGAAGCAACAACAGCAAATCCGCGACCCTGTTCTCCGGCACGTGCTGCTTCTATAGATGCATTTAACGAAAGAAGATTCGTTTCTTCTGCAATCTCTGTAATCATACTTGCCGCCTCATGAATTTTTTGCGCCGACTCATTTGTGGTCTCTGTCTGCTTGGCTATGATACCGATATATTCTTCTGCCTGTCCATTTACTGTGTCAAGCTGAGATAATATTTCAGTTGCCGCCATACCGGATTTTTTCATATATTTTGCATATTCAATCAGCTCAGCGACTTGCTCATCCGCCTCTTTTACCATATTACCGATACCAACCACATTTTCCGTTGCCTTTTGCGTATCCTCTGCCTGCGCTGTTGCTCCCTGCGCAATCTCGTTGACTGCTATTTCAAACTGCTCCATTGTATTTGTTGTTTCAAGTGCACTGACATTAATATCAGCTGCCGTATCAAGCAATCTGGAACTCTCTTCACGTATCTGTCTGATAATATTGGCAAGCTCCATGCGTAATAGTGACAATGCGCGCCCCATACTGCCAACCTCATCCTTGCGCTGACTTAACTTGGAATACATTTCTTTCTCTGTGAAATCCATCTCAGAAAGCTTAATGGTAAGGTCAGTCATCTGTGTAATCGGTTTCACCACAATTCTTGCGAGAACAAAACCAATCATAGAGCATATTACCAATGCTATCAGAAGTCCAAAAATGCCTTGTCTATTAATTTTGCTGATTGGTAACAACACCTCATCCGCATCCGCTGCAACTACTAAAATGAATTCTTTATATGTACTAACATAAATCGCCGCATACCTCTGTGCTCCATTGTATTCGTACGTAACGATTCCGTTTTTGGTTTCTTTTCCCTCTTTCAAATCTTTTGCATACTGTTTGACAACATCATTGTCCACCGATTTCCCGATTTTACCATCTTCCGGATGACTGAGCATAATGCCATCTGCATCCACTACATACACATAGCTTGATTCAACCCCCTCGATACCAACTCCATGCAACTTCAAATACAGATTATCCGCCTTCAATACAGCAGTTGCATCTCCGTCCGCTTTTTTGATCTCATTGTCCAGCGTCGCACCATAAGCGATAGATAAATCATTCATATAATTCTGTGAAACCACCGTCAACTCTCTTTTTATATTAGGAGAATAGGTCCAAATAAGTAAGCCACCCGTAATTGCCACAACAATAAAAAAAGCAACATTCAGCTGTACAAAAATAGAATGAATATTTTTAATCTTTTTCTTCATATATTTGATACCTCCTAATTTGCCGATGATTCACGGATATATTTCTTTTATCATATCACACTATGTTATTTAATACAAATCTCATGAGATATAAATTATTTTTTTGTAATTTTTGCACAAAATATGCCAAACAAAGTACTTCCTTCCGATTCCATACTCTGTTTGGCAAACCACACGTTTCTTTCTATTTTTTTCTAAAAAAATCATAACAAGAAACGTCTCCTAGTTCTTGTTCTATATTCAATAATCTGTTATATTTTGCAACACGCTCGCTCCGGCATGGTGCTCCTGTCTTAATCTGTCCCGCATTCACTGCTACAGATACATCTGCTATAAATGTATCTTCCGTCTCCCCGGATCTGTGTGAAATGATTGCTTTATATCCCGCATGCTGGGCCATTTCAATGGCCTGCATTGTTTCTGAAACTGTTCCAATCTGATTCACTTTCACTAAAATCGCATTAGCTACGTCAAGTTTAATGCCAGCTTCCAATCTCTTCGGATTTGTAACGAAAAGATCATCACCAACCAACTGTATTTTGTTTCCCAATCGGGTGGTCAGCGCTTTCCACCCCTCCCAATCATCCTCTGCCAGACCATCTTCAATAGATATAATCGGATATTTTTGTATGAGTTCCTCATAATACGATATCATTTCGGCTGTATCACGAATCACCGCCTCACCTTTATGTTCACTTTCTCCCGGAAAGTGATACATTCCATCTGTCTCATCATAAAGCTCACTTGACGCCACATCCAGTGCAATCCTTATGTCTTCACCCGGTTTATATCCGGATGCGCGCACTGCCTCCATAATAAAATCCAGAACCGCCACTGCATCCGGAAGATTTGGGGCAAATCCGCCTTCATCACCTACACCTGTAGATAATCCTTTTTTGGCAAGTAACTTTTTGAGATTATGATAAATCTCTGCCCCCATACGAAGTGCTTCTTTAAAACAACAGGCTGAGACCGGCATAATCATAAATTCCTGAAAATCAACCGTATTCGATGCGTGTTTTCCACCATTTAGAATATTCATCATAGGGATTGGCATACGTCTGGTATATGCTCCTCCCAGATATTGATAAAGCGGGATATCCAGCGCCTTTGATGCTACTTTTGCTACCGCCATGGACACCCCCAAAATCGCATTGGCCCCGAGACTTCCTTTATTCTCTGTTCCATCTAAATCAAGCAATATTTTATCTATTTTTAGTTGTTCGAGTGCATTCTGTCCAAGAAGTGCCGGACGAATCTTTGTATTGACATGATTTACCGCCTTGTTGGTCCCCAACCCAAAGTATCTAACTTCCGCATCACGCAATTCTACCGCCTCAAAGCGTCCTGTACTCGCCCCGGAAGGTACCGATGCTGATGCCTGTACCCTTCTTTCATGAGTTGTTTTCACAATTACACTAACCTGCAGCGTTGGATTTCCTCTTGAGTCAAGTATTTCAAGTGCATGCACATCCTCAATTAATAGCTCTGTTTTCATATCGTCCTCCTTATCTTGTTTTTCAACTTTAGCTTTTACATTTTTTAACAAAACATTCAGATTGTATTTATTTTCCATAAAAAAACAGCACGACTACCAGAGTCGTACTGTCTTTGCACCTTGCTTTACGCATTTTTTTATTTTTATTTTTTCATAAGTAATGATTTACCTGTCATTTCAACCGGCTGTTCTTTTCCCATAATCTCAATCATCGTAGGAACGATATCTGCCAGACAACCTTCTTCACGAAGTGTGTATGCAGGATCATAATTCACAAGTATAAACGGAACCTGATTGGTGGTATGCGCTGTAAACGGTTCACCTGTTTCATAATCCACAAGCTGTTCCGCATTACCGTGATCCGCACAGATGAACATCGTTCCATCAACAGCCTTCACAGCTTCTACTGCCTTTCCAACGCATTCATCCACAGCTTCTACTGCCTTAATCGCAGCCGCTTCAACACCTGTATGACCTACCATATCAGGATTTGCAAAATTAATGATGATGACATCATACTTTTCTGAAGTAATTGCCTCACAAAGTTTGTCGCAAACTTCATATGCACTCATCTCAGGTTTGAGATCGTAAGTAGCCACATCTTTTGGAGAGTTTACCAATATTCTATCTTCTCCGGCATTTGGTTCTTCCACTCCTCCGTTGAAGAAGAAGGTTACATGGGCATATTTCTCTGTCTCGGCAATTCTAGCCTGCGTCATCTGATTTGCAGCAAGCCATTCACCAAATGTATTTGTTACTGCAATTTTATGGAATGCAACTTCTTTATTTGGAATCGTTGGATCATAATCAGAAAAACATACAAAACAAAGGTCTAATCTCTTCTCTCGATCAAATCCTGTGAAATCGTCATCACAAAATGCTCTTGTAATCTCTCTAGCTCTATCCGGTCTGAAATTGAAGAAAATCACACTGTCCTTATCCTTAATTGTTGCAACTGCTTCACCGTCTTTGAGCACTACTGTAGGTCTAACAAATTCGTCTGTTTCGTCCTTATCGTAAGAATTCTGTACTGCTGCTGATGCGCTGTCTGCAGTTACACCTACGCCTTTTGTCAATGCATCATATGCAATCTGTACACGATCATAATTGTTATCACGGTCCATTGCATAATAGCGTCCACTGACAGATGCTACCTGTCCCACACCAATTTTGGCCATTTCTGCTTCCAACTGTTCTACAAACTCTTTACCGGATGCAGGTGGTGTATCACGTCCATCAAGGAAACAATGTACATACACCTTTGAAAGTCCGAATCTTTTAGCCATATCCAAAATACCGTACAGATGCGTGTTGTGACTATGCACTCCACCGTCGGATAACAAACCGAATGCATGCAAAGCACTATCATTTTTCTTACAATTTTCCATTGCCGCAACCAGCGCCGGATTCTCAAAGAACGTTCCATCTTGAATTTCTTTTGTAATTCTTGTCAGCTCCTGGTATACAATACGGCCGGCACCCATATTTAAATGTCCAACCTCTGAATTACCCATCTGACCATCCGGAAGTCCAACTGCCATCCCAGATGCATTGCCCGCTACGAATGGATATTCCTTCATAAGCTGATCCATAACCGGTGTCTTTGCTTCTTCCACCGCATTATGTTCCTTATTGCTATTTAAACCATAGCCATCCAAAATCATTAATACTGTAGGTTTCTTACTCATCTTTTATCTCCTTTATTTATATATTTTAAATCATTATAGCCCTTCACTTAGCCCGTAACAGTATAACACGGTCCCCTCGCATTTTTCAACCGGTTCCTTACCAAGCCTGTAAATATCTTTCTATTTGTGGTCTAAGTTCCAGGAAAATCTGGGCAATCTGAGGATCAAAATGTTCTCCTTTTGACTCCTCAATAATTTTAAATGCATCCTCAAGCGGCATTGCCTCTTTATAACAACGCTTAGAAATTAATGCATCAAATACATCTGCCACAGCCATGATTCTTGCCTCCAATGGTATCTGCTCACCGGAAAGACCGGATGGATATCCTTGTCCATTCCATTTTTCATGATGATATGTTGCTACATTGTAAGCCACTTCAATATAATCCTTTTCCTCAATTTCCAGCATGATTTTACGTATGATATTACCACCTTCCATTGAGTGTTGCTTCATAACCTCAAACTCTTCTTCCGTCAATCTGCCCGGTTTTTGTAATACTTGATCCGGGATTTTTATTTTTCCAATATCATGCATCGGGGCTGCTTTTTCAAGATTATATAAAAATTCTTCGTCGATGATATCCGAATAAAGATTTCTTCGCTTTAACTCCGTGACCATCAATTCGACATACTGACTCGTCCTCTTAACATGCTGCCCGGTACTACCATCCCTGCTTTCAATTAAATTCGCAAGACTGATAATCACCTCCGTCTGCAATCGCTCAATCTTTGCTGTCTGCTTACGCACAACAATCTCTAGGCCTTGTCTATACTCTTCCATCTCAAGCGTACGACGAATTCTATTACGCATAATCTCAGGTTCAAACGGCTTGCCCACAAAATCAACAGCTCCGGTTTTCAGACATTCCGCTTCCGTTTCCGAATCTCGACTTGCAGACAACACGATTACCGGTATCTTATTCCACCTCAAATCATCTTTTAAACGCCGCATTACTTCAAAACCGTCCGGCTGTGGCATAACCAAATCTAAAAGAATCAGGTCCGGGATCACTTCATCCAGCACACCCACTGCCTGCTCCCACGACAGTGCAGTCCTTATATCAAACTCTTGATTCAGCATTTTTTCAGCCATTCTAAGATTAATTTTGTCATCATCGATCACAAGAATTATTTTTTCCACCATCTCACCTCATAAATCAGATAAGTTAGCATTTACCTTTACATTATAGCCCACTCTAAATAAATAAAAAAGGGCAAAATCACATTTTGTGCTTTTGCCCTATTCTCTTCCTATCTTACTTCCGCTATCAATCAATTAAGATTACTCTTCACTGACTGTATCCTGATATTTGTAAATATATACATTGATATCATTCTGCGTTGACAGTTTTGTTGAACTTCTCTTCTTTCCACCAATATTTACTTTATTTGCTTTTACCATAAAATAATAATCTTTGTATGTTTTTAATTTTTTTACGGTATACGATGCTTTTTTGGTCGATGCAACCTTTGTGAACTTTCCACCATCTTTTGTAGCGCGATAAATTGTATAAGATGCTGCGCCGTTTACTTTATCCCATGTAAGTTTTACTGATGTATCAGAAACTTTGGTTGCTTTTACATTTGCCTGCGGAATCGCATAAGCATACTCTGACCACTGTCCGTAACACTTATTCCCCGCCAAAGTTGTGTAGCTACGAACACGATACTGGAATGGCGTATTTTTGATTTTTTTCAACGTAAATGCTTTTAATATTGTACGTCTTCCACTTACTGTATACGTTTTTATTTTTGTTCCGTCTGCTTTGCAGATCTCGATTTCATAACCGCTTTCGTACTTAATGGCATTCGACCACTGAAGCATTACCGTATTGGTTTTCACATCCCAATCATACAGTTTTAATCCTGTTACCGGACCACCTGTCGTAACCACCTTAGCATTATCTACATAGTTCTGCGAAGCATAAAACTTGTCTGTCACCTGTTTAATCGGATAAACAGCCACATAATATGCTGTATCTGCTGTTAATCCTGTAAGCTTGCAGGATGTTGTTTTTATAATCTTCTGAATATCCTTTGCAGTTGCCTGCGATGTTCCAAATCGAATCAGGTATCCTGTTGCTCCTTCACTAGCATCCCACGAAAATGTCACCGTACTATGATCAGCCTGTGTCTGCTTAATCCCTTTTGGCGCCTTTGGAGCCGTAGCAACCTTTACTTTTACCTCTGTACTATAGGTAGATCCGTTGAACGCACGAATTTTCACATAATAAAATGTTCCCGGCTTTAATACACTTGGATTTACAATATTAACAAAATTTTCTTTTCCGCCATTTCCTGTAAAGTTTTCTGCTGTATAGGTCTTGTCATCTGATGAAAAAGAATAAACATACTGTGTTGCCCCTGCTACCGGAGTCCATTGTACTCTGAATCCATCTTCCACACTGATAGTCTGTGCCGCATCCTTTGGCGCTGCCAGCGTTGCAGCCTGTGTCTCAATAGCCGGAAGCATCATACACATCACCAACCCTAACATAAATGCAGTTAGTTTTAATACGTTTGTTTTTACATGATTTCTCATAGAATTCCTCCTTACTTATGTACATCTTCCATTATTTTACTTCATCTGCTTTAAAATAGAAAGACAATTTTCGTATTTTTTTCTTAAGATTTCGTAAATTCCTCAAACCTGCGCAAAAGAACGCGCAATATAAAAAAATAAGGCTTCCTAAAAACGGAAGCCTTATCTCAATTTTGCTAATTACTTAAAAATATCCTGAACCTGTATTTTTGCTGTTCCAATAATATAATCTACCGCTGGTATTCTTTTTCTTTCCAACCTTTTTTACAGATTCTACATAAACATAATATGTTTTGCTCTTCTTTACTTTTTTACCCTTTACCTTTTTTACTGTAACAGAGGATGTATTCTTCCCTACGGTTTTTACCTTTTTATATCCTTTTTTCGGATTTGTGGACACATACACATCATATCCTGTTGCACCTGTTATCTTATCCCACTTAATCGCCAGTTTTCCATTTGTTGCCTTCACTGATTTTACTCTAGGCTGTGTAAAGCAGTAGCAGTACTCAGACCATGGTGTCGTATAGGTCGTTCCCATAATTTCTGAAATCGCACGTACTTTTACTTTATACACCATATTATTGGAAACTTTCTTTGAATAAGAAAAGTTTCTTCCATACTTTGTTGTTGTACCTGTCTGCAATTTTTTTCCTTTTGAATTGTAGACAATATATTCATAGCTGTCCGCAGCCTGAACTTCATCCCATACTACATTAAACTGCTTTATATAATAGTACCATCTGTCCTGTCTCACATTTGAAACCTTATCCGGAATCGTTTTAAAATCACCAGATCCCAAAGTTGATTCCGATACAGAATTATCATAAGTTGAAATATATGTATACTTTACACTCACACTTCTTTCAACTCCTGCCGGAAGATTCCCGATTGTAATTGATGTAGTGGTCAGCGGAAGAGTCTTGTACAACGTCTGATCGGAATAGTTGTTTCCAACATATACTCGATACTCAGTTGCATTCCGGTTCGTTGTCGGCGACCACTGCACTGTAATCGCATTTTTCGATGGATTTGACTGCGTGAGTCCATACGCAGCTTTTGCATCTGTTGCCGGCATAAGAATCATAGTTGCAGCCAATACAAACATGGCCATAAGTAACTTTTGAATGCTCTTTTTCATAAAATTCTCCTTTCTTTGTACCCCCCTAAAATACTATCCGTTAATCATAATAACATACTTTTTTTAATAAACCAATCACAAAAAACACAAAAATATAAGAATTCATAGTGATTATTGATATACAATATTTGTATCACATTTTACACGATCCCATTGACACTTTTATATCATATTTATAAAATATATTTAGAAACAACAAAAAACTATATCACACAATTAAGAAAGGGATTCATATGAAAAGAAACAATTTCATCAAACGTGCACTCGTTGCGCTCACTTTTGCTCTCGCAGTTGCAGTATTAACTCCTGCGGCAGGTAGCGTGGACGCACAGGCAGCAACAAAAAAAACAGCCAACAAAAATTACAAAAAAGCTCCGGCTATCAAAGTGAACAAAACTTACAAAATCACATCCAAGACAAAAGGCGGAAATACATACGTTAAGTTTACAGCACCTAAGTCTGCTAATTATGTTTTTACAATCTATGATGTAAAAAACTATAAACCATCTGCCGGCTATGACGGACGTGACCTCTCTAACTTCTATATCCGCAAAAAAAGTTCTTATTCCAATTATCTGTCATTACAGTATGTAAAAACACAGGGTGGAAAGGCAACTTGTCTTTTCATGGCTACACCTCAATGGTACAGCAAATACCCTGTTAAAAAACCAACAATTAACTCTTACCTAAAAAAACGTACCGCTACACTTAAGCTCAACAAAGGTGAAACAGTATATGTTAACATGTATGGTTTTACAGGTACAAACAGCCAATGTACCTACATGTTAAAAGTTAAGAAAAAATAATATTTCCTATTTCAAAAAAGGCTTCCGGACATCCGGAAGCCTTTTTGTATCTTATTTCTTATGGCAGTAATTATTTATTGTAATTTACAATCTGACCAAAGTCTGGTTTTAATGCCGCTCCACCAACAAGACCACCGTCAATGTCAGGTTTTGCAAGTAAAGAAGCTGCATTTCCTGCATTCATAGATCCGCCGTACTGGATGCGGATAGCTTCTGCTGTAGCTTCATCGTAAACTTCTTTGATACATTCACGAATTGCTGCACAAACTTCCTGTGCCTGATCATCAGTCGCTGTTTCGCCAGTTCCGATTGCCCAGATTGGTTCGTAAGCGATTACTGCTGTCTTAGCCTGATCTGCTGTTACGTTCTGGAATGCAATCTTAATCTGCATACGAATCCAGTCAACATAGATACCCTGTTTTCTCTGTGTGAGTGTTTCTCCACAGCAGATGATTGGTGTAATACCATGTTCGAATGCTTTTAATACTTTCTTATTTACTGTTTCATCTGTCTCAGCGAAGTACTCTCTTCTCTCTGAGTGTCCGATGATTACATATTTTACACCTGCATCTGTAAGCATTTCAGGAGAAATTTCACCTGTATAAGCACCTTTCTCTTCGAAATACATGTTCTCAGCACCGATTACGATATTGGAACCTTTTGCTGCTTCCATAGCCGGAATGATATCAATTGCAGGTACGCAGAATACTACGTCCACATCATCATTTGCTACTAATGGTTTTAATGTATTTACTAATTCTACTGCCTGGCTTGGAGTCATATTCATTTTCCAGTTACCAGCGATAATTTTCTTTCTTGCCATGATTTTGGCCTCCTATTTTTTATTATGTAAGAAAGCGCGATGCGCTTCGCTTTCGCGCCTTCTTATTTATGTGACTCAACTAAACTAAGCTCAAACTTTGCCTTACAGCTCGTTTTCGCTAACTGCTTACTTATCGTCAGCTGCAACTACACCCGGAAGTGCTTTTCCTTCTAAGAATTCAAGGGAAGCACCACCACCTGTAGAGATGTGGCTCATCTTGTCTGCAAAACCTAACTGGTTAACAGCAGCTGCTGAATCTCCACCACCAATAATTGTGGTAGCGTCTGTTTCTGCTAAAGATTTTGCTACTGCAATTGTACCTTTTGCAAGAGTCGGGTTTTCAAATACACCCATCGGTCCGTTCCAAACAACTGTCTTAGCAGATTTTACTGCATCAGCAAATAATTCAGCTGTCTTTGTACCAATATCAAGACCTTCCATATCAGCAGGAATCTTGTCTGAATCTACTACAGAAACTTCGATTTCAGCATCGATTGGATTTGGGAAACCTGCTGCGATTGTTGTATCAATAGGAAGTAATAATTTCTTTCCTGCAGCTTCTGCTTTTGCCATCATTTCTTTACAGTAGTCGATCTTCTCATTATCTACTAATGAGTTACCAACTTCGTAACCTTTTGCTTTTAAGAATGTGAATGCCATACCACCACCGATGATAAGTGTGTCACATTTT
This sequence comes from Lachnospiraceae bacterium, assembly GCA_045588655.1. Classification (GTDB taxonomy): domain Bacteria; phylum Bacillota; class Clostridia; order Lachnospirales; family Lachnospiraceae; genus SVFI01. The sequence continues at coordinate 60,196 of JAZNEP010000004.1, read as the reverse complement.
TCAATCAGGTTGTTGATTACGTTTAACTTGTCAGCAACTTTTGCACCACCGAGGATTGCAACGAAAGGTCTTACCGGATTTTCTACTGCATTACCAAGGAAGTCGATTTCTTTCTGCATAAGGTAACCAACTGCATTCTCTCCACCTTTTTCTGTGATGAATTTTGTTACAACTGCAACAGAAGCGTGTGCTCTGTGAGCAGAACCAAAAGCATCACATACGTATACATCTGCAAGATCAGCTAATTCTTTTGCAAATGCTTCGCCTGCATCTGTTGGTTTTGTTTCTTCTTTGCCACGGAAACGTGTATTCTGAAGAAGAACAACATCTCCTTCGTTCATAGCTGCTACTGCTGCAGTTGCAGCTTCACCTGTTACGTTATAATCAGCAACGAAGTTTACTTCTTTTCCTAATTTTTCAGAAAGTCTCTTAGCAACCGGTGCTAAAGATTCACCTTCGTTTGGACCGTTTTTCACTTTTCCAAGGTGTGAGCAAAGAATTAATTTTGCTCCGTCAGCCAATAATTTGTTGATAGTAGGCAAAGCTGCCACAATACGTGTTTCATCTGTGATTACACCATCTTTAAGAGGTACGTTAAAGTCACATCTAACGAGAACTCTTTTTCCTTTAACATTAATGTCATCTACGGATTTTTTGTTTAATCCCATTTTTCAATTCCTCCTGTTTTTTTCACTTATATTTCAATAAGAGTCACCTATGACTCTTTTACACCCGAGCGATGTTGCAAAGCAACTTTTCCATATCGCGAGGTGTTCAAAAAAAGGGTCCGGTCCATAAGACCGGACCCTAAAAGGTCTTTGTACTGATTATCAAAAATTATGCTAATTCAGCAAAGTATTTGATTGTACGAACCATCTGGCTAACATATGAATTTTCATTGTCATACCAAGAAACAACCTGTACTAAGTTGTCTTCGCCAACCATTGTCTGTGTAGCATCAAAGATTGAACCGAATGTGCTTCCAACGATATCAGAAGAAACGATTTCATCTTCATTGTATCCGAATGATTCTGTAGCTGCTGCTTTCATAGCTGCGTTGATTTCATCTTTTGTTACAGATTTTTCAACTGTAGCAACTAAGATTGTTGTAGAACCTGTTGGTGTAGGAACACGCTGAGCAGATCCGATAAGTTTTCCGTTTAACTCTGGGATAACAAGTCCGATTGCTTTAGCAGCACCTGTAGAGTTAGGAACGATATTTACAGCACCTGCACGAGATCTTCTTAAATCACCTTTTCTCTGTGGTCCGTCAAGGATCATCTGATCACCTGTGTAAGCATGAATTGTGCTCATGATACCAGATTTGATTCCAGCGAGGTCATTTAATGCTTTTGCCATTGGAGCCAAGCAGTTTGTTGTACAAGAAGCAGCAGAGATAACTGTATCTTCAGCTGTTAATGTGTTGTGGTTTACATTGTAAACGATTGTAGGAAGGTCGTTTCCTGCTGGAGCAGAGATAACAACTTTACGAGCACCTGCTGTAATATGAGCAGAAGCTTTATCTTTTGATGTATAGAATCCTGTACACTCTAATACTACGTCAACACCAAGATCTCCCCATGGAAGTTCTGCTGCGTTAGCCATAGCGTAGATTTTGATTTCTTTTCCGTCAACTGTGATAGAATCTTCACCAGCTGTAACTTTGTCAGCTAATGCGTATTTACCCTGAGCTGAATCATATTTTAACAAGTGAGCTAACATTTTAGGGCTTGTTAAATCGTTGATTGCAACTACTTCATAACCTTCTGCACCAAACATCTGTCTGAATGCAAGACGACCGATACGGCCAAAACCATTGATTGCTACTTTTACTGCCATTTTAGTTTCCTCCTAAAAATGAAATATTTTATATTATCCTGCCAATCGGCATGAATTACCAATTGACAAAATTTTGTCAGCGAACTTATTGTAACTAATTTATTTTAAAAATTCAACCCTTTTCTCGACTTTTTACTTGATTTTTTAATATTTCCTTAAAATAAGGAAAGAATTTTCGTTGTCATCCCTCTTTCCGTCGGTTATACTAAATACGGTCATTCATTTTATGATCCTATATTAACCTACAATAAGGAGAAGCTTATGTCTATTTTCACTGATGCACATGTACACTCCACTTATTCTGGAGATGCGAAATCCACAATTGACGAAATGGTTGCAAAAGCCGTTTCACTGGGCATGACACAGATTTGTTTTACGGACCACAATGACTTTGATTATCCTTATCGCGACACTGATAAACCGGATATGTTCCTATTAAATGTAGATGCATATCTGTTTGACCTACTTCGTGCACGCGAAAAATATGAAGGAAAAATCAAAATTCTATTTGGTATTGAACTCGGTCTCGATTCTGCCATTAAGCGTAAGAACCTAATTCTTGCAAAGTCGCATGATTTTGATTTTATTATTGGTTCCTCTCACGTCTGTCACGGACGTGATCCGTATTATAAGGAATTTTACGAAGGACGCACGGAAAAGGAAGCCTATCGTGAATATTTTGAATCCATTCTTGAAAATGTAAAAGGATTTCACAATTTCGATGTATACGGTCATCTTGACTATGTTGTGCGCTATGGCCCAACAAAAAACAAGAACTACCGCTATAGTGATTATGCAGATGTGATTGACGAAATCCTTCGTCTCCTCATCGAAAATGAGAAGGGAATCGAGGTAAATACCGGTAGTTTCCGCAGAGACCTTGGCACTACTAACCCGTGCCCTGAAATCATCAAACGATATAAGGAACTTGGTGGCGAAATTATCACTATCGGTTCAGACGCCCATTGTACTGATGATTTACAAAATTCTTTCGACATTGTCGAACAGATGTTAAAAGATATTGGTTTCAAATATTACTGTGTATTCGAAAACCGCATACCGGAATTTATAAAGTTATAAAGTATCAAAAAAAAATGTGAGCTGTTTCAGCTCACATTTTTTAACTTTTCCTGTCGAATGATACGTTGTATGCTCTTTTCGGACAAATAATAACTTTTGGCCAGTTCATTCTTTGCCACTCCGGTCAAATACTCTCTATAAATCATTTGATTTCTGTTTTGCAATTCACAGCGATACGAAGTCTTTGCGCCCCACTCCTGTCTGCTGCCATGTTTTCTCGGAATATAAATATTGGTCCCGTCCACATACTGCTGTATCATTTCAATTATTTCCATCGGCAGAATCTCTTCTGCTTTCATATAGCCCATGTTTGCCTCCTAAGTTTATATTTTTCAGGATTTGCACTGGCTATAACAATTTATTTTTCATTGCAATAGCCCATGCTACGCAAACATAACATATCTTTTCATATACAAAGCCCCTTTCCTCTCGTATAATACCTTTCATTTATAGATTTCATATTTTCACTATATCATCCTTTGCAGAGTAACACAACTCCCATTTTATCGTTCAATTACTCCACCGCCAAGCACATGCTCCCCTTCATAAAAAACGACAGATTGTCCCGGCGTAATTGCCCGGACCGGTTTCAAAAACTGTACACTAATCTTACCATCCGGAAGTTTTTCCAGTTTGCATTCATCCCCCTTATGTGCGTAACGAACTTTTGCCATACAAAAGCTTGGCTCATTTCCTTCTTCCATGCCCATATAATTGATATTGGAACAAACCAGGTTACACGAAAAAATATCTTCATTTTCTCCTAAAACAACCTCATTGCTCTCTGGGCGTATTTCACAGACAAACACCGGATGTCCCATTGCAATACCAAGCCCTTTTCGCTGTCCGATGGTATAATGTGTAATACCTTTGTGACGCCCAATTATTGTTCCATCCTTTAAGACAAAATTTCCTTCTCCCGGAATTTGCTCCGGAATCTGCTTTTCCAAAAAAGCACCATAATCACCATCCGGTATAAAACAGATGTCCTGGCTATCTGACTTATGAGCCACAGGAAGATGTTGTTCTTCTGCGATACGGCGAATTTCTTCTTTAGAATACGCACCGATTGGAAGAAGCGTATGCGCAAGCTGGTCCTGCGTCAGATTATACAGTGCGTACGTCTGATCTTTCTGCGCAGTCACGCAGTTGCGTATCGCATATCTTCCGTTAGAAAGCTGATCAATGCGGGCATAATGCCCCGTTGCAATATAATTCGCACCATGGTCTCTTGCCCATGACAAAAGTGCTTCCCATTTGATTTGTCGATTGCATACATTACACGGATTTGGTGTTCGACCTACAAGATATTCCGATGTAAAATAGTCAACTACTTCTCTTTTAAATTGCATAGTGAAATCAAGCACATAATAAGGAATTTCCAACTGCTGCGCCACTTTCCGCGCGTCAATTACCGATTGTGGCTCCATCTCCGTCGACGGCCATGTCAGCATTGTAACCCCTATCACATCATATCCCTGTTCTTTTAACAAATATGCAGCCACCGAGGAATCCACTCCTCCGGATAAACCTACCACTACTTTCTCTTTCACTTCCTACAATCCTTCTTTCCTTTATTGTAAACATTGAAATAACAGTACAATCATACCTTTTCTGTTCCGGCAAATCAAGACTCAGCTTTTTCCAATTCCTTCGTTCTATGTCTTTTATTTTTGCATAGACTAAACAATAAACGTTCTCACAGGTTCTTATGCTTAAAAAAAATCCTTTCTTATCCGGAACACTTATCCTCACACTCACCGGAATCATCAGCCGGGTTATCGGCTTTTTTTATCGAATATTTTTATCACATCATATCGGTGAGGAGGGAATGGGAATTTTCCAGCTCCTGGCTCCTGTTATGGCTTTGTCCTTTTCTTTCACCTGTGCAGGAATTCAGACTTCTATTTCCAAATACACAGCCTCCTATATTGCAAAAAAACAACATGCTTCCGCGCTTCGCATCCTTTTCACCGGTTTTGTACTGTCGTTCACTTTATCCGTTTTCACCGCCTGCTTTTTGTATCAGAATGCTCCTTGGATTGCCACAGCATTTCTCATGGAAAAACGATGCGAACCTCTTGTTCGAATCTTTTCCCTCTCCTTACCCTTTGCCTGTTTGCATAGCTGTATTAACGGCTATTATTATGGCTTAAAGAAATCCATGCTTCCATCTATTTCGCAACTTGTTGAGCAATTAGCACGCGTCGGTAGCGTGTACGCTATCTATACTTATGGTGAAACCATTCACGCTACCCCTTCCATTGCCGTAACCATGCTTGGAATATTGATTGGAGAAATTTGTTCCACGTTGCTGAGTATTCTGGCTCTGTATCTGCATCTTTCAAAATCATTAAGATTCTCCACTCACACTTTCGTAAATAATAATCGAAAGCCATCGGCCGCTAATCTTATTTCTAATACCGGAACCTATATTACACATTTGCGAGAACTGCTTTATATGGCCGTTCCGCTTGTTGCCAATCGACTGACACTCAACTTTTTACATAGTATTGAGTCAGTACAGATTCCGAATCGTCTTATGGTCTTTGGTATGAGTAAATCTGTGGCCCTTTCCAACTATGGTGTTCTGACCGGAATGACCTATCCTCTCATTTTATTTCCGAGTGCCGTCACTTCCTCTGTTTCTGTCCTGCTACTTCCGTATATTTCAGAAGCAGGCGCAAAAGGTGATTTTCCTAAAATCAAGACCGCCATTCGCAAAAGTGTAATCGCCTGCATTTTGCTTGGAAGTTTTTGCTGTATCGTTTTTCTTTTGTTTGGACCTTTTCTCGGTATGCTTTTGTTTGACAGCAAATTAGCCGGCGATTACATTCAGACACTCAGCATCGCATGTCCGCTTTTATATCTTGGCGGAATATTAACCAGCATTCTACACGGTTTAGGCAAAGCACTTCATGCCTTCTGTTTCAATGTACTTTGTCTTCTCCTTCGTCTGGGATTTGTTTTTTTCCTGATTCCTAAAATGGGGATGCTTGGATATTTAGGTGGAATTTTCATCAGTGAACTTGTTCTGATTTTTCTTATGATATCCTCCTTGAAGCGACATATACGGCGCGAAACATATGCGCATGAAACTTGCAATTCAAAAAAGCATGAGCTATAATATCTTGTTGTAGCATCAAGAAGTTAGGCTACATAAACTTACGTTAATTGTTATACGAAAGGAACATACACCTATGGGAATGGAATTTATACAAAAGCTTCCGACTCCGGAAGAAATCCGCAGTGAATATCCTGTTCCGGCGTCTATTGCACAGATAAAAGAAGTAAGGGATAAAGAAATTGCTGACGTTCTGACCGGCGCAAGTGATAAACTTCTTGTGATTATCGGACCTTGTAGCGCAGACAATGAAGATGCGGTCTGTGACTATGTAGAAAGACTTGCAAAATTGAATGATAAGGTAAGCGATCGCTTAATCCTTATCCCTAGAATATATACCAACAAACCTCGCACGACCGGTGAAGGATACAAAGGAATCGTTCATCAACCGGATCCTTCCAAAAAGCCGGATCTGGTATCCGGCATTATCGCTATGCGTAAAATGCACATTCATGCTATGGAAATTTCCGGTCTGACCTCCGCAGACGAGATGCTTTATCCGGAAAATTATCGATACGTATGCGACTTTTTGTCTTATGTTGCAATCGGTGCCCGTTCTGTAGAGGACCAGCTTCACAGACTGACTGTCAGCGGCTTTGATGTTCCTGCCGGAATGAAAAATCCTACTTCCGGTGATCTTACTGTTATGATGAACAGTGTATATGCAGCACAACATCCTCACACCTTTACCTACCGCGGATGGGAAGTAAAAACGACGGGAAATCCTTTGGCACACACCGTGCTACGTGGTTCTGTTAATCCATATGGAAGAAGTTTTCCAAATTATCACTACGAGGATCTCAGTCGACTGATTGAGCTTTACAACGAACATGATCTCGTAAACCCGGCTACTGTAATTGATGCTAACCACAATAATTCCGGCAAAAAATACGAACAGCAGGTTCGCATTGTCAAAGAAGTCATGCACTCAAGGAAAGTGAATAGTGACATACGCAGTCTCGTAAAGGGCGTCATGATTGAAAGCTATATTGAAGAAGGTTGTCAAAAGATCGGCGATGGCATCTACGGTAAATCCATTACGGATCCATGCCTCGGATGGGCAGATTCTGAACGTCTCATTTACGATCTTGCAGAAGCAAATGTATAATATAAAAGAGCATCGGTTGATGCTCTTTTTCTTTTTATTCATATTGAGTTTACTAATATTCTTTCTTTTTCATGATCCGTACAGAAGAAATGTATGAAATCCATAATCCGGCTATTGCTACGACCAAAAAAGTTACTGCCACTTGCATCGGTGTCAGATTTTCTACCATTTTCTTAATTGTTAACATTTTCTCCTGCTGTGAGCTTAGAATTTTGGATAATATCACCCCGGATACTACTACTACTCCGGCAACAATAATCAAGACAATTCTCGCTTTCTCCGCACCATATTTAAGTTGCGACGGAAGTAGAATCTCCCACATAATCAGCCCCACCGGAAAAATGACGAATAACGACATCAACATATCCTCGATTCCGGCTTGTGCCCCAGAATTCCCCAGCATAAATGCGCCTATAATATCGATTCCGGCTGCAAATGTCCACGCTACAATCGAAGTCACAATTCCAAGTATATATTTCTCACGAACATATGTCTTTCGGTCTATAGGAAGCACAAACAAAAAGGCCATTCCATTATCAAAATCATCATACGAAACCGTACCGACTGTCTGAAATAGCATGACCATCATTGTGTACGTCACGATAAATTCCGGAGCCATTCGGAGTGCAAGAAACATCAAAACCAATACGAACATATAAATAAGCATGTTTTTTTGTTTCATTAATAATTTCCAATCTTTTATCAATAAACCTTTCATATCTCTTCCCCCTGTATCATCAATGTAAACACTTCGTCAATGGTTCCATTCTCAACCACAATATCGGGATAATTTTCTACATAAAATGCCTTTTCCCTCGTCAGGCATGTGTATCCGTTGCTGTCTTTTTTCTGTTTCAGAAGATAATCTCTATCCAGCTTCCCATACTGTTGCTCCGTCAATTTTAATATGCCATAACGTCCCAGTAGTTCGTCTGTCTCTTCATGCATCATAATCTGACCGTTGTCAATCATATAAAGATCATCACACAAGTGTTCCAGATCACTCGAAATATGAGAGCTGATAAGAATACTCCTGTTTTCCTGTGTCATATACTCTCTGAGCATATCAAGAATCTCATTTCTTGCCATCACATCAAGACCGCTTGTCGGCTCGTCAAGAATCAGAAACTCTGCATTATGAGAAATTGCAATAAGCACCTTAAGTTTTGCCGCCATTCCTGTTGAAAATTCTTTGATTGGCTTTTTCATAGGAAGTTCCATTTCAGCACACTTAGCTGTGAAGAATGCTTCTTCAAACTCCACGTACATGCTGCGCAGCACCGGAATAATGTCATTGATGGTAAGCCACCCGCTGAAATGTGAATTTGAAAGAACAACACCGAGTTTCTCTTTTTCTTTATTCGTCAAAGTTGCAGCCGACTGCCCATCAAGCAGAATTTCTCCTCCCTCGGTTTTTATCAAACCAAGTATTGCTTTAAATGTTGTACTCTTTCCTGCTCCGTTTTTACCAACCAATCCGGTAATCTGTCCGGGCATAACGTTAAGCGAAACATCCAGTTTAAATTTTTCATATTGCTTTTTTATTTCTTTTATTTGTAATTCCATCACGATTCCTCCATAACAATTTGAAACAGTTCTGTAATTTCTTCCTCACTCATACCGCAGCTTCTGCCTTTTCGGATGGCTGTCTCCAAATCTGCTTCCACTTCTTTTTTCTTTTCTTCCAGCATGAGCTGCTGATTAGCGCTCGTCACAAAGGTTCCTTTCCCATGAACAGTTTTCACAAACCCCTCTCGTTCCAATTCGTCATAGGCTTTTTTAACAGTCAGTGCGCTGACTCTCAAATCTTTTGCCAAACCTCTCACAGAAGGCAGCATGTCTCCCTCTTTTCTTTCACCTTCCATGATTTGTGCTTTAATCTGTCCGACCATTTGCTCGTAAATCGGTGTCATCGATGAATTATTAATTATAATACTCATAGCCTGCCCCCTTTTTGTATAAACAGTATATAACAGCATATAACTATTGTCAACTGTTATATGCTGTTATATGATTATTTTTATTTTATTTGCGCTCTATCCACTGACTGAAACTCTGCATGCGCATTGCCCATGTATGCATCTTAGCATGTTCATAACCCGCATCCGCAATTTGCTGCAGTCGCTGAGGATTGTCAAGTAGACATCGTATACGATCTGCAAGCTCCTGCAATTTGTTCAGCGAAAACTGCAGGCAATTCTCGTCATTCTCCAAAAAATCATCCAAGTAAGGATTGCTGTCAGTCAAACAAACAGCTCCGTTTAACATCGAATTAAAAATTCTATCATGTGCCCCATAGCGAAACCACGGTAAGACATTGAGCGAAATCTTACTGTTTTGAATCTGATACAGACATTCCTCCGAATAAAGAGAGTCTCCATTAATTAGATTTTCAGGATGGTCACATGCAAGCTCATCCCATTTATCTCCAAACACATGAACCCTAATCCCGTTATCCACAAGAGCTTTGACCACTTCCCCTCTCACATGATAACGAATATATAAATCAATAAAAGTAATATTTTGCATCGTCTCTTTTAATTCCCTCTCGGTAACCTCAGGAATTTCTCTTCGAAGATAGCGTTCTACCACTTCCTCTACGGCCTGTTGCGGATGTGCAAGCAAATCCTCTATCATTTCATAGTAAAACTGCTCATACTCCTCCCCCAGTCTTGTGATATATTTTTCAAAACGGGAAGGTGAGGCATAGTTTCCAGTAAACACTACATCTATCTCACGTTCGGATATCGGACGCCTGGCATCGATACACACATCAGACAAATCACACAAAATTCCATCTCTTTCACTGGTTTTTAAGATTTCTGAAAGCTCTGTTCCACCGAGCGGTAAGAACGGACCAAGTTTCACTTCCGGAAAAAAGCGTTTCATAAACGCCTCATGTACTTTATCAATGGATAACTGCACATAGTTTTTCGGACATGTCGACAAACGTTCATAGTAATAATACGGATGGTCCGCCAAAATGTTGTAGCACGTAATCCCCAGTGCATCCCATATGTAAGTTCCTTCCTCATCCAAAAACTGCGGTTCCATGCACATTCCATGAAAATTAAAGGAAAGCACAATTGTGTTTCCCTTTTCTATAAATGCAAGCATCTCCATGGAAGCTTTCCATGGAGATCTCAAGTCATATAGATACACTGGATGCCCCAGTCTTTCTAGTTCTTTTTTCATTTGAATCGAGAAATATCCCTGCGTCTCGATATCGCCTTCAAACAAAATTATTTTTTTCATGCCTACTTCCTTAACGCATCTAAGGGCTTCACTCAGCCTTTGTACGTTCCTTGATTACGGAAAGTATTTCATATGCGACTTCCTCCTTACTCATAATCGGAAGTTCTTTCACATCATCCGCAGAAATCAGTGTCACAATATTGGTATCCGTACCAAATCCGGCTCCTGCTACCTTCAAATTATTTGCAACAATCATATCCAAATTTTTTTTCACAAGTTTTTTCTTGGAATTTTCCACCATATGTTCCGTTTCCATTGAAAAGCCGCAAAGAAACTGTCCGTCTCTTTTATTCGCACCAAGATAGGCCAAAATATCCTGCGTCCTATTCAGCTGCATTGACAGGTCATCATCTTTCTTTTTCAGTTTCTCATCAGCTACTGTTGCCGGCGTATAATCTGCTACTGCTGCTGCCTTAATCACAATGTCTGCTTGCGGTGCATGCTCTTTGCATGCCTCAAACATTTCAGCCGCAGTCGAAACGCGTACAAGATTTACATATGGCGGTTCCGGTGCACTTGTGGAAGCCGCAACCACTGTTACATCTGCTCCACGCTCCATCGCACAGCGCGCAAGTGCAAACCCCATCTTCCCGGTGGAATGATTCGAAATAAAACGCACCGGATCGATTGGTTCTTTGGTTGCTCCTGCTGTCACAAGAACCGATATACCTTTCATATCTTTTTCATAACGAATTTCTTTTAAAATCGCATCAACCAGCACCTGCTCAGATGGGAGTTTCCCACTTCCGACATCTCCGCAGGCAAGTCTTCCACTATCCGGTGTAATAATGTGCATTCCGTATTTTTTACATGTTTTTATATTATCCTGCAAGATTTCATTCTCATACATCTGTGTATTCATCGCCGGTGCAATAATCTTTGGACACTTACACGCCATAAATGTCGTTGTGAGCATATCATCTGCAAGTCCGTTTGCGATTTTACCAATCACATTTGCCGTCGCCGGTGCCACCAAACATACATCCGCCTTCTTTGCCAGTGATACATGCTCCACACTAAATTCAAAATTACGGTCAAAGGTATCCACCAGACATTTGTTTCCGGTCAACGTTTCAAAAGTAATCGGATTGATAAAATAGGTTGCATTTTTCGTCATAAGTACATGCACATCTGCATGCAGTTTCACGAGCATGCTCGCCACGTTTGCCATTTTATATGCTGCAATGGAGCCTGATACTCCAAGCAAAACTGTTTTTCCCTTTAACATACATCCTCCTCAAACTGCGAATAATACAGTTGTGCATAAAAACCATCTGCCGCCAAAAGCTCTTCATGTTTTCCCTGCTCTATGATATCTCCGTCCTTCATAACAAGAATACGATCTGCTCCTTTGATGGTAGAGAGTCTATGTGCAATGACAAAGCTTGTTCTTCCACGCATTAGGTTGTTCATCGCTTTTTGAATTCTCACTTCAGTTCTGGTATCCACAGAGCTGGTCGCCTCATCTAAAATCAAAATACGATTATCCGCAAGAATCGCTCTTGCAATGGTCAGAAGCTGCCTTTGTCCCTGCGAAACATTTGTCGCATCTTCATTCAGCTGCATCTGGTAACCACCCGGGAGGGTACGAATGAAACGGTCTGCATGCGCCGCTTTTGCCGCCGCAATTACCTCTTCATCTGTCGCATCCAAACGCCCGTAGCGGAAATTTTCCATAATACTTCCTTTAAACAGCCATGTATCTTGAAGCACCATACCAAACTGCTCTCTCAGCTCAGCACGATGAAAATCTTTGATATTGTGACCATCAATGCGAATTGCACCTTCATCAACATCATAAAAGCGCATGAGAAGCTTTACAATCGTTGTTTTTCCCGCTCCCGTCGGTCCGACAATCGCAATCATCTGTCCCGGCTCTATCTCACTACTAAAATCGTGAATGATTATCTTATCTTTGCTATAACCAAATCTGACATGCTCAAAACTGACTGCGCCCTGAATCTCTGTTTCTCTTACCGGATTTTGTGCCAGGATATCTTCTTCCTCTTCATTTAGAAACTCAAACACACGCTCTGCTGCTGCCGCCATGGACTGAAGCATATTAAACACTTGTGCAATCTGATTGATTGGCTGCGTAAAGTTCTTTACATACTGGATGAAAGATTGAATATCCCCTACCATAATCGTTCCGCGCGCAGCAAGCACGCTTCCTGAGACAGCCACTCCGACATACCCTAAATTTCCAACAAACACCATAATCGGATGCATCATACCGGAAATGAACTGTGATTTCCATGCGGAGGTATATAATTTTTCATTTGTAACATCAAAGTCTTTTAGTACATCATCTTCTTTGTTAAACGCTTTCACAATATTGTGACCGCTGTACACTTCCTCAATCTGTCCGTTGATATCCCCTAAATACTTTTGCTGATCCACAAAGTATTTCTGTGACTTTCCAACCACAAGTCCAATCATAATCCCTGAAATCGGAAGCATGACAAGTGCGATTAAAGTCATCAGCGGACTAATAGAAAGCATCATAACGAGTACACCGACAAGTGTAGTTACAGAAGTAATCAAGGTAGTTATACTCTGGCTAAAACTCATACCAAGCGTATCCACATCATTTGTAATTCTAGACAATACTTCCCCCACTGTCTTTGATTCAAAATACTTCATAGGCATACGATGAATCTTTTCAGAAATTTCTTCTCTGAAACGATAGGTCATCTTCTGCGATACGGTGGTCATAATCCACCCCTGTAAAAATGCCATGAGGGAACTGAACAAATAAAGAAGCAAAGCAACCAGGAGTATCTGACCGATTTTGTTAAAATTAATAGCTCCGGTCCCTGCAATCTTCGCTGTAAAACCGTTAAACAATTCTGTCGTTGCCTGACCAAGTATTCTTGGACTAATGATATTGAAGACTGTACTTGCAACAGCAAAAAGCATAACCGTCACAATCGCCAGTTTATATCTGCCCACGTAAGAAAGCATTTTTTTCATTGCAGCGCGGAAATCCTTTGCTTTTTCTACAGGTGCCCCCGGAGGTCCCCCCGGTCTTCTAGGCCGATGGTTTCTTGGCTCACTCATGACATTCCGCCTCCTTTCAGTTCTGATTCTGAAAGCTGCGAACCGGCAATTTCACGATAGGCCTCACAATTATCAAGAAGATTCTCGTGCGTTCCGATTCCTACAATTTTACCGTCTTCCAGTACAATAATCTGATCCGCATGCAAAATCGTACTGATACGCTGTGCCACAATCAGTACTGTCGCATCCTCTGTCTTTTCCTTTAACGCACGTCTTAGCACCACATCCGTTTTATAATCAAGCGCAGAAAAGCTGTCGTCAAACAAATATATTTTCGGTTGTTTCGCAATTGCCCTCGCAATCGAAAGACGTTGCTTTTGTCCTCCGGATACATTGGTTCCACCTTGCGCAATCGCACTTTGATACTGCTCCTGTTTTTGCTCAATAAACTCCGTTGCCTGCGCAATCTTAGCAGCCTCTTCCATCTGTTCGTCTGTTACAAAGTCCCCTGCAAATTTAATATTGGAAGCGATGGTTCCTGAAAAGAGAACTCCTTTCTGCGGTACAAAGCCAATCATATCGCGAAGATTCTCAAGTTTAATATCTCTCAAATCCACGCCATCTACCGTAATTGCTCCTTCCGTCACATCATAAAAACGGGTAATCAAGTGAAGCAATGTTGATTTTCCACACCCGGTACTTCCAATAATTGCTGTCGTTTCCCCCGGTTTCGCAGTAAAGCTGATATGTTCCAATGCGTTTTCATCTGCCCCTTCATAGCGAAAAGACACATCCTGAAAGCAGATGATACCCTTTTGTTCTTCTTCAGATAATACAATTGATTGCTCTTTATCTGAAATCGAACTTTCCATGTGCATAACTTCCTCAATACGCGCTGCGGCTACACCGGCTCTCGGAAGCATAATTGACATCATTGTTATCATTAAAAAGGACATAACAATCATCATGGTATAGGTAATAAATGCCATAAGATCACCGACCTGCAATCTGCTCTGTTCTACGCCCTTGGCACCAAACCAGACAATCGCTACAGAAATAGCATTCATAATCAGCATCATTGACGGCATCATAAAGTTCATAACACGATGTGTAAAAAGCTGCGTCCTCATCAGCTCTTTGTTTGCCTTTGCAAATCTCTCTTCTTCATACTCTTCCCTACTAAAAGCACGAATCACAGAAATACCTGTCAATATCTCTCTGGATACAAGATTTAATCTATCAATTAAGGTCTGCATCATTTTAAATTTGGGATGCGCAATACTCATCAAAATCCCGATGACGCAAATAATTGAAATTACCGCAATCACTACAATCCAACCGAGACCGGTTCGGGTTCTCGATACCATAATGATACCACCAATGCCCACAATCGGAGCAAACAAGACCATTCGTAAAAACATGGTAGAAACCATCTGCACCTGCTGAATGTCATTCGTACTTCTGGTAATCAGAGAAGCGGTTGAAAAATGATTTATTTCATTGTTGGAGAATCCGACTACTTTGTGAAACACCTGATTACGAAGTTTTAAACCGATTCTTGCACCGCATCTGGCAGAAAGAAGGCCAACGAAAATTGCTGCTACCATTCCGACGATGGCATATAAGAGCATGATACCACCGGTGCGGAGCAGATAACTCATCTGATATTGCTTTTCATCAATTCCAGCAAGCGCATGCTCCTGCTGTACCCACACATATGCCTGCTGTTTGAGCATGGATTCCGTCAATTCCGATTCCATGGCCGGCTGTTCGTCGTTTTCCTCCCCCTGCACCGCTGTCATACGACTCATCGCCACAAGCATGGCTTCATCTAAACGTTCCCTGATTTCTTTTCCATACTCATTGATGATATACGTTCCGTCTTCTTTTGGACTATACGCATTGAGCACATCTGGCATATGCTCTGTATCCACCAAAAGCGACAGCTGTAACCATGTACTTTCTCTCATTACATCGGGACTTGCGTGACTGATTCCTTTTTGCATAATCCCGACATCTACAATGTTGGAGGTATAAGCAGGAAGAGCAAGATCACTAAACGCCTGCAAAATCAAAAGCAGAATAATAGCAATGACCGTCTTCTTTTCTCCCCACAAATTTTTAAATATTTTACTCAAATTCTTATTTCCTTTCTTACGAACGATAGTCTCCGTTAATCTTTACATAATCGTACGTCAAATCACAGCCCCATGCAGTCGCTTTAGCTTCTCCCTGATGCAGATCAATGTAGATTTCGATTTCATCTTCCATGAGAATGTTCTTTGCTAAATCTTCATCGAAACAGAGTCCGTTTCCATCCTGACAAACAAGAATTTTACCCGCGGCTGAGATATAATATACATCCGCTTTCGTTACACAGCAATCGGTTTGTGCATATCCCATTGCGCACATAATTCGACCACAATTTGCATCCGCACCATACATTGCACACTTTACAAGCGGCGAACAAATCACACTCTTTGCTACAATAATTGCACTGTCTAAGTCCGGAGCTCCTGCACACACACAAGTAATCAGCTTCGTAGCCCCCTCTCCATCCGCTGCAAGCATTCTGGTCATATTCATGAGCACAATATAAAGTGCCTCTTTAAACACGGCAAAATCTTCATTTTCCTCTGTAATACAAGCATTCCCTGCCAATCCGTTTGCCATCACACAAAGCGTATCATTGGTGGAGGTATCTCCATCTACACTCAGACAATTGTAGGTTACTTTTACAACCTCATCCAGTGCTTTCTGCACCAGTGTTGTAGAAATCGCCACATCCGTTGTTACAAAATTTAGTGTCGTTGCCATATTTGGATGTATCATTCCACTTCCCTTTGCCATCCCGCCAAGGTGACACGTTACACCGCCAATCTCAAAAGAAACTGCCACTTCCTTTTTCACAGTATCTGTCGTCATAATTGCATTGGCTGCTTTTTCATTCCCCTCTGGGGAAAGACCATCTGCCAGTATTTTGATATGTGCTTCAATTGGTTCCATCGGCAAAACCTGACCAATCACGCCTGTAGACGCCACTATCACTTCTTCTTTATCTATGCCGAGCGCTTCCGCTGTCAATTCACACATACGCTCCGCTTTCTGCTCACCATCCGCATTACAGGTATTTGCATTTTTTGAATTGACGATGATTGCTTTGGATATCCCACCGGTAGCCTCCAAATTCTTCTTCGTCACTATGATGGGAGCTCCCTTTACTTTGTTCTGTGTATAAACCCCTGCTGTATGACACGGTTCCTCGCTGTACACAAGACCTAAATCATTTTTTTCCTTATTTGGATTCAGCCCACAATTCAGACCATTTGCCACAAATCCTTTTGCAGCACAAACACCGCCTTCCACAAATGTAAATCCGTCTTTTCCTATTAAGTTCATTCGTCCTACCTCTCTTTTCTTCTTATCTATCATAATTCTATTACTTACTTGGTAAATACAATCTCCTGCGTACGACTTAGCTCATCATTCCAACCTACCATCTGTGCTACGCAGACTCTGTCCATCTCCTCCATTTCAAAATCCGGCACAAACAAAGTATTGTCGTTCACAAATGTGGATTCTATTGCCTCTTCATTTACAAGAACTACACTAAACTCTGTAAAATTATCTCCATGAATGTATGTGCTTCCTCCCACGACGTCCACATTATGTAATTCAATCGGTATTATCCCCATGTCCATGGTAGTTTTTCCGTACGGATTAAAACCATTAAACACTTCTCGTTCCCCATATAACATATCATACTGTAGCGTTTCAAGCTGTTCCAGATGAATATCCTCCATCGAATATTTCTGGTGAAACTTTGTTAGCACACCATTGTTGATTCCAAGTTGCTGAAATACATAAGCATATAATTGATATGCGTGCAAGTCTTTTTGCGAATCCGAAAATTTCTTTTCTGCTTTCTGCACTTTATTCGTCCAAATCAAATACTCAGTCTCAAAAAGATTTCCATCCTTCAATTCTTCCTGTGTCAACTCAAGATTTGGCAGATGATCTCCAAACATCACCAGTATCACTGGTTCTTTATAATCTCTGAGTTTAGAGACAAGCAGTCCCAAAAATTCATCGGTCTCATGTACTTCATTAACATAATATTCAAAAGCATTTGCCCGCTCTTCATTGTCTTGGGAAAATCCGGTCACCCGTATATGCGGATTCTCCATCTTTTCTGTAGGATACTTCCCATGGGGCTGCACAGATACTGCATAAATAAAATCCGAACGTTCTGTCGTATTTAGCGTCTGCATAATCTCCTGCGTCAGAATTTTATCCTTTGCCCATCCGATGGAATTGTATGTAATTCCTTTCATGTATTCTTCCGAAACAAAGTAATCAAACCCAAGATTCGGGTACACTTTATGTCTGTCATAGAAAGTACCGGTATTGTTATGAATCGCTGTCGTATGATACCCATGCTTCTTTAAATTATATGCTATCGATTCACAAGTCGTTTCCTGCAGCACCGTCTTATAGGGATACTCGCCTGCTCCAAAGTAGTCAATGCTCATACCGGTCAACACTTCAAATTCTGTATTGGCCGTTCCCGCACCAACACTCGGAACTGTAAGTGCTCCACTTGGATACTCCTCTAACAGACTGGAAAACACCGGGATCGGATTTTCGGAATATACCGCATTTTTCACTCTGGATAAATCAAAAAAAGATTCTATCTGCAGAAAAATAATATTTGGCGTATTTTCCATCTGTACAGTATCCTTACTCGTGATGGTCTCCAAAATATGTTCCACCGACTCCTCACTATACGTCTCCGGTTTTTCAATTCCCCTGTCGATCAGACTTCGTGCAAAACAATACACAAACCCATTATCTTCATATGCATCCGGAAGATTGGCAAACTCTGTTTGCAGCATTCCTCTGGCATCTCCGATTTTCATAAGCGTTCCCGTTAATGCCACTAATGCAAGCAGTAGTATCACTGCCCCTTGCAAATACCTTTCCTCAAGCTTTGCTTTCCTGCTATACCAGATGATTCCCCATACGATGCAAACCAATGCGGTCAGTGCCACAATCATCAGCCACAAAGGCAGGTACACACTCATAATATCAAACACGGAAGCAATCAATGAAAAATCGGTCGCGGCCAGTGGCGTAATACGAAAGAAAAGCAAAATCCAATTCACTACTCCCAGCATTAACACAATCACTGTAACTAACATACTCACAAACTTTCTTCTCTTAAAAAGAAAAGCTGTCGCATAAACCGTCGTCAGCATAAGCGCGCTGTATAACGTAAGAAACGGATGATCCCATACATAGCTGATTCCCAGTAAAACAGAATGTCTCGCAAGTATCTCAATCACTAAAATCAATCCGATTGAAAGTAAATAATGCTGCCCCAGCTGTTTTATATATATATTCCACATTTTCCTATTGATCCCAAAAAGAGGCTTCATCCTGCACCCTCCTGCAGTATCACTTTTATAAGCATCGTTCCTATTATAAGATAGATAGAAAAAAAAGGAAAGCATTAAGTATTGAATGCTTTCCTGATTTTTATTTAATTTCCAAAGAAATAGCGGAAAAATTCTTCAAAATTATCTCCCTCCGATCCGCGGAAATACTCATTTCCCGGATTGGAACCCTCTTCCTGCTGTGGCGGGGCCATCTCTTCCTGTGGTGACATCTCTTCCTGGGTATTCTGACTTTCGCTCATTTGTTTTTTATCCGATAACGTGACAGTAACGGTCGTTTCCTTATATGCTCCATTATCTGCGCGCATATAAACCACTTCCACCTGTTCTCCTTTTTTATAGTACGCAATCGTACCAGTAAGATCGGAGGCACTACTAATCGTAATACCATCAAACTTCACCAGAATGTCACCTTTTTTAATTCCCGCCTGAGCAGCCGCCGCGTTCTCCATCGTCCCACTGACATAGGCTCCCTTAGGAATCTCATATAAATCAACTGCTTCGTCCGATACATCCATCACAGTTACACCCAGATAACCGGCTTCATCACCCGCCAGCTCACGTGTCTCTCGGTTCATCAGATTATCAAGAATTGGTTCTGCAGTTGTGATTGGTATCGCATATCCCATACCTTCTACAAGCTCCGATGCAAATTTGGCAGAATTAATACCAATCAACTCTCCGCGCATATTTAAGAGTGCTCCGCCACTGTTTCCCGGATTAATTGCAGCATCCGTCTGAATCAGCTTTACATCCAAATCATCAATTGAAACTTCTCGGTCGATTGCAGAAACAATGCCTGTCGTTACACTCTGTCCATAACCAAGCGCATTTCCTATTGCAATTACTTGATCTCCAACCTGAAGCTTCGAAGAATCTCCAATGGTCGCCACTTTAATCCCTGCAAGAATGTCATCGCTGATGGTATCCAGCGGAATTGACACTACTGCAAGATCCTTTGCAGCCTCGCTTCCTTTCACTTTTGCAGTTACAACTGCATCCTCGCTATCATTAAAGCATACCGAAACTTCTGTAGCTCCACTGACCACATGATTATTCGTTGCAATCAAAAGCTCTGTGTCATTTTTTCCGACAATGATACCCGATCCTGCCCCTTCACTCTCATACTGCTGTCTTCCAAAAAAGCTGCTAACCTCATCAATACTCTTTGTTGTAATGGCTACTACCGACGGCATACAGTTTTGTGCAATTTGTGCAATCGTATTACTGCTTTTTTCTTCGGTAACATCAGAAACCGGAGCTGCCTGCATGGTATCCGTTTTTTCAAGAACAACTTCTTTCTTTGTCTCCTCTTTTAACAAGGTCTTCTGTCCTGTATACGCCACTGCTAAAAATACGGCGCCTGCGCAAAGCCCAAATACAATTCCGCCTCCTATGTTCTTAAGCCATTTGCGGTCTTTCTTCTCTTTCGTTTTCTTTTTTTTCTCTTTTTTTATTTCGGATTCCATGGTTGCATCAAAAAGACTTTCCTGTACAGGCTCAGCAATCTGTGGTTGTATATTCTCACTATCTAATTGACTCGTTTCATATTCGTTATATCCATTGTCTAACTGTTCATTATTTCCATTGTCTAACTGGCTTGTTTCAAATTCGTTATTCTCAAACATCCTCTTCTCTCTTCCTTTCTTTCGTTTTCTAGGATGAGAATACCTTGTAATTGTTATAAAAATTTGTTAAATATGTGAAAATTCTATGTATTTCTGTTCGATTTCTTTAAACGGAACAAATGTAAATTCCGGTGAGGACACCATTTCCGGCTCAGTATCCGTCAATTTCTCACCCATATAATGTTCAAATTCATAAAACAAAAGCGTATCGTCTATCTGCTTTACCAGTTTTCTTTCTTCTTCGCTCAATGTTTTCCCTAAAAATTTCTCATAGATCGCATCCTGCAATACCTTTTCAATCACAAGGTATTTCGGAAGATTTTTTTTCACCGGTCTCGTGATATCCGCAAGATAGGCCTCGCTTGCATCGTGCAGCAGACAGGCAAGAGCCATTCTCTTGTCGTATCCGCGCGCCAGCGCTTCTTCATAACAGTGAATGCAATGCTGTCCAACGGAATAAAATTCCGGAAAATGGCCATTTGCTCTTGTCATCAGTGACAGCGAATGTGCAATATCTTCTATTTTGATATGCTCCTTCTTTGGTTTTAACGGTGTGAAATGAATTTTACTTGCAGTTGTAATGTAATCAGACATATTTCTTCTCTCCCCAGCTTATTCTGTAATATTGGTTTCTATAGTCACTTGGTGTAATTCCAGCATATTCGTGAAAAACCTTCACAAAATGGCTTTGTGACGAAAATGCAAGAAAATTGGAAATTTCCAAAAAAGTATAGTCAGAATACTTTAACATGTTCTTTGCTGTATTGACTTTTAGTGCCCGGATGTAGTCGCCTATCCCCTGTCCTGTTTCCTTTTTAAATAATCGGGACAAGTAACTTGCATGCAAATCACAATGTTCTGCAAGCATATCTACTGTAATACGCTCATTGATATGTGCATAGATATAATCGACGCACTGAACAATGTGCTTTGAATAAATCGTCTCTTTTTGCAATCGGCTCATACGTTGCGTGAAATCCACACACATTTTTCGATGTAGTCGGACCATATCCTTTGCTTCCTTAATTTTGTCCACCTTTTGAATATATGCATCCGACAATCCGTACGCCGTCTCCTGATCCATCCCTCCCTCAATGCAAAATCTTGTAATCATTGCAATTGAGACTATCACATGATATCTCAGGTTACTCAGCGGATTTTCAGACAGACAGCCAAAACCATCTCCAAATCCGATGGGATGCTCACGAATCCAAGAATCCACTTCCTCAACTCGTCCTGTTTTTACCTTTTCATAAAAACGCAACTCCCTCTCGTATGGAAAATGCTCAATTTTTTCTTCCCGCTGCATAAAAAGACTTATATCTGTGTTTTTATTTTCCTTCATTGGGCACCTCTACTTTTATCAATATTATAATATAAATGTCATAGATTTGATATAGTTTTTTTCTTTTTTTGTTATCTTATATAGTAGAAAATGAGAACTTATGAGGAGGTATCCTATGACTGAGCAAAAACTGCAAATACTGGCCGAAAGTCTGACAATCGATGAAAAAATCCGTATGCTTCACGGCGCTTCACTATTTAAAACAGGCGCTGTATCTGAAAAAGGCATTCCTTCCTTTTGCTTTTCCGACGGTCCGATGGGAACACGACCGGAATTTGAATGGGACGAGTGGTTTTTTATTGGTGGAAACGATGATTACACTTCTTACTTACCTTGTAACAGTGCACTTGCTTCTACCTTTAACAGACAACGGGCCTATGAAACAGGACAGGTTCTCGGTTTAGAAGCCAGAGGACGTGGGAAAGATATGATTCTGGCTCCCGGGATTAACATCCATCGCTCTCCTCTTTGCGGGCGCAATTTTGAATATATGAGTGAAGATCCTTATTTGACGGCGCAGATGGCTATTCCATGTGTCAAAGGAGTACAGGAATCAGATGTTGCAGCCTGTGTCAAACATTTTGCCCTAAACAACCAGGAGACGCTCCGCCACGGCAGCAATTCCGAAGTTTCTGAACGAGCTCTGTGGGAAATATACTTTCCTGCCTTTAGAGCTACCGTACAAGAAGGACACACCCTAGGTATGATGAGTTCTTACAATAAATATAAAAACGAGTTTGCATGTCACAGTCAGGACTTGATTGACGCCATTCTTCGCGAAGAATGGGACTTTGAAGGAATTGTCGTATCGGACTGGGGCGGCGTGCACGATACAGAAAAAGCAGCAAAATGTCAGCTCGATATTGAAATGGGATGCCATAATCAGTTTGATGAATACTACCTTGCTTCGCCTTTAAAAAAAGCGCTCGATGACGGTCGTGTTACTGTCTCTGACATCGACAAAAAAATTATGCATATTTTGCACACCATGAATGAACTTCACATGCTTGACGGAGCTCGAAAAAGGGGAGCCTATAATCTTCCATCTTCTCGTGATGTTCTTCGAAAAACCGCCGAAGAATCTATTATATTATTAAAAAATGACAAACATCTTCTTCCGCTTAATCCTGACAAAATCAAAAAACTCCTTGTCATTGGAGACAATGCAGACCGTACTCACGCTCTGGGAGGAGGAAGCGCCGAAATCAAGGCCCTCTATGAACTCACACCTCTCATGGGACTGAAAATGTTACTTGGCGGCAACTGTGACGTTGTTTACGAACCGGGATATTATAATTATGTTATTGGAAATGCCTGGGGCAAAGACAATGCGCAAAATGCATTTGGAAATATAACCACAGATGAGTTTTCTAACAAATTCTTACCACGCCAAAGTCGTAAAATTCCAAATGACCGAATTGAGGAAATTAACCGTCTCTATCTGGAGCGCGCAAAACAGGCTTGTCAGGATGCGGATGCCGTTATCTACATCGGTGGCCTTAACCATGATCATGATGTAGAAGATCACGATCGTACCGATTATCATCTTCCATATGAACAAGACAAAATTATTCGTGAGCTTCTTAACGTACGCCCTGATATGATTGTTACTCTGATTGGTGGTTCTCCTGTTTCCATGTCAGATTGGAAATCTTTGGCTGATACTATTGTATACTCTTACTATAACGGAATGGAGGGCGGTCTTGCCCTTGCACGAGTACTTTTCGGTGAGATTTCCCCATCCGGAAAGCTTCCTACTTCTTTTCCAAAGCAATTGACTGACTGTGCAGCTCACAGCATCGCTTCATTTCCGGGTGGAGAAACGGTAGAATACAAAGAAGGTATTTTTGTAGGTTATCGCCATCTTGACGCTCAAAACATTGAACCCGAATTTGCCTTTGGGCACGGACTCACTTATGCAGAATTTTGCTATGACAATCTAACAATACGCGAGCACGCTGAAGCAATCGATGCTATGTCTGATGAACTTATTGAGCGCAAACAACTCGTTCCAATTTATAGCGTCAGTTGTCAAGTTAAAAATGCTTCTGAAATCGATGCCATGGAATCTGTTCAGCTCTACGTAGCACCGAAAGACCTGACACTTGCAGATGGTTCAAGCCGACCTTGCAAGGAACTAAGAAACTTTGATAAGCAGATGATTCCTGCCGGTTCAAACACCACCTATCATTTTTCTCTTACCATAGAGGATTTTTCCTACTACGACGAGCAGAAACATTGCTATGTGGCATTAGCAGGGTCCTATGACATTTTGATTGGAAGTTCTAGTCGCGACATCCGACTGATTGGTTCGGTTGTCCTTCCACACGATTACTATGTAAGCCGTAGCTAATAGAAAAACGAGAGTCTGCAGGTATTACTACTTGCAGACCCTCGTTTTTCTGTCTCTTAATCTATTTTTCTTTTCCAAAAATCGCGCACCAGTATAAGTAGCCGTCTTTTCCAAGATATACACCAACTCCGATTTCATTGTACTTCTTACTGATAATCTTTGATTTTGTAGTCGCACTCTTCATCCACGCTTCTACGGTCTGTTGCGGTGTCGCAAAATCACATGCAATATTTTCTGCCGCATACTTGAAATCATATTTCATACTGATTGCAGAGGTCCATTGATATCCGTTTGGTCGCGTATGAGAAAACTTTGTTGCAAGCTCCTTCGCTCTTTTCTCAGCAGCTGCTTGAAGCGTCGCATTTTTATCAAACGAAGAATATCCATACTTTCTTCTCTCTTTGTTAATCAGACGGATTGTTTTATTCACGTAACTCTTTTGCTGTGTGATAACGACAATCTTACATTTCAATTTTTTCTTTCCTACTTTTGCTGTAATTGTCGCAGTTCCTGATCTTTTCGCTGATACCAAACCGGTCTGACTCACTGTGGCTATTTTTTTATTGCTTGTCCTCCATGTCACTTTCTTGCTTGTCCCGCGCACCTTCAAACGATAATCATTTCCGATTACCAAGGTCTTTTGCTCCGCGTTCAGACGCACCGCTGCCTTTGCCTGCAACGGCATCACGATAAAACAAATCACCGGAAGCAATACCATCAACAGCAACATCTGTAATCTTACTCTTTTTTTACATCTATATTTCATGCCATTCCGCTCCATTTCTATCACAATTGCTGTATCCATGTCTATTACTGAAATTTTAACACAAATCCTTTTTTTTTACTACTTCATTCTTTCAATTTTCTTCTGCATAAAAAATAAGATACCTGCACATTCTTTTAATATCACAAAACAGCAGGAGGAACCAACCATGGCACAGGGAAAGGTAGAAATCTGTGGTGTCAACACAGCAAAGCTTCCACTTTTGGAATCTTCACAACAAAACGCTCTTTTTGCACGCATACGCAAAGGCGACCAGCAGGCTCGCATTCAATATATTGAAGGCAATCTACGACTTGTACTCAGTGTAATTCGCCGTTTTTCCAGCACTGCTGAAAATGTTGACGATTTATTTCAAATTGGTTGTATCGGACTAATTAAAGCCATTGACAACTTTGATTGTAACCTTGGCGTAAAATTTTCGACCTACGCTGTTCCGATGATTATTGGTGAAATTCGTCGCTACCTACGGGATAACAGCACCATTCGCGTCTCACGTTCCCTCAAAGACATTGCTTACAAAGCTATTTGTGCCCGCGAGCATATGACAAGACACAGCCAAAAAGAACCCACGATAGAAGAGATTGCGTCTGAAATCGGAATTGCAAAAGAAGACATCGCCTATGCACTGGATGCACTTCAAAATCCAATGAGTCTTCACGAACCCATCTACACAGACAGCGGCGATACACTCTATGTGATGGACCAAATTAGTGACAAAAAAAATAAAGAGGAGAACTGGATTGAATCTCTCTCTTTATCTGAAGCAATGAAAAAACTAAATATGCGTGAACATGAAATTATTTCCCTTCGCTTTTTTGAAGGGAAAACACAGATGGAAGTTGCAGATATGATTGGCATTTCTCAGGCACAGGTATCCAGACTTGAAAAAAATGCTCTTAAAACCATGCGAAATTATCTCGCCGGATAGTCCATTTGCCTCTGCCGCGCAGGGTATTTACATGTAATCTATTTCCATTAAGCAAAGCCCCTGTGCCGGCGCCGTCGGACCTGCATCATCGCGATTTCCAGAGCTTAGCACCGTTTTTACTTGGGCCGCGGACATACGCAAAAGTCCGATTTCCACGAGTGTTCCTGTCATGATTCTTACCATATTGTATAAAAATCCGTTCCCATGAAATGTCAATGTCACATAATCTCCGTTCCTTTCAATTTCAATCCGGTCTACCGTGCGTATGGTAGACTTTTTCTTTTTCGGATTTTTACAAAAACCCGCATAATCATGCTGTCCCTGCAAGAAAAAAGCAGCCTCTCTCATTTTTTCCAAATCAAGTCTTCTGTCTATGGTCCACACATATTTTCGTTCAAACACCGGTTTCGTTTTACCGTCAAATATCGTGTAGCAATAAGTTTTTCCGGTGGCATTATACCTTGCATGAAATCGCTCAGCTGCTTCCTTTACCTCATATATCACAATATCATCCGGCAAATACCGGTTGACATAATTCTTGATTTCTTCCGGTGACAAATCCACATCCAGCACCACATTTGCCACCATTCCTCTTGCATGCACACCTGCATCCGTTCTACCTGCACCAATGACATGTACCGGTTGCTCTACCATATGTTGTAACACATTTTCAAGCTTTCCCTGTATCGTATCTCGTCCGGATTTATGCTCCCATCCAAAATATCTGCTTCCATCATATCCAATCGTCAACTTATAATTTTTCAACATGCCCTGCTCCTGTCATACCGATTCCTGACAATCTTCTATTTTTCTCTCCAACATTCTTCGGAAGGCACTTGCAAACCGCTCATCATCCTCTTTGGTTCTCTTAGACGGTCCCTTAATATGATGTTTGCTTTTCGCTGCGCGTGCCTCTTTTGTCAAATGTCTGGTCATAAGAAGCGTATCTATATTTTCATCCGTAAACTCTTTTCCGCTCTGATGAATCGTTTTTGCTCCCTTGGCAAGAACCAGTGCTGCCACACCATAGTCCTGTGTCACAACGATATCATCCCTTCTGCATTCTGCCACAAGGGCAAAATCCACTGCATCTGCTCCTGCGCCGACCACATGAACACGACTATAAGATGAATACAGCGAATGATTGGTATCACAAAAAAGAACTACCGGCACAAAATACTGCTCCGCGATTTTCTCCACAATACGCACCACCGGGCAAGCATCCGCATCTACCAGCACGCGCACACATCTACCAAACACGTCCCGATATAAATCCTGATACTCTTTGTATGCATATGTATGTGCAAGCGATTGTAATGCATCCAAAAGTCCCTGATGATACCATGCATGCGCACGTTTTTCTTTCCTATGAAAGCGTTCAAAAAGTGCATCTTTCAGCAGCTCATAGTCACGGTATGTCGCCCTCATATTTGAAAGCTTATCCGCTAATGCCACTATTTTTGCTTCATCTGATGCTCCCGCGATACGCGCAATCCCTTCTGCCTTGCGAATCATCCACGAATTTTCCGGTGCCATGTCACGACGCTTATTTTCGCTCTCTTCCAGTACAATATCCGCGATTTTTTTCCCAAATATCTCTGAAATATCTTCATAGGTATATGCGGTATCTTCGATTACATCGTGAAGCGCTGCTGCAGCAGCCAGTTCAATATCATCGGAAAGTGCAAGAGTTGTCATTGCAGCTTCCATCGGATGTAAAATATAGGGCACCCGGCTTCCTTTTCGAAAACTTCCCTTGTGCGCCATGGCTGCAAACTCAAGTGCATTGGCCAGCACTCGATAGCTCTCGTCATACTGCGTGCATCCGATAAACTCCGGAAACTCCTTATCATTTTCTATATATTGACAGCAGTTTCCCTTTCCTTTTTCTGCGTTTTGTCCCCATAGCGGACAACTTTCACAGCGAAGATCTCTGTCGTTTAGTTCTGCGTTTGCTGCTCTGCAAAAAAACTGTTCCAAGTAATACTCCTTCCGCTAACCAAAGGCTATCTTCTGCTCTTTGCCGCCTTTAATAAATGTTTTGCTAAAACAGATGTTGTAACAGAACCAACACCACCCGGAACCGGCGTCGCAATTTTTGCAATTCCTTCCAGGGCATCATAATCCACATCACCACATAAATTGCCTTGCGCATCGACATTAATACCCACGTCAATCACAATAGCATCCTGACCGACATACTCAGCGGTAAGCATCTTGGCGACACCTGCTGCCGCCACAATAATCTCTGCATTTCTGCAAACGGCCTGCATGTCTACTGTTTTTGTGTGACATACGGTTACGGTTGCATTTCGTTTCATAAGTAACATTGTAACAGGCTTTCCAATAACCAGACTTCGTCCCACTACCGTCACTCTTTTCCCTGTTATATCGATTCCGGCAAAATCAAGCATTTCAATTACTGCCTCTGCCGTACATGGTGCAAATCCGCTCGCATCACCTGCATAAACCTTTGCAAGATTTCTTGGTGAGATACCATCCAAATCTTTTTCCGGATTAATCCGTTCTTCTATCGCTTTTTCATCAATATGTTTTGGTAACGGACGAAGGAGAAGAATTCCATCAATCTCCTCGTTTTCATTTATTTTGTCAAATTCCTTCTGAAACGCATCATTATCTATATCCGAAGGAAAGGTAAACTGTGTATATAAAAAGCCAACCTTTTCCATTTTCTTTACTGCACCACGCTCATATGCAATATCATCCGGTTTTTCCCCAACGCGCACAATTGCCAGATGTGGCAATTTTCCCTCAAAATTTCTCATTTCCTCCGCAATCTGTTCGTTGACAGCCTTCGCCACCGGAAGTCCCTTTAAACATTCCATCTCGATTCCTCTACCTTTCTTTTTTCTGTCCCAATTTGAACTAGCAATCTAACTACCATTATCCTCTTATGGCCTTTATCACGTTCTCATAAGCCATGTTCGCCATAGAGTTACCTTTAGCTAACATGCTATCTGCTTTTTCATTCATACCCTCAGCAAGCTCTCTGTTTTTCATGAGTTTTGTATTAATAAAAACATTTAACGAAGCGCCATTTAGCGCCGCCTTGCACATTTGAGCACCCACACCCGCATCACTAATTGCAATTTTGCTTCCAATTTCAGAGAGACGCAGAATCAAAACAAGTGCTTCCATGATTTTTTCCATCAAGGCAAGCGGCGCCTCACTTGCTTCTTTCAAGGCCTGCTCCATAATTCTTGTCCGGACCGCAATCTCTTCTTCCGTATTTTTCGGAAGTCCGTATGCTTTTGCAAGCGGTTCAAAGGCCTCTGCATCTTTATCCATAAATTCCATCAGTTCTTTTGTAATCAGCTCCGCTTTTTTGATGATTTGCTCAATTTCTTCCTGATACTCTGCATATTTCTTTTTCCCTGTTGTCAGGTTCGCAACCATACTTCCGAGCGCCATACCGATTGCAGCCGCATAACCGCTTGCACCACCGCCACCCGGCACCGGTTCCGCAGACGCTAAAACTTCCAGAAAATCATTCATCTTACTTTCTGCCATCATAACTTATCTGCCTCCTTAATATTTAAGCATATATCTTTTTCTATTTTATCTTATCCGCCATTCATTCACAAGCATTTCTACACTTTTTTCCTTGCAATCTCACGTCACGAATTTTATACTGTTAAATAGAAAAAAGAAACGGAGTGAACACATGCAACGCAAAGACTTAATGGAACTCAGAAAACGATTCAAAAAAGACGAGTGTACTTTCACTCGTATGACAGGATGTTATGTAAACTCACAAAAAGAAAAAGTTGTCACCTTAAATGAAGTTTTTTTAAATCTTCCTGATGAAGAATATTATAAATATCTGGAAATAGCAAAAAAAGCACTTTCTGGAACACTCGGCAACAATCTGTTAGAGCTGGAATTTCCTCTCGATGAAGAAGCTGCCGGCGGCAAGCAACAGTTTTTTATGGGCCTAAAAACAAGCGGTTTGAAAGAGGATGGTCTTTTGGATCGTTTTTATGACTTAGTGATTGATACCTATGATTATGTCGGAAACTATCTAATCCTGCTTTTCCACGATGCCTATGACGTTATGGTCAAGACAGAGGACAATCGCAAACTGGACGAGTCAGAAGAAGTCTATGAGTACTTCATTTGTGCCATCTGTCCGGTTACACTTTCCAAACCGGGACTTGGCTACCTGGAAGAAGAAAATAAGATTGGTGTACGTCTCCGTGACTGGATTGTTTCCCCTCCGGAAAATGGATTCCTCTTCCCTGCCTTTACACAGCGAAGCAGCGATATTCATGCACTGATTTACTATACCAAAAACGCAAAAGACCCACATCCTGCTTTTATGGAAAAAGGTCTTGGCTGCGGTTCAAAAAAGACAGCTCTCCAGCAAAAGAAATCTTTTCAGGACATTGTAAAAAAAGCAGTATCTGAGATTCCTGACGAAGAAATTCTGGTTGACGATGTATTTATGACTCTTCAAGAGTCCATCAGCGATATGCTGGACCGTAATCAACCTGAAACACCGGATGCTGAGCCAATCAGTCTCACTTCGGATACATTCAAATCCATTTTGGAGGAATGTGACTTTTCTGAAACACTTTCGCCAAGACTGGAAAAGGCGTTTGCAGAAGAATTTTCAGAGGAAATCCCAACCGCAGATGCAGTTTTAGACCCGAAAGCCCTTGCAAAAAATGAACAGAAAAAGAAAGAAAAAGAATTGATATCCGAAGTTGCCACATTAAAAGAATCCTTGGCAAAAGTACAGGAATCAGAAGGAAAAACAAACTATGTGGACCCTGACACAGGGGAAATCATTGCTGCTGATGATGAAACTCCACCAAAGCTTTGTGACGTATTTTTACGTCTCAAGCCAGAGCGCGCTTCCCTTGTAAAATCCCAGATGATTGACGGGCAAAAATGTTTGGTCATTCCGGTAGAAGAAGGGGATGATATTGATATTAATGGCATCAAAATGGATTCCTGATTTATCATATAGATTCATCATCTAACAAAAATAAACCATTTAACCTATAATAAAAGGACCATATACATATGAAAAAGAAACAATCCGGTTTTTACCGCATCGGCTTTTATATTTTACTGTTTGGATGTCTCCTTCTTTCCTGTCTGACATTCATTCTGCTGATTCGCGGTAATTATTTTACCATGCTCAAACAGACCGTTTCACATGAACCATACCACTACGAGGACAATGCCTCCTATACACAGAGAACCACTCAATTTGACATCCTCCCTGTACAGGATACCGACATTGTATTTGTCGGTGACTCCATCACAGCACGCTTTGAATGGGATGAATATTTTACGAACTACACGGTTGCTAACCGCGGGATAGACTCCGACGTCACGGAAGGTGTTTATCATCGTTTGGATACGATTATTTCTCAGACACCGGAACAGATATTTCTGATGATTGGTATTAACGATATCCGTCAGGATATCCCGACAGAAACCACTTTGGATTATTATGAAAAAATCCTAGACGAGCTAATGACAGCCCTTCCGGACTGTCAGCTCTATGTACAGAGCGTATTACCGGTGCATACTTCAACCGGCATCGATAACACGCGTGTACAATATTTAAATGAACAACTCCGCACACTTGCCTCTGCAAAAGGACTCATTTACTTAGACATCTATTCTGTGGTCGTTGATGCTAAAAACAACTTTACCTACACCGTTGATGGAGTTCATCCAACCGGCGAAGGTTATGCAATTTGGACCGGTATGATTGAAAAAGAACTAAACAGATTCTCTGCAGGCGTGAACTAATTTGTGATACTTACCACATCTTGCTCTCCGCTAATTCAACATCCTCATAACCATACAAGTGTACGGTATGTTCCATGGTAAGATAAGCAAGATTTTTACCTTCTCTTGCCAATGCTGCTATAAATGCGCCATAGAGAAGCAGCATTGCATCCGAATATGTTGCAAGCTCTCCTCGAAGATACGTCTCATAGGATGTATCATATGGCGTATCTTCAAAGCTGTGAATCACTCTGGCGTTTCCTGCCACTTTGGGATATTTTGCAGCAAACTGCTCCATCCATGTCACTTGAATCGCAATGATTTCTTCCATAATTCTTTTTTTATCTTCCGTAACTACCGGAAGTTTTTCCTTTAACATTTCATATGCATCCGGAGCAGTGCTTTCC
Organism: Lachnospiraceae bacterium; assembly: GCA_045588655.1. Lineage (GTDB taxonomy): Bacteria > Bacillota > Clostridia > Lachnospirales > Lachnospiraceae > SVFI01. The sequence goes on along the minus strand of JAZNEP010000004.1, from coordinate 28,120 downwards.
ATCATCCGCGCATACTTTTCTGTAATCAAATTCCAGCCTTTGTGTTTATTTTCTAAGAAATCTGAGCGGTACTGCCATAGCATCTCTTCCGTCCATGTCATATATTGACTTTTCCGCATAATCTCGAATGTCGTCCAATCATCCTGACAGCCGGCTCTTCCGCCTTCATTCTTAACCTTGTCAAAAGCATTCCACTCCAATTTCACAATTTCATCAACCAACTGTTGCTTTCTGACATCCTCGAATATCTTCTGTAACTTTTCTAATCGCTTCACATTTTCTTGCACTGATTCCGCCTGTGTTCCCATATGCTCCAGCAACTCAGAAATGAGATCGGTTTCCTCTTTCCTTTGAGGCATTTCCTTTAGTCCACGGATCAGCCACTTTGTATGTGGAGCATATTTCTTTTCCAAGAGATACACTATCTTTGATGCATTTTCCGCAGCTTTAGCCAGCAACAGATTTGCACTGGCCCATGCGCCCCTATTACACATCCGCGAATAATTGTAAAGACCATTTTGATAAAACAATTCCATTTCCTGCTTAAGTTTTCTCTCCCAAATCTCCTTTGGATAATATTCTTTGATTTCTTCCAGCATAGCGCTAAATGTGCCTTTGGAGTCATGGAAAATTTCTCCGCTCGCAGCCGTGCATAGTGCATATTCTTCTACATACAACCATTCTGCATCGCTTCTTGGTGGATGTGAAATACCGAGTATTCTCTCAAAATACTGCTCATAGGTACACACACCGGTACGTTCTTTTCCTTGCGGAGATTCTATGCGCTCATAACCATAATAGATTTTCGGCAATTGTTCATATGCCTTCTGCAACTGCTCTCCAATCTGTGCGTAATCCTCACTCGAAATCCAAATAGCAAATCCCGGTCCGTGGTCATGATCTGTACTGATTTCATCATCATATCCCAAACAATCCGAGCCTTCTCCACAAAGTCCAATCGCCATTCTATCAAAATAATCTTCAAACTCCCGCACAAGCATCGGCTTTCCGTATTCTTCATAATATGCTCTGGACAATTGTAGGCCGGACAACTCTTGTTTTTCTTCTTTTTCTTGTTTTTCTTCTTTCACTTTCTTTGTTAGAAAGGTCTCTACATATGCAAGTTTCTCTGCCACGCGCTCATAACTTTCGGTCTTTCCCACCAAGCGAACAATCAAAGTCATCGCATCCGTATAATACTTCTGTGCATATTCATATTCCTTTAATAGTGTCATTGCATCTGCATATGCAGCGTAAGCCGCTGCAGTGTGCACATCTTCCAATTGCAACTCTTTAAATCCGTTTAATGCACATTCCGCTTCCGCCGCAGCCTCCGACGCTATCTCTATTGATCCTTCGATTTCTGCAATTTTACAAAGGGTTGAAGCCATATTGGTATGTGTCACAGCAATCTCAAACTCTTTCCCCGACAAAGCACTTAATACAGAAAGTGCCTTCCCTTGACACTCCGCTGCGCGCTCATACTCTTCCGTTTCTTGAAAGAGCAGACTCATATTGTTATACAAACTTGCAAAGTGATAATCTCCCGGGGGCAACCATTTTTCATATAACGGAAATACATCCATATACAACTGATATGCTTCCGTATATTTCCCGGCCGCTCTGCAAGCTGTTGCCACATTTAGAAGAGAAGTTGCATACGCTTGTGAATCCTTCATTCCAAGTCGCTCCATCAGCTCTAGAACCTGAAATGCATAAGCCAGCGATTTATCCTTCTGACCGGTCTCACGACACAATCCTATCATCTCATTGAGCAACATAATCAGACGATTGTAATCCCCTTCCTGCTGGGCCAACTTCATCTCATCAATCAGAAAATCTTCTGCCTGCGCCGTCTGGCCATTCATAAAAAAATGTTCTAATTTGTTATAAATGTCATCCATATTCATCTAACAGCCCACCTCTTTCATTGTAAACTCTAACCCCGTGTCAGAGTTTATGTCTTTAATGACATATTTTATGATGCCATTTTCCAACTATGTTGGTTGTAGTTTACCACAAAAAAGCGGGAACGTAAAACACTTCAGACCATCTCTCGCTTCAATCGTTTCATAATCTTTTTTTCTAATCTGGAAATGTAGGATTGTGAAATCCCAAGCAAATCCGCCACCTCTTTTTGCGTCATCGCCTCTTCTTCCCTATTATTCAATCCAAACCGAAGATTTATAATCAACCTTTCTCGATCGGATAGCTTTCCTATTGCCCGCCGTAACATTTTTTGCTCTACTTCACATTCCATATCTCTGTAAATAATATCTTCATCTGTTCCCAAAATATCTGAGAGCAATAATTCATTTCCGTCCCAATCCACATTAAGAGGTTCATCAATCGATACTTCCATTCGAAGTTTACTGTTTCTTCTTAAATACATAAGGATCTCGTTTTCAATACAACGCGATGCATAGGTCGCCAATTTAATATTCTTATTGGGATTATAGGTATTGATTGCTTTGATCAGTCCAATGGTTCCGATGGAAATCAGGTCCTCCACACCAACGCCTGTATTGTCAAATTTTTTTGCAATATACACAACTAATCTCAAATTATGTTCAATTAATTCAGATTTTGCTTCTGCATCCTGTTCTCCTCCGAGTAAGCTAATACACTCATTCTCTCTGGACGTATCAAGCGGCGGTGGCAAAACATCCGTACCACCTATGTAATGAATATCTCCTTGTTTCGAAAACAAAAGCCCTGTTTCCCTTTGCAATAATCGAAATTGTGAATTTCCAGGCATAACTACTTTTAAAATCATCTCTTCCTCCTCGTTCTTTCTATAATCTCGGGTGTAAAATAACCTGATATTCATCTCTTTGAGTAAGTTTTCCTTCATAGATTCCCAGCATAACCTTCTGCCATCTTTTCTCTTCCTGTTTCGTCGATATATCCAACTCATCAGCAAGCACTCCTTTCAACATACCTTTTTCTGTTCCTATAGCGTGATACGGAATCATAAAAAAACCCTTTTCCGACATCCCTACGTGATGCTCTCTGAGCAAATCCGCCTCCACTATGACGACCGGCCTTTTTGTAATTGGCTCGTACAGTGAATTTCCGCTGTCCATAAGACCTTGGCATCGAATTTCCTTTTCTTCAATCCGAATGCAAACCGGATACTTTGTCTTCTTGTGGAACCATCTTTCACATATTCCGCTAATTCCCCCTTTGATAAACATATATCCAAACCATACACTTCCTAATAACGTCAATGTCGCATATCGGTATGATTTATCTTGTGGTATTAGTCGGTCTATCCAGCTTAATATTCCTTCCATCGCAAAGGCAAATCCAAAACAGGGTACGATTAACCACATGTTTTCTGTCATAGAGAGTTTTTTATAGGAAAGGCGTATCATCAACATCAAAACAAACACATTCAGAACTTCCATCCCCACCATAAATCCATTTCTATTTGGAGCATTTTCTGCAAGCATCAGGCAATAAAAAACCGAATACATACTTCCAAGCAGGGCACCAATTATCATTCCCAAACGTCTTGAGTCTTTTTTCATCATCTTTCCGGTAAGCAGAAGGAGCATGTAATCCAGCAGAAAATTTTCCAGAAACACAACGTCAAGATAAATTTCCAGGATAACCACCTCCCAAAAAAGAGTATAAAAAAAACGCCGTGATTTTTTTGTCAAAATCACGACGCTAAATGATAAAATTTATCGACATTTTTATCTTTTTATTTATTTCTCTGTAAGAAATCCGGAATTTTAAGTGATGTTGCTTCTACATGACTCTTCACAGGCTCCGGTCTCTGAATGCCTGCTAAAGCAGGTTTCACAGCGGTAGAAGGAATCGCACCTGTACCAACCATAGCACTATTATTCACTCCAAGAATCTGAGCCGTATCCTTTAATGGTTTCTGTACAGTAACAGGTGTGGAACGAACTTTCGCCACACTTGCACGTCCAAGTGCAGGATTTTTCTCATCAATACCTGTGGCAATCACTGTAATCATGCAAAGATCATTTAGATTTTCATCATACTTAGCTCCGAAGATAATATTTACTTCTTCGCCAACAAGATCCTGCACATAATCTGCTGCTTCCTGTGCTTCAATCAAAGAAATATCTCCGGATATATTCAAAATAATATCGGTCGCACCGGAAATCGTAGTTTCAAGAAGCGGAGATGATACCGCTGCTTTCACAGCTTCCATTGCTTTATCATCGCCGGTTCCGGTTCCGATACCCACATGCGCAATACCTTTATCTCTCATGACTGTCTGTACGTCAGCAAAGTCAAGGTTAATATCTGCTGCCGTATTAATCAAATCTGTCACTCCCTGCACAGATTGCTGAAGCACTTCATCCGCTTTCTTGAGTGCATCCGGAAGTGTTGTTCTTCTATCAACAATTTCCAATAACTTATCGTTTGGAATGACAATCAAAGTATCTACATTATCTTTTAACTTGTCCAATCCGCCGATTGCATTGTTCATACGTGTTTTAGCTTCGAACTTAAATGGTTTGGTAACAACACCAACCGTAAGGATACCCATATCCTTTGATACTTTTGCCACTACAGGTGCTGCACCGGTTCCGGTTCCGCCACCCATACCACACGTAACAAATACCATATCAGCGCCTTTTAACGTACTCGTAATCTCCTCGATACTTTCCTCAGCTGCCTTCTCACCAATCTCAGGCTTTGCTCCTGCACCTAATCCCTTGGTCAGCTTCTCACCAATCTGTAACTGCTTCGGTGCTTTACAAAGTTGAAGAGCTTGCTTATCTGTATTTACACCAACAAACTCTACACCCTTAATTTGTTCATCTATCATTCTATTAACTGCGTTATTACCTGCTCCGCCGACACCAACGACAACGATACGAGCTGTGATATCTGCATCATTTGATTTAATCTCCAGCAAAACGGTTCCTCCTTCACATTCCCTTTAAATTCCATATAATCTATCATATAATTTTTTGGCTGATTTATCAACCTGTTTTTTAATTATTTTTCATTCTAGCTCTGGTAAATACAGGCATCTTTTGTTCGCTAATCCATGTTAAAAGGAATATTAATTGTATTTTCATCAAAATTCTCCATATTTAATATTCCTGATTTACCTTCAATGTGTGGAAGTATCGAGCAAAGCTGCATGATTTTCTGATCGAGATTTTCATCATTTCCAAGCAAAACCCTGGCCTGCCCGAAATATAACGTCACTTCTTTCCCCGACCCAAAAAATATTTTATCAGCTTGTATCTCATATTTTCCAAGGAGCTGCGTTACTTCAAGAATTCTTGCAAAAATACTTGGATCTTCCACCGGTATTTTTTCATGCATGACTACATGATCAAAGCTAAGACCTTTTATCTGCGGAACACCTTCACTTAACTGGTCGGAAGCTTCCACCACTATACCTTCTCTGTCAAAATACATATAATTTCCTAAATAGTTGATACATCCTGCAAGCGCTTTTTCGTATACATTAATCTTTATTGCATGGTTGGATACAATCTCCACATCCATCATCTCAATAAAAGGAATATCCTTAATCGCTTTATTTCTGTACTTTACAGATAAATAAATAGAATTATTCCAGGTTCCTTCCGGAAGAATCATTTCTATAATCTGTTCCTCTGTATAGTGCTCATTTCCTTCGACTGTCACCTCTGTCACCGAAAACTGCGTCACAATCAACCAACATGCACCGGCTAGCAAAAGAAGCAGAAGGATGGTGGTCCATAATATAAACTTTTTTCGATTAAAACTATCGTACTGATACATGGTTTTCTCCTACTTTTCTAAACAGATATCCCCGCCAAGTGCACGCAGATCTCTGACAATATCTTCGTAACCTCTCTTTATATATTCACATCCGTAGATTCTGCTATTACCCACAGCGCACAGCGCCGCTATTATCAGTGCAGCTCCGCCTCTAAGCTCGCGCGCATACACATCCCCTCCAAACAACACCGCCGGGCCCGTCACTTTGATTTTTCTGCCATCCTCCGATAAAATTGCACCCATTTTCCTTAGCTCCGGAACCACTTTAAATCGATCCTCAAATATCGTCTCTTCCACCAAACTCTCTCCATCTGCCATTGCCAGTACCGGAAGCAACATGGATTGTAAGTCTGTCGGAAATCCCGGATAAACATCTGTTTTGATATACGGAATAGACTCACAGACTCTCTCCGCATCCAGGTAAATGAGATCATTATCCGTAAAAACCGTCGCTCCCATTTGGTGCAAAAGCTTAATCAGGCTCACCAGCTGATCGGTCGGTGCATTTTTTACAACAATCTGCCCTCTGGTTGCGGCTGTCGCAAGCAAATAAGTCCCTGCTACTATCCGATCCGGCATAATCGTCATGTGTACTTCTCTTAGTGACTTAACCCCTTGAATCACAAGTACCTCTGTCCCTATACCTCTTATTTTAGCACCTGCTTTTTTCAAAAATTGACATAGCAGCGTAATTTCCGGTTCTTTGGCCGCATTTTCAAGCTTCGTCACTCCGTTCGCCAGTGTAGCTGCCATAATCACATTTTCGGTCGCTCCCACACTTGGAAACGGCAAACAGATATGTGCTCCCGTCAAATTGTCCGTAGAAGCCACAATGTACTGTTCCTGTGACTCAAACCGCACATTCATACAACTAAGAGCTTTCTCATGCAAATCCGTCGGACGTTCTCCTATCACGCAACCACCCGGCCGATCCATGTATACGCTTTTGCAACGTCCAAGCAACGGACCAAGCAACATAATGGAAGAACGCATTGCCTGCACTTCTTTTTGCGGACAATGCGTATCACATATATGCGTCGCATCAACGGTTATCGTATTTTTATCCATTTCAATTTTACATCCTATTGTCCTAAGAAGACCGATCATTGCATCGATATCAGTGATTTTCGGACAATTATGTAATACTGTCTTTCCCTTAATAAGTACCGTTGCAGTCAAAAGTGGGAGCGCTCCATTTTTCGATCCCTGTATCGTCACCTCTCCCATTAATGGTCTTCCGCCATTCACACGAAAGCATTCCATCAGACACCAACTTTCCGATTCGATACTTATATTATTTTATGCTCAAATCGGCGATATGGTACCTTGTACCTGATTAATCTCGAAGTTGTATCTGCCCCGATACATTTAATACAATTCCTATTTCCGTCAACAAAAATACAATGGAAGTTCCTCCGTAACTGATAAACGGAAGTGTAATTCCAGTATTAGGAATGGAATTTGTTACTACGGCGATATTTAGTACTACCTGAATGGCAAAATGAGCCATCACTCCTACTACCAATAATCCACCAAATAAATCCGGCGCATTATTGGCAATCAACATAAATCGCCATATCAACAATACAAATAATATGATTACGCAAAATGCTCCAAACAAGCCCAATTCTTCGCAAATAATAGAAAATACCATATCATTCTGCGCCTCCGGAAGAAAACCGAGTTTCTGCATACTCTGTCCCAGTCCTTTCCCCCAGATTCCACCGGACCCGATAGCATAAAGCGCCTGAAGCGTCTGAAATCCTTCATCATCTGCATACTTTTCCGGATCTAGCCAAGCCAAAATTCTGTCCCATCTGTAGTTACCGACCGCGGACTGTGTCTCCGTTGCCTGCACAATAAAAGAAACAATTACCACCGCAGCACCAATTACAAGCAGTGCCGTCAGAATGTATCGTTTATAATGTGGATCTGCTACAAAACACATGAGCATTGCGATTCCCATAATAATAATCGCAGAACTTAAGTTACTTGTAATACCAAGAATCATTAATGTCGGAATCGCCGCGATGAGCATAATAAATCCGATTCCTTTCAGACTCCGTATTCCTTTATCCATCATACAAATCAAAGTCGCCACAAGAATAATCAATGCAATCTTCGCCACTTCAGCCGGCTGTAACGAAATTCCTGCAATCACTATCCATCGCCTTGCTCCGTTAAAGGTTCTTCCCACCGGTGACAAAACCAGCAAAATCATCACCAGCGAAACCACATATGCAAGCGAAGCCACCTTCTTCCATACGTGATAGTCAACCAGATTCACACCAAACATGACCACTATACCAAGTATGGTTGCAAAAATCTGCTTTTTTAAATAATACGCCGCATCACCAAACTTGAGGCTGGCTTCATAGGAACTTGTTGAATAGAGCATAACAAGACCAAAACACATCAAAAACATGACAATAACCAACAGGGTATAATCATAAAAATATTCTTTTTTTACTCTTCTCTTTCTTGCCTTTCGTTGCAAAAAAACACCTCATTTTACTTAGACTATGGCGTGAACCATCTCTTTAAACAGGTTTCCTCTCACTTCATAATTCGGAAACATTCCCCAACTTGCACATGCAGGTGAAAGTAAAACTGCTTCGCCCTCTTTAGCGTGGTTACTGCAATATTTCACCGCCTCCTCAAGGGTATCCACAAATACATACTGCGTAAATCCATTCTTTTTCGCACATTCCGCGATTTTCTCTCTTGTCTGTCCCAGCAACACAAGCATCTTTACTTTTCCATCAAAACTCTGTATCCACTCATCGTACTGACTCTGTTTATCATAACCTCCGCCAATCAGATACGTCGGTTTTATCATCGCACGAATTCCTTTTATCGCAGCATCCGGATTCGTTCCTTTGGAATCATTATAATAATCCACACCATTCTTTGTCGCAACATACTCAATTCGATGTTCTACCGCTTTAAACTTACGAACCGTATCCAGAATAATCTCCATCGGTACATGGTATGCATCCGTCATCGCAATTGCTGCCATCACATTTTCCACATTATGTATGCCAAGAAGATTCATCTCATGTATGTTCATCAGTTGCTTTGCTATACCATTTTCCGCCTTGAAAATGAACTCGTTTTTATAATAAAATCCATCTGCTATCTCATTTGTCGCCGAAAAGAATACCGGTTTTGCATTGCATCTCTGTGCAAATTCACGCGTATACGGATCATCATAGTTTAATACACACACTTGTTCCTTCGTCTGATTCTTTGCAATATCTTCCTTTGCTTTTCTGTAATTTTCCATCGTATGATGGCGATCCAAATGATCCGGTGTCACATTTAAAATTGCACTGACTTTTGGTTGAAAAGCATGGATTGTTTCCAACTGAAAGGAAGAAATCTCAGCCACTGTCACCGAATTCTCTTCCGATCGTCTAACCTCATCTGTATACGGATTTCCAATGTTTCCTACGACAAATACATTTCGTACGTAGTTTTTCATAATCTCTCCCACCAAGGAAGTCGTCGTTGTCTTTCCGTTCGTTCCGGTAATCGCCAATACATCGCCTTTTTCAAATATATATGCAAGCTCAATTTCTCCTAAAATCGGAATCCCTTTTTCACGAAACTGATTTACAAAATCAGAATCGGTAGGAACACCCGGACTAAGCACCACATAATCTAACTGACCTGATATCGTCTCCGGTATGTCTCCTATCACAAAGGACAACTTTTGCCCTTCTGGTATCAAACAATCTCCCAGTCGTTCTGCAAGCATTTCTTCTGTCAAATTCAGATTTCCATCCTGCAATATTGGATTCGCTCCAGCTTCAAGCAACAGCTTCACTGCTGCAATTCCACTCTTACCGGAACCAACTACAAGCACTTTCTTTTTATTAAAATTCATAGATTTCTCTCCTTTAATGCGATTCTTCTCCGTATTCTCTCTATGCTTAAATCGCTACCAGTGCAATCAGACAAAGAATTGCGGTCACAATCGAAAATACACCTACCACCTTTGTCTCTTTCCAACCACAAAGTTCAAAATGGTGATGTATCGGCGCCATCTTAAAAAATCGCTTTCCATGTGTAAGTTTAAAATAACTTACCTGAATCATAACTGAAACAACTTCTGCAAGATAAATAAATCCAACAATCAATATAAAAAGCGGAAGCTGCATCATATACGCACAGGCTACCACAAATCCTCCCAGTGCCAAAGACCCGGTATCTCCCATAAATACACTCGCCGGATAACCGTTAAACAAAAGAAATCCAAGCAACGCGCCTACTACCGCACAGGTGATCGGTTCGATTCCGCTTCCAAAGCCAATCGCCACTACCGTAAAAAATGTCGCCACCAAACTCGTAACACTGGTTGCAAGTCCGTCCAACCCGTCAGTAAAGTTCGTTCCATTGACAGTACCAATCACGACAATAAACAAAAAGATAACATTAAACACCGGTCCAAAATCCAAATATTTCCCTGCAAAAAACGGAATGCGCATTGCAAGATCCACGCCTGCTATTTTCACTACATAATATGCAAAAATCGCTGTTACAACAATCTGCAATGCCATCTTCTGCCATGCACGCAGACCCATTGACCGTTTCAATACGACTTTAATATAGTCATCCAAAAAACCAATCAAACCAAATCCAAGTGTCAAAAATAACACCGGTATAATCTTTGGATTGGTTCTTACATAAAGAAGGGACGTAATAAGAACTGCACTCAAAATAATCAGTCCCCCCATCGTAGGTGTCCCGTTTTTCTTAAGGTGCGATTCCGGTCCTTCATCACGTATCGTCTGTCCCACTTTGAGTCTTCTAAGAAATGGTATCATAACCGGTCCTAAAAGTGCACTGATGCAAAATGCAATAATTGCAGGAATTACTACTGTAAAATCGAAATTCATATCTTATTCCCTTTCTGTATCTCCACTGACCTGTTCTATTTCAAGATAAGGCAGTATATTTTCGTAAAGCTTTCTAACAACGGGAGCCGCTATGGTCCCGCCATAGTATACACCTTTTGGTGCCTGTATGACAACCAGCGTTATAATCTGTGGATCATCCGCCGGCGCAAAACCGATAAAAGAGGATATATATCTTCCGCTTCCACGCGGAAGTGTCTGACTTGTTGCTGTTTTTCCTCCGATTGCATATCCCTCGACCTGTCCGTTCTTTCCTCCACCTTCTGAAACTACCTTTTCCAGTATGTTTCTCAAACGTGAGGAAACGTCCTCTGATACAATACCCTTTTGAACCGGATATTGCAAGCGTTCTACCGTTTTTCCTTCCTGATTTTCTATTGCGATTCCAAAATGGGGAGTCACCCGGTTTCCACCATTAATCAAAGAGCTGATGGTTGTTACAAGCTGTATCGGTGTCACTTGAAACGATTGACCAAACGACATCGTTGCCAGTTCAACAAGTCCGATGTCTTCTTTTTTATGCATAATAGTATTTGCTTCTCCCGGCAAATCAATTCCGGTCTTTTGAAGCAAACCGTATTTTTTGAAATAATCATAATATTTTTCCGGCCCAAGTCTAAGCCCTATATTTACAAACACCGGATTGCAGGAATTCATCGTTGCCTCAACAAAGTTTTCACTTCCGTGTCCACCGTATTTATGGCAACGGATTCGCCGATCCTCCACCACACAATATCCCGGACAAGAAAAAGATTCTTCCTCGGTTACTACTCCTTCTTCCAAACCAGCGGCCGCTGTAATGACTTTAAACGTAGATCCCGGCTCATACGTATCATTCATACAGTTGTTTCGCCACATGCGATTCATCTCATCCTGCACATTATCCGTCAGCGCATCTTTGCGAAGCATTTTAAACTCTTCGGTCAACTCGTACGGATGATTCAAATCAAATTCCGGGACGTTAACACAGGCATAGATTTCTCCCGTCTTAGGATTCATACTTAAAATAGAAACGCCCTCTGCTTCCTTTGCTTTCATCGCCTGTTTGGCAAGCATCGTTGCATAGGCCTGTATATTCACATCTAAACTGATTTTTAAATTATTCCCGGCAATTGGTTCTGCCCTGCTCTCCCCAACCTCATCCAGCTCGACTCCCCTGGCATCTGTCACGGTATAAATAATTCCGTCCTGACCTTTCATTTTGTCCTCATACATCACTTCCAGTCCAATAATGCCCTGATTGTCCGCACCGGTAAATCCAAGCACCTTACTTGCCAACGTGCCATATGGATAATATCGCTTATAATCCTCATCCACTTTTACGCCCGCCAGGTCTGCTTTTCGAATTCTGTCACCAATTTCTTTCGACACATTACTCTTAATTTTTTCAATGGAGGATACTTTTTCTACCTTCTTTCTGATACTATCCTCCTCCAGTTCCAGCTCCTTAACAAGAAGCTCTATTACCGCCTCCGGATCTACAATCTGCGAATGAATCACAGAAATCGTACAAACCGTCCTATTCGACGCCAGTACCTCCCCATTTCGGTCCAAAATTTGTCCACGCGCCGCTTTGATACTTCGTTCCCTTTCATGAAGCTGCAGCGCCTGATCCGAATAATACTCCGACTCAAACACCATCAGATAGACAAGTCTTCCCATCATAAGAAGCATACATACAAATACACATACAAAAATAACAAGAACCTTTTTGCGATGAAATGTTTTATAACCTCGCATATAGCCTCCGCAAATACCTGTTACAATAATTTATTAGACTATCCGCAAGGTTATTCAACTTTTTCATTCTTATAAGCCCGCACCGGCTTTAAACTCGCTATTTCCTTCTCCTGTACTATCCTCGGCACCTTCCTGTGCGCTCTCCTGCGCACCTTGCTGCATCTCCACTCCCGGATCTAAAATATCTCCCGCATGTCTTAATTCTTCCTCTTGTGGCTTATGCTCTACACCGATTAATCCATCCAGATTAGAATCAGATCCCTCCACCGGTGAAAATGTATCCGGATCGAGAAGTTCTCCTGTGTTCGGATCGACGATATATCCGGTTTCTTCATCAATCTCATATTCTTCCATTGCTTCACCTTCTGTCGTTGGCGATCCGGTTTCCGAAGGAATGATATGCAATGCTTTTAATTCTTCAATCTCTTCTTCCGTCAAATCTTCTGTACGGAACACATTCAAATATGGAAGAATCTCCGTAAATATTCCTTTGGCAAGCTCCTGCGCAAAGCTTGAGTGCGGCTGATCCTCCACATTCGGCTCATCAATAACGACATAAACCACCACCTGTGGATCATCCGCCGGTGCAAATCCCATAAAGGAAACCACATAATCCCCCGTTCCACGCGGTTGTTTCTCTGCAGTTCCCGTCTTTCCGCCAATCAGATATCCGGCCGGTACTGCCGTCGATCCCGTTCCTAAGCTACAGACATTGGCCAGATATACCTTCATCCGATCCGATGTAGTCGCTGAAATTGTCTGTTTGAGCACACGCGGCTGAATTTTTTCAATGGTAGTTCCATCTGCACTGCGTATTTCAGACACTACATGCGGTTCATAATATTTTCCACCATTGATTACAGAGGAAAAAGCCGACGCCATCTGAATCATATTTACCATATATCCTTGCCCAAAACTGGAAATCGCAAGGTCAGAAGCGACCATATTTTCCGGATTGTACACAAGTGTATTGGTTCTTGCCTCTCCTGCCAAATCGATGTTGGTCTTTAACCCAATATTAAAATTGTACAAATATTCCATCAACGTATCTTTACCGATTGCACTAGACATCTGGATTAAAGCCATATTACAGGATTGCTCCAATGACTGTGATACATCCAGCATACCGTGTCCGATTCGTTTATGACAACGAATCTTGTGCTTACTCACTTCCATAATTCCTTCACAATAATAGGATTCATTTCCTGTCAATCTCCCCGCATCCAGTCCGGCTGCAATCGTAAACGACTTTGAAACAGACCCCGGTTCATACGTGTCTGAAATACAATAATTTCTCCAAATCTGGTTCAGGCATTCATACATCTGTTCATTCGTCATAGCACTAATTTCTTCTTCCGAATAAAACGGAGTTAAGTCCTTTGGATTATTCAAATCATACCCCGGATAATCCGCCATCGCTAATACATCTCCGGTGTTTGGATTCATCACAATCACACCAGTATTGGTACTACCGTCATCTTCCGCTCGAAACTCACCTTTGTGTGCCTCATTAAACTCTTTGATATATTTTTCAACCACAGTCTGAATATTTATATCAATGGATGTAACCAGCGTATTTCCATCCTCTGCGGCAATGGTCGTACGTTCCACCGTAGAATCTTCCGTAAGATATCCATACTCTCGACCATTCATTCCATTTAATACACTATTATAATATTCTTCCAAACCAAATGTTCCATTATTATCCGAACCGGTAAATCCAATAACAGAGGATGCAAGAGAATTATATGGATATTTTCTTTTATACTCTTCTTCAAACCATACTCCAACAATAGATTTATCCTCTTTTTGTGCCTCTTGGAACGGAGCCACAGTCTCGTACTCAAGTGCCTTTTGTACCACATAATACTGATTTTGCGGATTGTTTACGATATGTTCTCGCATAGCAACCGTATCCACTCCAAAATACTTTCCCAGAGCCGCCACTGTATTTTCCATGGCATTTTCCACTTTGCTGTCCGTAATGACACGCGCATCCACTACAAGATTGTATACTTTCTCACTGTACGCGAGCTTTGTCTCATTCGCATCCAGAATTTCCCCTCGTTTGTATGGTAATGTTTTGCTGTCATACTCCTGCTGGGACAAAATCTGCTTTTTGTATTTTTCTCCGTCTTTTTCATAAATCCAGACAAGCCTTACGCTTAAACCGACGAAAGCCAGTAGTATTAATAGGAATAATACTACCAGCTTCTTCTGCATTCTCGGTCTGAATCTGTCATTTGGTCTATACTGTTTTTTCTTTCTTCTATTCTGACTCAATTTTTAAACACCTCGCAACAAGCCAGCCTAAGGCATTGCCTTATACTGACGCACGTAATCGTCCATAGCGCACGGAACTTCGATTACCTGGCCTTCCTGTGCATATTGCATACCCAGATCTTCAATCGCCCTTTGCTTAATCTCGTCCATATTTACGCTACTCATAATTCTACTATACTCTTCATCATTGTCAAGCTTCATAGAATTTAACTGACTCTCAAGTGCAGCCACCTCACTGGCTGCTGCAGTGTTGGCTGACTGCAACGTAAGGTATCCATATAAAACAACACCGGCCAGACACATAGATACAGTCAAAAACAGTACACGGCCAAAATTCATGAATCTCGCCTTTTCTCTGTTTTTGTGCGTCTGTCTGCTCAGTTTTTTCTGTGGCTCTTTTTCCATTTCACGAACCACATCATAATCATATTTTCTTACGGTATTGCCTTCCGTATAATTCCCGTAAGAAGCATATCTTCTTTTTCTTTCTGCCATTTTCATGACCCCTCAATCTATCTGATATTTTTCGTTTTTTCAAACACTCTCAGCTTCGCACTCTTGCTTCTGCTGTTTTCCTCCATTTCTTCCTGCGATGGAAGAATCGGTTTTCTTGTAATCACTTTTCCCTTTGTTTTTTTACCACATGTACACACCGGAAATGACGGTGGGCATGTACAAGGATTTTCATTTTTCTTAAAACTTGTTTTTACAATACGATCCTCCAAGGAATGGAAGGTGATAATACAAAGTCTTCCACCCGGATTTAAAAGATCTATCATCTCATCAAGTGTATCACGGAGCACATCCAGTTCTCTGTTACACTCAATACGTATCGCCTGGTATGTTCTCTTGGAAGGATGTCCACCATTTTCACGCATCTTAGCCGGTATCGCTGCCTTAATCAACTCATTCAGCTCATATGTAGTCTCTATGCGCTTTTTATCTCTTGCTGCCACAATGTGTTTTGCAATGTTTTTGGCAAATTTATCTTCTCCGTAATCTCTGATGATACGAAACAGCTCCATCTCGCTATATTCGTTTACAATCATCTCAGCAGTCAGCGTTTGTCTCTCGTCCATACGCATGTCCAGCTTGGTGTCATATTTGTAGGAAAACCCTCTCTCTATCGTATCCAGCTGATAAGAAGAAACGCCCAAATCAAGAAGAATTCCATCCACTCCTGTATATCCACACTCCCGCACTACACGGCACATATTTTCATAATTACTTCTTACAATTTCTACTCGGTCTGCATAAGCTGCAAGTCTTTGCGTCGCCACCTCAATCGCGGCTGCATCCTGATCAATGCCGATTAATTTCCCTTCCGGCGAGAGCTTTGAAGCAATCACACCTGAGTGTCCGGCACCTCCTAATGTACCATCCACATATACTCCGTCCGGTCGAATCATCAATCCTTCAATTGTCTCGTTCAGTAATACTGATTTGTGTGAAAAAACCATGATTTCCTCTGTCTTATTTCCTATTTATATATCAAGTCCAAGCTCTGCCATATGTTCTGCGATTTCATCCATATCTTCAAATCCGGATTCGTTCTCCCACGCATCCTTATCCCAGATTTCAATTCGATTTCCTACGCCAAGTAACACCACTTCTTTTGTAATATTGGCAAATTCACGTAGCACAGCCGGAATCAATACCCGGCCCTGCTTGTCTATCTCACCATTGGTAGCACTGGCAAGAAAGAAACGGTTAATCTTACGTGTATCTTTGTGTGTCAGTGGTAATGTTTTTAAGCGGTCGTGAAGCAATTTCCATTCGTCCATGTCATACACAAAAAGACACCCGTCAAACCCCTTCGTCACGACGAAACTCTCGCCGAGCTCATCTCGGAGCTTTGAAGGAATGATCAGTCGACCCTTCGTATCAATTGTATGACTGTACTCTCCCATGAACATAAACATCACCTGTTGCAGAAAGCTAATTTCGCTCCACTTTCCACCCCTTTTGCACCACTTTTCACCACTCTATGTCCATTTTAATGGAAAACAGTCCATTTTGCAAGCAAAAACGGAGTTTTTTCCATAAAAAAACAGCGTCTTTCCATACTTTGGAAAAACACTGTTTTCTCACATTCTATATCTTGTATTTTGCTTTATTTATTCTCTACATTTAGTTTGATTTCCTTATGCTCCTGCACATTATCCTTCAGACGAATGCGTATTACAGTCTGCATAATAAGCGAAAAAGCAAACAAACTAATTCCAAGCACCTGCGAAATCGCAATACCACTTGTTCCAATCTGGAGCTGATCCGTTCTAAGCCCCTCCACAAAAAAGCGAATAATTCCGTAACCGCCTAAATACATCAGCAATAAGTCACCATCAAATCTTTTATGCTTCCGATACAGCCACAGACATATGAAAAGCGCAAAGTTCAGAATACTTTCATAGAGAAACGTCGGATGTACTTGTATATAATTCACACCTTCTGCCACATGTTCCATTATCTCCGGTGATATATCGGATTTTCTGACCGCTTCGATCGGAAGTCTCATTGCAAGCAAGCCATCTGTATATCCGCCAAATGCTTCCCTGTTCATAAAATTCCCCCATCGACCAATGAATTGACCAACCAACAGACCTATAACCGCGATATCTGTCACCTTCCACAGGTTCATTTTTTTTATTTTACAAAAAACTATCAGCGCTAAAAATCCACCAATCACCGCACCATAAATCGCGATGCCGCCTCCACGGATATTCCATATCTCTTCCGGATGATTTTTATAAAAATCCCAACTGAATGCCACATAATAAATTCTGGCACCAAGCACAGAACAAATAATTGCCGGAATCGAAAAATCCCACAGAATATCCTTCGGGTATCCCATCCGATTGCTCTCACGATTTGCAAGGGTAAAACCAAGCACCACCCCAATGGCTATAATCAAACCATAAAAAGCAATCTCTACCCCAAATATCTTAAAAAAACGAGGCACATTCTCCAAATAAATTCCTAAATTTGGAAATGCGATATCCCATTTATTCATACAATAAATTCCCTTCTTGCAATCAAGCTATTGCTCCATACTCTCTTATACGTTAAAGCGGAATAAAATTACATCGCCGTCCTGCACCACATATTCTTTTCCTTCCATTCCGACAAGACCTTTTTCTCTTGCCGCTGCAAGCGATCCCTGCTCCAAAAGGTCTTTGTAGTTTACCACTTCCGCCTTGATAAATCCACGCTCAAAATCTGTATGAATTTTTCCGGCTGCCTGCGGAGCCTTTGTTCCTATTTTAATCGTCCACGCTCTCGTTTCATCTTCCCCGGCTGTCAAGAAACTATGCAGACCAAGAAGCGTATAAGAAGCTTTTATTAGTTTATCCAAACCTGACTCTGCTATGCCAAGTTCCTCTAAAAACATCGCTTTTTCATCCTCATCCAGCTCTGCCATCTCCTGCTCAATCTGTGCACAGATTACAAAAACGCCATCCTGATCTTCTTTTGCGTACTCACGCACCTTAGCCACATGCGCATTGTCTGCCGCATCGCCGGCCAGTTCATCCTCTGCCACATTTGCAGCAAAAATCACCGGTTTGATGGTCAGCAGATTGTAGGTTGCAATGAGGGCAAGCTCATCTTCATCATCCGTTTCAAATGTCTTAGCCATCTTTCCTTCTTCCAGATGTGCTTTCAGACGTTTTAATAAATCCTCTTCTTTTGCAAGTGTTTTATCGTTTCTTGCACCGCGAGTTACTTTTGCAATTCTTCGCTCTAATATTTCAATATCAGAAAAAATTAATTCGAGATTAATTGTCTCAATATCACGAATCGGGTCCACGCTTCCGTCCACATGGATTACATTCGGATCTTCAAAACAACGCACCACATGTACGATTGCGTCCACCTCACGAATATTGGATAGGAACTGGTTTCCGAGACCTTCTCCCTTGGATGCGCCCTTTACAAGTCCTGCGATATCCACAAATTCAATAACCGCATGTGTGACCTTTTTGGACTGATACATATCTCCAAGAAGCTTTAAACGCTCATCCGGAACCGGAACAATACCGATGTTTGGATCAATGGTACAGAATGGATAGTTTGCACTCTCTGCTCCTGCCTTTGTCAGCGAATTAAATAATGTACTTTTACCGACATTCGGTAAACCAACGATACCTAATTTCATTTTTTGTATTTCCTCCTTAAAAAACCTTGATTTTGCGGGCTTTCGTGATTTTAAATTGCGTTTACGTACCAATTACGTACCAATATGCGAACCAGCTGAACCAAGGAGAAATTTCAATATGGATTTTGAGCCATGCTCGCATGAGCGAAAATATCCATTTGAAATTTTCTTTGGCGAAGCCAACGAGTTCGAAAATCTTTGATTTTCGAACCTTGGTTCAGATTTTCAAATCACCTTCAAAGCGTCTGCAACCAGGTCTATTTCTTTCTGCATTTGTTCCTCTGTAGTGTGCACATACAAATTCATTGTGATGCTGATATTCGAATGTCCGAGAATCGTTTGTAACGTCTTCGGTTTCATGCCCGCCTCGATACACCTTGTTGCAAATGTGTGTCTGAGTATGTGCATGGAAAATCTCGGAATTCCCGCTTTGTCATATAATTTAAAAAGCATAGTGTCATAAGTGCTGTTTTTCACCGGCGTTCCGTTCTTGCATAAAAACACAAACTCTGTCCATTCCAAAGGAATGATTTTGTACGAGCGGTTCTTCTGCTTTTGGAGTTTCAGAATTTCCATTGCCTCTTCTGTCAGCGGAATGGTTCGAAATCCCGATTTGCTTTTCGGTTCACCGATACGCCATTCTTTTACACTGTGGCGATACTCCATAGAACGGCTGACGGTAATGGTTCGATTGTCAAAATCCACATCCTCCCATTTCAGTCCGACCAGTTCTCCGGTTCTAAGTCCCGTCTGTAGCAAAAAGCGATATTGATACTCATAGGTATTGCCTTCCAGCACTTTGCAAAATGCTTTCTGCTGCCCTATGGTCAATGCC
This sequence comes from Lachnospiraceae bacterium, assembly GCA_045588655.1. GTDB lineage: Bacteria > Bacillota > Clostridia > Lachnospirales > Lachnospiraceae > SVFI01. The sequence continues at coordinate 8,424 of JAZNEP010000004.1, read as the reverse complement.
TGCTTTTTACTTGCAGGTTTGCCAATGTCGGAGCGCACCAATTTGTTGCACGGATTTTTCATAATCACATCACTTTGATATGCATAGTCGAGCATATTATATAAAGTAATTCGCGCCTGATAAATGGAAGACGTCCGATAGCCCTCATCCGCCATGCGGTTCATAATCTCCTGACAATGCACTGTGTTGACATTGCCGAGGATTTTCTTACCGATGACAGGTTTGATATTGCGCTCATATCGTTCTCTGTAGTTGCGCACGGTATTCGGTCTGACCGTCCGCTTTTTGATATCCATCCAATATTCATACCACGCATCCACAGTCATGTCTTTCGGAAAATCCCGATTGCTATGCGCATCCTCATACTGCATATCTCCGAGCCACTGTCTGACATCTTTCAGTTTGGGCATCACCTTCTGCACACGCTTTCCGTATTTATTTGTAAATCGTCCTACATATAAGCCATCGTCACGCTGGCTTATGCCTGTTCCAAGTCCCCTACCTTTCAGGTCCTTGCCCATGTCGATCACCCTTTCTTTCCATAAAAAAAGAGCCCGAGCGACAGTATCAATATACCATGTTCGAACTCAAAAGTAAATTATAAGATTATGATAACATTGTAGCACGGAGGATATGTACAGACAACGGAAAGAGGTTGAATGTGGTTGAAAGATATTAAACATTGAAAACTACAAAAGATAATTTTCTTTCTCAACTTTCAATCAAATTCCGCATACAGTAAACATCATTCAATTGCAATTATTAGCATCGGTTGATATCATTAAAGTTGTAAAAGAATTTAATTTTGGAATAAACCTTTGGTATTTTTACCGGAGGTTTTTTTCTTTGTTTGGCCCTAGCAAGCATAGCACCTATGTACACACAGGTGCGAATTGGACCGTCATTCTTCCGGTCCATGCTAGCCCATGCAGCCCCCCAAACCCCTCACCTATTTTCAGAAAAGGAGCGATTAGAAATGCGAAAAAACAAACCAAACAGACTACGAAAAATCCAACTTCATATCATGATTTCCGAGGCAGAAGATCAAATGATTTGCGAACGAATGAAACGCTGCGGATACGAAAGTAAGTCCGAATACATCCGTCGTATGTCCATTGACGGTGGCATTCTTGTTGTGGATGATGCAGATCTCATCCGACAATTAAATTACGAGATTAGCAAAATCGGAAACAACATCAATCAAATTACACGAGTTGCAAACTTGACAAAATCTGTTTCCCAAGAACAGATTGATACTGTAAAAGAAATGATGACCGTTATTTGGGAATATCAAAAAATAATTTTGTCCGGTAGTTTGTGATTTCCTTTCCTCATTGAAGCTCATCATAAAAAATATCCCCGTCTCGCGTTCAGTAAAGGCACAAGACCTTGACAGAACCCGGAACGGGGATTTTGAGTAGTCAAGAGCTTCAATGGGGTAATATCTTCGGAAAACAAATATTAACCTTCAATAATGCCATCGTTATCATCCTCACCGGAATAAATTTCATGACCACAATTTGTACATTCCCAGTAATCATCCCAATACATAACACCATCACAATTAGGACAATTCTTGAAAATTCTTTCGCCTGTATCTTCTTCTAATTCACCAGAACAATATGGGCAACGACTATAATCTGATTCATCATAGACCTTATCACAAAACGGACACATTTGCATAATTATCACCTCCTATATCATTTTTATCCGTGCCTCATTCTCCGCTTTTTACTACTCTTCTTGCAATTCTGGATTCGTTTCATCCACTGCATTCTCTAACTCATCCGCATTCATAACATGCAGAATTTTTTTTCCCTCTTTCTCATGTTTCTTTATTATTTTGCTAATTCTGTACCTATCTACTATGTAATATCCTCCAGCTATCAACGAGCCGATAAACAAAGTACCTGCCACTCCTTTAATCACACCATTTCTTTCTCCAAGATGATATCCGCTTTGTCTTCCCTCGTCTAAAAAGAATGACGCCAACTGCTTAATCCCATTCTGCATATTGCCCTTGCCTAAAACTTTAAGATCATGTGTCATTTCCGGACTCGTCTTACCACTTTCAAAAATCAAACTTTTCACAGCGTTTCCTGTTTCAGTCACAAATAACTCCTCCTCTTCCTAATCAAAAACCTTTTCAGCTTTCATGTTCCATTTCGTTTTCATCTTACAGTTTTTCTTATTTCCGTTCACCTCTTTTCACTACATATTTCGTTTTACGAAGTTCTTCCCCCTCCTTTTCTTTATTCTCACAATAAATTTCTATCGCTCGAGAAACAAACCAAGCTATCCCTTTGTTTGCACCATTGTCTATCATCTGTTTATAAGCTTTACTTCCAAAAAGATGCCCAATTTTTCTTACCATCTCTAATTTTGCCTCTTCCTTATACATGTTTACTTCCTTGAAAAAATTATGTATCCTCACCACTTCTGCTTGCACCTCGGGAGAGTTTGTAGCATATTTCTTTATTCCTAAAATACTAATATTATCTAATGCCTCACACAACTCACGGTCTGTCTCATTGTCTTCATTCAAGTCACAATAATAACTCATTGCGCTCCGAAAAAAGTCAAGATTATCTATATTACAAAACAATTCTAAATCCTCTGTCACTTTATTTTCTGGTTCAATATACATTAGAATATTTCTAAAAAAGATTATTGATTTAGACAAGCCCTTTGCAATAATATTGTGAATACGTACAATTTCAGCCTGTACTTCTGCGCAATCAAACAATCTCCCCTCTTTCTGTAAATCATCTATTCTTTTTATAGCACCGTATATATCATCCAAATCGCTGTCCTTTAAAAACTCCATATTACAATCTTCTTCTTTTACATCCATAAACAGATTTAAAGAAGTACCTAAAACTCCAAACACCTCTTCAGCATCCATGTCATCATCTATCATATGTTTCTTGAACGAGCTAAAACTTATCCCTGTTTTTTTCATCCCCTGCGCAATACCAATCAAATTATCAAGTTTCTCCCTTTTTTCTATCAATTCCTGTATTACTCTCGATAGTTCATCTTCAGTATTTAAAGTTTTGCAATCAAAAATATTTTTTATTTGAGTTCTGTTGTAACCTAGTTCTTTATAAAATCGAAGATTCCACAATCTTTCAATCGCCGGAGTATCATATAATAAGTATCCATATTTATTTTTGGTCTTAGGTTTTTCTGCTAGACCAGCATCTTCATACTCTTGGATTGCGCGTCTTTTTAACCCCACAATGTTTACTACCTCGTTCAATGTTTTCATATTATTTACCTCCTGTTAATAACAAAATATAACTGCACAACTTGTGCAGTCAATAGTATTTTTATCCTTAATTAAAAAAAAGACAGACACTGTCTGTCTTTCAGCTAGTCAAGATCTTCCATGAGGAACTATATCTCCCATCAAATCGGAAATTCTTTCCTAAAATACCCCCATAAGTCATTCGTCGTCGTACAAAGTTTTGCAATATTCTTTCCGTTATAAGCACATTGATAAATGTCTTCCCTAAACATTTCTATTGTCACAATTTCAAAAATCCAAGCATCACCATTTTTATCAATCATCGTAAAAGCGCTTTCATCTTGTTCTGTGATTTCACCCTTTATCATATGACCTCGATTGGTGTCATCGAAACATATATATCCTTCTTTAAAGGTATCTGTCACATGTAAAACCAGCTGTCTACCACTTCCATACGGAGCCTTTCTCAAAATATATAATGCTTTATCGTTTGGTTGATTTTTTAACAATTATATTCTCCCTACTACAACAGAAAAACTTTAGCAACATCTATCCTTGCAAAGCAACTCTATGACGTTGATATTATATTAGAGGCTTGTATCGTCATTTTGTTTTCATTTAACTAAATCTCACACTGCTCGCCCCAGATTTTATAGTTTTCATGAATCCTTGCATCGCATCCTATTGTAATATTTTTATTCTTCGCCCTAATAGAATTTCTTTGCGCCTTCCCATGCATTAAACTCTTTATTTCAAACCAATAACACCACTCATCAGGTGTTGAGTAAAACAATACATCGCCCACATGCAGTTGAAAATCTTTATTATTAATCCCTATAATATTGCCCTTTTCCCATACTTTAATAATTGGGTCAAAAGGCAAAATTTTACCATCTGTTTGACCATCTCTAATAATATTTGAAATTATTATATCATTTAAAGCCTTACAAAAAACTCTAAAGAAAGGAAGATATTTTTGTAATAATAATGTAAACGCGATTCTATCATCAATATTCCACCCATGTGCTACTTTATTTCTCTCTTCAACTATTGTATCCAATAAAGGGAATCCCTCCGGCTTAATTATTTCTCCTTCTAGTCCATTCTCTCTACTAAATCTTTGTAGTTCTTTGTGCTTCTTGAGCTTTACAGACAAATTACTAACACCAAACTCAGAAAACAAAGTGTTTAACTGCGTTGTCTTCATATTCCCACCATGGGAAATCAATAATTTGTCCGTCACCGCTTGAGAATTATCATTGATAATAGTCTCCAACAAATCAGAAATAACTCGTTCAATACTCAATCCATAATTAGAAAAATGTCCTGGATTCCCTATGAATTCTGCTGCTTTATTTTTTTGTTTTTCTTGCAAACTCGGCGGAAAATTCTTAAACGATAGATTCCTTGTTTTCAAATATTCTATATAAGTCTTTAATAACTCATCTATGTATAGTTCAAAACTTCCATATACACTAATGATTACCGCGTTATACAGAACAACAGAATTTGACATAGCTTTCACATTCTCTACATAATTATCAATAACAGAGTTTTTACCTAAAATCTCTCTTTCAGCTTCTTCAACAAAATTTTTTTGTTCAATCGACATAGTAACAAATTTTTCTACTTGCTCAACTTTTGTTTTATACTGATCATAAATCCAAATAATTTGTTTTATTTCCTCATATGTTTTTTTCATGTCTCATTCCACTACATTATCCAAAATATGCCTTTTTAAAAGATTCACCCGCTCTATTATGTCATTTTTTGATTGTTTTTTTCCATTAAATTTATCTACGTTTGTTATATAAAATTCTTTTAAACCATCTATATTCTTTTCCGTATCAACAGACAATAAACTTGTAGCTATACTCTCATCTGACATTGCCAACATCATTGCATCATAAATCATGTTCTGTGGCTGTGACCACCCTTTACCTTCTCTATAAATGCAAAATGCTTTAGTTGAAAAAGTTTTATACACCATTTCTATTACACGAACAAACTTCTCACTAAGCATATTTATCTGATCATCATCAAAAGTATTTGCATAATTCAAATATGCATCCAAATACTTTGACAGCCTACCCGAATAACTCTTAACATTACGCATAGCAAAATATCGTAAAACCAACTCTACATCATACATTCTTCTATACAACTTATTCTTTGCAGCAAGTAGATTATCTTCCACATCTAAATCATGTGTTTCTTCCCCCACTACAACTCCTGTTATTCCTTCAATTCGCCATAATTTTTTGAATATTCTATTCTCAGACAACATTAAACAACAATCATTAAATTTCCCCGCAAAAAGAGCATTTCTTATTTCTTGATCCTCTAATTGAATACCTCCTGTATTCAATCTTTCGAACACCATTTTTTTCATTAAATCAGCAGTAATACTGTCATCTGCGGATTCTTTCAAAAGAGTTATAACCGATAATTGTCTTCTATCAATTCCTTCACGTACTTTTTTAGGCAACTCCGAATATTTCTTTCCATTCAATTCTGGCCATTCTTCTAATCCACTAAGTTCATAAACATCACGATAAAAATCCTTAATCGCTGATATCCTTTGTAAGCCATCCATTACAACATATGAAGAATAGTCTTCTTCATACAAAAAAACAGGTGGCACTGGAATATTCATAATAAATGATTCAATAAGTTTCGATCTCTTCTTAGTATCCCATGTAATTCGCCGCTGAAATTCTGGCTTTAAATTGTACTTTGGATGCGAAAAAATAGTTGCAATAAGGTCCAATTTGAAAGCTCCCTGTTCCGTAACTATTCTTTGTTCCCCTCGCTCATATTTCAAATTAATCTCTTCATCTGTCATATTTTTTTTCTTATTATTTTTCGATGACAAATTCATTACCTCAAACTCAAATAGTTTTAACGCCATTTTAAATCTACTCCTTATCATATGGATTTCTATCTTTATTTATTCATCTCTATATTCCTTGATACTTTTGCTTATTTTCTCTGCATATAACCCTAACCTTATTCTAGAATTCAGCTCCGGATCATTCTCCCATGGTTCAATCTGTGTATGTACCGAAGACGGTAAAGAAATCAAATTAACATCAAACTTCAATGATGGTTCTATTTTGGAACTAGCACTATGTATTCTCATAGAAATTTGCCATCCCTCATCACATACCACCTCTACTGTATTATCCGAACCCGGCTTAAATCCCATATGATAAAACTGTGTCGGCATTTTTAACATAGGAATTTTTGTGATAGATTTTAATTCTCCCGATTGGCGATTTAATGTACCCGCTATATTAATCGCCTCTACTCGCGTTGTCTTATTCCTATCGTCTGTAATTACTTTATAAAAATCATATCGCCCCAGCAAATATCTAATTAACTTCTCCGGAATGTCAGAATTTTCGGAATTAATCTTTGATAATTCATCCATAAATGCCTGCAAAACAGGAATATAGTATTTCTCAGCCTTACCATCAACTTCACTCCATAATGCGGCTTTCCCTTCCTGTTTACTTTTATCTCTAATTTCCCTCAACTCTGTAAACAACGGAACAACTTTATCAAAATACTCTTCTGAACACGGTACACCAAGCCATTCCTGTCCAAAATCAATTGTATCTGATAATCTGCTGTGCTTTACAGCATGATGGTTATGTTTACATGATAAACCTATTTCCCACTCATTTTGCTTCCGCAAACATAATACATCACGAACGTCTCCTCTTATACCTGCCGCATCAGCTTGTAACGAAAGAAACAAAGGCTCATTTCCATTAGCTTCTACCAATTGCGGTTCCAGTCTCTTAATTATTCTCACAGCCGCTCTAGCCGCAGCATCCAATGAGGATTTCATTTCTTCAGAAACTTCTTCATACAACTTTCTTGCTGTTTCCATTTGTGGCGAATCTTCGATTATAATCGTTTGTCCACTTGATAATTGTTCATGTAATGCTATGACACATGCGTATTCAAACGCTTTTCCATTTGAAGTTTGTATTCCTGCTCCCATTTACCATTCTCCTTTTCCGACAAAATCTCCTTTAACTGATTTGCAACATATTCAGCCAATTTTACCGGAACTGCGTTTCCTATTTGCTTATACTTACTTGTTAAATCTCCACAAAATTCAATTTCTTTAGGAAATGTTTGAATAGCAGCTGCCTCACGCCAACTTAATCTTCTTGTAACACCACTTTCCCCAAATCTCCACACATCTTTGTCTACTTTTATCATATCCGGTGACCCAGGATATAACGTTACCTGTTTTGCCATTGCCGGTATTGTATAAGATACCTGATCCCAATCTCTCTTTCTATTTCGAGACATATATCTTGATGAATATGGTGCATTACACACTTCATCCATTTTGACTTCTGGCAAATCCTTCAACGCTTGTTTCAATGTCATCCGTTCTACATCAGGTACTTCTAATTCAAAATCACTAACCTCTATGTCTTTTCTAAACCCGCAAATAATAACTCTTTCTCTATCTTGTGGTACTCCAAAATCTTTTGCATTTACTAATTTATAAAATACATCATATCCACATGCCGAAAACTCATCGACTATTGCTTCTATTATTTGTCCATTCCCCATTGTCAGCAGACCTTTTACATTTTCCCCTACAAAAATTTTAGGTTGCTTTGCTGCTACAATTTTTACATAATGCTTATACAGTGCATTCCTAGAATCATCAATCTTTCTAGGACCACTCAAACTAAATCCCTGACAAGGAAATCCTCCAAGGATAACATCAGAATCCGGAATAGTTTCAATATCAACTTTTGAAATGTCACCACATACTACTTCCGCATTACTCCAATTCTGATGAGTTTTACAAGCATCTGCATCAAAATCATTTGCCCATAAAGTGCGAAATCCGGCTCTTTCAAACCCTAGATCAAGACCACCTGCACCACAGAACAAACTTACTGCTGTAAATTCTCTCATCTTAGTTCTCCTTTATTTTTTTGTTTTATAATATCAATTCTTAAGTCCAATAAACATCACTTTAATATGATCTTATTTACCTTTAATTGTAAATTTAAAAGCCAGAAACACTCTACTTTTACCCTTACAATCGTGCGTTTAGTTTTACAATTGTTTCTTTTTATCTGATAATACTCTTAGCTGTCTGACCGGAAAGGAGCAGACCTATGAGTAAACATCTG
>JAZNEP010000003.1:0-1598 GCA_045588655.1 Lachnospiraceae bacterium | reverse complement strand
AAATTCCGTTTCTTCCATGATGCACTCTACGCATTCATCGGACAGGTTGTTGTTGCTTTTCAGCAGTTCCTTTTTCTTGTCCACATTTTTCATCAGCATCGTCAGCATTGCCAAAAAAGTTGTCTTTGAAATCATCATATTCTTTTCCTCCATGTTTTCGGTTTACATCATGCTCATATCCGTCATGATAGACAAGCTTGAATTCTCTGCCCACGGGGACTAATTTCTCACCTCGCATTTTCAGAAATGTGGGCAGATCTACGCTGTTTGCGAGTTGTTTCTGCTCGTCGGTGTAGGGGATATATGGCATAGGTTCACCTCCGTTCTGAAATAGAAATAGCCGTCTGTGATTGTTAGTCACAGACGGCTATGTAATAATATTCAGTTCGACAAATTGGAATTTAACGCTTACCTGTTTGTATTAATCGAATAAGTTCTTCGACATCATCAAAATCATCATAGCCTACAACAATTCCCTATCGATGATAAACTATACAATTTATCTGTAATATTCCTCCGGAATATCATCCTCTTTTATACACAAATCCCTATCTGTTTTCTCCCAAATTTTTCTAACTGTATCCGTCATCTTTACAACATCGCAACAGTACACCAAGGCATCCCCTAACTGATGATATGTAACTGCTCTCGCATATTCAAAGGCCTTTTTGTAATTAGGATAATAATCCGATACGCAGGTATCAGAAGCTGCTGTAAAATGTGTATGAAATGGTGGAGAAGTTAGTTCATTTCCATCATAATCCTTAATAGTAATCTGAAATGCTTCTGGATTCAGTCTATCTGGAATATCAAGACGCTCATCCACTGCGTGAAGATATGTATTTCTCTCATGGCCTACTCCCACTAAGAGAACCTTGCCATTTTCCTCATACAGTCTGCTTATGCAACTTCCCATAGGTGCGGGACTTGCCGCATTTTCTTCACCCTTTACATAGTCAGCAGCACCCTTACCAAACACTGTAACCGAATGTGTAGGATGCAGGGAACGCACCCCATCAGCTCTAAATGCAGCCACTTTAGCCAACGCTCCTATACAAGGCTCTGTGTTTCTCACATCATAATGCGGATGCTCCCTGTCTACATTTGCCCAGGTATGCGTAGGCACTATAAACAGTCCATCCGTAAGATACTGACAAAAGCCATCTATCAGGCCATCTGCACCATTTTCAATCTCTCCTACAGCACGCAGGGAGCAGTGAATTGTAACCTTGTCGTTATGCTTTATGCCACAACCTTCTAGTAATTCGAATATATCGCTCTTGGTAACCATATTTACTCTTCCTCCTTCAAATTCTTGCATGCTTTCAACGCTTCACAAAGCTGAAAGTTTCTGTTTACTACGAATCTTGATTTTTATTTACGAATCTCCATCTCGATACTTTTCCATTCTTCATTACAAATATTATAAGTCAAGCTATTTCCATTTTCGATAAATCCAACCGCTTTATAACAATGATAAGCACTTGGATTATTCTCAAAAACCTCTAATGTCACTTTTGATGCTCCATAAAGTTCAAATGCAAATTTTATACCTAACTGCAGCATTTGTTTTCCATAACCTTTTCCTCTTGCTTCGG
>JAZNEP010000002.1:0-1854 GCA_045588655.1 Lachnospiraceae bacterium | reverse complement strand
CCAAATTCTTCTGTGGCATCATTTCATCCAAAAAAGCCTGCAACGCTTCTGTTGCATATCCGTTGCATGTATACTCTTTTCCGATATGATAGCCTACTTCAAAACCTTCTTCAAAGGGTACCAATTGAACATATCCTACGTTCGTTCCTTTCTGAATCAATACAGGATACACTAACGGTCCTTCCCCGGATTCGTATACGCTCATCAGAAACTCTATGGTTTCCCTGGCTTCTTCTACCGTTTCAAACACCTCATCCGGTACAAAGCGCCGATTGTCCTCATCCAAAGAATTTCTATGTACGCTCTCTGCCATCGATAAATCAAATTCTGTGATAATCAATCTCTCTGTTTCTATTCTCATCTTTATTCCTCCGTAAAAGTATCAAACCGATGTCTCTCCCTTTTATTTCGTATGAATACGTCGATATTCTCAATCTGTTATTCCATTTTATACACAGCCGTTAAAAGTTTATTATTCTCGACGCTCTCTTCCGCAAACAAAGTTCTTTGATAATTGAGTTGATTTTTATCTAAGCACAATTCCAGAATGCACAGAAAAATCCCCATATCAATCTGATTCATATACTTAAGTACATCGAATGGCAAAATCCCAAATTTTGCTGATTTTTTATCCCTGAAAACTTTGAGTTCCTGTTCCGTGGCATCAACAATCCACGGTTGTGAATTACATGCACTTGGCGCAAATCTCACAACATCAGCTATGTCAGAATACGCTTCGCCCTTCCAGATAGCTGTTGCCTCTTTCCTTTTCGCCTCTCTCAGGTCTGTTCTGAACTTCGCTTCCGAATCCACTTTGGCAATTGCAATCATTATCACGAAATCAAGACCGTCTGCCTGCTTTTCTTTTACCTTTCCCATGCCAAACCAAAGTGTTCCGATGTTGCGGGACACCAGATATAAATCCAACTGCTCTCCTATGTAGCCGATGTTCTGAAGATAGTTCTCCTTCTTCTCCGAATACAGCAAAATGCAATACTCCTGGCCCACTTTACAGGTTGTGGAATCTTTCACGATTTTCATTTTCACTTTAATATCATCTGCCAGTGGCGTAAAAGAATAAAATGCATTCTCGATTTCTTTCAGTTCTTCATCTGTTATTTTTTCATTTCCAATGTCTTTAAAACGGTGGAACGATTTCCTTTTTAAAATCATTTCGTATAAATTATTATTCATATTCTACCTCTTCAAAACGATACACTGTGCCCGCTAAGAATTCCCTTCCGTCAACTTATCAAACACAGTCCTATTGGTCCGATTCATAATCAGCGGCGTCACGGAAATATATCCGGACAAGGTTGCATTGGTATCAATACTATTATCGTCCAAATCATGCGGAAGCTGTTTATAGGTCGGAAGATACATGTCATTCCCCTGTGGCAAAAATTCATCAACATAATATCGCTCCCCCATACGGGTAATGCAGATGCCTTTATGATGAATCGGAATATTTATATTGTATAAGCTGTTTTTCGCCATCAAGTCGTGACGTATAAAAAATTCTTTGATTGTTTCCAGCGCTTCCATGGCTTCGTCAAATCCACCCACCTGGGTTGAAAGAGCCACTGCCGGAATTCCAAAAGTGGCGGCCTCGAACACAGCACCTAAGGTCCCGGAGTACAGCACATCAATGCCAAGATTTAATCCGCGGTTAATTCCGGAGAGCACCAAATCGAAAGTACACTGCATACCTTCCAAGGCAAAACGGACACAATCTGCCGGCGAAGAATCCACCGTGTAGGCTTTGATATCCGGATCGTCAAAAGGAACCTGTTTTACCTCAAATGCTTTGCGAATTTCAATGCAGTGACTTTTGCCGCTCTGCTCATATTTCGG
>JAZNEP010000001.1:0-10671 GCA_045588655.1 Lachnospiraceae bacterium | reverse complement strand
TGTTGTACCAAAAGTTTGCCATCCGCCAATACGAAGATATTATCTATGTGCTCGCCCTCTCGGAAAACATAGTCTCCCTTTTGAAATGTAAGTAATCTGGCTTGCAGGCAGTTTAACATTGTTGCGATTTCATGCTCTCCTACACCGGAGAAGAGTTGCGTGCGTTTCAGGGTATCAATATATTTTGGCATAAATATCTCCTTTGTTGTAAAAACAACAGACTTGTTTTATTTATTGTATTACAATAGGCATAGAAAGTCAAAGTGAAAGTTCGGTTGGAGGTGTTGTATTCGCCTTTGACACAGAGAGCGGAATGCTTTGTCCGGATAGTAATGTAATCAATGTATTCAGGATGATTCAGGAGGATTTATATGGTACGTAAAATAATTAAAATTGATGAAGAAAAGTGTGTAGGTTGTGGAGCATGTGCAGTTGCCTGCCATGAAGGTGCAATTGAGATGATTGATGGAAAGGCAAAACTTACCAGAGAAGATTACTGCGATGGTTTAGGGGACTGTTTACCGACTTGTCCCACTGATGCAATCACTTTTGAAGAGAGAGAGGCTCCGGCATATGATGAAAAAGCGGTATTCGCTTCAAAGAAGAAAAAGGATCCGGCGATAAACTCAGAACTTATGCAGTGGCCTGTTCAAATCAAACTGGTGCCGCTTCGTGCACCATATTTCGACGGAGCAAATCTTTTGATTGCAGCGGATTGTACAGCCTATGCATATGGTAATTTTCATAAGGAATTCATCCGTAACCATGTTACACTGATAGGATGCCCGAAGTTAGACGAGGGTGATTATACAGAAAAGCTTTCTGAGATTATTAAGAATAATGACATTAAAAGTGTAAAAGTAGTTCGAATGGAGGTACCATGCTGCGGAGGAATTGAATATGCTGCCAAGAGAGCATTGCAGCTAAGCGGTAAGTTCATTCCCGTGCATGTTGTTACTATTTCAATTGACGGGAAGATATTGGATTAAAACTTATTGTACAACTGGATTTTTGTAAGAAAGGAGCCGGATACATCCGGCTCCTGTTTGTTAACATCATATCGTTGTATACTATCAAAAATCTTCAACAAATTCCTCGAAGACAAACATATCGATATTTTCCAGAGCAATCGTTTCAGAACCTGTCGCTGTCTGGTACACAATTTCAAAAGTGTTCGTTTCAGCGATATAGTTTTCGGAAATGTAAGATGCACCGGTATTCGAAATACCCGGAAACAACGCAGAGTCCCATGGGTCATAAGAAAGATATCCTCTTTCTATAACACCATCATTGTTTCGATACACGTAAACTCTCTCGGCTCCGGTCCCGTATATACAATTACAAATCAATTCACTGATTCCGTCATCATCCAAATCTCTGCTATATACTTCCGGTCCCGGAACTACGTAACCATATACCTGTGCAATACATTTCTCTACGCCATCTTCTTCTGTAAAATATTTCTGAATAATAAATCCCGGCATATTTTGTTCGACTGTAACATAATAATCGCGATATCCCAAAACCTCATCAAAATGGTGTTCTCCATTAGAACTACTCTCAGAATTCTCTTCATTTACGCCCAGTAAAACTTGTAATATTTCATAAATAAAATCTTTATCATTGGAATAGGTTTTTAATTCATAACAAACATTCTGATATTCAAAGACTGCATAATATGTCAATTCAAACTCCGGTGTACGTTCGCCCTCATAAATTTGTATGGCAGTATCACCATATTGAATTGTATCTATCGCATTTTTTCCATTGTCGGTAAAAGTTTCCCCGTTAAAAGCGCAATTCAGTGTCATGTCGCAATCTTCGTAACTCGTTGTTACAGACAATGTTTTCCATGCATCACTGCTAAGCGGAAAATCATTACCGGTATAACACAAAAGAACATTGGTATCACTTGCATCGTCATAAGATAGCTTTTCTGCCAGAAGTTCTCCTTCATAAGCAGCCAAAAGTTCGTTTATATTAGTGGTATAATACTTCTCATCGACTGAGGGTTGCATTAAACGCGACACTACAAATCCGGCAATTACCGTAAGACACAAACAGGCAGCAACAATAATCGGAAGAATTTGAAGTTTGTGTCTTTTAACATTCCGGGGAGATGCTTCATTGATATATTTTTCATCAACATTATTGAACAATTCCAATAATTTTTTTTCATTCATACAGATATTCCTTCCTTTTCCAGATATGCACGGAAATCATTTCTTACCCGCAGCAACAACATTTTTACTTTACTCTCACTCATACCAAAATCGGCGCAGATTTCTTTTATGGAATTCATATACCAGTATCTGCGTAAAAAAATGATTCTCTTTTGTTTGGGAAGTGATGCAAGAAAACTGTTTAATGTATCTGCAAAATGAATTTCATCAACAATTTGTTCCACTGTTTCTGTAGCGGAAATGCACTCCTTTAGTTCTTCAAAGACGAAAGGAATCTGTCCTTTTCCCCTTTTGTCGGCGTTATAATAATTCCATTTATTTAGTGCCAGATTTCGAGTAATCTTTCCCAAATATGCAGACAGTTTATCAGGATTGTGCGGTGGTATATTATCCCAGGCATTAAGATATGTATCATTCACACATTCTTCACTATCCTGCTCATTATACAAAATGTTATATGCAATATAATGACAGTACGTCCCATATTTTTTGGCAGTCTCATTGATTGCATTTTCGGAGCGTTTTCGGAACAAACCGATAATATCTCTGTCTTTCATAATAGTTCCTTTCTGTTTTATTAAGGCCTTACATATATATAAACAGAAAAAAATCAGGAAAGGTCACATTTATCAATATAAATTCTAAATAAAAAGGTATATTTCCTCTCGTGCCCCAACTATTCAAGTTCAAAGGAGCCTGTATAGAGCTGATAGTAAGTTCCCTTTTCAGCAATCAGGTCATCGTGATTACCGCGCTCAATAATGCGTCCGTGGTCGAGAACCATAATGACATCGGAGTTTTGCACGGTAGAAAGTCTGTGTGCAATGACGAATACGGTTCTGCCTTTCATCAATTTGTCCATACCGTCCTGAACCAATGCTTCGGTACGGGTATCGATGGAAGAAGTTGCTTCATCCAGAATCATAACCGGAGGATCCGATACGGCGGCACGTGCAATGGAAAGCAACTGCCTCTGTCCTTGGGAAAGTCCGCTGCCGTCTCCCTTAAGGACTGTGTTGTAGCCCTGGGGAAGCATACGGATGAAACCATCGGCATTTGCCAGTTTGGCAGCAGCGATACAATCTTCATCCGTCGCATCGGGATTGCTGTAACGCAGATTTTCCATAACCGTTCCCGTGAATAAGTTTACATCCTGCAGAACGACGCCAAGAGAACGGCGGAGGTCTGCTTTTTTGATTTTATTGATATTGATTCCGTCATAGCGGATTTTACCGTCCGCAATATCATAGAAACGGTTAATCAGATTGGTAATCGTTGTTTTACCTGCGCCTGTTGCACCGACAAAAGCGATTTTCTGTCCGGGTTCGGCATAAAGGGAAATATCGTATAAAACCTGTTTCTCCGGTACATATCCGAAATCCACACTGTCAAGAACAACGCGGCCTTCGAGCTTGGTATAGGTAACGGTTCCGTCCTGATGCGGGTGTTTCCAGGCCCACATGCCGGTTCTTTGCGTGGTTTCCTGTATTACGCCGTTTTCTTCCTTAGCATTTACAAGCGTTACATAGCCTTCGTCTGTTTCCGGTTCTTCATCCATGAAAGCAAAGATACGGGAAGCACCCGCAAGTGCGGTAACGATGGAATTGAACTGGTTCGAAATCTGTGAAACCGGACCGGTAAAGCTTCTTGAAAGAGTCAGGAAGGAAGCAATCATACCAAGGGAAAGCGTTCCTACTCCGGTTAAGCCAATGTTTGTCACGCCTGCAATTGCCATATATGCGCCGAGAAGAGCAATGATGATATATTGCACGTATCCGAGTGCGTTCATCATA
This sequence comes from Lachnospiraceae bacterium, assembly GCA_045588655.1. Lineage (GTDB taxonomy): Bacteria > Bacillota > Clostridia > Lachnospirales > Lachnospiraceae > SVFI01. The sequence goes on along the minus strand of JAZNEP010000001.1, from coordinate 6,695 downwards.
GGCATCATGGAGTGTGCATAACCGTTTGCGCTTGCGGCACTGGACGCCCAGGCTTTGTTTTTCATACGCAATTCTTCTTTTGATTTTTCTTCATGACAGAAAACTTTGATAACTTTCTGGCCGTTTACCATTTCCTCTACGTAGCCGTTTACGTCAGCAAGTGTTTTTTGCTGCATCATAAAGAAGATGCCGATTTTACCGGTTACGATTTTAACAATCTGCAGAATCAGGAAAATAACAACAACCGCAACAAGTGTCAGCCAAACACTGATATAGAGCATACAGACAAACACGGAAACAATGGTAAAAACAGAAGAGAAAAGCTGAGCCATTGCCTGTGCAATCATCTGACGCAGTGTGTCGGTATCGTTGGTGTAGAGACTCATAATATCTCCGTGGGTTCGTGTATCGAATGCACGAATGGGAAGACGCTGCATTTTTTCAAACATGTCATCACGGATTTTTTTCAGTGTTCCCTGTGCAATCGTAACCATCACACGATTGTAAAAAAGTGTGGAGAAGATTCCCACCAGATAAATAACACCGATGAAAAGCAGTGCCTTGAAGAGTTCCGTAAAAACGGGATTCGAAGTTGCCAGCAAAGGTACGATGTAATCATCAATCAGTTTCTGCAGAAACAGGGAAGATGCTGCAGAAGCAACGGAACTTAACAGAATACATGCCACAACGAAAATCAGCTGTGCTTTATAGCCTTTCATGTAAGACAGCAATCTTACGAGCGTCTTTTTATCAAATTGAGGCCTTGGCGGCATACCCGCAGGCATCTGTCCCATCGGGGGCATTTTATCCTTCTTATTCATGATCGCTGTCTCCTTTCTTCTGAGATTCATATACTTCGCGATATATATTGCAGCTTTCTAAAAGCGTTGCATGGTTACCAACGGCAACAACCTTACCATCGTCCATAACAATGATTTGATCTGCGTGTTGTACCGAACTGATACGCTGTGCAATAATGATTTTGGTTGTGTCCGGAATATATTCCGCGAAGGATTTCCGGATGGAGGCGTCGGTCTTTGTATCCACAGCACTTGTGGAGTCATCCAGAATCAAAACTTTCGGTTTTTTCAATAAAGCGCGGGCAATGCATAGACGCTGTTTCTGCCCACCGGAAACATTTGTGCCGCCCTGCTCGATATGCGTATCATACTTATCCGGGAAGCTTTGAATAAACTCATCCGCACAGGCAAGTTTGCAGGCCTGCTCTATTTCTTCATCCGTGGCATTTTCATTTCCCCAACGCAGATTTTCTTTGATGGTACCTGAGAATAACTCGTTCTTCTGAAGAACCATGGCAACCGCATTACGAAGGACTTCAAGGTCATATTCACGGACATCAACACCGGCAAGTAAAAGGCGACCGCCGGTTACGTCATACAAACGCGGAATCAACTGCACAAGGCTTGATTTGGATGACCCCGTACCGCCTATGATGCCGACTGTTTCGCCCGAAGCGATGGTGAGATTAATGTTATCAAGTACTTTTTTGTCCGCTTTGGAAGCGTAAACGAAGTCCACGTTTTCAAAACAGATGGAACCGTCTTTCACTGTCATTTGCGGATTGGCCGGATTCGCAATGTCTGTCTTCTCGTTTAAGATTTCGGCAATACGACGTGCCGAAGCCATGGAGATGGTCATCATGGCAAAAACCATGGAGAGCATCATAAGGCTCATGAGGATTTGTATCGCATAAGAAAACATCGCGGTCAAATCGCCTGTTGTCATACCCAGTGCGGCATTGTTTCCGCTTACGACAATCGCTTTGGCACCAATCCAGGAAATGAGTATCATACATGTGTACATGAAGAACTGCATGATGGGAGAGTTAAATGCCAGAAGTCGTTCTGCTTTGGCAAAGTCCTTGTATATGTTTTGGGAGATTCCCTTGAATTTATCAATTTCGTATTCTTCCCGATTAAAGGATTTCACAACGCGGATTCCGCGTACATTCTCCTGCACGATATTGTTTAACTCGTCATAGGTACGGAAAACTCGACCGAATATCGGGTGTACACTTCTGACAATCAAAAGCAGTAAAGCCGCCATAAGCGGAATAATCGCAAGGAAAATCCATGCAATCGAGCTGTTTATGCTAAAAGATACACACATGGAAAAGATAAGCATAATGGGGCCTCGAATCGCCATACGGATTAACATCTGATACGCATTCTGAATATTGGTGATGTCTGTTGTAAGACGGGTTACAATCGATGCAGTTGAAAACTTATCGATGTTGGAAAATGCAAAGGTCTGTACATTATCGTACATATCCTGACGAAGATTTGCAGAAAATCCAACCGAGGTGCGCGCTGCAATATGGGCAGCCAATACGCCCGTGATAAGCTGAAGCGCCGCAAACAGGAACAGAATGAGACCATACTTCCATACTGCGCCCATATTCCCAAGATCAATCCCTTTGTCAATTACGTTTGCCATGCAAAGCGGTATTAATATTTCAAATCCCGCTTCCAGAATTGACAGAATAATTGTTAGAACGGAGCCTTTTTTATGCTCGCGCAAGCTTTTTGCCAATGTTTTTATCATAGTTGCCTCCTTTTGGTGTAGCATGCTACACTTTATGTCTAAGTGAAAGCCGATATGCAACCGGCTTACTTATTCAAGATTTTTATATACGATTAACAGCATTTCTCTTAAACGCTCGGCATCTTCATCGGAAAGAGTGGATATAATCTTTTTCTCCGTGGCGAGAATATTATGTTCCATATCAATCCCCAATTCCTCCGCCTGCCTGGTTAATTTGACAATTTTATTTCTTTTATCCCGGGCATCTGTCCGGGTTGTTACATGACCGTTTTGTTCCATTCTTGAAACAATACCCACGACGGTCGGATGTGATACTTCCAGAAAGGTTTCAATCTCTTTCTGTGTGGCTTGTCCGCCCTTGTGACGCAAAAAAGCGAACACACGACTCTGCGTCAAGGTAAGATTATAGTGCTTTAAGTCTGCATCGGCTTTCGCCTTCAATTTGTCATTTATGTTTTTGATAAGATACCCGACTTCTTTTTTTAACATTGTATCCCCTCCGCCCAGAGTTGTCGCATGCTACATATTCTGATACTGCATCTCCCTTGCCTGGAACTGTAGCATGCTACATATTTTAACATAAATTCAGAACTTCATCAAGCTGAAAGTCTTTTGTGTTGTGAGCGGCTGTTTAAAATGATATAATCAAAAATAAAATCTTCAGTCCGGAGAAAAAAGGAGAGAGAAGAATGAAAACAGCAATCGTTTACTATTCATTGGAAGGAAATACAGAATACACAGCCGAAAAAATCGCTGAACAGTTAAAGCAAACCGGTGAAACGGATATCTTAAGAATTGAACCGGAAAAGGCGTATCCCGACAAAGGAGCCGGAAAGTTTTTCTGGGGTGGTAAAAGTGCCGTTATGGGAGAAAAACCGACCTTGAAGCCGTACGAATTCGATGTTGAGAATTTTGAAGCAGAGCTTATTTTAATAGACCCGAAAGCTAATGTCAAAGCGGAAGATGATGTTAAAATAGCGGAGTTTTGTGCGGCGTTGGGAGTGTAATCCGGAAGAGCAGAGAAGGTTGGAATAAGCGAAAGAAAAGTCGGGAGGAAGAATATGGGAAAGAGATTTGCACCAATCACACCGAAATACCCGCATATTTTACATGGGGGAGACTATAATCCTGATCAGTGGATTAACGATCCGGAAATTGTGGAAAAAGATATTGCCTTAATGAAAAAGGCACACATCAATAATGTGAGTCTCGGTATTTTTTCCTGGGCGCATCTGGAACCGAAAAAGGACGAATTCGATTTTGCATGGATGGATGATATTATAGACAAGCTATATGCGGCAGGAATTTATGTGAATCTGGCAACACCGTCAGGTGCGCGTCCTCATTGGCTGGCGGAAGAATATCCGGAGGTGTTGCGCGTGGATGAAAGAGGGGTAAGAGCCCATTTTGGATTCCGCCATAATCACTGTATGACATCACCGGCATATAGGGAACGCGTGCGGATTATCAATACCAAGCTTGCAGAACGATATGCTTCTCATCCTGCTGTTATTTTATGGCATATTTCAAATGAGTATGGTGGGGAATGTTATTGTCCTTTGTGTCAGCAGGCTTTTAGAGAATACCTGCAAAAGAAGTACGGCACAGTAGAGAATATGAATCATGCATGGTGGGCACGTTTTTGGTCTCATACCTATTCTGATTTTAGTCAGGTGGAGGCTCCGGGACCTATCAGTGAGACTGCAATTAACGGATTATGGCTTGATTGGTGGAGATTTACCACATATCAGACAACGGACTTTTTGAAGGCAGAAATTGCTGCTGTTAAGGCTGTGAATCCGGAGATTCCCGTGACGACCAATATGATGGGGCTTTACGATGGATTATGCTATCCGGATATGGCGGATGAGCTGGATTTGATATCCTGGGACAGTTATCCGTATTGGCATGCGCCGGGAAGTAATGTAACAGAAGCATATCGCGAAAGCTTTACACATGACTATATGAGATGCTTAAAGAAGCGTCCGTTTCTTCTGATGGAGTGTACGCCGTCTACCGTTAACTGGCGTCCCGTCAGCAAAATGAAAAAGCCGGGCATGCACAGACTGGCAGTGTTGAATGCGATTGGGCATGGTTCGGAAAGCGGTTTATATTTTCAGGTTCGCCAGTCAAGAGGAAGTGCGGAGAAGATGCATTCGGCTGTAATTTCTCATGTTGGAACAGAGAATACAAGAGTGTTTAGAGAAGTCTCTTCGCTTGGCGCTGATATGCAGAAGCTGTCGGAGAAAATATATGGCAGTGATAATCCTGCGGATGTTGCAATCATATATGATAAAGAAAGCAAATGGGCATTGAATCAATCAAACGGACCAAGAAATTGCGGTCTCGATTATGATGATTTATGTGCACGGTATTACAAATATTTCTGGCAGAACGGAATCGGTACCGATGTGTTGGATTCCCGGGCGGATTTGACCGATTATAAGATTATAATCGCACCGTTGCTTTATATGTTCCATAACGGGATTCAGCAGAAACTTCGTGATTTTGTTGCAGGTGGAGGAATTTTGTTGACGACCGCTTTTTCGGGTGTGGTCGATGAAACGGATCTCTGTTTCCTTGGAGAAGCAACGAAAGAGAAACTCTCGGATGTTTTGGGAATGTGGGTTGAAGAAACAGACGCGTTGTTTGACGAAGAATGCAATGAGACATGCTGGAACGATAACAGATACAAACTGAATGAGCTCTGCGAAGTGGTGCATGTGACAACGGCGGAAATATTGGCAGTTTATGAAAGAGATTATTACCAAGGGGAACCGGTAATTACAAAGAATGCGTATGGTGCAGGTATTGCATATCATATTGCGGCAAACTGCGAAGATACACTTATGGAAGCACTGTGCCGTCAGCTTGTGAAAGATGCACATATCACCGGTGCGCTGGGCGATGTAATGATTCCGGAGGGAATCGGAATCTGTTATAGAGAGAATGAAACAAAGAGATATATATTCATTGGTAATTTTTCAGATGAGGGAAAGGAGATAGACTTTTCAAATGGATTTGAAGCGGGGGAACAAAAGTATGTAAATATTTTAAATGATGAAGAAATCATGGATAAAGTATGCCTGGAACCATATGATATTGTGATTTTGGAAAAGAACGTGTAGAGAACATGCAATAGTATATCAGGATGGAGGAAGAGTGTCAGAGTACTTTTGCAATCTTTAATAAAATCTCAAGTTTATCCTGTTTCATGTTCTTCATTGTGTTAATCAATTCTTTCTCAGTTGCAGAAGCCGGATTGTGATATTCATTACCAAGTAAATAATCGACGGTTACATCTAAAGTATTGCATATCGCAATCAGCAAGGTGAGACTGACTTTTACTTTGTTGGTTTCGATGTTGCTTATATGGCTGACATTTACACCGGTTTGGTCTGCCAAATATTCCTGCGTTAACTTTTTAGCGGTTCTTATTTCTTTTATTCGCTGGCCGATTAGTGCAAAATTAAGTTCCTTCATCACGATGCCTCCGTAAAAGATATTATTGGTGTAATTATAGTATTTGTTTAGTTCAAGAATAATAATCCAAAACTATAAAATGTATAGCGATAAATAAAATCTTGTGGTATAATGTAAAATACTTCGAGACATGTGGGATTTTATGAGTATAAAGTCTGTGATTGTTTAGAAGGTAAGTTTTACAACGTGCAAGAGGAGGAAAATGTGGAGATGAGAAAAATCAGTTTTGGATTAACAACGCTGGCCAACGTAATTATGGCGGTTCTTGTGATTGTCGGGATTGTCAAGGTAAGTCGGGAATACGGATTTAGTATTGAGCAATACGCGTTTTATCAAAGTGAAATAATCTGGGGAAGTATAGGGTTCTGGATTACGGTCGGAATGGCTGTGATTGCGTTTCTTTTGCTTATGATAGATTACTATATGGACGTAGACCGATTGCAGAAAATATTAATGACAATATCATTGGCGTTACAAGGGCTTTTGTTCGGAGCGATATGCATTGCGGCTCTTCTCGGCGCAGGTTTTGTTGTGTCGGTGTTGTTTTTGGTAATGTTGGCTGCTTGCCTGTGGTCTGCTATTATGTTGTTGATTAGTGAACATCATCGGGCGAAATTTATATATCTGATACTTTCTTCGATTTGGGT